>NZ_JBCEBT010000003.1:0-540359 GCF_049472435.1 Sphingomonas sp. 4RDLI-65 | reverse complement strand
GGCGGGAGCCCAGTCTGGGCTCCCGCCTTCGCGGGAGAACAAGGAAGTGTGAAGCCGCGCCTCTTTGGTGCACGATGGGACGCACTATATATCTGGGGTCAACCCGCCGGCCGATGGCTCAGCCTCGACCGGCCAACCGGCGCTAGACCGCCCCAGAGGATTGCATGACCGCGTACACAAAGACCGACGAAGCGATCGCCAAGCTCACGCCCGAGCAGTTCCACGTTACCCAGCAAAGCGGCACCGAGCGGCCGGGCACGGGCGAATATCTCAATACCAAGGCGGCCGGCATCTATGTCGACATCGTCTCGGGCGAGCCGCTGTTCGCGTCCGCCGACAAGTTCGACTCGCATTGCGGCTGGCCGAGCTTCACCAAGCCGATCGAGCCCGCCAACGTCGCCGAACTGCACGACCACAGCCACGGCATGGCGCGGATCGAAGTGCGCTCGGCGGCCGGCGACAGCCATCTCGGGCACGTTTTCCCCGATGGCCCGCGTGACCGGGGCGGCTTGCGCTACTGCATCAATTCCGCGTCGCTCCGCTTCGTGCCACGCGCGGACATGGAAGCGGAAGGCTATGCCGATTATCTCGATCAGGTCGAAGAGGTCGGCTGATCACCGGTGCAGGCGTGCTGCGTGCACGCCTGCACCGGCCTAAAGGGCGAGCCGAACGCGCGCTGCGCGATATTCGCGTTCCAAGCGATCGACACGATCGGCAACGCTCTCGACTTCGGTCACCGCGCCGATGCCCTGGCCCGAACCCCAGATGTCGCGCCAGGCCTTGGGCTTCGAGCCATTGCCGCCCCCGAAGTCCATCGTCTTCAGGTCGCCCTCGGGCAACGCATCCGGATCCATGCCCGCCGCGACGATCGACGCGCGGAGGTAATTGCCGTGCACGCCGGTAAACAGGTTCGAATAGACGATGTCCGACGCCTTTCCCGCGACGATGCCGTCCTTGTACGCCTGATCCGCATTCGCCTCGGTGGTGGCAATGAACGGCGAGCCGATATAGCCGAAGTCCGCGCCCATCGCCTGCGCCGCCAGCACCGCGTCACCGGTCGCGATCGAGCCCGACAACGCGAGCGGGCCGTCGAACCACTGGCGGATTTCCTGGACGATCGCGAACGGCGACAGGCGCCCGGCATGACCACCGGCACCGGCAGCTACCGCGATCAGGCCGTCGGCGCCTTTCTCGATCGCCTTGCGCGCGAACCGGTCGTCGATCACGTCGTGCAGCGTGATTCCACCCCAGCCGTGCACTGCGGTGTTGAGGTCTTCGCGCGCGCCGAGCGAGGTGATGACGATCGGCACTTGCCATTTGGCGCAGGTGGCGAGGTCGCTCTCCAGCCGGTCGTTCGACTTGTGAACGATCTGGTTGACCGCGAACGGTGCCGCCGGCCGATCGGGATGCGCGCGGTTATGCGCGCTGAGTTCCTCGGTGATCCGGTGCAGCCACTCGTCGAGCATCGCCTGAGGCCGCGCGTTGAGTGCGGGGAACGAGCCGACGATGCCTGCCTTGCACTGCGCGATCACCAGCTCCGGGCCCGAGATGATGAACAGGGGCGAGCCGATGACGGGCAGTCGCAGGTTTTTTAGAATAGCGGGTACGGTCATGTGGGTTTTCTAGCGCAACCTATTCGCCCGCGCCAGAGCCGGTTTTGCCCTCCACCCCGACCGATGATGCGGCATGGTGGAGGGCTGGGTATCAGGCCATCTTGCCGATGACCTTGTCGAGCGTCAGCGGGTATTCGCGGATTCGCACCCCGCAGGCGTTGTAGACGGCGTTGGCGATCGCCGCGCCGACGCCGCACATGCCGAGCTCGCCGACACCCTTGGCCTTCATCGGCGACGACTTCGTGTCGAGCTCGTCCATGAAGAACACTTCCTGGTGCGGCACGTCGGCATGCGCCGGGACATGGTATTCGGCGATGTCGTGGTTGACGAAATAGCCGAAGCGCTTGTCGACAACCGCGTCCTCCATCAACGCCGCGCCGACGCCCATCGTCATCGCACCGATAATCTGGCTGCGCGCCGATTTCGGGTTGAGGATACGGCCAGCAGCGAACGCACCGCTCATGCGACGGACGCGGATCTCGCCGGTGGCCGAATCGACCGCGACCTCGACGAAGTGCGCGCCGAACGTTGCCTGTGCGTAAGTCTTGGTCAGGTCGCCAAACTCGATCGAGTCCTCGGCGGACAGCCCCGCGTCGCCCGCCGCTTCCGACAGCGCGACGCTGCGGTTGCCCGACTTCACCTTGCCGTCCTCGAACACGACGTCGGCCGAGTTGAACCCGAGCTTGCGGGCGACCGCATCGCGCAGCGCCATGCACGCCGCATAGACGCCTGCGGTCGAGCTGTTGCCGCCCCACTGGCCACCCGACCCCGAGGATTCGGGAAAGCTGCTGTCGCCGAGCAGGACGATGACCTTGTCGACGGGCACGCCCATCATCTCGGCGGCGGTCTGCGCGATGATCGTGTAGCTGCCGGTGCCGATATCGGTCATGTCGGTGGCGACCGTCACGACGCCCTTCTTGTCGATCCCGACGCGTGCGCCCGACTTCATGGTGACGTTGTCGCGGAACGCCGACGCCATGCCCATGCCGATCATCCAGCGACCGTCGCGAACCTGGCCGGGGACGGGGTTCCGCTTGTCCCAGCCGAAGCGTTCGGCACCGGTCTTCAGACAGCCGACCAGATCGCGCTGCGAGAACTGACGCGACGGCTTTTCCGGGTCGACCTGCGTGTCGTTGATGATCCGCAGTTGGACCGGGTCCATCTTCAGCTTCTCGGCCAGCTCGTCCATTGCCGCCTCGAGCGCGAGCAGGCCGACGGCCTCGCCCGGTGCCCGCATCGCGTTGCCCTCGGGCAGATCGAGCACGGCGAGCCGCGTCGCGGTCATCCGGTTGGCGCCGGCATAGAGAAGGCGGGTCGCGTTCGGTGCTGTCTCCGGGCCACCGCCGGCGAGATCGCCCGACCAGCTCTCATGCGCGATCGCGGTGATCTTGCCGTCCTTCTGCGCGCCGATGCGGAGGCGCTGGATCGTCGCCGGGCGATGCGTGGTGTTGTTCATCACCTGCGGCCGCGCGAGCGCGAGCTTGACCGGGCGCCCGCCGATCGCGCGCGAACCGAGCGCCGCCATCACCGCATCGCTGCGAATCCAGAGCTTCGACCCGAAGCCACCGCCGACATAGGGCGACATCACATGGATAGTGTCCTTGGGGATCAGCAACGTCTCGCTCATGTCGCCGACCGCCCAATTGAGCATCTGGTTCGAGGTCCACAGCGTCAGCTTGCCGTCCTTCCATGCGGCCGTGGTCGCGTGCGGTTCCAGCATCGAGTGGCTCTGGTCTGGTGTCGTATACCGCTCATCGACCTTGACCGCCGCCTTGGCAAACGCGCCGGCGAAGTCGCCGACTGCGGTGTCGGGCGTGCCACTCTTCGGCTTGGTCGCCGAGCCTTGCGATGCGGCGAGATCGAAATTGCCGCTCGCCCGCGCATAGGTAACGCGGAGCAGCTTGGCCGCCGCGCGCGCCTGTTCGAACGTCTCGGCGACGACGACGGCGACGGCCTGGTCGTAATGCTGCACGTCGGGGCCGGCGAGCATACGCGCGGTGTGGTTCTTCGCCTTGCCGAGCTTGCCGGCATTCTCATAGGTGACGACGGCGAGCACGCCCGGCGCGGCCTTCGCGTCGGCCATGTCGATGCTCTCGATCCGGCCCTTGGCTATCGCCGCGCCGACGATCCAGCCATAAGCGGCGTTGGGAGCCGCATCGCTGCGCTCATACGCATAATGCGCGGTGCCGGTGGTCTTCAGCTTGCCATCGATCCGGTCGAGCGGCTGGCCGAGCACCTTCATGCGGTCGGTAGGATTGGCGGTTGCGGGGGTATCGAACTTCATGGCGATCAGGCCTTCGCGTCTTCGAACACGGCGCCGATGGTGCGTTCGACCAAGGGCAGCTTGTACGCGTTCTGTGAGGTGGTGCGGGCGCCGGCGAGGACCGCCGCTGCGGTCGCCTTGGCGCCGTTGGGCATCTGCGCCTCGGCGGATTCGACGCGCCAGGGCTTGTGCGCAAGACCACCGAACGCCAGCCGGCCGCGACCGTCGGGCTGGATGATCGCCGCGACCGAAACCACGGCAAAGGCGTAGGACGCGCGGTCGCGCACCTTCTGGTAGATGTGCGTGCCGCCGATCGGCTTGGGCAGCGTCACCGCGGTGATCAGTTCGCCCGGTGCGAGCGACGTCTCGATCTGCGGCGTGGTGCCGGGGAGCCGGTGGAAGTCGGCGATCGGGATCGCGCGCGTCTCACCGGCTGCGTTCACGGTCTCGACGGTCGCGTCGAGTACGCGCATGGCGACCGCCATGTCGCTCGGGTGCGTCGCGATGCAGGCCTCACTAGTCCCCAGCACGGCCAGGTTGCGATTGAACCCGCCGATCGCCGCGCAGCCGCTGCCGGCCTGTCGCTTGTTGCAGGGTTTGGTGGTGTCGTAGAAATACGGGCAGCGCGTCCGCTGGAGCAGATTGCCCGCGGTCGTCGCCTTGTTGCGCAACTGGCCCGAGGCGCCAGACACCAGCGCTCGGCTGAGCACGCCGTAATCCTTCCGCACGCGCGCATCGGCGGCAAGGTCGGTGTTGCGGACCAGCGCGCCGACGCGCAGGCCACCGTCCGACGTCGGCGCGATCTTGTCGAGGCCCAGGCCGTTGACGTCGATCAGATGCTGCGGCGTCTCGATCTGCAGCTTCATCAGGTCGAGCAGGTTGGTGCCGCCGGCGATGAACTTTGCGCCCGGCACGCGGACCGCGGCGCTCGCGGCCTCCTTTGCCGACGTGGCGCGCTCATAGGTAAAGGCCTTCATGCGGTGCGCTCCGTGCCCGAGACGTCGTGGATCGCGTCGATGATGTTGGAATAGGCACCGCAGCGGCACAGGTTGCCGCTCATCCGCTCGCGCAGTTCGGCGGTCGACACCGTCGGCTGCGCGGCGATGTCGCCGGTGACATGGCTGGGGATGCCGGCCTTGATCTCGCCGAGCGTCGCAACCGCCGAGCAGATCTGACCGGGGGTGCAATAGCCGCACTGATAGCCGTCATGCTTGACGAACGCCGCCTGCATCGCGTGCAGCTTCTGGGGCGTGCCGAGGCCTTCGATCGTCGTGATCTCCTCGCCTTCGTGCATGACCGCGAGCGTGAGGCAGCTGTTGATCCGGCGACCCTCGACGATGACCGTGCACGCGCCGCACTGGCCGTGGTCGCAGCCCTTCTTGGTGCCAGTCAGCTTCAGATTTTCGCGCAGCGCGTCCAGCAACGTGGTGCGCGTATCGACGTTGAGCTTGGTGGTGCGGCCATTGACCTTGAGCGTGACCGGCATGGTCGGCGGGGCCGACTGCGCGGTACCCTGGGCCTGCGCCTGAGCCTGCGCGGCAGGTGCCGCCGCCAACGTGGCCGACGCGACACCGCCGGCGATCACGCCACGGCGCGACACCGGAAAACCTTCATCCTGATGCATATAAACCCCTGTATCTGTTGGCATAACAAGCGAAGCGCGGCAAAGTTGCGCTGCTTCGCGTTTTGTTCCGTGAATTCTCGGTCATGAAGCTTTGGGTAGGGTATTGTAATGCGGACGATTTCTTCGAGCGTATCGGTTCGCTTGTATCATCTCGACGACAGCGGCGAGGGCGGGGCGGCGACCACGCTGTTCTATGGGCCGCTGGGTGAGGCGTTGGCAATCGCCGCGCAACAAGAGGAGGACGTCCAGGCGGGGCTGTACCTGGCGACGGAAAACGACGTCGTCGCGTATTTGGATCTGGAGGAGTAGTGCGACCCCGGTAAGCGGAACTTTCCACGCGTTCCCCCTAACTGCACTACCCCGGCGAAGGCCGGGGCCCAATTGGGTGACGTTCGTAATAGCGGGCAGTGGTTCGTTACAGCCAACTTTCCAATTGGGCCCCGGCCTTCGCCGGGGTGGTATCTTTTTTTCGGCGCCTCAAGTCCCAGGCGTAAACCCATCGTCGCGATCCGGCGGGGTCGGCGCATGCACCTCGCTACAGATCGAGCGAAGCGCGCCCTTCATCCCCTCCTCGAACGTCGGGTGATAGAAGGGTAGGTCCAGCACCTCGGTCGCGGTCCAGCCGCTCTGGATCGCCCAGGCGATCAGGTGCGCGCTATGCTCGACCGCAGGCCCCGCCATCGTCGCGCCGGTCAGCCGCCCGTCACGACGATCCGCGTAGAACCGCACCAGCCCGGCGTTGCACGCCTCGACCTTCGCCCGGCCCTGGTCGTCATACGACGCTGTGCCGATCACGCTGCCCGCATCATCGTCCTTCGCGATCTCGCCGATCACCGCGACGTTGGGGTGTGTGAAGGTGATTGCGAACGGCACCGAACGCTTGCCCGGCGTGACCTCGGGATAGCTCGCAGCATTCCGCCCGGCGATCGTCCCTTCGGCCGACGCCTCGTGCAGCACCGCGCGATCGTGATCCGCATCGCCGGCGATGAAGATCGGCGCGCTGCCGCACTGCATCGTCTCGCGGTCATAGTCCGGCATGCCATGCTCATCGAGCGCGAGACCGGTCGTCTCCAGCCCGATGCCCTTGATCCGCGGCGGGCGCCCGGCCGCGACGAGCAGATAGTCGAAGCGCTTAGTTCCCGACGCCGACCCGGTCCAGGACAGCGCAACCCCGTCGCCATCGGGCTCGACCTCGAGCTCGACACCAAGCAGGATCGGCATCTCGCGCGACAGGATCGCGTGATACGCCTCGGCGACATGGCGGTCCTTCAGGCCGCCGATCGTCTCGCCGGTATCGAACACCATCGTCTCGACCCCGAGCCGCGCCATCGCCTGCGCCAGTTCGAGCCCGAGCGCACCCGCACCGATGACACCGATCGAGCCCGGCAGGTCCTGCAATTCGAAGATGCTCTCGTTGGTGAGCACGCGATCGCGCACCGTGTCGAACATCTCGGGGATCGCGGGGCTCGATCCCGTGGCGATCACCACCGACTTGGCGTGGACTTCACGCCCGTCGCTCAACGAGAGGATCGTCGCACCCGCGAATGTCGCACGGGCCTCGATCTTCACGTCGTCGGGCAATGTGTCGATCGACTCCTCGACCCCTGCGACAAACGCATCGCGCTCTTTCCGCACACGCGCCATTACGGCAACGCTGTCGACCTTGCCCGACGCCGCGACCCCGAACACCGAGGCCTGCTCGACAGCGTGCATCGCATTCCCGGCCGCGATCAACAGCTTGGAGGGCATGCATCCCACGCTCGCACAGGTCGTGCCGCCAAAGCCCTCGTCGATCAGCAGCGTCTTCGCACCGTTGCGACGTGCGCTCCGTTCGGCGGCAAGGCCGGCGGTGCCCGCGCCGATGATCGCCACATCGCAGGTCAGCTTCGTCATACGTCTCTCCGTTGCCGGAGAATTCCGGAGCCACGCTCGACGAAACCTTCGACGCCACCCAGCCGTTCCGCAGTGCAGCACATTCCCTGACGAAGGACGCTTATGTTAACGCTCCACCACCTGAACTACTCGCGCTCGATCCGCGTGTTGTGGCTGCTCGAAGAACTCGGCATCGAGTACGACCTGGTGAAATACGAGCGCGACGAGAATTTTCGCGCGCCGCCCGCACTCAAGGCGATCCACCCGCTCGGCAAGGCGCCTATCCTCGTCGACGACGCACTGACCCTTGCGGAGAGCGCACCGATCCTGTCGTACATCGACGAGCGCTATGGCGACCGCCGGTTCTCGCCGCCGGTCGACACCGATGCCGCGGCGATCCACGACGAGTGGCTGCAATATGTCGAAAGCTCGGCATCGCTGCCGATCATGATGACGTCGCTCGGCAAGCGGATGGGCGGGCTCCCCGACGGTCTCGCCAAGTTCACCGGCCCCGAAGTGACCAAGACGCTCGACTATATCGGCGCGGGCGTCGGCGACGGTCCGTATCTGATGGGCGAGCAACTGACGCTGGCCGATATCCAGATGTGCTACATGCTCGCGATCGCGGAGAGCGCCGGGCTGCTGAAGGAGCACCCTGATGTTGCCGCGTATCTCGATCGCCTGCGCGCGCGTCCCGCCTTCATCGCCGCCACCGAGATCGGTGGTCCGCTGATGCCCGCGCGCCGCTGATCGCGGCCCCGTCGTCCGGGACTCGAGCCGGGACGACGGGGTACCATTTTACCGAGCCTTAAGCCGGATCGCCTCGCCGCCACCCGGCGCGAGCGGCAGCGTCAGCGTGTCGCCTTTGCGGACGGTCTTCGTCTCGATCGTGATCGAATGCCGCGCATCGGTCTTGTAGTCGGCGCCCGGACCGTCGCGATAGATCTGCGCGGTGTAGCTCTTGCCCGCATCGAGGAAGTCGAGCGTCACCGTCAGCGTCCGCTGATTCTCGTCGGTGACGCTGCCGAGGTACCAATCGTTCGACTTCCGGTCCTTGCGCGCGAAGGTGACGTAGTCGCCGACTTCGCCGTTCAGGACGCGGGTGTCGGACCAGTCGGTCGGCACGTCCTTGATGAACTGGAACGCCGCCGGATACTTCGCATAGTTCTCGGGCGTATCCGCCGCCATCACGACCGGCGAGTAGAGCACGACGTAGAGCGCGAGCTGCTTGGCGATCGTCGACAGGATGTCGCTGTTGTCCGACCCCTTGAGGCTGAGCACGCCCGGCGTGAAGTCCATCGGCCCTTCGAGCATACGCGTGAAGGCGAGGTTGGCCTCATGGTCGGGCGGGTTCTTGCCGGCCCAGCTGTTATATTCCATGCCGCGCGAGCCTTCGCGCGCGATCCAGTTGGGATAGGTGCGGCGCAGGCCGGTGTCCTTGACCGGCTCGTGGCTGTCGATCGCGACCTTGTACTTCGCTGCCGTGGTGACGACCCGCGTATAGTGGTTCACCATCCACTGGCCTTCATGCCATTCGCGCTTGGCGGTGCCGTCGGGATCGACGCGCTCGATCTGGCCTGCATCGGTGACGTACCCAGTCTTGACCGCCGGGATGCCGTGATCGCGCGCATAGCCGAACGACCGGTCGAGCTGGCTGTCGTAATGGCTCGCCGAGCCGCCGGTCTCGTTGTGGCCGATAAGGTAGACGCCCTTCGCCTTCGCGTATTTGGCGAGCACGTTCGCGTCGAAGTCCGGCGTCGGCGTATCGAACTGCATCGCGGTACCGTCGCCGAACCAGTCGCCGTCCCAGCCGACGTTCCAGCCCTCGACCAGCACGCCCGGAATCTTGTTGGCGCTGGCGAAGTCGATGTAGCTCTTCACATGCGCGGTGGTGGCGCCGTGCTGCGGTCCGGTCGCCCAGCTCCACTTGCCGGTGATCATGTTCCACCACACGCCGACGAACTTGCCGGGCTTCACCCAGCTGACGTCGCCAAGCTTGTTGGGCTCGTTGAGGTTCAGTTCGAGGTGGCTCATGTAGAGCCCTGGTGCGTCGTTCGAAATGATAAGCGTGCGCCACGGCGTCGCGAACGGACCGGTCCGCGTGACCTTCGGCGAGCCGGCACCCGGCGTAAGCACCGCCTTCAGCGTGTTGCCCTCCACCTTGGCGACGTTCATCCCGGCATAGTCGGTCAGCGCCGCCTCGTGCAGCGCGACGTGCGTGCCGCTGGTGAGCTTCAACGTGATCGGGGTGGCGGCGGTGCCGACGCCGGTCAGCGGCGTGCGGTTGTAGAGATACTCCTCCCGGTTCCATTCGAACGCGGGCTTCCACCATGCGGTGGCGTCCTCGGCGAAGGCGAATTGCGTCAGTTCCTCGGCGATGTTGATCGTCTTGAAATTGGGCTGTTCGGGGAATTCGTAGCGGAAGCCGACGCCGTCGTCCTGCAGGCGGAAGACGACGTCGATCGCGCGCTTCAGCCGGTCGGTCTCGACCAGGCGGACGCGCATCTCGGTGTGATTGTCACGGATCGACGTCCATTCGCCCCAGGGCTGCGTCCAGGTCGAATCCGCCTTGTTGCGGGTCACGCTTTCGATCTTCAGGTGACGGTCGAACTTGGGCGCGTCGGTGAACAGGAAGCCGAGGCGTGAGGGGCTGACGATCAGTTCGCCCTTGCGGGTGATGCTGTACGTCGCCTTGCCCTCGCCATCGGTCGCGACGGTGACGATGATGCCGCCGTCGGGCGAGGTCGCACTGACGCTCGGGATGGCGGAGGCGGGCTGCGGCTTGATCGTCTCGTTGGATGTCGGTGCGGGGACTGCATCCTGCGCGAAGGCGGGAGCGGCGATCAGCGCGGCGGAGAGCAGCAGAAGGGTCTTCATGGTCAGGCGATCCTTTCGGCGACGAGTGCCGCATAGGCGCCGAGGGTCCAGCCCCCGGCGTGGTGGGTATCGATGGCGTTGACGACATCGCGCACGCGCCAGCGCTCGGGCTGGGCGGGGCGCCATTCGGTGGGATCGGCGCCCATGTTGAACACGCACAGCATCGTCTCGCCATCGGCATGGCGTTCGAAGGCGAGCATGGAGGACGAGACCTCGACCAGAGTCAGGTCGCCGATCGCCAGCGCAGGGCTCGCCTTGCGCAACGCAAGCAGGCGGCGGGTGAACTGGAGCAGCGAGTCCGGATCGCCTTCCTGCCGATCGACTGCCAGCGCCGCATGATCACCGCCTACGGGCAACCACGGCGTCGCGTTCGAGAAGCCGGCGTTCCGGGCGTCGGCGATCCACGGCATCGGCGTCCGCGCCCCGTCGCGCGACAGCGTCAGCGGCCAGTTGGCGATCGCTTCCGGATCCTGGAGCAGGTCGAACGGCACCTCGACCTGGGTCAGACCGAGTTCCTCGCCATAATACAGGAAGATGTTGCCGCGCAGGCAGACGAGCAGCAGCATCTTCATCCGCGCGAACGCGTCGCGCACCTCCGGATGATGGCCGCCATCGACCCACCGCGAGACCGCGCGCGGCGCGTCGTGGTTCTCGAACGCCCAGCTCGGCCAGCCGAGATCGGCGTCCGCGGGCCACAACAGGATCGCATCCGCCACAGTCTTCGGATCGAGCGCGGAGGCGTAGAGGAAGTCGAAGCCATAAGCGCTGTTGAGCCGGGTGTTGCCGCGCGTGAACAGCTTCATCTCGCGGTCGCTGTCCGCACCGCCGACCTCGGCCACGGTGAAGCGGTCGCCGTATCCGTCGATCAGCCGTCGCAGCCGTTCGAGGAACTCCGGGATATCCGGATGGCTCTGGTTGTGGACGTGCGCCTGGTAGTCGAACGGTCGCGTCTTCAGGCTGTTGTCGCTCGCGGGCGGGTTATCGGTGAGCGCCGGATCGTGCATCGTGAAGTTGATCGCATCGAGGCGGAAGCCGTCGACGCCACGATCGAGCCAGAACTTGGCCGTGTCGACGATCTCGTCCTGCACGTCGGCGTCATGGACGTGGAGCTGCGGCTGTTCCTTCAGGAAATTGTGCAGGTAATATTGCCGGCGCCGCGCGTCCCAGGTCCAGGCGGGACCACCGAACACCGACTGCCAGTTCGACGGTGGGCTGCCATCGGGCTTGGCGTCGGCCCAGACATACCAGTTCGCCTTGGGATTGGTGCGCGACGACCGGCTCTCGACGAACCACGGGTGCTCGTCCGAGGTATGGCTGTAAACCTGGTCGATGATGATCTTCAGGCCCAGCGCATGGGCGCGGGCGATCAGCGCGTCGAAGTCGGCGAGCGTGCCGAAGATCGGGTCGACATCGCGGTAGTTTGCAACGTCATAGCCGAAGTCCTTCATCGGCGATGTGAAGAACGGCGACAGCCACACCGCATCGACGCCGAGGCTCGCGACATAGTCGAGATGGCGAGTGATGCCGGGCAGGTCGCCGATCCCGTCGTCGTTCGAGTCCGCGAAACTGCGTGGATAGATCTGGTAGATCGTCGCGCCTTTCCACCACGGGCGGTCCTGGGGTCGGTGATCGGCGGCAACGGGCAGCAAGGCAGTGTCAGGCATTAACGGGTCTCCGCGGCGCAGACGGCATAGCCGAACGCGGGCAGGGTTATCATGACACTGCCGGGGGCGGCGGCGCGGGGCGCGCATTTGCCGGCAAGCGTGGCGAAGCGGGACGAGCCGGTCTCGACCTGCACCGCCTGGGTGAGCGGCTTGGCGGAGGTGTTGAACGCCAGCAGGATTTCCGCGCCGGTGGTCGGATCGAAGCGCGAGACGGCGAGCAGGCCGGGCGTTTCGCTGCGGCTGCGGATCAGCGTGCGGCCGCGGGTGAGGGCGGGATGCGTGATGCGGACCTTCGAAAGGTCGGCGATCTCGCGGAACAGCGGGTTGGTTTCACCAAAGCTCTCGGTCGCGGTGGTCTTGGTCGTGCCGAGCAGGCGGTTGTCGTTGTAGATCGCCACCTTGGAGGCGAACATGTCCTCGCGCGCGTCCTGGTCGTTCCCGTCGCTGACGAAACCCTGTTCGTCGCCCGAGTAGATCGTCGGCACGCCGCGGAGCGTCAGCAGCATCGCGTTCGACAACAATACGCGCTTGAGCACCTCGTCGTCGGTCGCCTGTGGAAACGCCTTCCGCACGAACGTCGCAAAGCGGCCGTCGTCGTGGTTGCCGGTGAAGGTCGGCAGGATCGCCGCGGTGTCGGCGCCCTTAGCGTACAGCACGTCGCCGTCGAGCAACGCCTCGAACGCGTCGGTCCCGCGCGTTCCCGCAACGGTCTCGACCACCGCCTGGCGGAACGCGAAATCGAGCACCGCGGGCAGCTTGTCGACGATCGTGTGCTGCGCAAGCACGGCGGGGCGGACCTCGTGATCGGAGACTTCGCCGAAGATGTGGAAGTTCGGAATACCGTTCGCCTGCGCCCGCGTCAGCATCGCGGGGACGAATTGCGCCCAGAATTCGGGGTTCACGTGACGCGCGGTATCGATCCGGAAGCCGTCGACCTTGAACCGGTCGATCCACGATCCGAAGATGTCGATCATGCCGCTGACGACGCGGGGGTTCTCGGTCATCACATCGTCGAGGCCCGAGAAATCGCCCATCGTCGAGCTCTCGTTCATGAACTTGGTGTCGCCGCGATTGTGGTAATAGATCGGGTCGTTGAGCCACGCCGGCACCTTCACATTGCGCTCGGCGGCGGGGACGTACGGCGTGTACGCATAGGTCGTGTCGGTCAGCTTGGCGAAGTTCGCCGCGGTCTGGACGCCGTCACCGACGAACCCGCCATTGATCGCCTTGCCGCCAACGCCGCCCTTGCGCTGGTACGGATACGTGGCGCGATCACGGTATGGGCAGGGCATGCCGATCCCACATTCGCGGTACTGGATCACGTCGGCAGTGTGGTTGATGATGATGTCCATATACACCTTCATCCCGCGCTTGTGGGCAGCATCGACGAAGGCGGTCATGTCGGCGTTGGTGCCGAGATGCGGGTCGACCTGCGTGAAGTCGGTGATCCAATATCCGTGATAGCCGGCGGATTCGTGGCCCGGCGACCCTTGCACCGCCTTATTCTTGAAGATCGGCCCGAGCCAGATCGCGGTCGCGCCGAGATGCTGGATGTAGTCGAGCCGCTTGGTCAGCCCTTTGAGGTCGCCGCCGTGATAGAAGCCCTTCGCGGTCGGGTCATAGCCGGTCCTGAGCCGGTCGCCGGCGATCCCGCCACGATCGTTGCTCGGATCGGCATTCTCGAACCGGTCGGGCAGGACGAAGTAGATCACCTCGTCCTGTGGCAGGCGCGCGCGGTAGTCGGTCGGCGATGTCTGGGCGACGGCGGGCAGCGCGGTGGCGCCGAGCAACGCGGAAAGGATCAGCGTCTTGATCATGCGGGATCCTTTGTCGGTAGGGGCATCCGGCCCGGCAGAGGCTCCAACACAGGGCCCCCGAAAAGCGTGCCGCGCACCTAAGCGCGCGGCACGTAGGCATCAGAACTTGAAGGTCGCGCCGGCGAGGAAGCGGCGGCCATACTTCTGATAATCGATGATCTGGTCGCTGCGCGTGCCGTTGATCGTCGTGAACGGCTCGTTGGTCAGGTTCTGGCCCTGTACGTAGAGCGAGACGCCCTTCAGCATGCCGGTCGAGATGTCGTAGCCGAGCTGGCCATCGATGATCATCTCGCCCGCCGCACGACGACGGACCAGGTTCGCACCGAAGCCTGACAGCTCGCCGACGAAAGTCGACCGGTAGCGAAGGCTGCCGCGTGCCGAGAAACCCCATTTCTCGAAATAGGCGGTGCCGTTGGCGACCCAGCGCGAATAGCCCGGGATATCCTCTGCGCGACCGCCCGGAGTCGGGACGATCTCGGTCTTGGTGTATGATCCGCCACCGGTCAGGCCGAAACCGTCGAGCGCGGAGACGATCTCGCCGATCGGCAGCGTGCCGGCCAGCTCGACGCCGTAGATATTGCCGCCTTCGCCGTTGATCGGGACGGTCGCGGTGCCGATCGTCGAGGTCGTGGCGGGCGCGTTCGCCGGCAGCGGATAGCCCGCGTAGCTGAAGTTGGTATCGGCAAAGCTGTAAACGAAGCTCTTGAGTTGCTTGTAGAAGCCCTGCGCCGCCAGATACCCGCGGTTGCCGAAATACTTCTCGACCGTGACGTCGTACGAGTTCGAACGGATCGGGCGGAGATATGGGTTGCCGCCGCTGCCACTCAGGATGCCCTGCGCGGTGTCATAGCCGTAAGCGAGCGCGACGCGCATGTCGTCGAGCCGCGGACGCTGCATCTGCCGCGCTGCCGCTGCACGGATGACGATGTCGTTCGAGAAGCGCAGCGCAAGGTTCACGCTCGGCAGGAAGTCGATATAGTCGGCACCGCGCGTCACCGGGACCAGGCCGCCATTGGCGACGACGTTGCCCGACGATTTCTGGTTGGTGAAGACGCCCTGCACGCCGGCATTGCCGGTCAGCTCGGCCGAGCCGATCTCCTGCTTGATGTTCGCCTGCAGGTACGACGTCATGATCCGTTCCTGGATCGAATAGCCCTTGGCCACCACGTCCAGATTGTTGTTGTTCGATACGAGACGGTACACGCCGCCGGCGAGCAGCGCGGTCGGATCGTAGCTGAGGATCGGCCCGAGGCCGAGATAGGACAGGTTGGTCGGCGTCAGCTGATACTGGCTCGGCAGCGTCTGCGAGAGCGCACCGTTGGCAAGCTGCACCAGCGCCTCGTTCGGCGTCAGCGACTTGTTGCGATCGGTATAGTTCATCCCGAAGCGGACGCTGGAGATCGGGCTGTCGAGTTCGCGCTCGATCTCGACACGGTACTGCTTCAGATCGTCGACGACGTGACGATCGTTATAATAGCCCGCCTGCACGTTCGCGCCGCCCCAGCCGAGCGGATCGGTGAGCTTGATCAGGCCCGGATCCGAATAGTTCAGCGTCGGGCTGAAGAAGGTGCCGGTATCGCCCGACGTGAAGCCGATCGTGTCCTGCGCGCCGACGCCCTGGCCGTAACCGGTGCCCGAATAGGTCTCGAGCACGGTCTCGTCGCGGGTGGTGCGCGACATGCTGACGTCGACCATCGCGTTCCAGCCGTCGGTGCCTTCGTACTTGCCGTTATAGCCGAACGAATAGAGCTTGGCCTTGCGCTCGAAGCTGTCGTTGCGGACGACGCCCTCGACGCCGCGGAACGAGCCGTTGGTGACCAGGCCGTTGGTGATCGTCGTCGCGGTCGGAATGGTGGTCGCCGCGCCGAAGCCGAGCGGAAGCTCGATGCCGCGCTTGATCTGGTCGTCGTTGAAGTCGGAGAAGAACCCGTCGAGCGTCGCGGTGACCTCGGGAATCGGCTTCCACTCGACCGTGCCTTGAAGGCCGAGGCGCTTCAGGTTGGTCGAGGTGACGTACGACTTCGAGCCGCCGATGATCGCGGGGACGGCCGCGGTGCCAGCGCCGGCATAGCCCCAGGCGTTGAATTCCTGGATCTGGTATGGCTCGTCGAGATACGAGGCCGACAGCGCGACGCCGAGCGTGTCGTTGAAGAACTGGTCCACGTAGGTGCCGGTGACGCGGTAGCCCTTGTCCTTAGATCCGGCGTTGAGCTTGCCGATATCGGCATAGGTGCCGCGGCCGCCGACCGAGATGACGCGCTTGCCGTATTCGATCGGGCGGATGGTGCGCAGGTCGACCGTGCCCGACAGGCCCTGGCCGATCAGCGAGGCGTTGGCGGTCTTGTAGACCAGCACCGGGTTGATGATTTCGGCGGGATACTGGTCGTATTCTACCGCACGGTTGTCACCGGTCGAGGTCTGCTCGCGACCGTTCAGCAGCGTGGTCGAGAAGTCGGGCGAGAAGCCGCGGATCGAGATGCTGTTCGAGCGGCCGTTGACGCGCTGCGAGGTGAGGCCGGGCAGGCGGGCGATCGACTCGGCGATCGATGCGTCGGGCAGCTTGCCGATGTCCTCGGCCGAGATCGACTCGACCACCTGGTCGCGCGACTTCTTCTCGGCGACCGCGTTCTCCAGGCTGCGACGGAAGCCGGTTACGACGATGGCCGCCTCTTCGGGCGTGCCGCCGGCGTCCTGGACCGTAGCTGCTGCGGACTGTGCGACCGCTTCGTTCTGCGCGGGCGTCAGGTCGCCGGTGACGGCGGCGTTGGCGGCGCGGCGCTCGGGTGCGCTGCCGGACTCGTTGGGGTTGCCGGCGGTCGACGAGCTGCCGGCGGGATCGGGCACCTTGGTGCCGGCATTCACGTCCTGCGCATAGGCAGGCGTGCCGGCGAGCAGCATCGCCGCACCGAGCGTCGCGCCGCTTGCCGAAAGCTTCAGGATGGCGCGTGCGGCAGTTGCCGACGCACGAATGCGAACCGTCATGGTAATCCTCCCCTGGGGTCCCGTTAGGCGTCTTTCGCGCCTCGGGTATGTAACAAGACCGTCATTGGAATTCGCGCCGCGCAAAGGGAAGCAAGCTACATACGTATTCAAACCGGCCGCTCCGGACCTGTTGCGTGCGGGACACAGTTCGCCGCGCCTAACCGATTGACGGCGGAGGCGTTCTGCGCTGTGTCGGGCGGGTAGTGCCCGCCGATCGAACGGGCTGATCGAGGATGCCGTTCACGTGACCGCCGCCAGACCTATGGGCAAACCAGCGGGCAAACCGACCTCGTTCGACATCGCCCAGCTTGCGGGCGTGTCGCAGCCGACGGTGTCGCGTGCGCTGCGCGGCAGCCCGACGGTCAACGCGGCCACCCGGCAGCGGATCGAGGCGATCGCCAAGCAACTGAACTATACCGTCGATCGCAGTGCCTCGAACCTGCGCAACGGCACCACCAAGACGCTGGCGCTGCTGCTGTTCCGCGATCCGACCCCCGACGAGACGATGGTCAATCCGTTCTTCCTCGGCATGCTCGGCGCGATGATGGCGGCGTGCGCATCGCATGGCTACGATCTGCTCGTGTCGTTCCAGCAATTGTCCGGCGACTGGCACACCGATTACGAGGACAGCCACCGCGCCGACGGGCTGATCCTGCTCGGCTATGGCGATTATGCCGACTATCGCGCGCGGCTCGAACTGCTGGTCGCGCAGGGCACGCATTTCGTACGCTGGGGCTCGGTCCAGCCGGGCCAGCCGGGGATCACGATCGGTTGCGACAATGTCGCGGGCGGCACGGCGGCGGCGCTGCATCTGATCGAGCGCGGCCGGCGGCGAATCGCGTTCCTCGGCAGCGCGACCGATCATTATCCCGAGTTTCACGACCGGTATCGCGGCTATGTCGCGGCACTCGGCGAACACGGCCTGACGGTCGATCCGCGTTTGCAGGTCGAGGCGATCTCGACCGAGGAGGACGGGACGCGGGCCGCGCGTGAACTGCTCCAGCGCGGCGTGCAGTTCGATGCGATCGTCGCGGCCAGCGACCTGATCGCGCTGGCGGCGATGCGCGTGCTGGCGGGGGCGGGGCTGAACGTGCCGTACGACGTCGCCATCGTCGGGTTCGACGACATCCCTGCCGCCAGCCTCGCCAATCCACCACTCACGACCGTGGCGCAGGATACCGGCCTCGCCGGACGCCGGCTGGTCGAGACGCTGCTCGCGCGGATCGGCAACCGGCCGGCCGAAAGCATGGTGCTGCCGACCCAACTCGTGATCCGGCGATCGTCGGGCGAAGGACACTGAATGCCGAGCCTTGGAATGCCGATTTCGGGTAGGGAAAAGCCGCGTCAGGGGTTCTGGGGGCTGTGGAACATCTCGTTCGGGTTCTTCGGAATCCAGATCGGGTTCGCGCTCCAGAATGCGAACGTGAGCCGGATCTTCCAGTCGCTGGGGACGAGCGTCGACGATCTCGCGTTCCTGTGGATCGCCGCGCCGTTGACCGGGCTCCTCGTGCAGCCGGTGATCGGGCATTACAGCGACGGGACCTGGGGCAAGCTCGGGCGCCGGCGGCCGTATTTCCTCGCCGGTGCGATGCTGGCCACGATCGCGCTGCTGGCGATGCCGAATGCGCCCGTACTGTGGGTCGCGGCGGTGCTGCTCTGGATGCTGGACGGATCGCTGAACGTCGCGATGGAGCCGTTTCGCGCGTTCGTCGGCGACATGCTCGGCAGCCGTCAGCGGACCGCGGGCTTCGCGTTCCAGACCGGGTTCATCGGTGCTGGCGCGGTGATCGGCAGCCTGGCGCCGATCATCCTCACGGACGTGTTCCAGGTTGCGAACACCGCGCCCGCGGGCGGTATCCCGCCCTCGGTGCAATACGGCTTCTACATCGGTGCATTAGCCCTGTTCTTCGCGGTGCTGTGGACCGTGCTGACGACCAGCGAATATTCGCCGGCGGAGATGGCGGCGTTCGAGGACGAGGGTGAGGTTGCACGGGGCGACACGGTCGTACGGTCGAACGCCAGGCTCGCGCCGGTCTGGATCGCGCTCGGAGCCATCGTCATCGCCGCGGTGGCGCGGTTCGGGCTCGACAAGCCGGTCTACCTGCTCGGCGGCGGGCTGATCGCGTTCGGCGCGGCGTTGCTGGTCAGCGCGGCGCTCGTGCGGTCGGGCAGGGAGTCCAACGTTCTCAGCCAGATCGTCGGCGATCTTGGCACCATGCCGCAAACAATGAAGCAGTTAGCACTCGTCCAGTTCTTCACCTGGTCCGCGCTGTTCATAATGTGGATCTACACCACGCCGATTGTCACGCAGCACGTGTTCGGCACGACCGACACGACGAGTGCCGCGTATAACGAGGGCGCGAACTGGGTCGGCGTGCTGTTCGCGGTGTATAACGGCGTGGCGACGCTGTGGGCGTTCGTGATGCCGGCGCTGGCGGCGCGGATCGGTCGCCGCGACGCGCATATCCTCGGGCTGCTGTGCGGCGCGGCAGGGTTCGCGTCGTTCCTGGTGGTACGTGACCAGTATCTGTTGATCGGATCGATGGTGCTGATCGGTATTGCCTGGTCGTCGATCCTGACGATGCCCTATGCGATCCTGTCCAACGCGCTGCCGCAGGCGAAGCTCGGCGTGTACATGGGGTTGTTCAACATCTTCATCGTGTTGCCGCAGCTGATCGTGTCGTCGGTGATGGGACAGGTGGTGCGGACGTTCTTCCCGGGCGACGCGGTCTGGGCGATGCTGATCGCCGCCGGCGTGATGGGGGTTGCAGCGCTGGCAATGCTACGAGTGCCGCGGGCGGCCTAGTCGCTTAGAAATAGGGCGCGTCGGTCATCCGTTGTGACACCCACCAGAGTATCCCGCGCGGATCGCGGATGCCGCCCTGTCGGTCGCCATACGGCATGTCGGAGACCGGCATGATGCTTTGACCGCCCGCCGCGATCGCCCGTGCCATCGCGGCATCCGCATCGGCGACGTAGAGGTACAGCGATACCGAACTCGCCGGGAATTGGTCGGACGCTTCGCTCAGCATGATCGCTGAGGTGTCGAACAGCATCTGGCAATTGGCGATCCGGCCGGTCGGATCGCTGCTCCGGCCGATCTCGCGCGCGCCGAATGCGGCTGTCAGGAAGTCGATATACTCGTTGGCGCCGTCGACGAAGATATACGGCGTGACGACGGCAAAGCCCGCTGGAACATGCATCGTATATCTCCCCCCTGATCGGAAAACTGGTTCGCTATAGGCGCATCAGCCGCCGAAACTGCGTCCCCCGAAGCCACCACCGAACCCGCCGCGTGAAATCACCGAACTGCGCGACTGGACGCGGGCAGGGGCTCTCGCCGTCGTCGGCGTGAAGGCGTCCGAGCCCACGCGTGTCCGGCCCGTGACATAGTCGCGGTTGATCCGCCCGCCTGCGCCGCCATAATAATTGCCGTCTCGATCCCGGTACATCGGCGCACCGCGGTTGCCGAAACCACCGTTGAGGGCCTGCCCGACCAGGAAGCCGGTCAGCAGCGGCGTGAAGAAGCTCCCACCACTCCCGTTGTTACGCGGCTCGCACTGCGCGGCGCCATATTGCTCTTCGCAGGTCTGCTTGTCCTCGAACCGCGGTGCGGTTTTGGCGGCATCGGCCTTGGCCTGCTCGAACGCGGTGTCGCATTGCACCGCCGACAAGGCACCCGCCGCGCGGCATTCCTGCACCGACGCATAGCTCTGAGCCTCGACCGGCTTGCCACCGACATCGCCGTCGCACGCGGTCAGAGAAATGCCCGAGCCTGCGATCAGGCTGGTGAGAACGATCGATCTGGAACGCTTCATCGCTATGCCTCTCAGTTCGTCATGCAGGCGGCGTTGAGGATGCCGACGCACAGCGAGATGCTGCCCATATAGGTCGCGGCGGCAATTTCGCCGCGGACGATCCGGTCGTTGAAGTCGCGCATCACGAAATGCTGCACGATCAGGAACGTCACGATCTGGATCACGCCCGCGAGCAACGCCCACACCGCAAACTCGACCAGCGAGACGGTATGCGTCAGCGCCGAGGCCAGCGGCAGGACATAGCCAAGCAACGCCGCGCCGAGCGTGATCGCGGCGGCGGTGTTGCCCTCCCGGATCAATGACTTCTCATGATACGGCGTCGCGACCTGATAGACGATCTTGAAGACGATCGTGAACGCCCCCGCCGCAACGAACGCGATCAGGAAGGCGAGCGCACTGGCGCCGAAGCTGTATTGATCAATCATGGCATTTCCCCCGGAGCCGTCTGTGCGCGACGCTAGGCCCTGAACTCGCCGAGTTCCAGTGCCACGCCCAGCATGATCTCGAACGAGACCTCGCCGGACTCGGTCTCCATGTCGATCGCGAGCAGCAGTTCGCGGCCGTCGTCGCCCGGCAGATCGCGCGCGAACAGCATGCAGGTCTGGAAGATACGGCGGTCGACGATCCCGTCGCGGTCGTCGTGGAGTTCCTCCCAGAACGTCACGGGCTCCTGCTCGCTCGCTTCGGGACCGAACCACGACCGGCTGTATTCGGGCAGCCCTTCGGCCGTGAAGGTGCGGGCCTTGAGGCGGCTCTTCCAGGCGGGGCGCTCGGCGGCCGACGACGGGTAGCTGCTGTCCCACGGCGCGAACAGCGTGACATCGGTCACGTCCTGCCCGGCGCGATCGTTCGAGACCGCCTGGAACATGATGTCGTCGTCGGTGTAGAATCGGTGGACGAAGCCGCCTTCGTTGAGGTCGATCAGCCCTTGCGCGACGATCACCAGCGTATCGCGATCGAACGGGAACAGGAGCTCCGACCCGAACCGGCGCCAGGCGAGGGGATCGACCGTTACCGTCCGCCCCAGCGTGACGTTGCGGACGACGGGCAGGGCGTTCTCGTCAAGCGCTGGCTTGCGGCCGAACAGGCGATCGAACATGCAATCCTCGTCTCTCTGATTGGCCCCCCGCATAGGCCAAAGCGCGAGCCGTCGCAAAGCGCCATTGGCGTGCCTCTCGTGCGCGCCTATGTGATTGCGCGAGCGACAAGCACGGGAGTTCTTGCATTGACCGACATCTGGACCGTCCGCAGCCTGAAGGCGGCGCTCGACACGTCCGAGCCTGCGAAAGCCGGCGAATTTTCCGCACGGATCCTCGAGGGCGCGGACCCGGTATTGTTGGTGACGATGCACCATCACGGCGACCTCGAACTGTTCGTCAACGTCAGCGAGGCGCAGATCGCCTGCTCGACCTTGCTGTGGCCGTGCGACGAGCAGGAGGACCAATTGGCGTTCAACACCTTCCTGCTGAAGTCGCAGAAGCTGGTGCCGCTGTCGAACTTCGGGATCGGCACCGTCGACGGTCGCGATTATTACGAGCTGTTCGGCGAACTCGCGACGTCGAGCCGGCTCGATACCGTAATCATCGAACTCCGCACGCTTGCCGAGAACGCGATCGATGCGGCCACCGACCTGCGCCACGCGCAGGTTCCTGCCGCCTGATTTAGATACAAACGGAGAGACTGGCATGGCCATCTGGAGCAAGCTTTTCACCCTTGGTCGTGCCGGCGCGCACGAAGCGGGCGCCGCGGTCGTCGACGCGAACGCGCTGCGTATCCTCGACCAGGAAATCCGCGATGCCGACAAGGCGCAAGGCAAGGCGCGCGACGACCTCGCCGGGCTCGTCGCCCGCCGCCGCATCCTCGAAACTGAAGTCGAGAGCTTCCGCGCGCAGGCCGCGAAGTATGAGGCTTCCGCGCGCATCGCGGTCGAGAAGGGAAACATGGACCTTGCCCGCCAGGTCGCACAGCGGATCGCCGATCTCGAACAGGACATCGCGCTGAAGACCCCGCAGGTCGAGGACATGCGCGCTGCCGAGGAGCAGATCCACACCGCCGTCGCGCAGACCGATCGGAAAATCGAACAGCTCCGCCGCGAGGTCGAGGTCGTGAAGGTCAACGAGTCGGTGCAGAAGGCGCAGGCCTCGGTCGCATCGGGCAGCATGGGCGCGGGCAACAAGCTCGGCTCCGCGGCGGACAGCCTCGCGCGTATCCGCGAACGCCAGGCGATCCGTGGTGAGCGGATCAAGGCGGCGGGCGAACTGGAAGACCGTCGTACCGGCGCCGACCTCGACGAAAAGCTGCGGCTGGCGGGTATCGGGCCGGGCCAGTCTTCGGCGGACGACGTGCTCGCGCGGCTGACTGCACCGAAGACGCCGCAAGTCGGCCAGACGCTGCAGATCGAGCAGCGCGACGACAAGACGTCGGACTCCTGATGCGCCGGATCGCGGTCGACCCGCGCGGCGACTGGCGCGAGCGGGCCGACGCGATCGGGTTCGTCTATCACGATACGGACGGTGAACCGTACTGGGACGAAGGCGCGGCCTATGCCTTCACGCTGGCGGAGATCGAGGACGACCTCGAACCCGCCGCCGAACAGCTGCACGCGATGTGCCTCGACCTGGTCGACGAGGTAGTCCGCGACCAGCAGTTGATGGAACGTCTCGCGATCCCGCGCGAGCAGTGGAATTACGTCGCGGAGACGTGGCGGACGCGCCAGCCGTCGCTCTACGGCCGGTTCGATTTCGCCTATGACGGGACGGGGCCGGCCAAGCTCTACGAGTATAATGCCGACACGCCGACGTCGGTGTTCGAGTGCGCGACGTTCCAGTGGATGTGGCTGGAGGATCTGCTCGCGAGCGGTGCGTTGCCGGCAGGGACGGACCAGTTCAACAGCCTGTTTGACAAGCTGCGCGAGCGGTTCCGCGCGCTGTTCCCGAGCGGTGGCTTCGTCCATTTCGCAGCGGACGCGTCGGCGGTCGAGGATCGCCAGACGGTGCGGTTCTTCGAGGATCTGGCGTCGCAGGTCGGGATCGAACCGAAGTTCGTCGAGATGAAGGACATCGGCCTCGCCGCCGACGGCCGCTTCGTCGACACCGATGGGTTCGAGGTGCAGGCCGCGTTCAAGCTGTACCCGTGGGAGTTCATGCTCCGCGAGCCCTATGCGCCGAACCTGTCGCGCGCCGACGTGCGCTGGATCGAGCCGGCGTGGAAGTCGATCCTGTCGAACAAGGGCATCCTGCCGCTGTTGTGGGAACGCCATCCCGAGCACCCGAACCTACTCCCGGCGTTCTTCGATGACGATCCCGCCGCCAAGATCCTCGGGCCGAAATATGTGCGCAAGCCACTGTTCTCGCGTGAGGGCGCCAACGTTGAGGTGATCGGCGGGAGCGGCCACGCCGTGCTCGACCAGGGCTATGGTGCCGAGGGCGCGATCCGGCAGGCCTATGCGCCGCCGCCGGTATTCGACGGCCGCCATCCGGTAATCGGCGCGTGGATGGTCGGCAACGAAGCCGCGGGGATTGGCGTTCGGGAAGATGAAACGGTCGTGACGCGCAATCTCGCGCGGTTCGTGCCGCATATCATCGAGGCGAATGATGACTGACGCGCGTGAGTTGCCGCCACTGCCGCCGATGGAGCGGCTGGTCGAACTGATGTTCGATGCGGCCCGGACCGGGCGGGACGAAATGATCCCGGCGCTGTTGCAGGCGGGTGTCGATATCGAGGTGACCGACGCGAAGGGCTACACGCCGCTCGTGATCGCCAGCTACAACGGAAAGGCCGAAGCCACCGCAGCGCTCCTTGCGGCAGGCGCGAAGGTCGACGGCGCAGCGGACGCGCGCGGCAACACCGCGCTGATGGGCGTCTGCTTCAAGGGCTATACCGAGATCGCGCAGATCGTGCTCGACGCAGGCGCCGACGTGAACCGGCGCAACGGCGTGGGTCAGACCGCGTTGATGATGGCGGCGCTGGTGAACAAGACGGGGATCATCGATCTGTTGCTGGAGCACGGCGCGGACCCGGCGATCGTCGATGCGGCGGGAAACAGCGTGCATTCGCTTGCGGTGTCTCAAGGTAATGCGGCGTTGGCCGAGCGCTTCGCAACGACCGGTTAGCTACCCCAAATGTTCACCCGCGAAGGCGGGTGCCCAGCCTGGGCACCCGCCTTCGCGGGTGAACAAGCTTCTGTCAGTTATCAACCTCTTGCTCGACGCCGGCATGCGTCTTCGCCAACACCGCCCCAACATGCGCCTCGCCACGAGCCTCGGCCAGCCGCACCTGCCGCTCGCGCTCCGCATACCCAGCCCGCTGCGCCTCATCGCGCGCATCATGACACACCGGGCAGCTCACCCCCTCGACATAGAGCGGCGACGAACGATCCGCGACACTCACCGGCATCCGGCACGCATGACACAGGACATGACTTCCCAACGCAAGCCCATGCCCAACCGCAACCCGCTGATCGAACACGAAACATTCCCCCTCCCAAAGGCTCTCAGCCTCGGGCACGGTTTCCAGATACTTCAGGATACCGCCCTTGAGGTGATACACCTCGTCCAGCCCCTCCGCCTTCAGGAATGCGGTGGACTTCTCGCACCGTATTCCCCCGGTGCAGAACATCGCGATCTTCGGCGGCGGGCCGTCCCCAACCAGTTCGTCGCGGTGCTCGCGAAACCAAGCCGGAAAGTCTCGGAACGTTCGCGTCTGTGGATCGACCGCACCGGCAAACGTGCCGACCGCGACCTCGTAATCATTCCGCGTATCGATCAGAATCGTCCCCGGCTCGGCGATCAGCGCATTCCAGTCCTCAGGCTCGACATAATGCCCGACGCCTCCCAGCGGATCGATCGAAGGCTCGCCCATCGTCACGATCTCGCGCTTGAGGCGAACCTTCATCCGGTGGAACGGCATCGTCTCCGCGCGTGATTCCTTGACGTCGAGGTCGGCGCAACCCGGCAGAGCGCGGATATGCGTCAGCACCGCGTCGATCCCCTCTTCGGACCCGGCGATCGTCCCGTTGATCCCCTCGGCGGCGAGCAGCAGCGTCCCCTTCACCCCGTTCGAACAGCACACGAGCGCAAGCGGCGGCTGGATCGCGGCGATGTCGGCGAACGGCGTGAAGCGGTACAGCGCCACGACGCGGATGGGCAGGATTTCGGTCATCGGTCTATCATGCAGGGGTGAGGGGCCGTCCCTTAGCGCAACTCCACCCCCGCGTCAGCCTGCGGTGACGATCATCCCATCAGCCACCACGACCGGCCACGGCGTCAGCCTTGTCCCGCCGCAAGGCCCCCCGACACAATTGCCGCTCTCGATTTCGAACAACGCGGAGTGCCAACTGCACGCGATCAGGTCGCCACTCGGCGTGAGATAGTCGTCGAGCACCTGCGCGAGCGGCAGGCCCATGTGCGGACAGCGGTCGACATAGCCGAACACCGCATCGCCCCTGCGCACGACGAAGCCATGGAAACGGCCGGCGCGCATCTGGAGCACGAAGTTTCGCGCCTTACCCTCGGCGATCGCATCGAGCGGCGCGAGCTTGATCCCGTCGGGCGTGGCGGTCAGCCGTTCGCCGTCGCTCATGCGCGGTCGGCGTCCGGCTGCCGGTCCGGATGCGCGGCGGCAAAGGCGGGGAGGGCGCGTGCCTTGTCGGCGGCGCTCTTGAGGTGCGGATAGGGCGAGAGATCGACCGCGAACCGCTCGGCCGAATAGACCTGCGGCACCAGATGACAGTCGGCGATCGTCGGCGTCGCACCGAACGCAAAGCCGTCGCCATGACGCGCGATCAGCGTCTCCAGCGCAGCGAACCCCTCGCCGATCCAGCGCGCGATCCAGCGGTTCACCGCTGCCTCGTTGGCCCCGAA
Organism: Sphingomonas sp. 4RDLI-65; assembly: GCF_049472435.1. Lineage (NCBI taxonomy): Bacteria > Pseudomonadati > Pseudomonadota > Alphaproteobacteria > Sphingomonadales > Sphingomonadaceae > Sphingomonas > Sphingomonas sp. 4RDLI-65. The sequence continues at coordinate 513,968 of NZ_JBCEBT010000003.1, read as the reverse complement.
CTCGGTCCGCAAGGCGTTCAGGATGCGGAGGTTGTTCACGGGGTGGATATCGCACGCGATCGCCGCCCCCATCGCGCGGACGATCGCCCGGCCATCTGCGTCGACGGGAAGCAACGGTGGGTCGGGATACACCTCGTCGATCCATTCGAGGATCGCTGGGCTCTGCGTCAGGACTACATCGTCGGTCTCCAGCGCCGGAACGAGCCCCTGGGGATTGAGCGTCCGATACTCGGCCTTGCGTTGCGCGCCGGTGCGGAGATCGTGCGTGACCTGTTCGTACGCGATGCCCTTCAGAGCCAACGCGATGCGGACGCGATAGGCGGTGGTCGAGCGCCAATAGCCGTGCAGCGTGAGGCTCACTTCGGCAGGACCGCCTTCGGAAAATCCGACCAGACCGCATCGTAATCCAACTGCGAATGCTCCAGCGCGTAGGCGGTCGGCTTGTACGGCCAGCAGCTCTCCAGCATGAACGCCATCGTCCCGTCGATCTTGTGCGGCTTCAGGTCCGCCGCACTCGCACCCTGCCAGCTCGCCAGATCCGGCCCGTGGCCCGACATGAGGTTATGCAGCGAGATGCCGCCCGGCGCGAACCCCTCCGCCTTCGCGTCGTATGCGCCGGTGATCAGCCCCATCGCCTCGGACATGACGTTGCGGTGGAACCACGGCGGGCGGAAGGTGCCTTCTGCGACCATCCAGCGCGGCGGGAAGATCACGAAATCGGCGTTGGCACGGCCGGGCACGTCGCTCGGCGAGGTCAGCAGCGTGAAGATCGAAGGATCGGGATGGTCGAAGCTGACCGTGTTGATCGTGTTGAACCGCGACAGATCGTAGCGCCACGGCGCGAGGTTGCCGTGCCATGCGACGACGTCGAGCGGAGAATGATCGAGCGTCGTCGTCCATAGCGAACCCATGAACTTCTGGACCACCTCGACCGGCTCGTCGCGGTCTTCGCACCACGCGACCGGGGTCTCGAAATCGCGCGGGTTGGCGAGGCCGTTGGCGCCGATCGGGCCGAGGTCGGGCAAGCGGAACAGCGCGCCGTGGTTCTCCGCGACATAGCCGCGCGCTTCGCCATCGGGGAGTTCGGCGCGGAAGCGGACACCGCGCGGGACGAGCGCGATCTGGCCGGGGGCAATGTCGATTCGGCCGAGCTCGGTCAGCAACCGGAGACGTCCGGCCTGCGGCACGAACAGCAGTTCGCCGTCGGCATCCATGAACACTCGGTCCGTCATGTCCGCGTTGGCGGCATAGACATGCAGCGCAACGCCTTCGAGATCGGCAGGATCGCGGTTGGCGAGCATTGTCGTCATGCCGTCGATCAGATCGATATTCGGAGCGGGGGCGGCGATTGGGTCCCAGCGCAGCCGGTTGGGCGCGAGTGGCGCATCGGTGGTGCCGGGCGCGAACCGCTCGGCGCCGATGTAGCGCTCGAACGGCGGATGCTCGGCGGTCGGGCGCATCCGGTAGAGCCAACTGCGGCGGTTCTCGTGGCGCGGCGCGGTGAACGCGGTGCCGGAGAGCTGCTCGGTATAAAGACCGAACGCGGGGCGCTGTGGTGAATTGCGGCCGATCGGGAGTGCGCCGGGGATCGCCTCGGTCGATACGTGGTTGCCGAAGCCGGGCAGATACTCGGTCTGGCCGGCGGTCTCGCCTGCGGCATTGGTCGGCTGGTGAATTGTCATGGCTTCCTCTCCGTCACCTGTTCCGATCAACGCCCGAACCGCCGGCCGTTCAAACTCTTATTTGCCCTCTCCCCTCGGGGGAGAGGGAGGGAGACGCGCACTTGCGCGGCGGAAGGGTGAGGGCACGTGCTGGCGTCGCGCGTGCCCTCACCCTCGGCGCTGGCGCGCCTTTCCCTCTCCCCGAGGGAGAGGGTTTAAAACTCACGCGTCGACCGTGATCACCCCACGGCGGATCTGGTCCAACTCGATGCTCTCGTACAACGCCTGGAAATTGCCGTTGCCGAAGCCCTCATTCCCCTTGCGCTGGATGATCTCGAAGAAGATCGGCCCGAACATGTTCTCGGTGAAGATCTGCAGCAGCAGCCCCTCCTCGCCGACATTGCCGTCGATCAGGATCCGGTTGCGGCGCAGGCGTTCGAGATCGTGGCCGTGGTTCGGCACGCGCTTGTCGACCAGCTCGTAATAGGTCTCGATCGTGTCCTGCAGCTTGACGCCGCGTGCGCGCAGCTTTTCGACCGTCTCGAAGATATCGTCGGTGGTCAGCGCCAGATGCTGGATGCCCTCGCCGTTGTAATCCTTGATGAATTCCTCGATCTGGCTCTTGTCGTCCTGGCTCTCGTTGAGCGGGATGCGGATCGCGCGGTCGGGCGCGATCATCGCCTGGCTGAACAGCCCAGTCGCCTTGCCCTTGATGTCGAAATACTTCTGCTCCTCGAAGCCGAAGATCTGGCCGTAGAACTCCGCCCAGGTCCGCATCTGGCCACGCTTCACGTTGTGCGTGAGGTGATCGAGCAGGTCGAGGCCGACATTGTTCTCGGCCTCGGCTTCGGCCGCGCCCGGAACCGCATTCCAGTCGTCGTACAGGCTGCCGGCCGCGCCGTGCTTGTCGACGAGATACAGCAGCGAACCGCCGATCCCTTCGAGCACGTAGCTGCCCTCGCCGAGTGCACCCGAGCTGGCATCCGCCGCCTTGGCACCGCGCGCGAGGGCGGCGTCAAACGCTTCCTTGGCGTCATGAACGCGGAACGCCATGCCGCTCGCCGACGGGCCATGATCCGCGCGGAATGCCGCCGCATGACCGCTTTCCTCGCGGTTGAGCAACAGGTTGATGCGGCCCTGCTTGTAGCGCGTAACGGCCTTGGTCGGGTGGGTCGAGGCGGCGACGAAGCCGAACTGCTCGAACTGCGCGGCCATCCGGTCGGGATCGGGCGAGGTGAACTCGGCGAACTCGAACCCGTCGAGACCCATCGGGTTTACGTCCATATGGTCAGACTGGGGCATATGGTCCATGACTCGATCCTCAAATTGGTATCCGTTGTTACCAATCTGGCGGGTTGAACAACTGGTGTCAATCGTTACGATTTCTCCATGGCTGACCGCGCACTCGTCCTGGACGATTTCATCCCGTATCGCCTGTCGATCACCTCCAACCTCGTCAGCGAAGCGGTGGCGGACACCTACGAAGCGCTGTTCGGCCTGACGATTCCGGAGTGGCGGCTGGTTACCGTGGTCGCAGAGGCCGGCGGGATCACGCAGCAGCAGATCGGCCAGCAGACGCGTATGGACAAGGTCACGGTCAGCCGCGCGGCGATCGCGCTGGTCGAACGCGGGCTGATGCAGCGGCACGCGAATCCCGAGGATCGTCGCTCGCACTTGCTGAAGCTGACGGAAGACGGGCAAACGCTCTACGCGTCGGTCGCGCCGAAAGCGCTCGATCTGGAGCGGCGGATCTTCGCCGGGTTTTCAGCTAAGGAAGTCGAGCAGTTCGTGGCGATGTTGCGACGGATCGACGCGGTGACGATCGACCTCGTTCAGGACTCCCACGGCGGGATCGGCGACCAGAGACCGCGCAGGTAATCGAGCAGCGCGGTGGTCCCCGACGACACCGGCCCGCATGCGTGCACCGCATAAATGCCGACGTCCGCCGACCCGGCAAGTTCCGGCAGGACGCGGACAAGCCGACCGCTCGCGAGATCCGCGCTGACGTCCCAGAGCGAGCGCAGTGCGATGCCGACCCCCGCCAACGTGAGTTCGCGGACGACTTCGCTGGAATTGGTCGAGACGTAGCTGGGGCGGTCGACCGTGACGTCGCCGTCCGGCCCGGCCAGCCGCCATGGCATCTGGCCTTTTGCCGCGAGCAGGCGGTGTTTTGTGAGATCTGCCGCATCGTTTGGCGCAATGCAGCTTGGCGCGGCGCAGAGAACGCGGCGGCTGTCGGCGAGACGATAACCTGTGAGGCTCGGCGGCACCGCAGGCGCGATCCGGATGGCGAGGTCGAGCCGGTCGCCTATGACGTCGGAGAAGCCGTCCGACAGATCGAGGTCGAGTTCGATCGCCGGATGCGCGTCGAGGAACGGCTTCAGGTGCGGCGCGATGTGGAGACGACCGAACGAGGTCGGCGCGCTCACCCGGAGCGGCCCCGCGGGCGTCTCGGCGCGGTCCGACACGCGTGCCTCGGCATCGCGGATCGCGGCAAGGATCCCCACCATGTCGCGGTGATAGGCCGCACCGCGTGCGGTGAGGTCGAGCCGCCGCGTCGTCCGGTTGAGCAACCGCACGCCGAGACGCGCTTCCAGCCGTGCGATCCGTTTCGACACCATCGCCGGCGATATGCCGAGCGATCGCCCCGCCGCGCTGAGGCTGGCAGTGCGGACCACTTCGGCGAAGAGGACGATGTCAGGATCCATTCGTTCTCCAGACGATCAACAGCTTTCGGTTTATGGTGTCTAGTGGCGAAGGTGGCGGACGTCTATCGTGCTGCCAGAGCATAGGAGAGCAGCATGGCCGAGATGATCGAAAAGGCAGGTCTGAAGATCGCCGCATCGCTGGTGGACTTCATCGAAAAGCAGGCGTTGCCGGGGACGGGGCTTGAAGCCGCGGCGTTCTGGCAAGGCGTGTCCGATATCTACGCCAGCTTCGCGCCGGAGAATGCCGCGCTACTCGCAGTCCGCGACGACCTCCAGGCAAGGATCGACGCCTGGCACGAAGCCCGCGCCGGGAAGCCGATCGACCAGCCCGAATATCAGGCGTTCCTGCGCGAGATCGGCTATCTGGTCGACGAGCCCGCCCCGTTCGCGGTCGCCCCGACAAACGTCGATGCGGAGGTCGCCTCGCTCGCCGGCGCGCAACTGGTAGTGCCGATCCTCAACGCCCGCTTCCTGCTCAACGCCGCGAACGCGCGCTGGGGAAGCCTGTACGATGCGCTCTACGGCACCGATGCGATTACTGGCGCGGCGTCCGGCAAGGGCTATGACGCCGCCCGAGGCACGCAGGTCATCGCGTGGGCGAAGGCATTCCTCGACGATGGGGTGCCGCTGGCGAGCGGGTCGTGGACCGACTGGACCGGGGGCACGCCGCAGCTCGCCGAGCCGAGCCAGCTCGTCGGGCACGCAGGCGACAATATCCTGTTGCGTCACAACGGCCTGCACATCGAACTGGTGATCGATTCTCAGCATGCGATCGGTCGCGACGACCCTGCGAACCTCGCCGACGTGGTCCTCGAATCCGCGCTCAGCACGATCGCCGATCTCGAGGATTCGATCGCCGCAGTCGATGCGGAGGACAAGGTGGCCGCCTACGCCAATTGGCTCGGGCTGATGAAGGGCGACCTGACCGCTAGCTTCGACAAGGGCGGCCGCACGGTCACGCGCGCACTCGAACCGGACCGGCAGTACACCGCCCCCGATGGCAGCGCGTTCACGCTCCCCGGCCGCAGCCTGATGTTCGTGCGCAACGTCGGTCATCTGATGACGACGCCCGCCATCCTGCTCGCCGACGGCCAAGAGGCGCCCGAGGGTATCCTCGACGGCATCGTCACGTCGCTGATCGGCTTGCACGACCTGAAGGGCACAGGCCCGATCCGCAACAGCCGCGCGGGCTCGATCTACATCGTCAAGCCGAAGATGCACGGCCCCGACGAAGCCGCCTTCACCAACCAGCTGTTCGACGGAATCGAGGACCTGCTCGGCCTCGCGCGCCACACGATCAAGGTCGGCGTGATGGACGAGGAGCGCCGCACCTCCGCCAACCTCGCCGCCTGCATCGCTGCGGTGAAGGACCGCGTGGTGTTCATCAATACCGGCTTCCTCGATCGCACCGGCGACGAGATGCACACGTCGATGCGGGCCGGGCCGATGATCCGCAAGGGCGAGATGAAGGCCTCGTCGTGGATCAAGGCGTATGAGGATCGCAACGTCCAGATCGGGCTCGCCTGCGGGCTCAGCGGCAAGGCGCAGATCGGCAAGGGCATGTGGGCCGCGCCGGACCGGATGGCGGACATGCTCGAGCAGAAGATCGCGCATCCGATGACCGGCGCGAATACGGCCTGGGTGCCGTCGCCGACCGCCGCGACGCTGCACGCGACGCATTACCACCGTGTCGACGTGTTCGCGCGGCAGGCGGAGCGCAAGGCCGAGCCGATCGCCTCGCTCGATGCGCTGCTGACGATCCCGGTCGCGACCGGGCATAACTGGCAGCCGGACGATGTTCGCGAGGAGCTGGAGAACAACGCGCAAGGCATCCTCGGCTATGTCGTGCGCTGGATCGACCAGGGCGTCGGCTGTTCGAAGGTGCCCGACATCCACGACATCGGCCTGATGGAGGACCGCGCGACGCTGCGGATCAGTTCGCAGCACATGGCGAACTGGCTGCTCCACAGCATAGCCACGCCGGAGCAGGCGGACGCGGCGCTGCGGCGGATGGCGGCGAAGGTCGATGCGCAGAATGCGGGCGATCCGCTGTATCGGCCGATGGCGGGGCACGAGGACGAGAGCCTCGCGTTCCAGGCCGCCCGCGCGCTCGTGTTCGATGGCCTGACGCAGCCGAGCGGCTATACCGAGCCGCTGCTCCACGCGTTCCGCGCGCGGGCAAAGGAGAGGGATGCCGCCTGATGCCACTTTACGCGATCGAGGGAAAACGCCCGACCCTGGCCGACGACGTGTGGGTCGCGCCCTCCGCAGACGTGATCGGCGACGCGCGGCTGGGGGAGGGCGCGAGCGTCTGGTTCGGCGCGGTGATCCGCGCGGACAACACGCCGATCCTCGTCGGCGCGCGGACCAATATCCAGGAGGGGGCGATGCTGCACTCCGATCCGGGCGCGCCTCTGAGCGTGGGCGAGGGGTGCACAATCGGTCATCATGCGATTCTGCATGGGTGCACGATCGGCAGCAACGTGCTGGTCGGAATGGGCGCGACGATCCTCAACCACGCCGTGATCGGCGATAATTGCCTGATCGGCGCGAACGCGCTGGTGACGGAGGGGAAGGTGTTTCCGGCGGGGAGCCTGATCGTCGGCTCGCCGGCCAAGGCGGTGCGGGAGTTGTCGCCGAAAGCGATCGCCGGGCTGAAGATGTCGGCCGCGGGCTATGCAGCCAAGCAGCGAGTCTACGCCGAGGGCCTGAGGCTGGTCGAAGTGTAGAAATCCTCCCCCGCCAGGGGGAGGTGGCTGGCACTTGCCAGTCGGAGGGGGAGGTAGCCGACACGTCGGTTCCGTGTCCTCCCCCTCCGTCGCTTTGCGCCACCTCCCCCTTGCGGGGGAGGATCGTGAAATTTTTAGAAGCTCACGCGGCCACCAAGCGACAGCACGACCGCCGATGCGTTACGCAGAGCACCCGACGTCAGGATATTCGTCTGCGCCAGCGAGCCGACATACGCCGCCGTCACGCGGTCGATCGTGGTGTTCTCGAAGTCGACATATTGCGCGGCTGCGTCGAGCGCGATCCGGCGCGACAATTGGTACGAGCCACCCGCTGCATAGGTCCAGCGATCGGCGTCGGGCACGCGCGCGTCCCGCTGGCCATCCTGCGTCGGCGACTTGGTGCGCTGCACGCCGCCGCGCACGGTCAGCTTCGGCGTGACGTCGTAATCGAGACCGCCGGCCAGGCTCCAGCTGTCCTTGTAGTTCTCCGGGATCGCGGTGTTCAGCGGTGCGCCGAGATCGATCGTGTCGAACTTGTTCCAGCTATAGGCAACGACCTGTGCGTTCAGCGTCAGCTTGTCGGTGCCGCGGAACCGACCGGCGACGATCACTTGGCCCGGCGTATTGAAGCTCGCTTTGGCCCCCGACACGGTCGTGTTCTGCGATGCAAGCGAGCCGACGAGGCCGCTGACGACGAGGTCGCCCTTCAGGTGATGGCGGATGCTCGACTTGTACGTGACGCCGACCGTCGCGAAGTCGTTGTGCAACTGCACGCCCGCGGTCCAGCCAAGATCCCAGCCGTCGCCGCTCAATTCCTGATGCCCGTCAGGCAGCGACGCGAGTAGGTTGGGCAGCGCGTTGCTGAGGCTCGCATCGGTATATTCGACGTTCAGCGCACCACCGACACGCAGCCAGTCGGTCACCACGACGCCAACCGACGGCTGGATGTCGATCGTCCGCAGGCGGGTCTTGTCGGCGCTGTAGCGGGCCCAGCTGTCCGCGTCGTAATTGGTGGTGAAGCTGAACGGCGACGTGACCGCGAGGCCGACGGCGATCCGGTCGGTCAGCGGATAGGCGATCGCGCCCGACGGTACGATGCCCTTGTTGATCGGGTCGCTCGAGTTCGACTGACCGCTGATCGTGGTGCAGGCCTGGCCCGGGCGGCAGATCCGCGTGCCCGTGTCGACGACGTCGCCCTTCGGCAGGATCGCGCTGGCGCTGAGCGTCGCGCTGCCGTCGCGGATGCCGGCGATCGCGGCGGGGTTCCACCACAGCGATTCGGCACCGGTGTCGGCGGCCTCACCGGAGAAGGCACGGCCTGCACCGCGTGCGGACTGCGCCTGGAGATAGAAGGCGTCGGCATAGGCGGTGCTGGCGAAGCCGAAGGCGGACACGAGTGCGGATACCGCGAGGAGCGGAGCTTTGGTACGCATAGTCATGAGGAAGATCCTGAAAGCTTTACTGATTGGTCGGGGAGGTAGCGAAGACTGGGCGGCGCGCCTCAGCGCACGCGCGTCCAGGTCTGCGTCTTGCAGAGCGGGAAGAAGACGCAGCCACGCAGTTTTAGCTGGTTTGCGCCGAGGGGCGTGATCTTGCCGCTATAGGTCTTGCCGTCCTCGGCATTGTAGACCTGCCCGCTGCTCCAGACGCCGTCCTTGTCGGGCTTGAACCCGCTGAGCATCTGCATGCCCTGAATCGGGCGGTTGCGCAGCGCGGTGTTGGCGTTGTTCGCGTCCTTCATCGAAGGATTGGCGCGCAGTGCGTCGGAGGTGAGGATCTTGCCGCAGATCGACGGGCCGCAGCGGGCGATCTCGACGATGGCGTTGTGCGTCTCGGTCTTCCAGCGACCGATCACGGTGTCGGGGGTGGCCGAAGCGCCCGCGAGCATTGCGGCGATAATCAACAGGGACATCTTCTATCCTCTCCTAGTGTCGTTGGGGGCGCCGCATGCGTACGGTCACCGAATTTCTCGTCAGGCCATCGACGTTATCGCGACCCTGTTGCCGTATACGGCAGTTACTGATCCCGACTAGAATTGTACGAAGACAAGTCAAGTCTTCTTACCGATTCCAGCGGGTGAAAAAGTGTTCATGCGGCGCGCGTCGTCACGAAGACGCCGTCATGCCGGGCTCGTTCCGGCATCCACCGTTCCGCACACCCGACGGCATCGAGTTGGCGGAACGGTGGACCCCGGAACCAGTCTGGGGTGACGGAGTGGATGGAGTGAGTGCTGTGCCTCAGTTGCGCAACGGTTTGCCCGTCTGCAGCATATGCACGACCCGAGCCTGGGTCCTCGGATCCTTGACGCTCGCCATGAACGCCGCGCGCTCCAAGTCGAGCAACTCGTCCTCGGTCACGGTGTCGACCAGATCCGCCTCGCCACCCGTCAGCACCTCGGCGAGACGATCCGCGACGACGAGGTCGTAGCCGGTTGCCATGCCCTTCTTGTGGAAGTCCGCCACCGCCATGTTCAGCCCGGTCCGGCCGCTCTCGCCCGCCAGACGGAAGGTCGGCTTCTCCGGCGCGACATAGCCCTCGACCAGCGACAGCGCCTTGGCCTTTGCGTCCGCCAGCAACCGGTCGCGGTTCATCGTGATGCCGTCGTCCTTGCGCAGGATCATCATCTCCTTGGCCTCCGCCGCCGACTTGGCGACCTGCGCGGTGGAGACCGCCTGGAACACCTTGGTCAGCACCGGCATCGGGCCCTTCGGGACCATACCCGACTTGGCCCAGCGGTCGAGCATCTCGCCATTGCCGCCCCAACCGGGGACGAGCCCGACGCCGCATTCGACGAGCCCTGCATAGGTCTCGGCATGCGCCTGCACCGCGTCCGAGTGGAGCAGGATCTCGCACCCGCCGCCGAGCGCGAGCCCGGCCGGCGCGCTGACGACCGGGAAGGGCGCGTATTTGAGCGCCTTGTACGCCTGCTGCCCGCCCGAGACGCTGGCCTCGACCATGTCCCAAAGGCCCGCCCCGACCGCGAACATCGCCGCGCCGAGGTTTGCACCCGCCGAGAAGTTCGACGCTTCGTTATACACCACCAGCGCCCTGAAGCGCTCGCGGACGACCGGAATCGCCTCGTTGATGAGCGCCACGACCTGGTCGTCGAGCGCGTTCATCTTGGTGTGGAATTCGAGCGCCGCGACGCCGTCGCCGACATCCCAGAGCGACGCCGACAGGTTCTGGAGGATCGGCTGCGACCGGAGCTTGATGTCCTCCAGCAGCTCGACGCCGTCCGCGCGGGGGACGTCGGCATAGTCACCGGCGGCGGTGAGATACTGGCGCTGGCCGTTCTCGACGCGGTAGAACGGACGATCACCCGCGGTGGTCAGGATCGCCGGAACGTCGCGACCTTCGTCGGCAAGGCGCGCGGCGAGCACGCCGGGGCCCATCCGGTCGATCAGTTCGAACGGTCCGTATTTCCAGTTATACCCGAGCTTCATCGCGTCATCGATCGCGACGATATCGTCCGCCGCTTCGCCGACGAGCATCGCCGCGTAGGACAGCGTGTTGCCGAGGATCGACCACGCGTAGGTGCCGATCTTGCCGGGCTCCGCGATCAGTCCGGCGAGGTCCTTGCCGGTCTTGCCGGGTAGCTCAGCCGGCTTGGCCTCCGGGCGATACTCACCAGTCGCGAGATCGAGCGACAGCTTCGTGCGGGTCGCCTTGTCGAAGCGGTAGAAGCCTCCCTTGCCCTTGCGGCCGGTGAAGCCCTCCGCGATCATCTTGTCGACCAGCGGCAGCGGGCGGACCGTATCGAAATACGGATCGCCCGCGGGCAGCGTGGAGGAGAGGCTCTTCGAGAGCAGCGGCATCAGGTCGACGCCAACGAGGTCGACTAGACCAAAAATGCCCGTCCTCGGCACGCCCATCGGACGGCCGCCGATCTGGTCGGCCTCCTCGACGGTGAGCCCCTGATCCATCGCCGCGTTGATCGCGATCGCCAGCCAGTAGGTGCCGATGCGGTTGGCGATGAACCCCGGCGTGTCCTTCGCGCGAACGATCCGCTTGCCCATGAAACGATCGACGAAATCCTCGACCTTATCCGCGACCGCAACATCGGTGTGCTCGCCGCGGACGATCTCGACCAGCCGCATGTAGCGCGGCGGATTGAAGAAATGCGTGATGAGGAAGTCGGCCTTGAACTGGTCCGAGCGCCCCTCGACGAGGTTGCCGAGCGGGATGGTCGAGGTGTTCGACGACACCGCGGTGCCGGGACGCTTCAGCGCTTCCAGCTTGGCGTACAGCGCCTGCTTGATGTCGAGCCGCTCGACGATCGCCTCGACGATCCAGTCGCACTCGGCGACGCGGTCGAGGTGATCGTCGATGTTGCCCGTCTCGACCAGCTTGGCCGCCCGCTTCGACATGAAGGGGGCAGGGTCGGTCTTGAGCATTTTCGCGACCGCACCCTTCGCCACTGCGTCACGGTCGTCACCCTCGCGGGGGACGATATCAAGCAACAGCACGGGGATGCCGGCGTTCGCGACCTGTGCCGCAATGCCCGCACCCATGACGCCTGCGCCGATGACGCAGACCTTCTTCACAGCATCGACCATCATGCGCGCTCCAGCACCGTAGCGATGCCCTGACCGCCGCCGATGCACTGGGTGGCGAGCGCATAACGCCCCCCCTCGCGCGACAACAGCGACGCAGCCTTGCCGACGATCCGCGCGCCGGTCGCGCCGAGCGGATGACCGATCGCGATCGCGCCGCCGTCGAGGTTGATCGTCTCGTCCTTCAGCCCGAGGTCGCGGATGCAGGCGATCGCCTGGCTCGCGAACGCCTCGTTGATCTCGACCACGTCGAGGTCGGCGACGGTGATCCCGGCACGCTCCAGCGCCTTCTTCGACGCCCCGATCGGCCCGAGCCCCATCGTCTCCGGCGCACAACCCGACACGCCGATCGACTTGATCCGTGCGAGGATCGTCAGCCCGTGCTTCTTGGCGAACTCCTCCGAGGTGACCAGTACAGCGGACGCACCATCGGTCAGCGGCGAGGACGTACCGGCGGTCACCGAGCCTTCCGCGCTGAACGCGGGCTTCAGCCCGGCGAGCGCTTCGGTCGTGGTGCCGGCGCGGATCGTACCGTCCTGGCTGACCGGGCCAGCCTTGGTCTGGATCGTCACGATCTCGTCGGACAGCCGACCATCGGCGCGCGCGGCGGCGGCCTTGTCCTGGCTCTTCACCGCGAACGCATCCTGCTCGGCGCGCGTGATCTGGTATTGGCGCGCGACGTTCTCGGCGGTCTCGCCCATGCCCATGTACGCGCCGGCGCTCTTCTTCGCGAGCGCGGGGTTGGGGAGGGGGTTGTAGCCGCCCATCGGCACGCGGCTCATCGACTCGAGCCCCGCGCAGATGAACGCCTCGCCCGCGCCGACCGCGATCTGGCCGTAGGCGATGTGGATCGCGCTCATCGACGAGCCGCAGAACCGGTTGACCGTCATGCCGCCGACCGAGATCGGCAGGTCGGCGATCTGCGCGATCAGCTTGGCGACGTTGAGGCCCTGTTCGCCCTCGGGGAACGCGCAGCCGAGGATGATGTCCTCGATCTCGGCGGGATCGACGCCAGTCTTGTCGAGCAACCCGCGAATCGTCTGCGCGGCGAGATCGTCCGGACGGACGCGGGCGAGCTCGCCCTTGCCGGCGAGGTGGAACGGCGAACGGGCGTACCCGGCGATGACGACGTTGGTCACGATGATCCTCTCATATTGCGGTCGACCCGGTTAACGCTTGCGGGTTACCCTTAAGGTGCGATACCTCACCTTTACGTCAAGGTGAAGCGGCCGACAATATGGCTTACGCACACCATCTTATGGAGAGCGAGATGCAGGACACTTCCGGGGGCAAGGCGATCGGCATGCCGTTGCAGGGCGAGCCACGGCTGCTGGGTGACATGCTCGACACGTCGGTGCGCCGGTTCGGGTCGCGCAATGTGCTCGACTTCATGGGTCGGACGCTGACCTATGCCGAGCTCGGCGAGCAGGTCGATCGGGCCGCGAAGGGGCTCCAGGACCTTGGCGTCGTCAAGGGTACACGCGTCGCACTCTGCCTGCCGAATACGCCCTATTACCCGATCCTGTTCTTCGCGATCCTCAAGGCCGGCGGCATCGTCGTCAACGTCAACCCGCTCTATGTCGAACGCGAGCTGGCGCACCTGCTCGAGGATTCGGGCGCGACGATCATCGCCACCTGCGACATTGCCGAGATCCATGCGCGCGTCATCAAGGTCGCCAGGCAGATGGGCGTCAAGCACGTCATAACCTGTCCGATCGCAGGCGCACTGCCGACGGTGAAGTCGATCGCCTACCGCATCTTCAAGCGTGCCGAGATCGGCCACGTCCCCAGCGATGCGCGCCATTGCACGTTCGATTCGCTGTTGAAGGCGAAGGGCGCGCCCGCTCCGGTCGCGGTCTCCCCGAACGAGGTCGCCGTGCTGCAATATACCGGCGGCACCACCGGCGAGCCCAAGGCGGCGATGCTCAGCCACGCGAACCTCGTCGCGAACGCCGATGCGATGGTGATGTTCGTCGGTGGCGAGCAGCCGCACCAGGACCGAGTGCTCGGCGCTTTGCCGTTGTTCCACGTCTTCGCGCTGACGACGGTACTGACCTATTCGATCCGCACCGGCGCGGAGATGATCCTGCTGCCGCGCTTCGAACTGCAGCAGTTGCTCAAGACGATCGACCGCACCAAGCCGAGCTATTTCCCCGCGGTGCCGACGATCTACGCGGCGATCACCACGGCCGCCGAGACGCAGAAGATCGACCTGTCGTCGATCCACGCGTGCATCTCGGGCGGCGCGCCGCTCCCCGCCGAGGTCCGCACCGCGTTCGAGGCCGCGACCGGCGCCAAGCTCGTCGAGGGCTATGGCCTGTCCGAAGCGTCGCCGATCATCACCTGCAATCCGATCGGCGGGCTCAACAAGCCGGGTTCGGCGGGCTTGCCCTTCCCCGGCACGACGATCGAGATCCGCGACCGCGAGGACCCGACCCGGCTGCTCCCGATCGGCGAGAATGGCGAGATTTGCGCACGCGGTCCCCAGATCACGCAAGGCTATTGGCACAAGCCCGCCGCGACCGCCGAGCTGTTCGTGGACGGGGCGCTGCGGACTGGGGACGTCGGCCATCTCGACGAAGACGGCTATCTGTTCATCGTCGACCGGATCAAGGACCTGATCCTCGCCGGCGGCTACAACGTCTATCCGCGCGTGATCGAGGAGGCGCTGTACGAACACCCCGCGGTGCTCGAAGCGGTCGTCATCGGCGTGCCGGACAAATACCGCGGCCAGGCCCCCAAGGCGTTCGTCGTGCTGGCCGAAGGTGCGGTGGCTACCCCGCTCGAACTGCGCGATTTTCTCCGCGACAAGATCAGCAAGATCGAGCTTCCCCGCGAGGTCGAAATCCGCGACACTCTGCCCAAGACGCTGATCGGCAAGCTATCCAAAAAGGAACTTGTCGCTGAAGAAAACGCGAAAGCGGCGTCTGGGGAGAGGGACGTACAGACATGAACGATCGTCAGGACGATCTTACCGGTATCCAGGAAGTGTCGCGGACGCTCGGCGTCAGTGCGCGGACGTTGCGGTTCTACGAGGACAAGGGGCTGATCGAGCCGTGCCGGATCGGCACGACCCGGGTCTATACCCGGCGCGACGTGGCGCGGATGCAGCTGATCCTGCGTGGCAAGCGGCTCGGCTTCACGTTGCGCGATATCGAGGAATTCCTCGATCTGTACGACGCGGATCCGACGCATGTCGAACAGATGCGCGCGCTGGCCGAACGCTGTCGCCAACGGATCGACCTGCTCGACGCGCAACGCGAAGCGATCGTCCAGACCCGCGACGAGCTCGAAAAGATCGAGCAGGAAGCGTTGGCGCGGATCCCCGCCGCGACCGTGTAACGCGAGCCCGCCGGGACGGCGTAACGTGAGCCTCTCCGGGGCGGACGCCTTCGCGCTTCGGCACAGCGAATTAAAACTGTAGCGTGGCGGTCATGCGACTGTCTCGCGATGCCCATAGGCGCAGCTCCGGGAGTGACGATCGATCGATCTCGCTAGGGGTTTTACAGTATGACGATGTTTTCACGGACGACCGCGCGGCTGCTGGGCACCGCGGTCGGGATCGCCACAATTGCCGTCTTGCCGATCGCCGCGTCGGCGCAATCGCTGGTCGCGACCGACCCTGCCGAACCGGTCGGCAGCGCGCAGCCGGCTGCCGCGCCCGGACAGGACGACACGATCGTCGTCACCGGCGCCGCCACGCGCTCCGTGACCCAGGTCAGCGGCGTCGACATGCAGAAGATCCTGCCCGGCGTGAGCCCGTTGAAGGCGCTCCAGACGCTGCCCGGCGTCACGTTCCTGACCGCCGATCCCTGGGGCAATAACGAGCAGAACATCTCGCTGTTCGTCCACGGCTTCAACGCGCAGCAGCTCGGCTACACGCTCGACGGCCTGCCGCTCGGCGACCAGAATTACGGCAATTACAACGGCCTGTCGCCGCAACGTGCGATCATCTCGGAGAACGTCTCGCGGGTCACGCTGGCCAGCGGCGCAGGCGATCTCGGCACCGCGTCGACCAGCAATCTCGGCGGGACGATCGACACCTTCTCGAGCGACCCGCGCAAGGATCTCGGCGTCCAGGTCGATCAGACGCTGGGCAGCCACTCCACCTCGCGGCTGTTCGCGCGGATCGACAGCGGGACGTTCGGCAACGGCAACAGCTTCTATGTGTCCGGCTCGCGCCAGAAGGCCAAGGCGTGGGATTTCAACGGTATCCAGGGCGGCTATCAGGCCAATGCGAAGTTCGTCCACGACGACTCGAACGGCAAGCTGACGCTCTATGCCGCCTATTCGGACAAGACCGAGCCCAACGAGGACTCGACCGTCATCACCACCGCGACGCAGGCGACCGCACCCTATGTCCGGCCCTTCGTCTATCCCAATTTCAACGAGATGCTGACCTATCTGAATTCGGGCGCGTACAAGGCGGACGGGTCCAACTATCGCAATTACTACGGCGTCGCGGCGCGCACCGACTATCTCGGCTACGTCAAATACGACTGGAACGTCAGCGACCGGGTGACCTTCTCGAACCAGGCCTATTACCATCATAACGACGGTGTCGGCGTCATCGGTGGCCCGATCGACGTCGCTGGCCTGCCCAAATTGTTCTCGTTCTATTATCCCGGCCAGAACCTGACGTCGGTGTTCGGCGGCTCCGGCCTCGCCACGCGCACCACCGAATACCGCATCGATCGCGGTGGCCTGGTATCGAGCGTCGGCATCGACCTCGGCGCGCATCACATCGAGTTCGGGGCCTGGTACGAGCGTCAGAGCTCGTCCGCCTATCGCCGCTGGTACGCGTTCCCGGTCAATGCTCCGACCACGCCCTATCAGCGTCCGCACGACACGCTGACGCCGCTGATCACGCAATATCACAGCGAAGTCCGCGTCGACGAATACCAGGCGCATATCCAGGATAGCTGGAAGCTGCTGCCGACGCTGGCGATCCAGGGCGGCGTCAAGAGTACGTTCCAGAACGCATCGCAGCGCGTGCCGACGCAGCCGATCCCGGGCTCGTTCACCGGCTCGGTCGCGCTGCCGGTCGGCAGAATCGACACACACGAATACTTCCTGCCGCAACTGGGTGCGCTGTGGGACGTGACCGACGACGAGCAGGTGTTCGTCAACGTGCAGAAGAACATTCGCCAGTTCCAGACCAGCGCCGCGGCCGGCCTGTCGCCGTTCGCGCTCGGCAGCCAAGCGGCGTTCGACCTGTTCAAGCAGGATGTCGAGCCCGAGACGAGCTGGACCTACGAGGCTGGACTACGCTCGCACCACGCGCTGAACCTCGGCCCGCTCACCGGGTTCGACGGCCAGATCAGCGTCTATCACGTCGATTTCAGCAACCGCCTGCTCGGCATCAGCCCGACGCCGGTGGTGACCGCGGTCGTCAGCGGCGCGGCGATCCTCCAGAATGTCGGCGCGGTGAAGACCGACGGGTTCGATGTCGCCGGCACGTTCCGGTTCGGCTCGCACTTCTCGTTCTACGACGCGCTGTCATACAACAACTCGCGCTACGAGGAGAATTACATCAGCGGCACGAGCACGGTCGCGACGGCGGGCAAGAAGGTGCCGGGCAGCCCCGATTGGCTCAACAAGTTCACCGCGTCGGCCAATTACGACATCTTCGACGCGCAACTGGTCGGGGATTATATCGGCAAGCGGTTCGCAACCTACACCAACGATCTGTCGGTGCCGGCCTACTTCACGCTGTCGGGCCGGATCGCGGCAAAGGTACCGTTGTCGGCAGGGCAGATCGTCCGCACCGCCACGGTCAGCCTCAACGTCACCAACATCACCAACAAGCGCGCCGCCTCGACGCTGAGCATCGGCGCGGCGAGCGGCACCTTCAACCAGTTCCCGGTGGCACCTCGCCAGGTGTTCGGGACGATCAGCGTCGGGTTCTGAGCTTCAGCATATCATCGTACCTCCCCGGCGAAGGCCGGGGCCCAATTGGAGGACGTCGCCGACGAAGTACGGCGCTCCGTTACTGCGGCCTTTCCAATTGGGCCCCGGCCTTCGCCGGGGGGCTTTTCCGATACGCGGTAACGCGCCGCCTCTTAGAAGTCCTTGCGCAGCAGCAGCCCGGCATAGCGCTTGTCGTCGCGCGGCACGAACCGCACCGTACCGGCAAACGTGCCTGCGGTGAGGAACGACGAATAGGACGTGTTCGTCAGGTTCTTCACATACGCGCGCAGCTGCCACCCGGACGTATCGCTCAGCACCGCGACGCTCGCGTTCCAGATCGCATAGGACGGCTGGACCGTGCTCGGCGTCTCGGCGAGCGAATATTGTACCTTGCTGCTGAACGTCACGTCGGTCTGCAGCTCGAGCGCCAGCGTGTCGGTCAGCCCGAACTTGTACGCCGCATTCTCATACAGCTTGATCTTCGGCGCGTAGGGGAGGGGCTGGCCGTTGATGTTGCAGCTCGTCGGCGCGCCGGTCGGGCAGAGGAAGTTGCGTACCGTTGCGTCGGTATAGGCGGCGGAGATGTCGAGCGTCAGGCCTTTGGTCGGGCGCAGCGTCACGTCCGCCTCGACCCCGCGCGAGCGGACCGACCCGGCGTTGATCAGCCGGCTGACCTGCGCACCCGCGACGACGTCGTTGAAGCTCGCCTGATAGCCATCGAAGTTGGTCGTGAACGCCGCCAGGCTGTAGCTCAGCGCGCGGTTCGCGGTGCTGCCCTTCAGCCCGACCTCGTAGGAATTGGACGTCTCCGGGCTCAGCGGCACTTCGTCGAGCGGCGTCGTTGCGTTGAGCGAACGCATGTTGAAATACACGTTGTACGCTGGGCCCTTATAGCCGTGCGAATAGGTGAAATAGGTCTGCGCATGCTCGCCCAGATCGTACTGAAGCCCAAGCCGGTAGCTGTCGCCGCGCTTGTCGATCCCGCCGGTCGTGTTGTGATAGGCGCGGACGCCGGGCCGATCGAGCGCCGCCGCGCCGGTGTTGAGCGGGTCCGCGGTCGACGTGCGGACGTGATAATAATCCAGGCTGTCCCACGTCGAGCGGTAACCGGCGATGCCGCGGAATTTCGGCGTGAAATTGACGTTCGCCTCGCCGAACAGCGCGTAATTGTCGTTGGTGATGCCGTAGTTCGCGACGCCCGTCGTCGTGGTCTGCGCGCCGCCGGCGGCGAGCGAAGTCAACGTGCGCTGGTACTGCTCGTCGGTCGTCGCGTGCAGGTAATAGGCGCCGACGACGTAATCGATTAGCCCGCCCTTGGGCGACGTCAGCCGCAGTTCCTCGGAGAATTGCTTGGTATTCACGCTGCCCGCATCCTGCCCCGACGGGAAGACGGTCGAGAGCGCGGCGACGCTGTCGTAATCCTGGCGCTGGTTGTTGAGCCATTGCCGCCAGCCGGTGATCGAGGTGACGTGATAATCGCCGAGCGCGAGTTCGCCGGTGAACGACCCGCCGTAATTCTCGTCCTTCACGTCGGTGATCGTGTTGTTGTTGGTCCGGCGATTGCTCGGCCCCGCAACGATCCCGCTTGCGCCGAGAGCGGCGGCGAGGTCGGGCGAATTGGTGACGACACCGGTCGGATACGCCGTGCGGCTGGTAGCCGCATAGACGCTGGTCGGTGTCGTATCGTGCGAGTTGAGATAATCGCCGATGATCGTGAACTTCAGGTCGTCGCTGGGTGTCACGACCAGCTTGCCGCGCGCGCCGGAGCGCCGGTAGCCGTTGACGTCCCGGTTGCGCGCGACGTTGCGGACGTTGCCCTTATAGTCGTCGTACAGGCCGCCGATCAGGGCTTGCACCTTGCCGGGCACGAGCGCGCCTGAAATGCCGGCCTTGAGCCGGTATTCCTCGTCCGAGGTAACGCCGGCCTCGCCGAACGCGCGGAATTCGTCGGTCGGGCTGCGGGTCACGATGTTGACTACGCCCGCCGAGGCGTTCTTGCCGAACAGCGTGCCCTGCGGTCCGCGCAACACCTCGATCCGCTCGACTTCGCCGAGATCGAGCGTCGACTGGCCGGGGCGGGTCAGGACGACGCCGTCGAGCACGGTTGATACCGAGGGCTCGACGCCGGGCGAAGTCGTGATCGTGCCGACGCCGCGGATGAAGATCGTGCGATCCTTGTTCGACGCGCCGCTGCGGAAGCCGACCGAGGGGATGGTCGCGGCGATGTTCTCGACGGTGTTCAACTGGCGTTCGGCGAGCGACTGGCCGCTGACCGCGGTGATCGCGATCGGCACCGACTGGAGCGTCTCGTTGCGGTAGCGCGCGGTGACGATCACCTCGTCGCTCTGTGGTGCGGCGGGCGCGGCAGCCGGCGCGGGCGTTTCCTGTGCAAACGCCGGGGTGGCGAGTGCGGTGCTGGCGAGAAGCGCAAGGCTGAGGCGCTGGGTACGTGGGTCGAACATGGTTTCCCTCCCGAAATGATAGCGTCTTTTAATTCCCATTCGTGCGATGGGTATAAAGAATGGCATGCAGGCGCGTCGTGTCAGCTTTAGCGTGCCTCGACCGGTCGCAGCACCGGCAGCAGCAGCTGGATCCAGCCGACCGCGAGCAGGTACGAGACGCTCGCGAACAGGAATAGCGGGAGATATCCGAGCCCTGCGGTGAGCACGAGCCCCGCGACCTTGGCGATCACCATGCCCCCGACATTGCCGCTGAACGATCCGAATGCGGTCACGCGGCCGAGCTTATCCTGTGGCACGACATCGGCGATCAGCGCGAAGAGATTGGTCGAGAACGCCTGATGTGCGGCGAGCGTGAGCGCCATCAATCCGATCGTAAGCGCGTAATTGCCCGCATACAGCACCAGCGGGATCGGCAGGACACAGAGCGCGGCGACCAGCAATATGCCTTTGCGCACCGCGTTGACGCTGTAGCCGAGGCTCAGCAACCGCGTCGAAACACCGCCGCCGAGCAGCGATCCGACCGCCGCGCCGCCATAGGCGATCGCGAGCGGCACGCCGAGCGCGACGCCGGTCAGGCCGTATTGGCGGTGGAAGAAGTCAGGCAGCCAGAACAGCAGCAGCCACCACGTCGCGTCCGACAGAATTTTCGCGCCCGCGACTGCCCAGGTCTGGCGGTTGCGCAGGATCGGGCCGTACTCGGTCGGTGGAGCGGCGTCCGTCTCGACCGGACTTGGTGGGGAGAACGTCACGCGGCGCGTCGCGATCAGCCAGACCGCGGCCCAGACAAGCCCGAGCGCCCCCGCCGCGACGAACGTCCCGCGCCAGCCGACCAGTGACGCGACGCCGGGGATCGCAAGCGGCGCCAGGATCGCGCCGATGCTGTTCGCGGCATTGGTCGCGCCGAACCCGCTCGACCGCCAGTTCTTGGGCAGCACCGACGCGATCGTCTTGATTCCCGTCGGCGTCCCCATCGCTTCGGTCGCGCCGAGGCTGACGCGGATCATCACGAACTCGGTCATCGACCGCGCCCAGCCATGCGCCATCGCCGCGATGCTCCACGCCGCGACGCCGATCGGATTCGCCCATTTGACGCCGAGCTTGTCGACGATCCACCCGGTGAACAGAAACGCGAACGCCGCGCCCCCCTGGAACCACGCGGCGAGCGTGCCATAATCGTCGTCGCTCCAGCCGAGATCGGCAGCGATCGTCGGCTTGAGGACCGAGATGATCTGGCGGTCGACGAGATTGAGGATGCCGGCGGTGACGACGAGCGCGAACAACAGGGCGCGTGCGCGTGCGCTGAGTTGCGCGACGGTCTTGGTAGGCTTGGTCATAGCGGACGAGCATGAACGAGCGGAGGGGAGAGGCTAGCCAGTTTCTCTTCGCGGACGCGGTTATTTGATTGCAGGGAGTGGGCAGGCCCGCGCTCGCTCCTCGGATTTGTTCGGCGGTATCCCGCTCGAGCAAGCAAGTGTGTTTCCCCGCGAAGGCGGGGATCCAGACTGGGCTCCCGCCTTCGCGGGAGAACAAGGAGGGAAAGGGCCACCCCAACCCATCACCACCCCGGCGAAGGCCGGGGCCCAATTGGAGAGGCTGCAGTAACGAAGCGCGGCCCTCAGTTAGCGATGTTCCCCAATTGGGCCCCGGCCTTCGCCGGGGTGGCGTTATTTACCGGGTAAGCCCGCGATCAAATAACCAAAGGCCCATGCTCGATCAGCGGCAACACATGCCGTGCGAACAAATCCGCCTCCGCCGCATGCGGATACCCAGAAAGAATAAACGCATCGATCCCCTCGGCCCGGTACGCGTTCAGTTTCGCCAGCACCTGATCCGGATCGCCGACGATCGCCGCCCCGCACCCCGACCGAGCCCGCCCGATCCCGGTCCAGAGATTAGCCTCCGCATAGCCGTCGTCCGACCCCTCGCGCAGTTCGGCCTGGCGTCGCACGCCAGCCGACTGCGAATCCAGCGACCGCTCCCGGATCGCGCGACCCTCGGCATCGTCGAGCTTCGAGAGTAGCCGGTCGGCGGCAGTGCGGGCTTCGGCCTCAGTCTCGCGGACGACGACATGCACGCGGTAGCCGAACTTAAGCGTGCGGCCATGCTTCGCCGCCCGTGATCGCAGATCCGCGATGATCGCGCGCACCGCGTCCATCGTGTCCGGCCACATCAGATACACGTCGGCATTGGTCGCCGCCGCATCGCGCGCAGCCTCCGACAGCCCGCCGAAATACAGCGCCG
Organism: Sphingomonas sp. 4RDLI-65; assembly: GCF_049472435.1. Classification (NCBI taxonomy): domain Bacteria; kingdom Pseudomonadati; phylum Pseudomonadota; class Alphaproteobacteria; order Sphingomonadales; family Sphingomonadaceae; genus Sphingomonas; species Sphingomonas sp. 4RDLI-65. The sequence goes on along the minus strand of NZ_JBCEBT010000003.1, from coordinate 491,704 downwards.
GGCATGCCCCCGACACCGTCGTCACCCGAGGCGGATCGACCTTCAGCTTCCAGAAATCCCCATCATGATCGAGCGGCTTGCCGTCGAGCAACGTCCGCAGGATATGCATCGCCTCGACCGTGCGCGCATAGCGCGGCGCGCTCTCCAGCTTTTCGCCCGGCAGGTCGCTCGAGATGATGTTGATCGCCAGCCGCCCGCCGAGCATCCGGTCGATCGTCGCAATCTGGCGTGCCAACTGCGGCGGCCAGCTCTCGCCGATCCGCACCGCCATCAGCAACCGCAGCCGTTTCAGCATCGGCGCGATCCCCGCGGCGAACGCGGTCGTGTCGATCCCCAGCGCATAGCCCGACGGCAGCAGGATGTTGTCGTAGCCCGCGGTCTCCGCCTGCATCACGATGTCGCGGCAATGCTCCCAGCTCGACTTCAGCGCCGCGTCGGGCACGCCGAGAAACTCGTAATCGTCGTCGCACAGCGCGGAAAACCAGCTAATCTCGCAGGGGGGCAAGCTCGACACCGGGTCACTCATGGCAAATTCTCACCCATCCCGGCCTGCAACACGCCGTACCATTCGGCCCACGTCCACTCGACCTTGTACGCTTCAGCCGAAGCCGCGATCCGCGCTGGAGTCTGCGACCCCACGATCGGAATGATTCGCGCCGGATGCGCCATGATCCAGGCGAGCGTCGCCGTTGCCGCATCGACGCCGTAGCGCGCGCCGTGCTCGGCCAGCAGCTTGGCCGCGGGGTGATCGCCTTGCGCCAGCCGACCGCCACCGAGCGGCGACCACGCCATCACCGCGACGTCGTGCCGCATCGCCTGGTCCAGCGTCCCGTCGAACAGCGGCGCGGTCCGCAACGGTGAGAACTCCGGCTGCGTGCTGACGATCGGCTGGCCGAGGAACGCCTGCAACGCGTCGAACTCGTGCACGCTGTAATTCGACACGCCGATGCTGCGGATCTTGCCCGTGTCGACCATCCGCGTCAGCGTCTCGGCCACTTCGTGCGGATGCGTCAGGAAATCGCGGCGGTGGATCTGGTAAAGGTCGACCTGCTCGACCCCGATCCGCGTCAGCGACGCGTCGAGCGCATCGGCAAGATACGTCGCGCTCGAATTATACGGGATGCCGGGCCGGATGCCCGCCTTGGTCGCGATCACCATCTGCGCACGTAATGACCGGTCTTCGGCCAGCGCACGCCCGAACAGTTCCTCCGCCGAGCCGAACCCGGCGGGCACGTCGCAGCCATAGATGTCGGCGGTGTCGAAGAAGTTGATCCCGGCCGACAGCGCGGCTTCGATCATCGCGTGGACCGGCCCGGTATCTGGTGCAGTCTCTCCGGCCAGCCGCCACATGCCCCAGGCTATCGGTGAAACAAGGATTTCGCTCTTGCCGAGCGGGCGGAGGTCGTTGGAAAGGCGGATCGTCGTCATGCAGGCGGCCATGGCATAGGGAATGACAGCTTGGTAGCCACGATCAGATACGGCGTCGTCGGAACGGGCATGATGGGCGTCGAACACATCCGGAACCTGGCGATTCTGCCGAGCGCGGAGATCGTCGCGATCGCCGATCCGGTCGCGACCTCGATCGACTGGGCGACCGAGGCGTTGGGCGACAGTGCCGCTGGCGTCGCACGGTTCGATTCGGTCGAGGCGTTCGCGAAGGGCGCCGATGTCGACGCCATCGTCATCGCCTCGCCCAACAACACGCACCGCGACGTGCTGGAGCGGCTGTTCGACATGGACGCCGCGATCCTCTGCGAGAAGCCGCTGGCGACGACGATGGAGGACGCGCGCTGGATCGTCGAACGCGCCGCGTCCCATGTGAAACCGTTCTGGACCGGCATGGAGTACCGCTTCATGCCCCCCGCCGCGGCATTCATCGAGCAGGTAAAAGGCGGCCGCGTCGGCCGACTCCAGATGCTCTCGATCCGCGAACACCGCTTCCCGTTCCTCCCCAAGGTCGGCGACTGGAACCGCTTTTCGCGCAACACCGGCGGCACGATGGTCGAGAAATGCTGCCATTTCTTCGATCTGATGCGGCTGATCGTCGGGTCCGAAGCGGTCCGCGTCTATTGCTCGGGCGCGATGGACGTGAACCATCTCGACGAACGCTATGACGGCCAGCGCCCCGACATCATCGACAACAGCTACACCACCGTCGATTTCGCCAACGGCGTCCGGGCGATGCTCGACCTCAGCATGTTCGCCGACGGTGCGGAGAACCAGGAGGAGATGTCCGCCACCGGCGACGCCGCGCGCCTTGACGTGCTGATCCCGGCAGGTGAGCTGGTCTACTCCCCCCGCGTCGGCTTCCTGAACCCGAAGGCCGTCGAACGCAGCCACGTCGCGGTCGATCCCGCTGCCAAAGCCGCCGGCTCGCATGAGGGAGCGACCTACTACCAGCACGCCGCGTTTGCCGCAGCGGTCCGTGGCGAAGGTCCGGTCCAGGTTACCGCCGAAGACGGCCTGCGCGCGGTCGCGATCGGCACCGCGGCCGAGATCAGCGCGCGCGAACACCGCGTGGTGACGCTGGCCGAGCTGGGGCTCTAACGGCGTTTCCGGATGGGTGGGCCGGTAACGAGCTAGCCGCCAGATCCAGCCGCTACGGGATCAGGGACGAGATCGCCCGGTGTCGCGAGCGGCGGAAACAGGATCGGTACATCGCCCGGCTGCCAGGGAGCCGGGCGTAGCATGACGCGCGCGAACGGCGCCGATTCCAGATGCCGCGCGAGCCATGCCTGCAGCGCGGGGAACGGCAGTGCGTCGAAATAGGATCGGTCGGTCTCCGCGAACTGGCGGACGAACGGCATGATCGCGAGATCGGTCATCGACTCCGCCGCGCTGCCCGCCGCGTCTCCAAGTGCGCCGCCAAGCTTGCCATCGCGGCCCAGCGCCGCGTCGAGCCGCTTCAGGATTTCCGTCGCGATATCGCGGTGGTGATGTCCGTCCACCCCGTAGCGATCGGCGTATTTGTATCGGTCCAGATGATGCTTGAACGCGCCGTCATTGACCGAGACGAGCGCCGCGGCGGTCTCGTTCGGCCACAGCGCGCGATCGGCTGGCGGGAGCGTCCAGCGCATGATCTCCAGGCTCTGATCGATCACCGTTCCGTCGGGCAGCACGAGCACCGGGACGGTGCCCTTGGGCGATGCCTCGAGCATCGCGGCCGGCTTGTCACGCAAGCTGACTTCGCGCATCGCGACGCGGACGCCGTTCGCCAGAACCGCGAGACGCGCGCGCATCGCATAGGGGCATCGACGGAAACTGTAGAGGATCGGCAGCATCGGGCCGCGTATACCGCGATGCTGCGCTTGGGTCGCGTGGTCTTGTCGACCGTGATCTGCGCCCGATACCGAGCGCGGATCACGGTCGAGAGGCCTCAGAACCGATAGCCGATCGTCGCCTGCACGGTGCGGCGGTTGCCGTACCAGCACCAGCCGTAATTGGCGAAGCACGACGTCAGATACTTCTTGTCGAACACGTTGGTCGCGTTGACGCCGAGATTGACGTTGGCAAACCGCGGGCTGACCTTGCCCAGGTCATAGCGCAGCAATGCGTCGAACACGGTGTAGGCAGGCGTATAGCGCGCGATGCCGTCCGCATAGAAATCGGCATATGTCTTGTCGACATGGCGGACCGCGCCACCGATCGCAAAACCCGACGCTGGCCCTTCGGTGGGTGCCCATTCCAGGTTCGCCGAGATGCCGCCGCGCCCGACCGTCGCGAGCGGCAGACCGATATTGGCGGGGACGACGTCCTCGACCTTCTTCACGCGCTGGCGGCTATAGGCGAGCTTGGCGTTGAAGCCGTAAGGCAGCGGGGCGCTCGCCTCGACCTCGATACCCTGCGACCGCACCTTGCCGACCTGGTCCGAGGTGAAATCGGGATAGGACACGACGACGTTGGTCTGTTCGATCCGGAACCAGGCGGCAGTGACGAGAATGGGCGTGCCGGGCGGCTGGTATTTCGCGCCGACCTCGACCTGCTTGCCGAGCGACGGCTGCGCCAGATCGCCGCTGCGAAGCCTTGCATTCTGCGGCTCGAACGAGGTCGAATAGCTCGCATAGGGCGCCAGGCCGAACGGCAGCAAATACAGCGCACCGGCACGCCAGGTGAACTTGTCGTTCTTTTGCGACGCTGTGCCCTGGGCCTGACGCGCCCAGTCCTGCCGCCCGCTCAGCGTCACGCGCAGCCCGCCGACCGAAATCTGGTCCTGCGCATAGATTCCCTGCTGGCGCTGCCGGACGTTGGCCGAGGCGACGTCCGCGAAACTGCCGTCGAGGGCATAGCCCTGGACCTCGTACGGAGTCTGCGGCGTGGCCATCGTGCCGTAGACCGGGTCGAACACGTCGATCGATGTCGCACCACCGAACGCCGAGAGCCCGGCCGAGTGCGCGACCTGTCGATCGACGCCGAACAGGAGGCTGTGCGTCAACGGCCCGGTCACGATCTTGCCCGTCAGCTGGTTGTCGAAGGTCCAGTTGTTGAGCTGCTCGCGAGTCGAATAGGAGTAGCGGGTATAGACCGTCGGCGCGGCCGCGAGCGGATCGACCGCGGCGCCTGCGGTATAGACTATGCCCATCCGGCTGCCGACATACTGGTAGCGGCCGGATGAGCGCAGCGCCCAGCCGTCGCCGAAATCGTGATTGAAGATGTAGGTCAGCGCGGCCTGTTCGCGGCTGAAGAAGTCGCCCGGTTCGCCGCCGTAGAACTTGCTCGAGATCTTGCCGGCCGGGTTGTCGATCAGCGTGCCGAGCGCCGGGAACACGCCGTAATTGCCGTTGAACGGATCGTGCGAATAGGCCCCGAGCAGCGTGAAGCTGGTGCTGCTGCCCGCGCCGGCGGTCACCGCGGCGGAGATCGTCTGGCGTTCGCGCTTGCCCTGGCCCTGCGTCTGCTGGTCGTCGGCACCGTTGGTGCTGCCATACACTCGCCACAGCACGCCCTCGCCCGCGCGCCCGCCGATATCGGCATCGACGCGGTACAGGTCGTAGCTGCCATAGGTCCCGCTGACCGCACCGTAGAGATCCCGGTCGAGTGGCAGCTTGCTGGCTTCGGCGACCAAGCCGCCGGGGCTAGACTGACCGTACAGCACCGAGGCGGGTCCCTTGACGATCTCGATGCGGTCGAGCCGCGACACGTCGACCTGCGGCACCGCATAGCCGGTGGCGCTGCCGAACTGCTTCAGGCCGTCGAGATAGACCGGAGCGTCGAAGCCACGCAGCTTGAACTGGTCATAAACCTCGGCACTCGCGCCGCGCGTTTCCGGCGTGACGCCGGCGACGAAGCGCAGCGCCTGGTTTAGGTTCTGCAACCCCAGACCGGCGATATCCTCAGGGGTGATAACGGTGATCGACTGCGGGGTCTCGGCGAGCGGAGTCGCCGTCTTGGTGCCCGACGACGCCTGGTTGCGTGGGTGTTGGCCGTTGACGACGATTACGTTCGCATCGACACTGGGGGCCGTCGTTTGCGCATAGCTTGGCGCGGCGGTGAATGCGGAGCCCAGTAGGAAGGCGATGCCGAAACGACGACGTGTCATGATGTACCCTTTACGTTATGACGCCTCCGCTAATGTTTATGCGAACTATTATCAACACGAACCGGCGTCGGTTTTCATTTTAAGCCTTGCACCTGCGGCAATCGCGCAACACCTGTGACGGACTGAATCGCGCACGTGACGAACTGAGGCAGGGCAATGACGGGAATGGGAATCGCAGCAGGTATCGCGACCGGAAGAGACGCCGCGTGGTTCGACAGGCATACGGACCGTCGCCTGAGGATCCGCAACATGGTGCCGGGCGAGTTCGACGATGTCGCGGGTGATCCGCCGGTCGGCATGGCGTGGCGGACGATCGTGATCGAGGCGCAGCCGGGCGCCCGCAGCCGACAGGCGATCGCGCTGCCGACCGGCGTCGATACCGATGCGCTCGACGACGAGGATCTTTTCGATCTGTTCGTGCAAGTCGCGCCGCCAGGCGCGCGGCAGATGATCGCGTCGCTGCGCAAGGTAAAGCTGCCAGGACGCGGCCACGCCTGACCGAACGGCGGCATGACGGGCGAAATATCGGATAAAACGAAGCGCCAACTTGCGCGACATGACTTTCCAGCCGAGCATCCCGTGCTAGCTTACCCTTAGTGACGCGCTGCCGAAGGGTGCTGCGTCCTCGGTGCCCCGCCCGGATACGAGAGTGTCGCACGGACGGGCGGGGCGCCTCGTTTCCCGCTTCGTATCAAAAAATCAGATCTCGTCCGGTTGGAAGCCCAGCGCCTGCGTCAATGCAGTGCATGCGCGATGGCAGCGCGCCCACAATCGGGGATCGCCCAGATCGTCGAACGCGATCGCCTCGGGCCATTCGCGGGCGACGACCGCTTCGATCCGCGTGCACGCCGCGTCGTCGAGCAGGAAACGCGGGTCGATCGCCGCCAGTGCGTCCGGTTCGATCTGCACGCGTAACCGCAGGCAGGCCGGGCCGCCGCCGTTGCGCATCGATTCCCGGACGTCGACCACCTCCAGCCGCCGGATCGGGCCGCCGCTCTCGATTAGTTCGGTCAGCCATGTCCAGACGCCGGCATTCTCGCGGGCCTCGGCGGGCAGGACCAGCGTCATGCTGCCGTCGGGTAGCGTGACCAGCTGCGAATTGAACAGATAGGTGCGGATCGCGGTATCGAGGTCGACACGATCGGCGGGCACCTCGATAATCGCGACCTCGGGCACGATCCGGCGCAGCGCCGCGTGGAATGCGGCGGGGTCCGCGAAGGCGTGTTCGTGCGCGAAGACGACATGGCCGTTGGCGACCGCGACGACGTCGTTGTGGAACGCGCCGGCCGCGATCGCCGCCTCGCTCTGCTGGACGAACAGCGTGCGGTCGGGGTTCAGCCCGTGTCGGCGCGCGACGGCCTCGCTGGCGGTGCGGCGCTGGCGGGACGGGAAGACGCCGCCGCCCGTTTCGCCGTACACGAAGATCTCGACGCCCCGCCCGCCCGATGGCGGCACGACGCGCATGAAATTCGCCGCGCCCTCGTCGCCGAACGGAGCGGGGACGGGGCCGTGGACGTGGAAGACGCGGGGATCGGCAAAGGCGAGCCGCAACTGCCGCTCGGTCTGCTCCGCCTCGGCGGCGCGATGCGGCATCGTCGACAGGTTCGCGACCGAGATATGGCACAGGCCATCGACGGTGTCGGTACCGGGCGAAACCGTGCCCGCATTCGCCGTCCACATCGCCGATGCCGACAGCGCGTTGGCGACGAGCGCGCGGTCGGTGCTCCAGGCGGTCGCGAGCACCTCCGCATCGTCGCCGCCGAACCCGAGGGTGCGCAGCCAACTGACATTGGGGCGGACATGCGGCAGGAAGATGCCCTGGCGGAGACCCAGCGCCATCAGTCGCCGCATCTTGGCGACGCCCTGCAAGGCCGCGAGACGCGGGGCGGAGACGGCGCCGGCGTTGTTCGACGAGGCGAGGTTGCCGAACGAGAGGCCGGCATAATTGTGCGTTGGTCCGACGATCCCGTCGAAATTGATCTCGATCACCGCGTTGCGTCCTTCCTCATGATCCGGCGGCGACGCTAGCCGATCCGATGCCGCGCTCCGAACAGGATTTTCGCTTTGCGCATGCGGCCGCCCACGGGGCCCGGCGGAAAGTATTCGCCTGCTACGCGCCGGAAAGGCTAGGGGAGGGGATGATGACGAACACCCCGTACCACGCCTGCCCCGGAACACCCGCGATCTCGGGAGGTCGCACGTGACGCCTCCCGCCCGTACCCAGGCCGCGATCGAACTCCTCGACCAGATCATCGCCGCCGCCCGTGAAAGCGGCGCCGCCGCCGACACGCTGATCGCGCGCTACTTCGCCACCCGCCGCTATGCCGGCTCGAAGGACCGCCGCGCCGTCCGCGAGCTCGTCTACGCCGCGATCCGCAAGGCCGGCGATCGCCCCGAGGACGGGCGCGCCGCAATGCTGCTGGTCGCCGATGCGGATCCGGCGGTCGCTGCGACCTTCGACGGCTCGACCCACGCGCCGGCGCCGATCGCCAAGGACGAACCGCGCGCACGCGCCGGTGTCGCGCCGCAGTGGCTGACCAAGGCCCTGCGTGCGTCCGGGCTCGACGGCGCCGCGCTGACCGATCTGGCCGGGCGTGCCACGCTCGACCTCCGCGTCAACACGCTGATCTCCGACCGCGCGACCGTGCTTGCCGCACTCCCCGAAGCCGAAGCCACCCCGCATGCCCCGGACGGCATCCGCTTGCCGACCGGCACCAACGTCGAGGCGCTGCCGCTGTTCAACGAAGGCGCGCTGGAGGTGCAGGACGAGGGCAGCCAGCTGGTCGGCCTCGCGATGCAGGCGAAACCGGGCGAGCGGATCGTCGATCTCTGCGCGGGCGCCGGCGGCAAGACGCTGGCGCTGGCCGCGACGATGGCCAACCGAGGCGTGATCCTCGCCTGCGATACCGACCGCAACCGCCTTTCGCGCCTTGCGCCGAGAGCGACGCGTGCCGGTGCGACGATCGTCGAGAGCCGGTTGCTCAACCCGACGCGCGAGATCGAGGCGCTCAGCGAATGGGCTGGGCGTGCCGACGGCGTGCTGGTCGACGCGCCGTGCTCGGGGACGGGCACGTGGCGGCGCAATCCCGAGGCGCGCTGGCGGCTTACCCCCGACCGCGTCTCGCGGCTGCAATCGACGCAGCAGCAGGTGCTGTCGGTCGCCGCCACTTTGGTCAAGCCCGGCGGCGCGCTCGTCTATATCGTCTGCTCGCTGCTCGACGCCGAGGGCACCGACCAGGTCACGTGGTTCCTGAACGCGCATCCGGGCTGGACCACGGAGGCCGTTTCGCTCCCCGCTGGCGCGAAACACGGCCACGGCGTCCGCCTCGAACCCGGCCGCGATGGCACCGACGGCTTTTTTGTCGCGCGCCTCCGGGCCGCGTGCTAGCCAGCCGCCTTATGGTCCAACTTGCGGCCCACCCCGTGACCCGCCTGGAGACGTTCATGCGTTTTTCGTCCGTTGCCCTTGCCGCCGCGCTGACCATCGTGTGTGTGTCGACGTCGCTGAACGGGCAACGGCCCGATAGTCAGATCGACGCACGCTCGATGCAGCTGCTGGCGCAGGGACGCTCGTTGGTGGCCGCGGGCAATCTCGACGGTGCGACCGACGTGCTGGAGACTTCGGTGGCGGTCGATCCGCGCAACCGGGCGGCGTTCCTGCTGCTCGCGCGGGTAGCCGAAACGCGCGACCTGCCGGGCAAGGCGATCCGCCTGTACCGCGAGGCTCTGCTGCTCGAGCCGAACGACGTCGCGGCGTTGAAGGGGCAGGGCGAGGCCTTGGTTGCCAAGGGCGCCGTGGTTCGCGCAAAAGATAATCTCGTGAAGATCCGGACGCTGTGCAAGGGCGTCTGCCCGGAGGCGACGCAGCTCGCGGCGGTGATCGCCAAGGGGCCGCCGATCGCCACCGCGCAGGTCGACAAGACGCCGGTCGCGTCCAAGGACTGAGTTTTCCCACGAACGCTGCACCTCCCGGCGGAGGCCGGGGCCCAATTGGGGAACGGCGATAACGTAGGACGGCGGGTCGTTACTACGACCTTACCAATTGGGCCCCGGCCTCCGCTGGGGTGGGGCTTCTCGAAATGTCCTGCGCGCGCGGACTAGTCGCGCCGCGTCGAGCCAACCGCCTTAGCCAGTGCGGTGAAATCCTCCACCGACAGCGTCTCCGCCCGCCGCGTCGCCTCCACCCCGATCCGCTCCAGCGCATCGAGCGCGCCCGGTACGCCCTTCAGACTCTGCCGCAGCATTTTCCGCCGCTGCCCGAACGCCGCACCCGTCAGCCGTTCGAGAATAGCGAAGTTCACCCCTTCGGGCGCTTCGACCGGCGTCAGGTGCACCACCGCCGACATCACCTTGGGCGGCGGCGTAAAGGCCGACCGGTGCACCGGCATCGCGATCCGCGCAGTCGAGCGCCACTGCGCGAGTACGGCCAGCCGACCGTAATGATCGTCGTTGGTTTTGGCGACGATTCGCTCGGCGACTTCCTTCTGGAACATCAGCGTGCACGACTGCCACCACGGCAGCCACGACGTCGACAGCCACCCGACCAGCAGCGCGGTGCCGATATTATACGGCAGGTTCGAGACGATATGCGGCTTGCCCTCGAACAGTGCCGAAGCTTCGATCTCCATCGCATCGCCTTCGATGACTCGAAGCTGCCCCGGATACGCCTCGCCGAGTTCAGCCAGCGCCGGGATGCAGCGCCGATCGCGCTCGATCGCGGTTACCCGCGCACCCGCAGCGAGCAGCGCACGCGTCAGGCCACCGGGGCCGGGCCCCACTTCGAGCACTTCGGCATCGCGCAGATCGCCGGGCACAGCCGCGATCCGCTTGAGCAACTGCCCGTCGAACAGGAAGTTTTGGCCGAGCGCCTTGCTCGCATTCAAGCCATAGCGCGCGATCACCTCGCGCAGCGGCGGCAGGACGGTCACCGCGTCGCTCATGATCTGGCGGCGGCGGTCTGCGCGCGTCGATCGGCAGCCTCGCCGGCCATCCTGATAGCGGCGATCATCGCGCCGGGCTCGGCCAGGTTCTTGCCGGCGATCGCGAACGCAGTGCCGTGATCGGGCGAGGTCCGCACGATCGGCAGCCCGAGCGTCATGTTCACGCCCTCGTCGAAATGGATCGTCTTGAGCGGCACCAAGGCTTGGTCGTGATAGCAGCACATCACGACGTCGTACGTCGCGCGTGCCCTCGGATGGAACATCGTGTCCGCCGCGAACGGTCCGGTTGCGTCGATGCCCTCGCCGCACAGGATCGCAATCGCGGGCGCGATGATCTCGATTTCCTCGCGCCCGAGCGCACCCTGTTCGCCGGCATGCGGATTGAACCCGGCAAAGGCGAGCCGCGGATTCTCGATCCCGAAATTGCGCAACAGGCCGCGCGCGGTCGCGCGTGCCTTGGCGACGATCAGATCCACCGTCAGCAGCCCGGAAACGTCCTTCAACGGCACGTGCGTGGTGATCGGCACGACGCGCAGCGATGGTCCTGCCAGCATCATCACCGCATTGTCGCCCGCCACGCCGTAGCGTTCGGCGACGAACTCGGTCTGGCCGGGATGCGTGAATCCGATCGCGTACAGCTGCGCCTTCGACACCGGCCCGGTCACGAGCGCGCGCGCCGCCCCGGTGCGCACCAGCCCGACGGCCAGTTCGAGCGAATGCAGCGCGCAGCGTGCGCCATCCGCGTCCGGCTCACCCGGAACGATCGCGCCGGCATCGCCGACGGTCAGCACCGGCAGCGCGGTCGCGAACGCGCCCACCGCCGCCGAGATATCCGCAACGCGTGCGATCGGCCCCGCCCAGACCCGCTCGATTGCGCGCGCGTCGCCGACCGCCACGAACGGCGGCAAGGCCTGCATCTCGCGTGCGTCCCACGCCTTGGCGATGATCTCCGGACCGATCCCGGCGGGATCGCCCATCGACACCGCGAGCGGCACGATACGGGTCACGCGCGGATCAACGACGGCGCTCAACGATAGTCGACCACCGCGTCGCGCCGCAGATCGCGCAGCTTCTGCTGAGCGCGCAGGTTGACGCGCTGCTGTTCGAGTTGACCCTGGATCTGCTCAGAATTCGGCACCGATCCACCCGCTGCCTCGTCGCGACCGCACAGCACCAGCGCGCGAACGCCCTGCTCCGCGGAGCCGAATGGCGGGCTCGACTCGCCGACCTGCAGCTTTAGCATGATCTCCTGGAGCTGCGGCGGCAGGTCGCGGATACGGACCGTGTCGTTGTCGACCACGTCCGCGCCGATCCCGGCCGCGACCTTCGCCACCGTGCCGCAGCCGCGAAGCTCCTGCGTCGCCTTGGCGAACGCCTGCGCGCGAACCGAGGCCTGCGCCTGGTTGGTGTTGGGCGGGAAGCGCAACGTCAGCTGCTTGAGGCTGAGCTTGGCGTCGCGCGGATCCGCGGTCAGCACCTGGCGCTTGTCGGTCAGGTACAGGATCGAATAGCCACCGGAGACCTCGATCGGCCCTGCGACCTGGCCGACCTGCATCGTCGTCGCAGCCTCGGACAGCGCCGCCGGCAGCGTCGCGGCGCGGATCCAGCCCAGATCGCCGCCGACCGCACGGGTCGATGCTTCCGAGAACTGGCGCGCATAATATTCGAACGGCTGCGCGCCCTTCTGGATTTCCTGCAGGATCTGCTTGGCGTTCGCATAGACCTGCTGGCTGTTGGCCGGCGTCGCCGCGAGATAGATTTCCTTGAGGTTGAACTCGTCGGTGCCCTTGGCCGCCTGGAGACGGTCGATGATCGACTTCACTTCTTCGTCGCCGACGTTGACGAACGGCTCGACCCGCTTGCGCAGGTAGCGCTGCCACGCCAGCTCGCCCTCGATCTGGCGCTTGAGCGAGCGCTCCGATGACCCCGATTCGCGCAGATACGCGCGCATTGCGACGGGCGTGCGGTTGAAGCGCTTCGACACCGCGTCATAGCTCTGCGTCAGCTCGGCGGGCGTGATGACGACGTCGGCGGTCCTCGCCTCCTGGATCTGCAGCGTCTCGTCGATCAGCTGGCGCAGCACCTGGAGCTTCAGCCGCTCTCGATCCTCCTGCGACAGCTTCGCCTCGTTCGCCATCGCCACCAGCGCCACGCGCTGGTCGACGTCGGTACCGGTGATCACCGTGTCGTTGACGATCGCGGTCGGCTTGCGGACATTGGGGTCGAGCTTGCCAAAAATCTGCAGGTTGGTCGGGATATCGAGGCCGGTATTGTCGGGAACGCTCTGGTCCTGCACCGTCTGGCCGGATGCGCCCTGCTGCGGCGGCGGGGATTGCGGTGCGCCCTGCGGCGGCACACCCTGGGCGATCGCACTTGCCGTCAGCGCGGCCAGAACCACCGCCCCGATCACACGGCCGCCACGCGCCGCCAGTCGAACATCATGCTTCAAGTGTCGGTATCCCATCATCGCGTCCCGCAAATCGTCCCGCAAATCGTATCGCCATTGTCATGGCGACGCGTATCCGGCGCGGCTTGCCTCAAAGTAGCTGAACGCGGGCTTAGCGGCCGAGGTTGGTGAAGGCCAGCGTCAACAGGAAGCTGTTGCCCTTCCGCGCGTCGCCGGTGTCGTTGTAGGTCCGCCGCCACGTCCCGCCGAGGCGGAGGCAGTCGTCCTCGTACTGGATGCCCAGGCGGTGGCGGATCGGCGTGAAGCCGTCGCTCACCGACAGCGGGTCCTCGGATGCGTTGGTCAGGTCGACCACGCCCGAGCCGAACGCCGACCAGAACCGCGCGAACTGGACCCGGCCGGCAACGCGGATTTCCTCGCGGTCGCGCAGATCCTCGATCGCCGCGTCGATGTTGCGGTTGAGCTTCAGATAGCCGACCAGCACATAGGTCGCGCGCGAGCCGATCGTCGCGTCCAGCTCGTTGCGGCGGATCGTGAACCCGTCCTTGTCGAGCCGGTAGCGGTGGACGATCGAGACGAAGTCGCGGAACCGGAGTTCGCTGCGCCCGACGATATCCGAGAAACGGTCGCTGAGCCCGGTGCCGTTCGGCAGGATCGTCGGCCGCGTGTTCACGCGGTAGCTCTGGCCGACGTTGGTGGTGAATGCGATACCCGGCAGGTCGAGCGCCCATTCGCCGCCATAGGTGACGCGCGACGAGTCCTCGAACCGATCATAGCCGGCGAACCGGTTGAGCGAGAACAGGTTGGTATCGTCCAGGTCGACGGCGCGCGAATCCTCGTTCGGTAACGAAATATTGGCGACCTTGGGTGCCGCGACGAACTGGACGCGCGGCGTAAAGCGCTGAGTCCCGCCAAGGAACGTGCCGATGAACGGCCATTTTACGTCCACCGCGGCCGCGCCGATGACGCGCTGGTGGAAACCTTCGAACCCCTGATAGCTGGGGATCGTGGCTTCGATGTCGCTGGTATTGTACAGATCACCCCGCGCGAACGCCGTGAACGTGACCTCCTGGCCCCAGTTCGTGAAACGGCGCAGGTCCCATTGGAGGCTTGCAAACGCGCGCTGCGTATCCTGCCCGTCGGTCCGGGTCAGCGCGAGCGTGTTGAGCTGCAGCTGGACCTTGCCGCCGACCAGCCCGTCGTCGAACCGCTTGCGATAATCGATCTCGGGCAGCGCGATCGGCTGTTCGCCCTGGCTGTCGTTCACCCGCAGCGTCTGCGCATACCAGCCGCTCAGCGAGAAATAGCTGCTGTCGTCGATCCGCTCGAGGCTGGCGGTGCTGCGCAGCCGGTCGTCGCGCGAAATGTCGTAGCGACGCAGGAAGGTGCGATCGGTCGTCAGGCGGAGCGAGCCGCTCGCGGTCCAGTTGGTGGACAGCTGATACCGCGCCATGCCGTCGATATAGCCGCGGAACGCCATGCTCGTGTCGGTCGATACCGCCGTGCTGAGATCGTCGCTGCGACGGCTCTCCGTGGCATAGGCCCGGACGCGGAACGCGCCCTTCGAATTGAGCGCTGAGTAATCGACCTGCGCCATCGGCAGCACACTGCTGTAGATGTGCGGCGTGACGACCAGCCCCTGGTTGGGGGCCAGCTTCCAGTAATAGGGGACGCTGACTTCGAGGCCGTTGACGCGGCTATACCCGCCATTGGGCGACAGCAGCCCGCTGTCGCTGCCACCGCCAACCGGGTTGGAGAATTTGGGGAGCGGCAGGCTCGGCAGCCCGAACAGATGCAGCCGCGCACCCGAATAATAGATCCGCTTGCGTTCGGGGCGATAGGTGACGCGAACCGCGGTGATCTTCCAGGTCGGCTCCTTCGGGCAGCCGGCCGCATTGGTGACGCCGCACGGGGTATAGGCCGCGGTGCGCAGGTTGACCGTGCCGTCCGCGTCGCGCTCGCCCTGCTTGGCCGCCAGGCGCCCGCCCTGTTCGAGCACGACGAGCATGTTGTCGACCACGCCGTCCTTCAGCGAATCGGTCAGGTTGATCTCGTCGCCGTACGCGATATCGCCTTCGGGATTGGTGACCGCGATGTTGCCGGTCGCGACGACCTTGCCGGTCTTGCGGTTCCAGACGACCTTGTCGGCGCGCAGGCGGCTGCCCTGGCGGAACATCCGGACCTCACCGGTCGCGGTGACGATATCGGTGTTGGTGTTGTATTCCAGCGCGGTCGAGCTGAACTGCACCTGATCTTCAGCCGGCGTCGCCGTCGACGCATTGGCGACTGGCGCTTCGGGCACGGGCGGCGCAACCGGGCGGTTCTGGAAATCCTGGGCCTGAGCCGGGGTCGCGGCGAGTCCGGTCGCCAGCGCGAGCGAAAGGGCGCAACCCGTCAAAAGGTCGATACGCAACACGATCCGAACCAACCCCTTTGGCACTGGGCAGCCGTTTGCCGCCATATCGGCCGCCTATCGCACCACCGGGGCTTCGCTGCAATCGCCGTGAGATGACAGGCCGCCACCTTGCTTTGCCGAGCACGCGGTATCAACTTAGGGCCAAGTCATTCCTACCGTTCAAAGCTTCCCGAGGTTTCTTCATGCAGATCGTCTTCGCCCCGACCGTTCCCGCCAACGCCCCGATCCTCGCCGTGCCCGTCGCAAAGGACGGCGTGGCAAAGGTCAACTGGAGCGCGATCGGCGGCGATGTCGAGGCGGTGGCGACGAGCGCGGCAAGCGCGGCCCGGTTCGCAGGCGAGGCCGGTTCGGTCGTCGAACTGTTCGTGGCCGTCGATGGCGCAGTGCGCCAGGTCCTGCTCGTCGGTGTCGGCGCAGGCGAGAACGCCGATTGGGAGAAGGCTGGCGGCGCGATCACCGCACGCCTGCTGACCTCGGGCGCAACGTCGGTCGTCGCCGACCTCTCGGCGGGTGCCACGCCGACGCCGAAGGCCGCCGCACACTTCGCCGCTGCCGCCGCTCAGCGGGCATGGCGCTACGACACGTACCGCACCAAGCTGGCCGAGAAGTCGAAGCCGACGCTGACCGAGATCACCATCGCGGGTGCGCCCGAAGGCACCGACGCGGCCTGGGCCGAGCAGCTGGCCGTCACTGGCGGTCTCGACCTGACGCGCTGGCTGGTCACGTCGCCGCCGAACGTCGTCTATCCCGAGAGCTTCGTCGAGAAGGTGACTAAGGACGTCGAGGGCCTCGGGCTCGAGATCACCGTGCTCGACGAGGCGCAGATGACCGAGCTCGGCATGGGCTCGCTGCTCGGCGTCAGCCAGGGCTCCCGGCGGGAAGCGCGCATCCTCGCGCTCAAGTGGAACGGGGCAGGGGCCGATGCGCCCACGCTCGCGTTCGTCGGCAAGGGCGTCACGTTCGATTCGGGCGGCATCTCGATCAAGCCCGGCGCGGGCATGGAAGACATGAAGTGGGACATGGGCGGGGCGGGCGCGGTCGCCGGCGCGATGAAGGCGCTGGCATCGCGTAAAGCCAAGGCGAACGTCGTCGGCGTGATGGGCCTCGTCGAGAACATGCCCGACGGCGCCGCGCTGCGTCCAAGCGACGTCATCACCTCGATGTCGGGCCAGACGATCGAAGTGCTCAACACCGACGCCGAGGGTCGCCTCGTGCTCTGCGATTGCGTGACCTGGGTGCAGCAGGCGCACAAGCCGACCACGATCGTCGATCTCGCGACGCTGACTGGTGCGATGATCGTCGCGCTCGGCACCGAGAATGGCGGCATCTTCGCAAACGACGACGCGCTCGCCGACCAGCTGATCGCGGCCGGCAAGACCACTGGCGACACGCTGTGGCGCTTCCCGCTGTCGCCCGCTTACGACAAGCTGATCGACTCGCCGATCGCCGACATGAAGAACGTGGGGCCGCGCGGTGCCGGCTCGATCACCGCGGCGCAGTTCATCAAGCGCTTCGTCGACGAAGGCGTGAAGTGGGCGCATCTCGATATCGCCGGCATGGTCTGGTCGGACAAGCCGGGGACGAACCACGACAAGGGTGCAACCGGCTACGGCGTGCGGTTGCTCGACCAGTTCGTCGCGGATAATTTCGAGGGCTGAACGCAAGAATTCCCCTCCCGCTTGAGGGAGGGGTTAGGGGAGGGGCCAACCGCGAGCGGTGTCGAGCGAGGCGACCCCCTCCCCCGACCCCTCCCGCAAGCGGAAGGGGAGTAAGAATGCAGGTCGATTTCTACCACCTCACCAGCCCCCTCGACCGCGTCCTCCCGCGTATCGCCGAGCGCGTCGTCGCAACCGGCGGTCGCCTGCTCATCGTCGCCGAACCCCAGGAGCAACGCACCGCACTCGATCGCCTGCTCTGGTCCTACGCGCCCGAGAGCTTCCTCCCTCACGCCCAGGCCGGCAGCAACGACGATGCAGCCCAGCCCATCCTGATTGCGGACGACATATCCGAAAGCGCCCCAGCCAATGCGGCGCGCAACGTCGCGATCGTCGATGGTCGGTGGCGGG
Organism: Sphingomonas sp. 4RDLI-65; assembly: GCF_049472435.1. Lineage (NCBI taxonomy): Bacteria > Pseudomonadati > Pseudomonadota > Alphaproteobacteria > Sphingomonadales > Sphingomonadaceae > Sphingomonas > Sphingomonas sp. 4RDLI-65. The sequence continues at coordinate 474,339 of NZ_JBCEBT010000003.1, read as the reverse complement.
ACCTGACCCTGACCTTCGACCGCGCCTTCCATATCTTCGACGACGAAGCGATCCGCGAAGCCCGCCTCGCCTGGAAGGCACTAGCCGATCGCGAAGGCGTCGAACGCCGCTACTGGAAGCAGAACGACTCCGGCCGTTGGGAACAGGCCGCTTAGGCGGGAACCGGCCGTTTAGGTTGCTTTAGGCGCGTCTCCCGCCTAAGCGCCGCGCATCCAATTACCGTCAACACAGGAGCCCGTGACCATCATGGCCGCGAACCGTACCTTTTCGATCATCAAGCCCGACGCAACCCGCCGCAACCTGACCGGTGCGGTCACCAAGATGCTCGAGGAAGCCGGCCTGCGCGTCGTCGCCTCGAAGCGCATTCAGATGACCCGCGAGCAGGCCGAAGGCTTCTATGCGGTCCACAAGGAGCGTCCGTTCTTCGGCGAGCTCGTCTCGTTCATGATCTCCGGCCCGGTCGTCGTCCAGGTTCTCGAAGGCGAGAACGCGATGCAGCGCAACCGCGACATCATGGGCGCCACCAACCCCGCCAACGCAGAGCCCGGCACGATCCGCAAGGAACTCGCCGAGTCGATCGAAGCGAACTCGGTGCACGGTTCGGATTCGGACGAGAACGCCGAGATCGAGATCGCCTATTTCTTCAAGCCCGAAGAAATCGTCGGCTGATGACCTGGCGGCTGCGACGGGCAGGGCCGGGCGATGCGCCCGCGCTATCGCTCGTCGCATCCGCCACGTTTCTTGATACCTACGCGACCGTGCTGACGGGGGCGGACATCGTCGCCCATTGCACGATGAAGAACAGCATCGCCACGTTCGAGACGTGGCTGGCTGATCCGGCCACGATCGTGACGCTGGCGGAGTACGAGCCCGGCCACGCGCCGATCGGCTACACGGTGTTGACCGCACCGGACTTCCCGATCGAACCCGGCCCCGCGGATATAGAACTCCGCCGCATCTATCTCATGAAGCAGGCCCAAGGCTCAGGCCTAGGCGCCGCCCTGATGGCCCGCGCGCTCGAAGACGCGGCCAAGGCTGGCAGGACCCGAGTACTACTAGGCGTATGGGACCAAAACACCCGCGCTCGAGCCTTCTATGAACGCCAAGGCTTCAAGGTAATCGGCGCCCGCCAGTTCACGGTCGGCACCACCCTCCACGACGATCCGGTCTACGCACGAGCGATTTGAGCAAGGGCGCTCCAACTAGAATGGCCACCACCCCTGCGGAAGCCACCACCCCGGCGGAGGCCGGGGCCCAGGTGGCATGGTCGCAGTAACGACGTGCGATCCTCAGTTAGCGACGTTCCCCAACTGGGCCCCGGCCTCCGCCGGGGTGGTGCCGCTCGGACATCATCGACTTACGCCGCCGGTTTTTCCTTCGCCCAGATCGCATCAAGCCTAGCCTGATCCCCACCACGCTGCCGAACCCGCAACCCCTGCAACTTCAACGAACGCCCGGACAGGAACCCGCCAGCCTTCGTCTGCCAGATCACATCGTAAATCCCGCTTGCAGACCGGGTCGCATCGCCATCGGTATAGTTCACCGTGATGAACACCGGCAGCCGCCCAGCCTGATCGTCCGCGCCGCCATCGGTCGCCTTCAGCAGCGCCTTCTCGAACCAACTCCGCTGGATCTGATCGGTCAACGCATCCTGCCGCCCGACGCCGAGGGCGGTCGGAAACGCCACGGTCGCGTCCACGATCTCGTGCTTCTCGTCACGCAACAGCATCAGCGAGTCGCCATTTTCCGCCGCCACCGCGCGGATTTCGAAGCGCTGATCCTTCCGCGCCTCGCTAGCCCGCGCGCTCGCCTTCTCGGCATTGTCAGCGCTGCGCTCCGACCAGTTGCTCCACAAGGTCAGCGCCGCGATCAGCACGCCGGCCACCGCCAGCACCTCGGCCAGCGTCACCCAGCGCCGCCGCGTCGCCGCAGCCTCGCGCCGTTCGGTCGGAGTCTCGCCGCTCATCGACCGCCAGCCTCCAGCAGCCGGGCAGGGGCCGCCAGTTCCCAACTGCGCGCGATCCGGTCCTCGATCAGTGCCCAATCGGGGTCGCCCGCCAGGTTCATTCCAACCCACCCGGTCGCTCCCAGGTAAGCAGGCCGCGAATACACGTCCGGGTTCGCCTCGATCAGCATCGCCTGCTCGTCGCTTCCGCCCGTCTTCACGCATATGACCGTCAGTCCATCACCATGATGATCCGCCCGGAACTGCGCGAACTGCTTGCCCGCGACGAAGAACGTCGGCTGGCCATGCGACACCTTTTCCTCGGTCTCGGGCAACGCCAGCGCCGCCGCACGAACACGGTCGAGGGGGGACAAGTCGGTCATCGCGTCACGAACTCCGCCAAGGTCTTCGGGTACAAAGCATGTTCCGCCGCCAGCACGCGCGCCGCAAGCGCATCCGCATCGTCGCCTGTCAGGATCGGCACCTCGGCCTGCCCGAGCACCACGCCGCCATCGAGTTCCTCGGTCACGACATGCACCGAACACCCGCCGACCGCATCGCCCGCCGCGATCGCCCGCGCATGCGTGTCCAGACCCTTGTATTTGGGCAGCAGCGAGGGATGGATGTTGACGATCCGGTCCCGCCACGCCGCGACGAACCCATCCGACAGCAACCGCATATAGCCGGCCAGCGCGACGACCTCGACGCCAGCCTCGCGCAACGCCGCATCGATCGCAGCTTCGTACGCCGGCTTGCCCAGACCCTTTGGCGAGAGCGCGAACGTCGCGACACCCTCGGACCGCGCCCATTCGAGCCCAGCCGCATAAGGCTTGTCCGAAGCCACCAGCGCAATCTCATACGGACACTCGGCTGCGCGCGATGCGCCAACCAGCGCCATCATGTTCGATCCGCGCCCGGAGATCAGCACGCCGACGCGCGTCTTCTCAGCCATGCGTCGCGGTCCAGTCCTCGCGTGCGCTCCACGTCCCCGCCGAGCCGCGGACCGTACAACCGTGTGCGCCATTCTCGATCCGCCCGATCGTGAACACAGTCTCGTCCGCCGCCTGAAGCGCCGCGGTCACCGCCTCGGCCTCGTCGGCGCTGATGATCACGACCATGCCGATCCCGCAGTTGAACGTCCGCGCCATCTCCTCCGGCTCGATCGCACCCTGGGCTTGCAGGAACGCCATCAATCGCGACTGCTCCCATGCATCCACATCGACCACCGCATGCACGCCCTCAGGCAGGACGCGCGGGATATTCTCGAGCAGACCGCCACCGGTGATATGCGCCAGCCCCTTGATCCGCCGCTCGCGCAACAACGGCAGCAGGCTCGCAACATAGATCCGAGTCGGCGCCATCAAATGATCGATCAGCAACTTGTCCTGGTCGAACAGCGCAGGCCGATCGAGCTTCCACCCGCGATCGGTGGCCAGCCGGCGAACCAGCGAGAACCCGTTCGAATGCACACCCGACGACGCCAGCCCGAGCATCACGTCGCCGGCCGCGATCTCGCGCCCGGTGAGCACGTTGGTCCGCTCGACCGCACCGACGCAGAAACCCGCCAGATCGTAATCGCCGTCCGCATACATGCCCGGCATCTCGGCGGTCTCGCCGCCGATCAGCGCGCAGCCGGCGGTCTTGCACCCTTCCGCGATCGACGCGACGACGCGCTCGGCGACCGCCGCATCGAGCTTCCCGCTTGCGTAATAATCGAGGAAAAACAGCGGCTCGGCACCCTGAACGATCAGGTCGTTGACGCACATTGCGACGAGGTCGACGCCGACGCCTTCATGCCGGTCCCATTCGATAGCCAGCTTCAGCTTCGTCCCGACGCCGTCGTTCGCCGCCACCAGCAACGGATCGACGAACCCCGCCGCCTTGAGGTCGAACATCCCGCCGAACCCGCCAAGATCGGCGTCCGCCCCCGGCCGCCTCGTCGAGCGCGCAAGCGGAGCGATCGCCCGCACCAGCGCGTTGCCCGCGGCGATCGAAACGCCCGCTTGAGCGTAGGTATAGGAGCCCGTGGCGGGAGCGGCGGAGTCTGGCGTATCGGTCATGATCGGTGCTGCTAGCCACATCGCGCTTGGATTTCCACGTCTGCTTCGCCAAAAGGCCCGCTTGATGCGTATCCGTACCCTTCCCACAGCCCTAGCCGGCGCCGCACTGCTGCTCAGCGGCGGAGCCGTGCTCGCGCAGATCGAGGGCGGCAGCCGAGGCGCAGCCCCTGTCGACAGCGGCAGCGCGTACGAGGTGAGCGGCGTGACTGTCGACGTCGCGGGCAAGACCGCCGACGCCGCGCGCTACAGCGGTTGGCGGCTCGCCCAGCGCAAGGCCTGGGTGCAATTGTCGAACCGACTGGGCGGCGGTGGCGGCCTCGTGTCAGATGGCACGCTCGATTCGCTGGTCTCCGGGATCGTCGTCGAGAACGAGCAGATCGGCCCGCAGCGCTACATCGCCAAGCTCGGCGTGCTGTTCGACCGCACCCGCGCCGGATCGATCCTCGGCATCTCGACCTATGCCGATCGCTCGCAGCCGATGCTGACGATCCCCATCCAATATTCGGGCGGCGTCGGCCAGGCCTTCGAGCAGAGCACGCAGTGGCAGCAGGCCTGGGCACGATATCGCACCGGCAACAGCAGCATCGATTATGTCCGCCCGTCCGGCTCCGGCCCCGACGCACTCCTCCTCAACGTCGGCCAGACGCAGCGTCCCGGCCGCGGTTGGTGGCGGACGGTGCTCGACCAATATGGCGCGAGCGACGTGCTGATGCCGGTCGTGAAGCTTTATCGCCAATGGCCCGGCGGCCCGGTGATCGGCGTGTTCGAAGCGCGCCACGGCCCCGACAACGACCTCATCGGCCGCTTCACGCTGCGAGTCGGCACGCCCGATGGCATCGCGCAATTGCTCGACACCGGCGTGAAGCGGATCGACGACCTGTACCAGCAGGCGCGTCGCAACGGCTCGCTGCGTGTCGACTACAGCCTCTCGCCGCCACCACCGCCCGAAGCTGCGTTGATCGACGACCTGCCAAACGACGAGACCGCCGATGCGAACACAGCGGTCCTGACCGGTGGCGCGGGCATCTCGATCACCGTCCAGTTCGACACGCCCGCAGCTACGGCGGTGTCTTCGACCGAAGCCGCCCTCCGCGCGATCCCCGGCGTCCGCTCCGCAGCGACGACCAGTCTCGCGCTCGGTGGCGTCTCGTTGATGCGCGTCGCGTACGACGGCGATCCGGCGGCGCTGAAGACCGCATTGGAAGCCCGCGGCTACCAGGTATTCGGCTCCGGCCAGACGATCCGAATTCGCCGGGTCGCCCAACTTCTTCCGCCGGATCTGCCCGCGGACAACGTGACGACAGGGTGAGCGCGACCAAGATGACTCAAATCGCGCTGCCACTCGGGTGGCCGGCGGACCCTCGCGACGACGCCTTTCTGGTTACCCCCTCCAACTCGCGAGCGGTCCACACTTTGGAGCATACGGCCACCTGGCCCGTCATGACCGCCATCCTCACCGGCCCGCGCAAATCGGGCCGCAGCCTGCTCGCGCGGATCTTCGCGGCGAAGAGCGGCGGCACGATCATCGACGATGCCGAACGCGTGCCAGAGGCGCAGTTGTTCCACGCCTGGAACCGCGCGCAAGAGGAGCACAGGCCGCTGCTGATCGTTGCGGACGCTGCGCCGCCCGAATGGAAGGTGAAGCTCCCCGATCTCCGCTCGCGCCTCGCCGCCAGCCCGATCGCGGCGATCGGCGCGCCCGACGACGAACTCATGCGGCTGTTGCTGGCGCATCTGTTCGAGCGCCGCAGCCTCGATGCGCGGCCCGATCTGATCGACTGGCTCGCGACCCGAATCGAGCGCAGTCATATTACCGTAACGCGAACCGTCGATGCGCTCGATCAGGAGGCGATGGAACGTCGCAAGCGCTTGTCCATTCCTCTTGCACGAACCACACTCACCGAGGCCGGGCTGATCCTCCGACCGCAACTCGCCCTGGATTTGCCGCTCTTTACGCCACCATAAGCCCCCAAGAGGCCCGATGAACCGTCCAGCCCATATCGTCCGCCAAGCGGAAGACGACGACGATCCCATCGGCGCAGAGCCGAACGACCGGTATTTCAACCGCGAACTGTCCTGGCTGGCGTTCAACCGCCGCGTGCTGGAGGAGGCGTGCAACCCAGCGCATCCGCTGCTCGAACGGCTCCGCTTCCTGTCGATCTCGGGCTCGAATCTCGACGAGTTCTTCATGGTCCGCGTCGCCGGCCTGAAGGGGCAGCAGACGCAGGACGTCGATCGGCGCTCGGCAGACGGGCTGACTGCCGGCCAGCAGCTGACCGCTATCGTCCGCGAGGCCGACGCGCTGATGGCGAGCCAGCAGGCGGTATGGGGCGATCTCCGCGTGCTGCTCGACGAAGCCGGGCTGTTCGTCCTCCGCCGCGAAGCCATCGAAGGCGAGGCGGACGAATGGCTCGAAACGCATTTCCGCGACCAGATCTTCCCGATCCTGACCCCGCAGGCGCTCGATCCCGCGCATCCCTTCCCGTTCATCCCGAACCGCGGCCTGTCGGTGATCTTCGACCTCGTCCGCATCTCGGACAACGAGCCGGTCCGCGAACTGGTCATGCTCCCGCACACGATGACCCGCTTCATCCGCCTGCCCGGCGAGCCGGCGCGCTATATCGCGGTCGAGACGCTGCTCAAGCGGTTCGCCCCCGTCCTGTTCCCCGGCTACGACGTCCTCGCCGCCGCCAGCTTCCGCGTGCTGCGCGACAGCGACATGGAGATCGAGGAGGAAGCCGAAGATCTCGTCCGCTACTTCGCCAACGCGATCAAGCGCCGCCGCCGCGGTCGCGTGATCCGGCTCGAACTCGAAACCGGCATCCCCGACGTGCTCGCCGCGGTCCTCAAGGACGAACTCGGCGGCGCCGACGCGATCATCACCGAAAGCGGCAACCTTCTCGGCATCGTCGACCTCGACGGCTTGGTCGACGAGGATCGCCCCGACCTGAAGTTCCCGCCGTTCACGCCGCGCTTCCCCGAGCGAATCCGCGAATTCGGCGGCGACTGCTTCGCGGCGATCAAGGCCAAGGACATCGTCGTCCACCACCCGTACGAAACGTTCGAGGTGGTGCTTGCCTTCCTGAAACAGGCGGCGAACGACCCCGACGTCGTGGCGATCAAGCAGACGCTGTACCGCGCCGGCAAGCAGCCTGCGGTCATCAACGCGCTCATCACCGCGGCCGAAGCCGGCAAGTCGGTAACCGCAGTCGTCGAGCTGAAGGCACGGTTCGACGAAGAACAGAACATGGTCTGGGCCTCAGCACTGGAACGCGCAGGCGTGCAGGTCGTCTACGGCTTCATCGACTGGAAGACGCACGCGAAGGTCTCGCTGGTGGTCCGCCGCGAAGGCCAGGCGTTCCGCACCTACTGCCATTTCGGCACCGGCAATTATCACCCTGTCACCGCCAAGATCTACACCGACCTCAGCTTCTTCACCGCTGACGCTGCGGTCGGGCGCGATGCGGCACAAATGTTCAACTACATCACCGGCTATGTCGAACCGACCGACATGGCGCGCGTCAGCCTGAGCCCGCGCGATCTTCGCCAGAACCTGATGAACCTGATCGACGTCGAGATCGCCAACGCCCGCGCCGGCAAGCCCGCCGGCGTCTGGGCGAAGATGAACTCGCTGGTCGACCCCGCGGTGATCGAGAAGCTGTACGAGGCGAGCGGGGCAGGGGTTGAGATCGACCTGATCATCCGCGGCATCTGCTGCCTGCGCCCCGGCGTGCCCGGATTGTCCGAAACGATCCGCGTGAAGTCGGTGATCGGGCGGTTCCTCGAGCACAGCAGGATCTGGGCGTTCGGCAACGGCAAGGCGCTCCCCAATGACGGCGCCAAGCTGTTCATCTCGTCGGCCGACTGGATGCCGCGCAACTTCGACCGCCGTGTCGAATATATGCTGCCGATCCTCAACCCGACCGTCCACGATCAGATCCTCGACCAGGTGATGGTCGCGAACCTGATCGACAACGAGCAGAGTTGGGAGCTAGGCCCCGACGGCGAATATAGCCGCGTCGATCCCGGCGACCGCCCGTTCAACCTGCATCGGTATTTCATGACGAATCCTTCGCTCTCCGGCCGCGGCGCCTCGCTCGCGACCAGTAATGCCGTGCCAACGCTGTCGCTCCGCCGAAAACGATGAGCGTCACCAGCGTCCTGTTCGGCAATTCGCCCCCCAAGGCCGAGACCGACGATCACCCGCGTACGGGGATCATCGACATCGGCTCGAACTCGATTCGTCTGGTCGTGTATCAGGGACCGCCACGGCTGCCCGCGATCCGGTTCAACGAGAAGGTGCTTGCGGGGCTTGGTCGAGGCCTGGCGGCAACCGGGTCAATCGAGAAGTCGGCGCTAAAGACGGCGCGGGTGGCACTTGCTCGGTTCGCGGCCGTCGCACGCGAGATGGAATGCTCGACGCTCCGCACGGTCGCGACGGCGGCGGTTCGTGATGCGAAGAACGGCGGCGAACTCATTGCAACGGCTGAGCAACTCGGCCTCAAGGTAGAGACGCTTTCGGGCGAGCAGGAAGCGAGTGCGGCCGGCTACGGCGTGCTCTCCGCGATCCCCGATGCAGACGGCATCGTCGGCGATCTCGGCGGCGGCAGTCTCGAACTCGTCCGCGTCCGCCGCGGCAAGATCGAGGATCGCGTCTCGTTCCCGCTCGGCGTGCTCCGCATCGGCCCGCTTCGCGCCAAACGCGGCAAAGTGCTCGAACGCTACGTGGCGAGGTTGGTCCGCGAGGCGGGCTGGACGGCCAAGGGGCAGGGGCTTCCGCTCTACCTCGTCGGCGGATCGTGGCGTGCGCTCGCGCGTCTCGACATGGAGCTGTCGGACTATCCGCTGCCGATCATCCACCAATACCCGATGACCGCCGCGACCATCACGCGGTTGAGCCGGACGATCCCGCAGCTTTCGAAGCCCCGCCTGAAGGCTATCCCGGGCTTGTCGTCGGGCCGTACCGCGACGCTGGCCGACGCCGCCGCATTGCTCGGCGTGCTGATGCGCCAGCTCGGCAGCAAGACGACGGTCGTATCGGCCTACGGTCTGCGCGAAGGGCTGCTCTACGAACATCTGAAGCCCGCAGACCGCACGCTCGACCCGCTGATCGTTGCCGCCCGCGAAGAAGGCCGCCTGCTGGGCCGGTTTCCCGAGCACGGCGACTTGCTCGATCGCTGGCTCGCGCCGTTATTTACCACCGAGCCGCCTGCAATGGCGCGACTCCGTCATACCGCATGCCTGCTCGCGGACGTTGGCTGGCGAGCCAATCCGGAGTTCCGCGCCGAACGGGGCGTGGAGGTCGCGCTGCACGGCAATTGGGTGGCGATCGACGCCCCGGGTCGGGGCATGTTGGCGCAAGCGCTATATACGAGCCTGGGCGGCGACTTGGCGGCCGCAGATCCGGTAGGCCGCTTGGCAAGTCCTGCGGCGGTAAAGAGCGCGACCGCGTGGGGGCTGGCGATGCGCCTTGGCCAGCGCATGAGCGGCGGCCTGGCCGGACCGTTGAAACGCTCCAGCCTCGCGGACGACGGTGTCTCCCTGACGCTGACGCTCCGCTCGGACGATCGCGGGCTCTACGGAGAGGCGGTAGAACGTCGCCATACCGCTCTGGCGACCGCGTTAGGCCGCAAACCCGTGTTGGCACTCAGCTAATTCCTCCCCTGGCAGGGGAGGTGGCAGTCCGGAGGACTGACGGAGGGGTATCGCGCTATCGAGGGAGGCACCCCTCCGTCTGGCAAGCGCCAGCCACCTCCCCTGCAAGGGGAGGATATACCGAGCAGATTTAGGCGCAGGTGAAGCGTTCGATCCGGCCCTTCGCATCGACGTACACATTCAGCCGGTCAGGCCGAAAATCCATCGTCACCGCGGTGTTCGGCGCGATCCAGCGCAGCGTCCGCGATCCCGACCGGGTCTGCATCACATCCGCCCGGGCATCGCTCGCGCGCTTGCCGACTAGATCGCCCAGCGAATCGGCATTGCACGCCGCAGCCACCGGTGCAGCAGCCGGCGTCTCGCCGCGCATCTCTACCGGCGTACACGCCGCCGTGGCGGCCAAGACTGCGACCAGAACGATCCTCATGCGGCATCCTCCGTACGCGTCATCTTGAGCTTGCCGCCGATGACCGCAAACGCGAGTCGTCCTTCGACCAAGTCGAGCGCATCACGCCCGAACTGATCGAACCGCCAGCCTTCCAGCATCGGCAGCCCGGTCCGAACGCCGGCTGCCAGCGCCTCTAGCTCATCGGTTCGCGCGAGCAATTTCGACGCAACATCAATGTCTCGCGAGCGAATCTTGAGCAACAGCTTGAGGAGGTCTGCGACCAGCGACCCCTCCTTGCCGAGCCCCGGCTTACGATCGTCGCGCGGCGGCATTTCTTCGTCGCTCAGCGGCTGTGCACCCTCGATCGCCGCCATCAAGCGACCACCAATATCGTTGCCGGCCCAAGTCGCCGACAACCCACGGATCCGGGCCAAGTCCGCCTGCTTCCGCGGCGGATGCCCCGCCATGTCGCCCAGCGTCTCGTCCTTGACGATCCGCCCGCGCGGCAAATCCTTCGCCTGCGCCTCGAGCTCGCGCCACCGCGCCAGCGCCTTCAACCTGCCCAGCACGTCAGGCTTGCGCCCCGAAATCCGCACGCGCTTCCACGCCAGATCCGGATCGTTCGCATAATTGGCAATGTCGCCAAGCCGCTCCATCTCCTGATCGAGCCACACGCCGCGCCCGGTCTTGCGCAACCGCTCGAGCATCTTCGGGAAGATCTTCGACAGATGCGTGACGTCGCCGATCGCATATTCGATCTGCCGTGCGTCGAGCGGCCGGCGCGCCCAGTCGGTAAACCGCGCGCCCTTGTCGACCGCGATTCCGAGCCAGCTGTCGACGAGGTTCGAATAGCCGATCTGCTCGCCCTGGCCGAGCGCCATCGCCGCGACCTGCGTGTCGAACAGCGGGAAGGGCGTCTTGCCGGTGAGGTTGTAGACGATCTCGATGTCCTGCCCGCCGGCGTGAACCACCTTCAGCACGTCGTGATTCTCGACGAGCAGGTCGAGCAGCGGCTTCAGGTCGATCCCCGGTGCCATCGGGTCGATTGCGGCCGCCTCCTTGTCGTCGGCGATCTGGATCAGGCAGAGCTCCGGGTAATAGGTGCTCTCGCGCATGAATTCGGTGTCGACGCACACATAGTCGGCGTCGGCCATGCGCGCGCACAGATTGGCGAGCGTGGCACTGTCGGAGATAAGCGGGTGGATATGCATGGACCGTCCATAGCGAGGCTCGCCAAGGTTGACAAAGGCGGGTGATGAAGGGAAGCGCGGACCACCTGTTTATCGTCCGAGAAGACCCATCATGCACGCCTATCGCACCCACAACTGCGCCGCCCTCCGCCCCGAACAGGTCGGCGAAGAGGTCCGCGTCTCCGGCTGGGTCCACAAGAAGCGCGATCACGGCGACCTCGTCTTCATCGATCTGCGCGATCACTATGGCATCACCCAGATCGTCACCGACGTCAGCGGCCCGGTCTTCAAGGTCATCGAGGGCCTGAAGAGCGAAAGCGTCGTCACGATCACCGGCAAGGTCACGGCCAGGGCGCCCGAAGCCGTGAACCCGAACCTGCCGACCGGCGGGATCGAGATCCGCGCGACCGCCGCAACGGTCCAGTCGATGGCCGGCGAGTTGCCGATGCCGGTCGCGGGCGAGGCCGAGTATCCCGAGGATATCCGCCTGCGCTATCGCTACCTCGATCTGCGTCGCGAGCGGCTGCACGCCAACATCATGCTCCGGAGCCAGGTGATAACATCGCTGCGTAACCGCATGAACGGGCAGGGGTTCACCGAATTCCAGACGCCGATCCTGACCGCGTCGAGCCCTGAGGGCGCACGCGATTACCTGGTGCCGAGCCGCGTCCATCCGGGCAAGTTCTACGCGCTCCCGCAGGCGCCGCAGATGTTCAAGCAGCTGCTGATGGTCGCAGGCTTCGACCGCTATTTCCAGATCGCGCCGTGCTTCCGCGACGAGGACGCGCGCGCCGATCGTTCGCCGGGTGAATTCTACCAGCTCGATTTCGAGATGAGCTTCGTCACGCAGGACGACGTATTCAACGCGATCGAGCCCGTCCTTCACGGCGTGTTCGAGGAATTCGCTGACTGGCAGGGCAAGGGTCGCCAAGTGTCGGCCCTCCCGTTCAAGCGCATCCCCTACCGCGAATCGATGCTCAAATACGGCAGCGACAAGCCCGATCTGCGCAACCCGATCCTGATTCACGACGTCGGCCATCACTTCGTCGATTCGGGCTTCGGCCTGTTCGCGGGCATCGTCGCAGGCGGTGACGTGGTCCGGGCGATTCCCGCGCCGAACACCGCGGACAAGAGCCGCAAATTCTTCACCGACATGAACGACTGGGCGCGTGCCGAAGGGCATGCCGGGCTCGGCTACATCACGCAGAAGAACGGTGAACTCGGTGGCCCGATCGCCAAGAACCACGGCGAGGAAGCGACGCGGAAACTGATCGCCGAGATGGGCCTCGGCCCGAACGACGGCATCTTCTTCGCGGCCGGCAAGGAACTGCCCGCCTCTAAGCTCGCAGGCGCAGCCCGCGCGCGGATCGGCGCGGACCTCGGCCTGATCGACGAGAACCGGTTCGAGTTCTGCTGGATCGTCGACTTCCCGATGTTCGAATATGACGAGGACGCGAAGAAGGTCGACTTCAGCCACAACCCGTTCTCGATGCCGCAGGGCGAGATGGAGGCGCTGGAGACCAAGGATCCGCTCGATATCCTCGCGTACCAATACGATATCGTCTGCAACGGCGTCGAGCTGTCGTCGGGCGCGATCCGGAACCATCGCCCTGAGATCATGTACAAGGCGTTCGAGATCGCCGGCTATACGCAGGCCGACGTCGACACGAACTTCGCGGGCATGATCAACGCGTTCAAGGTCGGCGCGCCGCCGCATGGTGGCTCGGCGCCGGGGATCGACCGGATGGTGATGCTGCTCGCGGGCGAGCCGAACATCCGTGAGGTCGTGCTGTTCCCGATGAACCAGAAGGCCGAGGATCTGATGATGGGCGCGCCGAGCCCGGTCAGCGCGAAGCAGTTGAAGGAACTCAACATCCGGTTGACCGTCGATGGCCCGAAAGACGCGACGAAGGTGGTCGCGCCTAACGCTGGGTGACGTCCCTAACCCTCTCCCCGCCGGGGAGAGGGAAAGCTCGCAAAGCGAACGAGGGTGAGGGCACGTTGCGACACGAGCGCGTGCCCTCACCCTCCCACCCGCAAGCGCGGGCGGGCCCCTCCCTCTCCCCGGAGGGGCGAGGGGTAAAGTTGTACACCCCGCCGCTTTCCCAACCCAGTTAACCATGCAAATACCCCTCCACTGTAAGGGGATGGCATGCTCGACGATCAGATGACACCGGCGGCGGCGCCGAGACTCGTCCGCAGCCTCGGCGTCATGGGCGTCCTCTTCCTCACCCTCTCGGTCGCGACCCCGGCCTCGTCGGTGTTCGTCATCGTCCCCGGCATGCTCCAGGTCGCGGGCACCGGCGCGGTGTGGGCGACGCTGATCGCCGGACTCGTCTGCGTCGCCACCGCGTTCGTCTATGCCGAACTCTCGTCCGCTTGGCCGGTCGCCGGCGGCGAGTATGTCGCGGTCGCGCATACCCTCGGGCCGATGGCGGGGTTCGTCATGCTCGGCGTCAACGTCTTCAACAACCTGCTCTTCCCGCCGGTCGCTGGGCTCGGCGTCAGCGCGGTGCTCGGCACGCTCGTTCCCGGCCTGCCGCAGATTCCCGTCGCGATCGCCGTAGTCGCCGGATCGACGCTGGTCGCGATCCTCCAGATCAAGGTGAACGCCTGGCTCACCGGGCTCTTCCTGCTGGTCGAGATGCTGGCGATCCTCGCGGTCGTCTGGCTCGGATTTGCCGACGCCGTGCGCCCGTTCGGCGACCTGCTCCTCCACTCGGTGATGCCGCAAGGTGCTGCCCTAGTTCCGGCGTCCGCCGCGTCGATCGGCCTCGCCACCTCGATCGCGATCTTCGCGCTCAATGGCTATGGCGCCGCGGTGTATTTCGGCGAGGAGATGCTCGACGCGCCGCGGTTGATCGCCCGCGCGATCATGGCGTCCCTCGCGCTGACGCTGCTGTTCGAGGGCATCCCGATCGTCGCTGTCCTCGTCGGCGCACCCGACCTCCACGCCACGCTCACCGCGAGCGATCCTTTCGGCCTCCTCGTCGCCCTCCGGAGCGGCTCGGCAATGGCCAACTGGATTTCGGTCGGCGTGGTTGTCGCGATCGTCAACGCGGTGATTGCCTGCATCCTCGCCTGCGCGCGGTTCTTCTACGGCACCGCGCGTGACGGCTCATGGGGCCGCCCGCTCGATCAGTGGATGGCGCACGTCCACCCGAAGTTCGGCTCGCCCTGGGTCGGTACGCTGCTCGTCGGCGGGTTCGGGATCGTCGCCTGCTTCCTGCCGCTGCAACTGTTGCTCGTCCTCAGCGGCACCGGCCTCGTCGCGATCTACGCGGGCATCTGCGTCGCGGCGATGGTCGGCAGGCGGACCGGCAAGACCGCCCACGCGCCGTACCAGATGCCGCTCTATCCGCTGGCGCCCCTCGTAACGCTGCTGGCGCTCGGCTATGTCTGCTGGACGAGCTGGTTCGATCTGGAGGAGGGCCGCCCCGGCCTGATCATGACCGCGGCCGAAATCCTGCTCTCGATTGCCTATTATTGGTTCGTCCTGCGTCGTCGAGGGCCTTGGAACGTTCATGTTCCACTAGCGACGGAGAGCAACGCATGACGATCCATCTGGCCGACTACGAAACCGGCGACGAATATGACGGCAAGTACAAGCACGACCTGAAGGAACTCCAGAAGCGTCTCGAGCACATCCAGGTCGCGCACATCGTCGGTGGAACGCGCGCCATCATCATGTTCGAGGGCTGGGACGCGGCGGGGAAGGGCGGCATCATCCAGCGCCTCTCCGCCGAATGGGACCCGCGCAACTACAAGGTCTGGCCGATCGCCGCGCCGACCGCGGACGAGAAGGCGCACCATTTCCTCTGGCGCTTCTGGAACCGCTTGCCCGCCTGCAGCAACATCGCGGTGTTCGATCGCAGCTGGTACGGCCGCGTCCTGGTCGAGCGCGTCGAAGGGTTCGCCAGCGAGACAGAATGGCGCCACGGCTATGACGAGATCAACGCGTTCGAAGCGCAGCAGGTCGAGAGCGGCACCACCCTCGTAAAGCTGTTCATCCACACCACGCAGAAGGAACAGGACCGTCGCCTGAAGGCGCGGCTCGACGATCCGTGGAAGCATTGGAAGACCGGGCTCGACGATTATCACAACCGGTCGAAGCGCGGCGATTATCTGGAGGCGATGGCGGAGATGTTCGCGCGCACCGATACCGCGACCGCGCCGTGGACGGTGATAGACGGCAACGACAAAAAGGCGGCCCGGATCGCAGCGCTGACGCTGATCGCGGACCGCCTCGAAGCCGGGGTGTCGATGGTGCCGCCACCGCTCGACCCGAAGGTCAAGCGCGTGGCGGAGAAGGCGTTAGGCCTTCGCTGAACCGTCAGGCCTTTGCGGACTTGGCCTCTGCTGCCTCGGCCTGGATGAACTCGTCATCCTCGTTGAGCAGCAGCATCTGGCCCTTGTCGATGCCGAAATAGGCACCGCGCAGCGCCAGCGTCCCGGCGGCCTCGGCTTCGGTGACGAACGGGAAGGTGCGCAGGTTGGCGATCGAGGTGCGGACTGACTCGAGTTCCATCTCGCGACCGGCCTCGGCGCCCTCGCCATACTTCGCGATCACCTTCTCGCGCGCGCCATCGAGCAGGCTGACCCAGTCGGAGACGAAGCCGCCCGCGCCGTGCTCGGCATCCGCGAACGCCTGCGTCAGGGCCGCCTTGCAGCCACCGCACTTCTCATGGCCCATCACGACGATCTCTTCGACCTTCAGCTGGGTGACGGCGAACTCGATCGCCGCCGAGACGCCGTGATAACCACCACCGGTTTCGAACGGCGGTACCAGGTTGGCGACGTTACGGACGACGAACACTTCGCCCGGCAGCGTGTCGAAAATCTGCGCGGGTTCGACGCGGCTGTCCGAGCAGGCGATGATCATCACCTTCGGGCTCTGGCCGTCTTTCAGTTCCTTCCAGCGCTCGCGCTGCTCCTCCCAGGGGCCGTCCTTGAAACGGTGATAGCCTTCGATCATTTCCGGAAAGTGAGTTGGCACGGTTAGCCTTTCATGGACGTTTGCACTGCAACATGACAAACTTGTCATGTTGGATCTGGTTCCATCATTTTATCCCGTTTTTCCAGCCGTTCAAACGGGCCGACCTGATCCGCCACCATTGTCTCCAGGGCAGGGCGGGGCTATCTGGCACCTCATGAACGACATGACCCCGATGGCTGCGCCGGTCCGCGCGCGCAAGCCCGACTGGATCCGCGTCAAGGCGCCGACCTCCGCTGGCTTCGCAAAGACCCGCGAGTTGATGCGCTCGAAAAGCCTAACGACCGTGTGCGAAGAGGCGGCGTGCCCCAACATCGGCGAATGCTGGTCGAAGAAGCATGCTACCGTCATGATCCTCGGCGACACCTGCACGCGCGCCTGTGCGTTCTGCAACGTCAAGACCGGCATGCCCCGCGCAGTCGATCGCATGGAGCCGCAGAACGTCGCCGACGCGGCCGCGCAGATGGGGCTCAACCACATCGTCATCACCTCGGTCGATCGCGACGATCTGCCCGATGGTGGCGCGTCGCAGTTCGTGAAGGTTATCCAGGCGATCCGCGCGTCGAACCCGACGACGACGATCGAGATCCTGACGCCCGATTTCCGCAACAAGGCGCAGGCCGCGATCGAGTCAATCGTCGAGGCACGACCCGACGTCTACAACCACAATCTCGAGACCGTGCCGCGGCTCTATCCGACGATCCGCCCGGGTGCGCGCTACTATGCGTCGCTGCGGCTGCTGGAGAGCGTCAAGAAGCATGATCCGTCGATCTTCACCAAATCGGGCGTGATGCTCGGGCTCGGCGAGGAGCGCCTGGAGATCCATCAGGTGATGGATGACATGCGCTGCGCCGACATCGATTTCCTGACGATGGGCCAGTATCTCCAGCCCACACCGCGCCATGCGAAGGTCGCAGAGTTCGTGCCGCCCAAGGCGTTCGACGCCTATGCCTCGATCGCCCGCGCCAAGGGCTTCCTGCTGGTCGCATCGTCGCCGCTCACCCGGTCGAGCTATCACGCCGGCGACGATTTCGAGAAATTGCGCGCGAACCGCGATGCGAAACTGGGCGTCGCGCGCATCTGATGCCGAAGCATTCGGAAACGCGCCATTTGCCCTACACACCTGAGCAGATGTTCGACCTGGTCGCCGATGTCGGACGCTACGCAGAGTTCCTGCCCTGGGTCAGCGCGATGCGTGTGCGGTCGAACAGCGAGACCGAGACGCTCGCCGACATGATCGTCGGCTTCAAGGGCCTGCGCGAGACGTTCACGTCGCGGGTGGAGAAGGTGCGCCCGAGCGAACTCACCGTCGATTACGTCGACGGGCCACTCAAGTACCTGCGCAACGAATGGCATTTCCGGCCCGAACCGCAAGGCTGCGCGGTCGACTTCACCGTCGACTTTGCGTTCAAGAACCGGATGTTCGAGATGATCGCCGGGCAGGTGTTCGGTGCCGCGTTGCGGAAAATGATCGGCGCGTTCGAGACCCGCGCCGCCGAGCTTTACGGGGCTGACGCATCCGGTAGCAAGAGTTCAAGCGCACACAACGCGGCCTGAAGCCGAATCCCGCCGCGGCCGAGATCGCCGAAATCCTTGCGATCGGCATGGACGTCGGACGGATCGCCGCCCTTCTCAGCGCGACCGAACACGACGGTGCCGACCGGCTTCTTGAGCGAACCGCCGCCGGGGCCAGCGACACCGGTAATCGCGACCGCGATGTCCGCGCCAGACTGCTTGAGTGCGGCCTGCGCCATGCTCCACGCCACCGCGATCGAGACCGCGCCGAAAGTCTCCAGCACGTCGGAACTGATCTTCAACACGCCGAGCTTGGCTTCGTTCGAATAGGTGACGAAGCCCACCTCGAACACGTCGGACGATCCAGGAATCTCGGTCAGCGCCGCTGCGACGAGGCCGCCGGTGCAGCTTTCGGCGACCGCGACCCGGCGGCCGATAGCGCGGTTCTGCTCGACGACCTTACGCGCGGCAGCAACCAGTTCGGCGGGAAGGATCGTGTCCATCAACGTGTCTCCACCGGGCACAGCAGCATCGCTACCGCGGCGATATCACCGCCGCGCGGCTTCTGAGATTTCAGGTACCGCAACGTCTCCACGACGATGCCCGCGGTGTTGCGCGGTGGCAAGGGCTGGAGCAGCGTCACCATCCGGTCGATCGTCCCGCAATCGCGCGTCGCGATCCGCCCGACGATCTGCGGCACCAGCAGCGTCGTCAGCAACGGCCGCGCAAACTCCGAATCTAGCATCGCGTCGACCGCAGGATCGCTCAGCTTGACGATCGCCGCGCGCGCGGATGGCCAGGCCCGGTCGGACTCGATCTGATACCGGTCGATCAGCGCACTCGACTGCGACCGGATGAGACTGGCGGCGGGAAGCTGCGCCGCACACACGCGGCCGGTTTCGCGCAGTATGTCAGGCATCGCGACGAGCGTCAGCGACTCTGCCTCGGGTCCAGTGATGCAGCGGGGTTGCGCGACCGCCGGGCTGGCGAGGAGCGCGACGGAGGCAAGTGCAGCGCCGATTCTCATGCGGGCCTTCATGCCGGCATTCCGGGAACGCGGACGGTCGCAACAGCCTGCGCCGCGATCCCTTCGCCGCGACCGGTGAAACCGAGCCGCTCCGTCGTCGTTGCCTTGACGCTGACCCGGTCGATCGTGAGGCCAAGCAGGTCGGCGATCCGCGCAGTCATCGCCGCGCGGTGCGGCCCGATTTTCGGCGCTTCACACATCAGCGTCAGGTCGACGAAATCGATCCGGCCGCGCTTGTCCGCGATCAGCTTGGCGGCGTGCTGGAGGAACTGCGCGGAGTCGGCGCCCTTCCACTGCGGGTCGCTCGGCGGAAAATGCGTACCGATATCGCCCGCCGCGATCGTCCCAAGCAGCGCGTCGGTCAGCGCGTGGAGCGCGACGTCGGCGTCGCTATGCCCCGACAGCCCCTTGTCGTGCGGGATCTGGACGCCGCCGAGCCAAAGCTCCTCGCCGACTTCGAGCCGGTGGACGTCGAAACCCATCGCGGTGCGGGTTTCGTAGGCGACGCGCGCTTCGGCGGCCGCGAAATCTTCGGGGTGGGTGACTTTCTCGAGCATCGCCGAGCCCTGCACCAACGCGACGCCGACGCCAAGCCGCCGCACCATCTGCGCGTCGTCGGTGGCGTCCTCGTCAGCGGGCCAGACGGCGTGCGCGGCGCGTAACGCTTCAACGGAAAACGCCTGCGGAGTCTGCACTCGGTTGAGGTCCGCGCGAGGCACGATGTCGCCTAGCAGGACCGTGCCACGGGCAAGCGTATCGGCCACCGGAAGGACGGGGATAACTGCGTCCCGGGTCTTCAAGGCCGAGACGAGCGAATCGATGACGGCGGCAGAAAGAAAGGGGCGGGCCGCGTCGTGGATCAGCACGTGCGTCGCATCGGCGACCGCTGTGAGTCCGTTCGCGACCGACTCGCGGCGCGTCGTTCCACCGATCACGGTTCTCACGCCGCGGTCGAGCGATTCGGTGGCAAGGGCTTGCTGCCCTTCACCGATAATGACGATCGTCTCGGCAATCGAAGGATGCGCGGCGAACGCATCGTAGGAATAGGCGACCATCGGACGCCCGGCGATCAGCGCGAACTGCTTGGGAACCGCTCCCCCGGCGCGCACGCCGGTTCCGGCGGCGACGATGATCGCGACGATACGCTGGGTCTGTGTCATCCTCGCGACCTAGCGGTTCGTCCCGATGCTCGCCAGTCTTGCGAAAAACCACCGGACGCGGTAGGGCGATGCCTCTTTTTCAGGCACATTCATGCGTAACTTGAACCCCATCCAGATCGGTCCCGTCCGGATCGAAAGCCCCGTCGTGCTCGCGCCGATGACCGGCGTCACCGACATGCCGTTCCGCACGCTCGTGCGACGCTATGGTTCGGGCCTCAACGTCACCGAGATGGTGGCGAGCCAGGCGGCGATCCGCGAGACGCGCCAGTCGTTGCAGAAGGCAGCGTGGGATCGGCTCGAGGAGCCGGTGTCGATGCAGCTGATCGGCTGCACTCCCTACGAGATGGGCGAGGCCGCGAAGCTCAGCCAGGATCGCGGCGCCGCGATCATCGATATCAACATGGGCTGCCCGGTGCGCAAAGTCGTCAACGGCGACGCGGGCTCGGCGCTGATGCGCGACACCAAGCTCGCCAGCGCGATCATCGAGGCCACGGTCAAGGCGGTCAACGTGCCCGTGACGCTGAAAATGCGGATGGGCTGGTGCCACGACAGCCTCAACGCCCCCGATCTAGCCCGCATTGCCGAGGACCTCGGCATCAAGCTGATCACCGTCCACGGCCGCACGCGCAATCAGATGTACAAGGGCAACGCCGACTGGGGCTTCGTCCGGAAGGTCAAGGACGCGGTAAGCGTGCCAGTGATCGTCAATGGCGACATCTGCACCATCGAGGACGCCGAGGCGGCGATGGACCAGTCCGGCGCCGACGGCCTGATGATCGGTCGCGGCAGCTATGGCCGTCCGTGGGTGCTCGGCCAGGTGATGGAATGGTTCGCCACCGGCCGGCGCATCGAGGACCCGTCGATCACCGAACAATATGACGCGATCGCAGGCCACTACGAAGCGATGCTCGAACATTACGGGATCGAGACCGGCGTCAACATGGCGCGGAAACATATCGGCTGGTACACCAAGGGGCTGCCCGGTTCGGCCGAGTTCCGCAACAAGGTGAACCAGATCCCTGATCCCAAGCAGGTCAAGGCGATGCTGGCCGAGTTCTACGCTCCCTGGCGCGATCTTGCAGCAGCCTGACACGCATTCGCGCGCGCGACCGGGCTTCGCGGACCTGTTCGCCGCGCTGCCGGTCGCGGTCGTCGTCGTCGATCCCGACCACCGTGTCGCGCACGCCAATGCGCTGGCCGAACAACTGCTCAACTTCTCCGAGCGGCTGATGATCGGCCAGCCGTTGGACGCGATCATCCCGCCGCCCGACGATCCGCGCAACCGCGATGGCCACGGACTGGCGGTCTACGACACCGAGATAGCGACCGCGCGCGGCGTGAAGATCCGCGTCGATTTCGCCGAGACGCAGATCGCCGACTATCCCGGCTGGCGCGCCATCACGCTCCATTCCGCCGCAACCTCAAGGCGCCTCGGCCATTCCGCCGACCGCGCGGCCGGCGCGCGCGCAGCGGTCGGCGCAGCGGCGATGCTCGCGCACGAGATCAAGAACCCGCTGTCGGGCATCCGCGGTGCGGCGCAATTGCTCGGCGCAGGCGAACTCACCACGCTCATCGTTACCGAAGTCGACCGCATCGCGGCGCTGATCGATCGGATGCAGGATTTTAGCGATACCCGGCCGCTGCCGCTCGCCAGCGAGAACATCTACCCGCTGCTCGGCCATGCCCGCCGCCTCGCACTGGCCGGCTTCGCCCGCGGTATCGCGATCGAGGAACGCTTCGACCCATCGCTTCCTCCCGCGCAGATCAACCGAGACGCGCTGCTCCAGATCATCATAAATCTTCTCAAGAACGCCCGCGAAGCCGTTCGAAACGAACGCGAACCCCGCATCGTGATGACCACCGCCTACCGGCACGGCATCACCGTCAGTTCGGCGCCGGGCAAGCCACGCCTGCCGCTGCCGATCGAGATCTGCGTGTTCGACAATGGCCCGGGCGCGCCCGTCGACATCGCCGATCATCTCTTCGATCCGTTCGTGTCCGGCCGGCGCGAAGGGCAGGGGCTCGGCCTCGCGCTCGTCGACAAGCTGACGCGCGACATGGGCGGGATCGTCCAATACGCCCGGGAGGGTGCGCCCGAGATGACCGTCCTTCGCCTGCTGCTGCCGAGAGCCGCGTCATGAGAGTCCCGACATGAGCAACGTTCTGGTCGTCGACGACGACGCCGCGATCCGGACCGTCGTCGCGCAGGCGTTGCGCCGGGCCGGGCACGACGTGACGGTTGCAGACAGCCTCGCGCAGCTCGAACGCGCGCTTGCCGTCGCCTTGCCCGACGTGATCGTGACTGACGTGATCCTGCCGGATGGCGATGGCATCGATCATGTTCGCAGCGTCGCCGCGCGCTTTCCGCTGCTCCCGATCATCGTCCTCTCCGCGCAGAACACCCTGACCACCGCAGTCCGCGCGGCCGAGGTCGGCGCATACGAATACCTCCCCAAGCCGTTCGATCTCGACGTGCTGACGCGCGCTGTGACGGGGGCGCTCGCGCGCGGCGGGATGGTATCCGACGACGATCTGCGTGAAGAGGACCGCGCGCTTCCGCTGATCGGACGGTCCGCGGCGATGCAGGACGTGTACCGGGTCATCGCGCGTGTCGTCTCGAACGACCTGACGGTGCTGATCTCCGGCGAATCCGGCACCGGCAAGGAGCTGGTCGCGCGCGCCATCCACGATCTGGGTCCGCGCAGCACCGCGCCGTTCGTGGCGATCAACATGGCGGCAATCCCGCGCGAACTGATCGAGGCCGAGCTGTTCGGCCACGAGCGCGGTGCCTTTACGGGCGCGGCGACGCGCAACGCCGGGCGATTCGAGCAGGCATCCGGCGGCACCTTGTTCCTCGACGAGATCGGCGACATGCCGATGGAGGCGCAGACCCGGTTGCTGCGCGTGCTCCAGTCGGGCGAGTTCACCAGCGTCGGCGGGGCCCGGACGATCCGTGTCGACGTCCGCATCGTCGCGGCGACCAATCGCGATCTCTCGGCCCAGGTCGCGACCGGGCAGTTCCGCGAAGACCTGTTCTACCGCCTTAACGTCGTGCCGATCGCGCTGCCGGCCTTGCGCGAGCGCCGCCAGGACATTGCCCTGCTCGCCCGCCATTTCCTCGACCACGCCGCGGTCCAGGGGTTGCCGCGCCGCCAGTTGGCGAGCGATGCGCTGACCCAGCTCGGCACGCATGACTGGCCCGGCAACGTCCGCGAGCTCGAGAATTTGATGCGCCGCCTCGCGGTCCTGTCGCGCGACGAGGTGATCGGGGCGGATGCGATCCGCGCGATGATCGGCACGCAGGCGATCGTCGGCGAACCCGCCGATCTCGATATCGGCCAGGCGGTACGCGCGATGATCGAGCGGATCGCCCGCGAGAATCCTGCCGCACTCGATGACGGCAGCCTGTACGACCGGGTGATCGGCGAGGTTGAGCGCCCCCTGATCGAAGCCATGCTCGCGCGCCACGGCCAGAACCAGCTCCGCGCCGCACGGGCGATGGGGATCAATCGCAACACGTTGCGCAAGCGTCTCGACACGCTTGGCATCGATGTCGGCGACGCGCAGCGCCCGAACGATCAGCGGCGACTCTGAATCTCGCATTATGTGGTTTCCCGGCAACGGTTGACGTTGTATCGGGGCAACGATGATCGCTTCCGCGACGCTACCGATGGATGATGACGGGCCTGCACACCGGTTCGCAGTGACGCCTGCGGTAGAGGCGCTCGTGCTGGCGACGGCGATCGCGGTCGGCGTGACGAGCTACTTCGTTATCGACGGCAGCGATGCCCCCCAGCGCCTGATCCCGCCGCCGCTGGTCGCACTGCTGCTGGTCGCCAACCTCGTACCCGGCATAGCGTTGCTGATGCTGCTCGGGCGTCGCGTGGCGATGCGCCGCGCCGCACGATCGCCGGTCGGTGGTGGTGGCCGACTGCATGTCCGGCTCGTCGCGCTGTTTTCGGTCGTCGCCGCGGTGCCGATGCTGCTGGTGACGATCTTTGCCTCGCTGCTGTTCCAGTACGGCGTCCAGTTCTGGTATTCGGACCAGGCCCGCGGGATGCTCGAAAACGCCACCGCGCTCGCGCAATCGTCCTACGCGCGCCAGCTCAGCCGGTGGGAGGAGGCGACCGTCACGATGGCCGCAGACATGTCGGGCTATCTCGAGGCCAAGTCGCTCCAGAGCCCCGATTTCTCCGGCTATTTCCTCCAGCAGGTCTATTACCGCAGCCTGTCCGAGGCCGCGCTGTTCAAGGTCACGCCGCAGAATGAGATCCAGACCTTCGCCGTGGTCGATCCCTACAAGATCGATTTCGCGCGCCAGGTGACGCCCCAGTCGATCGCCCAGTTGCGCGGCGGCAAGTCGGCGGTCGTCGCGGTCACCGGCGACCGCATTCAGACCATCACGTTGCTGCCGGGCTCCGACGAGCTGTTTCTCTATGCCGGACGCGTCGAGGATACCAAGCTGCTCTCAGGCCAGACGATCCGCGCGAACGAGGTGCTGACGAGCTATCGCTCACTCCTCGCGCGGTCGCGGAGCCTGCAGCTGCGGTTCAACGCGGCGTTGCTCGTGATCTCGCTGCTGATCGTCGGTATCGCGGTCTGGATCGCGCTTGCGGTGGCCGATCGCCTCGTCCGTCCCGTCGGGGAGCTTGTCGATGCAGCGCGTCGCGTCGCGGCCGGCGACCTGACCGCACGCGTTCCCGATCCGCGCAGCCGCGACGAGGTCGGCACGCTGGCGAATGCGTTCAACCAGATGACCGACCGCCTCGAGGAGCAGAATACCGAGCTCGTCACGGCGAACGGCCAGCTCGAAAACCGTCGTGCGCTGATCGAGGCGGTGATGGCTGGCGTATCGGCGGGCGTCGTCGCGACCGGCCGCGAGCGCACGATCACGATCGCCAACGATTCCGCGACCGCCTTGCTGGGCACCGGTGCGGGCGGGCTCGTCGGGCGCCGCCTAGTCGATGTCGCCCCCGAACTCGACGAGATGCTCGACGGTGGCGACCGCGAGGCGATCGTCGAGGTCGGGCAGGGGGGCGAGGTCCGCACGCTTGCGGTGCGCATCGCGCGCCCGGCGACCGGCCCGATCCTTACCTTTGACGACATCACGCAGCAACTGCTCGATCAGCGCCGCGCGGCATGGTCCGACGTCGCCCGGCGGATCGCGCACGAGATCAAGAACCCGCTGACCCCGATCCAGCTCGCGGCGGAGCGGTTGCAGCGCCGCTACGGTGGCAAGATCGAGGCGCAGGACGGCACCTTCTCGCGGCTGACCGACACGATCATCCGCCAGGTCGGCGATCTGCGCCGCATGGTCGACGAATTCTCGTCGTTCGCGCGCATGCCCAAACCCGTGTTCCGCGAGGAATCGCTGGTCGATGCCGCCCGCCAAGCGCTGTTCCTGCACGAAGTCGCGCATCCCGGTATCAGCTTCACGCTGGTCAACGACGATCCCGGGTTGGCCCTCGTCTGCGACCGACGCCAGATCGGCCAGGCGCTCACGAACATCGTGAAGAACGCGGTCGAGGCCATTGAAACACGGGGCGAACTCGGTGGGTCCGTGACGATGACCCTGACCCAGGACGAGGGCCGAACAGTCGGAATCGCCGTCGCCGATACCGGGATCGGCCTCCCCGCCGATCGCGACCGGATCGTCGAGCCCTATGTGACGACGCGTGCCCGCGGCACCGGTCTCGGGCTTGCCATCGTCAAGAAGATCATCGAGGAGCATTGCGGAACGATCGGGTTTTCCGATCGACCGGGTGGCGGCACGGTCGTCACCATGATCTTCGACGCCAAGGCGCTGGCTGCGCTCGACCAAGGGGCATCCGCACCCGAGTTGGCAGGGGAGGGCCAACTCGCCATGATGACTCGTAACCGGACATGATTTGATGGCGCTCGATATTCTCGTCGTAGACGACGAACGTGACATTCGCGAACTGGTGGCCGGCGTTCTGGAGGACGAAGGCTATGACACGCGCGACGCTGGCGACAGCGATACCGCGCTGGAGGCGATCGCGGCACGACGCCCGTCGCTGGTCCTGCTCGACGTCTGGCTCCAGGGCTCGCGGCTCGACGGGCTCGAGCTGCTCGACGAGATCAAGCGGCGCGATCCGTCGATCCCGGTGCTGGTGATCTCGGGCCACGGCAATCTCGACACGGCGGTCGCGGCGATCCGGCGCGGCGCGTCCGATTTCATCGAGAAGCCGTTCGAGGCCGAGCGCCTGCTGCTGATGGTCGCGCGGGCCACCGAGACCGAACGTCTCCGTCGCGAAGTCGCGTCGCTCCGCGCGACCGTCGGCCGGGAAACTGATCTCACCGGCAGTTCGGGCTCGATCAACGGTGTTCGCGCGACCTTGAAGCGGGTTGCGGCCACCGGCAGCCGCGTGCTGATCATGGGCGCGGCGGGCGTCGGCAAGGAAGTCGCCGCGCGCCTGCTCCACGGCTGGAGCCTGCGCACCGACGCGCCGTTCATCGTCGTCAGCGCCGCCCGGATGACTCCGGAGCGCGTCGACGAGGAGTTGTTCGGTGTCGAGGAGGCGGGTGATCTCGTCCGTCCCGGCCTGTTCGAGCAGGCGCATGGCGGCACGCTGTTCCTCGACGAGATCGCGGACATGCCGATCACCACGCAGGCGCGGATTCTGCGCGCGCTGACCGACCAGAGCTTCACGCGCGTCGGTGGTACCCGGGTGGTCAAGGTCGACGTTCGCGTCGTCTCGGCCACCGCGCGCGACCTCGTCTTCGCGATTGCCGAGGGACGGTTCCGCGAGGACCTCTATTACCGGCTGAACGTCGTTCCGGTGATGATCCCGCCGCTGTCCGACAGGCGTGAGGACATCCCCGCGCTGGTCCAGCATTTCATCGCGCACTACGCTTCCGAACGCCGCGTGCCGACGCCGGAAATCGCGCCGGATGCGATGGTTGCGCTGCAATCCTACGACTGGCCGGGCAATGTCCGCCAGCTTCGCAACGTCGTCGAGCGGACCATCATCCTCGCCCCCGGGGATCGTATTGGCCGGATCGACCTCGATCTGCTGCCCGCCGAAGTGTTGGGCGACCAAGGCGACATGGGGTCGGCCGGCAGCACCGCGATCATGGGATCGCCGCTCCGCGAGGCGCGCGAGACGTTCGAGCGGGAATATCTCCGCGTCCAGATCCGGCGTTTCTCGGGCAACATCTCGCGCACGGCGAGCTTCATCGGCATGGAGCGCTCTGCGCTGCACCGGAAATTGAAGCTGCTGGGCATCACCGAAACACGCGACGAATAAATCGCCGCATTTTCGCCGCCCTCTGGAACTAGGAGGGTGTCGATCATAGATCAGTACCTGTGCCCGGTAACCGGGTGCATCTCCGACGCTGGGAAACAGCGCCTTGCGGGCAAAGTCCCGCCAAAAACAAAGGGTTATCCCATTGGCCGAAAAACCAGGCTCGCTTCAGGATCTGTTTCTGAATGCACTACGGCGCTCCAAGACGCCGGTCACGATGTTCCTCGTCAAGGGCGTGAAGCTCCAGGGCATCGTCACATGGTTCGATAATTTCTCCGTCCTTCTGCGCCGCGATGGCCAGTCGCAGCTGATCTACAAGCATGCAATCTCGACGATCATGCCCGCAGGCCCGATGGACGTCTCCGCTATCGTCGAGGCGGTGGGAGAAAACCAGAAGAAGCATCCGTTGTTGCAGGAAATCTTCCTCAATGCGGTGCGCAAATCCGAAGACAGCGTGACGATGTTCCTGATCAACGGCGTCATGCTGCAGGGCCAGATCGCAGGCTTCGACCTGTTCTGCATGCTGCTCCAGCGCGAAGGCATGGCGCAGCTTGTCTACAAGCATGCCGTCTCGACGATCCAGCCGGCACGCCCGCTGAACCTCGCCGAAGAGCCCACCGACACCGATGAAACGGACGATGACGATTGAGTAGTGGTTTCGAACGCGATCGGGACGAGTTCACGCGCGGTATGCGCGCGATCGTCGTCCTTCCCGATCAGGGCGACGCCACGCGCGACGTCGATGCCCGCCTCGAGGAGACCGCCGGTCTCGCCGCGGCGATCGGCGTCGAAGTCGTCGAGCGGATCGCCTACCGCGTGCGCCAGGCCAAGCCTGCCACGCTGATCGGCAGCGGGCAGGTCGAATTGCTTGCGACGCAGGTCCGCATGGAAGAGGCGGGACTGGTCGTATTCGACGCCAGCCTCAGCCCGATCCAGCAGCGCAATCTGGAAAAGGCGCTCGAAACCAAGGTTATCGATCGCACCGGCCTGATCCTCGAGATCTTCGGCGAACGCGCCGCGACCGCCGAGGGACGCCTGCAGGTCGAACTCGCGCATCTCGATTACCAGGCCGGTCGGCTCGTGCGGAGCTGGACGCATCTCGAACGCCAGCGTGGCGGCTTCGGCTTTCTCGGTGGTCCGGGCGAGACGCAGATCGAGGCGGATCGTCGCCTGATTCGCGACCGGATGGCGCGGCTGAAGCGCGAGCTCGAACAGGTCAGTCGTACGCGGGGCCTCCACCGCGAACGTCGCCAGCGTGCGCCGTGGCCTATCATTGCCCTCGTCGGCTATACCAATGCGGGAAAGTCGACGCTGTTCAACCGGTTGACCGGCGCCGACGTCATGGCGGAGGACCTGCTGTTCGCCACGCTCGACCCCACGCTGCGGCAGATCCAGCTGCCCGGCATCGACAAGGCGATCCTCTCCGATACGGTCGGCTTCGTCTCGGACCTGCCGACGCAGCTGGTCGCGGCGTTCAAGGCGACGCTCGAGGAGGTGGTGTCCGCCGATCTGCTCGTGCACATTCGTGACATCGCGCATCCCGATACCGAGGCGCAGCGCGCCGACGTCGAGACGGTCCTGGCCGAGATCGGCGTCGACGAGAATACGCCGCGCTTCGAAGTCTGGAACAAGCTCGATCTGCTCGATCCCGACACGCATGACGAGATCGCCGGGCAGGCGGCGCACCGCGATGATGTCGTGGCGATTTCGGCGCTGAGCGGGGAAGGGGTGCAACACCTGATCGAACAGGTTGCCGCCAAGCTGACCGACGCGCATCGCCGCTACAGCATCACGATCGAGGCCAGCGACGGGGCGGGGGCCGCATGGCTCCATGCGCATGGCGAGGTCCTCGGCAGCGCGATCGACGATCTGGAAACGACCTACGATGTGCGTCTGTCCGAGGCCGATTACGACCGGTTCATCCGCCGCGACGCTTGACCGCCTGCCATAAGGCTTCCTTCTGATCGAGCGACATGTCGGCAAACGCATCGCCGGCATCGGCCTCGATCGCCCGGAAGCGCGCCTCGAACTTCGCGTTGCCTGCCCGGAGCGCGGCTTCGGGATCGATCCCCAGATGCCGCGCCCAGTTCGTCACCGCAAACAACAGGTCGCCGATCTCCTCGGCGACATGATCCACATCCGCCGTGCGGACCTCGTCGATTTCCTCGATCACCTTGGCGAGCGGTCCGGTTGCGTCGGGCCAGTCGAATCCGACGCGCGCAGCGCGCTTCTGCAGCTTGTCCGCACGCGACAGCGCGGGCAGTCCGATCGCCACGCCGGCGAGTGCGCTGCTGTCAGGCTTGGCAGCGCGTTCGGTTGCCTTGATCGTTTCCCAGCCAGGCGATGTTTCGGCGTCGCCGAAGATGTGCGGATGGCGACGCTCCATCTTGTCGCTGATCGCCGCGACGACGTCGGACAGCGCGAACGCGCCGGCCTCTTCGGCAATGCGACTGTGGAAGACGACCTGGAGCAGCAGGTCGCCCAGTTCGTCCTTGAGATCGGCGACATCGTTGCGCGCGATCGCATCGGCGACCTCATACGCTTCCTCGATCGTATAGGGCGCGATCGAGGCCCAAGTCTGCACACGATCCCAGTCGCAGCCGTCGACCGGATCGCGCAACCGCGACATGATGGAAACGAGGCGTTCGATCATAAGGGGGCGATCATCGGTAGGTCCTCGAATACGATTGCAAGATCCTGTCACACGCAAGATCGATAATAAACATTATGTAAAACCTAGATCTGTTTGGGGGTGAGAACGAGCGTCCCGTTCTCGACCCGCCACGATTCCAGACGCGATAGGAAGTTCATCCCGATCACGTCGGTCTCGCCGAACGACGGCGACGTCACGATGCCCAGGTCGGTCGCGGTGATCGAGCCGATCGTGACACGCTTTGCCGTCGCGGTGCGCGCGGTCACTTGCCCATCGGCGGTGTCGATCACCATCGGGAACGGACTCTCTTCGTCGTCCAGTCCCGCCGCCTTCGCGGTTGCCGTCGACAACGCGGTCGTCGTGGCGCCGCTGTCGATCAGCATGCGCCGCCCGACGCCGTCGATCTCGACATCGGCCCAGAAATGTCCGTCGTCGGCGATATGAATGCGCGTCTCGGTCCCGCTGACCTGCTGGTCGGCAAACAGAGCCGTCAGTCCGGAGAGCCGGTCACGCTGGCTGGCGACCAGCAAACCCACGGAAAAGATCGCGACCCAGGCCAGCGCCATCTTGAGCATCGGCCCGATCGGCTGTCGACGCGCGACCAGCGCGCTGAGCGGCAGGATCAGCATCACCGCATACAGCGCGAACTGGGCTGCGCGATCGCCGCTCATGCGGTCAGGACTAATCCGTCATAGCCAGGCTCGACGCCCGCCGGCAGTTCTCGACATAGCGTCTTATAGTCCATGCTGTGATCCATGTGGATCAACGCGGTCCGACCCGGCCGCAGGCGTTCGACCCAGCCGAGCACGGCAGGAAGCTCCATGTGCGTCGGATGCGGCCGACGGCGCAGTGCGTCGACGACCCAGACGTCGAGCCCCTCATACAGGTTGGCCATATCGTCGGTCATGATATTGAAATCGGTAGCATATCCGATCGACACGCCATCCGCATCGAACCGCAGGCCTGCCGCGTGGATGTTGCCGTGAGGCTGGTCGGTGACGCGAATGTCGATGCCGCCGATGGTCAGGCGGTCCGGCAAGATCTCGGCCGCGATCGTCGGCGGATACCCGGTTCGCCCGTGGAACGCGTAGGTGAACCGCGCGTCGAGCGCGGCGAGCGTCGCCGGGCGTGCATAGCCGCGCACGGGGGTACCGGTTGCGTGGAACAGTTGCCGGAGATCGTCGATGCCGTGGCAATGATCGGCGTGATCGTGCGTCCAGATCACCGCATCGACCCGGTCGATATCCGCCGCCAGCAATTGCTCGCGCATGTCAGGGCTGGTGTCGATCAGGATCCGCGTGCCGGCATGCTCGACCAGTGCGGACGCGCGGGTCCGCCGGTTGCGCGGTTCGGTCGGGTCGCATTCGCCCCAGTCGTTGCCGATCCGCGGCACGCCGGACGACGTTCCGGAGCCCAGGATAGTGATCTTCACGCCCGCGTCTTGCCGAACAGCGTGTGGAAGTTCTCGGCCGTACGCCGCGACAATTCCTCGACATTCTCGCCGCGGAGCTCGGCGAGGAACTGCGCGGTGTCGGCGACGAAGCCGGGTTCGCCGGTCTTGCCGCGATGCGGCACCGGCGCGAGGAATGGCGCATCGGTCTCGATCAGCAGCCGCTCGATCGGAAGTCGCGCGGCGGTCTCCTGAAGGTCACGCGCGTTCTTGAACGTGACGATCCCGGATATGGAAATATAAAGCCCCAAATCCAGCGCCTTGTCGGCGAAAGCTCCACTGGCGGTGAAGCAGTGGATAACGCCTGGATAGGCCCCCTTCCCCATCTCCTCCGCCATGATCGCGGCGGTGTCGTCCTCGGCATCACGCGTATGGACGACGATCGGCAGGCCGGTTTCGCGTGAGGCGGTTATGTGCGCCCGAAAGCTCGCCTGCTGGCGGGCGCGATCGGACGTGTCGCGGAAATAGTCGAGACCGCTCTCGCCGAGGCCGACCACGCGAGGGTGCCGTGCTCGCGCGATCAGCTTGGCGGCATCGACGTCGGGATAGGTATCCGCCTCGTTGGGATGGATACCGATCGTCGCCCACACATCGGGCTCGCGCTCGGCGGTGGCGACGATATCGTCCCACTCGCTCTCGCGCGTCGAGATGTTGAGCATCGCCGTCACCCCCCTCGCCCGTGCCCGCGCGAGCACGGCCTGCTGGTCCTCGACCAAGCCCTTGTAGTTCAGGTGGCAATGGCTGTCGGCGAGCATCAGGCCTCCGCGGGCATTTCGAGACGGGGAAACACGGGCGACGGTGGTGCGATCCGGAAGTCCGAAGCGGCAACGCGGTCGTACCAGCCATCGTCGTCGATCGCGGCATGATCGCGCTCGGTCGCGCCGATCTGGTCGAGGACCTTGCCGGCGGACTCGGGCACGACCGGCAGGATCGCGATGGCGAGCATGCGGATCACACGGACCAGCGTGCGCAGCACCGCGTGCATCCGCTCGGGATCGGTCTTGCGCAGGGCCCAGGGCGCCTGCGCGTCGATATACTGGTTGCATGCGAACACGCCGCGCATCCACGCCTCGATGCCTTGCGACAGTGCCAGATCGGTAAAGCCCGACTTGAGCCCGGCGCATGCCACGACGATCTCCTCGATCAGCATGCCGTCGGCGTCGTCGACCGTACCCGTGCTGGGAAAGACGCCGTCAAGGTTCTTGGCAATGAACGACAAAGTCCGCTGCGCCAGATTGCCGAAGCTGTTCGCCAACTCGGCATTCACGCGCATGACGATCGCCTCGGGCGAGTAGCTGCCGTCCTGGCCGAAGCTCACCTCGCGGAGGAAAAAATAGCGCAGCGCATCGACGCCGAACGCATCTGCCAGCGCCATCGGGTCGACGACGTTGCCGACCGACTTTGACATCTTCTCGCCGCGCGTGAGCAGGAAACCGTGGCCGAACACGCTCTTGGGCAGGGGAATGCCCGCCGACAGCAGGAACGCCGGCCAATACACCGCGTGGAAGCGGACGATATCCTTGCCGATCAGATGGATATCCGCCGGCCAGTATTTCGCCTTGTCCCCGGCCATGTCGGGATAACCGATGCCGGTCAGATAGTTGGTGAGCGCATCGACCCACACGTACATGACGTGCCCGGGGCTGCCGGGTACCGGGACACCCCAGTCGAAGCTGGTCCGCGAGACGGAAAGATCCTTCAGGCCACCCTCGACGAAGCGCATCACCTCGTTGCGGCGGCTTTCGGGGCGGATGAAATCGGGGTTGGCGGCGAAGAGATCGAGCAAGGGCTGCTGATATTTCGACAGCTTGAAGAACCAAGTCTCCTCGGCGGTCCATTCGACCGGCGTGCCCTGCGGCGAACGGCGATCATCGCCCTTCCCGGTTAGTTCGGACTCGTCGTAGAACGCCTCGTCGCGGACCGAGTACCAGCCCTCGTAGCGATCGAGATACAGATCGCCCGCATCCGCCATCGCCTGCCAGATCGCGGCGCTCGCGGCGTAATGATCCTCGTCGACGGTGCGGATGAAGCGGTCATACGAGATGCCAAAACGATCGGCCATCGCATGGAAATACGACGACATTTCATTGGCCAGTTCGCGCACCGGGATATCCCGCTCGCGCGCTGCCTGGACCATCTTGAGGCCGTGTTCGTCGGTCCCGGTCTGGAACAGCACGTCGCGCCCGGCCTGCCGCTGGAAGCGCGCGATCGCATCGGCGGCCACCATTTCGTAGGCATGGCCGATATGCGGACGGCCATTGGGATAGTGGATTGCGGTCGTGATATAGAAAGGATCGGCCATGCCGCGCTCCTAGAGCATCGTCCCGATCAGGTGAAGCCTGTGCGACCTCTTCAATGGCGTAATGTCGCGACGATCCCCGCCATCTCGAACACGGTGGCCTGCGCGTCGAGCGAAAGCCCGATCGCGGCCCCCGCCAGATCGCGCGCCGCTGCGTGCGCGTCCAGCGCGGATCGCAGCGCCGGGCCCGATCGGCTTCGCGCCGCATCGGCGATGAACGCGGGCACGCGGTCGAGAAATGCCTCGTAGCGCGGTTGCGCCGTCTTCAGTCCGAGCGCCTTGGCCAGTTTCAGTCGGCGGCCATTGTCGCGGTCGCCATCCGATGCAATCGCTGCGATGGCGGCGTCGATCGCGGCGATATCGAGCCCGGCATAGCGCAGCGCCCGCCCCGGAGCCCCATCGCTGGCACGCACCAGCGCAGCGACTTCCTGTTCGTCCGCATCGGGCTGAAGCGTCCGGATCGCGCTGGCGACCTCGTCATTGCCCAGCGCCTCGAAGCGGAGAAGCCGGCAACGCGACCGGATCGTCGGCAGCAATCGTCCCGGCGCGTGGCTGACCAGCAGGAAGATCGTTCCCGCAGGCGGCTCCTCCAG
Organism: Sphingomonas sp. 4RDLI-65; assembly: GCF_049472435.1. Taxonomy (NCBI): domain Bacteria; kingdom Pseudomonadati; phylum Pseudomonadota; class Alphaproteobacteria; order Sphingomonadales; family Sphingomonadaceae; genus Sphingomonas; species Sphingomonas sp. 4RDLI-65. Next base: position 440,146 of record NZ_JBCEBT010000003.1, on the reverse strand, counting down.
ATTCTTGAGCAACGCGTTTGCGCCGTTCCGCTCCAGGTCGTCGGCGGCATCGATCAGGACGACACGGCGCGGACTCATCGACGGGGTTGTCGCGAACAGCGGCTGCAAGGTCCGCACCTGCGCGATCGTGATACTGCGCGCGAGATCCTGGTCGGGCTTCTCCGCGTCCTTCGGCAAGCGCGCCAGTACCCGGTAATCGGGGTGCGACCCCGCTTCGATCAGCGAACGCGTCCGGTCGCCTTCGGGCACGTCGAACCCGATCGAAATGCGCTCGGGCGCCACCGCGTCGGCGAGCATGCGCATCGCGGCCGCACGCGCGAACGTCGCCTTGCCGACGCCCTGAGGCCCCGTCAGCAACCAGGCGTGATGCAACGATCCGCCACGCATCGCCGCCTCGAAAGCGGCCTGCGCGGCGGTGTTGCCGATAATCGACGTCATGCCTTCGGCGCGCTCTTCACCCGAAGAACCCGGTGAGACCCGCCCAGGCACGACCGAAGAACCCGGCGACCGCGACATCCTTGTCGGCGACCAGCGGCATCGTCTGCTGGAGTCCGTCCGAGGTGGTCACGACGAGGTCGGCGATATGCTGGCCCGCCTTGATCGGCGCCTTGATCGGACCGTCATAGACCACTTTCGCGGTCAGGTTCGGCGAGGTGCCGGCGGGCAGCGTCACGGTCAGCGCCTTGGGAGCGACGAGGCCGACGCTCGACGAATCGCCGAGCTGGACGGCCGCGGTCTCGATCTTCTTGCCCTTCGCAACGATCGGCTTGGACTGCCACGCGCGAAAGCCCCATTCCATGAACCGCACCGATTCCTCGGCGCGCTGGCCCGAGCTCGTCAGGCCGGCGACGACCATCACCAGGCGGCGGCCATTCTGCACGGCGGATCCGGTGAAGCCATAGCCGGCCTCTTCGGTGTGACCGGTCTTCAGGCCATCCGCGCCCGCGACGCGGCCGAGGATCGGATCGCGGTTCGCCTGGGTGATGGCGCTGCCGCCCATCGTCTTGCCCCACGTGAAATCGCGCTTCGAATAGAATTGCTTGTAGAGATCGGGATAGTTGGTGATCGTCGCCGCGGCGAGCTTGGCGAGATCATGCGCGGTGACATAGGTGACGCCGTTGTCGGGCCAGCCGTTCGCGGTGCCGAAATGACTGTCCTTGAGGCCGAGTTCGGCAGCCTTTCGGTTCATGCGCTCGGTGAACGCCTGCTCCGACCCCGAGATGCCCTCGGCAAGCACGATGCACGCATCGTTACCCGACAGCGTGACGATGCCGTACAGCAGATTGGCGACGCTGACGTTCTCACCCGACGACAGGAACATCGTCGAACCCGCGGAAGGACCATGCCATTTCGCCCAAGTCTCGGGGCGCACCGTCATCATCTGGTCGAGCTTCAGCTCGCCCTTCCGGACCATGTCGAACGCGACATAGACGGTCATCATCTTGGCAAGCGAGGCCGGCGGCATACGACGGTCCGCGTCGCGCGCGAACAGCACCGCGCCGGAGGACAGGTCCTCCATATACGCGATCGGCGCAGCGGTCTGGAATTGCGGCGCGGCGGCGATGGACGGGTGCGCCAGCGCGATGGCGGCGAGCGGTGCGACGATCAGCTTCTTCATGGGGTATTCCGTGAGCAAAAGGGAACTCAATCCGTGGGCAGGACCTGTGCATCTCCATAGCCGCGCTCGGCGACCGCGTCACGTGCGCGTTGCAGGCTGGCGGCATCCGAAAACGGCCCGATGCGGACGCGATAGAGACCACCGCTTTCGATCACCCCGCTTTTGACCAGGGCGCCGCTGAGTCTTTGCGCAAGCGCTGACGCGCGCGGCTGATTCGAGAAGGTCGCGACCTGCAGCACATAGCGACGCCCCGCGACGAAGCGCGGCAACGGCGACCGCGTTGGCAGCGCATGGAACACCGCAGCGCGCGTAAACTCCGGCATCCGCAACGCGGTCGCCTTGCCGGCACGCAGGATCGACGCGTCCTGCACGATCGCGCGGATGCGCACCGCGGCCAGCTGGCGTCGATCGGTACCGAGCAGATGCGCGGCGGCGCGTGACAGGTCGATCATCCGGTCGCGACGTCCCGGCCCGCGATCGTTGATGCGGACCAGGATCGAGCGCCCGGTCTCGACCGACGTCACCTCGACGAACGATCCGAGCGGCAGGGTACGGTGCGCCGCTGTCATCGCCGCGGGATCGAACGCCTCGCCCGATGCGGTGCGGTTGCCGGTCAATTCCTCGCCGTACCAGCTTGCCAGACCCGTGTCCTGATAGCTGCCGTACAGCTCGGCGGGCGGCAAGGTCGCGGCGACACTGCCGGTCGCGCTTCCACCGACGGCAACCGCGACGGCGAGGCAAAGGGCCCTAGCGCTCGACCGCATCGGCCAGCAATCCGACCGACAGCGCGTAGAAGTTCGAGCAGTTGTAATCGAGGATCACACGGTAGTTGCTGGTCAGCAGATAGGCGGTCGCCCCCTGCCCGTCGGGCTCGAGCAACGTCGCCATCACGCTGTCGGCAGGCAGGCTCCGGCCTTGCGGCGTCACGCCCAGCGCGCGCCATTCGGCGATCGTCCGCCAGCCGCTATGCCGTTCGAACACCCGCGGGCAACGTGGCGACACCAGCCGATTGCGCACCTGCGATCGATCGAACCCGGCGGGCACGTTGACCGCCACGCCCCAGGGCTGGCCCGCGCGCCACCCGGCATCGGTGAAATAATTGCCGATCGAGGCGAGCGTGTCGGCCGGGCTGTTCCAGATGTCCGCGCGTCCGTCGCCGTCACCGTCGCGCGCCACGCGCAGATAGATCGACGGCAGGAACTGCGGATTGCCGGTCGCACCTGCCCAGCTGCCCTTGAGCTGCTCGCGCGTCACGCCGCGATCGAGCATCTTCAGTCCGGCGATGAACTCGCCCGCGAACAGCGATCGCCGGCGTCCCTCATAGGCAAGGCTGGCAAGCGACCGCAGCAGGTCGAAGTTACCCGTATAGCTGCCGTAATTCGTCTCATGCCCCCAGATCGCGACCATGATCGATTCGGGTACGCCGGTCTGCTGCTCGATCCGCTGGAGCCGGGAGCGCTGCGCCTGATAGGTCTGGCGACCACGCGCGATCCGGGCCGCATCGACATGCTGCAGGCGATACGGCGCGAAGGCGGGAATGGCGCTGGAGTTGGTCGCGCCCGGCTGCCCTCGATCGAGCTCGATGACCCGCATGTTGAGCGTCAGTCCGGGGAACACGGCATCCGCGGTCCGCGTGCTGACACCCTCCGCAATCGCCTGCTGGCGGAGCGCGCTCATATACGCTTGGAAGCCCGCATCATCCTGCGCCAACGCAGGCCCGCTGCCCGACAGCGCCGCGATGATGCCGATGACGCCGTTGCGCAGCCAGGTCGCGCGCTTCGATACTGTAGATGTCCCACCCATGACGCGGATGTGCCACACCCGCCCCCGGATCGGAACCTCGCATCGTCGTACGCCAGCCTCGGACAGCCGCTACCGCGCAAATTCGCCGGTATTGCGTTATCGCGCTTGCACATCCCGGCGACACCGCCTAACCGCAGCGCCGTCGGGGAGTGGCGCAGGCTGGTAGCGCACCTGGTTTGGGACCAGGGGGTCGCAGGTTCGAATCCTGTCTCCCCGACCATCATCGAAAATCGTCGCGAACAGCGTGTCGAGCGGATCCTTTGGGCCGCCCGCGCTGTTTGCGTACGTCTTGGCCTTCCATCGAAATCGAGGTGTTGCGGTCACCCGGAAACGGTGACTTGCGCTGGCCATCGACGGCAGGCAGTAGACGCGTGAAATCCAGGAGTTCAAGCATGGCCAACAGTCTCGAAATCGACCAGTCGAGCATCGTCGACAACGACGTCGAAAAGCAGATCGAATTCACCGGCGAATTCGACAGCGACGAATATGAGTTTGCGGTGAAGTACGCGGTTCTCAAGGAACTGAGCGGCGACGAGCCCGAGGACGATGCGATCGAGCTGTTCAACCGGTTCAACGACGATATCGTCGATGCCTGCCTTGCCGCGATCGAGCGCAAGCCCTCGGCGACCGTCGTGATCGTCGACGAGAACGATCTCGAATAACGTATATCGATGTCCGACCAGGCGTGCTCAGTCGGCCCGCCTGGCCGGAAGAACGACGGCCCGCTCGTCGATGACGAAAGCGGGCCGTGATACTGACTGGCTTCAGGCCGCCATGAACATCTCGGGCGGCAGCGCCATCAGCGACTCTGCGCCACCCTCGATCTTGCGACGCAGTGCGCCCGCATCCGGCAGGATCCGCTCGGCATAGAAGCGCGCCGTGACCAGCTTGGCGTCGAGGAACGCAGCCTCGCCCTCGCCTGCCGCCTTCAGCTTGGTCGCAGCGACCGCCATCCGCAGCCACATCGTGCCGACCGCGACGATCCCCATCAGGTGCATGTAGCTGACCGCGCCGGCACCGACGTTCTCGGGGTTCTTCATGCCATTGGCCATGAACCACATCGTCGCCGCCTGAAGCTGGCCGTTCGCCTTCTCCAGCGCCTCGGCAAACGATGCCGTTGCCGGATCGCCCTTGGCTGCGGCGACGTCGTCCGCCACCAGCTTGAAGAACGCCTGGATCCCGCGCCCGCCATTCTGCGCGAGCTTGCGTCCGACCAAATCCATCGCCTGGACGCCGTTCGTGCCCTCGTAGATCATCGCGATGCGCGCATCGCGGACATACTGCTCCATGCCCCATTCGGCGATGTAGCCGTGACCGCCGTAGACCTGCTGTGCGTTGGTCGCGATCGCATAGCCCATGTCGGTGCCGTATCCCTTGATGACCGGGGTCAGCAGCGAGATCAGGTCGCCGGCGAGCTGGCGCTCTTCCTCGCTCTCGGCGTGATGCTCGAGATCGGCCTGGAGCGCGGTCCACAGGATCAGCGCGCGCAGGCCCTCGGTCAGCGACTTGCCCTCCATCAGCATGCGGCGGATGTCGGGATGCACGAACAGCGTGTCCGCCTTCTCCTGCGGCTCCTTCGGCCCGGTCAGCGCGCGGCCCTGGCGACGATCCTGCGCGTACTGGACCGCATTCTGGTAGGCGACTTCCGCAACACCGAGCCCCTGCAAGCCCACGCCGAGACGCGCGGCGTTCATCATGATGAACATCGCGGCGAGGCCCTTCGTCTCCTCGCCGACCAGCCAGCCGGTCGCCGAATCATAGTTCATCACGCAGGTCGAATTTGCGTGAATTCCCATCTTGTGCTCGATCGAGCCGCAGGTGACGCCGTTGCGCGCGCCGAGCGAACCGTCCTCGTTCACCAGCACCTTCGGCACCACGAACAGCGAAATGCCCTTCACGGTATCCGGCGCGCCCGGCGTCTTGGCGAGCACGAGGTGGATGATGTTGTCGGTCAGGTCATGCTCGCCCGACGAGATGAAGATCTTGGTCCCGGTGATCGCATACGAGCCATCCGCCCGCGGCTCGGCCTTGGTGCGGATCAGGCCCAGATCGGTGCCGCACTGCGGCTCGGTCAGGTTCATCGTCCCGCCCCATTCGCCCGACACCATCTTCGGCACGTACATCGCCTTCTGCGCGTCCGAGCCCTTGGCGATCAGCGCGGCGATCGCGCCGTGCGTGAGGCCGGGATACATCGCGAACGCCATGTTCGACGAGATCATGTATTCCTGGAACGCGGTCGACACGACGTGCGGCATCCCCTGCCCGCCATACTCCGGCTGGTTGCCGAGCGTCGCCCAGCCGCTCTCGACATACTGCTTGTAGGCTTCCTTGAAGCCGTCCGGCGTCGTCACCGAGCCGTCCTCATGCCGCGTGCAACCCTGCTGGTCGCCCGACAGGTTGAGCGGGAACAGCACCTCCGCGACGAACTTGCCGCCCTCCTCAAGAACTGCATCGACGACGTCGGGCGAGGCGGCATCGAAGCCGGGGAGATTGGAATAGCGTGGCAGGCCGACGACATGCTCGAGGACGAAACGCGTGTCGCGGACGGGGGGCGTATACTGGGGCATGGTTTATCCTTGGTTGTCCTGGGCGCGGCTGACTTCGAGAAGGGCCACGAAACTGGTGAGTTCGTCGATGGCGAGATCGATGTCGCGCTTCTGCGCGGTCAGCAGCGCGATCCGCGCCTGGCTGCGCTCGATCACGACCTGGCGCTGCGCACGCCGGCCGTCGCCGAGGTCGTAGAGGTCGATCATCTCGCGGATTTCGCCAAGGCTGAACCCGACGCGCTTGCCGCGGAGGATCCAAGCAAGACGCGCGCGGTCGCGGTGCGAATAGATGCGCTGGGTCCCGCGACGCTCGGGCGCGATCAGCCCTTCGTCCTCGTAGAACCGGAGCGCGCGTGCGGTCACGTCGAACTCGGCCGAGAGGTCGGAGATCGTGAAGCTCTCACGGTCATGCCGCGGTTCGATCACCGCGTAGGATTCGGGAGAGACCGGGGAAGGAGATGCTCGTGTCGCCATCCCCGAAGAGATAACTCTCGTTTACGTCAACGTCAATTAGCGCAGAGCAACTTCCCCGCAGATGATCGCAGCGTCGAGGCCTCCGAACGCGAATCGCTGATCCGATCGACGGTCAGCGCGGCGAGCGAGGCACGGCCGGTGCACAGCGATTCGCAGGCCGCAGGCATTTCGGCCGGGAAGACGATCCGGTCGCCATCGAACCGGGCGTCGAACGTGCACGCGCCAAACGCGAGTTTCAGCGCATCCCCCGAGCGCTCGACCGTACCCGAAGCGGCACAGCCCTGGTCCTCGCCATAATCGACGCTGACCCCGATGCGGGCGGTCTTCTCGGTGCCGACGACGCAGACCCGGTCGGTATCGCGCGCCCAGGATCCCTGCAGCGGCGCGTTCGGATCGGGCACGATCCCCGTCGTCTCCGCGGCGGCTTCCAGCCGAGCACCCGCGCTGTCCGCGACGACATTGGACGGTTCCTGCCCACACCCGCCCAACACCAGAGCAAACAGCAGCACCTGCCTCATTCGGCCGGCACCAGTCCGCCCCCCTCGATCCGCCGGAAGAAGCACGTCCGCTCGCCGGTATGGCATGCCGGCCCCGCCGCATCGGCGATCACCCACACCGCATCCTGATCGCAATCGATCCGCAGTTCGGCGACACGCAGCACGTTCCCCGACGTCTCACCCTTCTTCCAGAGCTTCTCGCGACTCCGCGACCAGAAATGCGCCTCGCCGGTCGCCTGCGTCTGCGCCAGTGCCTCCGCATTCATATGCGCGACCATCAGCACGTCGCCCGACACCCGGTCGGTGACGACCGCGGTCAAAAGCCCGATGGAATCGAATTTCGGATCGAGCGTCAGGCCCGTGTCGCGGCTGTCTGTCATGCCCCGGATATACCCGAAACCCGCCCCGATGCGACCAGCGGGACGCAATGTTATTACAAACAGGCGACAACGCCGCCAACCGCTCGTATAGGGCAGCTTCCGCACGACGTGAGATCCGGCATGCTGACGACAAACCCCTATGATGATGACAAACTCCGCGAAGAGTGCGGGGTGTTCGGCGTCTCCGCCACCGATGGCGCGGCCGCGCTCGTAGCCCTGGGGCTGCACGCGCTCCAGCACCGCGGCCAGGAAGCCGCCGGCATCACCACCTTCGATGGCGCGCATTTTCATACGCACCGCGCGATGGGCCATGTCGCCGGCAACTTCGACCGCGACGACGTCATCCGATCCTTGCCAGGCACCGTCGCCTGCGGCCATGTCCGCTATTCGACCTCGGGCGAGACCGCGCTGCGCAACGTCCAGCCGCTCTACGCCGAGCTGTCGACCGGCGGCTTCGCGATCGCGCATAACGGCAACATTTCCAACGCGATGCGGCTGCGTCGCGAGCTCGTCCGCCGAGGTTCGATCTTCCAGTCGACCAGCGATACCGAGACGATCATCCATCTCGTCGCCACCTCGAACTATCGGACATTGCTCGACCGCTTCATCGATGCGCTCAAGCAGATCGAGGGCGCGTATTCGCTGATCGTGATGACGCCCGAGGGCATGATCGCCTGCCGCGATCCACTCGGTATTCGTCCGCTGGTGATGGGCAAGCTCGGCGACGCGGTGATCTTCGCCTCGGAGACGGTCGCGCTCGACGTGGTCGGTGCCACCTTCGTCCGCGCGGTCGAGCCGGGCGAACTGGTCATCGTCCAGGGCTCCGAGATCCGCTCGATCCGCCCGTTCGCGCCGATGGCGGCGCGGCCGTGCATCTTCGAATGGGTGTATTTCTCGCGCCCCGATTCGATCGTCGACGATCACTCGGTCTATTCGGTCCGCAAGGCGATCGGCGCGCAGCTCGCGATCGAATCGCCGGTCGATGCCGACCTCGTCATCCCCGTCCCCGATTCGGGGACACCTGCCGCGATCGGTTACGCCCAGCAATCGGGTATTCCGTTCGAGCTCGGCATCATCCGCTCGCATTATGTCGGCCGAACCTTCATCTCGCCGGGCGACAAGGTCCGCCATCTTGGCGTGAAGCTGAAGCACAACGCCAACCGCGCGCTGATCAAGGGCAAGCGGGTCATCCTGGTCGACGATTCGATCGTCCGCGGCACGACCTCGCTCAAGATCGTCCAGATGATGCGCGAGGCGGGTGCCGCCGAAGTGCACATGCGCATCGCCAGCCCGCCGACGCGGCATTCGTGCTTCTACGGCGTCGACACGCCCGAGCGTGCGAAACTGCTCGCGGCCAAGCTCGATCTGGGCGGCATGACCGGCTTCATCCACGCCGACAGCCTCGCCTTCATCTCGATCGACGGCCTCTACAAGGCGCTCGGCGAGGCGAAGCGCGCGGATATCCGCCCGAAATACTGCGACGCGTGCTTCACCGGCGACTATCCAACCACGCTGACCGACCATGACGAGGGCGCCGAGGTCGATCAGTTCGCGATGCTCGCCGAACGCGTGATCTGATACCCCCGGAGCGATTATGACAGACAAGCCTCTCGAAGGCCGGCTCGCGCTGGTCACCGGCGCCAGCCGCGGCATCGGCGCCGCGACGGCGATCGCGCTGGCGGCAAAGGGCGCGCACGTCGTCCTGACCGCGCGCACCCCTGGTGGTCTCGAAGAGGTCGAGGCGGCGATCCACGCGGCCGGCGGCTCGGCGACGATCGCCCCGCTCGACCTGGCGGAAAGCGAGGCGATCGCGCGCCTCGCCACCGCGATAGGCGACCGCTGGGACGCGCTCGACATACTGGTACTAAACGCTGGCATGCTCGGCTCCTTGTCGTCGGTTCCGGCGATCGACCCGAAGGAAATGGCGCAGGTCCTGACGCTCAACGTCAGCGCGCAGGCGGCGATGATCGCGGCGTTCGACACGATGCTGAAGAAAGCCAAGTCGGCCCGCGTGATCGGCGTGACGTCGAGCGTGGGCCGCAAGCCTCGCGCGTACTGGGGCCTCTACGGCGCGTCCAAGGCGGCGTTCGAGACGCTGCTCGGCGCATACGGCGACGAGATGGCCGAGATCAGCGCGATCCGCACCGCGATCGTCGACCCCGGCGCAACGCGCACCAAGATGCGCGCGCGGGCTTATCCGGGCGAGGATCCGAACTCGGTGAAAGAGCCCACAGTGGTAGCCGACCGCATCGTCGCGCTGGCGATCGAAGGCTTCGAAGCGGGTCATTTCGAGCGGGTGAACTAAAGGAATCCTCCCCCGCCAGGGGGAGGTGGCGCCAAAGGCGACGGAGGGGGAGGATACGGAACCTACGTGGTCGCTTACCTCCCCCTCCGTCTGGCAAGCGCTAGCCACCTCCCCCTGGCGGGGGAGGATTTTAGCGCTTCACCAGCGTAACCTGCGCGACATCGATCCCACCGCCGCGAAACCCGCCCTCGCAATACATCAAATAATAGCGCCACAACGCCACGAACCGCGCATCCAGCCGAGCCGGCAGCCGCCCCTGCGCGACGACCGCATCGAATGCCGCCCGCCACCGCCGGCACGTCTCCGCATAATGCAGCCCGAACCCGCGCCGGTCCTCCCAGGTCAGTCCCCGAGCCTCCGCCAGTGCGCGAAACCGCGGCTCCGACAACAGCATCCCGCCCGGAAAAACGTACCGCTGGATGAAATCCACGCTGGTCGAATACGCATCGAAGATCGCATCGTCGATCGAGATATACTGGATCGCCGCCCGCCCGCCCGGCTTCAACGCACGCGCGATCGCATCGAGATACGCCGGCCAATATCGCTCGCCGACGGCCTCGACCATCTCGATGCTCGCCACGGCGTCATACGTGCCGGTGACGTCGCGGTAGTCGGTCAACGCGACCGTCACGCCCGACAGCCCGGCATCCGCGATCCGCGCCTCGACCTGCCGCTTCTGCTCGACCGACAGCGTCAGTCCATGCACGTCGACGCCGGCGCGCGCCGCGAGCTCGGCAAACGATCCCCAACCACAACCGATCTCGAGGATCCGGTCGCCGGGCTTGGTCCCGGTCCGATCCAGGATGGCCTGGAGCTTGGTCGCCTGCGCCTGCTCGAGCGTTTCCGCCTCCGACACAGGCTCGGCAAAGATCGCACTCGAATAGGTCAGCCCCGGATCGAGCCACAGTTCATAGAAGTCGTTCCCCAGGTCGTAATGCGCGGCGATGTTGCGCCGCGACCCGGTACGATGGTTGCGTCGCATCCAGTGCCACGCACGCGCCGACAGCCGCGCAAAGCCACCCGACCGCGCCGCCGATCCGAGCGATATCCGGTTCCGCATGAACAGTTCGAACAGCGGGACGGGATCGGGGCTGGACCAGTCGCCGGCCGCCCAGCCTTCGTACCAGCCGACCGATCCCGCCGTCGCCAGCCGGACCAGCGCGCGCCAACGATGCACGGTCACGACCGGCAAAGGCCCCGCCGTGCGGCCGCCGATCAGCCGCCGCGTACCATCGGGCAGTCGCGCATCGATCCCGCCGCTCTCAAGCCCGGCATCGATCCGGTCGAGCAACCGGTGAAACACCGGCGCGGCGACGCGCGCGACCGTGGAAACCTGCGCGGCGGGCACATCATCGAAAGCGGGAACGGCAGTCATCGCGGCGCTCCATGCAACAGGGGCGCGAGCTAGGAAAGAGGTGTCGGTGAAACACGCAAGCTGATTGCGGTCCGATGCTGAGCACCGAACCAGGCCTAAATTTCCTCGTCACCCCGGACTGGTTCCGGGGGCCACCGATCCGCACATCATACTTTGTCGAGATCGCGGCACCGTGGATGCCGGAACCAGTCCGGCATGACGGCGAGAAGACTGTGGACTTGGCTACACCCTACCGCGCGTGGCGCCCGGCTTCGAGCGCCCGCTCGCGCCCCTCGCGATGCCCGACGATCTTTGCCGGATACTCACGAGGCCGGCATCCGGACTCGTCCGGATCATGGATCGCCTCGCCCGAGACCTTCGCCAGTTCCGGCACCCATTCGCGGATATAATCCCCCGCATCGAACTTCTCGGACTGCGACAACGGCGCCATGATCCGCCCGAACATATTTGAATCCACCCCGGTCCCGGCCACCCACTGCCAGTTCACCGCATTATTCCCGTAGTCCGCATCGACCAGGCAATCCCAGAACCAGCGCTCACCCTTGCGCCAGTCGATCAGCAGATGCTTCACCAGGAAGCTCGCGGTGATCATCCGCACCCGGTTGTGCATCCACCCGGTCGCCCACAACTGGCGCATCCCGGCATCGACGATCGGATAGCCCGTGCGCCCGGTCTGCCATGCCTTGAGGTCGGCATCGGCGGCCTTGCCCGACCGCCAAGGCAGCTTGTCGAACTTAGGCCGCCCGTTCGTCTCGCCGTAATCGGGCATCGTCAGCACGACGCCCTGCGTGAAGTCCCGCCATGCCAGTTCCTTGCGAAACGTCGTTGCATCGCCGTGCCCGTCCACGGCGTGCCACACCGCACGCGCCGAAATCTCGCCGAAATGGAGGTGCGGCGACAGGCGCGAGGTGCCTTCGATCGAGGGCATGTTGCGGTCGACGTCATACGCCTCGACGATCGGCGCCATCGCCTTCGCGTTCTTGAGCGCTTGTGCCTCGCCGGGCGTCCAGTCGGCAAAGCCGGTCGACCAGTCCGGCTTGGTCGGCAGCAGATCCCAGTCGGCCAGCTTCTCGCTCTTAGGCCAGGATTTCGGCGCGGGGATCGTATGCGGCACAGGCTCGGGTTCGCCCGGCGGCATCATCTGGTTCAGCGCCTTCCAGAACGACGAATACACCTTGAACTGCCCGCCCGAGCCAGTCGTCACGTCCTCGATCCGTGCCAGATGGTTGCCGTCATGCAGGCACAGCCGATCGCCCAGCGCTGCCTCCGCCTTGCGCCACCACGGCTCGTAATGCCGGATCGCATGGACGTGCTCGGCGCCGGTCTCCTCCAGCAACGCGGTCAGCACCTCGACCGCATCGCCGCGGCGCAGGATCAGCCTCGATCCCTTGTCCGCCAGCGACGCCGCGAACGAGGCAAGCGTATGGTGCAGCCACCAGCGTTGCGCGCCGCCGATCGCCCATGCGCCGGGCGCGTCATCGTCGAGCACATAGACCGGGATCACCGGCCCCGCATGCGCGGCGGCGATCAAGGCGGGCTGGTCGTGCAGGCGGAGGTCCTGGCGGAGCCAGAGCAGGGTCGGTGTCGTCATCGACTGTTCAATGCACGAACGCGCCCGCCGGCGTCACCTGCTGCGGCGAAAGTTTCGCCAAGCGTCATGATCGCCGCGACATGCCGCTCGGCGATCGCCAGCGCATCGTCGCCATACCCGCCGCCGACGGTGCTTGCGAGCGGCACGCCCCGCTCGATCGCCAGGCGCGCCACCAGCATCTCGCGGTACGCCAACCCCTCCAGCGACACCGACAGACGCCCCAGCCGATCCCCCGCATACGGGTCGACCCCCGCCTGATACAGGATCAGGTCCGGGCGAAAATCATCGAGCATCGGCACCAAAGTCGCCTCCAGCGTCGCTAGGTACGCGGCGTCGCCGATCCCGTCCGCCAACGGCACGTCCAGCGTCGAGCGTGCCTTGCGCACCGGGAAGTTCTTCTCCGCATGAATCGAATAGGTCGCGATCTCCGGTCGCCCCGCCAGCAGTGCCGCCGTCCCGTCGCCCTGATGCACGTCGCAATCGACCACTAGCACGCGCTGCACCCGTCGCTCCTCGATCAGGCGCACGGCCGCAACCGCAAGGTCGTTGAAGACGCAGAACCCTGCCCCGGTGTTCGCCAGCGCATGGTGGCTCCCACCCGCCGTATTCGCCGCAAACCCGTGCTCCAGCGCGAGGCATGCCGCCAGCCACGTCCCCTGCGGCACGATCGCCGCACGCCTCGCCACCGGCTCGGTCACCGGAAAGCCGATCCGCCGCTCCTTTTCGCGCGGCACCCGAGCCTCCAGCACCTCGGCCACATAGTCCGGATCATGCACCGCCTCCAGCCAGTCGCGCGGCGCCGGTTTGGCCCTGTGCCACGCAACCGCATCCCCCTTTGCGAGCAGCAGGTCGCGGATCAGGCCGTTCTTGTTCCAGCGATAGGTCGAGCGCGCCGGCGCGGGCGCGACATAGTCGGGGTGGTGGACGACATGGATCATGGTCAATAGGTAGGGGCGAGCCCCCTGCCGCCCAAGCATTCTTGCCGTCCGGAGACCAAGTTGACCGATTATTCGACCCTGCCCTATCGCCCGTGCGCCGGGATCATGCTCGTCAACGCGGACGGCAAGATCTTCGTCGGCCAGCGCAACGATTCGTCTTCGGACGCGTGGCAGATGCCGCAGGGCGGGATCGACCCGGGCGAGGACGCGCAAGCCGCCGCGCTGCGCGAACTCGGCGAGGAAACCGGCGTCATGCCCGACAAGGTCCAACTGATCACGGAGGCGCCCGGCGAGTTCGTCTACGACCTTCCCCCCGAGCTGCTCGGCAAGGTCTGGAAAGGCAAATGGCGCGGCCAGACGCAGCGCTGGTTCCTGTACCGCTTCCTTGGCACCGACGCCGACATCGACATCGCCACCGAGCACCAGGAATTCCGCGCGTGGCGCTGGAGCGACCCCGCCGACCTGCCCGTGCTGATCGTCCCGTTCAAGAAGGCGCTGTACGAGCAGGTACTCGCCGCCTTCGCGCCACATCTCGGCGCAACCAGCGCGCGCTGACCAGTTCCCAATATGCTGCACTGCCGCTACGGAACGGCTGTGCGCCGCTTATCCCTTCTCCTTCTCGCCCCGTTACTGCTGGCGAACGCGCCCGATCCGCAATCGGTGATGATCCCGGAGACGATCCGGGCGATGCTCGATGCGGCGCTCGAATCGGGGAACGAGGCGGACGTCAACACGGTCGCCAAATACGCCCGCGCCGCCGATCCGCTCAGCGGCGACGCGGTGCTGGCGATCGCCGAGAAGTGGAAGGCCGACCGTGCAGCGCAGCGCACGCAGGTCATCCGCCAGGCCAGCTTCCTCGATCTCTGGAGCGGCCGGGCCGAGGTCGGTGGCTATCTGACAACCGGCAATTCCGACACGGCGGGCGGCACCGCCGTGCTCGACCTCAACCGCGAAGGCCTTCGCTGGCGGCACAAGTTCCACGCCCAGGCCGACTATCAGTCGAACCTCGATATCACGACGCGCGAGCATTACCTCGCCTCGTACGAACCCAACTACAAGGTCGACGACCGCGCCTACATCTACGGCGTCGCGCAATATGAGGGCGACCGCTTCCTCGGCTATTTCAACCGTTACTCGACCTCGGTCGGTGCCGGCTACAGCCTGATCAAGACCGCCGGCACCAAGCTCGATCTCGAACTTGGGCCGGCGTATCGTCATACCGAATTCACCGACGACACCACGCAAAGCAGCCTTGCCGCACGCGGGACGGCCAATTTCAGCGTGCGTATCCTCAGCGGCCTGTCGGTCAGCCAGGTCGCGTCGGCCTATGTCCAGCGTTTCAACAGCACGCTCAGCGGCACGACGTCGGTCAACGCCAAGCTGATCGGGCCCTTGTCGGCGTCGCTGTCGTACAGCGTCCAGTATGAGAGCGAACCGCCGGTCGGCTCGGTCTCGACCGACACCACCAGCCGAGCCTCGCTGGTCTACAGCTTCTGACCCGGTTCCCTCGCGCGTCCGGCCTCGCTAGGGTCGTGCGATGAGAGGACTTTCGACGATCGAGCGCGATGCCGTGGAAACGGCGGGCGCTGCACCGATGCTGGCCCAGGTCGAGGCGTGGGCGGCCATCAACAGCGGCACGCGCAACCTCGCGGGGCTTGCGACGATGGCCGGGCTGCTCGGCGATGCGTTCGCGATCCTGCCGGGCGAGATCACGCTGGTCGATCCAGCGCCGGTCGACAGCGTGGGCTCGGATGGCGTGGTATCGGCGATCGAGCACGGCAAGCATCTGCATCTCGTCGTCCGCCCCGACGCGCCGGTACGGATGCTGTTCACCGGGCACATGGACACGGTCTACCCGGTCGATCACGCGTTCCAGTCGCTCCAGTGGCGCGACGACGGTCGGCTGAACGGCCCCGGCGTCGCCGACATGAAGGGGGGCCTTGCCGTCATGCTCGCGGCACTGCGCGCGGTCGAAGCCAGCCCGCTCGCCGCCCGGATCGGCTATGACGTCGTCATCAACTCGGACGAGGAAACCGGCTCCTTCTCGTCCGCCGCGCTGCTGGCCCGCGCCGCCCACGGCAAGGTCGCAGCGCTGACCTACGAACCGGCGCTCGCCGACGGCACGCTTGCCGGAGCGCGTGGCGGCACGGGCAATTTCTCGATCATCGTCCACGGCCGCAGCGCGCACGCCGGTCGCAACCCCGAGGAAGGCCGCAACGCCCTCGTCGCGGCCGCCGACATCGCGGTGCGCCTGTCAAAGGTCCGCGGTCCCCATCTTGCGGTGAACCCGGCGCGTATCGAAGGCGGTGGTCCGAACAACGTCATCCCCGACCTCGCCATCCTCCGGATCAACTTCCGCCCCGCGTCCCTCGAAGAGATCACGCGCGCGCAGTCGCATATCGATTCCACCGTCGCGGTGGTCGCCGCCGAGCACGACGCCCGTATCGAGGTCCATGGCAGCTTCAACCGCCCCCCCAAACCGATCGACGCGGGCGCCGCGCGCCTGTTCGACCTGGTCAAGACATCCGGTGCGGACCTCGGCCTCGACATAGCCTGGAAAGCGACCGGCGGGGTGTGCGACGGCAACAACATCGCCGCGGCGGGTGTACCCGTGGTCGACACGATGGGCGTGCGCGGCGGTGCGATCCATTCGGCGGACGAATTCATGATCCCCGACAGCCTAGCCGAGCGCGCCGCGTTGTCGGCCATCACCATAATGCGCATTGCGGAGGGCCGGTTGTGAGCTTCAGGATCCGGGCCGCGGTCGACGACGATCTCCAGCATCTCTATGAAATGGCCAAGCTCACCGGCGGCGGCTTCACCAACCTGCCGCCTGACCGCCGCGCGCTTACCGCCAAGCTCGAACGCAGCCACGCCGCTTTCGCACGCACCGACGGCCCGCTGCAGGACGAGCTGTTCGTCCTGATCCTGGAGAATATCGAGACTCGCGAAGTCCGCGGCACCTGCCAGATCTTCACGCAGGTCGGGCAGAGCTACCCGTTCTACAGCTATCGGATCGGCCAGCTGACGCAGCACAGCAAGGAGCTCAACCGCACCTTCCGCGCCGACATGCTGTCACTCGCCACCGATCTCGAAGGCGCGAGCGAAGTCGGCGGACTGTTCCTGCACCCCGGCGAACGCGCGGGTGGCCTGGGCCTGCTGCTCGCCCGCAGCCGCTATCTCTTCATCAAGATGCACCGCGCGCGCTTCGCCGATCGCATCCTCGCGGAGCTGCGCGGGGTGATCGACGAAGCCGGCGGCTCACCCTTCTGGGACGGTCTCGCAGGCCGCTTCTTCGGGATGAATTTCCAGGACGCGGATCAGTTCAATGCGATCAACGGCCATCAGTTCATCGCCGACCTGATGCCCAAGCACCCGATCTACACCGCGATGCTGACGGAAAGCGCGCGCGCGGCGATCGGCTTGCCGCACCCCTCGGGCCGCGCCGCGATGCGCATGCTGGAAAATGAAGGGTTCGCGTTCGAGAATTACGTCGACATCTTCGACGGTGGCCCGACCATGACGGCGCGTACCGACCGCGTCCGTGCGATTGCCGACGCAAGGGAGAGCAGGATCGTCGCGATCGATCGTGACGGCGGCACCGAAGCGCTGGTCGCGACCGGCGCGCTCGCCGATTTCCGTGCCGCCTTCGGCCGCGTGCGCGAGGCGAGCGACGGCGTCGTCCTCGCAGAAGAATGTGCGCATGCCCTGGGTATCGGCGAAGACGACCATATCGTCCACGTCCCCCGGCTATAGCGTCGAGTTAATTTACACTTAACCATGTCCTGGCGTAGCGAAACCGCGCATTTCGGCCATTGGTACGCGTCTTGCTAGGTCGCGCACATGTGGAACCGCTTCGCCCGCCTCTTCATCATCAAGACCAAGTTCGAGGCGTTTCTCGTCATCTATGGCTTAGGCCTCGGCGCGGTCGAGCGCGGCGTGCATTATCTCCAGCAATATCCGGGTTACGGCGGCTGGATGCTGTTCGCGGCCTGCCCGATCGCGGTATTCATGGCCGGCGGGCGGATCATCGATTCCGTCGACCACGCGCGCGACGGCTAGGTCTTCTGCTGCGCCAGATGCAGGTAGCGGCTTGAGAAGTCCGCGAGTTCGCGCAGTGCGTCCCAGTTCGGAAAGCTGATCCGCCGGCGGTTCCGGGTGATCAGGCCGTCGGCTTCGAGCGACTTGATCGTCCGGTTCACGTGCACCGCCGTCAGGCCCAGGGCATCGCCCAGCTGCTCCTGGCTCATCGGCAGCTCGTATCCGTCTTCGCCGGTCAGCCCCTGCATATCGAGCCGGATGGCAAATTCGCACAGGAAATGCGCCAGTCGCGATCGCGCGTCGCGGCGACCGATATTGAGGATCCACTCACGAAAGATCGATCCCTCGACCAGTGTGTTGACGAAGATGGCGTTGCCGATCGCCGCACGAGACCGCGCCAGTTCACGCAGTGCGTTGCGGGGAATGGTCGCGACTTCGGCGCGCGTCAGCGTCTGCACGTTATGGTCTGCGACATCGAGGAACAGGTGCTGGAAATCGAGTGCCTCGCCGGGGATATGCAGCGATACGATCTGTCGCATGCCCGCACCGGTGAGCTTTTGACGATAGGCGAATCCGGTCAGCAGAACGGCGCATTGTTCCGGCGCATCGCCCTCCCGCACCAGATAGGACGAGGGTTCGTACGTCCGGTAAGTGCATGGCAACGCCAGCAAAGCCTGACGGTCCGCGGCATCGAGAACCGCATGCGTTTCCAGCTTGCGAACCATCAGGGCCAGGGGCCCGGATACGGTAGTCATATGCGTATTCCCGCAAATATCGGGGCGGGAGCACATGCATCTCTCGGTCGTCAGTGCCCAAGGATCGGCTGGCGATGAAAGACCGTAACATACTTCGCGCGGCTTCTATTAAATATATGTTCGAATATTCGCGATCGCGTCGAACATGAATTTCTTCAGCGCAGGTGTGCTAAGCAAAACATCTTTTTGAATCTGGTGCCGAATTACATCATCATCGAGAAGGATCGTTTGAAATACTGATCAGTATTTTAGAGCCGGTGAAGACTAGGACGACAATAGGATCGTGATCGGAGCGTCAGGCAGAATGCCGGGGCGGGGTTCGACAGCCGCCTGCGAGTGACCGTCGACCTGGGACAGTTCGACATGGAGGCAATCGATACAGTCGCTGAGTTTCGCGCCGAGCATCGCGCTTTCGCCCTCGTCGGCGATTCGCAGCGCTTCCTCGACGAGGAACAGCATGGATTTCAACCGTGCGATCGTTTGCGCATCTCCAACCATACCGCCACCCTCTGCATAAGACGTGATCACCTATCATGCGCGCTGTTCGGGTATAAAGCCAATCGCGACGACCGGACGGTGGCGTGCGGCGATGCGCTAGCGCCCTTCGTGTCGACCTGCCGGCGCCTTCCAGCGCTGGACCAGACCCGCCATCACCATGTCGACCGACTCGACCTGCGCCGCGACCTGCTGGTGAAGCCTGCCCGCGGCGTCCCGGAAGCGCCGGGCAAGCGCGTTGTCGGGGACGATCCCCAGCCCGACCTCGTTGGAAACCAGTATGACCCGACCGGCCAGTTGCGCCAGCGTATCTACCAGGTCGTCGGTACGCGCCGAGATATCCTGATCGGACAGCAGGAGGTTCGACATCCACAGCGTCAGGCAATCGACCAGAATCACGGTGTCCTCGGAATCTGCCGTCACCAGCGCCTCGGCCAGTTCGATCGGGGCATCGACGGTTCGCCAGCGCGCATCGCGATCTGCGCGGTGCCGGGCGATGCGGTCCACCATCTCCTCGTCGAACGCCTGCGCCGTCGCGATATAGACGAGGCGCGCGCCACCGTTGGCCGCCGCAGCTTCGGCGAGCGCCTGGGCGTGGCGGCTCTTGCCGGAGCGGGCGCCGCCGAGCACGAACAGGCTCCTGCCGAACCAAGCATCAACCGAATGCATGCCGTCTCTCCTTCGTACTTGCCGCACGCGGCCGGAATGACGATGACGCGGCGAAGATCAAGCGAAACCCCGCGGGATCGAGCCAAACCCCGCGGGACAGCGTGAAAGACGATATGACGGCGCTACGTATCCACGGTGGACGGATCGATCTCGCCGCCCTGCACTACCCGCACGCGCCGCGCCCCTGGCTCGATCTGTCGACCGGCATCAATCCGAACCCCTGGGTGCCGGCCGCACCGCTCATAGTCGATCCGAGCGCGCTCCCCTCGCCGGCCTGCATCCTCGAGCTGGAGGTGGCGGCGGCCGATGCATTCGGGACGTGCGCCGATCGTGTCATGGCTTTGCCGGGAAGCGAGATCGGGCTGCGCTCGCTCGCATCGCTCGGGCTGCCCTCCCCCGCACGATTCGTCGTGCCCAGCTACGGTACGCATGCGTCGGCGTTGCCGGATGCGACCCCGATCGCCCGGTCGGCGATCGACACCGTCATCGACGGCACTCTGCTGCTGGCGAACCCGAACAACCCTGACGGCCATCTCGACAAGCCCGAGCGCCTGCTCGCGATCGCGCGCCAAGGTGCTTCGCTCATCGTCGACGAGGCGTTTGCCGATATCGTGCCGGAGGGCAGCATCGTACCGCATCTGCAACCCGACGACCCGGTGATCGTCCTCCGCTCGTTCGGCAAGATGTACGGCCTGGCGGGGCTCAGGCTCGGCTTCATGATTGCTTCCCCTGACCGGATCGCGGCGATGCGGAACCGCCTGGGAAGCTGGCCGGTATCCGCGCATGCGATCGCCTACGGTCTGGCCGCCTATCGGGATAGCGACTGGCTCGCCGATGCGCGGCAATCCATTGCGGCGCGGGCCACCCGGCTCGATGCTATCCTCTTGCGCCACGGCCTCGAAGCGACCGGGGATTGCCCGCTGTTCCGGCTCGTCGATACCGACGCATCCGCCGTTTTCGAGCGTCTGGCCCGCGCCGGCATCCTGACCCGGCCGTTCGATTACGCCCCGCGCTGGCTTCGTATCGGTGTCCCGGCCGACGATGCTGCATTCGACCGCCTGGACCACGCGCTCGCCCGTGGTTGAGCCGGTCGCCGTCGTCGCGATCCTGGTCGACGTCGCTATCGGCTGGCCGCCTGCGCTGTATGCGCGCATCGGCCACCCGGTCGGCGGGTTTGCCCGGCTGATCGGCTGGGCAGAAACGCGCTGGAACCAGTCCTCGTCGCCTGCCTCGCGTCGTGTCGCCGGTGTCGTCACGCTACTGATGATAGTCGCCGTCGCGATCGGCCTATCCTGGCTTGCGGCAACGATCGCGCGGCTACTGCTCGGCGATGCGGCATGGATCGCGATCGGACTGATGGCCGCACCCGGCCTGGCGATCCGCAGCCTCCACGATCATGTCGTTCCCGTCGCCCAAGCACTGGAACAGGGCGATCTCGAAACGGCCCGCACGCGCGTCGCAATGATCGTCGGGCGCGACGTGGCGGCGCTCGACGAGCCCGGCATAGCCCGTGCCGCGATCGAGAGCCTCGCCGAGAGCGTCTGCGACGGCGTCGTCGCGCCGCTGTTCTGGCTGCTGGTCGGCGGTCTGCCCGGCCTGTGGGCGTACAAGGCCATCAACACCGCCGACAGCCTGATCGGCCACCGCGAGGAACGCTGGCGCGCATTCGGCTGGGCCGCCGCCCGCACCGACGATCTCGCGAACCTGATCCCCGCGCGGCTCAGCGGCGTGCTGCTGTGCCTTGCCGGTCACGCCGGCCTTGCCGGTATTGCTGGCCACGCCGGGTGGCGGACGATGTGGCGCGATGCCGGCAAGCACGCCTCCCCCAATGCCGGCTGGCCCGAGGCGGCCATGGCGGGCGCGCTGCACCTTCGCCTCGCAGGACCGATCGCCTATGATGGCGTGCGCGTCGCCAAGCCGTATATCGGCGAAGGACGCACCGCCGCCACCGCCGCGGACATTCGCGCCGCGCTCGCCATCTATCGCCGAGCATGCGGACTGTTGCTACTGATCGCCGGAGGGATCGCATGGCTGCTCTGATGCTGCAGGGGACCGGTTCGGACGTCGGCAAGTCGGTGCTGGTAGCCGGTCTCTGTCGCGCGTTCGCCAATCGCGGGCTTTCGGTCCGCCCGTTCAAGCCGCAGAACATGTCGAACAACGCCGCCGTCACCGCCGATGGCGGTGAGATCGGCCGCGCGCAGGCGACGCAGGCGATCGCCTGTCGCGTCGAGCCCAGCGTCGACATGAACCCGGTCTTGCTCAAGCCACAAGGCGACCGCACCTCGCAATTGATCGTCCGCGGCCAGGTCCGCGGCATCCTCGCCGCAGCACGTTGGCGCGAGGGCCGCGAAGGCTTGCTGGTCGATGTCCTCGACAGTTTCGAGCGACTTTCCGCCAGCTGCGACCTCGTGATCGTCGAAGGCGCCGGCAGCCCGGCCGAAATCAACCTGCGCGCCGCCGATATCGCCAACATGGGCTTCGCACGTGCCGCCGACGTGCCCGTGATCCTTGTGGGTGACATAGACCGTGGCGGCGTGATCGCGGCGATCGTCGGCACGCGCGCGGTGATCGATCCGGCCGATACGGCGATGATCCACGGCTTCCTGATCAACAAATTCCGCGGCGATCCTGCGCTGTTCGACGATGGCTATCGCGCGATCGAGGCGCGCAGCGAGTGGCGTGGCTACGGCGTCGTGCCCTGGCTCGCCGACGCAGTACGCTTGCCGAGCGAGGACGCCGTGATCCTCGAACGCCCCGTCGCGTCCCCCGAACGCCAGGTGACGATCGCCTGCCCGATCACGCCACGGATCGCCAATTTCGACGATCTCGATCCGCTCCGGCTGGAGGCCGGTGTCACGCTCGTGATGGTGCCGCCGGGCTCGGCCATTCCCGATGTCGACATGATCGTGCTCGCCGGATCGAAGGCGACCATCCCCGACCTCGCCTTCGTCCGCGCGCAGGGCTGGGATATCGACATCCGCGCGCATCATCGCCGCGGCAAACCCGTGCTCGGGCTATGCGGGGGCTATCAGATGCTCGGCCGCTCGATCGCCGACCCGCACGGAATCGAAGGACCCGCCGGCACGATTGAGGGGCTCGGCCTGCTCGACGTCACGACGATCCTCACGCCAACCAAGACGCTCGAGCGTGTGGAAGGCCTCGCGCAGGGCGCGAGGTTCCTGGGCTATGAGATGCATATGGGCGAGACGACCGGCCCCGCGACCGTGCACCCCGTCGGCCACCGCGCCGACGGCACCCCCGAAGGCGCGACGAGCCCCGACGGCCTGGTATCGGGGAGCTACGTCCACGGCCTGCTGGCGCTTGCGGAACAGCGGGCTGCGTGGCTTGCGCGGATCGGCGTGAACGCGGTCGGGCCCGATCATGCGGCATCGATCGATGCGGCTCTGGACGCGATCGCCCGGGTCCTCGAACGCCATGTCGATCTCGATGCGATGCTCGCGTTAGCCCAATCGGCCGGCCACGGCGCCACCAATGGCGAGCGCGAGTAACAGCCCGGTCTCGACGATCTCGATCCCCGCCCCATGCGCATCACCGGTCACGCCCCCCAGCGTCCGCCGCAACCAAGCGGCGACGCCAAGGACCAGCAGCGGCGCAGCGAGCAAAGCGGGCACCGCGACGCAGGTGAGCATGAGCAGCATGCTCCAGCCGATCAGGTCGCGCGTGCGCACAGCCCCGGCGATTGCGGCCCCCAGCCCGCCGACCCTCAGTGGCGGCAACAGCACCGCCCAGGCCAGCGGCCCCATCCGCGCGACGAACGGCACGCAGGCGATCGTCCACCATCCGCTCGCGCCGACCGCATGCAACAGCACGAGCTTGGCGATCATCTGCGCCGCGATCGCGACGACGCCGAAGCTGCCGATATGCGGATCCGCCATCACCGACAGCAGCCGCGTCCGGTCGCCATGCGCGGCGCCGAGCCCGTCGGCGAGATCCGCCAGGCCATCGAGATGCAGCGCGCCGGTCACCGCGGTCCACGCCAGCAGCGCGGCACATGCCCCGGTCCACGGATCGACCAGGGCGCCGAGCCACCCCGCCGCGGCCACCAGCACGCCGATCGTTAGGCCGACGATGGGATAGAACCGGATCGCCTCGGCAAAGCCCTGCGGCGCCATCGTCACGCGTGGCATCGGCAGCCGGGTCAGGAAACCGAACGCGACGACCAGCCGCTTCATGTCGACACTCCGACAATCTGAACGGTGCGCGCTTCTCCCGGCCAGATGCGCAGCGACACCAGCGCGGCATAGGGGAGATGGAACGCCCAGAGCTGTCGCTGGTCGAACCCGCACAGTTCGGCGAGTGCCGCCCGGATGGCACCGCCATGCGTCACGACCAAGGTCGGGACCGGAGCCATGGTCGCCAGCGCTTGCGCCACACGGGTCTGCAAGATCGACCAGCGCTCACCCTGCGGCGGCGGCGCGGCGTCCGGGTCGTCGTAGAACCGCAGCAAAGCAGCCTGATCCACCGCGGCCGGGGGAAGCCCGTCCCAATCCCCGAAATCCAGTTCGCGCCACGACGGGTCGGATGTCGGGGACAGCCCAAGAGGAGCGGCGATGGCCGCCGCACAGTCCCGTGCTCGTATGAGATCGGACGATAGTATCCGAGCGAAGGTAAGACCGCGCGCGCGAGCGACGCATGCGGCAATCCCGCTCTCAGTCACCGGATCGTCGGTCCGCCCGAGCAGTCGCCCCTCGATCGCTGGCGCACCATGCCGCATCAGGTACAGCATGTGCGGCGCCGTCACGCGCCCGACACCCCGGCTTCCGCGAACGTCGCCATCCCGTCATGCGCCGCCAGCGCCGCCCTGACGAGCAACGTCGCGGTCGCCGCGCCGCTCCCCTCGCCCAGCCGCATCCCGAGCGACAGCAAGGGTTCAAGCCGCAACGCCTCGATCAGGCGCCCATGTCCAGGCTCGGCGGACACGTGCCCCGCGAGGCAGTGATCGAGGATATCCGGGCATGCCGCCGCAAGCGGTGCGATCGCCGCGCAACAGATGAAGCCATCGAGCATCACCGGCACGCCCGCGAGCCGGGCCGCGACCACGGCACCCGCGATCGCCGCCAGCTCCCGCCCGCCGAGCCGGCGCAGCGTCTCGAACGGGGTAGCGAGCCTGTCCTGATGGAGTGCGACCCCGGCCTCGACCGTCGCGATCTTGCGCAAGATCCCCTCGTCATCGACTCCGGTACCCGGCCCGACCCAGTCACGCGCCGGTCCGCCGAAGCTCGCGGTGCACAGCGCGGCAGCGCTGGTCGAATTGCCGATGCCCATCTCGCCCAACACTACGAGATCGGGCAAATCGTCGGTAACCGCCGCCGCGCCGGCATTGATTGCCGCCAGACAGTCGTCCTCGGACATCGCCGGCTCCACCGTGAAGTCCGCGGTCGGACGGTCCAGATCGAGCGCGACGACGCTCAATCCAAGCCCCGCTGCGGTCGACAGTGCGTTGATCGCAGCGCCGCCATTCTCAAAATTCGCGACCATCTGTGCGGTCACCGATGCCGGAAACGCACTGACGCCGCGTGCGACGATCCCGTGGTTGCCCGCAAAGATGATCGCGCGCCCACGATCGAGCCGCGGCCGCTCGCGCCCCTGCCAGCCTGCCATGAACACCGCGATATCCTCCAGCCGCCCCAGCGAACCGGGCGGCTTGGTCAGCACGCCCTGCCGCGCGACTGCGGCTGCGCGCGCCGCCGCATCGGCCTGAGGAAGATTGCGCAGCGCCGCCAGGAAGGCGGCGGGCGACGCGAATCCGCTCATTCGACCACGAACCCCTCTGGCGGGGTCCGGGTGATGAAATGGCCCTTCACGCCTTGCGGCCATTGCTTGAACGGTACCTGCCCGAACGCGCTTTCGCCATAGAGCCGCGCATAATCGAGGATGGCGCGGGCGGAGTCTTCGGTCGGCTCGAACCGGCCGAGCACGTATCCCACCTTGGCCGGCGCGCGGAGGTGGATGGTGCAGAAATCCTGGCACGCGAACAGGCACGGCATTTCCTGTACCGCGACCTCGGCATAGGCCGGATCGCCAGCCTGCACCGTGCGCAGCGCTTCGACCAGTCGCGCGCCGCCGCGCTTGCCGTCCGCATCGTTGCGGACCTCAGCGGAATGCCGACACGTGTTGCACGCGACGACTGCAACGCGGTTTTCGACCGGTTTCAGCATGTCCGCCCTCGCACGGACGCAAAACGAAATATCTTTGCCATGAAAACCCCTTCGGACAGTCGATTCCGCACCGCGCGATAGGGCAGGAGGCGCAGGCCTCCGGCTCTCGCGCGCGACGCGAAGCGATGTCGTCGCTCGGGGTGTTACCCGTCCGTTCGGCGCACCCTGGCCGGACGAAAGACGACCGCGACGGGCAGGTCTCCTGGCTCGCGGGTCGACGCCGGTCTGTGCCGCCTTCTCGGAACTCGCGTCCCAATGGCGTGTGGCACGGTGACTCGCCGCTTACAGTTGCAGGGGCAGCCGGGGTTCACCCGTTCCCATTTTCATTTCCCTGAGCGTTGCCGCCTCGGGAAAACCTGTCGCGGGAGGAGCGATAGGCGTACGATCGACGGTAGACAAGCAGCCTCTAATCCTCCCCTGACAGGGGAGGATCAAGACGTCAGAACTCCACCCCCGCCTGCGCCTTCACCCCCGACCGGAACGGATGCTTCACTTGCGTCATCTCCGTCACCAGGTCCGCCATCTCGATCAGTGCATCCGGCGCGTTGCGCCCGGTTATGACGACATGCGTCATCTCAGGCTTAGCCGCCAGCACCGCCAGCACCTCGTCGACCGGCAGATACTCATACCGCAACACGATGTTCAGCTCGTCGGCCACCACCATCGCATAGGACGGATCGGCGATCATCCGCTTCACCTCGTCCCACGCCTCGCGCGCCACTGCGATGTCGCGCGCACGATCCTGCGTGTCCCACGTGAAGCCCTCCCCCATCGGCTTGAACTCGCACAGGTCCGGGAACGCATCGAACACCGCCTTCTCGCCGGTCGCCATCGCGCCCTTGACGAACTGCACCACGCCGACCTTGCGCCCATGCCCGATCATCCGCACCGCCATGCCGAACGCGGCGGTCGACTTGCCCTTGCCCTTGCCGGTGTGGACGATGATCAAGCCCTTCTCGATCGTCTTGCTCGCGACGATCTTGTCGTGGACCTCCTTGCGCCTGGCACTCTTGGCATTCTGCTCGTCGTCGGTCCGCATGATCATGTCCTCTCGTCCTCCCGATGGCGGATCGCGCCGCGCGGCGCTAGAGCGTCCCCCATGCTCCGCATCACCGACCTCAAGCTCCCGCTCAACCACGCCGACGAAGCGCTCCCCGCCGCGATCCGCGATCGCCTGCGCGTCACACCGCGCGACCTGATCCGCTACACCGTGGCGCGACGCGCGCACGATGCCCGCGACAAGATGGACATCCAGCTCGTCTATTCGGTCGACGTCACGCTCAAGAACGAGGACACGGTGCTCCAGCGCTTCCGCAAGGACCGCCACGTCCAGCGCACCCCGGACACGGGCTATCGCTTCGTCACCAAGGGCGGCGCGAGCTATACCGGCCCGCGTCCCGTGGTCGTCGGCGCAGGCCCGTGCGGGCTGTTCGCGGGCCTGATCCTCGCGCAGATGGGGTTCCGCCCGATCATCCTCGACCGCGGCAAAGTCGTCCGCGAGCGCACCAAGGACACGTGGGGCCTCTGGCGCAAGAGCGTCCTCAACCCCGAATCGAACGTCCAGTTCGGCGAGGGCGGTGCCGGCACCTTCTCCGACGGCAAGCTCTGGAGCCAGATCAAGGACCCGCGCCATCTCGGCCGGAAAGTCCTGACCGAGTTCGTGAAAGCCGGCGCACCGCCCGAAATCCTGACGGAAGCACATCCGCACATCGGTACCTTCCGCCTCGTCACGATGGTCGAAAGCATGCGCGAGACGATCGAGGCGCTGGGTGGCGAATACCGCTTCTCGACCCGCGTCGACGGTCTCGACATCGTCGAGGAGGCGGGCACGCGCCAGCTCCGCGGGCTCCACCTGAGCACCGGCGACTATCTCGAAGCCAACCACGTCGTCTTCGCGGTCGGGCACAGCGCGCGCGACACGTTCGAGATGCTCCATGCCAAGGGCGTCCACGTCGAGGCCAAGCCCTTCTCGATCGGCGTCCGCATCGAGCATCCGCAGTCTTGGATCGACGAAGCCCGGTTCGGCCCCTGCGCGGGCCACCCCGATCTCGGCGCGGCGGCATACAGCCTGTCGCACCACTGCAAGAACGGGCGGACGGTCTACAGCTTCTGCATGTGCCCCGGCGGCACCGTCGTCGCCGCGACCTCCGAAGAGGGCCGCGTCGCGACCAACGGCATGAGCCAATATTCGCGCAACGAACGCAACGCGAACTCTGGCATCGTCATCGGCATCGATCCCGAGCGCGACTATCCCGGCCACCCGCTCGCCGGGATCGAACTCCAACGCCACTGGGAATCGCGCGCCTATGTCGCCGGCGGCTCGAACTACAAGGCGCCCGCGCAACGCATCGGCGACCTGCTCGCGAGCCGCGCCTCGACCGCGCTCGGCTCGGTGATCCCGTCGTACAAGCCGGGCGTACATATGACCGACCTGTCGGAGTGCCTGCCCGAGTTCGCGATTACGGCCTTGCGCGAGGCGTTGCCTGCGTTCGGCCGCGAGATTCCCGGCTACGACCACCCCGACGCCGTCCTGACAGGGGTCGAGACGCGAACCTCTTCGCCAGTGAGGATCACGCGCGGGGACGACTTCGTGAGCCTCAACACCCCCGGCCTGTTCCCGGCGGGCGAAGGTGCCGGCTATGCGGGGGGAATCCTCTCCGCGGCGGTCGACGGGATAAAGGTCGCCGAGGCCGTCGCGCTCAGCCTGACTGCATGACTGACGGGACTAACTTCCAGAATACCTCCCCGGCGGAGGCCAGGGCCCAATTGGGGGACGTCACTCACAGGGGACTACCCTACGTTACTGGGGCCGTCCCAATTGGGCCCGGCCTTCGCCGGGGTGGTCCGGGTGTTCGGTGGGCAGACGCGCGACCCAATTGGCGGTGAGCAAAGAAGCCATCCGCTAGCGTCGAAACTTCACTTCACCCAATCAGGCCGCGTCTTGATCAGCCACGCCCGCGGCAACCCCGTCGGCTTAGCCACGCCGTCGAGCCGCCGCGCACTCACCAGCGCCACGCGCTTCAGGATCATCTGGTCCTTGAACGCATCCATCCCGCCGCCGGTCGGCTTGGCGAGGATGCGCTTCACCACGTCCATCCCCGCAACGACGTGACCGAACGCCGCATACCCCGGATAGCCCGCCCGCGCGTCCATCGCCGGCGCAGGCCCGACGGTGATGAAGAAATTGCCGCCCGCCGACGCCGGGTTCATGCCCCGCGCCATCGAGATCGTCGCGGCGCCGTGCTTGATCCCGGTCATCGCGGTCGTTTCGAGCGGGAACGGCGGCAGGATGCGGCGCGCATCGGTGCGGATTCCCGCCTGGATGAAGCCGAGCTTCGGCGCCGATTTCTGCCGGCTCGCGCGGTAGAAGTCGGTCCCGTCGAACCGCCCGTCATCGACATATGCGAGGAAGTTCGCGGTGGTCTTCGGCGCATGGCGCGTGTCGAGCGCGAGCAGGATCGGTCCCTCCGAGGTCACGAGGCGGACGCGGACGATCCCCGGTTTCGGTCCTGCGCGGTTCGCCTGCTGTGCAGATCCCGCCGTGGCGAGCGCCGCAATGGCGAACAGCCCCATCATGATACGCCGCATCGTAGGTCACTCACGCTTTTACCGATGGAGGTCGGCTAGCGGTCGGGGTGCGGCGACGCAAGCGAGGGTGACCGAGTGTGGTTGATCGAAAGTACTTGCCACCCGGCGCTACACCACCCCGGCGAAGGCCGGGGCCCAATTGGGGGACGGTAATGTCGAAGGACCGTCTG
The DNA here is from genome assembly GCF_049472435.1 of Sphingomonas sp. 4RDLI-65. Lineage (NCBI taxonomy): Bacteria > Pseudomonadati > Pseudomonadota > Alphaproteobacteria > Sphingomonadales > Sphingomonadaceae > Sphingomonas > Sphingomonas sp. 4RDLI-65. The sequence goes on along the minus strand of NZ_JBCEBT010000003.1, from coordinate 410,722 downwards.
CCGTTACTCCCGCCTTGCCAATTGGGCCCCGGCCTTCGCCGGGGTGGTATTGAACGATCAAGTCTGTTCGAACGCCTTCCCCTCAAACATAGCGCGGGATCGGACCCCATTGCGGTGTCTGGTCGGGCAAATCGACCATCGTCTCGTCGACGAAGCACCAGCCCCAGCCTTCGGGCGGGTCGTAGCCCTCGATGATCGGATGCCGCGTCGCCTGAAAATGCGCAGTCGCGTGGCGGTGCGGGGAATCGTCGCAGCAGCCAACATGCCCGCAGGTCCGGCACAGTCGTAGATGCACCCATTGGCTCCCCATCCGCAGGCAGTCTTCGCACCCTTTCGCACTCGGCTCGACCGCCGCGATCGTGTCCATATGCGTGCATCCGTAGCTCATCGTCCGCTCCGTTCCGCGGCGTCGGCCAAGGCCATATGGACCTGCGCGACCACCGCCGCGCCCTCGCCGACCGCCGCCGCGACTCGCTTGGTCGAGCCCGCACGGACGTCGCCGATCGCAAACACCCGCGCGCGGCTCGTCTGCAACGGCAGGGCCGCCATGCCGGTGATGATAAAGCCCTTGTCGTCGGTATCGACGCAGCCCTGCAACCAGCCGGCATTCGGATCGGCGCCGATGAACAGGAACAGATGGCGCACTTCGCACCGGCTGGTCGATCCGTCGATGCGATTGCGGAACGTCGCCGCGGTCAGCCCGGTCGCCCGCTCGCCCTCCAGCCCGACGATCTCGCTCCCGACATGCAGAGTCACGTTGGCCAGCGCGGCGATCCGGTCGATCAGGTATTTCGACATCGTCGCTGCTAGATCGCGTCGGACGATCAGGTGCAGCTGCTTCACGCGCGGCGCGAGGAACACCACCGCCTGCCCCGCCGAATTGCCGCCGCCGACCAGCGCCACTTCCTCGCCCTCGCACAACCGCGCCTCGATCGGCGACGCCCAATAGGAGACGCCCGCCCCCTCGAACATCGCCAGATCAGGAATGTCAGGCCGGCGATAGCGTGCGCCCGATGCGACGATCACGGTGCGCGATCGCACCTGCCGCTGGTCGGGCAGCGCAAGGATCAGCGGATCGTCCGCCGGTCGCGCATCGTCGCAATCGAGCCGGGCCACTTCCAGCGGAATGGCGATCTCGGCGCCGAACTTCAGCGCCTGGTTGAACGCACGCCCGGCCAGCGCCTGCCCCGAGATGCCGGTCGGGAACCCCAGATAATTCTCGATCCGCGCCGACGCGCCCGCCTGCCCGCCGATCGCGCGTTCGTCGAGCACGATCACCGACAGTCCCTCGGACGCGGCATACACCGCCGCCGCCAGCCCCGCCGGCCCCGCGCCGACGATCGCGACATCGTACACCGCCGCCGGATCGAGGTCGGGCGTGATCCCCAGGCATGCCGCCACCTCGACGTCGGACGGTCGTTTCAGGACTGTCCCGTTCGGACAGACCACCAGCGGCAGGTCGCCGTGCGGCACCCCGATCCGCTCGACCAGCGCGCGCCCCTCCTCGTCCGACGCGGCATCGAGCACGATGTTGGGATAGCCCGACCGCGTGAGGAAACCCTGCAACCGGACGATGTCGGGGCTGCCCGGCACACCGACGATGATCGTTCCGCCGCTGCCCTGCTCGATCAACCCGACGCGGCGCAGGATCAGCGCGCGCATGACGATCTCGCCGACGTCCGCCGAGCCGACCATCAACGCGCGCAGATGCGCCGGATCGAACGGCAGCGCGGTGCACCCGTCCGCGCCCGCGGTGCCGCGCGCGATCGACGGGCGGCCGGCCAGCTGGTTGACCTCGCCGGTGAGTTGCCCGGCGCCATGCGTCGTCACCGGCGCCTCGTGGCTCAGCCCGTCGCGCCGGACGACATCGATCGTTCCCGCGAGCACCAGCCATGCCGGCGCGCCCTGCTCGCCGATCGCATAGACGTCCTCGCCGGCGGCGAAGACGCGTTCCGGGCCGCTCGCAAAACGCTTGGCGGTCTCCATCTGGCCCGCGTCGAGCACCGGGAACATCTGGTACTCGCGGGCGGCGACGCTGCTCATGATCGCGCCGGCGCCGCGAGGCCGAGCAACAGCGTCGGGATCAGCTCGGACACGGTCGGATGGATCGGCACCGCCCAGCGCAGCGCCGATATCGGCTGGTCGGCGTTCATCATGTCGAGGATCCCGTGGATCGCTTCGTCGCCGCCGGTACCGAGGATCGCCGCCCCCAGGATACGCTGCGTCCCGGAGTCGGCGACGATCGTCATGAAGCCCTTGGTCTCGCCCTTTTCGATCGCGCGCCCGACCCGCGTCATCGGCCGCTTCGATACCAGGATCGGCCGCCCCGATGCCTCCGCCTCGGTCTGCGTGATGCCGACCCGGCCGAGCGGCGGATCGGTATACAGCGCATAGCCGGGCAACCGCTGGCTGACCTTGCGATCCTCACCATCGAGCAGGTTGGCGGCGACGATCTCGAAGTCGTTATAGGCGGTATGCGTGAACGCGCCGCGGCCGTTGCAATCGCCCAGTGCCCAGATCCCGGGGACGCTCGTTTCGAGCGTGTCGTCGACCACCACATAGCCCTTCGCATCGAGCGTGACCCCCGCCAGACCGAGCCCGAGATCGTCGGTATTGGGCCTGCGCCCGACGGCGAGCAGCACGTGGCTGCCGATCACCGACGGATCGCCTGCCTGGCAATCGACCGATACCGCGACGCCGGTCTCGTGCGGGGCGAAGGCGATGCAGTTCGCGCCCGTCCGCACCGTTATACCCTCGTCTTCGAGGATCTCGCGGATGGCCTGCGAGACGTCCGGGTCTTCGTGCCCGATCAATCGTTCGCCGCGCTCGATCACGGTCACCGCGGCACCGAACCGGCGATACATCTGGGCGAACTCCAATCCGATATAGCTTCCGCCGACGATCACGAGATGATCGGGCACGCGGTCCAGCGCCACCATGTCGGTATTGTCGAGATGCGAGACATCGCCGACGCCCGGCATGTCGGGCACGCTCGCGCGGCCGCCGACGTTCAGGAATATCCGCGGTGCCGTCAGTATCCGGTCGTCGACCGCGATCGTGTGCGGGCCGGTGAACCGCGCATGCCCGCGCAGGAAGGTGAGCCCCGCCATGCCCTCCAGCCAGCGTTCGTTGCTCGATCGCGCGTCCGTGACGACTGCCCGCGCGCGCGCCGCCACCGCCGGCATGTCGATCGAGACGTCTCCGGTCCGCACCCCGAAGTCGGCGGCGCGTCGGGCCAAATGCGCGGCATAAGCGCTCGCGACGAGCGTCTTGGTCGGCATGCACCCGGTATTGACGCACGTCCCGCCGACCAGCTTCCGCTCGATCAGCGCGACACGCATGCCCGCCGCCGTCAGCCGCCCGGCGAGCGGCGGCCCGGCCTGCCCCGCGCCGACGATGATCGCATCGAACGGCTCCTCCGCAACCGGCATTACAGCGCCCCGACGACCAGCACCGCCCCGAGGATCGCGACCGCATCCTCGATCAGTGCCGCCGGACGATCCTGCCCGAACGCCGCCGCCAGCCGTGCCCGCAGTGCAGCGCCGCCATAGGTCCCGATCACCGCACCGACGATGCCGAGCACCAGCCCCGGCAGCGGCGCGCCGATCCCGTAGCCGATCGTCGCGCCCGACAGCCCCCCGGTCACGAGGCGCGCGCCAAATTGCACCGGCACCTTGCGGCTAGGCGTGGACGGCAGCTGATCGGTGACGAGTTCGCCCACGGCCAGGAATGTCAGGATCCACGGCGTGAACCGCCACCCCACGAGCATCAGCCACGTTCCCTGTAACGGCAACAGGCCCCAAACGGCCGCCCAAGCCACCGCGGCCAGCGCGAGAAAAGCACGCAATCCCGCGACGACGCCGATCGCAAAGGCTAGGATGAGTCCGAGAATGAGCGGGGTGACGAGCATGGCAATCTCCAATCCGGCGTAGTGACGACGCTCTCACGCCTGACAGTCAAGGTCAAACCACACATCTGCCGCTGTACGTCGTAAATGCGGCTGGGTACTTGGCGGTGGCAGACGACGTCTTCACAACATGCTGAAATGTACTGCGATCGCCACGGTGGACGCCGGCAGAGTTTATTTCGCTGCGGTGGCCTCGATCTCGACCAGGAATGCCGGGCCCGCCAGTGCAGCGACCTGCACGGTCGAGCGCGCGACCGTATTCGGGTTCTCCGCCGTCCCGAAGAACATCTTGAACGCATCGTTCATGCCCGCAAAATCCATCTTGCCGCCTAGCTTCGGATCGCCCGCGACGAACACCGTCAGCTTGATGACGTCCTGCATCGCGAACCCCTGTGCCGCCAGAAGCGCCTTGATCTTGGTGAACACGCTGATCGTCTGCGTCCTGGTATCGCCGAAATCCGCAATCGTCAGGTCGGCGGGTGCGATCTTCTTGGCAGGGTCGATCGGGGCGGCGAGTTGCCCGCTGAGATACAGCATCTTCGCGCCCGCTGCCACGGTCACGCCTTGCAGGATCAGCCCGGGCGGCGTGTTCGCGTGGCGCACGACCACGGCGTCGGCGGCGATCGCCGGCGATGCCCCGAATAGTGCGAGCGTAGCGACGATCGCTGCGCAGGAAAGCTTGATCATGCTGGTCTCCATCGATGGTTGGGGCGCGGCAATCGTACCGCGCCCGGTTTGGGATCAGAAGCTGACGTTGAACCGCGCGTAATAATAGCCGCCATTGATCCCGTACGGGCTGAACGTGAGCGGTGCGTCATACACATTGCCCCCGTTGACGATCGTGCCGTCGGCCAGAACCTGAACCGTCGGCGGTTGCGTGTCGAACACGTTGTTCGCGCCGATCGACAGCTCCAGTTCCTTGGTCAGCTTGTAGTTCAGCTCGACGTCGCCGACGAACGCGGTCCCGATCTTCTGGTTGTAATAGTCCGCGCCGTCGGGCGAGTATTTCGACGAAGACTTGCCGTAGACCGTCCCCCGCAGCGTCGCGGAGAACTTGTCGAGCGTGTAGAAGGCGGACGTCACCAGCTTCACGCGCGGCGATGCGGTCTCGATATTGCTGACCGCCTCGGCATCGAACACCGCCTGGTTGACCGTGACGCGGCCATCATTGACCAGCGACGGTGCGGCCTTGAGGTTGTAGACCTTGGTCTTGTTGTAATTGCCCGACACCGTCCAGCTGACCGTGCCATACTCGCCGAAATCGGTCGGATAGCTGACGACGAGGTCGATGCCGCGGGTGCGGGTATCGGCACCGTTGGTGAAGATGTTGACGCCGGTCTGCGACACCGTCGGGTCGAGGACGTTGCCATTGGCTTCGATCGCGGCACGGACCAGCGGGAAGTTCAGCGACTGGCCCGCGGCGTTGGTGCCGCCCCCCGAACTGTAGATCGTGCCCGTCCCGAGGATACGGTCCTTGATCCGCACCTGATACGCGTCGAGCGTGATCGTCAGCTTGGGCGCGGGGCGGAATACCGTGCCGAGGCTGAAGTTGGTCGATTTCTCGGGCTTCAGATTCTCGAACCCGAGCAGCTTGGCTGCGGCCGAATTGGCCGGCAGCTGGACGAACGCGGAAGTCGGCGAGACGTTGGTGGCGGAATAATAGGATTCGGCCAGCGTCGGCGCCCGGAAGCCGGTCGCCACCGTGCCGCGCAACGCGACCATGTCGGTGAAATCATAGCGCGACGTGCCCTTGAAGATCACCTTGCTGCCGAAATCCGAATAATGCTCGTAGCGGACCGCGCCGTCGAACTTCCAGGCATCGGTCAGCATCGCCGCGACGTCGAGATAAGCCGACTGGTTCTCGCGGCCGTTGACACCCGCATCCGACTGGCGGAACCCCGGATAGGATTGCCCGCCCTCCTTGTAGGTCGATGCGGCATCGCCCGCGCCGATCTCGTAGACGTTCTTGCGATACTCGCCCCCGAAGGCGACGTTGAGCGGCTCGACCATGCCGACCTCAATCGCGCGCGTGAAATCGGCGTTGGCGGTGAGTTCGCTCGACTTGAAGAAGCCGTTGTAGAAGCTCGTCGGTGTGAACCCGGTATCGGCGTAGAGCGAGGCGTTGGCGGAATCGACGGTGTAGATCAGGTTCTTGTCCTGCCCGAACGTCGTCGACAGGTCGTAATGAAAGCCGCCCGCATCGCCGCGCACGCCGCCGGTGAACGCCATGTCGTCCTCGCGGATCTTCTCGCGCGGCGAAAACCCGTTGACCGGGCTGTCGCCTTCGGGGTCGAAATAGGTCGTGACGCCGTTGACCGTGCGCGACACGCGGGTCGGCACGCGCAGATTCTCGTAAGCGCTGGCAATCCGCCGCGAGAACGTCCCGAAGCTGTACGCCTCGACGCCGCCGAAATCATAGGCGGTGTTGTATTGCAGGTTGGTCAGCCGCGACTGCGCATCGCCGTTGATCTTGTTGACGTAGGGATAGCCCGGAATGTTGGAATAGAGCGTCTTCTGGAGCGCGGACAGGCTGGTCAGTAGGGTGCCGTTGATATCGGTCACGCGCCGATCGAGCCCGCCGACTTGCGTAAAATCGTGATAGCGATGGAATGCGGTGATGTTGAAGAAGCCGTCCTCGCCGATCTTGGTGCCGATGTGCAGCGTACCGGCATAGGTGCGACCGCCGGTGTCGTAGTTCTCGCCCGCGGTGACATAGCCGTCGCCGCCCGAATCATTGTCTTTCAGGATGATGTTGATGACGCCTGCAATCGCGTCCGAGCCATATTGTGCCGCCGCGCCGTCCTCGAGCACTTCGATGCGCTTGATCGACGATGGCGAGATCAGGTCGAGATCGGCGGTCGCGGCGCCCTGATAGGGGCCACCAAGGACTGCGAGATTTGCGGTGCCATGGCGTCGTTTGCCATTGATCAGAACCAGTGTGTGGTTCGGGCTCAGCCCGCGCAACCGCGCGGACAGCGTCAGGTTCGCGGTATCGCCGCCAAACGCCTGCGCGGTGAACGACGGCACCAGCTGCGTGAGGATCTGGTTGAGGTTCGGCTGGCCGACATGGCTCATCAGTTCGGCCCCGAGCACCTTGATCGGCGCAGCGCTTTCGGCGGCCGTGATCCCAGTTGCCCGCGTGCCGGTCACGATGATGTCGTCGCCCTGCTCCGCCATGGCCTGGGCCGAGGCCTGCCCCGCCGCTTCGACGACCTGCGCATGGGCAGCGACGGTCGACAGGCTTGCCAGCGCAATGACAAGCGCGCCGCGTGAAATGCTGGTAACAGTCTTCATAAGGATTCCCCCCTTATTGCTGATCGCTAGCAGGCTCCCCTCCAATAGACCGCAATGACTTACGTCATTCGCGGAGGCTTATTCACGCACGCAACCGACAGACAGGCTGCTACCAATTGCACCTGTGCTTTAAGGTGGCGCCTTTCCACGCGGCGCGCAGGTCATGCTGCCTTGCGACGTCGTTCCGTCACCGCCTGCGCGGCGACGCGCCGGGCGAGTGCCATCACCTGACCTTGCGCGGATTGGATGCCACCCTCCTGCCAGCCCGGCGTCTGGCTGAGCGCGGCAGAGGCGAAATATACGCGCCCGTCGGGTTGCTGGAGCAGGCGGAAGCCCGGCGTATCGATATGCCCTTCCTGATGGCCATTCGCGCTGCCCGCGTTCCAGTCCGGCCAGGGGCCTAGGCTATAGGGGATCTTGTGCCAGTTGACCGCGATTCCATTGACCAGATCGGCGCCGTGCCCCGGGTGCAACCGGTCGACCACCCCCCGCGAAAACGCGATCTGCTCGGCGATCGGTCGCTTGGCGAATTCGGCCGCAGTCGGCCCCGACGAATAGCAGCCGAGCAGCATGCCGCGCGTCGAATGCAGCCCGGCCGACGGATACCAGACCAGCGTGGTGGGTCCGCCGACGAACGAGATGCCGCCATAGATCTGCTCGCGTTCCCAGAACCGCGGGCTCTCGAACGCGACCTTGTTCGAATGATCGTAGACCACCCCGGCGATCGTCGTCTTGAGCGCGGGCGAGAAGTCCGTGTCGATCGCCGCCAGCACCGGGAACGGGATCGTGCAGATGATGTAATCCGCCGTCACCGTCTCGACGACATCGCTCGCCTTGTCGCGGTAGACCACGTCGACGCCCTGTGGCGTATGGCGGATCCTGGTCACCTCGGCGCCGCGGATCGCCGCGCGGCGCAGGTTGCGGTCGAACCCGGCGTGGATCCAGTCCATGCCCCCGACCGGCTCGAACATCGTCGCCTGCATGTAAAGATTGTCTTCGAACAGCGTCATCGGCAGCCGCTCGTTCGCGAGCAGCTGGTCGAGCGGTACCGCGGTCCCGGCGGATGAAAACGTGACGCCCGCACCCGGCGCCGCACCGAACCCCGAACGCTCGGTGCCGGCGAAGGCGTAATCCGTGCCGAGATCGCCATAGGCCCGCAGGAACGGAAGCAGCTTCTGCTTGTCCGCCGCGGTCATCGCCTGGTCGAGCGCGCCCTGGTTGAGCGCCTTGGCGAGCAGTTCGGCGATATGCCCGCGCATGTCGTTGATCGCGGTCCGCATCCGGATCTTGCCGCCATTCTCGCCCATCACATAGGCCGAGCGGCTCGAATTGACCTCCACCTCCAGCGGCACGTCGAATTTCTTCGCATACCCGATCAGCCCCTGGTGAAAGCTCGGAATCCGGGCTGGCCCTGCGTTGAAATAGATCCCATCGGAAAATTTGGCGGTCTGCGTCGCCTCGCCGATCATTTCGATTTTGTCGCCGTCACGCACCGTCCAGGCGCGCCCGCCGACCCGGTCTCTTGCTTCGAGCAACGTCACCCGAAAGCCGGCCTGTTCGAGCTCGTATGCCGCGGTGAGGCCGGCGATCCCTGCACCGAGCACGACGACGTGGACGCCCTTGCCCAATGTCGGCGTCAATGTCGCGATGCCCTCCGCGTGCGACGTGCCGATCAGTCCGCCCGTCAGGCCGAGCGCCTGCATCGCGCCGAGCGTCGCGCCCAGCCCGCCGATCAGGCCAAGCCGTCCCAATATCGTTCTACGCGTAATCGCCGTGGTCTGCGTGATCATGAAGGCCCCCGAAAACGACAAGCCTTCCCAGGGCCTGCCGAGCATCAGAAACGCCGCCGGATATACCCCGGCAGCGACCTTGCGAGGTCATCATCCCCCAACAATCACGATGGACAGCAGCCAGTTAGTGAAAAAGAACATCATGTTCTTCTTCACGTGGCAATTCGACACGTCTCATCTTCTGACTGAACGTTTCGGATTGAACATCGCTTGCTGCTGTAACGCAAATGAAATCTTCGCGGCGCCCGCTCGAACTATCGGCCGGACTCTCGGCCGGACCCAGGTCGCGCCTCGAATGCACCGCACAGAACGCCAACCCTTGAATTCCCGCGGCCGCCCGGCCAACTCTTGGCTCGATCCATTCTTCGAGAGAGCCGCCTTGCCCATGACGACCGAAACCGCACCCGACGCTTCCGCACCGGCAACCCACGCCTTCGAGGCGGACGTGGCGCGGCTACTGCACATGATGGTGCATTCGGTCTATTCGGATAAGACCGTATTCCTGCGCGAACTGATCTCGAACGCCGCCGATGCTTGCGAAAAGCTCCGGTACGAGGCGCTGAGCACCCCCGACCTGCTTGGCGACGAGACCCGCACGCAGATCGCGATCACGCTCGATCCCGACGCGAAGACGCTGACGATCGAGGACAATGGCATCGGCATGACCGCCGACGACATGGGCGAGGCGCTCGGCACGATCGCGCGCTCGGGCACCAAGGCGTTCATGGATCGCATCGCCGCCTCCAGCGGCTCCGAAGGCGCGCAGCTGATCGGCCAGTTCGGCGTCGGCTTCTATTCCGCGTTCATGGTGGCGGCCAAGGTCGACGTGGTCTCGCGCCGCGCCGGGGCGGACACCGCCTCGATCTGGTCGTCGGACGGCCTCGGCACCTACACGATCGCGCCCGTCGACACCGCGGAAGCGCCGGCGCGTGGTACCCGCGTCGTGTTGCACCTGCTCGAGGACGCGACCCAGTTCACCGAGCGCTATACCGTCGAGCGGCTGATCAAGGACCAGTCGGGCCACGTTCCCGTTCCCATCACCCTGCGCGAAAAGCCCGATGCCGAACCCGTCGACATCGCCGATGGCGCTGCGCTGTGGACCAAGCCGAAGTCCGAGATCAGCACCGAGGACTATGCCGATTTCTACCGCAGCGTCTCCGGCCAGTTCGACGAGCCCGCGCTGACGCTGCACTACCGCGCGGAAGGGCTGCACGAATATTCGGTGCTCGCCTATGTGCCGGGCGCCAAGCCGTTCGACCTGTTCGATCCCGACCGCAATGGCCGCATGAAGCTGTACGTGAAGCGCGTCTTCATCACCGACGACGCCGAAGTCCTGCCGCGCTACCTCCGCTTCATGCGCGGACTGGTGGATTCGTCCGATCTGCCGCTAAACGTCTCGCGCGAGATGATCCAAGAGAGCCCGATGCTCGCCGCGATCCGCAAGGGCGTGACCGGGCGCGTGCTCGGCGAACTCGACAAGCTCGCGACGCGCGACCCGGAAGCGTATGCGAAGATCTGGGAGAATTTCGGCGCAGTCCTGAAGGAGGGGCTGTACGAGGATTTCGAACGCCGCGAGGCGCTGCTCAAGCTGGCCCGCTTCAAGACCACGACGTCGGCCGGCGCGTGGCGCTCGGTCGCGGACTACGTCGCGGCGATGAAGGACAACCAGACCGCGATCTACTACGCGGTCGGCACCGATCTCGACCGCCTCGAAGCCTCGCCGCAACTCGAAGGATTCCGCGCCCGTGGGATCGAAGTCCTGTTGCTGCCGGATTCGGTCGACGGCTTCTGGGTGACCGCAGGCATCGACCATGACGGCAAGCCGTTCAAGTCGGTCACGCAGGGCGCCGCCGATCTCGGCCTGATCCCGCTCGTCGATGGTGCCGAACAGCCCAAGTCCGATGCCGCCCCGGAGGTCGCGGACTTCATCGCGTTCGTGAAGACGACGCTGGCCGACGCCGTGTCCGACGTGCGCGCTTCCGAACGCCTCACCGACAGTGCGGCCTGCCTCGTCGCAGCGGACAGCGGCATGGACCGCCAACTCGAACGCATCCTCGCCATGAGCGGCCAGGCGCCGCCCGCGGCCAAGCCGGTGCTTGAGATCAATCCGACCAACCCGCTGGTCGCGAAGCTTGCGGCGCTCGGCGATGACGAGGCGAGCCTGCGCGAGGATGCGGCCCACCTGCTGTTCGACGAAGCGCAAATCGCCGACGGCGAGCGCCCGGTCGACGCGCGCGCCTTCTCGGCTCGTCTTTCACGCCTGTTCGACCGCGCGCTGGGATAAGCCCCTCGACCACGGTTCCACAGATTTGCGGAACCGTGGTCCAGCGACTAGTCCGCTCCAAAGACTTAGGAGCAGGAAATGTCGCCCATTCTAGACCGCCGCCAGATGCTGACCGGCAGCGCGGCCATCGCCGGTCTGTCGCTCGGCTCGACCGCCGCGTTTGCGCAGAGCGACCGGATCGAGAGCCTGATCGCGAAGATGACGCCGGCCGAAAAAGCCGGCCAGCTCAGTTGCTTCTCCGACCAGATCCGCCCGATCGGCGTGCCGTTCAACCCGGGCCTCGCCACCGGCGGTGCGGCCGAGCAGATCGCGCGGATCAAGACCGGGCAGATCGGCATGCTGTTCAACGGCGTCGGCTATGCGGGTGCCAAGGCGGCACAGGATGCAGCGCTTGCCACCCGGCTCAAGATCCCGCTGATCTTCGGGGGCGACGTGATCCATGGCCTGCGCACGGCGTATCCGCTGCCGATCGCCGAGGCCTGCGCGTTCGATCCCGATCTCGCCGAACGTACCGCGCGTGCCGCTGCCCTGGAGACCACTGCCCTCGGGATCCACTGGACCTTCGCGCCGATGGTCGACGTCGCCCGCGATCAGCGCTGGGGCCGCGTCGCCGAGGGCTCTGGCGAAGACCCGTATCTCGGCATCCAGCTGGCACGCGCGCGCGTCCGCGGTTTCCAGGGTGACGACCTCCGCGATCCCACCCGCGTTGCCGCCTGCGCCAAGCATTTCGCGGCGTACGGCGCGGTTTCCGGCGGCCAGGACTATAACTTCACCGAGATTTCGCCGGCCACGCTGCACGAGGTCCATCTTGCGCCGTTCAAGGCGGCGGTCGACGCCGGGGTCGCGACTTTGATGAGCGCATTCAACGAGATCGACGGCGTTCCTTCCAGCGGAAATCACTGGCTGATGACCGATCTCCTGCGTGGCGAATGGCGGTTCCGGGGCATGGTGGTCGGCGACTACACCGCGGACGAGGAACTGATCGCGCATGGCTATGCCAGCGACGGCCGCGATGCCGCGAAGAAGGCCTTCATGGCGGGCATGGACATGGCCATGCAGTCGAACCTGTTCAATCTGTGGCTGCCCGATCTGGTCGAGAAAGGCGAAGTCCCGCTCGCCCGGCTCGACGAAGGCGTCCGCCGCGTGCTCCATCTGAAGGACGCGATCGGACTGTTCGACAACCCTTACCGATCGGTCAGCCAGAAGGCGGAGCGCACCAGCGTCTCGACGCCGGCGATGCTGAAGCTCAGCCGCGAGGCCGGTGCGCGTTCGATCGTGTTGCTAAAAAATGACGGCAACCTGTTGCCCTTGAAGAAGAACCCCGGCCGTATCGCGCTGATCGGTCCGTTCGCGGAGGACCGCAAGAACGTCGTCGGCACCTGGGCATTCATGGCCGACGAAAAGCTCAACATCTCGATCGCACAAGGCCTCCGCGCACGGGGTCTGACCGTGACGACGGCGCAGGGATCGGACATCGAGGCGCCCCTGCCCGGCGGGATCGCCGCAGCCGTTGCTGCTGCGCAGGCCGCCGATATCGTCCTGCTCGCGGTCGGCGAATCGCAACTCATGTCGGGCGAGGCGCAGTCGCGCACCGAGATCACCATCCCTGCGCCGCAGATGGCGCTCGCCGAAGCCGTTGCCGCGACTGGCAAGCCGGTCATCGTCCTGCTTCGCCACGGCCGCGCGCTCGCGCTCCACGGCGCCGTCAAGGACGCGCCTGCGATCGTCGCGACCTGGTTCCTCGGGTCCGAAAGCGGCAATGCGATCGCCGACGTGCTGTTCGGCGACGTCAATCCATCCGCAAAGCTGTCCGCCAGCTTCCCCAACGAAAGCGGGCAGGAGCCTTATTTCTACAACCACAAGAACACCGGCCGCCCGGCGCCGGATACGGGCAGCCAGGAATACAAGTCGCGGTACCGCGAGACGAAGAACGAGGCGCTTTATCCGTTCGGGCACGGCCTGAGCTACACGAGCTTTGCGCTCTCGAACGTCGTCGTGCCGGCGCGGATGACCGATACGCTTGCCGTCACAGCCACGGTGACCAACACCGGCGCGCGGGCGGGTGATGAAGTGGTGCAACTCTACATCCACGACCGGGTCGCAAGTCGCACCCGCCCGGTCCGCGAGCTGAAGGGGTTCGCGCGCGTTGCGCTGGCGCCGGGCGCATCGAAACGCGTGACGCTGACGCTGAAGCGCGAAGACCTCCGCTTCTGGGGCGATGGCGATTGGGTGATCGAGCCGGGGGTGTTCGATCTCTGGGTCGCAACCAGTTCGACCAATGGCGAGAAACAAAGCTTCGAACTCGTTTAAGACAACTTACATCCGCACGACCCGCGTGCCGATCCGCTCGGCCTCCTCGGGGTCGTGCGTGACCATCAGGATCGGCAGCTTGAGCACGTCGCGGACATGCTCGATCGCCAGCATGATCTCTTCGCGGCGCGCCCGGTCGAGTGACGACAGCGGCTCGTCGAGCAACAGGAAGCGCGGGCGGCTCAGCAACGCGCGGCCGATCGCCACGCGTTGCGCCTCGCCACCCGACAGCGTGCGCGGCCAGCGATCGAGCAAATGGCCGATGCCGAGGAAGCCGATGATATCCTTGAACCGCTCCGCCTCGCCGCGTACGCCATAGAGCAGGTTCGCGCGGACCCGCATGTGCGGGAACAGTCGTGCTTCCTGAAAGACATAGCCGGCGCGGCGACGTTCGGGCGGGACGTCGATACCGTCGCCGAACAGCATCTCGCCGTCGATCGCGATCCGTCCGCGATCGGGTCGGAGCAGCCCGGCGACCATGTTCAGGATGCTCGACTTGCCGACCCCGGAGGGTCCGAACAGCACCGTCGCGCCCTCTCCCGCCTCCAGCGTCAGCGACACCCGCGCATCGCCGAGGCGCTTCTCGACATCGATCTCAAAGGACATGCAGCCCCCGTCCGGCACGCCGGGTCAAGAGCTCGGACGCGATCAGAGCAACCAGCGACAACCCCACGGAAACGGCTGACAATCGCCAGACCAGCGCGTCCGCCCCCGGCTGCTGCAACGCCGAGTAGATCGCCAACGGCAAGGTCTGCGTCTCGCCCGGCACGTTCGACACGAAGGTGATCGTCGCACCGAATTCGCCGATCGACCGCGCGAAGCCGAGCACCGCGCCGGCCAGCACGCCGGGGATGCTGAGCGGCAGCGTCAGCGTCCAGAACACGCGCCACGGCCCTGCCCCCAAAGTTCGGGCGGCATTCTCCAACCGCCGGTCGACCGCCTCGATCGAGATCCGCATCGCGCGCACCATCAGCGGCAGCGCCATCACCCCCGCCGCGATCGCCGCGCCGGTCCAGCGGAACAGCACCGTCACGCCGAACCAGTCCTGCAACCACCCGCCGATCGGACCATTGGGCCCGAACGCGAGCAGCAGCAGCCAGCCGGTGACGACCGGTGGCACGACCAGCGGCAAATGGATCGCCGCATCGACGACGACCTTACCCGGAAACCGGACGCGCGCGAGTAGCCACGCCAGCGCGAAGGCGATCGGCAGGGTCACCGCCATCGCCACGCCGCCGACCTTCAACGACAGCCCGACGATCGCCCATTCGGTCGCATCGAGCATTTAACGCGCAGAGAATCCGTACCGCACGAAGATCGCCTTGCCCGCGCGCGACACCAGGAACCGCCGGAACGCCTCCGCCTCGGGTTTGGTCGATGCCTTCAGGCGCGCAATCGGATAGGTGATCGCGGGATGCGTGCTTTCGGGAAAAACGCCTGCGATCCGTACCTTGGCGGACGCCTTTGCATCGGTGGCATAGACGATCCCGAGGGGTGCAGCGCCGCGCTCGATCAGCGCCAGTGTCGCCCGGACATTCTCCGCACGCACCACCCTCGGCGAAACCTGCGCCCAGACGCCGAGCTTCTCCAGCGACGCCTGCCCGTATTTGCCCGCAGGCACTGCGGTATCCGCCATCGCGAGCGGCCCGGCGGTCAAGACCCGGACGAGTGCCGCGGGCGGACGGACCGGAATGCGGACCTTGCTCCCCGCTGACGCCGCAACGACAAGCCGGTTACCGAGGAACGTCACGCGGGTGGACGCGACGATCAGGTTCTTCTTCGCGAGTTCGTTCATCCAATCCTCGTCGGCGGACACGAACAGGTCGGCCGGCGCACCGGACTCGACCTGCCTTGCCAGCGCGGAGGAGGCTGCGAACGAGATCGTCGGCTTCACATGGCCCTGCTTCGCCCATGCATCGGCGGCCGCGGTCAGCGACTCCTGCAGCGATGCGGCGGCCAGCACCAGCGGTGCGCGCTGCTGGGCCTGTGCGCCACCCGCCGCCAGGGTTGCCGGAACCGCCAGCGCCAACATCAGATACCGCATTCGATCACCTCGAGGGTCTATGACCCTACGATATATAGGGGCACACCATAACGCCATAGCCGCCGAAGCGTTGCACGTCAGTTCGCGGTGACCCGCCCGGTGCGCGCCAGCTTGCCCCATCCCACGAGTGGTCCACGCAACGCCTGCGCGATCGCCTTCAGCACGACATAATACATCACCTGCCGGTAGCCGATCCGCTGCGGGATCAGCAGCCACAACAACCGCCAGCGTTCCTTCCGCTCCAGCGCAAACGCGATCGTTGCCGCCAGCAGGTCGATCGCGGTGAAGATCAGCCAATAGGCGAGCATCGTATAGACGTCGTGACTCGTCTGCTCCCAGCCATGCGCCTGCACCGCGACATAGGTCGAGGCGAAGCTGACCAGCAGCGCGAGATCGATGATCGGCGAGATCGAGGCGAGCACGATCTGGAACACGATCGCCTGCGGCAAGCCGACCCAGCCGAGCCCGCGTGGGCGCGAGCGACCGATCGCCGAACGATGCTTGTAGAGGCACTGCAACGTCCCGAACGCCCAGCGGAACCGCTGCTTGGCGAGCGCACGGATCGTCTCGGGCGCCTCGGTCCAGGCGATCGCGAACTGGTCGTACTGGACGGTCCAGCCATAGCGCTGGATCGCGATCGTCAGGTCCTGGTCCTCGGCGAGCGTATCGTCGGGGTAACCGCCCACGCTGCGGATCGCCTCCAGCCGCCACGCGCCGACCGCACCCGGCACCACGGTCATCGCGTTCAGCCGGGCGAGCGCGCGGCGTTCCAGGTTCTGCGCGGTGATGTATTCGAGTGCCTGCCACCTGGTGACGAGGTTGACGCGGTTGCCAACCTTGGCGTTGCCTGCGACCGCGCCGAGCTTCGGATCGTCGAACCAGCGCGCGAGGCGGGCGATGGTCATCGGCTCGAACTGCGTATCGGCATCGAGCGCGATCACGATCTCGCCGCGCGCGAGTTCGAGCCCGCGGTTGAGCGCGCGTGCCTTGCCGCCGTTCTCCAGCGTCAACAGGCGGACGCGCTCGTCGCCTGAGAACGCCTCGGACACGACGCGGCTGGTGCCGTCGCTGGAGCCGTCGTCGATCACGATCACCTCGATCGCGACCTCGGCCGACGCCAGCACGCCCTGCACCGCGCGGACGATCACGCGCTCCTCGTTGAACGCCGGGATCATCACCGTGACGAAGCGTGACGGGTCGATCTCGGGGAACACCGTCTTCAGCTCGCGCCGTGCCTGGATCAGCGCCAGCGCCGATAGTGCCAAAGCGCGGATGATGCCGATCGTGATCGCGATGCCGAAGATCCAGCGCAGCGCGACGACGATGCCGCCGAGCGTGCTGAACAACGCGAGATCCGCGACCGCCGCGACGCGGTCGCTCGACGAGATCACCGGCATCGCCGCATCGCGCGACAGGCCGGCGAGCGTCGAGACGGGCACGAAGCTATAGCCCATGCCGCGCAGTCGTTTGATGATGACCGGCAGCGCGGCGACGGTCTGCGCGCGGTTGCCGCCCGCGTCGTGGAGCAGGATGACGTTGCCGCTGCGCTCGGGATTGCCCGCCTCGACGCCGGCGATGGTCCGGTCGATGATCGCCTGCACGCCCGGCCGCTTCCAGTCGTCGGGATCGACGTGGAGACCGACCGAGATATAGCCGCGCTTCTGCGCTTCGAGCGCGGGCACGATCTCGTCGGCGGTGCTCGGCTCGGCGTCACCGAAATAGGGCGCACGGAAGAGTCTCAGCGAGCGCCCGGTGAACGCCTGAAACAGCCGCTGCGTGGTGTTCAGCTCGTACTTCACCTGGCGCGGCGAGACGTTCGCGAGGTTCGGGTGCGTGTAGGTGTGGCTGCCGATTTCATGCCCCTCGGCGACCATCCGTTCGAGCAGCGGCCGTTCGGTCAGCGCATTCTCGCCGATCACGAAGAACGTCGCGGGTGCGTGTTCGCGTTTCAGGATGTCGAGGATCTGCGGCGTCCATTCGGGATCGGGCCCGTCGTCGAAGGTCAGCGCGAGCTGCTTCAGGCGATAGCCCGTGCGGTCAACCACATAGGGCGACGGCATCCGCCTGAAGACGACGTCGGCGATCGTACCGTCCTTGGCGGGCACGGCGTCGCGGATCCCGGTGACGGGCTCGGCCCCGATCTTGAGGATCTCGCCGCTGCCCTCGATATCGACGTTGGTGCCGGCGGGCATGGCGTCGATCGCGGCGGGCGGTGGCAGCTTGCGGTGGTTGCGGCCCCAGATCGACCAGAGTCCGGGATCCTCCGAGCCGAGCCGCCACAGCGCGACGCTGCCCAAGCCCGCCTTTTGCAGGAACGCGATCTGGTTGTACGCCGATGCCGCGTCGAGCAGCCAGACCTGGTGCTGCGTGCCGCCTTCCGAATAGGCGAAGCTGCTGTTGCCGCTGGTCTTGTCGAAGGTCGGCACGGTGCCCGAGTCCGCGGCGTTCTGCCACGCCTCCTCGACGTCGAGCGCATCGCCGTTGCCGCTCTCGGCGCCGGCGTGCCAGTCATAGGCATAGGAGCCGATTGCGACGACCAGCTTGGCGGGGGGGATACCGCGCGCCGCATCGGCGACCATGCGCGCGAACCAGCGCTGCGACGCGATCGGGCCGGGCGCACCGCTCGTCTCGTGCTCGTCATACGCCATCAGGAAGACCTTGTCGGTCACCTTGGCATAGGCAGGCAGGTTCCAATCGGGGTTGGCGACCGGTGCGGCGATCGCGACGACCCAGCCGCGCGGTGCGAAGCGCGCGCGCGTCTCTGCGAGGAACGTGCGGTAGTTGGTCTGTGCCGATGCGGGAAGGTCTTCGAAATCGTAGAACACGCCACCGGCATGGTTCGCGCTCAGGAACGGCAAGAGCCTGTCGAGGAACGCCGCGCGCGCCTTGGGATCGGCGAACAGCGCGGCGCTCCCGGCGCCGTCCCAGTTCCCGTCGACCGCGTTCTGCACCATTGGCAGGATCACCGGACGGTGGACTGCCTTGTTGAGGATGTCGCGCCCCGCCTGATCGCGGAACACGGTGATGCGATGATCCGCACCGGTCACCGAGACCCAGCCGGGGATCAGCCAGTCGAGCTGTTCGACATGTCGCGCGAGGCTGGCGGTGCTCGCCTCGTCCCACGGCGCGTGAAAGGCGATCGCGAGCGCGGGGTTGGCGCCATTGCCGACACCGGGCTTGGCCGCGCTCGTGCCGAACAATTGCTTGGCGTAGTAATTGAGGTCGCGCCGCGTCTCGCGAAGGATGCCGCCCCGCGGCGCCGGCAGCTTGTGGAGCGCGGGATGCTCGGGCTCGATCGGCAGCAGCGGTGCGGTCGGCACCGCGCCGATCGAGACGGCGAACACTGCGATCGATAACAACAGCAGGGCGATGAAGGCGGCGACGCCAAAGGTAAAGCGCCGACGCCGGCGGCCACTAGCATCGTAGAAGACGGGATTGAGCGACATGGAGCGAGTATCAACCGGCCGAAGGAAAACGGCAACTCGCCGCAATGTTTCGCTACAATGCCGTGCGTGGGAACGCTGCTGAAAAATGCGTCACGCATAGTTTAGGTAGCGACGCGGCTACTACTGCATCCCCTCCCGCAAGCGGGAGGGGACCGAGGGGTGGGCGCCTGGCTTGTACGAGCGCTGCCGCCGGTGACAGCGCGAGCCCACCCCCGACCCCTCCCGCACGCGGGAGGGGGGAAGTTAGATCAGCGGAACTTGCCGCTGAGCGACACGCCGATGATCCGCGGTTCGTTGAACACCGCCGCCATGTAGTTCTCGATGACGCCCTTCAGGTTCTTCTCACCCGTAATGTTGCGCGCGAATACGGCCAGTTCGTACGCGTCGTCGGGCGCCGAATAGCCGATCTTCAGGCCGCCCTCGAAGTTGCCGTTCGCGGTGAACTCCTTGGTCTTGTACAGCACGAACTGCGTATAGCCCTGGATGTTGAAGTCGCCCGCGATAAACGCGCGACCGCCATTGCCCAGCGGCTGGTCGTAGCGCGCCGTCAGGTCAACGTTATACTCCGGCGCGTTCGGCAGCGGGTTGCCGTCGATCTGCGCGAAGGTATTGGCGCCCACCTTGATCGTCGGATCCTCGACCGTGCACACCACCACTCCGTTCAGGATGCAGACCTGCGCATAGACGTTCTTGTCGCGGATCGCGCTGTGCAACAGGCTCAGCCCCGCCCCCAGCGTCAGGTTCGGCACCGGCTTCCAGTTCGCCTCGGCCTCCATGCCGTACGCCTCGGCCTTGTCGGCGTTGAACAGCACGCCATTGCCGTTCACGTCGTTGCCGTTGAGCTGGATATCCTTGACGCGGTAGCCGAACACCGTCGCGTTGAGGCTCAGCGTGTTGTTCAGCAGACGCGTCTTGATGCCCGTCTCCCACGACAGGATCGTCTCGGAGTTCGCGGTCGTGAAGTCCGCGTTGAACACCGCCGACCGACCCTGGATCGTCGGCCCGCGGAAGCCTTGGGCGACGCGCGAATACAGGCTGATATCGGGGTTCACCTGATACAGCACGCTCGCATCCCAGCTCGGCTTGGTCGCCTTCAGCGTGACGTCGGTCCGGCCGCGATAGGTGACGCCGTTCGTCACAGTGTTCGCGGTCTTCAGCAGTTCGGTGCGCTTCTTGTCCTCGGTGATGCGTCCACCCGCGCTGATCGTCAGCTTCGGCGCGAGCTCGTAGCTGACTTGGCCGAAGCCTGCCCACGATGTGTTGACGTCATGCAGGCGCACCCAGTTGTTGGGGTTCGGCTGCGTGCCGTTCAGGTCGGGCGCGGTCAGGAAGAACGCGCGCTGGTAGAAGTCGGTGATGTCGCGGCTGTCGAAATACAGGCCACCGATCTGCCAGTTGAACCGTCCACCCGGCGTTCCCGCCAGCCGGACCTCCTGCGACCATTGATCGAGGTCGCGGATCTGTCCCTGGCTCTGGCCATAGGACGGACGGCCCGCGAAATTGACCGCCGCACCACCATCGGTGTCGCCGCGGCTGATCCCCGAAGTCGTCTCGTATGCAGTGATCGAGGTCAGCGCCGCCGGACCGAAGTCGTACGTCGCACGCACCGAGCCGCCATAGGTGTTGTAGCTCTGCGGGTTGTCGTTCGCTTCGTCGTACGACACCACGTTGCGCGGCTCGGCCGAAACGTCGTTCGAGCCCTTCTTCAGCGCACCGCGGTGGAACAGCGTCGAGGTGCCGTCATACCAGCGGGCATGGCCCGACAGGTCCAGCGTGAAGCGTTCGCCGGGGGTCAGCGCCAGTTGCACGCGGACGTTGCGGTCGTCGAAGCCGCCCATCGCGTCCTTGCGCGGCGTCGCCGTGTTGTCGAGGCTCGTGCCTGCAAACACGTTGTCGACATAGTTCTCGCGGTGCTGGATCAATGTCGACAGGCGGATCGACAACAGGTCCTTGATCAGCGGGCCGCCGACACCGGCGTCCAGGCTGACGCTGCCGTAGCTGCCGACCGAGGCCGATGCGCGGCTGTCGAAATGGTTGGTCGGCTTGTTCGTGTCGAACTTGATGATGCCGGCGGTGGTGTTCCGCCCGAACAGCGACCCTTGCGGACCGCGCAGCACTTCGACCTGGCGAACGTCGTAGACCGGGTTCGACTTCAGCACGACGTGCTCGAGGATCACGTCGTCCTGGATGATCGTGACCGGCTGCGAGGCGCCAAGGTAGAAATCGATGTTGCCGAGGCCGCGGATATAGAAGCGCGGGAAGATGCGGCCCGTGGTCGATTCGACGTACAGGCCGGGGACGCGACCCGACAGCGCGAGCAGCGTATCGTCGCCGCCGGCGGTGTAGGCGCGCAAAGCATCGCCCGATGCGACGCCGACCGACAGCGGCACCTTCTGGAGGTTTTCCGAACGACGCTCGGCGGTGACGACGATATCGCCGAGACCGTCCTCTGGAGCAGCCTGTTCCTGGACGGGCGCAGCGTCTTGCGCGAACGCCGCCGAACCACCCAGCACGGACCCCAACGCGACGCCGAGCATCAGCGCCGACTTAACGACCGAAATCTTCAAAGTTTCATTCCCCAATCGTGCGGCGCCATCCCTGACGACCGACCGCACATCCCAATACGAAACGCCGCTACCCGCCATCGACCGCCCTCCCCGGACGGAACGACGACGCCTCGCGACGCTCACTCCCCGGACCGGCGGTTAGGCGGGGATTGTGTTGGTATGATGACAGTGGATTGCGCGGGGTTACGGGCGATGCCTATCCTCCGGTGTGGATTACCGACCGTCCCGTCCAAAGCGACCTGGCTCTCGATCGTCGCGAGATAGCGAAGCGTTCCCGTGCCGAAGAATGCATTGATTGCCCGAACCACCCGGCGGCGGGCAAACGGCGCCGCGGAGACACATGATGGCGAAGACACTCACTCACCTGGAACGGCTCGAAGCCGAGGCGATCCACATCCTGCGCGAAGTCGTCGCCGAGGCCGACAAGCCGGTGATGCTGTATTCGGTCGGCAAGGATTCGGCCGTGATGCTGCATCTCGCGCGCAAGGCGTTCTATCCGTCTCCGCCGCCCTTCCCGCTGCTGCACGTCGACACGACCTGGAAATTCCAGGAAATGTACAAGCTGCGCGATCGGATGGCGGCCGAGAGCGGCATGGAGTTGCTCGTCTACAAGAACCCGGAGGCCATCGCGCGCGGGATCAATCCCTTCGACCACGGCGCGCTCCACACCGACATGTGGAAGACCGAAGGGCTGAAACAGGCGCTCAACCTGCACGGGTTCGACGCGGCGTTCGGTGGCGCGCGGCGCGACGAGGAGAAGTCGCGCGCGAAGGAGCGCATCATCTCGTTCCGCACCGCCACGCATGGCTGGGACCCGAAGAACCAGCGGCCCGAATTGTGGAACCTCTACAACGCCCGCAAATCCAAGGGCGAGAGCATCCGGGTGTTCCCGATCTCAAACTGGACCGAGCTCGACGTCTGGCAATATATTCAGCTCAACGACGTGCCGATCGTACCGCTCTATTTCGCGGGCGTACGCCCGACGGTCGAGCGTGACGGCATGCTGCTGATGGTCGACGACGACCGCTTCCCGTTGCAGCCCGGCGAAGTCCCGGTCGACCGCTCGATCCGCTTCCGCACGCTCGGCTGCTACCCGCTGACCGGCGCGGTCGAGAGCACGGCGTCGACGTTGTCGGAGATCATCCAGGAAACGCTGCTGACCACGACGAGCGAGCGCCAGGGCCGTGCGATCGACAAGGATGCCGGCGGCGCGGGCATGGAGAAGAAGAAGCAGGAGGGGTATTTCTGATGCGCCCACAAACGCTCTCGGCCCTACCCTCAACCGTCATCCCAGCGAAAGCTGGGATCTCGTGCCGCATGGGCACGCTCACGATCACGAAAGATTTCAGCTTTCGCTGGAATGACGGAGTTCTCTGATGTCCGCCTACCAGACCGAAGCGCTGATCGCCGAGGATATCGACGCGTATCTCGACCAGCATCGCAACAAGACGATGCTGCGTTTCATCACCTGCGGGTCGGTGGACGACGGCAAGTCGACGCTGATCGGCCGCTTGCTGTACGATTCGAAGATGATCTTCGAGGATCAGCTCGCAGCCCTCGAAGCGGACAGCAAGCGCGTCGGTACGCAAGGGCAGGAAATCGATTTCGCGCTGTTGGTCGACGGGCTCGCCGCCGAGCGCGAGCAAGGCATCACGATCGACGTCGCCTATCGCTTCTTCTCGACCGAAAAGCGTAAGTTCATCGTCGCGGATACGCCCGGCCACGAGCAATATACGCGCAACATGGTGACCGGCGCCTCGACCGCCGACCTCGCCGTGATCCTGGTCGACGCGCGCAAGGGCGTGCTGACGCAGACCAAGCGCCACAGCTATCTCGCGCACCTTATCGGCATCCGCAACGTGGTGCTCGCGGTCAACAAGATGGACCTGATCGGATATGATCAGGCGCGCTATGACGAGATCGTCGCGGAGTATTCGGCGTTCGCCAAAAGCATTGGCATCACCGCGTTCACGCCGATGCCGATCTCGGGCTTCAAGGGCGACAACATCTCGATCGCCTCCGAAACCATGCCCTGGTACACCGGCCCGACGCTGATGGAGCATCTCGAGGCGGTCGAAGTCGACCTCGACGACGACCAGGCCAAGCCGTTCCGCATGAGCGTGCAATGGGTCAACCGCCCCAACCTCGATTTCCGGGGCTTCTCGGGCCAGATCGCTGCGGGCACGGTCAAGCCCGGCGACGCGATCCGCGTCCTGCCGGGCGGCAAGACCTCGACGATCAGCCGGATCACGACGCTCGACGGCGACCTCGACGAGGCGGTCGCGGGGCAGTCCGTCACGCTGTCGTTCGCCGACGAGATCGACTGCTCGCGCGGCAACGTCATCGCCGCATCGGATGCGCCGCCCGAGACCGCCGACCAGTTCGAGACGACGATCGTCTGGATGGACGACGAGCCGCTGATCGTCGGCCGCTCCTATTGGCTGAAGCTCGGCACGCAGATGGTGTCGGCGACGGTGCGCGAGCCGAAATACCAGGTCAACGTCAACACGATGGAGCGGCTCGCGACCAAGACGCTCGAGCTGAATGCGATCGGGGTCGCAGAGATCACGACGGACCGCGCGATCGTATTCGAGGCCTATGCGCAAGGCAACGCGGCACCGAACAAGGTGCTCGGCGGGTTCATCCTGATCGACAAGATCACCAACGCGACGGTCGCGGCGGGCATGGTCCATTTCAGCTTGCGCCGCTCGCAGAACGTCCACTGGCAGGCGACCGACATCGGCCGCGACGCGCATGCTGGGCTGAAGAACCAGAAGCCGGCCGTGCTCTGGTTCACCGGGCTGTCGGGCGCGGGCAAGTCGACGATCGCCAACGAGGTCGAGAAACAGCTCAACCTGATGAACCGCCACACCTTCCTGCTGGACGGCGACAATATCCGCCACGGGCTGAACAAGGATCTGGGCTTCACCGAGGCCGACCGGATCGAGAATATCCGGCGCGTCGGCGAAGTGGCGAAGCTGATGGCGGATGCGGGACTGATCGTCCTCACCGCGTTCATCTCGCCGTTCCGCGCCGAGCGCGACATGGTCCGGTCGATGCTGCCCGAAGGCGAGTTCATCGAGATCTTCGTCGACACGCCGCTCGATGTGGCGGAAGGTCGCGACGTGAAGGGGCTCTATAAAAAGGCACGCGCAGGCGACTTGAAAAACTTTACCGGGATCGACAGCCCGTACGAGGCGCCGCTGAACGCTGAGATCCGCGTGAACACGGTCGCGATGACGTCGGTCGAGGCCGCCGAATTCATCGTCCGCCAGATCATGCCGCTTAAATGACCGTCATCGAAAGCGACGTCCGTCTCGCCGAACGCCTCGCGACCGAAGCCGGCGCGATCCTGCTCGGGTTGCAGGCAAACGGCGGGTTGACCGGCAAGGAGCTCGGCAAGGCTGGCGACGAACAGGCCAACACCTATCTGATGCGCAAGCTGCGCGCGGCGCGGCCCGACGACGCGATCCTGTCCGAGGAAGAGAAGGACACCGGCGATCGCTGTTCGGTGCGCCGCGCGTGGATCGTCGATCCGCTCGACGGCACGCGCGAATATGGCGAGGGGCGGACCGATTGGGCGGTGCACGTCGCGCTGGCGATCGACGGCGTCGCCACCGTCGGTGCGGTGGCGTTGCCGGGGCTGGGACTGACGCTGACCTCCGGCGCGCCGAAGCCGCTGGAGCCGGCGAGCGATCCGCTGCGTATGCTGGTCAGCCGCAGCCGCCCCGCGCGCGAGGCGATCGCCGTCGCCGAGGCGATGGGCGCGACCCTGGTGCCGATGGGCTCGGCGGGGGCGAAGGCGATGGCGGTGGTTCGCGGCCAGGCCGAGATCTACCTGCATACCGGCGGGCAATATGAGTGGGACAATTGCGCGCCGATCGCGGTGGCGCAGGCGGCAGGGCTGCACGTCAGCCGGGTCGATGGCGCGCCGTTGATCTACAACTGCGCCGATCCGTATCTGCCCGACCTGCTGATCTGCCGCGCCGAACTGGCCGAGCGGGTGCTGGCGTTGGTGAAGGCGCTCCCGCCGGCCTGAAAATGGGCCAGATCAGGCGGGGGCGACACCGTCGGCATTCAGCAGGTCTGGCCCGACGAGCGTACCGACGACCCGCACGCGTTTCTCGACCAGATCGACGGGCGTGCGGTGCAGTTCGAGTTGATAGCGGCCACCGGAATCGCGCTGGAGATAGAAGGCGCCGCCGTCGCGTACCAGCGTACCCGCTTCGTCAACCCGTGCACCGATCGCCGTCATGATCCATTTCCTCTACCGCGGCCCACGGCCGAACGGGATCGCTATACCGATCAGTCCGGCTTTGGCGACGACGATATCGAGAAGGGCCGCGCTGTCTTGCCCGTCGCCCAGCGCTTATTGGGCGTCGTCGCCATCGTGAAGCGGAGCTCGCCGCCCGCCCGGATCTCGCCGTCGCGGATATAGCTTCGGTCCAGCGCGACACCGTTGAGCGTCACCCGCGCGATGTAGCGGTTCGCCGTCGACAGGCCGTCCGCCACCACGACGAAGCGCTTGCCGCCGGGCAGGTTGAGCACCGCCCGATCGATGAACGGCCGACCGATGACATATTCGTTCGATCCCGGCGCGACCGGATAGAAGCCAAGCGCGGTGAACACGAGCCACGCGGACATCTGGCCGAGATCGTCGTTGCCCGCCAAGCCATCGGGCGTCGGCTTGTACTGCGACCCGACGATCTGCGCGAGCCGCTCCTGCGTGCGCCACGGCGCGCCGGCGTAACTGTAGAGATAGGCGACGTGATGGCTCGGCTCGTTGCCGTGGATATACTGGCCGATCAGCCCGGCAATGTCTTCGGCATGGCTGTAGTCGACCTTCGAGGTGTCGAAGTCGAACATCGCGTCGAGCTTCGCGACTGCCTTGGCATCGCCGCCGAGCAGCCGGATCAGCCCCGCCTCGTCCTGCGGCATGAACCAGCTATATTGCCATGCATTGCCCTCGGTATAATCGGAGCCGTAGTTGATCGCGGTCGGATCGAACGGGGTACGGAATCCGCCGGTCGACAGCCGCGCGCGCAGCCACCCGGTCTTCGCGTCGAAGCTGTTGCGCCAGTTGCCGGCGCGCTTGTCGAAGCGATCGGCGATTTCGGTCCGCCCCATCGCGCGCGCCATCCGTGCGATCGTCCAGTCGTCATAGGCATATTCGACCGTCTTCGAGGCGGCCTCGGGTTCCTTGTCGATCGGGACGTAGCCGCGCGCCATATAGCCGCCGAGCCCGCCATAGGGGGCGTAGCTGGCGCTCGCGACCATCGCGTCGAGCGCGGCATCGGCGTCGAACCCGCGGATCCCCTTCATATAGGCATCGGCGATCACCGGCGCGGCGTGATAACCGATCATCGTCCACGTCTCGCGCCCGGCGAACTGCCACACCGGCAGGATACCATGCGGGCTGTGCTGCCGGCTCTCGACCAGCGAGCGGACGATGTCGGTGGTGGTCTGTTCGGGCTGGACCAATGTCAGCAGCGGATGCTCGGCGCGGAACGTGTCCCATAGCGAGAAGGTCGAGCGGAAGGTGAAGCCCTTGGCCGCATGCACCTGATCGTCCGGCCCGCGGTATCGGCCGTCGGCATCGCTCCAGACGCTCGGCGCGAGCAGCGTGTGATACAAGGCGGTATAGACGGTACGCCGCATCGGTGCCGGCGCTTCGATCTCGACCGCGCCGAGCGCCTCCGCCCAGGCAGCAGCGGTGCGCGTGCGGATCGCGTCGAAGCCGCCAGGTTCCGCCTCGAGATTGGCGACCGCGCCGGCTTCGTCGACGCCCGACAAGGCCACCGTCACCTCGAGCGGTCTGGCCAGGAGACCGAAATCGAGCCGCGCTTCGAGCGCGCGGCCGAGCTTTTCCGCGACCGCGTCGCTGCCCCGGCCCGGCCCCTGAAACCCCTTGTACGGCACGGCCGCATCGCGATCGACGAAGCCGTGATCGGTGAGCGGCGCGGAGAAGCGCATCGCGAAATACAATTTGCGCCCCGGTGCCCAACCGCGCGTCTCGCGAAACCCGGTCAGCGTCCCGTCGGGCCTGAGATGCAGCCCCGACCACAGGATCTTGCCCGGATAATCATAGAGCGACGACCGGAGATCGATCACGAGGTGTACGGGTCGCCCCGCCGGGAAGGTGTAGCGATGCACGCCCACGCGCGTTCCCGCGGTCAGCTCGGCCCGGATACCCTGATCGGCGAGCGTCACCGCGTAATAGCCGGGCTTCGCCGTCTCCGTCGCGTGATCGAACCGCGATCGATAGCCCGATCCCGGCCGCGCCGGATCGCCGGGATCCAGCTTCACGTCCGCGCCCGATTGTGGCGCGACCAGCACGTCGCCGAGATCGGAATGCCCCGCGCCCGAGAAATGCGTGTGGCTGAACCCCTGGATCGTCGGGTCCTCGTAGCGATAGCCGGCGGCATGGCCGTAACAGGCGCGCAGTTCGCACCCGGTGTCGGTATCAGGGGAAAGCTGGACCATGCCGAACGGTGCCGTCGCGCCGGGGAACGTATGACCCTCCCCGCCGGTGCCGATCATCGGATCGACCGCATCGATCGGCGCGGTTGCGACCCGGCTCCCGCTTTGGGCAAATGCCGGGCTAGCGAGGAACAGCGGGAGAAGGATGGTTTTGTGCATGCCGCAATCTAACCACGGCACCCGCGCCGTTACAAAATGTTACGTTCAGGGCCCGGGTATCACGGCGCGGGCAGGCAAGACCGTGAATGAGAGGATTATCCGTATGACGTTCGACAAAGCGCGGCGTGCACCCATTGCGCACCTTGGCTACGGGATGTGCGCGCTTGCCTTGGCGGGGGCGTCACTACTGCCGGCCGCTGCATCGGCACGCGCGGGCGAGGAACGCTGGTCCGCCACCAGCACGACGGCGATGGCGATCACCGGCGACATCACGCTGTCGCCGACGCGGCTGATGGCGGCGGGCAAGGTTTTTCCACTGGCCGTCGTCGCCGACGTCACGACGTTCGGGACCGCGCGGGGGCCGCAGGCAGCACGTCTCCTGCGCATAACGAAGCGAGTGAATCCCGTGCTCCGCAACGGCAATCGGCTCTGCGGCGCGGCACCGGTGCGATGGATCGCGGTGTATCGCTCCGACGCCGGCAAGATGCTGAACCTCGCGGCCTTCTCCGGCGCACGGCAGCCCAAGGGCGAAAGCGACGCGGGGCTGTGCGGCACGTTCCTCTACGCCCGCTGACGCCGCCGCAGGTTTTCAGTCGCGCCCCGCGTCGCCGAGCCGGCGGCGGTTGGGCGTGTCGGGCGATACGATCGTCGCGCGGTCTAGCGCCGCCGGGACGAGCGCGAGGCACTGGATCGCGGCCAGCCCCCATTGGGCGGCGGCGTTGGTGGATACCCCGGGCCATTCCGCCACGCCATCGACGCTGCGTCGCGGGTCGCTGGGCCACGTCCCGAGCCCCGCGTTGCCCGACAGGAACTCCAACGCGGCCCGGTCCGCGAGTGCGGCGTCTCCCTGCTCATGTGCGGCATAGGCGGTCAGGCGCGAATGGCCCTCGCGCAAGTTGCGGGGTCCGAACGGCGCGCCGAACTGCGCGAGATACGCGGCCTGGGGCGCGTTGTACCACCGGCAATAGTCGAGCCAGGCGGTGCGATAGCGTGGCACGTCGAGCAGGCGGATCAGCTCAGAACTCACCTCGACCGCACCGAACACCGCGTTGAGGTGCGACAGCCGGATCGGCGCATTCGGACCGATAAACCGCCCCGAGGCGAGATCGAACGGCGCGCCGCCGGTCATCCAGCCGTGCGGCAGGCGTCCGATGCTGTCGAGCCCGGCGACGATCCGGTCGCGCCAGCGTGTGTCCCCGGTCCGCTCCCATTCGGTCAGCCACGCCGCGGCGAGCGGACACCACGTCGTCCCGAACGTCATCTCGATCGTGCCCGCCGGCAGCGTCGATTTCTTCGCACCCGGCACCTTCCGCCCGATCTCGACCTGCTGGAGCGTCTGGTCGGAGGTAAGCAGATCGCGCATCAGGTCGCCGACCCGCTCGTCCGCGGTCAGATAGTAGAAGATGCGGCGATAGCTCGCGTTGCTGACGCGCGGCTGTTTCGAGCTGTCGCTCCAATGCTGGACGCCGTGGCGCGTGCCCATGCCGGCAAAGCGTCCGCCATGATACACGTCGACCTCGCCGGTGTGCCGCGTCATCGCCTCGGCGAAGCGGAACGCCTGCGCGTCACCGGTACGAAGGACCGAATACCAGAGCCACAAATCGGGAGAGAGTTCGCTGTTGTCCCACGCGAAGCCGCCGATGTCGTAGCGCCAGCGATGCCGGTCGCTGTCGTAGGTGTGCATGATGTCGCCGTGGTTCCAGAACCCGTACCAAGACCGGCGGTCCACCTCGCCAGCGTAGAAGTCGATCAGATTGTCGAGCTGGTTCTCGATCGCGGTACGGTTCGGCGTCGACCGATCGGGCAGGCCCCAGTCGCCGAACACGCGCGCGGCGTGGAGATGTTCGGGAGTCGCCATCAGCTGCGGCGGCGTCGCCTGTGCCTCCGCCATCTTGGCGAGCGTGGCGGTATCGGGCGTCGCGGGGAGCGCCCATAGCGTCAGTTCGCTGGTTCGCGCGATGCCCGACGCGTCGTCCCAGCCGGGCTCGTAATCCTCGTACGTGACGGACAGCCCCTCGTTCTGCGCGGCATATCCCTCCATCCCCATCGCGCCGTGATAGGGACGAAGGTCCATCGCGGGTGCCTCGGGCGACCACAGCCACGCAGTTAGACGCGCCGCGTCGCCGTCCGCGCCGTCGATGTGGAGCGCGGTCGGATGACGCTGCCAGAAATAGCGCTGGCCGAGCGCGACGCCGCCATCCGGGCCGCCGACATAGGCGAGGCCGGGGGCACGGTGCCCTTCGTCCGCATCGATCCAGCCCTGGCCCGGCGCGGTCCGCTTGGCCAATTGCCAGCCATGGGCGTTGGGCTGTTCGAGCCGGAAGTCACCCCAGGCGGGAATCCGTTCGAGCGTGTCGCGCACTGCGGGCGCCATCGTCGCAAGCGGCGGCGTTGCCCGGCCGGCGACCTGCGCCTCACGGAATGCCCGGCCGGGATCGCGGCGCAGGCCGGTGAGCGGCCGCACGCCCTCCGCAAACATCTGCCCATCGGTGGCGATACGGACATGGCGATCGTAGAGTGCCCCGCGCATCGGCACCGACGCCTGCACGCCGAGGCTCGCAAGAAAATCATGCCCCGCATTGCCGTCGAACACGAAGCTGTGGACGATCCGCAACGCCGCCGAGCCGGCATAGGCATAGAGCCGCACAGTGAACGGGAGCCAGCGGCGATCACCGACGACGTGGCGCCCCTCGATCTTGACGACCGCACGGACGGGGCCGCGTTGCTCGATCGTCACCCGCTCGATCTCGCCGGCGAACGACACGGGTTCGCCGTGGAGCGGATCGGACTTGACCGAACCGACGAGGGATACCGCGCCGAGCACGGGGCGTCCGGACTGGCTGGCCGAGCGGACGAGCGCGGGGCCGGTCCGGCCGATCTCCCAGCGCAGGTCGCCCACTTCGATCAGCACGGCGTCGGTGGATTCGCTGACCTTCACGGGTTGCCGAGGCGCCGTCGCACGACCGCGCGTGACGACCAGGCCAGCAGGCGCGACGTCGGCAGGGACGGCATGAGCGCTCCACTTGATCGAGCCGTCGGGCCAGGTCGCGGTGGTCCAGGTCTGCGCAGGCACGTCGACACCATCGCTGGTGCGGACCGCCAGCGTGGTGTTGCGCTTCAGCACGCCACGCGGCCACGCGACGCCGAACGTCTGCCCGGTGTGCATCGCCGGCGCGGCACCGTCGATCCAGCGGATCGGGGCAGGCTGGAACGCGGGCGCGGGCGCCGCATCGAGCCGGACCGGCAGCAACGCGGTCGCACCGCCGAGCAAGGCGACCTTAAGTGTCTCACGCCGCGTAGTGTTCATCGGGATC
This sequence comes from Sphingomonas sp. 4RDLI-65, assembly GCF_049472435.1. Taxonomy (NCBI): domain Bacteria; kingdom Pseudomonadati; phylum Pseudomonadota; class Alphaproteobacteria; order Sphingomonadales; family Sphingomonadaceae; genus Sphingomonas; species Sphingomonas sp. 4RDLI-65. The sequence goes on along the minus strand of NZ_JBCEBT010000003.1, from coordinate 379,127 downwards.
ATGGTCGTCTCCATCAGCGGCGTGTGATCGACAGGTGGCGGATGCGCAGGTGGCTCCACGTGGTCCGCAGTCCGAACTGGCCGGAGGCGTAGGGCGCGGGATCGTCGAGCGTGAACAGTCGCCGTCCGTCGCGCTCGACCGCGATCGTCCGCCCGTCCGCGACCAGCCGGATCGTCGTCCAGCGATTGGCCACGAGCATGTCGGCGACATCGCGCTTGTCGTGCTCGGGCAACAGCGGGCGATCGCCGGTGCGGCCGACATAGCGGCGGAACCGGGTCGTGCTGTTCCGGTTGCCGCCGATGCCGACATAATAGGTGCGCAGGCTGTCATAGTCGGCAAAGGCGCCGCTGCGGCGGTGGGCGAGCACCGATCCGCCGTCGGCGTCACGTGCCATCCAAAACGCGTTGAGATCGCTGACTTTGTCGTTCGCGCCGCCTTCGGATACCGCCATCGCCTCGAACCGGATCACGACCGGGGCGGCAACGGGTTTGCGCCACCAGAGCGTCAGGCCCTTGGCGGTATCGATGTCGATGATGCCGGCGCGTTCGGTGACACGTGCCGCTGAGTCCTCGGCCTCGACGACCCACTCGGCGAGCGGCTGGCGGGCGATCGCCGACGAAGGCAGGGTGGCGAGCATGCCCGCTGCGATGTGAAGCTGTGCATTCCTGCGCATGCCGTGCCCTCCCCTGCGCTGTCGCCGCGCTCCGCCACTGCATAGGCTGCGAAATCGCCGCCGCCAAGTTCGTGCCGAATATTAGTTACGCATTCCACATGATGGTTATTTCATCGAGATGCCGGTTGCTCTTTGCGGAACGACGTCGCATCATACGGGAAAGACGACATGGGAGAGTGTGGGTGAGAAACGGCATGCTGATGGCCATCGCTCTGGTTGCGCCCGCAATCATGGGAGCCGCCCCTGCCTCCCCTGCCCCGATGCGGATCTTCATCGCCAGCGATTCGACCGCGCAGGATTACAAGCCGGAGCGCTATCCGCAGTCCGGCTGGGGCACGATGCTGCGGTGCGCGGTCGCGCCGAACGTCAGCGTCGAGAACCGCGCGATCGGCGGTCGCAGCACCAACAGCTTTATCCGCGAAGGCCGGCTCGACACGATCGCCGCGGACCTGCGCAAGGGCGACACGCTGCTGATCCAGTTCGGCCACAACGACGCAAGCATCGACAAGCCCGAGCGCTATACGACGATCGACCAGTATCGCGCCAACCTTCGCCGCTTCCTCGACGTCGCCAGCCGGGCGGGTGCGAAGGCGGTGATCCTGACCCCGGTCGCGCGGCGCGACTTCAAGGACGGCGTCGAGCAGCCAAGCTTTCCGACCTATGCCGATGCCGCACGTCAGGTGGCGCGCGAGACACGGACGCCGCTGATCGATCTCGGCAAGACGTCGCAGGCCTGGGTGCAGGCCGCCGGACCCGATGCGGCCAAGGGCTATTACCTCCATTATACCGGGGCGGCGGGAGCGCCGGGTTATCCCGCCGGTGTCGCCGACGACACGCATTTCAGCGAGATCGGCGCGCGGCGGGTCGCTGATCTGGTAGCGACCGGGCTGCACCGGCTGAAGCTGCCGATCGCGCGCTACGTGACCCCGGGGACGCCTGCCCTGACGCGAGCGACACCCGCGGGCGGCCCGTCGTGCGGCTGATCGGCGCACTGGCGCTTGGGATCGCGTTTATAAGTATGCCAGCCGAAGCGCAGGTGCGGCGGTTCGTGTTCGGCGGTGGCGCGGCCCCCAATGGCGCCGTCTCGGTGCCGACCGGGCGCACCTATGCGGACGGCTTCGGCTTTGAAGGCGGTAACCCGGCGCTGTTTTCGGTGGCGGTGCCGCCAGGCAATTACCGGGTGACGGTGACGCTCGGCCTGCCCAAGATCCGTACCGACACCAGTATCAAGGCGGAGTCGCGGCGGCTGATGCTCGATGGGGTCGTCGTGCCGGCGGGGCGGTCGATCACGCAAAGCTTCGTGGTCAATGTCCGCGACGCCGCGCTCACCCCGCCGCCGCTGAATGCGCCGGGCGGAACGGCGGTATCGCTCAAGCCGCGCGAGCGCGGTTCGTTCAGCTGGGACGACCGGCTGACGCTAGAGATGCTCGGCACGAAGCCCGGCGTCACCGCGATCACGATCGAGCCGGTGAGCGTGCCGACGATATTCCTGCTCGGCGATTCGACCGTCACCGACCAGCCTGCCGAGCCTGCCGCGAGCTGGGGGCAGATGCTCCCCGCCTTCTTCCGCCCTGACATCGCCGTCGCCAATCATGCGGAATCGGGCGAGACGATGAAGTCGTTCATGACCGAATTGCGCTTCGCTAAAGTGCTCGAATCCGCGAAACCCGGCGACTTCGCGCTGATCCAGTTCGGGCATAACGACCAGAAGGTGCAGTGGCCGCAAACCTATGCCGCCGCCGAGACGACCTATCGCGACTATCTACGCGCGTGGATCGCGGAATTCCGGCGGCGCGGCGTCGCGCCGATCCTCGTGACGTCGCCCGAACGGCGGATGTGGACGGGCGACCGGATCCGTCCGACGCTGGCCGACTATGCGACGGCAGTTAAGGCAGTCGGCGAGGAATTGCGCGTGCCGGTGATCGACCTGAATGCCGCGAGCATCCGGTTCTACGAGGCGCTCGGCCCGACCCGCGCGCCGCTCGCGTTCAACGATGGCGGCAAGGACGCCACGCATCACGACAATTACGGCGCCTGGGTGCTCGCGCGGGCAGTCGCGGCGGGGATCGCCGACGCGAAACTGCCGCTCGCCGGGCATCTGAAGCCGGACCTGGCGGCGTTCGATGCGGGCCATCCGCCCGACCCCGCCACGTTCCGGCTAGCGCCGAGCGTGGTCCATGACTCCACGCGACCGGACGGGAACTGAGATGACGACGCGACGCACGATCCTCGCGGGGGGGCTGGCCAGCCTGTTGCCGCTCCCCTCTCTCGCTCAAGCTACGCAACTCGCGGTGGAGCGGTTCGCGCTCTGGCCCGGTGCGGCGCCCGGCAGTCCGACGCCGGCGGTGGTCGATGCCTGGGTCAAGCGTTCGCCGACCGGCGCAGCGGACGACATCGCTTGGCCGCATGTCGCCACGCCGATGCTGACGGTGGCCCGACCTGCCAAGCCGAATGGTGCCGCGGTGCTGATCTGCCCCGGCGGCGCGTATGCCCGCGTGGCGGTCGGGCGGACGGGTGGCGGCGTCGCGCGGGACTTCGCGGCGCGCGGCATCACCGCGTTCGAGCTGCTCTATCGCCTGCCGCACGATGGCTGGGCAGCGGGGCCGGATGCGCCGTTGCAGGACGCACAGCGGGCGATGCGCGTGATCCGCGCGGGTACGGGCACGCGCTGGACGGTCGATCCGGCACGCGTCGCGGTGACCGGCTTTTCAGCGGGCGGGCATCTCGCCGCACGGCTGGCTTCACGCTCCGCGCTGCCGACCTATACGCCAGCCGACGCAGCGGACCGCCAGTCCGCGCGGCCCTCGATCGCCGGACTCTTCTATCCGGTGGTGACGATGCTCGACGACGGCGTGCACCGCCATTCGCGCGAGGAGCTACTCGGCACGCATGCTGCCGATCCGGCCTGGCAACGCCGCTATGCAGCGCAGCTCGACCTGCCGGCCGACATGCCGCCCACCTTCGTCGCGTGCAACGGCGACGATCCGGTCGTGCCGATGCGCAACGCCGTGCTGATGTACGAGGCGCTGCATACCGCAAAGATCCCCGCCGAACTGATGATCTTCGAAAAAGGCGGCCACGGTCCGCCTGCCGCACACCGCGACGGATTGCCGGTGCCGTGGATGGACCTCTTCCTCGCCTGGTCGCGCGACCATGGCTGGCCCGCTTAGCAAGGACGTTGCGCATGAAAGCACTTTGGATGGGCCTTTCGCTGGCGGTGATCTCGCCAGCGATTGCAGCCGCAGTCGCCCCGACAGTCATCGCGACACCGGCGAGCTGGGTCGACGCGAAGACCGGCCACAGGATCCTGCGGCTGTCCGACGCACCGGGCAACTACGCGCTGTATTTCAACTACAACGCCTACACGCCGCAGGGCGACCTGATGATCTTCCAGACCGCCGACGGCATATCGGTGGCGGATACCAAGAGCTGGGTCGTGAAGCCGTTGCTGCACCGGCCGGGGCTGCATCTGCTGTTCGCGGGGCACCGGACCCGCACCGCCTATTTCTCCGAACAGGCCAAGGGCAATGCCGACGCGCCGATCACGATCTATGCCGGCGACATCGACACGGGCAAGGTACGCAAGATCGCCGACGTGCCGAAGGGCAGCCGGATCGACACGATCAATGCCGACGAGACTTTGCTCGCCGGGCAGATCGCCGCGCGCGACATGCCGCTCCAGCCCAACGCGGCAGGGGTCGACGTCAAGACCGGGCAAACCGCCTATGCGGCGAATTGGCCCGATGGCCGGCCGATGACCTATGCCGATGCCAAGGAGTTCCGGCTGAACCAGCGGCTCGATGCCAAGATCCCGATGGAGATCTTCACCGTCGACGTGAGGACCGGGCAGCGGCGCAGCGTGGTCAAGGCGACCGACTGGCTCAATCACCTGCAATTCTCGCCGACCGACCCGACGCTGCTGATGTATTGCCACGAGGGGCCGTGGCACAAGGTCGACCGGATCTGGACCATCCGCACCGATGGCAGCCAGATGACGAAGGTCCACACGCGGACGATGAACATGGAGATTGCCGGCCACGAGTTCTGGTCGCCCGACGGCAAGACGATCTGGTATGATCTGCAGACCCCGCGCGGTGAGGATTTCTGGCTCGCGGGGTACGACGTCGCGACCGCCAAGCGCCGCTGGTACCACCTCGAACGCAACGAATGGTCGGTGCACTACAACGTCTCGGGGGACCAGACGCTGTTCTCCGGCGATGGCGGCGACAGCGAGATGGTCGCGCGCGCCCCGGACGGGAAATGGATGTACCTCTTCCGTCCCAAGCCCGTACCCGATGTTGCCGGAATCCGTGTCGACAATGCCGACAGCCTGATCGCGGCGGGGACGTTCGCGACCGAGAAGCTCGTCGACATGAGCAGGCAGGATTACAAGCTGGAGCCGAACGCGCGGTTCTCGCCCGACGGCAAATGGCTGATTTTCCGTGCGAATATCGAGGGCAAGGCGGCGATCTACGCGGTGGAGATCGCCAAGGCCCGGCCCTGAGGGTCGGAGCGCCTCAGTCGCCCGTTTCCGACGGCTTCAGGTTCCCCGGAAAATAGCCGAGGTGTGGCGGCTGGTTATAGGCGGTGTTCTGCCACGCGACGCCGGCACGATAGATCGGGTCCTGCATCAGCGTCACGAGACGGTGCGTGGTCGGGTACGGCGTCACGTAGATCCGCAGCTCGCGGTTGTCGGCCGAGCGCCACACCACTTCCTCGCGCCAGTCGCCGAGAATATCCGCCTGCAGCGCCGGGTTCGCCTTGGTGCCGTTGTTCGAGGCGACATCGGTCGGGTGGAGCAGCGGCGTGGCGGTGCCCGTCTTCCAGTCCCATTTGCTGATCGTGGTGCCGTCGAGCAGTTCCTGGAGCAGGTCGCCATCCCAGTAGAGCGCGAAATTGGTCTGGCGCGGCGCCGGACCGATCGCACTGCCCTTCACGTCGAACAACTCGCGGCTGTTAGACCCCCATAGCTCGGCGCCGACATGGCGCGGATCGATATCGGCGGCGAGACCGCGACCGGTGTCCGTATCGGCCGGCTTGGTCCACAGGATCGCGCCGGTGCGCGCATCGAGCAGCGCCGAGCCGATCCCGCCATTGGTCTTCACCTGTTCGTGGACGCCCCATTTCTCGAGGCCCGGCCGCAGCGGATCGAGATCGGCGACATGCATCGCGTCGCCGTGGAACAGCGGCACGGTCCACAGTCCCTTGCCGTCGTCATCGACCGCCATCGATCCGTAGATCACCTCGTCGCGGCCATCGCCATCGACGTCGGCGATGCTCAGCTGGTGGTTGCCGCGGTCGGCATAGGCGGCGTTGCCCGGTGCGGCGCTGTCGAACAGCCAGCGCTTGGTCAGCTTGCCGCCGCGATAATCCCACGCGGCGATCGCGGTGCGGGCATAATAGCCGCGGCCGAAGATCATGCTGGGCAGTCGTCCGTCGAGATAGGCGGTGCCCGCGAGGAACCGGTCGGCGCGGTTGGCGTAACCGTCTCCCCAGGTGTCGCGCATCTGCTCGAAGCTCGGATTGCCGCCGGGATAGCGCGGCGGATCATAAGGCGCGGTGGCGAGCGCCTTGCCCGAGCGGCCGTCGAACACGGTCAGATATTCAGGACCCTTCAGGATGCGTCCGACGAGTTGCGCGACCTTGGTGCCGTCCGCCAACAGCTTGGCGCCGGTCTTGTCGGGTTGCGGCACCTCACCGCCGTGCCCGCGCCAGTCGGCCTTCGCATCGCCAATGACCGTGCCGACGCCATCCACGGTGCCGTCCGCAGTCTTCATGGCGATCTCGGCGCGACCATCGCCGTCGTAATCGGCGACCTGGAACTGGGTATAATGCGCGCCGGCACGGATGTTGCGGCCGAGATCGATCCGCCAGAGCCGCTTGCCGTCGAGCGTATAGGCGTCGACGAAGACGCTGCCGGTATAGCCCGCCTGGCTGTTGTCATGGCTGTTGGTCGGATCCCATTTCAGGATCAGCTCGTACCGCCCGTCGCCATCGAGATCGCCGACGCTCACATCGTTGGCGGTGTACGTGAACGCCTCGCCGTCGGGCGTCGTACCGCCGGGCGGCGGTACGAGCGGGATCGACAGATAGCCGCCCGGTGCCATCAGCGCAGGTCCGCTCGCCGCGCCGGCCTTTCCAGATACCACCGGACGAATCGTGTAGCGCGCACTGGCGCTCCCGTCGCGATCGACGAACGACGTCGCCTCGACGATCGGCCTGGGCGTCAGCTTGCGCCCATCGCGGTAGACGTCGAAGCTGGTCGCGGGCGCATCGTCGCGGAGCAGGCGCCAGCCGACCAGCCACCCGCCCTCCTTCGCCGGGGTCGCGACGACGCCGCGGTCGAGTCGTTCGACCGGACGGGCGCGCGGTGCCGCTAGTGCAGGCAGCGAAACGCCGATCATCAACGCCAGCATGGCGGGGCCGGATAGCTTCATCATCATCTCCCACGGGGCCGCGCCCCTTATCGCGTTTATCCCAATTATTATGATTGCCCTTCAGGAAATGGCAAACTAATAACGGAACAGAGCTTCACAATGTGGTTTTGTGTCGAACATGGGGTCGACACTGGCGACGGTAACTACCGCGCCGACAAGAGGGGATGATGATGACCGGGACGCGCTACAGCACACATCGCACGATACACAGCCTGGCAGTCGGCACGTCCGCGCTAGCGCTCATGCTCGGCTGCATGACACCCGCCGCCGCGCAGACCGGCGCGCCGGTGACACCGGTGCCACCTGCCCCACAGACGGCCCCGCAGACGGCGCCGCAGACGGCACCGGAGTCGGTATCGCCCGAGGTCAGCCCGGAGGACATCCTGGTCGTCGGCACGCGCGCCTCGCTGCAATCGGCGATCGCCCGCAAGCGCAAGGCCGGCACCGTCGTCGACTCGATCGTCGCCGACGACATCGCGAGCTTCCCCGACAAGAACGTCGGTGACTCGCTGGCGCGAGTCACCGGTGTCCAGCTCGATCGTGATTTCGGCGAGGGCGTCAAAGTGTCGATCCGCGGCGTCGAGCCCGATCTCAACCGCGTCGAGGTCAACGGCGTCACCCAAGCAAGCGCCGACGGCAGCCGTTCGGGCGATTTCCGCGATCTTGCGACCGAACTGGTCAAGTCGATCGACGTCTACAAGGGTTATAGCGCCGACCTGACCGAGGGTGGTCTCGGCGGTACGGTAAGCATCGAGACGCGCCGCCCGCTGGAACTGAAGAAGGCGCTCGGCACGCTGGTCGTATCGGCCCAGCATCTCGAGACAACGCAGAACTGGCGGCCGCGTATCACCGCGGTGATCGGCACGCCGCATTTCCTGATCGACGGGCTCGGCGTCCTCGCCAACGTCACCTACGACGACAAGCAGCTTCGCCAGGATTACATCAGCAACACGAACTGGAAACGGATCGCCGATTTCGATCGGTCGAACGAGAAGACTGTCGCCAATCCCGATTACGCCAATTTCAACACCTATGGCAGCTGTGCGGGAGTCGGTGGCGCCAATGCCCCGGCAGCAACGGCGCGGCGGCTAGCGTGCGAGACGCAGTTCTTCGACTGGGTGCCGACCGTGCCGCGGCTTCGGCAACGCCGGATCGACGACAAGCGGCTGTCGGCTGATTTCCAGGTCCAGTACGAGTTCGCCCATAATTTCCGCGCCTTTGCCGAGGCGACGCTCACCAACCGCAAACAGCAGTTGAACGACGTCAACTACTCGCTCGATCTCGGCCGATTCGAACGTTTCAATTATGACGCGGCGCTGCCGGCCGGGCTCAACGGCGCCACGTCGCGTCCGCAGATCACCGCCGGCACCTCGACCAGCGAGAACCACGTCGTCACCAGTGCGCTGACCGCGCTCAACTCGGTCAATGTCGGCACCGCCGCCGCGCCGATCTGGAACGGCGCGAGCAACATCCTCGGCGTACAGCGCCGTGACTTCGAATATGATCAGCGCACGCGCTATTACCTGACCGGGTTCGACTGGACGTTCGACGACCTCCAGATAAAGGCGCTGGCGTCGCATTCGACCGGGCGGACGGTCGGCGAGACCAACCTGCTTGCCTATTCGACGGGCATCAGCGGGATCACGATCGATCGCCGCAACGACCTGGGCATCCCGGTATTCGTGTTTCCCGAGAATTTCGATCCAACCTCGACCAGCGCGTATGTCCGGCCGGGCGGGGTCAATCTCGCGGGTCGCCAGGCGGGGCCGACGGTCCAGTATCGCCCCAACGACAACAACAACAAGGAAGACCATCTCAAGCTCGACGCGGATTGGGAAACCAACCTGCCGTTCCTCAAGAGCATCGAATATGGTGGCCAGTTCCGCTGGCAGGAATATGAGAACTACGCGGGCGGCGGCACCCGCATCCTGACGCCTGCGGTCTCGGCGAACCCGTCGACCGGTACCGCCGCGGTTCCCGCAGTGTATCAGACGAGCGCCAACGTGTCGTACACTACCGTGGTCACCGACACGCCGCCGGCGGTACGCGCGCCCAACACCTATTACATGACGCAGGCGCAATATGCGCAGTTCGTTGCCGCGAACACCGGATCGTTGCCCGGCGCGCCGCTGTTTACCGGGCTCAATGGCGCGCCCAGCGGGTTACCCTCCCAATTGTCGGTGCCGATCATCGATTATAGTCGGCTCGGCCAAATCTACGATTTGTCCGGCTTCGATCAGGATCTGATCCGCAACGCCGATGGGCTGTCCCAGATCCCGGCGGTGTTCATCAAGGAACGGGTGGCCGCGGCGTATATCAAGGGCAATTTCGAGCAGGACCTGTTCGGCATGCGACTGAGCGGCAATGCCGGCGTCCGCTACGTCAAGACGATCGACGAGGGCACTGGGACCAATGTCAGCCGCCAGACGCGGGTTCGTCCCGGCACCGGCGTGCCCGGCATCCCCGCGGTCGTGGAGACCGTGATCCTGGGCGCGAACTCGCTCTCGCTTAAAAACAGCTACAGCGATTGGCTGCCGGCGTTCAACGCGGCGCTGGACATCACGCCGAACCTGACCTTCCGGGCCAATTGGGCGCGCAACCTCGCACGTCCCAAGCCGACCGATCTCGTCCCGAACATCAATTGCGTCGACGACGTGACCGACATCACCGGGCTCCAGGACGCCTGCGTATCGGGCAATCCCGACCTGCTGCCGTATCGTGCGGATCAATGGGAGGTGAACCTCGGCTGGTTCCCGAACAAGGATACCGCGATCAGCATCGGCTATTTCAAGAAATACGAAAAGAGCTTCGTGATCCAGAACATCACGCGGCCAAACGTCGACCTGTTCCAGGACGGCAATCTGTTCACCGTTCGCCAGCCGGCCAATGGTTTCGGCGCGCTGCTCGACGGGATCGAAGCGAGCGCGCAGACCGCCTTCACCTTCCTGCCCGCCCCCTTCGACGGACTCGGTGCGAGCGGCAATGCGACGTTCGCACGCGCGATCCGCACCAACCTGACGAACCTCGCGACCGGGCAGCCACTCGACGATTATCCCGGCCTGTCGAAATGGACCGCCAATGCCAGTATCTTCTACGACAAGGATTGGTTGAACCTACGCGTCAACTACAACTACCGGTCGAACTGGCTGGTGACCGTCGCTGACATAAACTTCGACAACAGCCCGATCTACCGAAAGGCCGAGGGCTTTATCGATGCCAAGGTGACGTTCCGCTTCCCCGAGCAGCACACCAATTTGTTCATGGAAATCCAGAACATCAACAAACAGTCCTCGAAGAGCTACATCGACAAGGCACGACCGGTGGAATATTATTACGCTGGCCAACGCTTCTTCGCGGGCCTCCAGCTGAAGTTCTGACGCACGGTCTCCCCCCTGGTCGACCGTCGCAGGACGGTCGGCCATTTTTCCTCGATATCCCAGTCGCGTAGCGCAACCGACATCCGTCGAGATTCGCCGATTGCCAGCATGTAGGAGGCCGTCTTATGGAGTGGGCATGAACACTTCCACGACGAATATCGACAAGACGGAGTCGGCCGGCGCGGTCGGCGCCGGCAGCCAGACGCTCATGCGCGGGCTCGACCTGATCGAGGCGGTCAGCCACGAGGTCCTGACGCTCAGCGAACTCGCGGTGAAGCTCGACCTGACCAAGAGCACCACGCACCGCCTGCTGAGCGCGCTGGTCGATCGCGGCTATCTCGCGTTCACGCCGCGCTCCGGATACCGGCTAGGCCCGAAGCTGCTGCTGCTCGGCACGCTCGCGCAGGCGCAGGCCGATCTGGTGCAGGTCGCACGGCCGTATCTCGAGGAGTTGGCCGCTTCGACCGAGGACACCGTCCATCTCGGCGTGTTCGACGGCGATTTCGCGCTGTATCTCGACAAGGTGCCGGGGCGCCGACGGATCACGATCTCGAGCCGGGTCGGCGATCGCCAGCCGCTCAGCTCGACCGGCCTCGGCAAGGCGCTGATGATCGATTCCCCACCCGCTTATTGGCAGGAGCGCTTCGATGCGGACCAGGCGGCGGGTGCGCCCAAGGCCGATGCGAAAGTGTGGCGAGAGCGGATGCAGGGCTATGCGACCTGCGGCCGTGCGTTCGATCTCGAGGAGAACGAGGACCAGATCCGCTGTGTCGCCGCCCCGATCCGCGACGCGGCCGGCAAGATCGTCGGCGCGATCAGCGTGTCGAGCGCCGCGCAATATATGAGCGACGACCGCATGACGACGCTGACCGACGAGGTGCGCGGCACCGCCGGCGCGATCAGCCGCGAGCTCGGTTTCGAGCCGCCAACCGACTAACTGGGAGAGAAAGATGTTGCTCGAAGGCAAGACCGTGCTGGTGACCGGCGCATCGGCAGGGATCGGCCGCGCGGTCGCGATCGGCTGTGCGCGACACGGCGCCGACGTCGCGCTGAATTTCGCGCGCGACGTGGCGGGTGCCGAGAGCGCGGTCGCGGAGATCGAAGCACTCGGGCGGAAAGCCGTGGCAATCCAGGGCGACGTCGCCGATCCGGATACCGCGCGCGACTTCATCGACAAGGCGGTGGCCGCGCTCGGGCGGGTCGACGTGTTCGTCAACAACGCCGGGATCTGCCCGTTCCACGCGTTCCTCGACATGCCCGTCGAGACGTTCGAGCGGACCATGCGCGTCAATTTGCACGGCGCCTATTACATGGTCCAGGCGGTGGCGAACCAGATGGTGAAGCAGGGCGATGGCGGGTCGATCATCGCGATGTCGTCGATCTCGGCGCTGGTCGGCGGCGAGTATCAGACGCACTACACGCCGACCAAGGCGGGGCTCCATTCGCTGATGCAGTCGGTCGCGATCGCGCTTGGCAAGCACAATATCCGCTGCAACTCGCTGTTCCCGGGGACGATCCTGACCGACATCAACAAGGACGATCTCGCCGACGAGGCCAAGCGGTCGTACATGGAAAAGCGCATCCCGCTCGGCCGGCTGGGCAAGCCCGACGATCTAGTCGGACCGACCGTGTTCCTCGCCTCGGATCTCGCGCAATACGTCACCGGCGCCTCGCTGCTGGTCGACGGCGGCATGTACGTGAACCTCCAATAAGCGCGCCCGGCGCCTCGTCGGTGACACGTCGCGACGTCGGATTCGGGCTCGGCGCTATGCTGCTTCCCTTCCCCGCCCACGCCGCGACGATGATCGACGTGCGCGATCATGGTGCGCGCGGCGACGGGCGGTCCATCGACAGCACCGCGATCAACGCGGCGATCGTTGCCGCCGCGCGGTCTGGCGGTGGCACCGTGCTGATCCCGGCGGGGCGTTATTTGTGCTTCTCGATCCGGCTGAAGAGCGACGTGACGATCCAGTTCGCCAAGGGTGTGCTGATCGAAGCGGCGGATCCTGCACGGCACACCGGGCGCTACGACCTGCCCGAAGACAATGCCGAGCAACTCTATCAGGATTTCGGCCACAGCCATTGGCGCAACAGCCTGTTCTGGGGCGAGGATGTCGAGAACGTCGCGATCACCGGCCCCGGCCTGATCCACGGCCTAGGGCTCACCCGCGATGGTCCCGGCGCAAGATGGAAGGCACAGACCGGCGAGCGGCCGCTGTCGATGCGCCAGATGACCGTGGCCGAGATCGCCCGGCTCGAACCCGATGCCGCGCGCATGAACGGGCTCGGCAACAAGGCGATCGCGTTCAGGAACGGCCGCAACATCCGCCTGTCCGGCTTCTCGATGCTAAGATGCGGCCACTTCGCTATCCTCGCGACCGGCACGCGCGATCTGCACATCCACGACCTCACGATCGACACGGACCGCGACGGGATCGACCTCGATTGCGTCCAGCGCACGGTCGTCGAACGGTGCCGCGTCAACACGCCCAACGACGATGCGATCGTCATCAAGAGCAGTTTCGCACTCGGTCGCGCGGTCGCTTCGGAGGACGTGACCGTTCGGCACTGCGCAGTGTCGGGCTATGATCTCGGCACGATGCTCGACGACACGCGGCAGACGACGCAACTGCTCGCGCCCGACCGCGACCGCGTCACCGGGCGGATCAAGCTCGGGACCGAAAGCAACGGGGGGTATCGGCGCATCCTGATCGAGGATTGCAGCTTCACGCATTGCCGCGGCCTCGCACTGGAGACGGTCGATGGCGGCGTGATGGACGATGTCGTCGTCCGCCGCATCACGATGCGCGACGTGACCACCGCGCCGTTGTTCCTGCGGATCGGCGACCGGCGGCGTGGCCCGGCCGGCACCGGGGTCGGCGCAATCCGCCGCGTGGCGCTTAGCGACATCGACGCCACCGGGATCGACCATCGCTTCGCCGCCGCGATCGCCGGACTGCCCGGCCACCCGGTCGAGGACGTCACGCTGTCGCGCATCCGCCTGTCCTATCGTGGCGGCGGCACTCCCGAAGATGCCGCTCGCAGGCCCGAAGAGCTCGCGGGTGCCTATCCCGAGCCAAGCATGTTCGGCATGTTGCCCGCCTGGGGCTTGTGGGTCCGGCACGCTAAGGGCCTCGCGATCGACCGCCTCACCCTCGATACGATGACGCCCGACGCCCGGCCGCCGTTCGCGATCGAGAACGCGACCGGACTTTCGGTCACCCGGACGCCACTCTGGCGCGGTTAGCGTTTGACCTGAGCGCGGAACGGCTTTACCAAATCGTACAGAGCAATACCACATAGTGGATTGGGGAGGGTGCGATGTCGATCCATGCGTTCAGGATGCAGCTGAAACCCGGCGTCGTCGACGAATACCGCAAGCGCCACGACGCGATCTGGCCCGAGCTCTCCGCGTTGCTGACCGAGAGCGGTATCCACGATTATTCGATCTTCCTCGATGAGGCGACGCTGTCGCTGTTCGCGGTTCTGAAGCTTGCCGAACCCAACACCCGCGCCGCTCTGCCCGATCACCCGGTGATGAAGCGCTGGTGGGATCACATGGCGCCGCTGATGGAGGTCGAGGATGACAACCGGCCAAAGGAATGGTCGCTCCCGCTGATCTTTCATCATGATTGATCGCAAACGCTTGATCGCGCTGGCGCTTGCCACTGCGGTGACCCCGGTCCCAGCGACGGCGCAGGTCGCACGCCCGACGCAGAACCTCGCCGCGCCGGTCAAGACGTTCGGGCGGGTATCGTACGACGCGCGGTCGCTGATGATCGACGGCAAGCGTCAGGTGATCTGGTCGAGCGAATTCCACCCGTTCCGCCTGCCCAGCCCCGATCTGTGGCGCGACATATTGCAGAAGATGAAGGCGAGCGGCTTCAACACCGTCGCGCTGTATTTCGACTGGGGCTATCACAGCCCCAAACAGGGCGTGTACGACTTCACCGGGATCCGCGACGTCGAGCGCGTGCTGACGATGGCGCAGGAGGAAGGCCTCTACGTCATCACCCGCGCCGGGCCGTACGTGAACGCGGAGCTGTCGCGCGGCGGGTTTCCGGGCTGGCTGGTCAACCAAAAGGGTCGCGCGCGGACCGACGATCCGGCGTACCTCGCGGCGTCGGACGAGTGGCTCACCCACGTCAACGCGATCATCGCGCGCCACCAGATCAACGGCGACGGCAAGGGCCATAGCGGCAGCGTCATTCTCCACCAGATCGAGAACGAACTCGCGCTGACCACGCCGGCGCAGCGCCGCTACATGGACCATCTCTACGTCAAGGCGCGCGCCGACGGCATCACCGTGCCGCTGTTCCACAACGACCAGGGACGCAACGGCTATTGGGTACCCGAAAGCTCGACCGTCGCGAACGTCGTGAAGGGGCCGGGCGATCTCTACGCGTTCGACGGCTATCCCGGCGGCACCTGCACCGTCGCGGGCAAACCCACGCGCGGCGTCGCTGCGCCCGACTGGGGGTTCTACGGTCCCGGCGGCGCGAAGGGCGGCGCATCCGCCTCGCCCGATACACCGGCATTCCTCGCGGAGTTCGGTGGCGGATGGTTCGATTATTGGGGCTCGAACGGCGGCTACGAGTGCAACGCGGTGCAGCGCGGCAAGCGGTTCCAGCGCGTGTTCTACGGCACCAATCTCGCCAACGGCATCGACATCCAGAGCTTCTACATGGGCTATGGCGGGACGAGCTGGGGCTGGCTGCCCGCCCCCGTCGTATTCACGAGCTACGATTACGGCGCAGCGATCTCAGAAGCGCGCGAGGTGCGGACCAAGGCCGAGGAGATGAAACAGCTCGGCGGACTGATCGCCGCGGTGCCGGATCTCGCGGGCATGGTCCCCGCCGCGCCGGTGCAGGTGTCGTCGCCGAACGTGCAGGCGTATCACAACCGCAGCCCGGAGAGCGATGCGCGCTTCCTGATGGTTACGCACAAGCCGTCCAACGGGCAGACCGACGACCGCTTCACGATCACCGCCGACCTGCCCGATGGGCGCTACACCTTCCCGCAAGCCGAACCGATGCGGCTGAACGGCTTCGATGCGAAGTGGCTGGTCGCGGGCGTGACCCTCGGCGGCCAGCGGCTGGTCTATTCGACGTCCGAATTGCAGACGGCGCTGACGATCGATCGCGGCGAAGTGATGCTGCTCTACGGTCGCGCAGGCGAGACCGGCGAGACCGTGTTGCGCTACACGGCCGCGCCGACGGTGACCGTCCTCGAAGGCACCGCTACCAGCGCATTCGACGCGGCGAAGGGCGATCTTCGGCTGAATTACACGCTCGAAGGCCGATCGGTCGTTCGGATCACCGGCGGCGGGCGCCCTGCCCTCACGCTGATCCTTGCCGACGAAGCCGAGGCGGTACGCTACTGGCGCGGCAGCGACGCGGTGCTGGTGCGCGGCCCCGCGTTGCTGCGCTCGACCAAAGCGACCGGCGGCACGCTGGCGCTGACCGGCGATACTGCCGAGGCGACGTCGCTTGAACTCTGGGCTCCGGCCGCGCTGCGGTCGGTGCGGTGGAACGGGGCAACGGTTGCGACGAAGGCGACCGCGATCGGCAGCCGAAGCGCGACGACGGCATTGTCCGGTCCCGCCCCGGTCGTACTCCCGGCTTTGACCGGCTGGCGGACGGCGCAAGGCTCCCCGGAAGCCGCACCCGGCTTCGACGACAGCGGCTGGCAGGCCATCGACGGCCGCGGGAGTGCGACGACGACCGCGAAGCCCGATGGCCAGCCGAACCTGACGATGGACTCCTACGGCTTCCACGACGGCGACGTCTGGTATCGCGGCCGCTTCACCGGCACGCCCGACGCCAAGCAGATCGCGCTGTTCTACGGGGCGGGCGGCTCCGGCATGGTGCAGGTCTGGATCGATGGCCAGTTCGTCGGCCAGAACGAACTCCCCAGCGGCCTGCCGCGGCCGATCACCACCGGCCTCGCACGGTTCGACCTGCCCACTTCCGCACGCGTCGCTGGCGAGCATGTCGTGAGCGTCATGGTGCGCAACAACGGCCATAACTGGGATCTCGATTCCGACGATTATCACAAGGAAGCGCGCGGGCTGGTCTCCGCGTCGATCGAGGCGCCGGGCGGACGCAGCTTCGGCGTGCCGATCGCGTGGAAGATCCAGGGCAAGCTCGGCGGCGAGGACCTGCCCGATTCGGCGCGCGGGCCCGCCAACAACGGCGGCCAATATGGCGAGCGGTTCGGCTGGCATTTGCCCGGCTTTGACGACAAGGCCTGGGCCGCGGCGACGATCCCCGCCGCGACCGCCACGCCCGGCACGACCTGGTATCGTACCCACTTCGATCTCGCCGTGCCGAAGGGCCAGGACACGACGATCGCGCTGGCATTCGGTGACACAGCAACCCCGCGTTCGGTCGCCCGCTACCGCGCGCTGCTGTTCGTCAACGGCTGGAACATGGGCCAATTCATCGCGCATGTCGGCCCACAGCGCGTGTTCCCGATCCCCGAAGGCATCCTCAACCACCACGGCGCGAACACCGTCGCGCTCGCGGTCACGTCCGACGGCGCGCCCGGCGATGCGATCGAGCAGGTCCGGCTGATGACGATGCGCTCGGTCAAGGGTGGCGTGCCGGTACAGATGGTCGCGGCACCGAACCGGTTGGGCACCGCGCAATGATCACGCGCAGGACATTCGGCGCAAGCGCTGGGGCGGCCTGTCTCGCCAGCATCGCTCCCGCGGCCAAGGTCGCAAACGGCGCGAGGCCATGGCCGTACCTGATCGGCGCGGACGTGTCGTGGATCCCCGAGGACGAGTTCGCCGGTGCGACGTATTTCGAGAACGGCATCGCCAAGGACCCGCTCGTGATCCTCCGCGATGCCGGCTTCAACGCGATCAAGCTGCGGCTCTTCGTCGATCCTGCGCAAGGCTATTCGACCGGCAAGCCGGGCGGGCCGTGGTGCGACCTGCCGCGCACGATCGCGTTCGCCAAGCGCATCAAGGCAGCCGGCTTCCACCTGTCGCTGACGCTGCACTATTCTGACACCTGGGCGGACCCGCAGCATCAGGACAAGCCCGCCGCCTGGGCCGCGCTCACCTTTCCGCAACTGGTCGAGGCGGTCCACCGCCATACCGTCGACGCGCTGTCGGCGATGAAGCGCGCGGGCGCCGCCCCCGACCTTGTCGTGATCGGCAACGAGACGACCTTCGGCATGCTCTGGCCCGACGGGCGCGTGCCGCTGACCATCCCGACCGGCAATCCGCAGACCGATGCGGTGCACATGAACGTCCCCGGCGCAGGCGGATACGATCGGTTCGCGATGCTGCTGAAGGCCGGGATCGCCGGCGCACGCGACGCGACGCCCGAAGCGCGCGTGGCGGTGCACAATCACCTCGGGCGGCACTGGCCGATCGTCCGTCACTGGATGGACAATCTGCTCCAGCGCGGCGTGACATTCGATGCCACCGGCTTCTCCTGCTACCAGCAACAGGCGCAGGGCGACTGGGCGCGAACCTTTACCGAGTTCGCCAAGGCCTATCCCGACCACGGTTTCCTCGCGCTCGAATATTCGTCGCGCAAAAAATACGTCAACGACCTCGTCCACGCCCAGCCGCACGGTTGGGGCAGCTTCATCTGGGAGCCGACGCGGCACCAGGAAGCGATCTTCACGCACAACGGCACGCCCGCCGGCGAAGGGCCCAAGCCCGATCTTCTCTCGCAGGGGATCAACGCCGCCGAGGCACCCGGCGCGGTCGCACAACCGGCCGCATCGACACCGCCGAACGGCACGACACCGTCGACCGGTCATGGCGGTCGCTACGACGCCGACCCCGAATTCCTCACCCTCTATCGGACGATGGCGCGCGACTATGGGCTCAGCCCTGCGCGTCCCAACAGGAGACTATAAGTGGCTGCCCTCACCCATAATGTGCCGCGCGCGGACGTGACCGCCGCGATCGCCAAGCTGATGGACAACCTCGTCAACATCAAGGACGAGACCGGCGAGTTCCTGCTGCGCCTCGAAGACGGCCGGGTCATCGACACCAAGGGCTGGGCCGGCTGGGAATGGACCCACGGCGTCGGCCTGTTCGGCATGTGGCGCTATTACGAGCAGACCGGCGATGCGGGCGCGCTGGCGATCATCAAGCAGTGGTTCGAGGATCGCTTCGCCGAGGGCACGCCGACCAAGAACATCAACACCGTCGCACCGTTCATCACGCTCGCCTATCTCTACGAGCGCGAGCCGGATCCGCGCTACATCCCCTATCTCGACACCTGGGCCGAGTGGCTGATGGCGCCGGACGGCCTGCCCAAGACCGAGGAGGGCGGGTTCCAGCACATCGTCTACAATGACGAAAACCCCGGCGAGATGTGGGACGACACGCTGATGATGTCGGTGTTGCCGCTCGCCAAGATCGGGCTTTTGTTGAACCGTCCGCACTATGTCGAGGAAGCCAAAAGGCAGTTCCTCGTCCACATCAAATACCTGTTCGACAAGAAGACCGGGCTCTGGTTCCACGGCTGGGACTTCAACGGCCGGCACAATTTCGCCGAGGCGCTGTGGGCGCGCGGCAATTGCTGGGTGACGATCGCAATTCCCGAGATCATCGAGATCCTCGACCTTCCGGTCGGCGACGCGTTCCGCACCTTCCTGATCGACACGCTCGCAGCGCAGGTGAAGACGCTCGCCGAGACGCAGGACGAGAGCGGGCTGTGGCACACGCTGGTGATGGATCCGACCAGCTATCTCGAGGCGTCGGCGACCGCGGGCTTCGCGTACGGCATCCTGAAGGGCGTCCGGAAGGGCTATCTGCCGCGTCATTACGAGGCGGTCGGGATCAAGGCCGTGCAAGGAGTGCTCGCCAATATCGACGATGCCGGCGAGTTGAAGCAGGTCAGCTTCGGCACCGCGATGGGCGACACGCAGCAATTCTACAAGGACATCGCGCTCACCTCGATGCCCTACGGCCAGAGCCTCGCGATGGTCGCGCTCGCCGAGTTCCTGCGGACCTATATCTGACCCTGCGGCGTGCCTTGTTTGCGGCTGCGCTCTGGCTCGGGGCGCCCGCCTCGGCCGAGCCGGTCGCACGTCTCGTGGCGTTCGAGCCGGGGGCGGGTCTCCCGCTGGCCGATGCGCAAGGCATCGCGCGCGTGGTGACGGCGCCGGGCGATCACGCGGTCGTCCGGATCGCCGCCGCGGACCTGACGAACGATCTCCGGCGTGTCACCGGCGCGACGACCGCGAACGGCACGCAGATCTGGCTCGGTACGCTCGGCCGCAGCGCCGCGATCGACCGGCTGGTCCGACGCGGCACGCTCGACGTCTCGAAACTGCGCGGTGCGTGGGAAAGCTTCGTCATCGCCACCGTCGCCAACCCCACGCCCGGCGTTGCGGCGGCGCTGGTCATCGTCGGCAGCGATCGTCGGGGCACGGCGTTCGGCGCATACGAACTGTCGCGCGCGATCGGCGTGTCGCCTTGGCATTGGTGGGCCGACGTCACGCCCGAGCATCACGCCGCGATCTATGCGCCGGCCGGACTTCACCGCTTCGGGCCGCCCTCGGTCCAGTATCGCGGGATCTTCCTCAACGACGAGGATTGGGGGCTGCAACCCTGGGCCGCCGAAACCTTCGAGCCCGACGCCGGGACGATCGGGCCGAAGACCTACGCGAAACTGTTCGAGCTGATGCTGCGGCTGAAGGCGAACCTCGTCTGGCCCGCGATGCACAAGGTCACCGCGCCGTTCAACGCGAACCCCGAGAATGCGCAGCTCGCCGACCGCTATGCGATCGTCATGGGATCGAGCCATGCCGAGCCGATGCTGCGCAACAATGTCGGCGAATGGTCGGCACCGGCGGCGGATTTCAATTACCTCACCAACCCCGCGGGCGTCGCCGATTATTGGAAAGCGCGCGTCCGGGCGAACGGCAGATACGAGAGCGTCTGGACGCTCGGAATGCGCGGCATCCACGACAGCGGCATCGTCGGCCCGACCACGGACGATGCGCGCCGGTCGTTGCTCGAACGCGTATTCGCCGATCAGCGCGCGATGCTGGCGAACGGCGTGAACCGGAATTTCACACGCGTCCCGCAGGTCTTCACGCCGTACAAGGAAGTCCTGGACGTGTACCGCGGCGGGCTGAAGGTGCCCGACGACGTCACGCTGATGTGGCCCGACGACAATTTCGGTTATATCCGCCACGTGCCCGATGCCGCCGAGCGCGCGCGGTCGGGCGGGGCTGGCATCTATTACCATTTGTCCTATCTCGGCGCGCCGCTGTCGTATCTCTGGCTGTCGACCACCCCGCCTGCACTGATCCGCGAGGAACTGGGACGCGCCTGGGATGCGGGTGCGCGGCGGATGTGGGTCGCCAATGTCGGCGATCTGAAGCCCGCGGAACTCGCCACCGACTATTTCATGCAGCTTGCGTGGGACGTGCCGGGCGTGCGCGCTAAGCCGATCGATACTGTCGTCACGGACTGGGCGGGGGGTACGATCGGCGCCGATGTCGCGCCCGAGATCGCGGCGATCATGGCCGAGCATCACCGGTTGAATTTCCAGCGTCGGTCCGAGCATCTGCAATGGTGGCTACCCGGCGAGGTGCCGAAGCCGAGTCCGCTGACACCGTCCGAAGTCTCCACGCGCCTGACCGCGTTCGACGCACTACGCACACGCGTCCGTTCGATCGCGCCCCGCATTGCGCCCCACCGACGCGACGCGTTCTTCGAGCTGGTCGACTATCCGGTGACCGCGGCGGCGCTCGCGAACACGCGCGTGTTCGACGCCGAAATGCATGATCGCCTGCGCGACACCGATGCGGATAGTGCGGCCGTAGCTGGCGAACGATCGCGTGCAGCGGATGCTGAAATCACCGCGCGGACTATTCGCTACAATAATGAGATCGCCGGTGGGAAGTGGCGGGGCATGATGGCAGTCGAACCCGCCGACGGGCAGTGGCGTCGCTATCGCTTGTCGCCTCCCATCCTGCCCGCCCCAGCTACACCTCCCCGGCGGAGGCCGGGGCCCAGGTGGAATGCCCCCGGTGAGATCGCGTCGCCCTTCGTTACCTCGGCCGTTCCAACTGGGCCCC
Organism: Sphingomonas sp. 4RDLI-65; assembly: GCF_049472435.1. Classification (NCBI taxonomy): domain Bacteria; kingdom Pseudomonadati; phylum Pseudomonadota; class Alphaproteobacteria; order Sphingomonadales; family Sphingomonadaceae; genus Sphingomonas; species Sphingomonas sp. 4RDLI-65. Next base: position 357,576 of record NZ_JBCEBT010000003.1, on the reverse strand, counting down.
GGCCTTCGCCGGGGAACCGGGCAGTTTTGCATGCTTCGACGATCGTGATTGAGGCGGAGACTTCGGAGAGCCCGCGTAATGGCTGGCGCGTGATCGACGGCCTCGGCCGCAACGGTGTAGCGATAGCCGCGGCGGCGCCAGCAACGCTGTCTTACACCGTCACGCTACCCGCCGGTCGCTGGCAGCTCGCGGCAGAAGTGTTGCCGACCTACCCGACCAACGAAGGCGCCGACCTCGCCGTATCGGTCGCGATCGACGGCGGGAAGCCCGTGCGCGTCGGCGTCCCCCGCAAGACCGGCGACCGCGCATGGGCGCTCGCGGTGCTCGACAACCGCCTCCACCTCGCGCTGCCGACACCGCTCTCAGCCGGCCCACACACCGTGTCGATCGGTATCGACGACCCCGCGATCCTGTTCGACGCGCTCCGCTTCGATCCGCTTTCCGACCCCGCCCCATCCTCAGCCACCGCCGGTACCCAAGGACTTTCGCATGGCCACTGATCCGATCGCCGCCCGTCCAGCCATGCCGCTCGCGCCCGCCCGTCCGGTACGCTGGTACAATTTGCTCGCCTACGGCTCGAACGACGTGCTCGGCGCGGGGTCGATGGCGGTCATCAGCACCTGGATCCTGATCTTCTACACCAGCTTCTGCGGCCTGTCCGCGGCGCAGGCGACGATCATCTTCGGCGTCGCGCGCGTGCTCGATGCGTTCACCAGCCCCACGATCGGCCACCTGTCGGACAATCTCGGGCGGAGCTGGCTGGGGCGCAAGTTCGGGCGGCGGCGGTTCTTCATCCTCGCCGCGATCCCGCTGCTGCCGTCGTTCGCGATCATGTGGGTCGCAGGCCAGGGCTTCTGGTATTACCTCGTGACGTACGTGCTGTTCGAGATGGTCTATGCGATGGAGATCATCCCGTACGAGACGCTCGCGTCGGAGATGGCGACCGATTACCGGACCAAGGCGAAGTTCGCCGGTGCGCGCATCCTGTGTGGCCAGTGCTCGGCGATCGCCGCGGCCTTCCTGCCGGGCTGGCTGATCGCCTATCTCGGCCCGGATTCGCCCGATACGTATCTGTATATGGGCATGATCTTCTCGGTGCTGTTCATGGGCGCGGCCGGATTGCTGTACGCGTTCAGCTGGGAACGGCAGCGGCCCGAGGGCCTCGACGAGGTCCAGCCGGTCGAGAAAGCGTCGCTCGGCGCGGCGTTCAAGGCGCTCTACCGTAACCTGTTCTCGACGCTGCGGATCCGCGCATTCCGGCTGCATCTCGGCATGTATCTGGGCGGCTATATCAGCCAGGACATCTACAACGCGGCGTTCACCTATTTCGTGATCTTCGCGCTCGCCGGATCGACCGCGGTGGTCGCGAACCTCGTCGGCGTGACGTACATCGTCCAGCTCGTCGCGGTGGTGCTGGCGATCAACTTCGCGCTGCGCCTGTCGCCCGCCGCCGCGTACCGGTTCGCCGCGCTCAGCTTCGCGATCGGCGTGGTGATCTTCCTCGCGATGTACGCGGCGGGTTATACCGCGACGTCGGCGCTGTTCTGGCTGCCGGTGGTGTTCGCCGGATTGGGGCGCGGCGCGCTGAACTACATCCCGTGGGCGACGTACAACTACATGGCCGATGTCGACGAGATCGTCACCGGGCGCAGGCGCGAGGGCGCGTTCGCGGGCGTCATGACGTTCGTGCGGAAAATGAGCCAGGCGCTGGCGGTGATCCTCGTCGGGCAGGTGATGCAGGCGTCCGGCTTCGTGTCGAAGGCGACCGAGCAGAGCCCCCAGGCGATTTACGCGATCGTCGCGGTGCTCGGCGCCGGGACGATCGCGATGCTCATCTTCGGCGTGCTCGTGTCGACGCGCTTCCGGCTGACGCCCGGCACGCATGCGATCCTGCTGGAAGAAATCGAGCATCTGCGTCGCGGCGAACGGACGCCGTCCACGCCGGAGAATGCGCGCGTGGTTGAGGATCTGTCGGGCTGGTCCTATGACAAGCTGTGGGGGAACAACCCCGTTGCGGCGGCGGGCACGCGCTAAGCGCGGTCGAGAAAGCCGACCTGCCGGAGCCAGGCTTCGCAGAGTGTCGGCCAGATCGACACGGGCAACCCCTGCGTATCCAGCGCGAAACCATGCGGCGCGTCAGCAAAGACGTGAAGTTCGGCTGAGCCGCCCGCCACTTGCCACGCCGCGTGGAGCCGGCGCGCGTTCTCAACCGGGACGACAGGATCGTTGCCGGCATAGACGATGAACGCGGGCGGCGGCGACGGCAGGAGTTGCGCATCGGGTTGCAGGCGGTCGTACATCGCCTGCTTCTCGACCGGCGGCAGTGGCGGCTTGTCCGGCATGATCGTCCGCCCCGCCGCATTGGTGGAGATCGGAGCATAGCCGACGACCAGCAGGTCCGGCCGCGTCAACTCGTCGGGATGACGCGACGCGGGCGGCGTCCATTCGTCCGGATAGGCTGCGGCGAGGCAGGCGGCGAGATGACCGCCCGACGATAGCCCGACCACGCCCAACCCTGCCGGCGCCAGACCGCTCGCACGGACCATCCGCATCGCCTCGCGTGCGTCGTCTAGCGGCGCGGCGATACCGTCGGCGGCGTTCGGGAAGCGGTGGATCAGGACGAATGCGTGGTAGCCGAGCCCCGTAAGCCAGGCGGCGACCTGCACCCCCTCCCTGCCCGCCATCAACTGCGTGTAGCCGCCGCCGCCGAGCACGAGCATAGCCCGGCCATTGGGCTTGGCGGCACGGAACCCGAGCAGCACCGGCTGGTCGACCGCCGTGACGACGGCGACCTCGGACGCGCCCGACGAATCCTCGAACGTCACCGCCGGCGCGTCCGCCCACAGCGGCCACACATCATCCGCACCCAGCATCGTCAGCACCCCGGTTTCGCATTGTCGAACGACGAGTGCCCCGGCGTGCAGGGATGCGTCGGATACGCCTCGCCATCGAGTTCGGTCGCCTCGCGCACCACCGCCAGCCGATCGCCCTCGTCGCGCATCTCGTACAGCTTGCCGAGCGCGAAATTGAACGGCCGATGGAGGATCATCATCAGCCGGCCGTCGAACGCGTGGAACAGCATGCCGTGGCCGCTGTCCCGTTCGACGAGCGGGCCGAGTTGCTCCCAAGGACCTTCGATGCCACCCGATCGCGACCGCGCCTGCCCCTCGACATAGCCCTTCTTGCCATAGCTCGACCACAGCATCAGCAGCGCGCCCGTCTTGCTGCGATACAGTTCGGGGCCATCGGTGACGTAGACCGTGTCGCCATCGGGCTGTTCCTGGCCCACCACCCACGCGGCCTCGTTCGCAGCGAAAAGCCGCTTCGCCGAGCCCGCCGCGGAGAGGTCGTCGTTCAGCGGCACCGCGTCCATAGTGCCGATCGTCGTCTGCCACCATTCATGCGCATAGACGAGCCACGGCTTGCCCTTCGGATCGACGTACAGCGTGCCGTCGAGCGTCATCCGGTCCTTCGACACGATCGGCTCGCCGTTCCGGACCAGCGCATAGGGCCCGTCGATCTTGTCCGCGACCGCGAGGACGGTGCCACGACGATAGGTCGCGCGCTTGCCATTGGGCGTCAGCGGCGACGCGGGATCGTGGAACGTCGCGAAGAGATACCACCGGTTCTTCCAGCGGTGCACTTCAGGCGCCCAGCTTCCCGCCTTCGCCCAGACGTCGCCGGGCAACACGAACACGAGCTTGGGCCGGGTCCAGTGCCTCAGGTCGCGGCTCGCATACATCATCGTCCCCAGCCGCGTGTCGCCGGTCATCGCGACTTCGTTGCGGGTGAAGAGGTAATAGGTGCGGCTGGACTTGTCGGCGACGATCCACGGATCGTGGAGGTGCATCGCGGTCATCACCAAAGGTGCGTCGAAAGCCGGCGGCGGGGTTGCCGGCGCCGCACCCGCGAGGGCGAGCAGACCGACGGCGATCAGATGTGCGATCCGGGTCATGCCACTGTCTCCACCGCGATGCTGTTGCCATAGCCGATCACCACGGTCGCGATCAGCAGCAGCGCGACGCCGGCCCAGACCACCGCCTTGATCCACGCACCGGCGTCCTTCCACTCGCGGAACGCAAAGCCCCACAGCGTGCCGAAGATGATGATGCTCGCCATGTGCAGCGTCCAGCTCGAGAAGCCCAGGCGGCCCATCTGGCTCTCCCCCATCGTGTAGAAGAAGAACTGGAAATACCAGGTGACGCCGGCGAGCGCACTGAGCGCGTAGTTGCGCATCAGCGGCGGGCGGTCGCCGTCGGTGGTGCGGCCGATCCACTGCGCGGCGCTGCGGTTCCTGACGATCAACCACGCGCACCACGCGCCGTTGGTGACGAGCCCTCCCGCCATGATCAGGCACAACACGGGAAGCCCAGTCCAGAGCGGCCCGGTGCCCGCGCTTGCCGACAGCGCCTTGATCGGTTCGCCCGCAGCCAGCCCGAACGCGAAGCACGCGGACATGATCCCGGCGCCGATCGCGACGACGATGCCCTTGCGGAAATCGAACTCGGCGACGACCGCCAGCTTCTGCTCGGGCGTCAGCAGCGCGTCCTTCATCGCGCCGGCGATCGCGACGACGACGATGCCGGCCAGCGTCAGGCCGATGCCGGTGAGGACGATGTTGCCGGAGGTGGTCGCAAGCAGCTTTTCGTGGAACTCGCCGGTGAACGCGGGCGGGATCAGCGTCCCGAACACCGTGCACAGTCCGAGGACCACCGCCATGCCGAGCGACAGCCCGAGATAGCGCATGACGAGCCCGTAGCCGAGCCCGCCGAAGCCCCAGAGCACGCCGAACACCATCGGCCACCAGAACGCGCTGGACGGCGCGCGACCGAGCACGCCGAGCAGGTCGTGCGTTTGCAGGCTCGCGAAGAACCACGGCGCGACCAGCCACGACACGACGCCGCCGGTCAGCCAGTAAATCTCCCACGACCAGCGCTTCACCCCGCGATAGGGCACGTAGAAGCTGGCCGACGCGAGCCCGCCGAGCCAGTGATACAACACCCCGAGCAGCGGGTTCACAGGTCGAGACCCAGCCGGTAGATCCGGTTCGCATTACCCCCGAACAGCGCGCGACGTTCGCCTTCGGAGAAATCGGCGACCAGCGCGTGGTAGGTTTCGAGATAGCGATCGATCGGTGCGAACAGCGTGTCGGTCGGCGCGTCGCTGGCGAACAGACAGCGATCGGTGCCGAACAGGTCAATCGCTTCGAGCAGGAAGGGCCGCACGCTTTCGAAGGTCCAGTCGCGAGCGATGAAGCCAAGCCCCGACAGCTTGATCGCGACATGCGGCAGCGCGGCGAGCGCACGCAGACCGTCGCGCCATTCGGCGATGCCATCGGGATTGGAGAGCACGGGCATGCCGAGGTGATTGATGATGACTGGCGTTTCGGGATGGCGCGCGATCAGCGACGCGAGGCCCAGCATCTGCGCGGGATAGCATTGCAGGTCGAACGACAGGCCGTGCTTGCCGAGCAATGCGTAGCCGACCTGCCACTGGGCGTCCTGGGTGAGGTCGCGCGACGTGTAGCTGCGGGCCGGATCGGCGTGCCAGTTGACGATCTGGCGGATGCCGCGGACGTGCGGGAACGCGATCTGCGCGGCGAGATGCGTGTCGACGTCGGGATCGTCCAGCGGTGCGTACGCGACGATCGCGTTGGGCAAGCCGTGCTCGGCGGCGATCCCCTCCAGCCAGCGCGTCTCGTCGAGTGCCTGCACCGGGTCCGCGCCCGCATCGATATGCACCGCGCCGACGACATTCCACCGCGCGAGCGCTGCACGGTACTCGGCGATTCCGAAGTCGCGCGCGATCGGCTCGACGCTGCCGTTGGGGCCGTCATCGGCGAATGGCGGCGACAGCCACGGATAGCGGATGTGGTTCAGGTCCCACAGATGGATGTGCGCATCTACGAACGGGATCATCGCCTTCTCTCCTGGGATATGATCGCCATGCCGCCTCGTACCGGGCGGCTTTGGCTGAGGAAGGGGGATTACCGTCCGAACGATCCTCCCCCGCCAGGGGGAGGTGGCGCCGAAGGCGACGGAGGGGGAGGATGCGGAACAGCGGTTCTCCCTTTCCTCCCCCTCCGTCTGGCAAGAGCCAGCCATCTCCCCCGGCGGGGGAGGATACAAAACACCCCCCTAGAACGTCGTCCGTCCCCCCGACGTGTCGAACGTCGACGCCGTCGTGAAACTGCACTCCTCCGACGCCATGAAGCACACCATCGCGGTCGATTCCGGGATTTCGCCCAGCCGCCCCATCGGGATCTTCGAGCGCATATATTCGACCTGGCTCGCCGGAAGCTGCTCCAGGATCGGGCTTTCGAACGTCGCCGGGGTCAGCGCGTTGGCGATGATGCCCTTGCCCGCGAGTTCCTTGCCGAGCGACTTGGTCAGCCCGATCACCGCCGCCTTGGTCGCCGAATAGGCCGACGCATTCGGGTTGCCTTCCTTGCCCGCCACCGACGACACGTTGACGATCCGCCCATACCCATTCGCCAGCATCAGCGGCACGACCGTCCGGCAGCAATAGAACAGCCCGTTCAGATTGATGTCGACGACGCGCTTCCAGCTGTCGAGCGGGTATTCGTGGACCGGCGCGGTCGCCCCGGTGATGCCTGCCGAGCAGATCAGGATGTCGACCTTGCCGAGCACGCCCGCGCTTTCCTCTGCCGCCGCGACGACCGCATCGACGTCGGACACGTCGAGCGCGACGACGTGCACCGCACCGACCTCGTCCTTCGCCACCGCGAGCTTGGCGGCGTCGAGATCCCACAGCACGACGCTGCCGCCCTCCGCGACGATCCGCTTGGCGACATCCTTGCCGAGCCCCGACGCGCCGCCAGTGACGATCGCGCAGCGACCGGCAAACCGCCCCCCATAGATCGTCATGCGATCGAACCCTCACCCAGATGGCGCCATTCGACGACCGACTGACGCTGCGTGCCGAGCCCGGCGATGCCGAGTTCCATCACGTCGCCGGCCTTCAGGTAGATCGACTCCGGCTTCTTGCCCTCGCCCACGCCCGGCGGCGTGCCGGTGATCAGCAGATCGCCCGGATACAGCGTGATGTATTCGCTGACGTACGAAATGAGCTGCTTCAGGTCGAAGATCATCGTCCTGGTGTTGCCGGTCTGCATCCGCGTGCCGTTGACGTCGAGATGCATGTCGAGGTCTTGCGCATCGCCGATCTCGTCGGGCGTCACCAGCCACGGGCCGACCGGACAGAAGGTATCATGCCCCTTGCCCTTGCTCCACTGCGACCCGCGCTGCTTCTGGTTGAAACGCTCCGACACGTCGTTGGCCAGCACATAGCCCGCAACCTTGTCAAGCGCCTCGTCCTCGGAGACATAGCGGCACGTCTTGCCGAGGATCACGCCGAGCTCGACCTCCCAGTCGCCATGCGTCGAACCGCGCGGCAATACGACGTCGTCATTCGGGCCGCTGAGACTGGACAGCGGCTTCATGAACATCATCGGTTCGGTCGGGATCGGCAGGCCGGATTCGATCGCGTGGTCGCGGTAGTTGAGGCCGATCGCGACGATCTTGCCAATGCCCTTGATCGGCACGCCGTAGCGCGGCGTTCGCTCGACGACCGGGAGCGACGCAGGATCAGCCGCGAGCGCCTGCGCCAGCGTATCGACGGTAAGGTCGTCGATCATGCCGGACAGGTCGCGGATCGCGCCGTCGGCATCGACGATGCCGGGCTTTTCCTGGCCGGGTTGGCCGTAGCGGCAGAGTTTCATGAGGAGGCTTTCGGAAAAGAGAATGGCGAAGAGAGAGACTGGATCAATGCGTGTAGGGGCGGTGCATCACGATCTCGGGATTGAGCCTGACGCCGAACCCCGGCGCATCGAGCGCGCTCGCCTTCATCCGGCCGTTCTGCGGCACGGGCTCGCCGAGCAATTGCGGGTGGAACATCGGCACCACCTCGGTCGGTCCCGGATGCATCATCAGGAACTCGGCGAACGGCGAATTGTGGCGCGTGATGACGAAGTGATAGCTGTAGACCGATGACCCGTGCGGCACGACCATCTTGCCGTGCGCATCGGCCAGCGCGCTGATCTTGAGCAACTCGGTCACGCCGCCGCACCAGCCGACGTCGGGCTGGATGATGTCGCAGCAGTCCATCTCGAGCAGCATGCGGAAGCCCCAGCGCGTCGCCTCGTGCTCGCCGGTGGTGACCAGCATGCCCTTCGGCACGTTGCGCTTCAGTTCGGCATAGCCCCAGTAGTCGTCGGGGCTGATCGCTTCCTCGATCCACTTCAGGCCGTGTTCGTGCGCGGCGATCGCGAGGCGGGTGGCGTAGTCGACGTCGAGCGCCATCCAGCAATCGAGCATCAGCCAGAAATCGGGCCCGCATTTCTCGCGCATGTCGGCGATCATCGCGATGTTCTTCTTCATGCCCTCGGCGCCCTCGGCGGGGCCGTGGTGAAGCGGCATCTTGCCACCGATGAAGCCCAGCTCCTTGGCGACGTCGGGCCGCGCACCGGTAGCGTAGAATTGCAGTTCGTCGCGCACTGCACCGCCGAGCAGGTGATAGACCGGCTCCTGTCGCAGCTTGCCGAGCAGGTCCCACAGCGCGAGATCGACGCCGGAAATGGCGTTCACGACCAGCCCCTTGCGGCCGTAATATTGCGTCGAGAAGTACATCTGGTCCCAGATTTTCTCGTATTCGGTCGGCGATCGCCCTTCGAGGAAACGCGCGAGGTGCTTCTCGACGATGAACGCCGCGGGCTCGCCACCGGTGGTGACCGCGAAGCCGACCGTACCATCCTCCGCCTCGATCTCGACGACCAGCGTGCCCAGCACGTTGATGCCGAAGCTCTGTCGCGACTGGCGGTACTCGGGATAGCGGCTCATCGGCGTCGCGATATGATCGTCGATCCAGTGGCCGGCACCCTGGTCGTGATAATCCGCCCCGCCGCCGCGAACCGTAAACGCGCGGACATGCTTGATTTTCGGCAAAGACGTAATCGGCACTCTCGACCCTCCTCGTCACCCCGCTCAACCGGGCATAATTCTCATTTTATGAGACAGGCAATTATCTGATGGGAAGGTTCGCGTCAAACGCCGACTGCATCCAGCCGGTGAAATTTCCGGCGTTCTGCACAATTTGGAGATGATCCCACCATGCGAACGAGAAAAGCCGATACGCCAGCGACACAACTATGCTATGTGGCGACTCATCTTACAATGTGGAAAACGCCATAGAGCGGTTCTACACCAAAGGGGAGGACCGGAATGCACCATTCACGTCATCACGCTCATATCCGACGCGGCGTATCGCCGCTCGCGCTCGCTCTGGCGGGCATGCTGGCAGGGCTCGCAAGTCCCGCCTTCGCGCAAGATGCCCCAGCCTCCTCCCCGCCCCCCGAGACGGCCCCCTCCCCGGCCCCGCAGACCGACGATGCGCTCGCGCCCGATATCGTCGTCACCGGTTTCCGCGCGTCGCTCAGCACCGCGATCAACCAGAAGCGCAACGAGACTGCGGCGATCGACAGCATCGTCGCCGAGGATATCGGCAAGTTTCCCGATTCCAACCTGGCCGAATCGATGCAACGCATTCCCGGCGTTGCGCTTGCCCGCGGTGACGGTGGCGAGGGCCGCAACATCTCGGTGCGCGGGCTCGGCGCGGCGTTCACCCGCGTTCGCATCAACGGCATGGAAGGCACGTCGCAGACCGGATCGTCGGACATCTATGGCGGCGGCAACAACGGTCGCAGTTTCGATTTCAACGTCTTCCCGACCGAGATCTTCTCGTCGCTCGCGGTCCGCAAGACCCCGTCCGCCGATGTCGAGGAGGGCTCGCTCGGCGCCACGGTCGACCTGTCCGCACCCAAGTCGCTGTCCGGCAAGAAGGATTTCACGCTCAGCGCCACCGTCCGCGGCGTCTACAGCGAACTCGCCAAGAAGGTGAACCCGCGCGCATCGCTGCTGGTCGCCAAGAAGTTCGACGACGGGCGGTTCGGTATCCTCGGCTCGGTCGCCTACCAGGAACGGGACATCCGCGAGGTCGGTTATTCCGCGGTCGACATCCTCTCCGCCAACACCAACGGTCTGTTCTGCTCGCCGGTCGGCTTCGCCCCCGCCACGCCCGCGATCGGCAGCAAGGGCGCCGACGCGGCAAACTGCTATCCCGGCACGCCGCGCACCAGCACGGCGGCGGCGTTCAACACCGTTCTCGCCGCGCGTCGTCCCGATCTGCCCAATGTCGCGGGCAGCGGCGCGTTCTTCCCGCGCATCCCGCGCTATCTGAATTCGGAGCAGAAGCAGAAGCGCCTCGGCGGCACGCTCAGCTTCCAGTTCCAGCCCGATGCTGCGACCGACATCTCGCTCGACCTGCTCTACTCGCGCTTCCACGTCGTCCGCCGCGACAATTACATCGAGGCGATCTCGTTCGGGCGGTCGGCGGCGAACAACGGCCAGCCGGTGACGTCAATCAAGGACGTCGTGCTCACCCCGCAGGGCGGGCTCGTCTACGGGCTGTTCGACGGCGTCGACATCCGCTCCGAGGGGCTAGTCGACGATTTCACCTCGACGTTCAAGCAGGCCAATCTCAACATCAAGCACGATTTCAACGACAGCTTCGGCATCACCACGCTCGTCGGGCTGAACCAGGCCAAGTCGTTCGGCAAACAGCGTTTCCAGTATTTCATGGATGCGATCGACACGCCCAATTTCTCGATCGACTATCGTGACGGCGGCAGCACGCCCAAGCTCGGCTTCGGGTTCGACGTGGCCGATCCGACCCGCTTCAACTATGCGCCCGCGCTGGCCGACGGCACGGTGCGCGGCGGCTATAATTTCCAGGGGCGCCCCTCGACCAACATCAACAACGGGCTGACCGCAGAAACCAACCTCCATTGGAAGGTCGCCGACGTGCTGACGCTGAAGGCCGGGGGCCAGTATCGCCGCAGCGACTTCACGATCCGCAACGTCATTCCGTACACCGCGGACACGATCACCAAGGCGCTTCCCGCCGGCACCACGCTCGCCAGCATCACGCACCAGATCACCGGGGTCGGCAATCTGTGGGGCGATGGCGCCCCGGCAAGCTGGGTATCGCTCGATCCGGACAAGCTGATCAGCACGTTCAACCTCACCGCAGTCCGCTACTGCGGCACAGAATGCGGCGCGCAGTCGAGCCGCGTGCTCGAGGAGGTGTCGTCGGCCTATGCGATGGCGGCGTTCGATCTCGGCGACCGGCTCGGCGGGATCGGCGTACGCGGCGACGCTGGCGTCCGCTTCGTGCACACCGACCAGCTGTCGTCGGGGTTCATCTCGGTCGCGCTGGCGAGCTCGCCGACCGGCGTGACCGGCCGGTTCGCGACCGCCACCAAGCGCTACAGCGACTGGCTGCCGTCCGCGAACCTGGTGATCGAGCCGATTGACGACCTGCTGTTCCGCTTCTCGGGCGCCAAGGTGCTTGCCCGGCCCGAGCTGGGCGTGCTGACCCCCACCAGCGGCGTCAACGCGATCACGCGCAACGGCAGCATCCAGAACCCGCAGCTCGACCCGATCCGCGCCAACACCTTCGATGCGGCGATCGAATGGTATTTCCGCCCCGGCGCACTGCTGTCGGCGGCGTTCTTCTACAAGGACCTGAAGTCGTACGTTCAGAACGTCAACACGCTGGTTCCGTTCAGCGACCTCGGTCTGCCCAACGAGCTGCTGGCCGGCACCAACACGCTGCCGAGCGAACTGTTCACGATCGCGCAGCCGCTCAACACGCCGGGCGGTCCGCTGAAGGGGGTCGAAGTAAACGCGCAGGTGCCCTTCACCTTCCTGCCGGGCTTCCTCCGGAATTTCGGCGCGCTGGCGAACTACACGCACGTAACCTCGCGGATCGACTATATCCTCGCCAGCGTGAACGGCGTGCCGACCGTGACGACCACCGCCAACCTCGTCGGCCTGTCGAAGGACACCGCATCGGGCACGCTGTATTACGAGGACAGCAAGTTCAGCATCCGCGGCACCGCCAATTATCGCTCGGGCTTCATCCGCGGCATCCCCGCCTCCCCCGGCAGCGACCTGCAGGGTAACGACAGCACGCTGTTTGTCGACGCCTCCGCCTCGTTCGCGGTCACCGACAATGTGAAACTGATCGTCGAGGGTACCAATCTGACCGATCAGCAGAACCGGCTATACAGCGACAGCGTCCGCCAGGACACGCTGTTCGAGACACGGATCGGACGCACCGTGACGTTCGGGGTTAACGTGCAGCTCTGACCCCCGCATGGGCGTTAGAGGTTGCAACGAAGGACACCCCGCAAGGCCCGGTTTTCCGGGCCGGGCGGGCGTCCGTGTTCTTGACAGAGGACGGCATCGGGCACAGCTGAGAGCCTCAGCATGCAGCCCGGATCGTACGGCAATGACGCGCACCGACCTCGACTTCGCAGCCACTTACCCGGTGCGTGATGTCCGCGGGCATCCGCCTCGGTCCTGCAGGGCTGGTATCCAGCGGGCGGCGATCGCCCCCGCGCCCTGAATCGACGAAGGAAGACCGATGTCCGACGATCCCATCATCATCGCCAGCTATGCCCGTACGCCGATGGGCGGATTCCAGGGCGCGCTGTCCGGCGTCACCGCGGTCGAGCTGGGCGCCACCGCAGTTCGCGCCGCAGTCGATCGCTCGAAGGTCGATCCCGCGATCATCGACCGCATCTACATGGGCTGCGTCCTCCCCGCCGGGCTCGGCCAGGCCCCCGCGCGCCAGGCCGCCCTTGGTGCCGGCCTGCCCGATTCGGTCGAGGCAACCACCGTCAACAAGATGTGCGGGTCGGGCATGCAGGCTACCATCATGGCGACCGAGGCACTGATGGCCGGCACCGTCGACGTCGTGATCGCGGGCGGCATGGAGAGCATGACCAACGCGCCGTTCCTGCTTGCCAAGCACCGCTCCGGCGCTCGGATCGGCCATGACGTCGTCTCCGATTCGATGATGCTCGACGGCCTCGAGGATGCCTATGACAAGGGCAAGCCGATGGGCGCGTTCGCCGAGGACACCGCACGCGACTATCAGTTCAGCCGCGAGGACCAAGACGCGTTCGCGATCGAGAGCCTCACACGCGCCAGCGCCGCGATCACCGGCGGCGGCTTTGCCGACGAGGTCGTGCCGGTCACCGTCAAGACCCGCGGTGGCGACGTCGTCGTCAGCGAGGACGAGCAGCCCGGCAAGGCCAGGCCCGAGAAGATCCCCGGTCTGCGCCCCGCCTTTGCCAAGGACGGCACGATCACCGCAGCCACCTCCGCCTCGATCTCCGATGGTGCCGCCGCGCTTGTGCTGACGCGCGCCAGCGTCGCGACAAAGCTCGGCCTGTCGCAGGAGGCGCGGATCGTTGCGACCGCCGCGCACGCGCATGCCCCCGCATTGTTCACGACCGCGCCTGTTTCGGCGATCCGGAAAGTGCTCGATCGCGCCGGCTGGAGCGTCGAGGACGTCGACCTGTTCGAGGTGAACGAGGCGTTCGCGACCGTTGCGATGATCGCGATGCGCGAGCTCGGCATCCCGCGCGAGAAACTGAACGTCAACGGCGGAGCGACCGCGCTCGGCCATCCGATCGGCGCCAGCGGTGCGCGGATCATCGCCACCTTGGTCGCCGCACTCAAACTGCGCGGCCTGAGCAAAGGCGTCGCGGCGCTCTGCATCGGCGGCGGCGAGGCGACGGCAGTAGCGGTCGAGCTGATCCACGCGTGACTTGACGGGGGGCATGCCGCGAAAGCGCTGCCCCCCTGACACCCACCGCAACAACGCTTAGACGGATCGACATACCATTTGGATCGACGGACCGATCGATGTCCGTCAGGCGGGCTGGTTCCGGCATCCACGGACCCGAGAGATCGATACAATCGGGTTTGGGAACCGCTGCCACCCGAAACCTGCTGGCAGCGATGCCTGTCAGGCGTGCCAACTCGGTCGCTGCCATATTTTTGTTCTCCCACGAAGGCGGGAGCCCAGTCTGGGTCCCCGCCTTCGCGGGAAAACAAGCTTCCATGCTGGAAGGGTTCGCAGCCAAGCCGATCCGGTATAACGAAGCAGATTGGGAAGGTCGATGCCCCGTCAGGTTACGGCGCAACCCGGCATAACGCGACCCGTGCCCGCTAGGCGTCGTCACCCATCCGCAGCGCGGCGATGAACGCCTCCTGCGGGATGCTGACCGAGCCGTATTCGCGCATCTTTAGCTTGCCCTTCTTCTGCTTTTCCAGAAGCTTCTTCTTGCGGCTCGCGTCGCCGCCATAGCATTTGGCGGTCACGTCCTTGCGCATCGCGCTGATCGTCTCGCGCGCGATCACCTTGCCGCCGATCGCCGCCTGGATCGGGATCTTGAACAGATGGCGCGGGATCAGCTCCTTCAACCGCTCGACCATACCGCGACCGCGCACCTCGGCGGTGCCGCGGTGGACGATCATGCTCAGCGCGTCAACCGGCTCCTCGTTGACGAGGATGCCCATCTTGACGAGATCACCCTCGCGGTAGCCGATCTGGTGATAATCGAAGCTCGCATAGCCCTTCGACATCGACTTCAGCCGATCGTAGAAATCGAACACGACTTCGTTCAGCGGCAGTTCGTAGGTCGCCTGCGCGCGACCACCGACATAAGTGAGGTTCTTCTGAATCCCGCGGCGATCCTGGCAGAGCTTCAGGACGCTACCGAGATACTCGTCGGGAACGTAGATCGTCGCCTCGATCCACGGCTCGCTGATCGTCGCGATCTTGTTGGGCTCAGGCATGTCGGCGGGGTTGTGCAGCTCGATATGCGTCGTGCCGGACGGATCGGGGTGGGTCAGCTCGATCTCGTAGACGACGGAGGGCGCCGTCGTGATCAGGTCCAGGTCATATTCGCGCGTCAGGCGCTCCTGAATGATCTCCAGATGGAGCAGCCCCAGGAAGCCGCAGCGGAAGCCGAAGCCGAGCGCCGCCGACGTTTCCATTTCGAACGAGAAACTCGCATCGTTGAGCCGCAGCTTCGAGATACTCTCGCGCAGCTTCTCGAACTCGGCGGCATCGACCGGGAACATCCCGCAGAACACCACCGGCTGGACTTCCTTGAAGCCCGCGAGAGCTTCGAGCGCAGGCCGCTTCGCATCGGTGATAGTGTCGCCGACGCGGGTCTGCGCAACCTCTTTGATCTGCGCGGTAATGAAGCCCATCTCGCCGGTACCGAGTTCGGTCAGCTGCTCAATCTTAGGGCGGAAACAGCCGACCCGGTCGACCAGGTGCATCGTGCCGGTCTGCATGAACTTGATCTGCTGCCCCTTCTTCAGGACGCCGTCGATCACGCGGACGAGGATGACGACGCCGAGATACGGGTCGTACCAGCTGTCGACCAGCATCGCCTTCAACGGCGCCTCCGGGTCGCCGCTGGGCGGCGGGATCTTGGTGACGATCGCCTCTAGGATCTCGACGATACCGATCCCCGATTTCGCCGACGCAAGCACCGCTTCGGACGCGTCGATGCCGATCACATCCTCGATCTCCTTACGGACCTTCTCGGGCTCGGCCGCGGGCAGATCGATCTTGTTGATCACCGGCACGATCTCGTGGTCGTGCTCGATCGACTGGTACACGTTGGCGAGCGTCTGCGCCTCGACGCCCTGCGCGGCGTCCACCACCAGCAACGCGCCCTCGCACGCGGCGAGGCTGCGGCTCACTTCGTACGCGAAGTCGACATGCCCCGGCGTGTCCATCAGGTTCAGGACGTAATCCAGGCCGTCTTTCGCGTGATACGCAAGCCGCACGGTCTGCGCCTTGATCGTGATCCCGCGTTCCTTCTCGATGTCCATGTTGTCGAGCACCTGCTCGGACATTTCGCGCGCGGTCAGGCCGCCAGTTTCCTGGATCAGCCGGTCGGCGAGCGTCGACTTGCCATGGTCGATATGGGCGATGATGGAGAAATTGCGGATGCGGTCGAGCGGAGTCATGGCGCGCTCCTAGCAGTGACAGTTCGTACGCGATAGATCGCTAACCCATCCGATATTTGTCTTGATCGGATTCCGTGTCGCGGCTAGTGGGCTCACCGGCAATGTTGTCGGGGCGTGGCGCAGTCTGGTAGCGCACTGGTCTCGGGGTCCAGGGGTCGTAGGTTCGAATCCTATCGCCCCGACCATTGCCGTTTTATCGGGTTTCCCGGTATCGAACCCCGAAAAATCACGTGGCGTCCACGACCAAGTAGCCGGCTCTAGACTCCGGGACGAGCCGCGCCAGGCAATCGACGCGAACGGCTTCCGCCTGCCGCCAGCCACGGACGGCCAGACGGGTTGGAGACCGGGCGAACCCGGTCTCCCCCCGCGTCAGAGCCCGACGACGCCGCCGTCGGTCTTGGTGATCACGATCGTCGCCGAGCGTGGGCGCGAGGGCGTCGCGACCGCACCCGCCTGGTTCGCCGGCCAGCTGCTGGTGATGTTGGTCGGCCCGCCGCCTTCGCCCGGATGCTGGATGTTGACGAACAGCGAGCGGCCATCGGGGGTCGAGTGGATGCCGGTGATCTCGCATTCCTTCGGCCCGACCAGGAAGCGGCGCAGCGTCGCACCCGGCGCCTTGCCGATCCGCGTCGCCACGGTTCCCGTGGTCGCGCCGATCGTGTTGGTGACGGTCCGCGTGCCGCCGTCGTTGACGATCCCCGGCACCGACGCGAGCAGCATGCAGTTGGTGACGTCGGTATAGGCGCCGTCGTCGGTCTCGATCCACATCACCGGTGCGACCGTGCCCGAGGCGTTGCTCGGCAGGCCGAACCAAAGGCCGTCGGGCGACGAGAAGTCGTTGGTCGCATCCAGACCGGACAGGTTGATGTTGGTAGCGTCGAGATCGGCGCCCGAACCGAACGCGTAGATGTCCCATGCGAAGGTCAGCGCTTCGGATGTATCGCCGGTCTCGCGCAGGCGGATGATGTGCCCATTGGCGTTGCCCGTCGTCTGCCCCCCGGTGGTCTTCGGATCGACATAGGCCCGCGGGTTCGGTGCGTCGGCGGTGGCCACGGTGCGGGACGAGTTGTTGGTCAGCGTGCAGTACATCTCGCCAGTCGCGGGGTTCACCGCGGTCCATTCCGGCCGATCCATCCGCGTCGCGCCCAGCGCATCCGCCGCGAGCCGCGTGTTGATCAGCACGTCGACCTGGCTGGCGAATGGATAAGCGGCATTGGCGGCGGTCAGCGGCCCGACATTATACGTCAGCGGGAGCCATTGCCCACTGCCATTGGCTGCGAACTTCGCGACGTAAAGCGTGCCCTTGTCGAGATATTTGTCCCCGACGGCCAGTCGGTTGGTCGCGGTCGCATCGGCCGCCGACCACGGCGTTTCAGACACGAACTTGTAGATATATTCGTTCTGCGCATCGTCCCCCATATAGAAGGCAGGCCTCACGCCGGCGATGGTCCGGCCGATCTCGCAGCCTTCATGGTTCATGCGACCGAGTGCGGTCCGCTTGCGCGGCGTCGACGCAGGATCGAACGGGTCGATCTCGACCACCCAGCCATATTGGAAGATCTCGTTGCGGAAGTCGCCGGTACCGTCTGCGGGAGCGCCGGCCTGTGCGGTGATGTTCCAGCGCGAATAGGCGGTGCTTGTCGTGTCCGCCGGCGTGACGGTCGACCAGCCGTAATTGCCCCCGGTATTGCTCTCGCTCTTGCCGTAGCGTGCAAGCGAGGTGTTGGCCTTCACGCCGACCGGACCGGAGGCTGCGCGCCGCGCCCCGTCACCGACTTCACGCTTGAAATAGCCGACCCAGTTCTCTTCGTTCGTGAGGTATGTGTTCCAAGGCATTGTACCGTTGGCGCAATTGTTGATCGTGCCCCGCCCCGCGGTCGCATCCGGGGAGTAACGCGTCTTGAGGCTGTCGGCACCGCGCACCGGGCCGGAAAAGCTCATCGGCGTCAGCGGCGTGATCCGGCGGTTGAACGACGAGGTGGCGGCATAGCTCCACGCGGCCGTCCGGTTGACCTCGATCACCGAGACGCCGTGGCATTCCATCTCCTTCAGCGCCTCGGCTTCGGGACGGACGCCACCGGTCGTGGTCGGGCCGTTCGGGTGCAGATAGCCTTGCGTGATGTTCTCGTGATTGAGCACGAGCAGCCCACGCGTGTTGCCGTTCGCATCGGGCGTGCCGCTGGCGGACAGGCCGAAATAGCTCATGCCATCATGATGATCGCCCGCGCGCTTCGAGAAGGTCGCGTCGGTGCCGTCGTTCGCATAAGCGGCGACGCCGCTGCCGATCGGATCGCCGAGCCGGTAGAGCACCGTCACGGCATATCCGGTAGGTACAGCAACGACATCCGCGAGGCTCTTGGCAACCGCCGTGAACCCGAGCGAGGCCGCACCGACCGTTACGCTGGTGGTTGCGACGACCGATCCGCTTGCCGAGACGGCGGTGAACGAGAAGCTCAGCACGGTGCCCGTCGCGGCACCCGGCACGACGAACGTCGCGACCGTGGTCGTCGCGCCGGCGAGCGTTACCGCGGGACCGGCGGTCTGCGTCCAGCTAACGCTGTCCACCTGCCCGATCGCGGCGCCGGTCAGCGTCGCGACGCGGCCGGCGGACGAGCTGCCGCCGGCGGTCGCCGTCACCGTGACCGGGCTTGCGCCATTGCCGTCATCATCATCGTCGCATCCGGTCAGCAGCATCCCGCCGAACACTGCCGCAGCTGTTGCCGACATGCCGCCGAGCAGCGTCTGGCGGCGCGAATAGCGCACGTCGATCAGGTCGTTCAGATGCGGATTGGCGGTCGGATTGGCGTCGATATCGCCGTCGGTATAGATGGTTTCGAACGTCATGTGGTGTCCCCCCGGGGATGAGAAATCGGTAGCGATCGAATGTGGCTTCAGAATTTGGCGCCCAGCTCGACGCCGTAGAAGCGCGGTTCGCCGGCGATGTAGGTCGGGATGCCGAAGCCCCCGCCGGTGTTGCCCGCGTCGATCAGGTAGCGCTTGTTGGTCGCGTTCCGGACGAACCCGCCGACGCTGTAGCGGCCCTGCGCGAACTCGAGGCCGGCGCGGACGTTGACCAGCGTGTAGCCCGGCGTGCTGATCGCCGGGTTGTTCGGCAGTTCGAAGAACACTTTGGTGCGATAATTGACGCTGGGCGTGGCATAGAGCATCGCGCTGCCGACCGGCAGGCGGAGCATGGCGCCACCCGATGCGGTCGTCTCGGGCTGGAGACGGAAGCGGTTGCCTGCAAAGACGCCGTTCGCGGCGTCGTCGCCAATGCCGCCATCGATGTACGCAAATGTCCCGAATACCGATAGATACGAAGCGATCTTCAGATTACCTTCCAGCTCGACGCCGAGATTGTTCGCCGATCCTGCGCTCTGCGTGGTGGTGACGCCGTTGTTGGTCACCGATACCTGGAAGCCGTCATAGGTCTGGTAGAACACCGAAGCCGCACCGCTGAACGGTCCGACGCTTCCCTTGATCCCGCCCTCGTAGTTCCAGACCTTCTCCTCGGGCACGATCTGCAGATTGGGACCGACGCCGAATGCAGTGCGTTGCGCGGCAAGCTGGACCACCGGCGAACGGCGGCCCTTGCTGATCGTCGCGTAGAGATTGACGCCATCGTTCAGCTTCAGCAGCGCATTGAAGCGCGGCAGGATCGCGGTGAAGCTCTTCTCTGCGACGAACTTGTTACCGTTGATATTGACGGTGCCGAGCAGGCTGGTCTGCGTGCCCAGACCGGCCAGGATCACCGAGTTCGGCTGGATCGAGGAATAGCCCGACTGGCGATCCTCGATCAGGATACGCGCGCCCGCGGTGAGTTCGAGCGCCGGCACCGGGATATAGGTCGCGTCGGCGAACATCGAGTAAGTGTCATTGTTGCCGTAGTTCGTGAACTCCGCGGCGTAAGGTATTGCGGTTGCACGTCCTCCTGTCAGCAGGCCAGTCGCGCGGGTGGCGGGGATCGTGCGGTTGGCCGCGACGCACGCCGTACCGGTCGGGAGGCCCGCGCCGTTCAGGGCGTCCCGGATCTTCACATAGGCAGGGGCGACCGAGCAGGCGAGGTACGTCCCCTCTTCGGTCGCGAACGGCACCCGCTGGAAGCCGTTCTCGAAGAACGCATTCCAGCCCACCGAGGCGCGATATTTCGGCCCCTCGAACGCGAACCGGCTCTCATGGCTCCACTGGTCGCCCTTCGCGTCCTCTGCGAACTCCAGATAGGCGGCAGGGCCGCCATCCGCGTCGAACACCTCGTTCGAATCGAACCGGCGATAACCGTTGACGGTGGTGAAAGTGATCCCCGGCGACAGGTCCGCGGTGATCGTCAGGTTGGCGTCGTAGACGTTCCGCGTCAGGCCGAGCTTGCGCGCGCCGAGGACGGCCTCGCTGTACGGCGAGCCCGACAGTTCGGCATAGCCATAGTCGCCGGTCTGGCCGCCGGTCGGGGCGTGCGCGCGGCTCTTGAACGCGGTGCCGGGGTTGCGCTGGCCGTCATAGGTGAGGACGAGGTCGGCGGTGATGCTGTCGCTCGGGCGATAGCGCAGCGAGCCGCGAAGGCCGCGCTGGTCCTGCCCGTTCAGATCGTCCTGATCGACGCCGCCCTGGTTCTGGTTGGGGACGTTGGCATCGCCGGCGATGTTGCGGACATAGCCGTCGCGGTATTTGTAGCCGAAAGCGATCCGCCCAGCGAGCACGTCGTTGCCAGCGTTGAGAAAGCCCGACACCTGCGTGCGGTTGAAATTGCCGTACGAGCCGTTGATCGCCCCCGAGAACCCGGGCTCGGGCTTCGCCGAGACGAGGCTGATCGCGCCGACCGCAGCGGCAGTGCCGAACAGCGTTGCCTGCGGGCCCTTCACGACCTCGATCCGCTCGAGGTCGAACAGGTCTTGGTACGCACCACGCGACCGGCTGATATCGATGCCGTTATAATACAGCGTGACCCGCGCGCCCTGTTGCGACGAGCCATTGTCCGAGGTGATGCCGCGGATGACGAAGCCCGGGTTGTTCGCGCTCTGCTCCTGGATCTGGAGGCCGGGAATATAGGCGGCGACTTCCGACAGCGAATTGACGCCGATCGAGGCCATCTTGGCCCCCGTCACCGCGGTGACGGTGACGGGAACGTCGGCAATCCGCTGCTCGCGCTTCTGCGCGGTGACGAGGATCTCGTCGTTGGCGGCAGAGTCGTCGGCAGGGGTAGCGGCCTGAGGCGCGGCCGGCATGCTGGCTTGCGCAAACGCCATGGTCGAGCAGGTAGTGGCGAGCGTCGCAAGCGCGAGCCGCGTGAAGATGCGTGTCATTGTGTCCCCCGTGTCGTTGTCGCCGACCTAGTCTGGCCGGATGACGCCCCCGCGTCACGGCGATGAAATCCCTGTGACGCTTACGTTACGATCGCGTAACATCACTGCCACGCGGCTGTCGCGAAGCGGCGCTAGCAGGCGGCTTCATTCTTGAGGTGCCTGCCATGACGATCAACCGCCGCGATGCACTCGCTCTTCTGGGAACGGGCGCCGCCAGTCTGCCGATGTCCGCGGTCAAGGCCGCAGCGGTAGCCGATGTCCGGTTCGTCCACGGCGTGGCGAGCGGCGATCCCGGCGCCGACGGTGCGATCCTGTGGACCCGCGCGACGCCGTCCGATCCGGCCCACACCGGCGATATCGCGCTCGAATGGCACGTCGCGGACACAGCGGATGGTCCGTCGATCCGCTCGGGCCGCATCAAGGCCCGCGCCGCGCGCGACTTCACCGCCAAGGTCGAAGCGACCGGCCTCCAGTCCGGCCGCGACTATCATTACTGGTTCACGGCGGGCACCAGCCGCTCTCCCGCCGGCCGGTTCCGCACGCTGCCCAAGGGCCGCACCGCGGACGTCGTGATCGCCGCGGTATCGTGCCAGCTTTATGGCGGCGGGCTGTTCAACGCCTATGACGCGATCGCCAGGCTCGACCGGCTCGACGCGGTCCTCCATCTCGGCGACTATATCTACGAATACGGCCCCGAGGGCTTCGGTGCCGACGTCGCGAAGAAGATCGGCCGGATCGTCGAGCCTGCGCACGAGATCCTGTCGCTCGCCGACTATCGCACCCGCCATGCGCAGGTGAAGCGCGATGCCGACATGCAGGCCGCGCACGCCCGTGCCGCCTTCATCTGCGTGTGGGACGATCACGAGGTCGCCAACGACGACTGGATGGGCGGCGCGGAAAATCACGATCCGGCCACCGAAGGCGACTGGAAGGCGCGCAAGGCCGCCTCGATGCAGGCCTATTTCGAATGGATGCCGATCCGCGATCCCAAACCTGGCCAGCCCTGGGAGGCGATCAACCGCAGCTTCGATTTCGGCGATCTCGCGACGATCGTGATGGTCGAGACCCGGCTGCTCGCGCGCAGCAAGCAGGTCGCGAGCAAAGGTGCCACGATCGCACCTGCCGAATACGCGCCGATGATGGCCGAGCGCGCGCAGTCGGATCGCGAACTGCTCGGGCCGGCACAGCTCGGCTGGGTCGAGCGGACGATGGCCGGTTCGGTCGCGACGGGCAAGCCGTGGCAGGTGCTCGGCAACCAGGTCGTCATGGCCAAGGTCGCCGGACCCGACCTGGAGCGCCAGATGGGCCCGGAACGCTTTGCCGCGACGATGGCGAAACTGCC
The DNA here is from genome assembly GCF_049472435.1 of Sphingomonas sp. 4RDLI-65. NCBI lineage: Bacteria > Pseudomonadati > Pseudomonadota > Alphaproteobacteria > Sphingomonadales > Sphingomonadaceae > Sphingomonas > Sphingomonas sp. 4RDLI-65. The sequence continues at coordinate 335,017 of NZ_JBCEBT010000003.1, read as the reverse complement.
GGAGATGTGGCGCGACCGGCTGGCGGCGGGGATCGCCTCCTACCGCGCCGGCCTGCCGTTCAACTTCGACAGCTGGGACGGCTATCCGCCCGCCCGCGAACGGCTGTATGCGGCATTCCGGCGGGCGAAATCGCGGCCGATCGTGCTCTCGGGCGACAGCCATGCGGCGTGGGCGAACGACCTGCACGACGATTCCGGTCGCCTGGTCGCGGTCGAGTTCGGCGCGACGGCGATCACCAGCCCGTCCTACGGATCGCTCCTGCCCGGGATCGGCGCGCATATCGCCGACGCGAACGACGAAGTCCGCTTCTGCGATCAGGATCGCAAGGGGTTCATCCTCCTGACGCTGACCCCGACCGAGGCGATCGCCGACTTCCGAACCGTATCGACGGTCCTGACGAAACCCTTCGAACAGGCGAGCGTGAAGCGGTTCCGCGCGATCGCCGGCAAGCCCGAACGGCCACTCGAAGAGATCGCCTGACCACCGGGTGCCGCTAGCCTGACGTGTATTTGCGCGATTTCGAATGGGTTGATGCGGCGTAATTGTCCGCCTGGCGTTTGACGGACATGAAAATCGTGACGTTGACGGATGGCGAGACGGTGCCCGCGCTCGGCCAGGGCACTTGGACGATGGGCGAGCGCGCCGCCCGCCGCGCGGATGAGATCGCCGCGCTGCGGGCCGGCGTCGAGCTTGGCATGACGTTGATCGACACCGCCGAAATGTACGGCGACGGCGCGGCCGAGACTTTGGTCGGAGAGGCGCTCGGACCGGTTCTGGATTCGCTGTTCCTTGTCAGCAAGGCCTATCCGCAGAACGCCTCGCGCGCGCGGCTCGCAACGGCCTGCGAGGCCAGCCTGAAGCGGCTCGGCACCGATCGACTCGACCTGTATCTGCTCCACTGGCGCGGATCGGTACCGCTTGCCGAGACGATCGAGGCGATGGAGGCGTTGAAGACCGCGGGCAAGATCCGCCACTGGGGTGTCAGCAACCTCGATACCGACGACATGGAAGCGCTGATCGCGGCGGGCGGCGACGGCTGTGCGACCGACCAGATCCTCTATAACCTCGGCCGGCGCGGGCCCGAGCATGATCTTCTGCCGTGGCTGCGGGCGCGGGCGATGCCGGTCATGGCGTATAGCCCGGTCGAACAGGGGCGGCTGCTCGCGGATCGCACGCTCGCGCAGGTGGCGAAGACGATCGGTGCGCCCCCGGCGCAGGTCGCCCTCGCCTGGGTCATGTACCACGGCGATGTAATCGCCATCCCGAAGGCCGGCACCGTGGTGCATGTGCAGGAGAACCGAGCGGCAGCGGATCTGGTCCTCTCCACCGAAGACCTCGCCGCGCTCGACACCGCGTTCCCGCGTCCACGGGCGCGTCGCCCGCTCGACATGCTCTGATCGGTCCGCCAGGATGAGTGGCGATGCGTATCCCGTGACCCCCGACGGGCGCTATTTCGTCGTGCGCGGACGGCTGTGGCGGCGATCGAACCCGGCGCTGGCTGAAGATCGGCGGGCTGCGCTGGTGGCCGATCTCATGCGGGCAAGACGCGCGGTCGGTGTTGCACTGCGGGCCGGCGATACACCCAATCTCGCCGAAGCACGCGCGGCCGTCGACCGCGCGAAGGTCGCGCTCGGCGAACGCGGCCCCGTGTGGTGGAATGACGGCGCGCCCGATCTCAATCGCCACATGGTGGCCAACACACCCTATGCCGCCTGGTTCGAGGCGCTGACTACCGCGGACTGACCCTTCGCGCGCGCCATCGCACGATACTTCGCTGGTCTTCGAACACCTTGCGGCTTGGGAAGCGGGATCGCCTTGCGCTAAGCGCGGCACGTCGCGATCCCGCGGCAAAAGGACGAAGGAACGGACATGCGGATCGGCATCATCGGGGCGGGAATCGCCGGTCTGTCCTGCGCGGCGGCGCTGAAGCGGCGGGGGCATGACGTCGTGCTGTTCGACAAGGGGCGCGGCCCCGGCGGGCGCATGTCGACGCGCCGGCTGACGACCGCTTCGGGCGAGGTCGGTTTCGATCACGGCGCGCAGTTCCTGACCGCGCGCGACCCCGCGTTCGTCGCACAGGTCGACTCATGGGCGCAGGCCGGTCATGTCGCGCGCTGGCCCGATGCCGGCAGCGATGGCTGGGTCGGTACGCCGGCGATGAACGCGCCGGTGCGGGCGATGGCGGACGATGCCGACGTGCGCTGGAACACGCGGATCGACATGCTGGAGCTGGACGAGGCTGGCTGGCACCTGCGCGGCGACGGCATCGATGCGGGCTCGTTCGATGCCGCGGTCGTCGCGGTGCCGGCCGAGCAGGTGGCGCCGCTGATCGAGCCGCACGACCCGGCGACGGCGGCGATGGCCCGTGCGACGCGCTCGGATCCCTGCTGGACGGTGATGGCCGCCTATGACGGCCGCGTGCCGATCGATCGGGACCGGCTGGTCGACCGCAACGGCCTGGCCTCCGCCGTCCGGAATTCGGCGAAGCCGGGCCGCAGCGGACCTGAGGCCTGGGTGCTGCAGGCCGACGCGGACTGGTCGCGCGCGCATCTGGAGGACGATCCGGCCAGCGTCGAGGCTGCGATCCTCGCCCTGTTCGCAGCGGAGATCGGCGCAGCGATGCCCTCGACGATCGCGACCAGCACGCACCGCTGGCGCTATGCCAAGGCCGGCGTACCCCACCAGGGGCCGGTGTGGCTGGCGGATCGCCGCCTGGGGGTATGCGGCGACTGGGTCGGTGGTCCGCGTGTCGAGGCGGCCTGGCTCTCCGGACAGGCGCTCGCCGCTATCATCGCCTGATCGCGCCGGCGCGTATCACGGCGCAGGGTCGGCGACTGCGCTGTTGCGGCGGCCATAGGCGAAATAGAGCCCCAGCCCGACGGCATTCCAGATGACGAACCGAACGAGCGTCGAGGTCGGCAGGCTCGCCAGCAGATACAGGCAGCCAAACACGGTGACCGTGCCCACGAAATAGGCGGCCGGACAGCGGAACAGCCGCGGCAGGTGCGGCGCGGACCGGCGCAGGACCATCAGGCACACGCCGACCGAGATGAACGCGATCAACGTGCCCGCATTGGCGAGCTCGGCGATCTCGTCGAGCCGGAAGAACCCGGCGACCGCGGCGATCGACAGCCCGGTCAGCAGCGTGATCAGCGTCGGCGACCCGGTCCGCTTGCTCACCTTGGCGAGACCGCGCGGGAGCAGCCCGTCACGCGCCATCACGAAGAAGATCCGGCTCTGCCCGTACATCATTACCAGGATCACCGACGGCAGCGCGATCACCGCCGCCAGCGCGATGATTTGCGCCACGAATGGCTGGCTCAACTGGCGCAGCACCAGTGCGAGCGGCTCGGGCGAATTGGCGAGCTGCGTGAACGGCAGCGCACCGATCGCGCTGACCGCCACCGCCATGTAGATCACCGTGCAGACCAGCATCGAGCCGACGATGCCGATCGTCAGGTCGCGCTTGGGGTTCTTGGTTTCCTCCGCCGAGGTCGCGACCGCGTCGAAGCCGTAGAAGGCGAAGAACACGATCGCCGCCGCCGCCATCACGCCGCGCTTGTGCCCGCCGATCTCGGTCGAGCCGAAGCCGTACGGCATGAACGGGTGAAGGTTGTCGGCCTTGAACGCGGGCGCCGCGTAGACGACGAAAATGGTCAGCGCGACGAGCTTGATCAGCACCAGCACGATGTTGAGCGTCGCGCTCTGCCGCGTGCCGAGGATCAGCATCCCCATCACCGCGAGCGACACCAGCACCGCGGGCATGTTGACGAGGCCGCCGCCATGCGGCCCGACCAGTAACGCGTGCGGCAAATGGATCCCCGCCGCCTCGATCCAGCCGACCAGATAGCCCGACCAGCCGACCGCGACGGTCGAGCACGCCAGCGAATATTCGAGGATCAGGCTCCAGCCGACCACCCAGGCGATACCCTCGCCCAGCGCCGTATAGCTGAAGGTATACGCGCTCCCCGCGGCGGGGATCAGCGTCGCGAGTTCGGTATAGGCAAGCGCCGCGCACGCGCAGATCACGCCGCAGATCACGAAGGCGAGGATCACCCCCGGCCCCGCCCGCTCGGCGCCAACGCCGACCAAGGTGTAGATCCCGGTACCGACGATCGCACCCACCCCGAGCGCGATCAGATGCGGCCAGCTCAGCGTCTTGGCGAGGCTGTGTTCGCGGCTATGGGCAGACGATTCGAACGATTTACGCGGTCCAAACATTGCCCATCCCCGGTGATATGATCGTTATTCGCGCGCGGAATCGAACTGCGCACGCAGATCGGTCAGCGTCGATTGAATATGGCTGGTCAGCAGCGTCAGCATGCGATCGTCGTCGCGCGCGAGCCAGGCGTCGAGCAGCTGGCGGTGTTCCAGATGCGCGCGGTCCTCGCGCCCAGCCGGCCGCAGATGCGCGACGACATAGCGCTCGGCGAGGATCGCCAGCCGCTCGACCATCTGCGTGGTGAGCAGGCGACGGCCCGGCCGGACCAAAGCGGTGTGGAACACGCGGTTGCGGATCGCGACCTCGGCGAGCCGCTCGCTCGCTGCGCTGTCGAGTTCCTCGAACGCTAGGATCGCGGTCGCCCGGTCGTCATCGTTCGCAACCGTGGACGCGTAGGCGGCAGCCTGCGGTTCGATGCTGAGGCGCAGCGCAAAGATATCGTCCGCCTCGTCCGCCGACATCGGCTGGACCGAATACCCCCGGTTCGCGTGGCTGGTCAGCAGGCCCTCCTGCTCGAGCCTTGCGAGTGCTTCGCGGAGCGGGATCTTGCTGACGCCGAGTTCGGTCGCCAGCGCATCCTGGCGGATCGCGGTATGGCCGGCGAGCTTGCCGGTGACGATCTGCTCGCGGACGATCTCGAACACCTGCTCGGACAGGGTGCGGACGACGATGCTCATGGATGGACGGCTCCGAAAACGGGAATACCGCACCAGCATAGCCGAAATGTCATGAAACTTGGAAACCGTTCCAGAAACGATCGTCGCGATCGATCCAGATCGTGTTGAACCCGGTCGCGATCGCCGATCCCTCGATCGACGGGATGATCGCGGCGGTGTCACCGAGCGACGTTTCCGCCTCGACGCGGCCGATGAAGCGGCTGCCGATATAGCTTTCGTGGACGAACCGGTCGCCGACCGCCAAGCGGCCCTTGTCCGCCAGATGCGCGAGCCGTGCCGATGTACCGGTGCCGCACGGGCTGCGGTCGATCGCCTTGTCGCCGTAGAATACCGCGTTGCGACCGTCCGCCCCGTCACCCCGGGGCACGTCCGCCCACAGCACATGGCTGACGCCGCGGATCGTCGGGTCGAGCGGATGGACCGGCTCGAACTGTGCCCGCACCGCCTCGCGGACACGGCCGCTGAGCGCGATGATCTCCGCCGCGCCGAGGTCGTCGAGCCCGGTATAGCGCCCCTGCGGCTCGACGATCGCGTAGTAATTGCCGCCATAGGCGACGTCGATGCGGAGCGGACCGATACCCTCGATGTCCACCGCGATCCCGCGCGCCGCGACATATGCCGGCACGTTGATGATCCGCACCGACGTCACTTTCGCGCCCTCGGTCTCGTACGCCACGTCGATCACGCCCGCGGGCACCTCGATCCGCAACCGGCCTGGCACGGCCGGCTGGATCAACCCATGTTCGAGCCCGAACGTCACCATTCCGATCGTGCCGTGCCCGCACATCGGCAGGCAACCGCTCGTCTCGATAAACAGGATGCCGATATCGGTATCGTCGCGCGTCGGCGGATAGAGGAACCCACCCGACATCATGTCGTGCCCGCGCGGTTCGAAGCAGAGCCCGGTGCGGATCCAGTCGAACCGGGTCAGGAAATCCTGCCGCCGCTCCGACATCGACGCGCCCTTCAGCAACGGCGCCCCGCCCGCGACGAGGCGGACCGGATTGCCGGCGGTGTGGCCGTCGATGCAGAAGAAGGTGTGGCGCATCAGTTCGAGAGAGTCGGGCGCGTCGCGGCCGCCTTCTCGACCATCGCGATCACCTCGGCGCGCCGTTCGCCGATCAGCGGATAGCGCGGCGGCAGAACGCGCTCGGAGCCGCGCCCCATGACCTGCTCGGCGAGCTTGATCGACTGCACCAGGTCATGCTCGGCATCGAGATGGAGCAGCGGCATGAACCAGCGATAGATCTCCATCGCCTTGGCATGATCGCCGCGCGCGAATGCGTTGACCAGCTCTACCGATTCCCGCGGGAATGCATTGGTAAGCCCCGAGACCCAGCCCTGCGCACCCAGATACAGCCCCTCGAGCGCGACGTCGTCGAGCCCGGCGAACAGCACGTAACGATCACCGAACGCGGTCTTCACGTCGGTGAAACGCCGCGTGTCGGGTGCCGATTCCTTCACCGCGACGATGTTCGCGACATCGACCAGCGCGGCGAGCACGTCGTTGTCGATCAGCGTGCGATAGGCAGGCGGGTTGTTGTAGAGCATGATCGGCAGGCCGACCGCGGTCGCCACGCCCCTGAAATGCTCGACCAGTTCGTGCGACTTGGGCACATAGACCATCGGCGGCAACAGCATCAGGCCATCCGCACCGACCTTTTCCGCCGCTTGCGCGTAACGCACCGCGCGGCGCGTATCATATTCGGAGACACCGGTGATGACCGGCACGCGGCCGGCAACCGCCTCGACGATCGCGGTCAGCACTTCGACCTTTTCATCATAGTCGAAAGAGTTATTCTCGCCGACCGTGCCGAGCGCGATCACCCCGGTCACGCCGTCGCGGATCAGGTCGTCGACGACGCGCTGGGTGTCAGCGAGATCGACGCTCATATCCTCCCGGATCTGCGTCGTTACGGCCGGAAATACGCCCTTCCATTCGACAGACATTCGGTATCGACCTTCCTGCGTTTCAATATATATACCGTATACGAAATCGATGGGTGCGGTGCAACAGGAGAAATGGGTTGAAAACGATTGGCATCGTGGGAGGCGGCGTGGTCGGCCTCAGTTGCGCCGCCGCGCTGCTCGATCGCGGGTATGGCGTGAGTGTGTTCGAACGCGACACCGATTACAACGCCGCATCCTGGGGCAATGCCGGGCACATCGCGGTCGAACAGGTCGAGCCGCTCGCCTCGCCCGCCGCGCTGCGATCGGTGCCGAAGCGACTGTTCAGTGCGGGTGGTGCGCTCGCGCTGCCGCTGTCGATGGCAGCGCAATGGCTGCCGTTCGCCGCGCGGCTGATCGCGGCGTCGACACCGGCGAAGTTCATAGCGGGAACGGCTGCGCTGACCCCCTTGCTCGCCGGAGCAATGCCAGCGTGGCGCGATCTGGTTAGAGCGCTCGACGCCACCGATCTGCTGCGGGAAGACGGCAACATCGTCATCTGGGATTCGGCCGCGAGCGCACGAACCGGCCGGCAGCGCTGGTCGCAAACCGCGATCGGAACCGCGCGAATCGTCGATGCCGAACCCGAATTGCTGGACCGGCTCGGCTTCCTCGCCGATCCGGTCGGCGGCGCGATCCGCTTCACCGGCAGCGGCCAGATTACTGACCTGCGCCAGCTTGCGACGACGCTTGAGGCCGCGGTCGAAGCCCGGGGTGGCCAGATCGTCCGCCAGGCGGCGCGATTGGTGGAAGACGCCGATCGGATCCTCATCCCTAACCATGACGTCGATCAGGTGCTGGTAACCGCAGGCGTCCGGTCTCGCGCGCTGCTCGAACCGCTCGGCTACCGCGTGCCGATGATCGCCGAGCGCGGCTATCATATCCGTGCGCGCGCCAACGGCTGGCCCGCCGACCTGCCGCCGGTCGTGTTCGAGGACCGCTCGATGATCGTCACGCAATATGCCGATTGCGTGCAGGCGGCGAGCTTCGTCGAACTCGGCGAACCCGACGGTCCGCCCGATCCGCGCAAATGGGACCGGCTGGAGCATCACGTCCGGTCGCTCGGCCTGCCGATCGAGGGGCCGTTCACACGCTGGATAGGGGCCAGGCCGACGCTGCCCGACTATCTCCCCGCGATCGGCCGCTCGACGCATCACGTAAATCTCGCTTATGCGTTCGGTCATCAACATCTCGGGCTGACGCTGGCGCCGGTGACCGCGATGCTCGTCGCAGCGATGCTGGCGGGGGAGACCCCGGCGGTGCCGCTCGCGCCGTTCGATCTCGACCGCTTCGGTAAAAAAGGACCTCACGCATGACCATCGGCGGATCTTCGATAGCCGACGAACTCGCGACCGTCGCCCCTTGGGCGGACCGCGCGCCGCGCATCACGTCGGCGGAGCGTACCGCGCGTCTCGACAAGGCGCGCGCACTGACCGAGGCGGCGGGCGCCGACGCGCTGCTGATCGCCGCCGGGGCGAGCCTGCGCTATTTCGCGGGTGTACCCTGGGGCGCGACCGAGCGGCTGGTCGCGCTGCTGCTGCCGGTGAAGGGCCAGCCGATCCTGATCTGCCCGCGGTTCGAACAGGGTTCGCTGGAGGCCGCGGTCGAGATCGACGCCGACCTGCGCCTCTGGGAAGAGGACGAGAGCCCGTATGCGCTGGTCGCCGATGCCGTAAGCGGCCGCCTGCTGCTCGACCCGCAACTCCCCTACGGCATGGCAACCGCGCTCGCTGCCACCGCGCTAGATATCCGCGATGGCGCATCGGTGATCGACGGGTGCCGGATGATCAAGAGCCCCGCCGAACTCGCGCTTTTGTCGCAGGCCAAGGCGATGACGCTGGACATCCAGCGCCGCGCCGCGCGCATCCTCCACCCCGGCATCGCAGCCAGCACGGTCATCCGCTTCATCGACGACGCACACCGAGCGATCGGCTCGTCGGGCTCGTATTTCTGCGCCGTCCAATTCGGTCGCGCGACGGCGTTCCCGCACGGCCTGCCCGGCGATCAACTGCTCGAGGAGGACCAACTCGTGCTGATCGACACCGGCTGCCAGGTCGAGGGCTATCATTCCGACATCACGCGCACCTACGCCTTCGGCCAAGTCGGCGAAGAGGCACGCGCGATCTGGGACATCGAACACGAAGCGCAAGCCGCCGCGTTCGACGCGGTCCAACCCGGAATCCCGTGCGAAGCGATCGACGCCGCCGCCCGCGCGGTGCTGAAAAAGGCCGGACTAGGACCCGACTATCGCCTCCCCGGCCTGCCGCACCGCACCGGCCACGGCATCGGCCTGTCGATCCACGAACCCTCCTATCTGGTCCGTGGCGACCGCACGCCGCTGGCACCGGGGATGTGTTTCTCGAACGAACCGATGATTGTCGTGCCGGACCGCTTCGGCATCCGGCTGGAGGATCACTTCCACGTCACCGACACCGGCGCCGCCTGGTTCACCGACCCGCAACCCTCGATCGACCGCCCGTTCGGCTAATCGCGAGCAGCGCGCACCCCTCCGTCATCCTGGGCTCGACCCAGGATCCAGAGCCACGCAAGCCAGCGTTCGTGGCTCTGGATCCCAGCTTTCGCTGGGATGACGGGGCGGAGATAACGGGGCCGGGATGATGGGGAGCCCGCACTCACTCCTCGTCGGGATAAGGCCCCTGCCACCCGCCGCGATCAGCTCATCCGTACGCGCCTCGATCACCGGCACCGGCACCGATCCCATCTCCAGCATCGCGTCGTGGAACGCGCGGATATTGAACTTCGCCCCTAGCTTGTCCTGCGCCTTCTTCCGCGCGGTCTGGAACGCGATCTGCCCCATGTAATAGGACAAGGCCTGCCCCGGCCACGCGATGTAGCGATCGACCTCGGTCTCGATCTCGTGGTTCGACAGCGCGGTATTGTCGTGCAGATAATCCTGCGCCTGTTTCCGGCTCCAGCCCTTCGCATGGATGCCGGTATCGACCACCAGTCGCGCGGCACGCCACGCCTGGTAACTCAGCATCCCGAACAGGTCGTACGGCGTCTCGTACATCCCCATGTCCTCGCCGAGCGTCTCGCAATACAGCGCCCAGCCCTCGCCATACACCGACAGGTACGTGTCGCGCCGGAATGCCGGGAGGGTCTTGTTCTCGGACGCGAGCGGCATCTGGAACGCGTGGCCGGGCGCGCTTTCGTGCAACGTCAGCGCGGCCTGCGAATAGAAGGGCCGCGACGGCAGGTCGTAGGTGTTGACCAGATAGATTCCCGGCCCGCCGCGCCCGCCGGTGTAGAACGGCGCGATGTCGGCCGGCACCGGTTTGATCGCGAACCGGCTGCGCGGGAGATGCCCGAACCACGACGAAGCCTTGCCGTCGAACGTCTTGGCGATCCACGCCGCGCGGTAGAGCAGTTCGCTCGGCGTCTTGGGATAGAATTGCGGATCGGTCCGCAGGTGGTCGAAGAACGCCTGCAGATCACCCTGGAACTTCACGCTCCGCATCACGCCGTCCATCCGGCCGCGGATCTTGGCGATCTCGGCGAGCCCGAGCGCGTGGATCTGCTCGGGGGTGATATCCTGCGTGGTGTATTCGCGGACCTTCGACAGATAGTACGCCTTGCCGTCGGGCAGGTCGTACGCCGCCAGCCCCTCGCGGGCGTGCCGGATATACTCGGTGCGCAGGAACTTCAGCAGCGTCGCATAGGCCGGTGCAACCGCCTGCGAGATCGCCGCCGTGCCTTCCGCCCTCAGCGCAGCCTGATCGGCGGCGGGGATCGTCGACGGGAAGCTCTTGAACGGTTCGTAGAACGGTGATTCCTGCGGCGTCTTCGCCTCCGCGACCTGCGCGACCCCGTTGTCGCGCCCCGTCAAAGTCACGCGCGACGGCGTGAACCCGCGCGCGAGCCCCGCACGCATGTTGCCGGTCTGCTGGTCGAAATAGCGCGGGATCTGGCGCATGACGGCGATGTAGTCGCGATAGTCCTTCACCGACTTGAAATTGTCGCGCGCGCTCTCCGCAACGTCGCCCCAGAAGCTGGTGTCGGCGGTCAGCGGCTTCTCGTAATCGCGGAAGCGCTGCTCGGCAAGCAAGGCGTTGATCTGCTGCGCATAGACCACGTAGTTGATGCGGTTGGCGGGCGACAGGCTGGCCGGCGCGATTGCCGCCAGTTGCCGCGATACGTCGGTCCAGCGCGCGAGCCGGTCCGCCTGCGCCTTAGGGCCGACATCGGGCAGGCGCGCCGCCGCGGTCGGATTGTCCTCGCCCTGCGCGAACTGGAGTTGCCGCCACGCATATTCCGCCGTGTAGAGCGCCTTGAACCGCGCATCCGCAGACGTCGCCGCCGCCGTCTTCGGAGCCCTTGGAGGCACCGCCCCCACAGCCGTCGAACCGAGCGCGAGCAACAGGATCAAAGCCTTCATCGTCATTCTCCTGGAACCAGCGCCATGATGTCGCGGTACAGTGCGGCGGGTATCACCACACCCTCGGTCAGACTGCGCGCCCGCGCCGCGTACCGTCGCTGCGACGGCAGGCGCGCCCCCTGCCCCTCGATCGCCCCGAACATCGCTTCCGCCCGCGCAAGGTGCTCGGCAACCGCATCGCCGAGGAACCCGGCAGGATCGATCGCGATGATCAACTCCCCACCAATCGGCGATCCGCCACGCGCGGCGTCGGCTTCCAGCGATTCCCGGCTGGTCATGTCGCCGATCAGCGGCCCCGCGAGCAGCTCGACCATCGCCGCCAGCGCCGATCCCTTATGCCCCCCGAACGTCCGCATCGCACCGTTCAACACCGCCGCCGCCTCGGTCGTCGGCTGCCCGCCCGCATCATAACCCCAGTCGTCGGGCACAGCCTTCCCCGCGCGCCGATGCAGCTCGATTTCCCCACGCGCAACCGCACTCGTCGCGAAGTCGAACACGAAAGGATGCCCGCCAGCGCGCGGCCAGCCGAACGCGATCGGGTTGGTCCCGAACACCGGCTGCGTTCCCCCCGCCGGCGCGACCCAGGCGTGGCTGGGCGTCACCGCCAGCGCAACCAGCCCCTCCTCCGCCAGCGCCTCGACCTCGGGCCACAGTGCGGCGAAATGCACGACGTTGTTCAGCGCCAGCGCAGCGATCCCATATCCCCGCGCCTTCACCGCCAGCCGCTGCCGGCCCCGCTCGAACGCGAGTTGCGCGAACCCGCCGCCGCCATCGACCCGCACGAGCGCGCGCGCCGGTTCGCTCACCACCGGCTCGGCATCGACCGCAACGACACCCTTGGCGATGCTGTTCGCCGCGACGAGCAACCGGTAGATCCCGTGGCTCGCGCAACCGTCGCGCTCGCCCGCGACCATCGTCTCCGCCACCGCCTCGGCATGCACACGCGACAGGCCCACCCCGAGCAGCACTGTCCGCGCGAGCCCCCGCACCTCGTCGAGCGTCATCCGCACGTCGTCGCTCACGCGGTCGCACCCGGCTTGGCGGTCACCATGCGCACCCCGAACACTGGCCCGACGGACGAGCGGTCATGCGGCACGAACCGCACCTTCACGCTCGCCTTACCCTTGGTCAGCCCGATCGGCAGCGGATAGTCGACATCGAAGAACTTGCCCGGCTGGTCCGCCTCCAGATGCTGCGTCGCCACCTTCACATTGTCGACGAGAATATCGAAATCGCGTGCGCGTTCGTCGCCCCAATAAGTCGCCTGCAACACCAGCGGCCCGGCGCGCGTCTTCATCGCGAACTCGAAATACCCGCCCGACCGCGCATCGCGCCCGTTCCGCCCGCGATAGCTGACCGGATAGGATATTTCGGACGTCAGCGCATGATCGCGCTCGGGCTGCATCTCGCCAAGGTGCATCACGTCGACCGACCGCGCGGCGATATCCTTCAGCCGCGCCTGTTCGGTCAGGAACGCCGCCTCCTCGGTCTTCCACGCCGCCTCGCTGAAGCGCTTGAAATACACCGCGCTGCGCCGGTCATGCTGGCTGTAGAACGGCACGAAGTTCAGGTCCGCCGGACGGATGATCCCCTTCGTCGCATAGGTCGCGCGATCGGTCGGCGTGAACGCGGCGAGCAGGTCTGCGCCGACCATCGCCGGATCCGCCTGCTCCCATTTCGCCTCGGTCGGCCCGAGATCGGCAGCCATCACCATCGGCCCGCACAGCACGGCCACCGTATCGATATCGCCCGGCGCACTCTCCAGCCGCAGATCGAGCGGTACGGTGATCGCGACAACATCGCCCACCTTCCAGCGTCGCTCGACGATCGCATAGCCCTTCGCCAGCACCGGCTCGACCGCCGCGCCGTTGACCGTCACCGTCGCACGCCCGGCAGCCCACCCCGGCACGCGCAGTGCGATCGGGAAACGCCCCGGCCTGGCCAACTTTGTCAGCGTCAGCCGCGATTCCGGCTCGTACGGATAGCGCGTGTCGAGCGTCAGCACCGCGCCCCGTGCCTGCCAGCGCGCCTCCGCCGGGATGTAGAGATTGACCAGCAGCGTGCCGTCGCCCTCCCAGAAGATCGCCTCGCCGTGCTTGGCATGGCTCTCCATCCCGCTGCCGACGCAGCACCAGAACGCATCGTCCTTCGGCGTCGAATACTCGCGCACCGAGCCCGTCATCAGCGGCGTCATGTAGCTGAACCCCGCCGTCTTCGGGTTCTGCGCCGCCATCACGTGGTTCAGGTGCGCACGCTCGTAATAATCGAACAGCGCGCCGTCGGGCTGCCAGCCGTACAGATGCTGCGTCAGCTTGAGCATGTTGTAGCTGTTGCAATGCTCGCACGTCTGCTCGGTGATGTGGTTCGCGATCGTATCGGGCCCGGAGAAATACTCGCGGTCGGCATTGCCGCCGATCACATAGCTGTGATGCTGCGTGACGGTGTTCCAGAAGAACCGCGCGGCGTTGGCGGGCGCGGGCTTGCCGTTCAGTTCATGAATCCGCGCGAGCCCGACCAGCTTCGGCACCTGCGTATTGGCGTGGAAGTTCGCGAGCTTATCCTCGCCCGCGACCATCGGATCGAGCATCTTCCGGTCGTAGAGCCGCTCCGCAACGTCGAGCCATTGCTTGTTCCCGGTGCGCGCCGACAGCTCGGCATAGCTCTCGTTCAGCCCACCATATTCGCACCCGAGCAAAATCTGCATCTGCGCATCGTCGAGCGCCGCGAACACTTTCGCGAAATACGTCGCGAGTCCCTTCGCCACGGTCAGCGCCTGCGTGTTGCCCCATGCGGCATGCACGTCGAGCAGCCCCGCGAACACCTTGTGCACCGTATACAGCGGCGACCATGACCCGTTGAGATCGAACCCGCCCGACTTGATCTCGCCGCGCATCACCTCAGGGAAGATTTCCTCGCCGTCGACGATCCCGCCGTCCTTCCGCTTGCGCCCGAGCGCGCCGACATATCCCGTCCCGCGCTTCGCCTGCGCCCGCGCCAGTTCGGCAACGATATAATCCGCGCGAGTACGGCACTCCGCATCGCCGGTCTGCGCATGCATCAGCACCAGCGCGGTCAGGTAATGGCCTAGCGTATGCCCGGCGATCGTGTCGCTTTCCCACCCGCCATAGATCGGCGCCTTCGCGGGCAGGCCCGCATAGACCATGAAATTGTGCAGCAACCGATCTGCGCTCAACCGCAGCAGATAGCCGCGATTGACCTCGACCGCCGTCGCATAGGCGGACGGGAGCAAGCGCACCGCCGACAATGGCAAGGGTTTCGCGCTAGCCGGCAGTGTCACCGCCCCCTTGCCAAACGCCTGTTCGCCCACCGACAACAGCGCCACCGCCGTCGTCCCCATCAATACATCCCGGCGGTTTGCGAACATCTTTATCTCCATTCGGATATCGTATACTATACCTCCAGGGAAGTGGTGCAAGCGCCATTTCGCACCCACCGTCGAGCCCGAGCGAGCCATTCATGACCGCATTCCGCCCCGTCCTCGCGCTCCTCCTGCTCGGAACGGCCACGCTGCCCGGTTATGCGCAGCCGAAGCCCGCCAAGCCAATATTCCGCCCGATCGCGCAGACCGCGCTCCGCACCCCCGCCTTCCGCCTCGCGCTCCGTGCCGACACCCAGACGCTCGCCCGGCTGTCGCCCGCCGCCGAGCCCGGCTTCGACTTCGTCCCCGGCGCCCGCGAGGCCGAGCGCGTGGGCGACGGCTATGTCCATATCGGCGACATCCACCTCCGCGTGCGGCAGCCCGGCGGCGCGTGGACCGACTTCGCCTCCGCGCAGCACCGCAAGGCGATTCGCCGCCTGCCCGCGACCGGTCCGACGCTCGCCGCCGCCGACATCACAGCCTCGCTCGGGGCCGCCAGCCCGTTGCGCGTCGAGCGCCGCTGGATCGACGACCACGGCGTCCTCGCACTCCGCTTCACGCTGACAAACACCACGAGCGCCCCCGTCGAGATCGGCGCGCTTGGGCTGCCGATGGTGTTCGACAACATCATCACCGACCGCAGCCTCGAACAGGCGCATGCGCAGGCGAGCTTCGTCGACCCCTATATCGGCCGCGACGCCGGCTACCTCCAGGTCACCCGGCTCAACGGCGCCGGCCCCGCGCTGCTCGTCCTCCCCGAAAAGGGCACCCCGCTCGAAGCCTATCGCCCGATCCTCGAAGCCGCCAAGGCGCCCAAGGGCGACATCTTCACCGATCGAAGCAAGCGCAGCCAGACCTCCGAAGGCTTCTATGACTGGACCGTCGCCAGCAAAGCCTTCGCCGAGAAGGAATGGGCGAAGGCCGGCGAACAATGGAACACGCCGACCAGCTTCACGCTCGCCCCCGGCGCAGCGCGCACGATCGGCGTCCGCTTCGTCACCGCGCCATCGATCGCCGCGATCGAGGACACGCTCATCGCCAACCACCGCCCGGTCGCGGTCGGCATCCCCGGCTACGTCGTCCCGACCGACCAGGAAGCGTCGCTGTTCCTCAAGACCCCGCAACCGATCGCCAAGGTCGAAAGCCTGCCCGCTGGCGCGCTCACCGCAACGCCGATCGCTAGCGCGAAAGGCTGGGCCCGCTACACCGTCCGCGGCAAGGGCTGGGGCCGTGCGAGTCTCGCGATCACCTACGCCGACGGCAGCGTCCAGACGGTCAGCTATTACATCACCAAACCGCTCGACCAGACGATGGCCGACCTCGGCCGCTTCTCGACGACGAACCAATGGTACGAGGACAAGGCGGACCCGTTCGGTCGGAACCCCGCGATCCTCACCTACGACCGCGAGGCCGGGAAAGTCGTGACGCAGGACCCGCGCGTCTGGATTTCGGGCATGAGCGACGAAGGCGGTGCGGGCAGCTGGGTCGCGGCGATTGCGAAGCAGCTCGACAACCCCGACCCGGCCGAGATCGCCAAGCTGCAACGCCTCGCCGACGAGACCATCCGGGGCAACCTGCAAGTTCCCGACGGCCCGCACGCCGGCGCGGTCCGGAAGAGCCTGTTCTACTACGACCCCGCCGCATACCCCGGCTATTACGACCCGACCGTCGACTGGAAGACCTGGACCTCCTGGTCGAAGAAGGATGCCGGCGATCTCGGTCGCGCGTACAATTACCCGCACGTCGCGATCGGCCACTGGGTGCTGTACCGCGTCGCGCGGAACCACCCCGGCCTCGTCACCGCGCATCCGTGGCGCTGGTATCTCGACCACGCGTACCAGACAACCACCGCGATGATGCGTGACGCGCCCTATTACACGCAGTTCGGGCTGATGGAGGGCGACGTGTTCGTCGATATCCTCAAGGACCTGAAGCGCGAGGGCCTGACCGCGGAGGCGACCGAGATGGAACGCCTGATGAAACAGCGCGCCGATCACTGGCGGACGCTGCGCTATCCGTTCGGCAGCGAGATGGCTTGGGACTCCACCGGCCAGCCCGAAGTCTACGCCTGGATGCGCTATTTCGGATACCAGCCACAGGCCGACGTCACGCGCCAAGTCATCTTGGCCTATGATCCGACGATTCCGAGCTGGGGCTATAACGGCAATGCCCGCCGCTATTGGGACTTCCTCTACGGCGGCAAATACCCGCGGATCGAACGCCAGCTGCATCACTACGGCTCGACGCTCAACGCCGTACCGTTGTTCGACGCCTATCGCGCCGACCCGACCGACCTGCGGCTATTGCGGATAGCGTATGGCGGCATGATGGGCGGCATCACCAACATCGACCGCGACGGCTTCTCGTCGGCCGCGTTCCACTCCGCGCCCGACATGATGCGGTGGGATCCGTATAGCGGCGACTACGGCATGGGCTTCTACGGCCACGCGATCACCGCCGCGAGCTATCTGGTGAACGACCCGACCTTCGGCTGGCTCGGCTTCGGCGGCAATGTCGCCCAGTCGGCTGGGGCAGTGAGCATCATCCCGAAAGACGGCGCCCGCACCCGCCTGTTCATCGCCCCCGCCGGGTTGTGGATCACGCTGGAGGCGGGAAAGATCGCGAGCGTGACGTTTGTGCCGGCTACGGGGGCGATCACGCTGACGCTCGATGCAGCGACGAAGATCAATCCGGTAGCCCGTGTCTTCGCAGAGACAACGACCAAAACCGGCCGCCCGTACACCGCAAAGGGAGCGCACATCGAACGCGGCGGCTACACCGTTCCACTGGGATCGACACCAGTCGAGGTCAGTTTGGCGCCTCGATAGCTGGAATACCACCCCGGCGAAGGCCGGGGCCCAATTGGAAATGTCAACGTGATGAAGCGGTGCCCTACGTTAGCAACGTCGCCCAATTGGGCCCCGGCCTCCGCTGGGGTGGAGCGCTCACGAGCTAGGGACGTCTCCCCCTCACTTCACCCCATTCCAATCCGGCAAAGCCTCACCGCCAAGCTCCCGCACGAAAAACCCGAACTGCCGCCGCGCGCCATAATCGACCGGCCCGGTCGAGCGCCCGACGCTATGCTCGCCTCCGGCACCGCCAGCAGCTCGCAATCCTTCCCCGCGCGGATCAGCGCATCGGCAACCTGCATCGTCGAAGCCGGGTCCACGTTGCTGTCCTGCTCGCCAACGATCATCAGCAGTTTGCCCGTGAGTTGCGCGGCATGATCGACGCCCGATGCCGCGGCATAGCTAGCGTCGACCGGCCAGCCGAGCCACTGTTCGTTCCAGCTGATCTTGTCTATCCGGTTGTCGTAGCACCCGGCATAGGCTACCCCGACCTTGTAGAAATCGCCGTGGAACAGCAGCGCGTTGAGCGTGCTCCGCCCGCCCGCCGCCGCGCCCGATATCGTCGCCACAGATGTCGGTTGTTCCGTGACAACCTATGGCGACGATGCTGGGCGTCGTTTGCTGCGGATTAGGTCAGGTCTGGTGATGTGGGTCGGTATGGGACGCATCGAGACTGCCAATACCGGTATCACCGGATCCTGCAGCGCCATCCCGCCACCGCCACCGCCACCGCCTGTTTTGGCACCTTCGCCTCTTCCGCCAGCGTTTTTAGCCCCCCCCTCCCGATGACGCCGGCCGTGTCGGCTCCTGCATCGGTATCTCGAGGTCAGCAGGTACGGGGTCGAGATCGAGGGCCTCCCGAACGAAATTGCGGAGCGACACCACGAGATCATGGGTGTGCACGGGATGCCCGGCTACCAGTTCCCGAACCGCTGTGTCGGCAAGTCTCACATGCTCTTCCGTACCCAGAAGAATGATGTCAGAAAGTGCCGCTTCCACCGCGTCTCGTATGCGCCGCGTCCGGTCTGATTTCGACGCGGTCTCGGCGCTGAGGTCGAGCTGGGCCATCGGCTCGGCAGGTGCCGGAGGATCGAAGCTCCTGAGGTCCCGTTTGTGGGTCGGATCGACGGTCAGATCGCCTGTGAATGATCCACCCAAGACCTTGTACGCCGCGATCAAGGTGCGCAGACGCTCGTTGATCTGCCGGTTCATCCGCTCGCGGCGCTGCTGGAACGTCATCTGCGTCAGCAGGCGAATGCCGACACCGAGTAGCGTGACCAGGATGATGCCGAACAGCGTCGCCAGAAGGCTCTGCCAGGAACTGAAGTCCAGGTTGCGCAAAATTTAGATCCTCCTCAACGCTCATGGCGGCCGGGCCTTGCATGAAAGCCGGAAGGCTCGAGCTCGTAGGTCTTAACGCTACATATCATCCGACTGGCCCACCGTGAATCAGCTTCAGACGCCAGTTGTAGAACGGCGCGTCGCTGACCCTGTGCTTCCGGCACAGTTGGGCGATCTTCACGCCTGCCTCATGCTCGCAAAGCACGCCAATGATCTGAACATCGGTGAATCGGCCTCGCCGCATCACTCGTCTCCATCTGACGAGCAAACTTGCCCAATCGTAACCGACTGTTGCGAGCCGTTTGCAAATACCCTAGCCGCTGACCTTGCCATGAGTTCAACCGCCGCCAACCTTTCCAGCCTGATGATCAGCGAGCGTGCGTTTCTCCTGCGACGGGTCGAGCGCATTGTCGGCAATCGTGCCGACGCGGAAGAGGTGACGCAAACGCTGTGGTTTCGGGTGCAGCGGGTCGGCGACGATCCGCCGATCCTGCGTAAACGGGCGTTCCTGTTCCGCCTGGCTGGCAACCTCGCGCTCGACCTACGTCGCGGCCGCACGCGGCAGGCAGAAGTCCATGCGCAGGTCCGCACGCTGCTGATGGAAGAAGATGATGCGCCCGGACCGGATCGGATCGTCGACTCGATCATCACTCTCAGGCGCGTTCGTGCCGCCGCGCAGGCGCTTCCCGAACCAGCGCGCACCATCTTTCGGCTGAACCGGTTTGAAGGATTGAGCCAGGCGACGATCGCGGAACGCCAGGGCATCAGCACGACGACGGTCGAAAACCATGTCCGCCGCGCGCTCGATCTGTTGGCGAAGGCGCGCGACGGCGACCGCTAACGTCCGCGGGCGAAAGAATTTTTCGCTCACATATTGGGGTCCGGTCGGGTGACACACGTCATAGAATGGAACACCTAAGCGGTGCGCAGGGAGAGGGTAATCGATGGAGCAGTACGCCGCCAATGATCGGGACGATGCAGCCGGGGAAGCCCGCCGCTGGATCACCCGATTGGCGTCGGCGGCGGTGGCGACCGAAGACCTTGCACAGTTGCACGCCTGGCTCGACGCCGACGACGCGCATCGTGCCGCGTTCCAGCGCGAACGCCGCACCTGGCAGGACCTAGCCGCGATCGAAGATGCCTTCGCCGCCGACGCACTGGCCATGGCCCCGGCGCACCGGCCACTCCGCGCGTTTGGTCCGGTCCATGCCGGCCTTGCCGTCGCTGCGGGGCTGGCCGCGATCATAGCGATACCGGCAGCGTGGCTCTGGCTCCAGGCTGACTATCGTAGCCCCGCCACCCGGCCCCAGGCGATCGCGCTCGCCGATGGTTCGCGCGCGATACTCGATGCCGATTCCGCGGTGTCCGTGGCGTTCGACAGTGGCGGGCGGTTGGTGACTTTGCTTGAGGGGCGCGTGTGGTTCGACGTGCGGCATGACCGCCGACCGTTCCGCGTCCTCGCCCGGGACGGCGTGATACAGGATGTCGGCACGGCCTTCGCCGTCGACCGCACGGACGATGCGGTGCGCGTCGGCGTGACGCAGGGGCTGGTCCGCGTGACAACCAAGCAGGGCGGATCGCTCCTCCTGTCGGCGGGAAACCAGGCGCGCTATCGCACCGGGGAGCCCGCACGACGGTCGGCGAACACCGATCCCGCGACGATCGCGGCATGGCGGAATGACGAACTGCTGTTCCGTGCCACGCCCCTGCCCGCCGCAATCGACGCTATCGCGCGATATCGCGCGGCGCCCGTCTATGTCTGGGGTGATCTCTCCGCGCTAGCACCGGTGAGCGGCAGCTTTCGCGCGAGCCGGGCCGACGATGCGTTGGCGACGCTGGTCGTGATGCGCGGGCTGGACACGATCCGCCTGCCCGGCGGCATCCTGATCGTACGCGCAGGGACCGCAGACAAATAAATTCGCGCATATGCTTGGGTACCCCCCTCCGCCGATCGTCAGAGCCATGACGCTGTTGCGAATGCAACACAGGATCAAGACGCTCTCGGGGGATATATGGTTTCGCTTTCACGGTCGGTTCTGCCGGCACTCCTGCTGGGCGGAGCGGCGCCGGCCGCTGTGCTCGTCGCCGGTACCGCGCAGGCGCAGTCCGTGCGCAGCTTCGACATTCCCGCGCAGTCGCTGGAGAGCGCGCTGCTCACCTATATGCGCCAGTCCGGCGTCCAGGTCGGGTACGAGCCCGCCGACGTCGCAGGGCAGACGTCTGCCGCAGTGTCCGGCGCACGGACTACCGGCGAAGCGCTGTCGCAACTGCTCGGCGGCGCGGGCCTGACCTATCGCTCGACCGGCGGCACCGCGGTGCGGCTGCAGCGCATCTCGCGCGCCAGCAGCGGGACACAACTCGGCCCCGTCCGGGTCCAGGCCGATGCCGGCACCGGCTCCGCCCGCACGCCGATCGAGACCGCCATCGGCGCCGTCCCCGGTTACCGCGCGACGCTGACCGCCACCGCCACCCGCACGGACACGGCGATCCGTGACGTGCCGCAGTCGATCCAGGTCGTGCCGCGCTCGGTGATCGAGGATCAGGCGGCGACGCGGCTGACCGACGTGCTGCAGAACGTATCCAGCGTGCAGCTGAACGGTACCGCGGGCAATCGTGCCGACAACTACACTATCCGCGGCTTCGTCGCGTCGCGATATGCGATAAACGGGTTCCCCCTGAGCAGCGCCGCCGAGCGGCCCGAGGCCTTTCTCGATCTCGCCAATGTCGAGCGCGTCGAGGTGCTGAAGGGGCCGGCATCGGTGATGGTCGGACTCACCGATCCCGGCGGCGTGATCAACATCGTCACGCGCGCGCCGAGCCGGACCTTCTCGTTCGACGCCGCGGTGCAGGGCGGCAGTTTCGATTTCTTCCGCAGCGAACTGTCGGTCAGCGGACCGCTCAACGCCTCGGGGACGCTCAGCGCCCGCGCGACCGGCGCGATCCAGACCAATGGTGGTTTTCGCGACGAAGCACGCGCCAGCGAACGCGTGTTCGGTGCCGGCGCGCTGCGCTGGGAGCCCGATGCGCTGACCCGCGTCGATCTGACCGCCGACTATGTGAACCAGAAGCAGCCGTTCGATCGCGGCCTCTATGCCGACGAGAACGGCGACTATCCGCACGATGCGGGGAATTATCTTGGCGAGCGCTGGTCGATCACCGCCGCGCACAAGCTGGTGCTGGGGCTTGCGGCGCAACGGCAGGTGACGCCCTGGCTGATGCTGCGCGCGACCGGGCGGTATACCGATGCGACCTCGAACGACAGCAACGCCGTCGACCTCCAGGGCCTGGAAGACGATGGCCGCACGCTGCGCCGCCGCGTGACGACGCGCACCGAGGCGCCTGAAGACCTGACCATGCGCCTCGACGCGTTGGCTGACGTCTTCACCGCCGGGATCGAGCACCGCATCATGATGGGCGTGGAGCGCAGCCGCGGCGATTTCCTGTTCCGCTCGGCGCGCGCGAACATCGGGGCGATCGACCTGTACGCGCCAGTCTATGGCACGACGCCGATCCCCGTGACGCGTGCCAATGCGCGCTATGACTACGCGGTCCGCAACTGGGGTTTCTATCTTCAGGACCAGATCAGCCTCGGCGAGAAATGGAAAGCGCTCGCCGGACTGCGCTACGATCGCGCCAAGAGTTTCACGGACGACCTGTTCAACGCCGAACAGACCCGTACCGATGACGATGCGCTGACCTGGCGCGCGGGGCTCGTCTATCAGCCGACAACTGCCGTTTCGCTCTATGGCAGCTATACCAAGAGCTTCCGGCCGCAGCAGGGCCAGTTGGTCGACCGCTCGCCGCTCGACCCGGAAAAGGGCGAGCAGTTCGAGGGGGGCGTAAAGCTCGACGTCGTCCCCGATCGCCTGTCGCTGACCGGCGCGGTGTTCCAGATCACCAAGCAGAACGTCGCGACGGACGATCCCACCGATTCCGATTTCTCGATCCTGACCGGCGAGCAACGAGTGCGCGGCGTCGAGCTCGATCTGACCGGCGACATCCTGCCCGGCTGGAGCGTGATCGCCAATGCGAGCTATCTCCACACCCGGATCACCCGCGACAACGTCTTTGCGGTCGGCAACCAGCTGACCGGCGTTCCCGAACTCAGCGGGCGGCTGTGGACCAGCTACAGTGTCCAGGGCGGCGCGCTGAAGGGCCTGTCGCTCGCGGGCGGCATCCGCGTGGTCGGCAAGCGGCAGATCGATCTCGCCAACAGCTTCACCATCGAGGGCTATGAGACCTTCGACGCATCGCTCCGCTACGCGATCGACGAGCATTGGGAAGCCTCCGTCAACGCCGAGAACCTCGCAGACAGCTTCTACATCGAAGGCGTGCAGAGCGAGAGCAACCTCTACCCGGGCACGCCGCGGCGCGTCGTCGGCACGATCCGGACGCGCTTCTAGGAGTGCCGGCATGAGCGTGCACATGACGATCGCAAGACCAGTCGCCTCCCCGACTACGGACACGACGGTGGATGCGATGCCCAGCGGCTATCGCCAAAGGCGGTGGTCGCCGCTGTCGCTCGGGCTGACGCTGCTCGTGCAGGCGATCCCGGTCGTGATCGCGCTATGGGTGTGGCAACCCGCACTGGTGCAGATCGCGCCCACCGCCCCGCTCGCGGTGTTCGACGTCCCCGCGCCCGAAGCACCTGCAGAGACGGTACCCGAGGATTTTGTGGAGCCGGTCGAAGCGCCGTCCCCAGCACTGTCCCCAGCACCGTCCATCGCAACGCCGGAGGTGGCACCGACGGCCGCTCCAGCGCCGACCGTTCCCGTTCCCGCCACCATCGCACCAACGCCGTCCGCGCCGGCTGCCGCACCGCCGGCACCGACCCCGCCGCCGCGCCCCGTGGCGAGCGCCCCATCCGAACGGCCGGCCGATTGGCAGTCGCGCGTGCTCGGACGGCTGAATGCGGTAAAATCCTATCCGTCGTCCGCGCGCGCACGCCGCCAGCAGGGCGTGGTGCTGATCCGCTTCACGCTCGACCGCGCGGGCACGGTACTGGCCGTTACGCTGGAGCAGAGCTCGGGTTTCGCGCTCCTCGACCGCGAAGCATTGGCGCTGCCCAAACGTGCCTCTCCCCTGCCCGGGCCACCCGAGGACGTAAAAGGGCAGCGGATCGAACTCGTGGTGCCAGTCGAATTCCACGTCTGATGGCCGCCGTTCCGCCCCCGCGAGCCAAGCCGCATCGATCGGCCTGGTGGATCGTGCATCACTGGGCCGGGCTGAAGCTTGGCTTGCTGCTCAGCTTCGTGCTGATCACCGGTACGATCGCCACCGTCGCCGACGAGATCGACTGGATGGTGCAGCCGGCGATGCGCGCGCGTTCCGAGGCAGGGCCTATGGCGAGTTGGGGTGCCTGGCACGCCGCCGCCGCCGGCGTCCCCGGTTTCACGGTCGAGGAGGTGTCGGCGCCGATCGAACCGGGGTTCGCGGTGCGCGCCAAGGGCGAGGACGCCGACGGCGAAGCACGGCTCGTTCACATCGATCCGTGGACCGCCAGGGTACAGGGCGTGACCTCGACCGGCACCGTGCAGGACGTCGTGCGCGACCTGCACCGCGCGCTGATGCTGCCGACCGACATCGGGATCATCCTGGTCACCGTGCTGTCCGTGCCGCTGTTGCTGACGCTCGCCACCGCGTTCAAGGTCTACAAGAAATGGTGGCGCGGCTTTGTCCGCTGGCCGCGGCCGATGCGGCACCCCAGGGAGGCGCGCCGCTATATCGGCGATCTGCACCGGCTGGCGGGGCTATGGAGCATCTGGTTCATCGCGCTGATCGGCGTGACGGGGTTGTGGTATCTCGCGGACCGGCTCGGCGCCGGACCGCCCGAACCCGAAGGCCCTGCCGTCGCGGCGACGGCGCGCCCGCCCTCGGCCGTGGCGATCGACGCGATGATCGCAGGGGCGATCGCACGCTGGCCCGATTTCGACGTGCGCGGGATCGCGTTCGATAACGGCCGCCTGACCTTGCAGGGCCAGGCGGGCGCTATGCTGGTCCGCGACCGCGCCAACCAGGCGTGGTTCGACGCCCGCGACGGCCGCGTGCTGGGCACCCACGATGCAACCGGCATGTCCGCCTATCAGCGCGTATCCGAAGCCGCCGACCCGCTCCATTTCGGCAATTGGGGCGGGCTGCCGAGCAAGCTGTTGTGGTTCCTGTTCGGCACGATGCTCAGCGCGCTTTCGGTCACCGGTACGCTGATCTGTGCGTTGCGCATCGCCGCGCCGGGAAAAAGACTGACCGGCGTGGTGAAGCAAATGGGCATCGGCGCGGTCGCGAGCGTCGTGCTGATCGTGCTGGCAATGGTGCGACTGCTGCAACTTTGCGGACGCGGCTGATCGCGACGAGCAGTAGCCGTAGCGGCTGGACGAAGCCATGCTCGACTGCCGCTAAGCCGAGATCCGACCTGCCACGGCCTGGAGCAGGCAGGCCTGGTGGTGGCGGGCAAGCCGGGTGAACGCACCACTATCGTCCAACGCCCGCGAAAGAATGATCGCGCCCTGGATGCCGGCCACGGCCTCTTCGGCCAATTGCGCGGCCGCAGATGCCGGGACGTGTGCAGCTTCCAGGCAATGCGTCAGTGCCGAGATCCAGCGGGTGAAATATCCCTTCACCTGCTGTGCGAACGGATCGCGGGCGGCGCCCAACCCGATCCAGCCGACCAGGCAGACCCTGCCGCCGGATTGGAAATAGCGTTCGACGTCGCGCATCATCGCGACGATCGCCGCCGCCGGATTGGAGGCCTGCTCCAGCGGCGCGAAGACGACGCGGTCGAACCACTGGTCGATGTCGGTGAGGACGGCCGCCATCATCTCTTCCTTCCCGCCGGGGAAGAAATTGTAGAGACTGCCCTTTCCCAGCCCGGTCGCCTTGGCAATGATCGACAGGCTCGCGCCTTCGAAGCCGTGCGCGCGAAACGCCTCTGCCAACGCAGGCAGCGCGGCGGCGCGATCGGTCAGGGTTCGTTTTGCGCTCAGAGCGCGAGGTCGCTGAGCGAGGGATGATCGTCCGGCCGGCGGCCGAGCGGCCAGTGGAACAGGCGCTCGCTTTCTACAATCGGGCGATCGTTGATCGAGGCGATGCGGCGCGCCATCAGCCCGACCTCGTCAAACTCCCAATTCTCGTTGCCATAGGAACGAAACCAGGCGCCGCTGCGGTCATGCCATTCATACGCGAACCGCACCGCGATCCGATTGCCGTGATGCGCCCACACTTCCTTGATCAGCCGATAGTCGCGTTCCGTCTCCCATTTGCGCGTCAGGAACGCGACGATGGCGTCGCGGCCAACCAGGAACTCGCCACGATTCCGCCAGACGCTGTCGGGGGTATAGGCGAGCGATACCTTTTCGGCGTCGCGGCTGTTCCAGGCGTCCTCGGCCATGCGGGCCTTCTGCGTTGCAGTTTCGAGCGTGAACGGTGGAAACGGGGCGCGTGACATCGCTGAACCTTGATACCGAGGGCAGTTGTACCTTTCAGTACAACTGCCCTCGTACGGTGTCAATTTTGGTCCAGACGCATGCTCGATCCGCATGGGCAACTGATCGCCGGCAGACTCGATAAGGCGCGCGACCTCGGCGGCTGCTTTTACCTGGCCTGCTTTACCTTCAGCGCGTCGATCAGCGCGCGGGCGGCGGCGGCCGAGGAACCGGGGTTCTGGCCGGTGATGAGCAGGCCGTCCTCGATCACGTACGAGCCCCAGTCCGGGCCGCGCGAATAGACCCCGCCGAGGGCCGTCAATTCGTCCTCGACCAGGAACGGCACCACGTCGGTGAGACCGACCGCCTCTTCTTCCGAATTGGCGAAACCGGTGACCTTCCTGCCCTCGACCAGCGGACGACCCGCGGGCGTCTTGACGTGGCGCAGGACACCGGGTGCATGGCACACCAGCGCCACCGGCTTGTCGGCGGCCAGGAAGCCTTCGATCAGATCGATCGAGAGTTTGTCCTCGGCGAGATCCCACAGCGGACCATGGCCGCCCGGGTAGAATACGGTGTCGAAATTGGCCGGGGAAATGTCCGACAGCTTCACGGTCTTCGCCAGCGCTGCAATAGCCTCGGCGTCCGCTTCGAAACGGTGGGTGGCGTCGGTCTGGCTGTCGGGCTCGTTGCTTTTCGGATCGAGTGGCGGCTGGCCACCGTTGGGCGACGCGAGGGTTATCTCGGCGCCGGCATCCTTGAACGCGTAATAGGGTGCGGCGAGTTCCTCGAGCCAGAAGCCGGTCTTGCAGCCGGTGGTGCCGAGCGTGTCGTGCGAGGTCAGGACCATCAGGATCTTCATGAGACTTCCTTCGAATTGGCAGGCGACCGAACGGCCGACGGGTGAAGCGATTTCAGTGGACCGGTCGTCTACTGATTTGGGTCGGTTTGCCGCCCGGAGGTATCTCCGCTGCAGCGCCGATACCCCTCATCTAGGGTTGATTAGACCGGTCGTCTAGTGATTTTTTGCGCGAGGGGGTTTTGGCCTATGCCTAGATTTTCGGAAGTTTGGTGCCACGTAAACTGCGAGACGGCAGCCACCTCTTTATATAGACGACTGGTCTAATCAGCCGTATGAAGCGGCATGGTACTCGCAGTTCAAGACAATGATTCGCGGTCGACGATCTTGGCTGCTGGCCAGCGGATCATGAGCCGGAAGGGATTCTCCGGGGTCGGTCTGACCGAAATCCTGAAGGACGCCGGCGTCCCCAAGGGATCGTTCTACCATTATTTCGCCTCCAAGGATGCGTTCGGCGAAGCTATGCTCTTGGCCTATTTCGAGGGCTATCATGCCGATATGGATGCGCTGTTCGCAAAGCCGGGCCTCACCATGGCCGAACGGCTGATGCTGTATTTCGCAGCCTGGCGAGAGAATCAGGGGGCGCTCGACTGTCAGGGGCGGTGTCTCGCGGTAAAGCTCGGCGCCGAGGTGGCCGATCTGTCGGAGCCGATGCGGCTTGCGCTGAAGACCGGAACGAGCGGCATCATCGCGCGCATGACCCGGGCGATCGAGGGCGGCATCGAGGACGGCTCGGTCGGCGTGCAAGAAGCACCGGCAGACCTTGCGACAGCGCTATATTATCTGTGGCTGGGCGCCAGCGTGATGGTCAAGATCGGCCGCACGCAGGATCCGTTCGAGCGAGCCCTCCACTCGACCCGCGCGCTGCTGGGACTGTCCGCGCGCTGAGACCGCCGCCGATTGCGGCCAGCTAATATCTCTGCCCATTGGCCGACAAGCAGCGGCCGGGCGATCGATCTTATCAACTGGCGCGTGAGTTCCCGAAAACCTAACGGCGAACGACCATTGCCTGCAAACTTGGGTCCAGGTGGCCAATAGCCAGTGACTCATTTCAAGCGATGCGTACCTCATCGCCAGGCCGCATCGCTTTGAAACGCCGGGGGGCAATGCCACGGGCTGCAAGTCCCGCCGCCAAGCGATTTTCCGGGGCGTCTCTCGTCTCGTCCGTCAGCTTGAATACCCCCCAGTGCATGCCAAGTGCCTGGCGAGCGTCCAGATCGCACAGAATTTGGATGGCCTCCTCTGGATCGACGTGCTGGGCAGCCATGAACCAGCGCGGATCATAGGCACCGATCGGCAGGATGGCGAGATCGGGCGATCCGAACCGTTGGCGCAGGTCTCGGAAGATCGCTCCGGTGCCATATCCCGTGTCACCGGCGAAGTAGATCAGCGTTCCGCCCACCCTGATCATAAAGCCGCCCCATAGCGCCATGCGCCGGTCGTTCAATCCACGAGACGACCAGTGGTTTGCCCGGACGATATGGATATCCGTATTCTGGCCAAGGGAGATAGCGTCGCCCCAATCCCCCGTCTCGATCCGCGCCTGGGGGATATGCCGTTTTATGATCGCGTCATTGCCCAGCGGGGTCACGATACGCGGCGAATGGCGCGTCTCGAGTTCGCGTAGCGTAGCGATGTCGAGGTGATCGTAATGGTTGTGCGACAGCAGGATCACGTCGATCGGCGGCAGGTCGTCCATCCGGATCCCCGGCGCCGTGACGCGCTTTGGACCTGCGAACTGGAAAGGGCTTGCCCGATCCGACCATACCGGATCGGTCAGCAGGTTGAGCCCCGCGACCTGGATGAGCATTGTCGCGTGGCCGACCATCGTCACCGTCAGTGGTTCCATCCGCTGTTCCGGAATCACCGGAACGACCTCGACCACCTGCGGCCAGCGATGGTCTGGAGCCGCCCGTCGCCACCGCAGCACGTCGCGCAGACCACGGTCGGTGTCGGGTTCGCCTGGGTTGAAGAAACGCAGACCGTCGAAATGGTCGCTCCGGGGTCCGTTATAATAGGGATTCGATCGTGCCATGTCAGACCTCTGCCTGCGCTGCGACGGCGCTTTCTTCCGGGCGGCCGTAAATCACGCCGCTTTCGAACGCGCGAGCGAGCGTCGTGACGGTTGCGCGCAACATATCCTCGACCGGCGCGCCCGCAGTGACGAGCTGAGCCACGAAGGCGGGATGAACATAGACCATGGCCGCGTCCCGAACCACGCCGGCTGCAATGCCGATGTCGTCGACGGTCCATTCGCCGCGCAGAACCGCAGTCTCGATGACCCGTGCGATCAGCGCAGTGATCCGATCGGCATAGGTCGCGATCATGTCGGGTCGCTCGACGACGATGCGGCGATAGAGATCGTGAATCTCGCGGTCGCCGACAAAGCGCGCGCGCTTGTGCCGGTGCAGATCGAGCAGCATCGCCGCCAGTCGTTCGGCGGGCGGTCCTTCGGCCGTCACATGCCTTTCTGCCAGTCTGCCCTCGTCGTCCATCGCCTCCTGGACGATGGCGTCCATCATGCCGCTTTTCGAGCGATAGAACCGGTACAGCGCAGCGTGGCTCACCCCCATGTCACGCGCGACATCGGTCACGTTGGTCTTGCCCTCGCCAAACCGACGAACCTGCGCCTTGGCGCTTTCCAGGATGTTCGAGGCCGAAAGCGGCTGCACGGGTAAATCTCGCATGCCTGATCCATAGCCATAGCTAGACGACCTGACAATATTCAGGTTACATATTTCATATGTTGTAATTCAATTAAACCGGTGTGATACGTCCATCGACTCGCAAGGAGATGGCAATGGCGATTGCATTCGTAACCGGCGCTACGGGGCTTCTCGGTGGTAACCTCGTCAAACGGCTTGTGCAGGAAGGCTGGACGGTCCGTGCGCTGCATCGCAGTCCTCATGACGCAGCCAAGCTGCACGCGATTGGCGCAGAGCCAATCGCTGGCGATCTCGATGATCCCGCCATGCTTCGGCAGGGCATGGTCGATGCCGATGTCGTGTTTCACGCGGCCGCTTTGTTCACGCTGT
The DNA here is from genome assembly GCF_049472435.1 of Sphingomonas sp. 4RDLI-65. Classification (NCBI taxonomy): domain Bacteria; kingdom Pseudomonadati; phylum Pseudomonadota; class Alphaproteobacteria; order Sphingomonadales; family Sphingomonadaceae; genus Sphingomonas; species Sphingomonas sp. 4RDLI-65. The sequence goes on along the minus strand of NZ_JBCEBT010000003.1, from coordinate 304,893 downwards.
GGGCACCGGCAGCCGACTTCGAACGCGCCAATGTGCAAGGCACGCGCAATATGTTGGCAGCCGCGCAGGCGGAGCACGTAACGCGCTTCGTCTACATAAGTGCTGCAGGCGTCGTGATGGGCGACGGTAGGCCGATGACCGACATCTCCGAAGACACGCCGCTCGCCTATCCATCCTGGGCACCTTACCTCAGCTCCAAGGCGCGCGCCCAGAAACTGGTTCTCGACGCAGACAAAGCCGGGGGGATGCGCACGGCCGTGATCCTGCCGCCACTCATCTGGGGTGCAGGCATGCCGATGCTCGACCACATGGCCGAGGATGTCGAGGCAGGCCGTTTCGCGTGGCCCGCCGGCGGCCAGCAGATCATGTCGACTGCTCATGTCGACAATGTCTGCGTTTGCGCGATCCTAGCCGCCGAGAAATCGCCCGGCGGCCGGGCCTATTTCGTCACCGACGGACAGGATCAGTCGATGCGTGCGGTGATCACCGCATTGGTCGAGACCAAGGGCGTCGCGATCAAGGCCCGCAGCGCGCCGCTTGGGGTGGCATGGTTCATGGCGAGCGTGATGGAGTTCGTCTGGCGGACCTTCGGGCGCGCAGGCCAGCCGCCGCTGACGCGGCAGATGCTGCGGATGGTGGGCTATGACTTCACCATCTCCGATCGTTGCGCCCGCACCGAGCTTGGCTACGCGCCCGTAACGAGTTGGGATCAAGGAATTGCCGCGATGCGCGCGGCTGCCTGAGCACGACCTGCAGACACACTATCGGATCGAGATGCTGGCTGAACGGAACGCGTCCTGGCCGATCCAGGGCCGTGCCTGTGCGGCGCTGCGCCGAAACCGATCGCCCATAGCGACACCTTGGGACGCCATGCACCGGTCGGCCAGCGCCCCCTATCGGTTCAGCGTCTTGCCGGCGTCGCGCGTGCCTCCGCGGTCAGCACGAGTTCGGCCGCGAGCAGCGCACCCTCCTGATCCTGCGCGATCGACGTGTGTTCGACGAGGTCGGTCACGAACTGTGGCCCGAACGGCAACGGCACCTTCGAGCAATCGAGATAACGCGTGCCTTTCTTGTCGGCGATCAGCAGGTGGTTGCCGCCCGGCCGCCCGGCGATGTCCACATATTTGCGCAGTTCGATATAGCCCTCGGTGCCGAGGATGAAGAGGCGGCCGTCGCCCCAGGTCGGCAGGCCGTCGGGGGTGAACCAGTCGACGCGGACATAGCCGGCGCCGCCATCGCCGCTCAGCATCATGTCGCCGAAATCCTCGAACTTGGGATGCGCGGGATTGCCGAAATTGCCGGTCTGCGAGGCGAGCACCTGCGCGCGCTTGCTGCCGGTCAGGTAGACGAACTGGTCGGCCTGGTGGCTGCCGACGTCGGTCAAAATGCCGCCATTCTGCGCCGGGTCCCAGAACCAGTCGGGACGGCTCGCGGCGGACAGCCGGTGCGGTGCGAGGTTCACGGTCTGGATCACCCGCCCGATCGCGCCGTCATGGACGAGTTGCCCCGCCATCACCGCGGCAGGCACCTCGAGCCGTTCGGAATACATGATCCCGTATTTGCGCCCGGTCTCCTTGATCGCGCGGCGGACGTCGGCGAGTTGCTTCAGCGTCGTCACCGCCGCCTTGTCGCTGAGGTAATCCTTGCCGGCACGCATCACTCGGATGCCCAGCGGTGCGCGCAGGCTGGGGATCGCCGCGCTGCACACCAGCTTGATCGCGCGGTCGTCGAGGATCTCCTGCTCGGACCGGGCGAGCTTCACGTCGCCGTAGCGCTTTCGGAACATCGCGATCTGCTTGGGATCGGTTGCGTAGAAGGTCGTGAGCACGCCGCCGCCGCGGATGATCGCATCGGTGATGCCGTAAATATGGTTGTGATCCATGCCGATCACCGCGAACGGCAGGCGGTATTTCGCCTCCGGTGCCGGGCGCGCGACTGCGCCTTCGGTCGGTGCGTCGCCCCGCGTAGCGGATTGCGCGAACGCGTCGGCGGCGAACCCGGCGGCTAGGCCCGCGGTCAGGCCAAGCCCGAGGATCCCGCGTCGGTTGGTATCGGTCACAGCTATTCCCCTTGTCAGATCGCGACCAGATTCGTCGGCCAGGTCATCGCTTCGCCGCGGTCCATCGCCTGTTCGCCGAGCAACGACGCGACGCTCGCCTGATAGGCCTGCCGCAGCAGGCCGGGCAGCGGCTTGCCCGCACGCACCGCGGCGCCGAACCCTTCGAACTGCAGCATCGTCTCGTCATATTCGCCCCAGCCGAGCGACTCGCCCGGCGTCGTCACGGGCAATTCGGGGAACCAAGTCGCGCCGCCGATCGGCACGGTGCGCTTGTGCCCCCGCGCGACGTCCTTCTGCATCCGCTGCAGCGCCAGCACCTTGGCCGGTACTTCCTGATAGATCCGGCCGAGTTCGGGCTCGATCGTGCCCTTGCTACCCTGAATCTGCTCCTCGCAGCCGTAGCGCGCGTTGTTCAGCAGCGAAGTGTAGATGAATTTCCGCCCGCCGGCATATTCGTAGATCAGCGCGACATGGTCGTAGACTTCGCGGCCGTCCTTCCAGAAGCAGATGCTGCCCGACCCCATTACCCGCGTCGGCGGCGCGTCGAAGAACCAGTTGCCGACCTGAAGCTGGTGCGTCGCCAGTTCGGTCATCAACCCCGCCGAGCTGTCGCGGTACAGGCGCCAGTTGATCTGGCGATCGGTCGCGTCGGCAGGCACCGCACGACGCCAGGCATTGTTGCGGTGCCAGCTCGCACGGATCTGGGTCAGCGAGCCGATCTCGCCGGCCTTGGCGCGCTTCAGGGCGTTGAGATAGGTCGGGTGGAACATCCGCTGGTGGCCGATCTGGAGTACCTTGTTGGCGGCCTGCGAGCGGGTCACCATCGCGCCGCAATCCGCGATCGTGCGCGCCATCGCCTTTTCGCACCACACGTGCAGCCCCGCGTCGAACGCGTCGAAGCTGTGGCGTGCGTGCAGGTGGAGCGGCGTCGCGATCACCACCGCATCGATCCCGCCCGCGTCGAGCATCGCGCGGTGATCGCTGAAATTGCGCGTCGTCGGACCGACCCATTGCCGCGCCTTGGCGAGGTTCGGCGCATAAGTGTCGCCGATCGACACGACCGTGCAGTTGCGCGTCTTGGCGATGTTCTGGATCAGCGTGCGGCCGCGGTCGCCGGTGCCGATCACGCCGATCCGGACCGGGTTGGTCTTCACCGGATCGGCATCCGCCGCCGATGCCGCGGATGCCGCCCAGGGCGCAGCCGCCGCCATCCCCGCGCCCGCGGTTGCCATCATCACGCGATCGATGAACGATCGCCGCGTGAGGTCGAAATCCTTGTCGGTCATGCCGCGTGCATCCTCGCTACGTCGACGGTCGGCGCCGCCTCTTGGGAAAGATCGAACAGGAAACGCCGGGTCGGCCCGCCCTCCAGCAGTCGTCGCGCGCCAGCGTCGTCCGCGACCAGCAGCGCCGTACTCAGCGCCTCCGCCCTGCCGCCGCTGCGATCGACCGCCACCGCACAGCGTGCCGCGGTGACGATCGCACCGTCGCCGGGGCGGATCATCGCCGCACGCTCGGGTGCGTGCGTGCCCGCGCCCACCGTCGTCGAGATCGACAGCGTCTCGTCGAGGAGTTCGAGCTCGACCAGCACCGCGCAGGCCTGAGACGGATGGGGTATCGCGAACGGCCAGCCACCGCCGAGCGGATGCTCGCCGATCACCGCCAGCGAGCTCTCGCCTGCCGAAAGACACGCCGAGACGATGCCCGCATCGCGCAACGCCGCGCAGGCCCGGTCGAGCGCGAACCCCTTGCCGAAGCCGCCGAAATCCAGCGCGAGCGGCCGCGTCGCCGCGATCCGTGCCGTGCGCGGATCAAAAACGATGTCGCCCCATCCCGCCCCGGCGAACCGGTGATCGATGGCGGGATCGAACAACCCGTCGGTCAGCGCGTGCACGTCCTGGATCGCGATCAGCGCCTCGGTCAGCACCGGATCGTCGATCGCGACGTCTCGCCCGGCGAGAAGCTCGTCATTGACTACGGTTGTCGGCGACGGTCGATGGATGGTCAACGCATCGTCGACGTTCTCGATCGCCCGCCGCGCCGCGACCAGTGCATGCGCAAACCCGCCGCCGAACACGTGCAGCTCGACCCGCGTTCCCATCGCACCGAAGCGCTCGACCTGCGCGGCGATGCTCACGTCAGGCCTTGACCTCCCAGCCCGGTTCATACGCGACCGACCACAGCTTCATCGCCTCGGCGCTGCTCGGCTTGCCAGTCGTCTGATCGAGGGTCAGCACGCTGTCGGTGCGATAGGCCATGTTGCCCAGGTGGCAGAGCGTCGTGCTGATATGCCCCTCGGCGATCGGCGAATTGAGCGCAGACGCGCGGCCGCGGATCACGTCGACGAAATTGGCTGCGTGATAGACGTCGAGGATGCCCTCGCCGACCGTGCCGGTCGTCTCCGACGTTGCCTTGGCCATCACCTGCCGGATCGACTTGCCTGCCAGATCGTAGAGCTCGAAGCCGTTGCGATCGACCACCGCCGACCCCTTGGTGCCGAGCAGCAGGACGCCGCGTCCGCGCCCATAGGTCAGCATCGCGTTGCAGCTCTCGCCGTTCCAGCGGATCACCCGGTCGTTGTCGTAGGTCAGGTCCAGCGCGAGCGAATCGTACATTTCCCAATCGTCGCCGGCGTGGAAGCGCTTCGCCCCCTGCGCGGACACCGTCTTCGGATAGGTCAGCCCCATCATCCAGCGTGCGACGTCGAGTTCGTGCATCGCGTTGTTGCAGAGTTCGCCGGTCCCGTATTGCCAGAACCAGTGCCAGTTATACGGGACCAGGTTCGACCGATACGGCGCGCGCGGCCGTGGCCCCTGCCACATGTCCCAATCGAGATTTGCCGGCGGCGTCGTCACATGGCCCTTGCCGATCGTCTTGCGATCGTTCGCGTACCAGGTCTGCGCCTCGTAGATGTCGCCCAGCTCGCCGGCCTGGACGAGCGCGAGCAGCTGCCGCGTCTCGGGGCTCGATCGCTGCTGGTTGCCGACCTGCAAGACACGCTTGGTGTTTTTCTGCACGGCGATCATCGCCTCGCCCTCGGCAGGCGCGATGCCGATCGGCTTTTCGCAATAGACGTGATGGCCCGATTTCATCGCATCGACCGCGAGCTTGGCATGCCAATGGTCCGGCGTCGCGATCGTGATGACGTCCACCGCCTTGTTGTCGAACAGGCGGCGGTAATCGCCTTCGGTCTTCGGCGCCGGATTGCCGCGCGCCGCAAACTCACCTGCACGCTTGGCGAGCACCACCGAATCGACGTCGCAGAAATGGGTGATCTCGACGTTCGGCACCTTCGTGAACGCGCCCATATGCGCCTGCCCGCGCCCGTTCACCCCGACTATGCCGACGCTGAGCCGATCGTTCGCGCCCTTGATCCGCGCATAGCTGCGCGCGCTCATCGCCACGCCGAGCCCCAGCCCTACCGTGGCGCCCGCGCCCTTGATCATCGTCCGACGGTCCATCGATCCATCCCCCTCAGAGTTCGCGCAGCTTGATCGACCGGAATTCGACCCGGTCGCCGTGATCCTGCAGCAGGATCGGTCCCTGCTTGCCTTCGCCGAAGCCGGGCACGCCGGCGTATTTGCTCTGCGCCACCAGCGCACGGAACGCCGGGGATCCGCGGTCATATTCGACCATCTTGAAGCCGTTCAGCCAATGCTCGACATGCGCCCCGCGCACCACGATCACCGCGCGGTTCCAGGAGCCCGGCGGATTGATCCGCTTGCCCGGGCTGTCGGGATCGGAGAGGTTTTTCGCAGCGATCAGATCATAGAGCGACCCGAGCGTCCGGTTGCCATCGCGTCCCATCTTGGCATCGGGATGCCGCTCGTCGTCGAGCAACTGGTATTCCAACCCGATCGACTCGCCCTTTTTGAGCAGGCCCCCATCGACGAAATACTTGATCCCGCTATTGGCGCCGGGCGTCAGCTTGAAATCGATCGACAGTTCGAAATTGCGATAGTCGCGGGTCGTCGCGATATCGCCGCCACCACCACCACCGCCACCATCGACACGCAATGCACCATCGGCCATCGACCACCCCGATGCCGGAAACTTCTGGCCCTTGACGCTACGCCAGCCGGCGCCGGTCTTGCCGTCCCACAGCAGCTTCCAACCAGCGCGCTGTTCACCGCCGGACAGGCGATTGGTCAACCATCCCTGTTCCGGGAGAGCCGTCGCGGGCATCGCGAACCGGGCCGGCGAATCCGTGATCATCCGGACGTTGCGGAACCGCACTTCAGGGTGCCGTGCAGCCTCGGCGTCGGGGATCGCATGGACCTGGAAGGCGATGAAACCGCGTGAGTCCATGTCGTCGACCACATCGGCGGCGGGTACGCCGTTGATCCACGTCCGCAGCCGGGTGCCGATCGCCTCGACGCGGTAGTGGTTCCAGTCGCCCGAGCGGAAGGTCTGCCGTGCCGCTTCGTTACGCCCCAGCGTATAGAGCCATTGCCGCCGCTGCTCGTCGTACAGCCCGGCACTCCAGCGGCGCGACGACGGATCGATCTCCGCTTGGTACCCATACACCACGCCGTCACGATAATCGGGTCGGCTCTGGCCGCGGATCATCATGCCGGAATTGAGCGCCGGATCGGTCTTCGCGTCGAATTCGACGATGAAGTCGCCATACTGCGCCTCGGATACGAGCCAGCTATTGGTCTTGCCGGGCTCGGCGCGTCCGATGACTTCGCCATTCTCGAACGCATAGCTCGCCTTGCCGCCGGTCGCGCGCCAGCCGGCCAAGCCTTCGCGCGGAGTAACATCGCGCCACGGCGCCTTTGCCTGATTGGTGAGGGCCTGATGGGTGGAGGATTGCTGCGTCGGTGCAGCATTGACCGAAGACTGCGCCATCAACGGCACGGCCGCCAAGGTCAGAATTGCGAGCGCTCGAGCCATTCGCCTCCCCTTTTCTCTTTTCTGCGAGCGCGGGTCGGGCAACCCTATCCGGACGGGTCCGGTCGTCTCGCATCGTTTCCCGCCGACATGTCGCTGTCGTACGGCCTCTCCTGAACTAGGTCTTAAATTGTGGTCGGGCCACATGCAACAGGATTGTAAGGCATTTTAATCCGACCAGCGCACGCTTTTCGGCTGCACCAGGCTTGACGATGCTTTACGCAGCGCGAAGTAAAAGGTGGCGCCATCGCTCTAGCGGGCGCGGATCGAACGAGGAATGCAATGCAAGGCACTGAAGGCGGCGGCAAACTCTATCGCAAGATCGTGCAGGCGATCATCGCGGACATCACGGCCGGCGTATACCAGGTCGGCGCGCGCCTGCCCGCCGAACGCGACCTGACCGAGCGGTTCCAGGTGAGTCGCCCGACCATCCGGGAGGCGATGATCGCGCTCGAGATGAAGGGCATGGTCGAGGCCCGCAAGGGATCGGGCGTGTTCGTGCTCGCCTCCTCGTCGAACGACTCGGAGCAAGAGCTCGACATCGGCGCGTTCGAGATCACCGAGGCGCGTCGCATGCTCGAAGGCGAGGTTGCCGCGGTCGCCGCGACCGAGATAACCGAACAGCAGCTGCTCGAATTGCGCGGCCTGCTGGGGCAGATGAACCAAGATGATACCGTGGCGGCGGAGGACGCGGATCGTCGTTTTCACATCGCGATCGCGGAGGCGACGGGCAATGCCGTCATCATTTCCGCCGTCACCGACTTCTGGGACATGCGGTTCCGCTCGCCGCTGGCGCGCGAGGTGCTGGCGAAGGCGGGAAGCCTCGGCACCGAGAACCGCATGATCGAACATGGCCGGATCCTGAGTGCGCTGGAGGCCCGCTCGCCGATCGACGCACGCAATGCGATGCGCGATCATCTCGCCCGCGTGATCGATCACCTGCTCGACGTTACCGAAACCGAAGCCGTGGAGCGCGCACGCGCTGCCACCGACCAGCGCCGCCGCGCGCTGGCCCGACGCTCGGTCTGACCTGACGACCAGCCGTGCCCGCCGCCGGGACATGCCTGTCATCTTTGTTTTCAGCCTATCACAGTATGATAGGGCCAGACCGGGATCCTAGTGGCCAAACAATCTGCCTGACCAAATGATTCTGCATTGTCATACTAAAATAGCAATGATACCTGACGAATTACGCCGACCTTAGAAAGCTAGGGCGGCAAAATGTCGGGAAGCGTCAACTCAATGCGCCCGGCCTATCGGGAGAGGGTCTTTGAGCCGTAAGAGCTTCGATAAGCGGAAACTGCTTATCTCGACGAGCATCGTCAGCCTATTCATCGCCGCGCCTGTCATGGCCCAGCAGACCGCGGGCAGCCAGATGCCGCAGCCTGCGGACAGCCAGACGAGCCCGCCCGATCCCGCCAGCCCCCCTCAGGCGGCACCCGAGAACGAGGCGGATAACGCAGATATCGTCGTTACCGGCTTTCGTGCCGCGTTGAACAACGCGCTGAACCAGAAGCGTAACGAAACCGCCGCGATCGACAGCATCGTCGCGGAGGATATCGGCAAGTTCCCCGATTCCAACCTTGCCGAATCGATGCAGCGCATCCCCGGCGTAGCGCTCTCGCGCGGCGACGGCGGCGAGGGCCGGAACATCTCGGTTCGCGGTCTTGGTTCGCAGTTCACGCGCGTGCGCATCAACGGGATGGAAGGCGTGTCGCAGGTCAGCGGCAGCGACATCCGCGGCGGCGTCGCGACCGGTCGCTCGTTCGACTTCGTGACCTTCCCGACCGAGATCTTCTCCGCGCTTTCGGTCCGCAAGACGCTGTCGGCGGATGTCGAGGAAGGCTCGCTGGGCGCGACGGTCGATCTTCGCGCGCCCAAGCCGTTCGACCAGAAAAAGGATTTCGTCCTCACCGGTACCGCGCGCGGCATCTACAACGACATCAGCAAAAAGGCCGATCCGCGCCTGTCCGCGCTCGTCTCCAAGAAGTTCGGCGACACGTTCGGCATACTTGGCAGCATCGCCTATTCGAAGCGGCATATCGACGAATATGCCTATTCGGCGGTCGATGTCGTGCCGACCACGGTTTACGGTCAGGCGCAGCCCGCCGGCACTGCGAACGCCGGCGTGATCTTCCCATTCTGCACGCCCGTCGGCTACAGCTATCGTGGGGCCGCGACGAACAGCCCCGTCGGCGGCTACACCCAGCCCAACGGGACGCCGATCGGCGCCGACGCCAACAATTGCAGCACCGGCAATCCGCGTACCAGCACGGCTGCGGCCTATGACTATATCATGAGCCGTACCGGGGTGAACGGTCGCCCGGGCGGCGGTGTCTATCTGCCGCGCCTGCCGCGCCCGGTGAAAAGCAGCCAGGATCAGGAGCGTCTCGCCGGCACCTTGACGCTGCAGTGGAAGCCCAGCGCGAATACCGACATATCGCTCGACGGCCTGTATTCGCGCTTCAAGGTCGACCGGCTAGACCAGATGTTCGATGCGCGCTCGTTCGGGCGCGCGATCTCGAACAACGGCCAGCCCCTGACCTCGGTCCGCGAGATCGAAGTCGACGATAACGGGTCGCTGGTCCACGGCCTGTTCGACGGCGTCGATCTGCGGTCGGAAATGCAGCAGGAGAAGTTCACCTCGACCTATCGCCAGGTCAATCTGAACTTCGACCAGCGCTTCTCGGACACGGTTCGGGTTTACGGCCTGGCCGGCATCAACCAGTCGCGGCTCGATGTCGACCGCCTGCAAGTCGCGATCGATGCGAACGATACGCGGAATTTCTCGATCGATTTTCGCGACAATCCCGACATTCCGAAGATCGGCTACGGGATCGACACGACCAATCCCGCGCTGTTCCAATACGGGCCGCCGCTCGCGAACGGCGACCAGCGCGGACAATTGTCGAATTTCATCCGCCGCAACACGATCACCAGCAAGACCTTCGAACTCAACGGCGAATGGGAGGCGGCGCAGGGCTTCACGCTCCAGGTCGGCGGCCAGTATCGCACGAACAAATATACCGCACGCGAGCGGCAGCTTGCCACCAACACGCCGCTCGCCCTGCCGACGGGGGTCACGCTCGCGAGCCTGACCAATGTGACGAAGGGCGTCGGCAGCAATCTGGACGGCTTGTTGCAGGATTTCGTCTCGATCGATCCGGACAAGTTCCGCGATGCGGTCGGCCTCGACAGCTACGTCTATTGCAGCATCGAATGCGCAAAGGGCACGTTTGGCGGCGTCTCCGAGAAATACGCCTCGGGCTATGGAATGGTGAAGTTCAACACCGCCGACACCCTGCCCTTCGCGCTGCGCGGCGATGCCGGCGTCCGCTATGTCCATACCAGCCTCAGCACCTATGGCCCGATCACCTCGGCCGCCCCCGCCGGATCGCTCTATCCCTCGCGTTTCGTGATATCGGAGGTCAGCCGCAGCTATGACGACTGGCTGCCGTCGGCGAACCTCGCGCTGGACATCACGCCGGATCTGATCGCGCGCGCTTCGGTGGCGCGGGTCATGTCACGGCCAGCCTACGGCCAGTTGATTCCCGCAGGCTCCGCAAACCTCGTGATCCAGACCGCAGCGTTCAGCAATCCCTTCCTCGAACCGATCCGCGCCAATACGTTCGACGCGGCGCTCGAATGGTATTTCGCCAAGGGTTCGCTGATCTCGGTCGCGTATTTCTACAAGAATATCGAGAGCTACATCCAGACGACAAGCCAGGCGGTGGCGTTCCAGGATATCGGCCTGCCGCTGACTTTGCTCAACGGTACGCAGCTTCGCCCGACCGACGTGTTCACGGTCCAGCGGAGCAACAATACCGAGGGCGGGCCGCTGCGCGGGTTCGAGGTGAACGTCCAGTTGCCCTTCACCTTCCTGCCCGGCGTGCTCCGCAATTTCGGCGCACTTGGCAACTTCACGCGCGTCCGTTCGAACATCAACTACGTCATATCGCCGACGCTGTCCCGCACGGCGCCGCTGGTCGGGCTGTCGCCGGAAACGGCAAGCGGGACGCTGTATTACGAGGATGACAAGTTCAGCATCCGATCGACGGTGAACTATCGCGCGGCGTTCCTGACGGCGGTTCCCAGCGGCTCGGTCGACGCGGATTCGACGTCGAACGCGAGCTCGATCTTCGTCGACGCATCGGCCTCGTATAATCTCAACGAGCATATCAAGCTGATCGCCGAAGTCTCGAACGTCACAAACGAGACCAATCGCCTGACCGTCGACACGGTGCGCAAGGATCCGCTCTACACCTCCTATTTCGGCCGCACCTACGCCTTGGCGGTCAACTTTCAGTTCTGAATACCCCCTTCCCCCCATCGACATCGGCGCCCCCCTGCCGATGCCGACCAACTCAGGGTGCGCCGCACGGTATCGCGGCGCACCCGCTTTTCTATTCGAGCGCGACGCAGCGGCGATTTCCGCGGCCTCAGAGCAGCCACTTTGGCGCCATCGCGTCCCTCCGATCAGCCTCCCTTGGCGGCCGCAACCTTTGCCGAAACTGACCGATTGTCGCACTACAAAATGGCCTGACCACTTTATTGCATCTGGCCTATTAGATTCCGGATCGCTAGACAGGAACGAACGACAGCGAGGCCATGAGGTCCGCGCAATCAAGAGAGGACGCTAGGTGCCGATGATCGAGACGATGCGCTGGTTCGGCCCCTCCGATCCGGTAACGTTGCGCGATATACGCCAGGCTGGTGCCACCGGCATCGTGACGGCGCTGCACGAGATTGCGAATGGCGACGTCTGGCCGCAGGACGCGATCGCCGCGCGGCAAGCCGAGATCGAGGCGGCGGGGCTCGTCTGGTCGGTGGTCGAGAGCCTGCCGGTGCACGAGGCGATCAAGACGCGCGGCCCCGACCGGGACAGGCTGATCGACAATTATCGCCAGAGCCTGACCAACCTGGCCGCGTGCAGCATCCGCACGGTCACCTATAACTTCATGCCGGTCATCGACTGGACCCGCACCGACCTGGCCTGGGCGATGCCCGACGGCGCGCGTGCGCTTCGCTTCGAACTCGAGGCGGCCGCGGTCTTCGACATCCATATTTTGCGGCGCGCGAGGGCCGAACAGGATTATTCCCCAGCGCTGGTCGAAAGCGCCGGCCGCCGGTTCGCTGCCATGGATACGGACGCGCGCCGCCTGCTCGAGAAGACCATCATCGCAGGGCTCCCCGGCAGCGAGGAGACCTTCACCGCCGATCGGTTTCGCGACGCCCTGGCGCAATATGACGCGATCGATGCCGAGGGACTTCGCGCCAACCACATCGCGTTCCTGGAGGCGGTCTGTCCGCTGGCCGACGCACTCGACATGCGGCTGGTGGTGCATCCCGACGACCCGCCCTTCGCGTTGTTCGGCCTGCCCCGCGTGGTCAGTACCGAGGCCGATGTTACCACGCTGTTCGCGCGAGTGCCCAACCGCTCCAACGGTCTGTGTTTCTGCGCGGGCTCGTTCGGCGCCCGTGCGGACAACGACCTGCCCGGCATGATCGAGCGGCTTGGCGACCGGATCGGCTTCTTTCACCTGCGATCGGTCCAGCGCGAGCCGAACGGCGCCTTCCACGAGGCAGCGCATCTCGACGGCGATGCCGACATGGTCGCACTGGTCGCCGCCATTCATGCCTTTCAGACGCGCGAGGGCCGCTCGATTCCGATGCGCCCCGATCATGGTCACCAGATGCTCGACGACCTCTCGAAGCACACGCTGCCCGGCTATTCGCTGCTCGGGCGGATGCGCGGCCTTGCCGAACTGCGCGGTCTCGAGCGCGGGATCGCGTATATGGCGGCGCGCGCTTGAGCCGCCCGCTTCGCCTCTCGCGCGATCGACTGTTCTCCAGCGGCGTGGGACTCGGCAGGGCGCGACGGCATCGTCGATTCGGTGGTTGGCGTACGTGCCTGCAGGGCCGCGTGACGCTGGCCGACAAAGTGGCAGCATTCGACAGCCGATAAAAGCGGACAAACCGCGAGGGGAGAGCGAGCGTGGACGGTTCAACACAGGCGACGGATCCCGGCCCGCCAAAGGCCGGCGGCAACGTCCGCTGGGTCATCTGCGCGTTGCTGTTCTTCGCGACGACGATCAACTATATCGACCGCCAGGTCATCGGCATTCTGAAGCCCACGCTGCAGGGCGAACTGGGCTGGTCCGAGGTCGACTACGGCATGATCGTGTTCTGGTTCCAGGCAGCCTATGCGATCGGCCTGCTCGCCTGCGGGCCGATCATCGACAAGATCGGCTCGAAGATGGGCTATGCCGCGGCGATCACGGTGTGGAGCGTGGCTGCGCTGTTCCATGCCTTCGTCCGCAACCCCGGCGGTTTCTCGATCGCCCGCTTCGCACTCGGGCTGGGCGAGGCGGCGAACTTTCCGGCCGCGATTAAGTCGGTCGCCGAATGGTTTCCGAAGAAAGAACGCGCGCTCGCGGCCGGCATCCTGAACGCCGGCGCGAATGTCGGCGCGATCGCCACGCCGATCGTCGTGCCGATCATCACGCTCGCCTATGGCTGGCGCGCGGCGTTCATCGTGACGGGCATGCTCGGGTTCGTGTGGCTCGCGGCGTGGCTGATCTTCTACCGCGCGCCCGAACATCACCCGCGGGTTTCGGCGCAGGAGCTTGCCTATATCCGCGCCGATCAGGACAATGATGCGGGCACCGCGCCGATCCCGTGGCGTCGCCTGTTCCGCTATCGCGGCACCTGGGCCTTCGTCGTGGCGAAGTTCCTGACCGATCCGGTCTGGTACCTCTTCCTGTTCTGGTTGCCGGATTTCTTCGCCAAGCGCCACGGCCTCGACCTCAAGACCTTCGGTCCGCCGCTGATCGCGGTCTACCTATTGGCGGACGTCGGCAGCATCGGCGGCGGGTGGCTGTCGTCGGCGCTGATCAAGCGCGGCTACAGCGTCAATGCCGGCCGCAAGCTGGCGCTGCTCGCCTCTGCCATACTCGTGCTGCCGATCATGCTGGCCAGCACCGTCTCCAGCCTGTTTGCCGCGGTCGCGATCATCGGCGTCGCCGCTGCCGCGCACCAGGGCTGGTCGTCGAACCTGTACACGATGGTCTCCGACACGTTTCCCAAGAGCTCGGTCGCGTCCGTCATGGGCATCGGCGGTGCCGCCGGGGCGGTCGGCGGGATGATCATGGCGCGCTATGTCGGGCACGTGCTCGAAACGGTCGGCAGCTACGTCCCGGTGTTCGTCTGGGCCGGCATCGCCTATTTCGTCGCGCTTGCCATCGCCCATCTTCTGCTGCCGAACCTGGAAGATGCGCAACCGAACTGACGTCGTGCAGAGGCAGATGACGATCCCCCGAACATCGGCCCATACCACTCCTACTCGTTTCGAGGATCACCGCTCATGATCGTGCAGTCCGTTCTTCTCATACTGGCAGCACCGCAAGCGGCGGTCGCGCCCGTCGCCAAAGCCGAGCATGTCGCGATCCAGGCGGCGGATATCGATCGCAGCGCAGCCTTCTACCATGAGGCGTTCGGCTTGCGGATCATCCCAACGCCGCTCAAGAACCGCCGCTGGCTCGACCTCGGCAACGGGCTGGCGCTCCACATCCTCGACGGGCGCACCGCACCGAAGCCGTCGAACCGGAACGAGCATCTGGCGCTGCACGTCGACGATCTCGCTACCGTCACAGCGTGGCTGGACCGACATGGCATCGTCTGGACCGATCTAGCGGGCAAGCCGCGCACGATGCAGGTCCGGTTCGACGGCGTCCGCCAGATCTATGCGCAGGACCCCGACGGCTATTGGCTGGAGATCGGGGACGCGCGCGGCGCTTTGACAAAATGACTTGGAAACTTAACTCAGGGTATCATGATCGGGGCACGACCGCGCCCGGCCGGATCGGTTTTGCCGGAAACCCATCGCTTTGAAGCCGATCTTCAGCCGCTCCGTCACATACCCACGGCACTTGGCTCAAAGGCGAAGGTCTTCACCATGTCGATGAACGCACGAAGCCCAGCCGGAACGTGCCGGTTGCCCGGGCAATAGAGGCACAGACCGGGGATCGCTGGCGACCAGTCCGCCAGCACGATGGCCAGCTTATCGTCATCCAGCCCTGCACGGGCAACGTGCTCGGGAACGAAAGCGATACCGAGTCCGTCGATCGCCGCCTCCACCATCAGGCCGCTGTGATCGAGCGTCAGCACCCCCGGCACGTCGATCGCAATCTCCTGGCCGTATCTGGCGAACTCCCAGCGATACAGCTTGCCGCTCGGTAATCGCTGCCGGATGCAGCGGTGCCGACGAAGATCGTCAGGATGAATTGGCGTCGAGTTCGCAGCGAGATAGGCAGGGGACGCCACCGCGACAAAGCGCATGTCGCCACCCAAGCGCACCGCGATCATGTCCTGCGGCACCGACTCCGCGAGCCGTATGCCCGCATCGAACCCTTGCTCGACGATGTCGATCAATCGCCCTTCGCTTACCAGATCGAGCGCCATCTGCGGGTAGCGCGCGAGAAAAAGCGGAACGACCGTCCCCAGCAGCAGGCGCGCCGCGGCCTCGTTGCCGTTGATGCGCAGCGTACCGCTCGGCTGACCGCTGTCGTCGGACACGGCATCCAGCGCCTCGTCGAGGTCGCGAAGCACCGGCGCCAGGCGTTGCAACAGACGCTCCCCCGCTTCGGTCGGCGCGACGCTGCGGGTCGTGCGATGAAGCAGCCGTACACCCAGGGTCCGCTCGAGCGTGCGCATCACGTGGCTGAGCGACGAGCGCGACACCCCCAGCGCATCGGCGGCGCGACGGAAGCTGCGGTGCTCGGCGATGCTGGCGAAGGCCGTGAGATCGGCCAGGCTTGGCTTGGACATTGGTGCAGATCTTTCACTAGGTCATGCCGATTGGCCTCCCTACTCCGATCAATCGCGCCAGCCTATCTCCGTCCGCAGTTGCTCAGGAGTTACGCAGATGCAGAAGACATGGTTCATTACCGGCGCCTCGGCCGGACTCGGCCGTTTGATGACGGCGAAATTGCTCGAGCGCGGCGACCGCGTGGTCGGTACGCTGCGCCGTGCCGGGGCGCTCGACGATCTCGCGACGCGCTACGGCGATCGCCTGCGGATCGTGACGCTCGACGTGACCGATACCGCTGCGGTGCGCGCCACGATCGCAGACGCGTTCATCGCGATGGGACGGATCGACGTCGTCGTCAGCAATGCCGGCTATGGCTTGTTGGGAGCAGCCGAGGAGGTCAGCGATGCGCAGATCGACCGACAGATCGCCACCAATCTCACCGGATCGATCCAGGTGATCCGCGCGAGCCTGCCCCACCTGCGCGAGCAGGGCGGCGGCCGCATCATGCAGGTTTCGTCGGAAGGCGGCCAGATCGCCTATCCCAATTTCAGCGTCTATCACGCGACCAAATGGGGTATCGAGGGCTTCGTCGAAGCGGTGGCCCAGGAAGTGGCGCCGTTCGGGATCGACTTCATCCTGGTCGAGCCGGGCCCCACTGCTACGAGCTTCGCCACCACCATGGACGATGCCGTACCGATGCAGATCTACGACGATACGCCCGCCGGCGCGGTCCGGCGCGGCGTTGCCGACGGCAGCTTCGCGATCAAGGGCGATGCCGCGAAATGCGCCGATGCCATGATCGCCGCCGCCGATGCCGAACGGCCAGCGCTCCGGCTTGCGTTGGGCAGCACCGCCTATGCTTCGATCATGTCCGCGCTGGCGGATCGGCTCGAGAAGATCGAGCAGCAGCGCGAGGCGGCGATGTCTGCCGATCGAAGCTGAGGCCTGAGTTCAGATACCCGGACCTCCGATCTTGAGGAGAGTGCGGTGGCTTCCGGGGCTGACAATCTGAGTTCGTACGGCCAGGTTTGAGCGGCAGCAGATTGGCCGACGGTGTGTCGCGCGACGTGGATCGAGAGCCGCTACGTCGCCGATCACATGTCTATGTGCTCGGCGATGCAGTCCACGAAGGCCCGGACCTTCGGTACGCGGAACCGACTGGCGGGCCACAAGATCGTCATCACGCCCTCCATGCTCTTATGCCCCTCAAGGACCGGGGCCAGCAAGCCGGTACGGAGTGCATCGCGAACGAGGAATTCGGGGAACGACGCGATCCCTGCACCGGCAAGCGCCAGGCCCAACAACGGATCGATCAAACTGCTCACCAGACTGACCGGCACCTCCACCCCGGACGCGGACGCCATCGGCCATGTAACCAGTCGACCAGACGAGAACCTTTGCCGCAAGCAGATATGGCTCGACAGATCCTCGACTGCCGCTGGACGGCCATGCTGCTCAAGATAGGCTGGCGAGGCGACGAGCTTCCAGCCGAACCGACACAGCGTCTTGTGCAACAGTCGTGAATCCCCCGTATCGCCGGTCCGGATCGCGACATCGAAGCCTTCCTCGACAATGTCGACGAGGCGGTCGCTATAGTCGAGGTCAAGATCGACCAGCGGATTGGCCGCGACGAACGCCGCTAGCCCCCTGGTCAATAGATTTCCCGCCTGTGGCAGAGCGACGCGCAGCCGACCGCGCGGGCTGCCCGAGGCCTCGGCGAGCTCGATCTCACCTTCGCGGAGTTCCTCCAGCATGCGGCGTGCGCGCACGAGGAAGAGTGCACCGGGTTCGGTCAGCGATATCGTCCGCGTCGTGCGATGGAACAATGTGACGGCCAACTGCACCTCTAGCCGGGCGATCGCCTTGCCGATCGCCGAGGACGAAACCCCCAGCATCTGCCCCGCGGCCTTGAAGCTGCGCGTGTCGGCTGCGGCGACGAAGCCGCGGAGTGCAGCAAGGCTGTCGATCGGTTCGGGCATTGGAGCGCTATGCGCCGCAATGATCGGAATTGCAGCCTCTGAATTATTCGTCACCCGTCCGCTACATGGATCGTCGAACATCGTTGCACGGGATCGCACCATGACCGACCTATTCTCTCCCTTCGACCTTTCGGGCGTACCGCTCGCCAATCGCGTCGTAATGGCGCCGATGACCCGGTCTCGCGCGCCCAATGACGTCGCCACCGAGACGATCGCGCTCTATTATGCGCAGCGCGCCACCGCCGGGCTGATCGTCAGCGAGGGCACGCCGATCTCGCGCGAGGGCCAGGGCTATCTGTTCAACCCCGGCATCTTCACGACGCTGCAGATCGCCGGGTGGCGCCTGACCACGCAATCTGTCCACGCGGTCGGCGCGCGGATCTTCGCGCAGATCTGGCACGTCGGGCGAGTGTCGCATCCGTCGATCCAGGCCAACGGCGAAGCGCCGGTCAGTGGCAGTTCGAAGATTGCCGCAGGCGCGACCGCGTTCGGCTATGACGAGGAAGGCAAGCCCGGCTTCGTTGCGGCCTCCACACCGCGCCAGCTCGCCACCGACGAGGTATCGCGCGTCGCCGAGGACTTCGCGCAGGCTGCCGCCAATGCGGTCGAAGCCGGGTTCGACGGCGTCGAAATTCACGGCGCCAATGGCTATCTCCTCGAGCAGTTTCTCAACCCGACGGTCAACGATCGCGGCGATCACTATGCCGCGGACACGATGGAGAACCGGCTGCGCTTCGCGCTCGAGGTGGTCGACGCGACGATCGCGAGAGTCGGTCGCGAGCGGGTCGGCATCCGGCTATCGCCGTTCGGCCAACTCTTCGACATGGCGCATTACGACGAGATCGAGGAGACCTATACCGCGCTGGTGGCCGCGCTTGGCGAGCGCCGCATCGCCTATGTCCACGTGATGGACCAGTCCGGCTTCGGCATGGGCGATGCCAAGGGCGAATCGGTTTCGGCCAAGATCCAGCGGCTACTCCGCGTCTTCCGGACGAGCCTGCCGGCCACCGCGATCATCCTTGCCGGCGGCATGACCCGAGAACGCGCCGACAGCCTGATCGCGGACGGGACGATCGATCTCGCGGGCTTCGGCCAGCCGTTCATTTCCAACCCCGATCTGGTCGCGCGCTTGCGTCACGACCTGCCGCTGACGACGCCGGACAAGAGCACCTATTATGGCGGCGGTGCGCACGGGTTCATCGACTATCCTCCATACGCCGCAGCTTGAAGGATCGAGCGGGCCGGATGCGTCCGGCCCGTCGGACTACACCCATAATCATGGACACACTGCGATGACCGACCCGCTTCAGGCGCTTCTCGACAAGGAAGCGATCCGCGATCTGCGAATCCTATATTCGCATCATCTCGACGGCAACGACATCGCCGCGCTCGACCAAGTCTTCACGACCGACGCGGTTGTGGAAGTGACGGTAGGAGTCCTGCAAGGGATCGACGAAATCCGGGCGGGCCTGACCGACGCGTTCGCGCTATATGATCGCGACGGCGCAGGGCGCTACCCGTTCCTTCATGCGATCGCCAATCACTGGATCCGATTCACCGGGCCGGACGCTGCGGAAGGCAGCTGCTACCTCCTCGACTTCGAGACCGCGTCGAAGCCCGATCCAAACCCTTTGCTGCTGCTCGGCCTCTATAGAGACGAGTATAAGCGGATCGATGGCGACTGGCGTATCAGCCGCTCCCGTCTGGAAGTTGTCTGGCCCAACCAGAAAACCGGCCAACGTAAAGACGAGCCGGACTGCTGAACGACGGCCTTCGGGGGAATTGAGAAGCATGTTCCAACGGTGCTGATTGGCGCTTAGTTCATCTTTGCACTCGCGCGCTATTCGGCGATCAGCGCTTCCGGTACCGCATAATTCCAGTCGCTGTATTTGCGCGCAATGATCCGCATGAAGGCGACGATCTCGGGCGAGAAGTCGCCGACGCGGTGGCTCATGATGATCGGCGAATAGGCGGGCTCGGCGAGTTCGAGATAGCGGACGTCGTCGGTTCGGGCTCGCCGTACCGATTCCGGGATGATCGCGATCCCCTCTTCGGCGGCGACCAGCCCGATCGCGATCTGCAATTCGCGCGCCTCGTGGACGACGTTTGGCGTCAAGCCGTTGTCATGGAACAGCGACAGGACCTGATCGGCATAGCTCGGGCGTGGGGCGCTTGGGTAGAGGATCAGCTTCTCGCGCGCGAGGACCGACAGCGACACCGGGTTGCCGTCCCGCCCGAGCGGACTGCCGAGCGGCACCGCGGCGATCAGCGGTTCCCGGCGCAGCACCGTCCGGCGGACCGCGGGATCCTCGAACCGGATACGCCCGAAGCCGATATCGATCCGCCCCTCCTTCAATGCGGCGATCTGGTCGAGCGTCGTACTCTCGACCAGCGTCAGTTCGACGTCGGGCAACGCGGCGCGGAACTCACGGATCAGCGCAGGCAGCCGTGCGTAGATCGTCGAAGCGACGAAGCCGATCGTGAAGCGGCGCTTTTCGGTGGCCACCGCCGCCTGCATCATCGCCCGCATGTCGTCCATCCGGCGCAGCACCTGAATCGCCTGATCGTGGAAGATTTGGCCCATCGGCGTCAGGCTCAACGGGCGGCTGGTCCGGTCGATCAGATCGGTGCCGAGTTCGGCCTCCAGTTGCTGGATCGACCGGCTCAGCGGCGGCTGCGCCATGTGCAGCCGTTCCGCGGCCTTGTTGAAATTCCGCTCGGCGGCGACCATCGCAAAGTAGCGCAATTGCCGCAGATCCATGTCGATATACCTTCAGAGTATCGGCCATAGACCACAATGATCTTTGCGGCACTCGGGCGTAAGGCATAGCTTAGCCTTGCAAACTAGAAAAGCGAGGATGTGCCAAGGTCATGGTTGCGATCGTCCGGATCGATACCTTCATCGTCGATATACCGACGATCCGTCCGCACGTGCTGGCGATGGCGACGATGCATCACCAGTCGATCGTGCTGGTGCGAATGCGCGATGCCGACGGGATCGAAGGGATCGGCGAAGGCACGACGATCGGTGGCCTGAGCTATGGCGAGGAAAGCCCGGAGAGCATCAAGCTTGCGATCGACGCCTATATCGCGCCGATCCTCAAGACGTGCGATGCGGCGCGGATCGGCGCTGCGATGGCGTGCGTCGCGAAAAGCGTCGTCGGCAACCACATCGCCAAATGCGCGGTCGAGACGGCGCTGCTCGACATGGCGGGCAAGCGGCTCGGCGTGCCCGTGTCCGAACTGATCGGCGGCGGGCGCGTGCGTGACCGGCTCCCCGTCGCTTGGACCCTGGCGAGCGGCGACACCGCACGCGATATCGAGGAAGCAGAGCGCGTCCTGGACCTGCGCCGCCACAACATCTTCAAGCTCAAGATCGGCAAGCGCGCGGTCCGTGACGACGTGGCGCACGTTGCTGCGATCAAGCGCGCCGTCGGTGACCGCGGCAGCGTCCGCGTCGACGTCAACCAGAACTGGAGCGAGGCGCAGGCCGATCTCGGCATGCGGCTGCTGGAGGATGCGGGCGTCGATCTGGTCGAGCAACCGGTAGCGCGACACGATCTGGCGGCGATGTCGCGGCTGTCCGCCAAGCACATCGTCCCGCTGATGGCGGACGAGGCACTGCACGGCCCCGCCGATGCGTTCGCCATATCGGCACGCGCGGGCGCGCGCATTTTCGCGGTGAAGATCGCGCAGTCGGGCGGGCTGTTGCCCGCGCATGCCGTCGCGACGATCGCGCAGGCTGCCGGGATCGGTCTTTACGGTGGTACGATGCTCGAAGGCGGTGTCGGAACGGCCGCGTCGGCGCATCTGTGCGCGACGCTGCCATCGCTCGCCTGGGGCACCGAATTGTTCGGCCCGCTGCTGCTGACCGAAGACATCCTTGCCGAACCACTTCGCTATGCGGATTTCGAACTCGAGGTGCCGACCGGACCAGGGCTCGGCATATCGCTCGACGAGGACCGGCTCGCCTTCTTCCGGCGCGATCGCACCGCGCCGGCCCTCCACGTCGTCGCAGAAAGGGCCTGATCGCCATGTTGTTCAAGGTCGAAATGGACGTGAATATCCCGTTGGGCTTCGATCCCGCAGAGGCTACGCGGCTCAAGGCGGCGGAAAAGGCGCGGTTCCAGGAACTGCAACACGCCGGAACGTGGCGCCACATCTGGCGCGTCGTCGGGCAATATTCGAACGTCAGCATCTTCGACGTCGGCAGCAATGCCGACCTGCACGACATCCTGATGAGCCTGCCGCTCTACCCCTTCATGACGATCCGGGTGACTGCGCTGTGCCGACATCCCTCGTCCCTGCATGACGACGATCGCTGAGACGCGATCCAAAAGCGACCGTCCCAAGGCGGCGCACTTAAAGCGACTTAGGAGAGTATAATGGACGTAAGCTTTGTCGAGACGCCGCAAATCCAGTCGTTGCTCGATCGCGTCGCTGGCGCGGAATCGTCCGCTGGCAACCCACGGGTCAAGGCTATCATGCGCGATCTGGTTGAGTCGCTCATGACCCTGATCGTCCGCCACGACATCACCGAGAACGAAGCCTGGGGTGCGGTCAACTTCCTGCAGAACAGTGCGGGCGAGTTCGGCTTGCTGATGCCCGGCTCGGGTCTCGAGCATTTCATGGATCTGTATCTCGACGCCAAGGACGCGGAAGCCGGCAAGACCGGCGGCACCCCGCGGACGATCGAGGGGCCGCTCTATGTCGAGGGCGCTCCCTTGGTCGATAACGACGCCAATCTGACGTCAGACCCCGACGACACCGAGACGCTCTACATGACCGGCCGGATCACGGGACCGGACGGCGAGCCGGTCGAGAACGCGATCCTTCATGTCTGGCACGCCAACTCGAAGGGCTTCTATTCGCACTTCGATCCGACCGGCGACCAGACTCCATTCAACAATCGCCGCCGGCTTCGCCTTGGCAGCGACGGCCGCTACGCCTTCCATTCGAAAATGCCGAGTGGCTACAGCGTGCCGCCCGGTGGTGCATCGGACAAGCTGATGACGATGCTCGGCCGCCACGGTAATCGTCCGGCGCATGTCCATTTCTTCATCGAGGCACCCGGCTATCGCCAGCTGACGACGCAGATTAATTTCGGCGACGATCCGTTCGCGGCCGACGACTTTGCGTTCGGCACGCGCGAGGGGTTGCTCCCCGTACCCAACCGGCAGGGCAACACGGCGCACATCGCGTTCGATTTCCAGCTGCAGCGCGCCGACGAACGCGGCGACGAAGCCCTTTCCCATCGCGCCCGCCTGGCGGTTGCCTAAAATTTCCACGGGAGACCTGTGATGACCCAGTCCACTAGCGCGCTGCGCGAACGCCTCGAAACCTCCGTCGTCGAAGACGCCGATGCCGGCATCTTTCGCTGCCGTCGTGACGTGTTCACCGATCCCGACATGTTCGAGCTCGAGATGACGCACATCTTCGAGGGCAACTGGGTGTACCTCGCGCACGAGAGCCAGATCCCCGAGAACAACGACTATTTCACGACCTTCATCGGTCGCCAGCCGATCATCATCACCCGCGACAAGGGCGGTGAGCTCAGCGCGGTCATCAACGCCTGCGCGCACCGCGGCGCGATGCTGTGCCGCCGCAAACATGGCAACAAGAGCAGCTTCACCTGCCAGTTCCACGGCTGGACGTTCAGCAACGCGGGCAAGCTGTTGAAGGTCAAGGACGGCAAGACCGGCGATTATCCCGAGACGTTCAACACCGAAGGCTCGCATGACCTGACCAAGGTCGCGCGGTTCGAGAATTACCGCGGCTTCCTGTTCGGCAGCCTCAATCCCGACGTCGTCTCGTTGGAGGAGCATCTCGGCACCACTCGCGTGATCATCGACCAGATGGTCGATCAGGCACCCGAGGGGCTCGAGGTACTGCGCGGCAACTCGTCCTACGTCTATGACGGCAATTGGAAGCTCCAGATGGAGAACGGCGCCGACGGCTATCACGTCAGCGCGGTGCACTGGAACTACTCGGCGACCACCGGCCGTCGCAAGGAAGAGGCGACCAAGGCGGTCGACCCGAACGGCTGGTCGAAGAGCGTGGGCGGCGTCTACGGGTTCGACAACGGCCACATCCTGCTCTGGACGCGGCTGCTAAACCCCGAGGTTCGCCCGGTCTACGCGCACCGCGAGGAACTCGCCGAACGACTGGGCCAGGAGCGCGCGAACCTGATCGTCGAGCAGACGCGCAACCTGTGCGTCTACCCCAACGTGTATCTGATGGACCAGTTCTCGACGCAGATCCGTGTCGTCCGCCCGATCAGCGTCGATCGCACCGAAGTGACGATCTACTGCTTTGCCGCGAAGGGCGAAGCGGATTCCGAGCGCGCACTGCGCATCCGGCAGTATGAGGACTTCTTCAATGTCAGCGGCCTCGGCACGCCTGACGACCTCGAGGAATTCCGCGCCTGCCAGACCGCGTATGAGGGTGCCGGCGACCTTTGGAACGACCTGAGCCGCGGCGCAACGCACTGGATCGCCGGTCCGGACGAGAATGCGCGCGCGATGGGTCTCGAACCGATCCTGAGCGGCGAGCGCAGCGAAGACGAAGGGTTGTTCGTGCGCCAGCATGAATATTGGGCGCAAACGCTGATCGCCGGCCTCGACAAGGACGATGACGGCAATGGTGGTAGCAGCGCCCGCCCCGTCGACCGGCTGAAGGTGGCCGCATGACAATGGTCTATCAGCAGGTCGTCGACTTTCTCTACCGTGAGGCACGGCTGCTCGACGATCGCGACTGGGACGCGTGGCTGGAATGCTATGCGCCCGACGCGGTCTACTGGATTCCGGCCTGGGACGACGACGACACGCTCGTCGAGGATCCGCAGCGCGAGATCTCGCTGATCTATTATCCCAACCGCGACGGGCTGGAGGATCGTGTCTTCCGCATCAAGACCGAACGGTCGGGTGCGAGCATGCCCGAGCCGCGGACGATCCACCAGATCAACAACGTCGAGATTCTCGGCGAGCGCGACGGGAGCATCGAGCTGCGGTTCAACTGGCACACGCTCAGCCATCGCTACAAGGAGACGCTGAGCTTCTTCGGAACGTCGTTCTACACAATCGATGCGACCAGTGATCAGCCGCGCATCACGAACAAGAAGATCATCCTTAAAAACGATTATATCCGCCAGGTCATCGACGTTTACCACGTCTGAGCGGCCTGGCGGCGAGAGGATCAGCATGGGCTACCGCATCGCACTCAATTTCGAGGACGGCGCCACGCGCTTCATCGACTGCAACGCAGGCGAGAAGGTGCTCGACGCCGCCTTCCGCAACAAGATCAACCTGCCGATGGACTGTTCGGACGGGGTGTGCGGCACGTGCAAATGCCGCTGCGAGCAGGGCGACTACGATCTCGGCGACGAGTATATCGACGACGCATTGACCGAGGACGAGGCCGAGGAGGGCTTGGTGCTCACCTGCCAGATGGAGGTGTCGTCCGACTGCGTCATCGCGGTTCCGGTCCCGGCCTCGGCATGCAAGGTCAAGCCTGCGGAACACACGGGCACGGTGTCGAGCGTCGAGTTCGTCTCCGACAGCACGATCATCGTGAAGCTACGCCCCGACGATCCCGCCGCGCTCGGCTTCCTGCCGGGCCAGTACGTCAACCTCACCGTCCCCGGCACCGGCCAGCACCGCGCCTATTCGTTCAGCTCGAAGCCCGGTGCGGAGGAAGCGAGTTTCCTGATCCGCAATATTCCCGGCGGCGCGATGAGCACGTGGCTTGCGAGCGATGGCGCCGAGGGCTCGCCGATGAAATTCGTCGGGCCGCAGGGGAGCTTCTTCCTGCGTGCGGTCGAGCGGCCGACGATCATGCTCGCCGGCGGCACCGGGCTCGCCCCGATCCTGTCGATGCTCGAAGTGCTGGCGGACCAGCGCACCGAGCATCCAGTCCACCTGATCTACGGCGTTACCAAGGACGGCGATCTGGTCGAGCTTGCCCGGATCGAGGCGCTTGCGGCACGTCTGCCGACGATGACCTGGGCGGCGTGCGTCGCCGATCCGGAGACCGGCCAGCCGCTGAAAGGCTATGTCACGCAGCATCTGACCGACGCGCATCTGAACGCAGGCGACTGCGACATCTATCTCTGCGGTCCGCCGCCGATGGTCGAGGCGGTACGGACCTTCCTGCGCGACAAGGGCGTCGCACCGAAGCATTTCCACTACGAGAAGTTCGCGCCCAGCGAGACGGTGGCGGCATGATCTTCGCCGGCCGTTTCAGCGACAAGGTCATCGTCGTCACCGGCGCGGCGCAGGGGATCGGCCGCGGCATCGCGTTGCGCGCAGCCGCGGAAGGCGCGCAGGTGCTGCTGGTCGACAAGGTAGACTTCGTCGCCGATGTCGCTGCGGAAGCCGGCAACGGCGCGCGGGCCTTCAGCTGCGACCTCGAAACCTACACCGGCGCAGCGGCGGCGATCCGCGAAGCCGAAGCGGCGTTCGGGCGCGTCGACATCCTGATCAACAATGTCGGCGGCGCCATCCGCATGCGGCCGTTCGCCGAGTTCGAACCCGACCAGATCGACGCGGAGATCCGCCGCTCGCTGATGCCGACGCTCTATTGCTGCCACGCGGTGCTCCCCCTCATGCTGCGGCAGGGTGGCGGGACGATTATCAACGTCTCGTCGAACGCGACGCGCGGCATCCGCAGAGTCCCCTATTCGGCGGCCAAGGGCGGGATCAACGCGCTGACCCAGAGCCTGGCGATGGAATATGGCGAGGCCGGCATCCGCGTCGTCGCTACCGCGCCGGGCGGCACACAAGCGCCGGCCCGGATCGTGCCGCGCAATCCGGATGGCGACGACGCACGCGAGCAGGCATGGATGGCGGACGCGGTCGATCAGGTGACCGCGTCCACCTTCGTCAAACGCTACGCCTCGCTCGATGAACAGATCGCCCCGATCCTGTTTCTGGCATCCGACGAAGCATCCTATATCACCGGATCGGTGCTGCCCGTCGCGGGCGGCGATCTGGGCTGAGGACCGCATCATGAAGACAGCAATAGTGACCGGCGCGACGTCGGGTATCGGCGAGGCGACCGTGCGCGCGCTCTCCAGCGCCGGCTGGCAGGTCGTCGCGACCGGCCGGAGGGCGGACCGCCTCGAAGCACTGGCTGGCGAGCTGGGCGATCATGTCCACGCGGCAGTGTTCGACATCCGCGATGCCGACGCGATCAAGGCCGCGATCGCCGGACTGCCCGAGCGGTTTCGCGGGATCGACCTGCTGGTCAACAACGCCGGCCTCGCGCTCGGCACCGCGCCGGCGCAATCCGCGGACCTCGACCAGTGGCATACGATGATCGACACCAACGTCAGCGCGCTCGTGACGATCACGCATCACCTGTTGCCGCAGCTGATCGCGCGCAAGGGCGCGATCGTCAACATCGCCTCGGTCGCGGGCACCTACCCTTACACCGGCGGTAACGTGTACGGCGCGACCAAGGCGTTCGTGCAGCAATTGTCGCTCGGGCTGCGCTCCGATCTGCACGGTACCGGCGTCCGGGTGAGCGTGATCGATCCCGGCATGGTCGAGACCGAGTTCACGTTGGTCCGCACCGGCGGCAACCGGGCGGCGTCGGACACGATCTATGGCGGCGCCAACCCGATGACCGCGGAGGATATCGCCGCGACGATCCTCTGGATCGCGACGCTGCCACCCCATCTCAACGTCAATCGGCTGGAGATCATGCCGGTGAGCCAGTCGTTCGCCGGATTCCAGGTCGCGCGCGAGGAAACCTCATGAAGTCCAAGATCTACGACAACCCCGCCGCCGCACTGGAGGGTGTCCTGTTCGACGGGATGACGATCATGTCGGGCGGCTTCGGCCTGTCGGGCAATCCCGAAAGCCTGATCCCGGAGATCCGCGCGGCCGGTGTGAAGGACCTGACCGTCATTTCGAACAATGCCGGTGCCGACGGCTTCGGGCTGTGGATGCTGCTGGAAAGCCGGCAGATCGCCAAGATGATCTCGTCGTATGTCGGCGAGAACAAGCTGTTCGAGCAGCAATATCTGAACGGCGATCTCGAACTCGAACTGACGCCGCAGGGCACGCTGGCCGAGCGGATCCGCGCGGGCGGTGCGGGCATCCCGGCGTTCTACACCAAGACCGGCGTCGGCACCGTCGTCGCCGAAGGCAAGCCGGTCGAGACGTTCGGCGGCGAGGAGTATGTCCGCGAAACCTGGCTCCGCGCCGACCTGTCGATCATCAAGGCGTGGCGCGCAGATCCTGCGGGAAACCTGATGTTCCGCAAGACCGCGCGCAACTTCAACCCGAACATGGCGACCGCCGGCAAGGTGACCGTGGTCGAGGTGGAGGAGATCGTCGAGGCGGGCAGCTTCGACCCCGACTGCATCCACACGCCGGGCATCTTCGTCGACCGGATCGTGCTGTCGACCATCAACGAGAAGCGCATCGAAAAGCTGACGGTTCGCGAAACGGAGACCGCATGATGGGTTGGACCCGCGAACAGATGGCCGCGCGCGCCGCGCAGGAATTGCAGGACGGGTTCTACGTGAACCTCGGCATCGGTATTCCGACACTGGTGGCGAACTACGTTCCCGATGGCCTCGATGTTACGCTCCAGTCGGAGAATGGCATGCTCGGCATCGGCCCCTTCCCCACTCGTGACGCGGTCGATCCCGACCTGATCAACGCGGGCAAGCAGACCATCACCGCGCTGCCGACGTCGAGCTTCTTCTCGTCGGCGGACAGCTTCGCGATGATCCGCGGCGGCCATATCGACATGGCGGTGCTCGGCGCGATGGAGGTGAGCGCGGGCGGCGACATCGCCAACTGGACGATCCCCGGCAAGATGGTGAAGGGCATGGGCGGCGCGATGGATCTGGTCGCGGGCGTCAAGCGTGTGGTCGTCGTCATGGACCACGCCAACAAGGCGGGCGAGCCGAAGATCCTGCCCGCCTGCACGCTGCCGCTGACCGGCAAGGCGTGCGTCGACCTGATCGTCACCGACCTGTGCGTGATGGCCTGCGACAAGCCGGGCCTGCGGCTGATCGAACTCGCCCCCGGCGTGACGCTCGATGAAATACGCGCGAAGACCGGTGCGCCGTTTTCGGCGGACGGCATCCTGGAAGAGGCCGCCTGATGCCCTTCGTCCGATCGCATGGTGCCGACATCTACTGGAAGGTCGAGGGCCAGCCCGGCAATCCACCGCTCGTGCTGCTGAACTCGATCGGCACCGACATGGATTTGTGGGCGGCCGCCCTGCCCGCACTGCGCCGTCATTTCACCGTGCTGCGGATTGATACGCGCGGCCACGGCGCATCCGATGCACCGGCCGGCGACTATGACATGGCCATCCTGGCCGGCGATGTCGGCGCCGCGATGGATGCCGCGAAGCTGGACGCAGCCATGATCGCCGGCGTGTCGCTCGGCGGCATGATCGCGATGCAACTGGCGCTCGACGCGCCCGAACGGGTCGATGGCTTGGCGCTTGTCTGCACCTCGGCGACGATGGACCGCACGGCATGGACCGCGCGCGTCGAAAAGGTTCGCACCGACGGTGTCGAAGGGATCGTCGATCTCGCCATGTCGCGTTTCCTGTCGCCAGACTTTTGCGATGCGCAACCGGACGTCGCCGCGACGATACGCCGCGGGCTCATCGACATGCCATCCGAGGGCTATGCCGGTTGCGCGGCCGCTATTCGCGACATGCGGCTGGCGGACCGACTTGGCGACATCGCCTGCCCCACCCTCGTCGTCAGCGGCGACCGCGACACCTCCACGCCGTTCGAAGGGCATGGCGAGCATCTCGTCAGCCGCATTCCCGGGGCTCGGCATATCGCGCTCGACGCCGCACATCTCGCACCGCTCGAGGTACCCGATGCGCTCGCCGCCGCCATCATCGACTTAGCCGCCTGAGGTCCCATGCCCGACGCCTTCATCTGCGACGCGATCCGCGCGCCCATCGGCCGGCTCAACGGCACCCTAGCCACGGTACGCGCCGACGATCTCGCCGCGATCCCGATATCACCGGTATCGGCCTCGACCAGCGCGATGTGATCGAGCTGAACGAGGCGTTTGCCTCGCAGGCGATCGCGACGCTGCGTGATCTGGGCATCGCGCCGGACGATCCGCGGGTGAACCGCAACGGCGGCGCGATCGCACTCGGCCATCCCCTTGGCATGTCCGGTGCGCGTATCGTGATGAGTGCGGTGGAGGAACTGCACCGCACCGGGGGCCGCTATGCGATGGCCTTCATGTGCATCGGCGTGGGTCAGGGCCCTTATACCGAGCCTAACCTGACGGTGGATCTGCCCTGAAGCTTCCTCGCGGCGTCATTCCGGTACTGGATCGAGGCGACCATCGACGGTGCGCGCATCATATCCATGGATCCACGCGAACCGCTCCGGAAACCTCGCCAAAGTGGCCTGGCGTCGCTTGGAAGCCCCTGCTGCCACCGTATGCAGCGCGGCGTTTGCATCCCAGGCGCTCCGCTGGATCTTTCGCGTCCGGAGCCTGCGCAGCGCTTCGTAGCGCGCGAACCGCTCCTCCCGGTTGAGTGGGGTCAGGTCTTCGAGCATCCCCGCGAGGATACAGGCGTCTTCGATCGACGTGTTGGCCCCCTGCCCGTGATGGGGGAGCATCGCATGCGCGGCATCGCCGATGAGCACCGCCGGACCCTTGTGCCACTGGCGGAGCGGCGGCGTGACGAACAGTCCCCAGCGCTTGTCGACCGCGGCCTCTTCCAGCATCTGGGCGATCGCCGGATGCCATCTCGCGAACCCCGCATGCGCCTCCGCCAGGGTCGCCGGCACGACCCAGCTCGTCTCGCTCGGCCATGTCGTCGGCCCCTCGACGACGGCGAAGAAGTTGACGTCCCCGCCCTCCGGCCCGATCGCATAATGCAGCATATGGGCGTTTTCGCCGATCCAGAACTGGATGGCCTGGGGATCGGGCAGCGCGGACAATCGGCTGGTCGGGACGATCCCGCGATACGCGCTCGTACCCGAATAGACCGCCTGACGGCCGCCGGTGACATGATCGCGCACCATCGACCTCACGCCGTCGGCCCCGACCACGACATCGGCGAAAACGGGGTCGCGATCGGTGAAATGGAGCATCACGCCATCAGCCGACTCCTCTATACGCGTGAGCCGATGATCGAGCGCGATGGTCTCGACACCGACCGCGGCCCCCATGACCTTCTGCAGGTCGGCGCGGTGGATGCCGAGATACGGCGCGCCGAAGCGGTCCTGATAGGCATGCTCCAGGGACATCGGATGCGCCGCCAGCCGGTCACCGGTCATGCCGTCGCGGTAGATCAGTTCGGTCGGCTCGATTGCGAGCGCCAGCAGGTCGTCGAGTAGGCCAAGGCGACGCAGTTCGCGCGTCCCGTTGGCCGACAGCGCGATGGCGGCCCCGATCTCCGTCAGGCGAGACGCCTGCTCGAAGACGGTCGCTTCGAGCCCGCGCTCTCGCAACGCCAGCGCCAACGCCAGTCCGCCGATCCCGGCACCGATAATCGCGATCTTCATCTCGGGTCTCCATCATGAGATATTTCCGGGTTCGTCACGAGCGCGTCACGATCGCGAAACCGGTCGCCCCGATGCTGACGAACAGCAGCGGAGCGACCGTGACGAGATTGGGACGGGTCGGTCGAAGCGGCGCTTCAGAAATTGAAAATCTCCTCGATCGTGAACATGCGCGGCGGAAGTTCCCGCCTCCACCGACGGCGAGGCGGGCGCGTTCTGGACGGTCGCCGCCGAAGCTCCCGCCAAGTGCGACGCACGATACGGACCAGCGCAGACGTGGCGTGAAGACTTGGCATTTCATGCCACCCTCGTTGCGCGACCGCCCACGTATGCGTGGACTGCACGTTCCGTAATCATTCTCCGGCGATCACAGTATCTTCAGCACGCGGACTTGGACGCGGGCGGCTTCGCGGAAGCCCTCGCGCGCCTGGACGTCGCGACCGCCGATCAGTTCGAGCTGCCATTTGGGTGCGACGAATTTCTGAACCGCGACGCGGATCTGCTGATGCTCGGTGCGGGTGCCGGTATAGACGTCGTCGAGCGACTCCTTGCCGCCCCAGAAACTCGCCGTGCCGATCGAGAGGCTCGTCTTCTTGTCGGGCAAGGCATAGCGCAGCCAGCTCTGGACATGGAACACCGGCTTCTTGGTCAGCCGCTGGCTCAGCCGCCCGACATCGTCGTTGGCGGTGAAGAAATTGACGTCGCCGTACAGGTCGAGCGTCACGTTCCGGCCGAGACCCTGGATGAAGCCGATCTGCGGATCGAACGACCAGCGATTGTTGCCGAAATTCACGGCATTGTTGCGATCATAGGTTCCGGTCGGGATCCCGACGATCGGCGAGAAGCCGAAAAACGTCGCGTGGTCGGGCGATGGCTTATTGACGAACCAGATCGTCGCGAAGACCACCGCATCGCCGATACCGGTCGACGAGCCGAGATCCTGGCCGCCGACATGCGCGTTGTGGACCGATCCAACCGGCACGATGATCTGCGGATCGACCACGAACGGCCCGATTTTAGTAAAGTGGACATAGCGGAACAGCGCGACCGAGGTGTTGAGGTTGGTGTCGTCCTTCAACGTCGTCCCACCGGGCAGCTTGAGTTCGTCGCGGTTGATGAACTGGCCATAGACCAGCGCGAGATCGGTTCCTGGCGGAAGCGGCGTGTAGTCGCCCGGATCGACTGCCGTCTGCGCCTGGGCAGGCATTGCTGCTACAAGACCCAGCACGGCCGCCGATGTCACCGCCGACGTTACCAGTGCGTGTCGGATCATCGTTCTGATCGCCATCGATACTCCCCTTTTATTGCCCGATTTCATGCGCTTGTGCCCTTGATGAAGGTCGCGGCCTGCTCGCCGATGACGACGCAGCCGGCCATCGTGTTGCCGGTGGTGACACGCGGCATCACCGAGGCGTCCGCGATCCGCAGTCCCTGGATTCCGTGAACACGCAATTGCCCGTCGACGACCGACATCGCGTCTCGCCCCATCTTTGCCGTGCAGCTCTGGTGCCAGTAGGTGACGGCGGCATCGCGCGCGAAATTCTGCAGGTCGGCGCCGGTGATCTTCCCTGGCATCACCTCGCGCTTGTTGAATTTGGCGAGCGGGCCCGAATTGCCGATCTCGCGGCAGAGCTCGATGCACCGCAGCATCGCGGTCATGTCGTCGGGCTCGGCGAACGTGTTGGCGGCGATCCGCACCGGATCGTCGGGATTCGTCCCCGAGATCGTCACCTCGCCGCGGCTCTTCGGCCGGACCACGGCGGGCGACAGCGACCAGCTTCCGGCGGGCGGGTTATATTGTTTGCCGGTAACCTCGCTGACATACGGGATCTCGATCTGGAATGGTTGCAGATCGGGCGTGTCGAGCCTGGAATCGCTCTTCCAGAAGAAGGTCGCCTCGGCGGCATTGTTACGCGGCGCGATCGGCTGGTTATATTCCCACACGCAGCCCGCGACCATCACGTGATCCTGGAAGTTCTTGCCGACGCCGGGCAGGTCCGCGACCACCGGGATGCCATGCTTGCGCAACTGCGCCGCCTCGCCGATCCCGGACTGCATCAGGATCTTCGGCGTGTTGATCGCGCCAGTCGACAGGATCACCTCGCGCGACGCCGCGATCGTCACCAGCTTGCCGCCATAGGTGAATTCGACGCCGGTGACGCGCGTGCCCTTGATCGTCAGCTTGCGGATCGCGGCATGGGTCAGCACCGTGATGTTGGGACGATCGAGGATCGGACGGACATAGGTGCCGAACACGTTGAGCCGCTCGCCCGGCTTGTACCGCACGTTCGGGATCGCCGCGCCGCCGACCCCTTCCATCAGTACCGCATTCTGGTCGGGGAAGGTCGGGATGCCGACGCCGCGGCACGATTCCAGCATCGCCGGCGCGATCGGCGACGGGTTCGGGGTCTCGCCGACATAGACGAGCCCGCCCTTGCCGCGACGGAGCGCGTCCGCGGGCCCCTGATAGTCCTCGATCCGGCGATAGATGCCGAGCACGTTCTCGTAGCTCCAGCGCTGATCCCCGGATTCGCTCGCGAAATAATCCCAGTCGTTCTTGTGGCCACGCGACCAGATCATGACGTTGATCGACGAGCCTCCGCCGAGCACCTTGCCCATCGACAGCGGGATCTGGCGGTTGTTGATCTTCGGGTTCGGCTCGCCCTTGAAGCCCCAATCGCGCTCGCTGCCGAGGTTGGTGAACCAGATGCCGGGGTTGGTGACGCTGGGGACCTGATCGCTGCCGCCGGCTTCGAGCAACAGCACCCGGACCGCAGGGTTCTCGGCAAGACGACGCGCGACGACCGACCCGGACGAGCCCGCACCGCAGATGATATAGTCATATTGTTTCCGGAGCGCAGCGCCGAGCTGCATCTGGTTGTCGCGCGCGGCCTCCGCAAAGGCGGCTCGTCCGATCGCGCCGCTCGACGCGATCCCGGCAAGGGCTGCGATGTGGAGAAACTGGCGGCGCTCGATCCGACCCTGGATCAGCGCATTCTCGGCCGCAAGTACGGCATCGAGCGCCGACGGGCCTGTGGTGTCTGTCATCGATCCTCTCCCTCGCGGCTTCAAGGCCACGTCGTTAGTGTCGACCGGCTCAAGCCGACCGCATCGCCGCCAGTGAGCGTGTCGATGCCACGGAACTTCCGAGCGAAAAGTTCGGCAGTCCAATACAGATGCCGTATTCGATCGATACCCTGAAGGTTGGCGGATCGCCGGACCGATCGAGACATTGGGGGACATCGCGATCAACCTGATTGCGTTTGCGCCGGAAACCTCATGTCATACCAAACGGGTATCGGCATTTCACCGCAACGGTCTTTGCGTCACAAACCCGCCGCTCCTAGATCAGCGTAAAGCGATAAACGCAGGAGAGCGATGATGACGGACGGTACGCAGCTGATCGGCGACGCGCAGCTCGATGGGTCGATCTTCGACGGTGGCTGGTCACGTCCGGCCGACAGCGCGGACGTGATCGAGCCAGCGTCCGGCGCGGTCCTCGGCAGGATCGGCATGACGACGCCTGCGGGTATCGCCACCGCCGCCGCCGCGGCACGAGCCGCGCAACGCGACTGGGCGGCCGATGCGCCCGATGCGCGCGCGGCGATCTTCCCCAAGGCAGTCCGGGTCGCGACCGAGCGCTGGGACGAGATCGTCGAATGGATCATGCGCGAAAGCGGATCGGTCCGCGCCAAGGCGGAATTCGAGCTGTCGATCACGATCAAGGCGCTCAACCTCGCCGGCGCGATGCCGCATCAGGCGCAGGGCCTCGTGCTGCCGAGCGAGCGCGGCCGGATCAGTCTTGCCCGGCGTCGGCCGCTCGGCGTGGTCGGCGTGATCTCCCCGTTCAACTTCCCGCTCTATCTCGCGATGCGCGCGGTCGCACCGGCGATCGCGGTCGGCAACGCGGTGGTACTCAAGCCCGACCCACGCACCGCGATCTGCGGCGGCTTCGTCATCGCCCGCCTCTTCGAGCTCGCCGGGCTGCCAGCCGGTGTGCTCCACGTCCTTCCGGGGCGCGGCGACGCGGGCGAGGCGCTCTGCAGCGATGCCAACATCGCGATGATCCAGTTTACGGGATCGACCGCCGCGGGTCGGATGGTCGGCCGGACGGCGAGCGAAAACCTGAAGAAGGTATCGCTCGAACTCGGTGGCAAGAACTCGCTGATCGTGCTCGAGGACGCCGACCTCGATCTCGCGGCGCGCAACGCCTCCTGGGCGAGCTACCTTCACCAAGGGCAGATCTGCATGTCGGCGGGGCGTATCCTCGTCCAGTCCACAATCGCCGAAGACTTCGCCAAGCGCCTCGCGCAGCATGCCGACGCGCTCCCCGTCGGTGATCCGATGTCGGGACAGGTCGCGGTCGGCCCGATCATCAACCAGACGCAGGTCGACCATGCCCGCAAACTGCTCGACAGCAGCGTCAGCGCCGGCGCGTCGATCGCCGCGGGCGGAACGTCCGATGGGCTGTTCTTCAAACCCACCGTCCTGACCGGCGTGACGAAGGACATGCCGGCCTTCCGCGAGGAAATCTTCGGCCCGGTCGCGGTGATCGTCCCGT
Organism: Sphingomonas sp. 4RDLI-65; assembly: GCF_049472435.1. NCBI lineage: Bacteria > Pseudomonadati > Pseudomonadota > Alphaproteobacteria > Sphingomonadales > Sphingomonadaceae > Sphingomonas > Sphingomonas sp. 4RDLI-65. Next base: position 269,085 of record NZ_JBCEBT010000003.1, on the reverse strand, counting down.
TCGAGACCGACGACGAGGCAGTCGCGTTGGCCAACGACACCGAATACGGCCTGTCCGCCGGGATACTCACCCGCGATGTCGGGCGCGGCATGGCGATTGGCGACCGCCTCCACGCGGGGCTGGTCCATATCAACGACCAGACCGTCAACGACGACGTGGTCAATCCGTTCGGCGGCGTCGGGGCATCGGGTAACGGCAGCTCGATCGGCGGTCCCGCCAATTGGGAAGAATTCACGCACTGGCAGTGGACGACGATCAAGGGCACGCCGCCTGCCTATCCTTTCTGATCTTCGGAGTTCGATTGGGCGGCAGGGTAACTCAGGATCTTCGTCACCGCGGCTGGTTATCCGTGTGCAATGATCGCCCATGGTCGGGATGTCGGCGTTTTGTCCGCTGACCGGCAATAGGTGATGCTCCCGAGGCGGTTTGAAACGGTGATGCGCTCTCGAAGCCTGACGCCGTCACGAACGCGCGTCATCGTGAAGGCGAACCGCGTCACCGTGCAGGAGAATCACGCGGCAGCGATAAGCACAATCAGCATCTGGCGAGGTGCTCGAGAAAGTTCGCCAGCTCAAGTCGGCGGCTTTCCTCTTCCGCAAACCGGTGATCTACCCCGAGCGCCCAAAGCGCCGTCGTTCGGCCCGCGTCATGCTGCAACACATCGAGTTGATCCGCGCGGCGTTCGACATCTTCCACCGTCTCCGCAAGCCCGGCATCGACAATCTCCGAGGCCTGGCGACGTAGCGCCACCGCAATCTCGCCGGGTGCCAGTTCCGGATGATATTGAACGCCCCAAAAGATACCACCGGCATGCCGTATCTCGACGGCCTGTACCTTGCTGACCGCGTTGCTCGCCAACAGCGTTGCATCCACCGGCAGCGCTGCCACCTCGTCGCCGTGAATCGCAGGGGCGTCCCAGCAAGGCCCCCGTCCGCTCAGCAGCGGATGACTGCGACCCTCTTCGGTCGGAACGATGCGGCGCGAAATGCCCGCTTCCATCCGCTCCATTTTCCGGACTGTCCCGCCCGCAGCAGCGACGGCCAGCTGCAACCCGGCACACGAGCCGAACGATGGCGTTCCGGAGGCAAAGACGCTCGTCATGAAAGCCAATTGTCGCCGAACTTCCGGGCTATCGTCGTAGACGTGGAGGGGGGCGCCAGTGATGAACACGGCGTCGTATCGAGCCAGATCGGATGGGGTGAGCGGCGTCGCATCCGCATCCGCCGGCGCGACGATCGTGATGTCGGCTTTTGGCCGCAACTCGCTGAGCGTGGCGGCGTAGGTCTCACCGGAGCTTTTACCGGCATGCTTGCGCCGTTCGTCACGTTCGATTGCTGTCTCGCTCTCGGCGACTAGGAATTTAGGCAAAGGATGTCCTCAAAAGTCGGGCCAACTGAACGCACGGCACAACGCATGTCGTACAACGCATGTCGCAGAACGCATGTCCCTGCATCGGCCCTAAAAATACCTTCGGGAATCTGCCACGCGGATCAGTGTTTCGTCCGGCTCGCATCTGCGACGGCGTTCAGGCAGTCGGCCAACACCTCCCATTGCCGGAACTGCTCCGGCTGCCCTGGCGGCGTCTTCTGCATACCGGACGCTACGATCTTGCAGGCACCCATCTGGCCATGATCCGCCATTAGCGCGAAGGCCTGTTCCCATGCGTCCTGCATCAAGCCGACAGCCAGTCGGACTCGGCGTCGTCGACCGCAGCGAACATGTCGCCTTCGGCCTGCATGGCACTGAGGTGCTTACGGACGGCTTCCGGATCCCCGTTACGCGGGAAACGGCGGTCGGCAACGGCCCCGATCGCAAGCTGACCAACGAGATCGCTTCGGTCCTTCTGCGTGATAAGCCACTGGCCGAACGTCGGCTTCGGCTCCTGCTGGTCGTCGTAATGCTCGGTCATTGGCGTCCCTCAAATCGTCGTCCCAACACTCGCACGACGACGGTGTTCTTGCAATGTTCTTCAAGACCGATCTGGATTGCGCCTAGCTATGACTATGCCGGCCCCCTGTACGCCGTCACATCACTCGACGTTCAACCGCCGACGAATTTTCCAGAATCCTATGGCATCCATGTCCAGGCCAACCGAGCCGCCCGCTCAATGCGAAGCTTGAACGCTACCCTCGTCGTTAACGATTTTGTGCTAATCGATTGCAATGCGAGGAATGTTTGCACGGTTGGGAGATTCGCCGCTCGGTCCGCTGTTTCTCGGCATTGCCTATTTCGCCTTTGCGATGCTGTCCCTCTTGGCGACGCGCGGCGCGCACGGCATCGCTGCGATATGGCCGCCGAGCGGCATTCTCCTGGCCACGCTGCTGACGGTGCCCCGCCGTGCGGTCTGGCGGTTCGTCGTGGCAGCGATCGTCGCGAGTTTCGTGGCGAACTTCCTCGCCGGGTCCGGTCTTCGCCTTTCCATCGGATTCACGGCGGCCAACGGTCTCGAGTCGATGGTCGCCGCGCTTCTTCTGCGACGGCGTTCGGGAGGGCGCGTGTCCTTCATAAACCCGACGGGCCTATCGGCGTTCTTCTTTGCCTCGTTGATCGCGGCATTGGTGAGTGCCGGAGCGGCGGCCTGTATCTCCCCCGAGTCGGGCCGCGGGTTTATTCTCTCGTGGTTCAGTACGGTGTGGCTGGGCATGTTGCTCGTCACGCCGCTGTTGCTCGCAATATTTGAAATATCGGGATCGGCAAGACAGCCGGTATCGAAGCGCGACGCGTTGAACCTGATTGGCATAGTCGTGCTGACGATGCTCGCCGCTGGCGCAACCTTCGGTCAGAACCATTACCCGATGCTGTTCGTGCCGATGATGGTCATCGTGATCGCCGTTCTGCGCAGCGGCATGCTGGGCGGGATCATCAGCATGATCGTGGTCGTCATTTTTGGATCGATCGCTCTCGGGTGGGGTACCGGACCGATCTTTCTGATCCGGTCGGCGCAAGAGACGCGGATCCTGTTTTTTCAGTTCTATCTCTTGTCGCTGTTCGTGTCGGCACTGCCAATGGCAACGCTGCTGGCGGCGCGTGATCGTTTGAGGATCAATCTCCTCGAGCGTATTCGCCTTCTCGATCAGGCGGAGGCCGCCGCCCAGATCGGGCATTGGCGTATCAATCCGGTGAACCAGGCTGTGTTCTGGTCGCCGGAAATCTTCCGTATGCACGGCCTTGCAGAGGGCCAGCCGCCGGCGCTGGATCAAGCTATCGCCCTGTATCACGAAGATGATCGAGAGCGTGTTTCGCAGATCGTCGCACACGCGCTCGCCGATGGGCACCCCTTTGCGTTCGAGGCGCGGATCGTTCGCCCCGATGGCACCGTCCGGCATGTCGCGTCGCGGGGTGAGCGCGATTACTCCTCGCGTGACGACGCTATCGGACTCTTCGGCCTGATCCGTGACGTCACCGAGCAGATCGAGGCACGGCAAGTGCTGCAAGATGCCCGTGATGCCGCTGATCGAAGCGCGGAGGCAGCAATGGTCCTTGCTTCGACAGATGCTTTGACCGGCCTTGCGAACCGTCGCCGGATCGTCGAATGCCTCGATGTGACGCTGGCAGGCACGGATACCGCAAAGGCCATGCTCTCGGTCGTGCTGTTCGACATCGACCATTTCAAAGCCGTCAATGATCGGTACGGCCATGACGTCGGCGACGAGGTCCTGAAACGCGTGGCATCGTCCGCGACCGAGGGGCTGCGAAGTACCGACCTCATCGGCCGCTATGGCGGCGAAGAGTTCGTCATCATCCTGCCTGAAACCGACGCGGATATGGCATTGCAGATCGCCGAACGCGTGCGGGCGAGGATCGAATCCTCCAGCGCCGACCGACAGCCGAAGGTTACCGTGAGCTTGGGCATCGCATCCGCAAAGGTGGGGGAAGCGGGGCAGGTGATCCTCAAGCGGGCCGATGTCGCACTCTACGAGGCGAAAAACGCCGGTAGAAACCGATTGCGCTTGGCTTCATGACGCTGAGACGGCAGCATATGCCGTGTCAGCCAAAATAACTGGCGATTCAAGCAAGTTCCCGTCGGGAGGGGTGACGTGTCTTTGACGGCAGAACAGGTTAGACTGGTGACGGAAAGCTATGCGTTGATCGGACGCTCACCCTCTCGATACTCGGAGATGTTCTACGATCAGCTGCTCTTGCGACACCCCTTTGCGCGGGCACTGTTTCCCGACGACATGACGCACCAGATTTTCGTGTTTGAAAAGACGATCGATACCCTCGTCGAGCACGTTGAGAATTTCCCGTCCTTGCGTCCGGCGCTGACCGATTTAGCAAAAAGACACGTTACCTATGGCGTGAAGGCGTACCAATACGCGGCCGTGGGAGCGGTATTGATCGACACGTTTGCGGAAATTCTCGGGTCTGCTTTCACGGCCGAAGCCCGCCAAGCCTGGGAAAAGGTGTATGCCGAAACGGCGAGCGTGATGATATCCGACAGCTATCCGGGACTTTAGGCAGACCTGGTCCTAAATTTTATCTAGCCGGGGGGTCACGCCATAGCTTTGACGCGTTGGGCTTCAATGCCCCACACGGAAAAACTCCGCGCTGCTTACGAAGCCGGTCTGAAAATTGGGCGCTCCGCTGATGGACTTCCCAAGGTATGTCCCTTTGCGCGAGAGGCCGCGCTCGCGGAACGGTTTGCATGGCTCTCGGGGTTTAGTGTGGGCAAAGCGGTTCGCCTCCGCGGCTCTAGCTAGGAACGCCCAGCGGTTATCGAGGGGGCTCGCCATGAAGCTCCAATCCATGAAGCCACCGGCGACTCTCAACTCACCGTTTACGCCATCTTCGAACCCTAGAGCGGCCGGGTTTCCTTGGTCAGACCAATCAATGGCAGCATCACCGGTGCGAGCCCCGCCCCGTGCGCTTCGAGCCGAACGGGTCCGCCCTTCGCACCCGCCTGCACCAGCGCCATGCACAAGCCGTTGAACGCCGAACGCGACGTCGCATGATCGGGCTCCAGACTCCGCGGATCGCCATTGCCGACGCCGAGCAGCTTCGCATCGCCGGACAGCGTGAACGTCACGCGATCCGACGCTGTCGGCATCTCGCGACGTTTCGCATCGAGAATCGCGACACGGACGACCGCGACCTCACCCGGCGCCAATTGCCGCCGATCGCTCGTCAGCCCGATCCGCGCGGCCGCCCCCGTCGTCTCGCGCACCGCGTGCATCACGCGCTTGCCACCGCGATACCCGTGCGCCTCGATCCGCCCCGGCGCATAGGGCACCTGCCATTCGAGATGCGTGTTCGTCACCACCGACTGCCGCCCGAGACTTCGCCCGTTCAGGACCAGCTCGACCGCATCGCAGTTGCTGTGGACCCACACCGATACCAGCTGGCCCTCGCGCCCCGCCCAGTTCCAGTGCGGGAACAGATGCAGCACCGGCTCCTCGCTCCACCACGCGCGGTAATAATGATAATTGTCCTTGGGGAAGCCGCACAGATCCATCTGGCCGAAGTTCGAGACGTTCTCGGGCCAGCGCTCGAACGGGGTAGGCTCGCCGCGATAGTCGAACCCGGTCCAGACGAACCCGCCGCTCAGGAACGGCCGCGCGTCGTAGAAACTCCACCAGGTCTCCGCGGTCGTCGCCCATTTGGGGAACTCGCGATCATACGCGGGTACGAAGCCCTGTTTGTCGTCGCGCGCATATTCGCCACGGGTCATCACCGTGCTGCCCGTCTCGGTGCCGATCATCGGCATGTCGGGGTACGCCGCGTGATACGGGTCGATCGCGTCGAGGTAGTAATTGCACCCCATCACGTCGAGCACGCGAGACGCCCCCTCGCCGAACTTGCCGTTGAACGCCTCCGTCACCGGCCGCGTCCGGTCGAGTTCGTACACCTTGCGCTTCATCGTCTCGGCGATACGCGCGCCGGTCTCGGTGCCGCGATGGATTTCCTCGTTGCCGATGCTCCACAGGATGATGCTCGGATGATTGCGCCCTTGCCGCACCATCCGTTCGAGTTGCCCTAAACCTTCGGCATTGCTCGACATCTGCCGCGTCTCGTCGATCATCAGGATGCCCATCCGATCGCACGCGTCGAGGATCGCGGGCGACGGCGAATGATGCGTCGAGCGATACGCGTTGCTGCCCATCGCCTTCAGCTGTTCGAGCCGCCAGACGTGCAGGCTGTCGGGCACCGCGAAGCCGACCCCGGCGTGATCCTGGTGGTTGCAGGTGCCCTTGATCTTGACCGGCTTGCCGTTGAGGAAAAAGCCGCGGTCCGCGTCGAACCGGATCGTGCGGATACCGAAGGTGGACGTGTCGCGATCGACCACCGCGCCGTCGACGAGGATCTCGCTGACCAGCGTGTAGAGATGCGGCGTTTCCAGCGACCAAAGCGCAGGCGAACCGACACGCGTTTCCTGCGCCGCAGTCGCCTTTCCCCACGCGGGCAACTTCAGCGCGTCTGCAAACAGCACCGCGACCGTTTTCCCATCGGGCCCCACGACCGTAGACCGGACACGCACGCTGGCGGCGGGACCGTCATTGTCGATCTCGGTAGCGACCCGCACGGTCGCACCATCGGCGTCGACCGAACAGCGTACCGTCGCGCCCCAGCGCCGCAAATGCGCAGGCGCGGTCTTCACCAGCCGCACGTCGCGGTAGAGCCCAGCCCCCTCGTACGACCAAGCCTCGCCGAGACTCACGTCGCAGCGGATGACGAGAACATTGTCCTCGCCCGGCTTGGCGAAGTCGGTGACGTCGATCTCGAACGGTGCATAGCCGCTCTCGTTCGATCCCACGACGAAGCCGTTGAGGATCACGATGCAGTCGCGCGCCACGCCATCGAACTGGAGCAACAACCGCCGCCCCGCATCCGCCTTGGCCAACCCAATCACCCGGCGATACCAGCCGACGCTGGTCGCCGGCCACATCCGCCCGACCGGCTTGAACCCTTGGAACGACCCGGTGCGGTCCGCCTCGCTCCCCGCCGGTCCGAACTGTTCGAACGGCAGGTCGACCGCCCAGTCGTGCGGCAGCGTCACCGCGTCCCAGGCGCTGTCGTCGAATTTCGCTTCGGCAACCGGCGTGCCGACGTCGCCCGACTTGGCATAGGTATCGTGCGAACGACCGAAGCCGAAATCCTTCGCCGGATCGCTCGCATGGCCGAGATGGAACCGCCACCCGATCCCGAGCGGGACGATCTCGCGCGGACCGGCCGAGGGAGGCGCCCCCGCCGCGCCGATCGGTACTGCGGGGACGATCGCGGCAAGCGCGGTCACGCCGCCCGTCTTCAAAACGTCGCGGCGGACCAAGCTCGTCATGTCATTACCCTAGTCGTCACCGTCAGAAGTTCACCGTGGCGCCGACGAACAGCGTCCGCCCCAGCGTATCGTACACCCCCGGATAGGTGTTGCCGTTGCCGAACGATGACAGGATGCCGGCCGCGATCGCCGGTGGATCCTTGTCGAACAGGTTGTTGACGCCCGCCCGCAGCTGGAGCCCCTCCCCGACCGCGACGGTGCCGGCAAGATCGATGTAATTATAGGCCGAGATCTTCTTGTTGATGACGCTCGGCGTGCCGGCGAGGAACGTATTGTCGGACAGCGACGACAGCTTGACCGAGTCGGTATGACGCCACGACACCGATACCGATGCGCCCTGCGGCATCTGCCATGTCGTCCGCATCACATGCCGCCACGTCGGATTTGGCTGGCCGCAGGTATAGCCGTACAACCCCTTGCAGTCGTAGCTGCCAAGACCCGCCAGCGGTTCGGCGGCCTGCTCGATCAGGCGCGTGCCGACCATATTGAGATTGAGCTTGCCGAGCGCGCCGATACCGAGCGTGTAATCGGCGGTGATGTCGACGCCGGAGGTCGTCAGCGATCCGGTATTGTACGTCGTCGACACGATATAGCCGTTGGTCCCGAAGATCGCGCCCGAGCGCGGATCGCGCGTGAACAGTCCGCAATAGAACGGATCGCCACCGGCCACGCATTGGCTGATCGCGAGCGACGGATCGACCGAGCTGATATAGTCCTTCACCTTGACGTGGAAATAATCGACGGTCAGCGTGAAGTTGCGCAGCATCCGCGGTGTCAGCACGATACCCGCCGTATAGGTGTCCGCCTTTTCGGGCTTCAGCGCGACGTTCCCGCCATATTGTGCCGAACACGTATCCGAGGGGCATTCGATGATGCTGCCATATTGCGCCTGCGTCACGCCGGTCAGCCGACAGACGTCGAACGACGCGGTCGGCGATGCGCCCGAGCATGGATCCTGTGCGGCGACGTTGCCGATCGATCGCGATCCGAACAGCTCGGCGATATTGGGTGCGCGGATCGCGCGGTTGTAGCTGAAGCGAAGGCGCGCATCCTGCGACGGCGCCCAGCTCGCTTCGCCCTTGTAGGTCCAGACGTTGTATTTCGACTTCAGGCCAGTCGATTGCTGATCGTTGCGATACGCCGAATAGCGGAGGCCGCCGTTGATCGTCAGCGCATGCGCGAACGGCAGGTCCTGCAGGATCGGGATTTCGATCTCGCCGTAAGCCTCGTTGACGGTGATGCGCCCGTCGGAGTCGGTCACGCCGCCCTGTTCGGCGACCGCGTCCGCGGTGTAGTTGAGCGTCTCGCGGCGACGTTCCGCGCCCAGCGCGATGTTGACGCCGCGCTTTGCCCAGGGGCTGGTGATGCCGAACGTGCCGAGGTCGCCATTGACGTTCGCGGAGATCACCGTGAGCGCATTGCGCGACGCGGTGTTGCTCTCCGAGAACAGATAGGCGGCCTGCGTGTCGGTGATCGCATTGGGCTGGAACACGTTGACCGGGACGCACGCCGGGTCGCTGCCGTCGATCACCGATCGGCAGGTCGCCACGCCGTTGACGTTGACTACGTCGAGCGCGCGCTGCGCCTTCACGTTGTCCACGTTGTTCATGTACGTCTCGTTGAACTTCACCAGCGAATGCAGGTAGTTCACGTCGTACTGGAAGCCGTGGCCGAGATCGCCGCGCACACCGGCGGAATAGCGATAATCCTGGTGCCGCAGGTCGTCGCGTCGCGACTGGCCGTCGCCGAGCCGGTAGCCGATCAGCGTGTCCTGCGTCGCCGAGGTCCCGGCGGTCGGTCCGCATAGCGACTGTTGTTGCGCCGTGCTCATCAACGGATTGTTGCACGGCACGGTGAAGCTCGTGCCCAGGAACAGCGCGGATGGCGCGACCTGCGAGAAGGTGTGATCCTTCATGTACATGAAGCTGCCATAGACTTCGGCGATCGGCGCGATCTCGAACTTGGCGAACGCGCCGCCGATGTAACGATCGTCGGACCGCTGGAGGTAGTTGGTCGGCGAGTAATTATAGGCGTAGGTCGACGTGTAGGGCACCCAGGTCTGCGTGCCGTTCATGTTGTTGGTCAGCGTCTTGCCGGCATTCGGCCCGCCGAGCGGCGCGAACGTACCATAGGGCGAATTGCTCGATCCGCCACAGACCAGACCTGTGCCGGCATCGTCCGCCTGGTTCAACGCGCAGGCCGAAACGTCGCGGTTCGCCTGCAACACCGGCTCGGTGTGACGATACCCGCCATAGACGGTGACGTTGCCGCGGCCATCGGCGAAGTTCTTGCCGTACGCCGCATTGATATCCTGCTTGCCGCCATCGGCGACGCGGTGCGGCGCGTTGGCATAGCCGCGCGTCGTGATGATATCACGCACCGCGCTGTTGTCGTTGGTGTGCACGCCAAGCCCGGACTGCACGTCGATGCGCAACCCGTCGAGATGATCCTTCAACACGAAGTTGACGACGCCCGCGACCGCATCGGACCCGTACACGGCGGACGCGCCGCCGGTCACCACGTCGACCCGGTCGATCAATGCCGACGGCACGAAATTCAGATCGATCGCCTGCTGCGGCAGCAACCGCTGGCCGTTGAGCAGGATCAGCGTCCGGTTCGAGCCCAGGTTGCGCAGGTTTATATTGGCCGTGCCGTCCGACCCGTTCGAGACGTTCTCGTTCGCGTCGGCGGTGAACTGCGGCAGGCGGTTCAGCACGCTCTCGACGTTGACCGCGCCCTGATATTTGATCTCCTGGTCGGTCACCGACGTGATCGGGCTGTTGCTCGCCAGGTCGGGGCGCCGGATGCGCGTGCCGGTGACGGTGATCGCCTCCTCGCTGGTATCGGAACCTGTCGCAGCTGGCGTCGGGGTCGGTGCAGCCACCTGCTCCGGAGCAACCTGCGCATGTGCCGCCGTGGACAGCAGCATCGCCAGCACCGCACCGATGCCCGACCGATGACGATAGTTTCCGACCCTGTGATTCATGGATGCCCGCCCCGTGTTTCGTGTGGCGGCAATCCATCATGACCACGCTGTCGAGTCAATATATAATATACGATATCCCATCTTCGGCCGTCTTACGGGTCGGACAGGCGTCGATCCGGCTCAAGACGGCTCGCCATCCGGTGCGGCGTCGCGTAAAAGCGCGTCATGCGGATCGCGATCATCGACACCAGCACGACGCGGGCGGCGATCATCTCGGATGGCCTGCGCGAGGCTGGGCTGACCGATATCGTCGTGATCGACGATACGCTGGGCATGGTCGCCGCGCTGGAGCAGGCCGCCCCCGAAGTCGTGCTGATCAACCTCGAAAATCCCAGCCGCGACGTGCTCGAGGAGTTCTTCGCAGTCTCACGCGCGCTGGCACGACCGATCGCGATGTTCGTCGACCAGAGCGATGCCGAATCCACTGCCGCCGCGGTCGACGCGGGCGTATCGGCCTATATCGTCGACGGCCTCGCCAAACAGCGCATCAAGCCGGTCATCGACCTCGCGATCCGTCGCTTCCAGGCGTTCGCACGGTTGCAGGCGGAATTGCACGAGGCGAAGAGCGCGCTGGCCGATCGCGTCACGATCGACAAGGCGAAGGCGATCCTGATGAAGCGCCGCGGCGTCGACGAACCCGCCGCCTACGCGTTGCTGCGCGCGCACGCGATGCGATCGAACCGCCGGATCGCCGAGGTGGCCGATGCGCTGATCACCAGCGATGCGCTGATGGGAGATTTGCCGTGAGCCTCGACACGATCCGCATCGGCTTCCTGCCGCTGGTCGATGCAGCCCTGCCCATTCTCGCGCGCGAACAGGGGTTTGGCGAGGCCGAGGGGCTGGCGATCGAACTGGTCCGCGACATGACCTGGGCGACGGTGCGCGATCGTCTCCTGTACGGGCATACCGATGCCGCGCATCTCGTCGCGCCGCTCGCGATCGCCACCGCGCTGGGACGGGGGCGCCCGGCCGTACCGATGGCGGTGCCGTTCGTGCTGGGGCTGAACGGCAATGCGATCACGCTGGCGGTGCCGCTGGCGGAACAGGTGCTCGACGATGACTCGCTGGGCGACCCGGTGATGCTCGGCGGACGCCTGCGGGCGGTGGCGCTCGCGCGGGTGGCGGCGGGCAAGCGCCTGCGGTTCGGCGTGGTGCATCGCTATTCGAGCCATAACTACATGCTCCGCTACTGGCTGGCCGCGGTCGGCATCCGTCCCGATGTCGATGTCGAGATCGTCACCACCAGCCCGCCATTCGCCGCCGATGCGCTGGCGGCGGGCGAGATCGACGGGATCTGCGTTGGCGAACCCTGGAACAGCATCGCGGTCGATCGCGGGGTCGGCCGGATCGCCTTGGTGACCGCGCAGATCTGGCGACGCGGCGTCGAGAAGGTGCTGGCGATGCGCGCCGAGACGGTCGACCGCGATCCCGACCTCGTCCGGCGACTGGTCCGCGCGCTGCACGCCGCGGCTGCGCACTTCATCGATCCCGCGACGCGGAACGACAGTGCGGCGATCCTCGCCCGCCCCGAATACCTGGATGCCCCGGTCGATCCGATCGCCCGCGCGATCAGCGACTGGGTGCGCCTCGTCCAGGGCGCGGCACCCGTCGAGATTCCCGATTTCATGTTCCAGTACCGCGAAGCGGCGAACTTTCCGTGGCGCAGCCAGGCGGCGTGGCTCTATTCGCAGATGGTCCGCTGGGACGGCACGCCCTATTCGCCGGAAGACGCGGCCGCAGCGGAGAGCGTGTTCCGTCCCGATATCTACCGCGCCGCGCTCGCCGGTTCGGGCGCGCCGCTGCCGAGCGCCAGTTCGAAGCTGGAGGGCGCGATCGACGGCACCTCGCTTGGTGCCGGATCGACGCAGGGCCGGCTGATCCTCGGTCGCGACCAGTTCTTCGACGGCCGCGCGTTCGATCCCGACGACATCCCGCAGTATCTCGCTTCGTTGCCCTGACGGGCTGGCGTCAAGTCAATCACACCTGCGCAGGCCGAGGTGGTGTGCAATTGTCGGCGGGGTTGTCGACTATAGCTCGATTTTGCCTCTCATCTCGCACTTGCGAAATGCCGCTTGCGCATTGGGACCGAATCGGTCATCTTCGGCTAGTCAGGCGATGAAGCCCGACACGATATAGCCGCGAACCGATTCCAATGGCGGGATCAGTTCGCGTCGGACGACCGGATGGTCGTCACCGGCAACGAAGCCGCTCCGATGCGCCCGCAAGGCCGCCGTCGGGGCGGCTTTTTCTTTGTCCATCGCAGATGGGGGCACGAACATGGCGACCAGTTTCTGGAGCGACGAAAAGACCGAAGGCCGCAGCGGGTTCTGGGCGAGCGGCCACACGCCGACGCTGATCGCGGCGTTCCTGTATTTCGACCTGGCCTTCATGGTCTGGGTGCTGCTCGGGCCGCTCGCGCCCGATATCGCGAAGTCGCTGGCGCTGACGCCCACCGAAAAGGGCCTGATGGTCGCGGTGCCGACGCTCGCGGGGGCGCTGCTCCGCGTGGTCAACGGCCTGCTGGTCGACCGGATCGGGCCGAAGCGCTCGGGCGCGATCAGCCAGATGATCGTGATCGGCGGGATGTTTTCCGCCTGGCTGCTCGGCGTCGACAGTTTCATCGGCACGCTCGTGCTCGGCGTGATCCTCGGGTTTGCCGGCGCGAGCTTCGCGATCGCGCTGCCGCTGGCCAGCCGCTGGTATCCGCCCGAGCATCAGGGCAAGGCGATGGGGCTCGCCGGGATGGGCAATTCGGGCACCGTGCTCGCCGCCTTGTTCGCGCCCACGCTCGCCAAGCTGTTCGGCTGGAACACGGTGCTCGGGCTTGCCTGCATCCCGCTGTCGCTGGTGCTGGTCGCGTACCTGATCCTGGCGAAGGATGCGCCCAACGCACCGCCGCCGAAAAGCCTCGGCCAGTATTTCACGCCGCTGAAACAGGCCGATGCGTGGTGGCTGATGGGGTTCTACGCGGTCACGTTCGGCGGGTTCGTCGGGCTGGCGGCATCGCTGCCGATCTACTTCACCGACCGGTTCGGCCTGTCGACTGTGACCGCCGGCTACTGCACCGCGGCGTGCGTGTTCGCCGGATCGTTGGTGCGGCCGATGGGCGGCGCGCTGGCGGACAAGGTGGGCGGCATCAAGACGCTGTCGGCGTTGTTCCTGGTCGCCGCGGTCGCGCTGGCCGGGGTTGGCGGCGCCGCCAGCGTCACCGCCGCGCTCGTCCTGTTCGTGATCGCGATGCTGGCGCTCGGCACCGGCAACGGCGCGGTGTTCCAGCTCGTACCGCAGCGGTTTTCCGCAGAACTTGGCGTGATGACCGGGCTGGTCGGCATGGCCGGCGGGATAGGCGGTTTCTACCTCGCCTCGTCGCTGGGCATCGCCAAGCAACTCACCGGCAGTTTTCAGGCCGGCTTCCTGATCTTCGCGGCGCTGGCGGTGCTCGCCCTCGCCGGGCTGACCTTGGTCAAGAACGGATGGCGCAGGACCTGGACCGCCGCCGACGGCGTCCGGATCTGAACGCGAGCGAACGGAGCAAGCTGATGACCACCATCGATACCAACCCCATCTGTACCCGCGAACACCTCGTCGTGATCGGCAACGGCATGGCCGGATGTCGCGCGGTCGAGGAACTGATCGCGCGCGATCCGACCCGCTACCGCGTGACGATCTTCGGGGCCGAGCCGCATGTGAACTATAACCGCATCATGCTGTCGCCGGTGCTGGCGGGCGAGAAGACCTTCGACGAGATCGTCATCAACGACCGCGCCTGGTACGCGACCAACGGAATCGAGCTGATCGTCAGCGATCCGGTGCAGGCGATCGACCGCGCCGCGAAGACGGTCACCGCACGGTCCGGGCTGACCGTATCCTATGACAGGCTGCTGATCGCGACCGGCTCGGACCCGTTCATCATCCCGGTGCCGGGCAAGGACCTGCCCGGCGTCATCACCTTCCGCGACATGGCGGACGTCGACCACATGCTCGCCGTGGCAGGTCTTGGTGGCAGTGCGGTCGTGATCGGCGGCGGGCTGCTCGGGCTGGAGGCGGCGCACGGCCTCACCTTGCGCGGCATGAAGGTGACGGTGATCCACCTCATGCCGACACTGATGGAGCGTCAGCTCGACGAAGCGGCGGGGTGGCTGCTGAAATCCGCGCTCGAATCGCGCGGCCAGGTCATTCTCACCGAGGCCAACACCGCCGAGATCGTCGGCGAGACCTGCGTCGAGGGCGTTCGCCTGAAGGACGGCACGCTGATCCCCGCAAGCCTTGTCGTCATGGCGGTCGGCATCCGTCCCTCAGTCGCGCTCGCCCGCGATGCAGGCCTGGAGATCGGCCGCGGGATCAAGGTCGACGATCACATGGTGACCTCCGACCCCGCCATTCTCGCGGTCGGCGAATGCGTCGAGCATGACGGCAACGTCTACGGCCTCGTAGCCCCCTTGTGGGACATGTGCCGCGCGCTCGCCGACGGGCTGGTCGAGGCGCACACCGGCTATCGCGGCTCGGTGACCTCGACCAAGCTGAAGGTCGCCGGACTCGACGTGTTCTCGGCGGGCGATTTCTCCGGCGGCGACGGCGCGGAGGACATCGTCCTGCGCGATGCGTCGCGCGGCATCTACAAGCGCGTCGTGGTCAAGGACGACCGCATCGTCGGCACCGTGCTGTACGGCGACACTGCGGATGGCGGCTGGTATTTCGACCTGCTCAAACGGGCCGAGGACATTGCGCCGATCCGCGACATGCTGATCTTCGGCCAGTCCTTCGCCTCGGGAGGGGGCGCTTCGGACCCTAAGGCGGCCGTTGCGGCATTGGCGGACTCGGCGGAGATCTGCGGCTGCAACGGCGTGACCAAGGGCGCGGTCGTCGCGTGCATCGGTGCGGGCGCGCACAGCCTCGACGCGGTGCGTGCCGGGTGCAAGGCGTCGGCCAGCTGTGGCGCGTGCACCGGGCTGGTCGAGACGCTTTTGTCTCTGACGCTCGGCGGCGAGGTCGAGGCGGGGCCGAAGACGATGTGCAAATGCACCAGCTTCGGTCACGACGACGTCCGCCGCGAGATCGTCGCGCAGGGCATGCGCTCGATCCCCGAGGTGATGCAGAAGCTGCACTGGTCGACCCCCGACGGCTGTTCGTCGTGCCGCCCGGCGCTCAACTACTATCTGCTCTGCGCGCTGCCGGGCGATTACAAGGACGACCAGCAGAGCCGCTTCGTCAACGAACGCCTCCACGCCAACATCCAGAAGGACGGCACCTATTCGGTCGTGCCGCGGATGTGGGGCGGGCTGACCTCGCCGAAGGAGCTGCGCGCGATCGCCGACGTCGTCGACAAGTTCAACGCGCCGATGGTCAAGGTCACCGGCGGCCAGCGGCTCGATATCTTCGGCATCAAGAAGGAGGATCTGCCCGCGGTCTGGGCCGATCTCAACGCCGCCGGGATGGTCTCCGGCCATGCCTATGGCAAGTCGCTGCGCACGGTGAAGACGTGCGTCGGTTCGGAGTGGTGCCGCTTCGGCACGCAGGATTCGACCGGGCTCGGCGTCAAGGTCGAGCGGATGACCTGGGGCAGCTGGATGCCGCACAAGTTCAAGATCGCGGTCAGCGGCTGCCCGCGCAACTGTGCCGAGGCGACGATCAAGGATTTCGGCATCGTCTGCGTCGACAGCGGCTACGAGCTGTCGGTGGGCGGCAATGGCGGGATCAAGGTCCGCGCCACCGACTTCCTCTGCAAGGTCGAGACCGAGGCCGAGGCGATGCATTACTGCGCCGCGTTCGTGCAATTGTACCGCGAGGAGGCACGCTATCTCGAGCGCACCGCGCCGTGGATCGAGCGCGTCGGCGTCGCCTATATCCGCGAGCGGATCGCCGACGACGCGGCGTTGCGCGATGCGCTGGCGGCGCGTTTCCTGTTCTCGCAGCAGTTCATGCAGGACGATCCCTGGGCAGCGCGCGTCCAAGGCGCCGACCGCGAACAGCACGCGCCGATGGCGGTGTTCAGTCCGCGGAAAGACCTGGTCGGGGGAGAAATGGCATGACCGGCGAATGGCTCGATATCGGCTGGGTCGGCGAAATCCCGGTCCGCGGCAGTCGTACGGTGCAGGTCGCAGGCGGCGACGACATCGCGATCTTCCGCACCGGCGAGAACAAGGTCTTCGCGCTGCTCGATCGCTGCCCGCACAAGCATGGCCGGCTGAGCCAGGGCATCGTCCACGGCGGCGCGGTCGCGTGCCCGCTGCACAATTGGCGGATTTCGCTGTCGACCGGCGAGGCGCTAGGCGAGGACAAGGGGTGTACGCCGGTGATCCCGGTTAAGGTGAGTGGCGGCCGGGTACTGATCTGCCGCACCTCGACGATGAAGGCGGCCGCGTGATCCTCCCCGGCACGGGGAGGGGGACCGCCGCAGGCGGTGGAGGGGGGCCTCCACGAAGGGAGGCGCCTGTGGAAGCCCCCCTCCACCATCCTTCGGATGGTCCCCCTCCCCGTGCCGGGGAGGATATCCGCACCACCTGCGCCTATTGCGGAGTCGGCTGCGGCATCGTCGCCACCCCCACCGGCGACCGCACCGCGCGCATCCAGGGCGATTTCGACCACCCCGCCAACAGCGGCAAGCTCTGCTCCAAAGGCACGCACCTCGGCGAGACGATCGGTCTCGACGGCCGCCTGCTCCACCCGATGATCGGCCAGCGCCGCGCATCGTGGGACAAGGCGCTCGACCTCGTCGCCAGGCGCTTCCGCGACACCATCGCGCAGCACGGCCCCGACAGCGTCGCCTTCTACGTCTCCGGGCAACTCCTCACGGAAGATTATTACGTCGCCAACAAGCTGATGAAGGGCTTTATCGGCTCGGCCAACATCGACACCAATTCGCGGCTTTGCATGGCCAGCGCGGTCGCCGGGCACGTCCGTGCGTTCGGCGAGGACATCGTCCCCGCCAGCTATGACGATCTCGACCATGCCGACCTGATCGTGCTGGTCGGATCGAACACCGCCTGGTGCCATCCGATCGTCTACCAGCGGATCCGCGCACGCTGTGACGCCGGCGCAAAGCTCGTCGTGATCGATCCGCGCCGCACGGAAACCGCCGACGAAGCCGACGTCCACATCGCACTCCGCCCCGGCACCGACGTCGCGTTGATGAACGGCCTGCTCGCCTGGTGCCGCGACGCGGGCGTGGTCGACGACGCGTATCTCGCGCGGCACGTCGCGACGCCCGACGCCTTCTGGAACCAGATCGCGGACGGCAACGATCTCTGGTCGACCGCGCGCACCTGCGACGTGCCGCCCGCCGACCTCAAGCGTTTCTACGAACTCTTCGCCGCGACGCCGCGCACCGTCACGCTGTTCAGCCAGGGCGTGAACCAGTCGCTCGCCGGCACCGATCAGGTCAACGCGATCACCAACCTCCACCTCGCCACCGGCCGCATCGGCAAGCCTGGTGCCGCGCCGTTCTCGATCACCGGCCAGCCCAACGCGATGGGTGGCCGCGAGGTCGGCGGGCTCGCCTCGAGCCTCGCCGCCCACATGGACTTCGCCCCCGACAACGTCGCGCGCGTGGGCCGCTTCTGGGCCGCGCCGACGATGGCCACCGCACCCGGCCTGAAGGCCGTCGACCTGTTCCGCGCGGTCGGCGACGGGCGGATCAAGGCGCTGTGGATCATGGCGACCAACCCCGCGGTCTCGATGCCCGACGCCGGCAAGGTCCGCGAGGCGCTGGCGGCGTGCCCGTTCGTCGTCGTCTCCGATGTGATTGCCGAGACCGATACGGGCGTCCACGCGCACGTTCGCCTGCCCGCCGCCGCCTGGGGCGAGAAGGACGGCACCGTCACCAATTCCGAACGCGTCGTCAGCCGCCAGCGCGCGTTCCTGCCGTTGCCGGGCGAGGCCAGACCCGACTGGTGGATCGTCGCGCAGGTCGGCCGGCGGATGGGCTGGAAAAGCGCGTTCTCCTACGATCGCCCCGCTGAGATCTGGCGCGAACATTGCCGCCTCTCGACCTATCAGAACGACGGCGCCCGCCTGTTCGCGCTGCCCGGCCAGGCCTCGCGCGGCAACGCCGACTATGCCGAGATGACCCCGTTCCGCTGGGGCGGCACGCCGTTTGCGGACGGCCGTTACTCGACACCCGACGGCCGCGCGCGACTGATCCCGGTCGCGCAAAAGCCGGTCTCCGCCCCGCTCGAACGCTGGCCGATGACGCTCAATACCGGGCGCTACCGCGACCAGTGGCACACGATGACGCGCACCGGTCTGTCGCCGAAACTCGCCCGCCACCGCGAGGAGCCGCTGGTCGAGATCCACCCCGATGACGCCACCCGGCTCGGCATCGTCGACGGCGGCCTCGCCCGCGTCGCCACTCCCCAAGGCGAAAGCCTCTACCGCGCGACGATCGTCACGACGCAGCGCGCGGGCGACCTGTTCGTGCCGATCCACTGGACCGACCGCAATTCGACCGGCGGCCGCTCCGGCCTTCTGCCCCGCCCCCTCGCCGACCCGGTTTCCGGCCAGCCCGGGTTCAAGGCCACCCCTGCGCGCATCGCGGCGGTGGCGACGGCATGGCGCGGTTTCGTCATCCTGCGCGGCGAAGCGCTTGCGCGTCCCGATTGCCTGTGGGCAACGCGCGTCGCCGTCCCCTGCGGCACCGCCTGGGATCTGGCGGGCAACGGCGATCCGGCGGCGCTCGACGCGCTGCTCCCGAACGGCGAGCGGATCGAGGCGATCGATGCCGCCCGGGGTAGCCGCCGCATCGCGATCCTCGACGACGGACGGCTGGCCGCTGCGCTGTTCGTCACGCGCGACGGCACGCTCCCGCCGCGCGACTGGCTCGTCGCGCAACTCGCCGAAGCGGTCGCCGCGCCGACGCTGCTCGCCGGCCGCGCACCCGGCGTGCAGGTCGATCGCGGGCCGATCGTCTGCGCGTGCTTCGATATCGGCATGAAGACGATCCTCGCCACCATCGCCGAACAGCGCCTCACCGACGTCGCCGCGATCGGTGCCGCGCTCGGTGCCGGCACCAATTGCGGTTCGTGCCGCCCCGCGCTCGCCAAGCTCCTCGTACCGGAAGGCTCGACCCATGCCGCATGACTTCGCACCGGGAATGGTCTGGCTGGTCGGCGCAGGGCCCGGCGACCCGGACCTGCTGACCCGCAAGGCCGAACGCCTGATCGCCGCCGCCGATATCGTCTTCTACGACGCGCTGGTCGGGCCCGGCGTGCTCGACCTGATCCCGGCGCATGTCGAGCGCGTCGGCGTCGGCAAACGCTCCGGCCGCCATTCGAAGGATCAGCGCACGATCAACGCCCTGATCGCGGCGGCCGCCCTGTCGGGCCAGCGCGTCGTCCGGTTGAAGGGCGGCGACCCATCGATCTTCGGCCGCTCGACGGAGGAGATCGCGCATCTCGCCTCGCTCGGGGTTGCAGCGCGCGTGTGCCCCGGCATCACCGCCGCCAGCGCCGCCGCGGCCTCGGGCGGCGCGTCGCTCACGCTGCGTGGCCTTGCGCGAAAACTCACCTTCGTCACTGCGCACGCGCGCGCCGGCGAGACGCTCGACCTCGACTGGCGCTCGCTCGCCGCCACCGATACGACGCTGGCGGTCTATATGGGCCGCGCCGCCGCCGCCGAAGTCTCGCGCGAACTCATCGCCGCGGGTCGCGCACCCGATACGCCGGTGATGGTCGCGGTCAACGTCTCGCTCCCGACCGAACGTATCCTCCGCGGCCGTCTGTCCGCGCTCGCCTTCCTGGTCGAGACGATCAGCGACGACGATCCCTCGCTGTTGCTGATCGGCGAGGCGCTCGCGGCCCCGCGGCATCACGCCGGCGATACCGCGGTGACCGAAGACGTCTGCGCTACCGTACCGCTTACTGCCGATGCGCGGCGATATAGCGCCCGATCTGTTCGTCCAGCACGTCCAGCGGCAGCGCGCCCTGATCCAGCACCGCCTCGTGGAAGTCGCGAATGTCGAAGCGCGGTCCCAGCTCGCGTTCCGCACGCGCGCGCAGTTCGGCGATCTTGAGCTGGCCGACCATGTAGCTGGTCGCCTGCCCCGGCCAGTTGAAATACCGGTCCACTTCACGCGCGATATCGGTGTCGGAGATCGAGCTGTTCGCCTTGAAATACGCGATCGCCTGTTCGCGCGTCCACCGCTTGGAATGGATGCCCGTGTCGAGCACCAGCCGGATCGCGCGCCAGACCTGCAGCGACAGCATGCCGAACCGCGCATAGGGGTCCTTGTACACCCCCATCTCGTTCGCCAGCCGCTCCGAATACAGCCCCCAGCCCTCGACATAGGCGCCATACCCGCCGAACTTGCGGAACTTTGGAATCCCCGTCAGCTCCTGCTGGCGTGCGATCTGGAAATGATGCCCCGGCGCGCCCTCGTGCGCGGCGATGCCGGCGACCTGCACCTTCTGCGTCTGGGTCATGTCGACCAGATTGACGTAATAGATTCCCGGTCGCGATCCGTCCGCCGATGGCGGGTTGTAGAATGCGGTCGACGCGGTGCCTTCACGCCATTTCTCGACCGCGCGCACCTCCAGCGGCGCCTTGGGCAAGGTCCGGAAATAGCGCGGTGCCGCCACCATGACCGATGCGATCACGCCGCGCGCATCCTCCAGATACTGTTCGCGACCCGCTGCGGTGTTCGGATATTTGAACTGGGGATCGGTACGGATCTTATCGAAGAACTGCTCCAGCGTGCCGGTGAAGCCGACCTCGCGCTTAACCGCCTCCATCTCCTGCCGGATCGCCGCGACCTGCTTCAGGCCGAGCGCGTGGATTTGGTCCGCGGTCAGATCGGTGGTGGTCGAATTCCGCAACCGGTCGGCGTAATAGGCCGCACCGTTGGGCAGGCTCCACGCGCCGAAATTGCCCTTCGACTTGGGCTCGATCTCGTCCAGCGCCGCGAACAGCATGTCGTAGCCGCGCTTGAACGGCCCCGTCAGGGCCGCGCCGGCATCGCGCAACAGCGCCGCCTTGGTCGCGGCTGGCGCGTCCAGCGAGGCAACCTTCTTGCGGAAATCCGCCATGACGGTCGAATCCGCGCCCGTATCGAACGGCGCCCCGGTGACGACCGCGCGTGCATCCGCCCGGGCGGGCGCGAAGTTCACCTTGTTGGGGATGATGCCCGCCGCCGCCTGCTGGCGCATCGTCGCGGTCACTTCGCGCATCACGCGCTCGGTCTCGCGCAGGCGGGCGATATAGGCCTGCGCGTCGGCGACCGTGTCGACCTTGTGATTGTTGATCAGCAGCACCGGGATGTCGCCGGCCGGGCTGCCGTTGGTCGATACCGGAAAGCGCAGCATGCGGAACTGGAGCGACTGGCGGCCGCGTTCGACCTCATATTCGAACAGCCGGAAACTGACCCGCGCGCTCTCCCCCAACAGCGCAGGGCGGAATTGCGCGCGCATCGCCTTCAACTGGCGTTCCGACAGCGCCTGCGCGCGGACGGCGGCACCCTCGGTATAATCGTCGAGCCGGTCGTAATGCGTCTTCAACCCGAGCTGCGTCAGCGATTCAGGGCTGAGATCGAGCTGCTGGTCATAGGCCGTATCGAGGAATGCGAGCAGCGCGCGGTCCTGCGCCGCCGTATCCTGGCCCGGCGTGGCGGCCGGACGCTGATCCTGCACCGGCAATCGGGCGCCTGCCTGACCGATCGGGACCGTCGACAGCAGCATGAGAGTAAGGGCGAGGCGCATGTAAATCTCCTGTCGATCGCACATTCGGGTGCTGTTCAATTCTGCGCAATTGCCTGCGCACCGTTTCCTTGGGGACGTTAGCGCGCAGCCCCGCCGCCCGCCGCGATCCAGGCGTCGATCTTGCGTTCGAGCACCGGCATCGGCAGCGATCCGGTGTCGAGCACCTGCGCATGAAAATCGCGCGGGTCGAACTTCGCGCCGAGTGCCGCCTGCGCCTTCGCCTTGGTCCGCGCGATCGTCAGCTGGCCGATCTTGTAGGCCAGCGCCTGCCCCGGAATCGCGATGTAGCGCTCGACCTCGGCGGTCGCATCGGTCCGCGCCATCGGCGAATTGGCGAGCATGTAGTCGATCGCCTGATCGCGCGTCCAACCCTTGGCATGGATGCCGCTGTCGACCACCAGCCGCATCGCGCGCAGCATCTCGTCGTTCAGCCCACCCATGCGCTGGTACGGGTCGGTCTCCATGCCGAGCTCCTTCCAGAGGCTCTCGGCATAGAGCGCCCAGCCCTCGACATAGGCGGTGTTGCCACCGAACCGCATGAACGCGGGCAGCGCGGTGTTCTCCTGCGCGAGGCTGATCTGGAAATGATGCCCCGGCACGCCTTCATGCAGGAACAGCGTCTCCATCTCCCACATGTAGCGCGAGGGCAGGTCGTAGCTGTTGTAATAGAACACGCCCGGCCGCGATCCGTCCGGCGTACCGCCTTCGTACGAACCGCCAGCCGAGCCCTTTTCCTTGAATGCAGGGACCGGGCGGATTTCGAGCGCGGTCTTCGGCGTCAGCGAGAACTGCTCGGGAATCCGCTGATAGATGCGCTTCTCGATCGCCTGATAGCCGTCGCGAAGCTGCGCAACCGAGCTCGGCTGGAACTGCTTGTCGGTGCGCAGGAACGTGAAGAACGCGGGCAGATCGCCCTTGAAACCGACAGCCTGCTTCTGCGCTTCCATCCCCTTCAGGATCCGCGCGACTTCGGACAGGCCGAGCTGGTGAACCTGCTCCGCGGTCATCGGCAGCGTCGTGCGCTGCTGAATCAGATAGGTGTAATAGGCATCGCCGCCGGGCAGCGCCGATAGTCCGACCGTGTCGCGCGCGACCGGCAGATACGTCTTGGCGAGAAAATCGCGCATCCGCTGGTGCGCGGGCGTGATGACGTCGCGGATCTGCTTTGCATAGGCCGCCTTCAGGCGCGCCTGATCAGCCGCCGGGATCGTCGCCGGGAAGGTCTTCACCGGGCCATAGAAGGTCGAACCCTCGACCCCTTCCGCGATCAAATTGTCGAATTCCTGGATCATGTTGGTGACGACCAGCTTGGGCTGGACGATCCTGTCCTTCATGCCCTGGCGGAACAGGCCGATCGCACGGTCGAGCAGCACCGCATATTGCGCGCTGCGCTTGAGATTGTTCTCATAGTCGGCGAGCGTCTTGAACGGCGCGGCGCCCTTGCCCGACGCGAAGTCCGGATAGAAAGTCTGGAACCCCTGAAAATGGTCGATCGGCAGGTCGCGCTGTACCTTGAGGATCGCAGGCGTGTAGCCGGCGAGATCGGTCTCGTTGCGCGTCTTGAACACGTCGTACGCGATCTGGTCGGTCGCGGTCAGCCTGGTCCGGTCGATCGTCTTCAGCGCCGCGAGGTCATGCTCGATCGCCGCACGTTCGGCGGCGAGATACGCATCGGTCAGATAATCGCCGAGCCGGTCCGCATAGCGCAGGTCGCCGCGGAAGATCGCCTCGATCGGATTGCGCTTCAGGCTCGCCTCGTCGCTGTCGTAGAACAGCCGCTTGAGCCGCGTATCGTCAGCGCTCTCGCCGCGTTGCGCGACGGGCGGCGGCAACGCCTGCGCGGTTGTGGCAGCAGTGGGAAGAACGGACGACAATACGGCAGCGAGCAACAGTTTCGCGGACAAGGCAGGTTCCTTCGGATGCGACGGCCCGGGGGTAGGATGCGGCGAGTGTTGCCGCAAGCGCCGGATATCGTTTGCCCACGATCGCGCTGGCACGTCGCATCGGCTGGTAATCTGCTATCGCGCCGTTAGAGGCGGCACTGCAAACGGGGAATTCGACACATAATGGCGCGCAAGCATTCGAAACACGGTCTTGGCGAAGACCTGCACGTCGACGACGAGGCTCCCGTGGTCGTGCCGCCATGCTGGCTCTGCGGCCGACCGACCGGCAAGATCGTCGTCTGGCATCACCCCGTGCCGAAGAGCCGGGGCGGTCGCGACGTCGTGCCGATGCATCCGATCTGCCAGCAGACGCTGACCGCGAATTTCACCAATTCCGAGCTCCAGCGTCATGCGCTGGATGTGGAGGGCCTGCTGGCCAATCCCGCCGTGCGCAAATTCGTCGATTGGGTCGCGAACAAGGATCCCGACTTCACCGCCACGACGACGAAGAAACAGCGATGATTTCCGTGGCAACGACATCGGCTCGACCGGCCCGGCAAGGTCCGCGCCATGCCGATCGACGGACAGTCATGCAATGACGAAACCGGTTCCGAAGGCATGGGACGGCGCGATCGTTCGTACATGGCTCGCCAGTCGCGTCGCCGCCGCTCGCTCCGATCAGGTCGTGGCCGAACGCGCCGGATGGGGGCAGCAGGATGCCTGCGATGTCGCAACGGCCGAGGAGATGGTCTGCACGATGTTCCAGGCCAAGCCCTCGACCGACGATCCGAAGGCGTTAACCGAAGACCTTCGTGCGCTGCTCGATCGTGACGAATACGTCTGCCGCGGGGTGTACGACGATACGCGCTTCGACCGTCACGTGCGCGCGTACATCCGCAAGCTGATCAAGATGGTGAAGACGAACGACGGCTTCGAGAAGACCGGGCGCTACCAATAAGGGGCGCGGGCGGATCCATCGCCCCGTTTGATCGGCCGTTTTCGTAAGGCCGATCGACCCGCCACGGCTTTCCGCGTTGACGCAGTGCAGCATAAAACCTAACAGCGCGCGCTCACGACGCTAAGCCCGTTCCGGCGCAGCCTTGCTCAGCGCTGGAGGCGCCGCGTTACGATGACCATGACTTTCGCCGATCTCTCGCTCGCGCCATCCTTGCTGCAGGCGCTAGCAGACGAAGGCTATACCCACCCGACGCCGATCCAGGCACAGTCGATCCCGATGCTGCTCGAAGGTCGCGACATGCTCGGCATGGCGCAGACCGGCACCGGCAAGACCGCCGCGTTCGCGTTGCCGCTGCTCCACCGCCTCGCCACGAACCCCCGCCCGGCGCCGAAAGGCGGCGCGCGCGTGCTCGTCCTCGCGCCCACGCGTGAACTGGTGTCGCAGATCGCCGCCGGCTTCGAGAGCTTCGGCCGCCACATCAAGCCGAGCGTGATGACGATCTTCGGCGGCGTCAGCCAGTTCCACCAGGTCAAGGCGCTCGAGGCCGGCGTCGACATCATAGTCGCCGCGCCGGGCCGCCTGCTGGATCTGGTCGAGCAGGGCCTCTGCGACCTGTCGCAACTCGAGGCGCTGGTGCTCGACGAGGCCGACCAGATGCTCGACATGGGGTTCGCCAAGCCGATCGAGCGGATCGTCGCGACGCTGCCGAAGGATCGCCATACGCTGCTGTTCTCGGCGACGATGCCGAAGTCGATCGCCGCGCTGGCCGAGAGCCTGTTGCGCGATCCGGCCAAGGTCGAGATCGCCCCGCCCTCGACCACCGTCGACCGGATCGACCAGTCGGTGATGTTCCTAGACGCCGCCGACAAGAAGGCGGCGCTGCTGGCACTGTTGCAGACGCCGAACATGGGCCAGGCGGTCGTCTTCACGCTGCAGAAGAACATCGCGAACGACGTCTGCGCGTTCATCGGCGAGGCGGGCATCACCGCCGAAGCGCTCCACGGCAACAAGTCGCAGGGCCAGCGCGAGCGCGCGCTCGACGCGTTCCGCGCGGGCACCGTGCAGGTCCTGGTCGCAACCGATATCGCGGCGCGCGGGATCGACGTCGACACCGTGACGCACGTCTTCAACCACGATCTGCCGAGCCTGCCGGAAAGCTATGTCCACCGCATCGGCCGCACCGGTCGTGCAGGGCGCAGCGGGTTCGCGATCACCTTGTGCGACGCCGAGCAGCGTGCCTGGCTGCATGACGTGGAACGCGAGATCGGTCGCACGCTGACCGTTCAGGACGATCACGAATGGCACTGCGAAGTCGCCCGCCACTCGACCAAGCGCGCACCCGTACTCGGCGGTGGCCCGGTCAAGCAGATCAAGCCCGCCAAGGCACCGCGCGAGCGGAAGGTCTGGACCGAGGAAGAGAAGCTCGCCGCACGTACGGCCGCAAAGGCCGCCTGAGGCGCCGCTCGCCCACCCTTGAAGGCACCCTCGTCACGTCAGTGCCCGGTAGGTCAATGCGACCTGCCGGGCATCGAACGGCTTGGTCAGCACCACCGCCGGCGGCGTCACCGGAACGCAATCTTCGGGGTTTCCGGTAAGGAACAACACGGGGATACTCCCGAACCGTGCGAGGATCGCGGTGACGGCGCTCGGCCCGGTGCCTTCGAGCAGTGCCACGTCCGAGGTGATGAACGTCGGACGGTGCCGGCTGGCGAGCATGACCGCGTCGGCTTCGGTTGCGGCGATATCGAAGCTCGTCACCCCCTCGTCCTCCAGCGTCATCTGGATGGACAGCGCGATCAGCGGTTCGTCCTCGATGATCAGTACGTGGTCCAACGCGTTACTCCCGACAGAGAGCGCAAACGAACGGCATCCGGTTTCGAGCCGCCCAAAACGACCACCCGAGCGGGATCGCGACCACCCGAGCGGGATCGCGACCACCCGAGCGGGATCGCGACCACCCGCGCGCGACGACCCGATCGTGACCACCGGATCGCGCCGTCGGATAGCCCGTCCGATCAGACGATCGTCGGTATCTCGAACGTGAAGCACGTACGCCTGGCGTCGGAGGTGGCCGACAGCTTTCCGCCATGGGCCTGGGCGATCTGCGACGCGATATAGAGACCCAGGCCGAGCCCTTCCCTGTCCGTTTCCACCTGCCCGCGGGAAAACGGGTGGAACAGCCGCTCCATCGTCGCGGGCGTGATCGGCGCGCCGCCGTTGCTGACCGACAGCGTGAACCGCTCGGCCTCCACCGCGCACGTCACCTCGACCGGTCGATCGATCGCGCCGTGCGTCAGCGCGTTGCCGAGCAGGTTCGACAGCAATTGCGCAATCCGCATCGGATCGCACGCCATGCGCGCATCGGTGGTGCAGTGGTGGACGATCTCGCGGTTCGGATACGCCCTGCGAAGCTCGTCAACCACCTGCTCGATCAACGGTTCCAGCTCGACCATCCTGGTTTGCAGGGTCAGCCCGTCGCCAAGCCGGCCGCGCGCAAAATCGAGGATGTTCGCGATCATCTCGGCCATCCGGTCGAGGCTGGTCTGCATGCCGTCCATGATCGCCGTGGTGCGCTCCGCAGGCTGCCCCTTGCGCAACAGCGTGACGCCTGCCTGGACGCTGGCGAGCGGATTGCGCAGGTCGTGGCCGATCACGGCGATGAACTGCTCGCGCAATTCGCTGTCGCTGACGTGCCGGACCACACTCGCTTCGGACGCGCTCAACCGGTCGGCCTGATCGAGCTGCGCGCCGATGATCTCGGCGAACAGGCCGAACAGCTCGATCTCGGTCTGCCCGATCCGCCGTGGTTCCGGGTCCAGCGCGCACAAGGTGCCGAAGAACTGGCCGTCGGGAAACCGGATCGGCACCGACACATAGCTGCGAAATCCGTACATCGACGGTGTATGATGGGCGGCGTAGACCGGGTCGGTAACGACGTCTTCGATAAACACCGGATCGCCGCACGTCCGGATTTCATGGCAGATCGTCGATCTTAGGTCGAGCTCGCCGCCCGGTACCAAGCCGAGATTGATCTCGTCGCGGACGCTGCAAGCGATCCACCGTTGGTCGGTCACCCGTGCAATCGCGGCAAACCGCATGCCGGTAACGCGCGCCACGGTTTCCAGGATCGTCGGCACGGCATCGATACGGCCGACTGCCGCAACGTCGTTCGCATGGTCCAGCATCCGGCATTGCCCCCTCCCCCGGGGCTCCCGCCTTCTAAGCGCCCTAACCCACTTCCATTCAAGCGGAATAGTCGTGCACGATTCAAGGCACCGTCTGGTCGATCCGGCGCGGGCGGCATCAATACGGCAGGACGATCTCCTGCCGAAAGCAAAGTTGCCGGCGGCGAGATCTATTGACGTCACACGACTGCCATGAGGCCGAAACGCTACATCTTCTTGCGCGCGTCGATGCATTGATCGAGTGCGGTGACGTCATGACTGCAGCACCCTCCGCTCGACGCGCCCGGGTACTGCCGATAGTTCAGCAGCAGTAAAACACCGTGTCCCTAGGTAAAGTCACGAGATCACCCTCTCCGGCGACCTCGTGACCCTGTGCCTCATTCCCCCGTCACCGCGGTCGCCGGTCGAGCCTTGTCGGGGGTCGTTCCCTGCCCGGCGAACGGGGTCAGGCGGAACGTCACGGCGATCGGCGCGTGCGGGATGCGGTAGGCGACGAGCGGCTTGCCGAACTCGCTCCACTGCGTGTCGCCGCCGACGCCCCATTGCGCGGCATCGACCAGCAGCGTGACCTGCCCATGCGGCACCACGTCGGTCGACTTCCAGGTGCCTGGCGTCTTCCGGTCGAGATCCGCATAGGGGAAGGCCAGCGCGTTCATCATCAACGGCCGGTCGCCCTCGACGCGAACGCCGCCGGCCGCACCCGATATCTCCATCCAGCGCACGTCGACCTTGTTGCCAGTCTCCTGCGGGCGGATGTAATCATGGTTCTGCGCCGCGATCGCGCCGCGCCACAGGCCGATCGGGGCCGAGGTCTTGCGGTCGACATAGCTCTCGTGCGGGCCGCGACCATACCATTCGACCGTCTTCATCTCGGTCGGCATCGCAAACGCCAGTCCGACGCGGAACGGCCCCGGCAGGTCCTGCTTGATCGGCGTGAAGCGACCCGCGACCCCGACGGATCCGTCCGCCGCCATCGTATAGCGCGTCTCGAAGGCCGCCGTGCCTTGGCCGAGGTCGTACGCGACGACGATCCCGCCGGTACCGCGATCGGCGGTGACCGAGCGGACCGTGCGCGCGTCGCTCATCGTCTTCCACATCGCCAGTTGCTTGTCGGTGCCGATACCGATGTCGTTGTCGGTCAGGGCCCGCCAGAAATGCGGTTGGCCACCACTGGCAAGAGTGCGGCCGTCCTTGGTGTAGCCGACCACCAGGCCGGTCTTGCGATCGATCTCGAGCGAAGCACCACCCGCGGCGAGCGTCATGCTGCCACCCGCCTGGCGCACCGCGACCGCGTTCGTCGGGGCGGTCGCCACGGGTGCCGGAACGGGCGCCATCGCGAACTGCTCGAACCCGATCACCGTGCCGCCGGCCACCAGCGGCACCGAACCGTCCTTGGCGCGCACCGTCACCGTGACGAAATATTCGGCACCGGGACGGCGCGTAACCGTCGAAAGCGGCAGCGTGATCGTCTCTGCGGAACGCGCGGCGGTGGTCAGGCCGGGCAGCTTGCCCGACGCGACCGCGACGCCGTTCTCCTCCACGGTCCAGTCCATGTCGAAGCCCGACAAGTCGCGGAAATCATGCCGGTTGCGCACCGTCACCTTGCCGCTGGCCGGATCGAAGCCGTCGAACTGCACCGGCGCATACACCTTGCGCAATTCGTAGAAGGCGGGATTGGGTGTGCGGTCGGCCTGCAGCAGGCCATCGCCGAACTCGATGTCGCCGCCCGGGTTGGGGCCGTATTCGCCGCCGTCGCCCCAGTACCGCTTGCCGTCCTTGGTGTAGCGATACATCGACTGGTCGACCCAGTCCCACACGAACCCGCCCTGCAGCTTGTTCGGATGCGCGTAGATCGTGTCCCAATATTCCTTCAGATTGCCGCCGGAATTGCCCATCATGTGCCCATATTCGCACTGGATCATGGGCTGTTTGAAGGTCCAGTTGGTGGCGTAGTCCTCCATTTTCACGACCGGGTCGTACATCGGCGCATAGACGTCCGCGAACCAGTTGGGCCGGTGGTCGCTGACGCCGTCCCACGTGCCCCAGCCGAGATAGCTGATCAGGCGGTTCGGATCACGCGCCTTCGCAGCAGCCGCGGCGGCTTCGAAGTTCGGGCCGATGCCGGCTTCGTTGCCGAGCGACCAGAAGATGATCGACGGGTGGTTCTTGTCGCGCTCGACCATGTTGGCGACACGGCTGACATGCGCGTCCTTCCACGCAGGATCGAAACCGACCTGGAATTTCGCGCGGGCCTCAGGGTGCCGGTTGCCCTGCTCCATGTACGCGTGGCTCTCGATGTTCGCCTCGTCCATCACGTAGAGGCCATAGCGATCCGCGAGTTCGTAGATGTAGGGATCGTTCGGATAATGCGAGGTGCGGAGCGCGTTGATGTTGGCGCCCTTCATCAGCTTGATGTCGCGTTCCATCGACTCGTGGCTGACGACGTGGAAGGTTTCCGGATCATGCTCGTGGCGGTTGACGCCGCGGATCGTGATCGGCTTGCCGTTGACGCTGACCAGCCCGTTCCGGATCGCGACGGTGCGGAAGCCGATCGACTGCGCGGTCGACTGGATGACCTGCCCCTTGGCGTCGTAGAGTTCGACCAGCAGCCGGTAGAGATTGGGCGTCTCGGCGGTCCACGGCTTCACCGCCGGCACCCGGCCGTTCAGCGTGACGGTGCGCTCTTCCTTGCCCGCGGGCACGGCAATGCGGCCCTCCAGCACCTGCCGGTCGCCATCGGTCAGCACATAGCGTGCGCTGGTCGCGGCACCCGGCGTCACCGCGACATCGACGCCGAGCACGCCGTCGCGGTAATCGTCGGACAGTCCGGCATGGACGAAGACATCGCGTACGCGGGTGCGCGGCGCGGCCATCAGGAACACCTCGCGCTCGATCCCCGACACGCGCCAGAAATCCTGGTCCTCCAGATAGCTGCCGTCGGACCAGCGATGGATCTGGATCGCGATCGTGTTCTTGCCCGGCTTCAGATAGCGGGTGACGTCGAACTCGCTCGGCAGCTTCGAATCTTCCGAATAGCCGACATTCTGGCCATTCACCCAGACCTGATAGGCCGACCCCGCGGCGCCGACATGGAGGATGACGTCCTGCCCCTGCCAGCTCGGCGCGATCTCGATGTCGCGACGATAGGAGCCGACCGGGTTGGTCGCGTGCGGGATCAGCGGGCGATTGGCCGGAAACGGGTAGGTGATGTTGTTGTAGCGCGCCTGGTCATAGCCCTCGGTCTGCCAGTCGGCGGGAACCTTGATCGTCTTCCACGCAGAAGCGTCATAGTCGGGCCGCTCGAACCCGGTCGGCACCGCGTCCGAACTCGGCGAGAACTGGAACTGCCACGCGCCGTTCAGCGACATGAACCGCGCAGACTTGGCGCGATCCCCGGCGATCGCGGCGGCGCGTGTCTCGAACGGAAAGCCCGTGGCGCGTGCCGGCATCTTGCCGCGCGCAAATACCGCGGGGTTTTCCCAGTCGGGACGCGCCGGATCGACCTGGACCGGCTGGACCCGTGGCGGCTGGGCCCCGGGAAGTTCGGCGGGAAGTTCGGCAGGAACGCCGGCGGGAACCTGTGCGCTGGCGGCACCGATGGCGGCAAAGTCACCGATCGCGATGATCGCGACCGCACCTAGGAAACCGAATTTTTTCATGCCGAGATCTGGTCCTTGTCAGCCGCTCGCACACCGAGCCTATACGGCGCGGGCGGGATCGTCACCGGATCCCGCCCGCGTTCTGGTATCAGAAAGAGAAGCGCACCCCTGCGTCGTAGCGTGGCCCGAAATTCTGGTACGTCAGCACCTGATTGTCGAACCGCCCGGTGGTCACGTACTTCGCATTGAACAGGTTGGTCCCTTCGAGGAAAACCTGCGCGAACGGCGTGACGTTGACCGCGACGCTGCCATCGAACTGGCCGTAGGTACGGACGAAGATCGGCTCGTTGCCGGGACCGCCAGCCAAGGTCTGCAGG
The DNA here is from genome assembly GCF_049472435.1 of Sphingomonas sp. 4RDLI-65. NCBI lineage: Bacteria > Pseudomonadati > Pseudomonadota > Alphaproteobacteria > Sphingomonadales > Sphingomonadaceae > Sphingomonas > Sphingomonas sp. 4RDLI-65. The sequence continues at coordinate 237,137 of NZ_JBCEBT010000003.1, read as the reverse complement.
AAGCGCTCCCGGCGGTTATAGGCGAGACGTGCCGAGATGCCGTATTTCTCGTAGAACACCGTGCCGTTCTGCGAGTTGCCGATCCCCTCCGCGGCGAACGACTGGCCGACCTGCGTGACGTCGAACTCACGATTGGTCTTCACGAAAGTGGCGTTCGCCTGCACGCCGAAGCCGCTCAAGATGCCGGGCAACCAGTCGAGCGTATGGACGAGGTTGAGTTCCAGCCCCTTGACCTTGAGCGACTGCGCGTTGCGTGGCCGGCGAACGCTGAACTTGGCGGTGTTCGGGCCGACGATCAGGCCGCCGACGGGCAGGTTGCCGGCATTGGCGATCGGCACCAGTTCCTCGCCGAAGCTCTGCACGATGAAGTCGTCGATCGTCTTGTGGAACACGGCTGCCGACAGCGTGGTGGTGCGGGTCGGATACCATTCCAGCGACGCGTCGTAATTCGTCGCACGATATGGCTTGAGGTCCGGATTGCCGCCGCTCGCGGTCAGCGTGGCGGGGCGCAGCGTGTCGTAGTTGAGGCTCGGCGCGAGATCGCCGATCGCTGGGCGGGTCAGCGTCTTGTACGCCGCCAGACGGAGCTGGAACTTCGGCGTGAAGCTCAGCTTCGCGTTCAGCGCAGGCAGGAAATTATTGTAGGACGAGCGCTGGTTGACCGACAGCGCAGCGCGGTTGTTGGCGAAGACGCCGGTATAGGTGGTCGGATCGCCCGGCACCGGCAGCAGATCGGTCAACAGGAGCTGCTGGCCGCCCGACTGCAGCTCGGTATATTCGTACCGCGCGCCGACGTTGACGAACCACGGCATGCCGGCAACGTCGCCATCGATGTCCATGTCGGCGTAGCTCGCATACACCACCTCCTTGACGCGATTGGAGGGCTGGCGCGACACCGCATAGCCGTTGGTCGCCGCGAACTGTGCCGCGGTGGTGCCGATCGGCTGATTGCGGGCGCGGTCCAGCGCCGCCGCCGCCGATGCGCTGGTCAGGAACGCGAAGTACCGATTGGCGTCGAAGCTCAGGAACTGGGTCGGCACCGAGCCGCTGCCGGCGCCGAGCGACTTCAGCGTGTACGGGCTCAACAGCGTCGGGTCGACCGCGGTCGAATAGCCGCAGTACAGGCAGCCGACGTTCGGATCGGAGGTGATCGGCACGTTGCTCTTGTCGCGCGAGGTGCGCGTCAGGCCGAAGCGCAGCGTATCGATCACGCCCCAGCCGGGCTTCCAGTCGGTGTTCCAGCGATATTCCGTCACCTTCTCGGTCACGTCGTTGCCGTTGATCCCGGCGACATGCGTCCGTCCGCGCGACGGATCGGTCAGCGCACCCGCGTCGTAGCCGAACGTCGAGGGGATGTCGTTTTCCCCCGCCGCGGAGAAGGAATAGCGTGTCGGCGTACCGATGACCGTGAAATAGGTCTTGCCGCCGCCGGCGTTCTTCGCGCGCGACCAGGTGGCGTCGAACACCATGTGCACCGTGTCGCTCGGCCGCCACTCGGTGTTGAAGCCCGCCTCGTACGTCGTGGTCTCGCGGACCGAACCGCCTGCGATGAAGTCGGCATTGCCGTTGGTCGTCAGCGACGTCACGGACCGATTGTCGTCGATCGTCGCCGCGGTGTAGTTCGACGGCTCGAACCAGCTGCCCAGCGCACGGCGCGTCGTGTCGCTCTTGAAGCGGTTGAACAGGCCGTCGACGGTGAAGGTCAGCTCGTCGCTGGGCGCGTATTGCGCCACCAGCGTCGCGCCGAGCCGGGTCCGGTCGTCGGTCGTGGTGCCGACGTCCTGGTTGCGCGGGGCATAGACGTTGGTGAACAGCGGCGCGTTGGCAGGCCCGACGGTCGTGTTCGGGATATAGCCGTCGGTGGTGATCGACGTCACCGCAGCCTTGCGGCGCTGGTACGACAGCGAGCCGAGCAGGCCCAGCTTGCCGTCGGCGAACGTGTCGCTGAGCAGGCCGAACAGCTGCGGCGTGAACTTGTCGCTGTTCTTCTCGTAATTCGCCTTGCCGGTGAAGACGCCCTTGAAGCCCTTCAGCGCCAGGGGCTTGGGGGTCTGCAGGTTGATCGTCGCGCCGATGCCGCCGCTTTGCAGCGGCGCCTGCGCGCTCTTGTAGACCTGCGCGCCGCTGATGAGTTCGGCGGGGAGGAGATCGAACGAGAATGCGCGGTTGTAATTGTCCGAGGCAAAGCTGCGGCCGTTGAACAGCACCGTGTTGAAGTTCGGGCCGAGCCCGCGGACCGTGACCGACTGGCCTTCGCCATTGCTGCGGTCGATCGCGACGCCCGGGATACGCTGGAGCGATTCGGCGACGTTGGCGTCGGGGAACTTGCCGAGGTCCTCGGACGAGATCGCATCGAGGATGCCGGTCGCGTCGCGCTTCTGGGCGGCGGAGGATTCGATGCTGCGCCGGATGCCCGTCACGACGATGTCCGCCTCGGTGCCGTCGCCCTGGTTCGGCAGCACCGCCGTCTCGTCACGCGGCAGCTGGCCGTCGGCGGTCTGGCCGCTGGGAGCGGGCACGGTCTGCGCGATCGCCGGAACGGCCGCGATCAATGCGCCAAGCGCGCTGGCGAGTCCGCATGCGGTGTAAAGGTGCCTCGATTTCAGTCGACCCTGTTTGATCATCATCGCTCTCCCGTTCTATCCAGTTCTCGACCCGCCTCGATTGGGCGAATTTAAATCGTTTGCTACAGTATTATCTTACAAATACAATCGAGAAAAATAGCGTTGCACGACGCTGCAGAAACAGGAGACGTGATGTCGAACGCTGAGGGCACGCAGGGCGCGGTCCAGTCCGTAGTGGTGGTCGGGGGTGGCTCCGCCGGCTGGCTCTCCGCATGCCGGCTTGCGGCCCGATCGCGCCAGACCGGCAGTGGCGTTTCGGTCACGCTGGTCGAGTCGGCGACGGTGCCGAGCGTCGGCGTCGGCGAAGGCACCTGGCCGACGATGCGCAACACGCTGCGCAAGATCGGCATCAGCGAAACCACATTCATCCGGTCGTGCGACGCCGCCTTGAAGCAGGGCGCCCGCTTCGTCGGGTGGACCGACGGAAGCGCCGACGACGCCTATTATCATCCGCTCAACCCCCCGGTCGGCATGGGCGACATAGACCTCGCACCGTATTGGCTCGGCCAGTCCGACGCCGATGGTGCGAGCTTTGCGGACTGGGTCGATTACCAGGCGGCGCTGTGCGACGCAGGGCTTGCACCCAAGGCGATCACCGCGCCCGAATATGGCGGCCAGGCCAATTATGCGTATCACCTCGACGCGGGCAAGTTCGCGACTCTGCTGCGCGATCATGCCATCGCCAACCTGGGCGTCGCGCACATCGTGGGCGATGTCGTTCGCACGAACCAGGCCGACAACGGCGATATCCGGACGCTCGATCTGGCCGATGGGCGCGTGTTGCAGGGCGATCTGTTCGTCGACTGTTCGGGCTTTGCAGCGCTGTTGATCGGGGGCGTTTACAAGATACCGTTCCGAAGCTGTCGCGACGTCTTGTTCGCCGATCGCGCGCTGGCGATGCAGGTGCCTTATGCAAGCGAAGACGATCCGATCGCCTGCCATACCATTTCCACCGCGCAGGATGCCGGCTGGATCTGGGACATCGGCCTGTGGACGCGGCGCGGCGTCGGCCATGTCTATAGCAGCGCGCACACCAGCGACGACGCCGCGGAAGCCGCGCTGCGCCGCTATGTCGGCCCCGCCGGCGACGCCCTGCCCGTCCGCAGGATCGCCTTCGATCCAGGTCACCGCGAGACGTTCTGGCAGAACAATTGCGTCGCGATCGGCCTGTCCGCCGGGTTTCTCGAGCCACTTGAGGCGTCCGCGCTGATGCTGATCGAAACCTCGCTCGATGCGCTGGTCGATCGATTGCCGCAGACCAGGGCGACGATGGATTCGGTCGCGCAGCAGTTCAACGTCACCTTCCGCCATCACTGGCTACGGATCATCGAATTCCTGAAACTCCATTATGTGATCACGCAGCGCCGCGACACCGACTTCTGGCGGGACCATGTCGCGGCGGCGTCGATCCCCGAGGGATTACGCGAACGGCTCGATCTGTGGACGCACCACTCGCCGGCACCGCAGGATTTCGCGCATGCCCGCGAAGTCTTCTCCTGGCCCAGCTACCAGTATGTCCTCCACGGCATGCGGTTCGGAAGCCGCTACCGGGGGCAGGCCAACACCGCGGAAGGCGCCTCGGTCGCCGCGCTCGTCAACCGCAACGATCGTATCCGCGCGGACCTGGTGAACAAATTGCCCCGGCACCGCGATCTGTTGCGGGCGGTACGCGAGCATGGGCTGCAACTGGTATGACGCAGCTCCGCCCCCTCGACCGCGCCGATCACGGAACGCTCCACTTCGATCCCCGCGTGGTCGGCCCGGCCCAGCGGATCGTCCAGATCGGCGTGTCCGAAATCGCGCTGGCCGCCGCGGACATGCCGCTCTGCCTCGCCAAGGATGCCAATACGGGCCGGTTCAACCTGGTCGCGCTCGTCGGGCTGGTCGATCCGGTCAACCTGTTCGTCGAGGCGCAGCGGTTCCACGCGACCTATTGCCCGCGCGCGCTGCAGTTGACCGGGTTTCGGCTGGATGCAGCCGGTGTCGCAGGGCTGGCCGTCGACGAGGCCGATCCCGCGATCGGCAGCGCGGGCGAACCCCTGTTTCATGACGGCGAACCGGCGCCGATCCTGGCCAACGTCGCGACGGCACTGCAGCGCCTGATCGCCGACATCGGCGCGGCGCGCGATCTGGTCGATGGCTATGCCACGCAGCGGCTGATCCGCCCGCTCCACCTCGTGGTTCAGGAGGATGACGGGCAGGATCACGTGATCGACGGGCTGTACACGATCGGTAGCGAGGCGCTGATGCAGTTGCCCGATGCCAGCGTCCTGCAGATGCACCGCAGCGGCGCACTCGCATTCGCCGCCCTGCTGGCGTCGTCGCTCGTCCAGGTCGAGCGCCTGTGCCAGCTGCACAATGCCCGAAGTCCGCGCGGGCTGCGCATCGCGCGCCTGTCCCACGACGACGGCCTCTGAGCCGGTCCGCATCGTCGGTCAGGGGGTGGCTCGGGCGGCCTTCCCCCGCGAAAGCGCGTTGCCCGGACGACAGCCCGCCCTATGCGGTCAAGGCTGGTCCGCGCTCACCAACTGCGGACCGCCCGACCGCGTCACCCCGCTACGTCGAACACGAACGCCGTCCCCACGAAGTCGCCTTTCAGCGGCGCGCGAAGGCCGCGCTCCATCCAATAGGCGCCACTCGCCCTTGCCGGCACACCGTCCGGCAGTACCCCGCCGCCCAGCACCGACACGCGGTAGGTCGCGCTCGGATCGAGGCCCTTCGGATGGTTCGGCGTCGGATTGTCGCGCCACATCGACGAATGCAGCATTTGGAACATCACCCCCTGCCGGCGGTCCTGCGAGACGTACATGGTCGCGGACGATGCATTGTCGTTCGAGGGCGGGTCGATCCGATACAGCTGGCCGCGCTGCACCGTCTGGCGGATCGTCTTGTACGCCGCGACCCATTTCGAGGCCGTCGTGAAATCCTCCTGCTGCCACTTGTCGAGATTGGCGCCGATGCCGAGTCCGCCCTGCATCGACGACAGAAAGCGGTAGTCGAGCGACGTCGTGCGGGTGTTCGCCCAGTTCGGACTATCCGTCACCCATGCCATCATCACCGATGTCGGATAGGCCTGGGTGAAGCCGTCCTGGATCATCAGCCGGTCGGCGGGATCGGTATTGTCCGATGGCCACACTTCGTCGGTCAGCCCGAGGATACCGAGATCGACGCGTCCGCCGCCGCCCGAGCAGCCCTCGATCTCGAGCTTGGGATGCCGCCGCCGCAGCTCCGACAGGATGTGATAGAGATTGCGGACATAGTCGACATAGACGCGCTGCTGGTCCTGCACCGGCATTTCGGGCCAGCCGCCCTCGGTCCAGTTGCGGTTGTAGTCCCATTTGAGGAACGCGATGTCGTTCTCGCTGACCAGCTTGTCGAGCACGCCGAGCAGATGGTCGCGGACGTCCTTGCGCGCGAGGTTGAGGACCAGCTGGTTGCGCCCCTCGGTCCGCGGCCGACCGGTATAGTTCAGCACCCAGTCGGGATGCGCGCGGTACAGGTCGCTGTCGACGTTCACCATCTCCGGCTCGACCCACAGCCCGAAATCCATGCCGAGCGCATGCACCTTGTCGATCAGCGGTTTCATCCCGTTGGGGAATTTCGTCCGGTTGACCGTCCAGTCGCCGAGCCCGGCCTTGTCGCTGTTGCGTGCGCCGAACCAGCCATCGTCGACGACGAACCGCTCGACGCCAATCCGCGCGGCCTTCTCGGCAAGCGCCTCCTGCCCGGCCTCGGTCACGTCGAAGGCGGTCGCCTCCCAGCTATTGTAGAGTACCGGGCGCAGCCTGGCCTTTTCGCCGCCCGGCATGATGTGCGCGACCTCGAACTTGTGGAACGTACGCGAGGCGCCGCCCATGCCGGCGTTCGAATACCCGGCATAGAAGATCGGCGTATCGAGCGTTTCGCCGGGCTTCAGGCTCCACGAGAAATCATAGGGATTATACCCGCCCATCACGCGGATGCGGCCGAGATTGTCCTGGCCGACGCTGATCCGGAACGATCCCGACCACGCGAGCGCACCGTACCAGACAGGGCCGTGCTCCTCGCTGGTCACGCCTTCCCGGCCGATCGCGAAATACGGGTTGTTGCCGTGGCCGGTCGATCCGCGGCGGCTTTCGAGCACGGTCAGCGCCGGCGTGATCGCGACGTCCTTCTTCTGCCATTCGGCGGCATGCCGGCCGGTCAGGTAATGAAGGCGGTAATCGTCGCCGACCGGCAGCGTGAACACGGCGGATGCGATCTGGTCGACACGCACGGGGCGGTTGTCGCCATTGCGTACCGACGCCGAGCGCGCGAGGACGCCGGTTTCGGGATCGATCGTGTACCGCAGGGTGACGGTCAGCGGGCGCTTGATGTCCGCCAGTTCGACGATCAGCGTCTCGCCCCGGACCGAGTGCGAGCGGTATTTGAGCACGAGATCGCGGTTGCCGTCGGCAAAGATCGTCTTGATGCCGGGATCGTTGACGAGCCCCTCACCCTGCCCCGGATATTCCTGCAGCGTGACAGAACCCGCCGGATCGAAGCCGGACAGCTCGCCGGGTGCCTTCACCAGCACCGGGTCCCCGGTCTTCACCGGATCCGTCGAGACCAGCGGATCGCCGGCGGCGAGCGGCGCGCCCCAATATAGCGGCTGGAGATAGCCCTTCTCGTCGACCCCCATCGCGTAGGTTACGCCCGCGCCATCCAGTCGAAATATCTTCGCGCCGGCCGGGGCCGTTACCTTGGCCTGCGCCGTGGTGGGGACCAACGTCGCCAATATCCCCGACGTGAGGAAGAACCCCATCTTGCGCATGCCCTGCTCCCTGTGCTGCATGGTCCGGTACGGCCTGCAAACGATTGTCATCGTGGTATGATAAATAATCGCACCATGGCAAGCGGTGATAGCGCCGGCGTTCGTTTTATCGCCGATCGGCAGCACGATCCGGACGCCCATCGCGGTCCGGAAGCGGCGCCGGGCGACGCTGGATCAGGCCCGCAGGACCGTCACGACGGCATCATGCAAATCCTGCAGCCCATAGGGCTTGCGAACGATGACGCTCCCCGCCAGTTCGGCGTTCAAGCCGGAATCGTCGCCATAGCCGCTGGCGAAGAAGAACGGGATCGATGCCGAACGCAGGCGCATCGCAAGTCCGACGCTGGTTTCTTCGCCGAGATTGATATCGAGCATCGCCAGATCGATGGTTTCCCGACCCAGGATGTCCTCCGCGCCCGCGATATGCGCGGCGGTCCAGACCGACGTCGCGCCCAGATCCTCGAGCAGATTCTCGGCGGTAAGCGCGACGATCATGTTGTCCTCGAGCAGCAGGATGCGCATGCCCTTCAGCGGCAGCGCACCCTTGTCGCTCTTGGTCCGCGAACTTGGCGCATGCGGATCCCGCAGCCTTGTCGTCGCTTCGTCCGACCGGCTGGCAAGGTGGCGCGCGGGAATGAAGAAATCCGCTTCGAAGCCCTCGGGAGGATAGCGCACCGCCGCGGTACCCTGCAGGTCGAACGGTACGGTACGCTCGACGATCACCGTTCCGAAGCCAACCCGCGTCGGCGGCTGGACCCGCGGGCCACCCACCTCGCGCCAGGTCAGGTACAGGCCTTTGCCAGCCTGGTAGTCGAGCATCACCTCGACGGATCCGCCATCGGACAGCGCACCATATTTCATGCTGTTCGTCACCAGCTCGTGCACGACCAGCGCCATCGAGGAATAGGCTTCGGGCCGCAGCAGGACCGTCGGGCCTTCGATCCGAAAGCGATCGTGGCGGTCCGGCATGAACGCGGCCACCTCTGCCTCGAACAGCGTCGCAAGCGGCGCCGGCGACCAATTCTGCAGCGTTACCTGATCGTGCGCGCGCGCGAGTGCCTGGACCCTGCCACTCAGCGCCTCGACATAGGCCGCCGTCGTGATGCCGGGCGCATTGGTCTGGGTGATCAGCCCGCGGATCAGCGCCAGGATATTGCGCACCCGGTGGTTGAGCTCGCCGATCAGCACGTCCTGCTGCTTGGTCGCACGATCCCGATCGCCGACGGTCTCCTCCGACAGCCGCAGAATGACCTCGATCAGGGCGGCGCGGATCGTCTCCCCCACCCGGCGATCGCGTTCGGTGAACGGTACCGATCGGTTGCGAACGGTCTTCCTGAACGCCTCGAAGCTTTTGCGCGGACTGATCCGGCCGGTGTCGTCGGTGACCGTGGGCTTGTCGGGATTACCGCCCCACTGGACCGCTTCGATACGCTCGCGCCGGAACAGCATGACATAGTCGCGCGGCGTCCGCGAGATCGGGATCGCCAACAGTCCGGCCGCCAGTCCTGGCGCCAACTCCGCCTCATCGTCGCCACCGTTGCTGCCGCCAACCCGGCCATCGTCGGACAGGCTCGCGGCGATGCCGTCGGTATCGAACACGCGGCTGGCCGGCATCGTGTCGAGATAGTGCGCGATCTCCAGCAGCCGCGGACGATCGGGCGTGATCCCCCCGGCGTTCAACTCGCCGCGAAGATAGACCGCCACGCCATCGCAATCGATCATGTCGCCGATGCTATCCATCAGCCATGCTGGATCGGACAGCAGCGCAGGGTTGCTCGCAACCGTCAGGATGATGCGATCCGCGAGGCTCCTCGCATCATCGTCATCGACGACCGCGGCCGAGCGCAGCCGACTTTCGAGCTTCAGCGAAAACATCGCGCCGAACAGTTCGGCGGCGCTGCGCATCACGAAACTGGGGGTCCGTGCGGTTTGATGGTGGCAGGCGATCAGCCCCCACAACCGCCCCTCGACGATGATCGAGATCGACAGCGACGCGCCGACGGCCATGTTGCGCAGATACTCGATATGGACCGGTGACACCGCGCGCGTGACCGCCAGCGACAGGTCGAGCGGCCGCAGCGACTTGGTCCGGGGCAGGATCGCGACGGTCTCGGCGTGCACGTCGGCGATGATCCGAAACGGATTGCGCAGGTACAGCGCCCGCGCCTGCACCGGGATGTCCGAGGCCGGATAATGCAGCCCCAGCAGCGAATCGGCCGGGGAGCGCGCGGCCTCGGCCACGACTTCGCCGACCCCGTCGTCGTGGAAGCGATAGATCATCGCCCGGTCGAACCCGGTGATCGCCCGAACCTGCCGGGCGGCATCGCGGAGGAAGGCGGGCATCGCCGAATGCACTTGCAGACGTGCCATCATCGATCGGACCAGCGTCGCGGCTTCGGCGGGTTGATCGCTGCTGCACGGCTCCCCTTCGAGGATCAGTACGTCGCCGGAATAATGCATCGCCAGGTCGAACAGCCGCCGATCGGTCGTCAGCCGGACACCGTATAGACGTTCGGTGCCGTTATTCCCCGACAGCCCGGCCAGCCGGTTCCGCACGTCATGCAGGGCGGTCTGCGCGACCAGGCGATCCACCTTCATCCCGATCGCCTGCGCCGCCTCGGTGCCGAGGAACACCTGCAGGTTTGCCGATGCGCGGGTGATCGTCCAATCGTTGGCGAGCGCGATTAGAAAGCCGAAACTCTGGACATGGTCGAGGAACGCGATCTGCTCGCGCGCGCATTGATCGAGATCGGACGAAGCGAATATATCGCGCATATTCATGAGCCTAGACCGGAGACGATTTCGTCCATCGGCAAGGGTTCTGACCGAATGAAAGTCGTTTTAAACGTACTTGTCGGCGTACGTTACGCGCTAAATATTTGATACGCCACAGGCTATCTCACGCCTTCTCTTTCAGACGTCGAGCTAGGGTAATAACACTACCCTATATCATGTTTGCCGAGCTCCGATATTATTCGATGACGATGAGGAGCGGTGTGTTTCCGCGCGCGAATGCCGATGCCCCAGCGAACACTAACGGCCGCCTTGCTTTTCACGGCGATCATGAGGAGGGAGGCGGCATGCCTCACGCCAGCAACATCGTCTATTGCGACGGTCCGGACAGCCCTCACGCATTCGACATCGTCCCGCTCCAGCCGCGCAACGGCAGCCTCGATGCCCTGTGCCCGGTCTGCCAGGGGCGCGGCCAGTGGAACACCGAGATCGACTTGGTGAGTTTTCGCTGCAAGCGCATGGCCTGCGACCGATGCCACGGCGCCGGCTGGATCGAGACGGGCAGCGACCCGGTCGGCCTGCCGGACATCGTCATGGCGCCGGGCGGCCATCCGCAATGGACCATCCGCTATCAGCCAGGCGACCGCGGCCCGGGCGACGACGTCGCCGCCGACATCAACCCTGCAAAACCCGGCCTCGCCAAACCCTGAAACTACAAGCACTTGGCTGCAGGCGACCCAGCCATGGCGACCGAGACCGCGCCTTGGTTCGTGTTGCACCGCAGCGTTCGGCAAAATGCGCCATGGCCAGCAGACGGGCGCCGCGACCTTCCCGCCTCGGTAAAATGGACCTGTGATCGACTTAAGCGATCACTTCGTTAAAACAGATCAATTTTGCAATGCAGCATTTGCGCCTATATCCGGGACGACCCAATCAACCGGAGACGACACATGGCCCTTATCGGCAGCAAGATTAAGCCGTTCACCACCCAGGCTTACAAGCAGGGCAAGTTCGTATCCGTCAGCGACACCGACGTGCTGGGCAAGTGGGCGGTGTTCTTCTTCTACCCGGCGGATTTCACGTTCGTGTGCCCGACCGAGCTCGAGGACCTCGCCGACGTGTATCCGACGCTACAGAAGATGGGCGTCGAAGTGTTCAGCGTCTCGACCGACACGCATTTCAGCCACAAGGCATGGCACGACACGTCGCCGGCGATCGGCAAGATCAACTACTACATGCTGGGCGACCAGAACCACAGCATCAGCCTGAACTTCGACATCCTGCGCGAAGGCCAGGGCCTGGCGGATCGCGGCACGTTCGTGGTCGATCCGGACGGCGTCATCCAGCTGATCGAAGTGACCTCGGAAGGCGTCGGCCGCAACGCGACCGAACTGCTGCGCAAGATCAAGGCCGCGCAGTACATCGCCGCGCATCCGGGCGAGGTCTGCCCCGCCAAGTGGGAAGAGGGTGAAGAGACGCTCGCCCCGAGCCTGGATCTCGTCGGCAAGATCTAAACTTTCTCGGCTCCCTTCAGGGAATTGAGTGAAGGCGGCCCGGGGCGGAACGCATCCTCCCGGGCCGTTCGCGTTTATGACCCGGTCGCGGGCAAGACATAGAAATATCGGAGTTTACCCCATGCTCGACGCCAATCTGACGCAGCAGCTGAAGGCCTATCTGGTCAACATCCGCCAGCCCATCGAACTGGTCGCCAGCTTGGGCGACGACGCCAAATCCCAGCAGATGGGCGAGCTGATCGACGAGATCGCCGTCCTGTCGGACCAGATCACGGTCGTCAAAGCCGACGACAAGCGCAAGCCGAGCTTCATGATCCGCCGCGCCGGCACCGATATCGGTGTGCGCTTTGCGGGCATGCCGATGGGCCATGAGTTCACCAGCCTCGTGCTGGCGCTGCTCCAGGTCGGCGGCCATCCATCGAAGGCCGCGCAGGATCTGATCGCACAGGTCCAGGCGCTCGACGGCGAATTCCACTTCGAGACCTATTTCTCGCTGTCGTGCCAGAACTGCCCCGACGTGGTGCAGGCGCTCAACCTGATGGCCGTGCTCAATCCCGGCGTGACGCACACCGCGATCGACGGCGCGCTGTTCCAGGACGAGGTCACCGAGCGCAAGGTCATGGCGGTGCCGACGATCTTCCTCAACGGCGAGCCATTCGGCCAGGGCCGGATGGAGCTGGAGCAGATCGTCGCCAAGCTCGACACCGGCGCTACCACCCGCATCGCCGAAAAGATCTCGCAGAAGGATGCGTTCGACGTGCTCGTCATCGGTGGCGGACCCGCCGGCGGCGCCGCGGCGATCTACACCGCGCGGAAAGGCATCCGCACCGGCATCGCCGCCGAGCGTTTCGGCGGCCAGGTGCTCGACACGATGGCGATCGAGAACTTCGTCTCGGTGCCGCACACCGAAGGCCCCAAGCTCGCCGCCGAGCTGGAGCGCCATGTCCGCGACTATGACGTCGACATCATGAACCTGCAGCGCGCCGAAAAGCTGATCCCGGCGACCGGCGAAGGCGGCCTGCACGAGGTCGTGTTCGAGAGCGGCGCGTCGCTGAAGGCGCGCACCGTCATCCTGTCGACCGGCGCACGCTGGCGCGAGATGAACGTGCCGGGCGAGGACACGTACAAGAACAAGGGCGTGGCCTATTGCCCGCATTGCGACGGTCCGCTGTTCAAGGGCAAGCGCGTCGCGGTCATCGGTGGCGGCAATTCGGGCGTGGAGGCGGCGATCGACCTTGCCGGAATCGTCGCGCACGTCACGCTGGTCGAGTATGACAGCGACCTGCGCGCGGACGCGGTGCTGCAGCGCAAGCTGGCGAGCCTGTCGAACGTCCGCATCATCACCTCGGCGCTGACCACCGAGGTCCACGGCGACGGGGACCGCGTGACCGGGCTGTCGTACCGCGACCGCAATCACGACACGGTGCACCAGGTCGAACTGGAGGGCATCTTCGTACAGATCGGCCTGGTCCCGAACACCGAATGGCTGCGCGATGCGATCGCTCTCACCCCGCGCGGCGAGATCGAGATCGATCACCGCGGTCACACGTCGCAGCCCGGCATCTTCGCGGCGGGCGATGTCACGACCGTGCCGTTCAAGCAGATCGTCATCGCGATGGGCGAAGGCTCGAAGGCCGGGCTGTCGGCGTTCGATTACCTGATCCGCCTGCCCGCCGAAGAGACCAAGGACTGGGAAGAAGCAGCCTGATACCCCCACGCCTGTTACCCCGCTATGGCCGCCGGCCCCTTCCCGGCGGCCATAGCAAATCACCGAAGCCCCGCACCGTACCGTCCGGCATGATACCGACGCCCTGCCCTCGCATCGCCGCAAGCCGGTTGTTAACCGTTGCTTCCTAAGCGGCGGCGTCGAAGGAGTGCCAGGTGACCCGAGTTCAAGCCGATCCGCACCGGGAAAGCCACGCACGGCATCGGGTATGGCCAGCCTATCTCGGCATCTTCGGTTTCGCGCTGGCGATCCGGCTGGTCTGGCTCGGGCATCAGCCGCTATGGCGCGACGAGCTGTTCTCGATCCTGTGGTCGCGGTTCGATAGTCCTTTCCTGATCGGCGAGGGCACGCGGATCGAAACCAATCCGCCCGCTCATTTCCTCGTCCTGAAGGCATGGATCGCGATCGCGGGCGATTCCGCGTGGTCGGTCAGATTGCCGTCCGCGGTTGCGTCGGCCGGCGCCGTGGCGGTGCAATATGCGATCGGACGCCGCCTGCTGAATCGATCGACCGCTTTGCTCGGTGCGGTTCTGCTCGCGGTATCGCCGTTATCGGTCGCAATGGCGCATGAGGCGAGACCCTATGGCGCGGTCGAGCTGGCCGCGGCGTTCGTGATGCTGGGCGCCACCGGGTTTCTAACCGCGGCATACAGGCCCAGCCGGAGCAGCGGCGCGCTCGTTGGCTGGGCCGCGGTGTTCGTGGCCAGCTGTGTCGTCGCCTTCGTGCTCCATTACACCGTGCTGTTCCTGATCGCCGCGGCCCTGATCGCCACCGGACTCGCGCTCGTGTGCCGCCGCCCTCTACCGCGATCGGCGCTGGCGATCTGGATCGGGACCGGCGCACTGACCGCCGCGGTCATCGCTGTTCCGCTGATATCCGCCATGTCGTTGTCGCAATCGGCCAACATCGCCTGGATCCAGCCGACCACCCCGCGCGCCCTGCTGCACTTCGTCGGAAACGTATTTCTCGGTTTGGCCGCGTTCCCGTACCGCGGCGAGGGCGTCGTCGCCGTCTTTGCGCTCGCCGCGCTCGGCATCGTCCGACGCTACGGCGTTTCCTCGCCGGTCTTCTGGGCGCTGATCGTCCTGCCCGGCACCGCGTTCGGCCTGCTGGCCATCATGAGCCTGCACCGCCCGCTGCTCGTACCGCGGTATGCCGAATGGCTCTGCATACCGGGAACGATGGCGCTAGCCGCCGGGCTGTCGGCGATCCCCTTCGATCGCTTACGCAAAGCGGCCATCGGCGTAGCAATCCTCGGTCTCACCACCGCCTTGGCGATCCAGTTGCTCCGACAGGATAACGAGCATTGGCCCGGCCTGGTCGGTGCGATCGCACACGAGCCGGCATGTCGCGGCCCGATAGTCTTCACGGACGATACCAATCCGCTCGCGATCATCTATTTCGCGCCTGCGCTCCTCGACAGGCCCTTCTACCGTGTCAGCGAAAGCACCGCGTCAACGGCCGAACGCTATCTGCTGGAGCGATACGCCACAGTGACGACTCTCTCTCCCAGCCAGTTCACGACCGCGTCGCAAGGCCCGGCAACCGTGATCTCGCGACGCGGCGAGGACGGCGCCTACACGCTGACCTTAGGCTCGGCGGACTATGATCGCCCATTCGGCGACCTGCTGAGACTCTCGTGTCGTAATCGCTCGGCGACCGGGGGAGTGCAAAACCGAACTCCATAAGTGGTTTCCGCAAGGTGCCTGTGCACCAAACCGCGAACAGCTACCGTGACGCCTCAGGCACCCTCGGCGGCCGTTGGGCAGGTCGCCATCGACCTGCCCAATGTGACACGAGCGCTTCAGGTCACGCGCCATCACCCGCAACGCCGTGAAGCCGCCCCTTTGCACGCGCCGGCCACCGGCTAGAAGCGGAACCGTGCGCCAAGTCCATAATACCGTCCCTCGTCGCGCACATCGCGCGGGTAGGACCGGTTGTCGTCATATTGCGCATAGTTGCGGAACGGCTGCGCCAGGATGTTGGACGCGTCGAAGGTCAGCGTGATCGCCTTGATCGGCGTATAGTTGAACGAATAGTCCAGGCGGGTGACGTTCTCCGTACCCTCGCCGAAATACACGCCGTTCACGACCAGATTGCCGTTCAGGAATCGCGATCGTCCGTTGTACGACAGGCGGCTGGAGATCTTGTCCTTCTCGTAGAACAGCGCGACGTTATAGCTCCACTTCGAAAGCTGTGGAATGCCGACGAATGGCGGCGTCGTATTGGCGGCGCTGAAATCGACCGGGAACCGTTGCTTGCCTTCGAGGTAGGTGACGTTGCCCTGGATACCGAAGCCGCTGAACGCACCCGGCAGGAAATCGAGGAACGTCTGTCCACCGACCTCGACACCCTTGATCTTGCCCGCACCGGCATTCGCCTGGGCATTCACCTCGATCAAGCCGTACAGCGGATCCTGGAAGCGCTGCGTATAGCTCGACAGGAAGCCGAACAGATCGCGGTAGAAGACGGCTGCGGTCAGCGACGAGTTCTTCGAGAAATAATATTCGATCGTGGCATCGTAGTTCTTCGACGTCAGCGGGACGAGGTTCGGATTGCCGCCATTGCCGTAATAGTTCGGACGGCCCTGAAGACTGGCGGCAAAGCGCGGATCGTTCAGGATCGTGATCGGCGAACCATCGGCATTGGTGGTCGGCGACACGTTCGGGGTCAGGAACACGGCGGGGTTGAGCGCGCCGAAGTCCGGCTTCGTACGGGTCTCGGTAAAGCCGAAGCGGATCTGCAGCTTGTCGGTGGGGCGGATGCGCAGGCTCGCATTCGGCAGGATGTCGACGTAGTTCGCATTAGTGGTCACCGGCTGCGACGACGTGATCGGAATGCCGTTCGCGTCACGCTGGATCACCCCGTTCACCACCACCGGCACCGTCCCCTGGCCGCTATACCGGCCTACCGTGTTGACCACGCGGACGCCGATCAGGCCGTCTATCCCTACCGATCCGATATCGAACTCGTATTTCGTCTGGCCATAAAAAGCATAGGTCTGCTCCTTGGCGAGGAAGGCCGCGAGCGGATCATATTGAACGGTCGGCGTCGAGAACAGGCGCAACGCATCGCGGTAACCGGCATCGGTCGGATTGGCGGCCACCAGTTTCTGGAGTTGCAGCAGCGAGAACTGGCGCAGCGCTTCGGCATTGCCCTCGATCCCGGAACGGCTCGGCATCAACCAGCTCGTCCAGCCTTGCGTATCGCCACGGAACGCATTCGGAGTCAGTTCCAGCGCACCGGCGGGGGTGTCGGCCAGCGGGATATTGAGGTTTTCGGTATAGGCGTAGCGCCCGCCGCGTTGCAGCGATGCATCGCGATCGGTGTAGCGGACGCCGAACTGCAGCTTGGGAAACAGCGAGACGTCGGTGTCCAGGTCGACGTCGCCGCGCCACTGCCAGCCCGCGCCCTTCACCCGGTAGACGCTTTCGTAATAGCCGCGCCATTTATAGTTGGCGGGGTTGTCGCGAGCATAGCCCGGCAAGGCAAAGGCGGTGCCGCCATCGACGAAGAAGTTTACGTCCATCGTCGGCGCGGTCGTCTGCGACATGTCGAAGCTGTATTCGTTCGAATCATAGTGGCTGCGGGTATAGGCAAGGTCGCTCGAGATATGCGCGCGGCCGACGTCCCATTTGAACCCGCCCGCCGCCTGGTAGGTATCGGTGTTGTTGACGTTGGTGCTGCGATAACCCTGCCCGCGCTCGCCGCCCGTCTTCGTCAGGGTCTGGACCTGATCCGGCTTGCCCTCGCGCAATACGACGTTCGACAGCGCGGCGTTGTTGTTGAGCAACGACGCTTCGAACAGGTCGTTGGCGCCGCGACCGCGATACCCCTGATAGAGGAAGTCGTAATAGAGTTCGAGATTGGCGGCGGGCTTCCACTGCACGCTGCCGTTGACTGCTGGACGCCACCGCTTGCCGCTGTCGTTATAGACGCCGACGCGCTCGGGAATACGGAAGGCACGACCGGCCGATGCCGGAGTGACCGACACCGAGTCGGGGATCGTCGTGGGGACGAATCCGCTGCTCCAGCGGGCTGCGTTGCGATATTGCGACTGGGCATAGGACGCATTGACGAGCACGCCGATCTCACCGATCGCCGTATCGGCGCGCGCGCTCACCAGGATATTGCCGAGCGGGTCGTATTTCTTGCTCTGGTCGTTGTAGGTGCCGCGGATACCGCCGGCGACCACGAACTTTTCGGCGAAGTCGAACGGGCGCCGCGAGCGGACGTTGATGAGGCCGGCAAGCCCCGGCTCCAGCAGATCGGCGGTGCCGGATTTATACACTTCGAGGCCCGCCAATGCGCCCGCCGGGAAATCCTGCAGCTGCGACCGACGAAGTTCGGCGGTAAAGATCTCGCGCCCGTTGAAGGTGGTGGCTACGTCGGGCAGACCGCGGACGATCACCTGGCTGACTTCGTCGCTGAAGCGATTGACCTGGACACCGGTGATGCGCGCGATCGACTCGGCAGCGGTATTGTCCGGCAATTTGCCGATATCCTGCGCGACGATCGCGTCCAGGATCGCGTCGGAATTGCGCTTGATCGCCTGCGCGCTGCCAAGGCTGGCGCGATAGCCGGTGACGACGATGTCACTGTCGGAACGGGGACTGGCGCTCGCGTCCGCGGCTTCGGCATTCGTACCGGCCGGAAGGTTTTCGGTGGCGCCGACACCGGGACTGCGGCCTTTGGCGGACTTCGTCGCGCGCTCCTGCGCGACCGGCGCCTGGGCTTCGATCGAAGCATCGGGAGCGGCAGCCTCCTGTTTCTCCTGGCTGGTCGCAGCCTGCCCGAAGGCCGGTGCCGCCACCAGTGCGAACGGTGCCACGGAAACGAGCAACGAAAAGCGCGTCATGATATCCTCCCCCTTTGTAACGGTGACCGGCTAGCGCCGGTTCTGATCCGCAATCCAACGTTATTTGTCCGACTAGTTAAATGCTGTCAAGTGCGTATCGAGGGACGCGAAGACACCGCGATCGACATGCCCATTCCGCCCTGTATGGGCGCTTGATCTGGATCAGCTCTACGGCAGCGAAAGCGCTGCGACCCGGCGATGATCTCGACTTTCGCGCAGGCGTCCCGGCAGGACGCGCGCTGGAAACCGCTATCCGATCGACGCTCGGCTTGTCGTTGGCAGCCGGCTTACCATCAGGCCGACATTTGCGCGCATCCGCAGGGCGAGATGCGCGCCTCTATGTCGAGGGATGCACCATGGCCCGCCCGCTCGCCCCCGCCACGACGAGGGCGAGCGGTCCGGGCTCCAAGTCAGCGGATGTCGAGCATCACCACCGACTTCGGCGGCAGCGTCACGGTGAGCGTCCCGCCCGACAGCGTCGCGCCGGTGAACGCCGCGGGCTTCACCGCGTCGGGGGCGTCGAACGTGTTGTGCGCATCGATCGTCGCCGCCGTGACGATGCGTCCGGTCACGCCGGCCCCCGCAACGCCGTCGAGCTTGACCGATACCGTCGCCGGCTGGTTCGGATCGACGTTGGTCAGCCCCATATGGACCGCGCCGTCGACGCCGCGCACCGCGCTCGCGCTGACCGCCTTCAGCACCCACTCGTTCTTGCTGTACCACCGCGACTGCACGTCGACCGGCAGCACGACGCCGTCCTGATAGTCCTTGTAGAGATCGAACACCCAATAGGTCGGCGTCCTCACCATGCGGGCGCCGTCGGTCAACATCATCGCCTGCAACACGTTGACCATCTGCGCGATGTTGGCGCCGCGCAGGCGATCGGTGTGGCGTGCGAAGATGTCGAAGTTCAGGCTCGTGACCAGCGCGTCGCGCAGGCTGTTCTGCTGATAGAGGAAGCCCGGATGGCTGCCCGGCTCCTGATCGTACCAGGTGCCCCATTCGTCGACCAGCAAGGCGATGCGCTTGCCCGGATCGTATTTGTCCATGCGCTTGGCATGGCCCGCGATATACTCGTCCATCTTCACGGTCTTGGCGAGCGTCCGTGCCCAAGCATCCTCGTCGAAGCCGGTTGCCGCGCCCTTCTTCGCCCAGTCGTACGGGATCGTGTAGTAATGCACGCCGATGCCGTCGAAATGCTTGCCGGCGTCGCGCATCATCACCTCGGTCCAGTTGTAATCGTCGACGTTCGCGCCGCTTGCGATCTTCATCACGTGCTGCCCCTCGGGCATCTTGATGAAGGTCGAATATCGCCGGGTCAGGTCCGCCGCATATTCGGGCCGCATGTTGCCGCCACAGCCCCATAACTCGTTGCCGATACCGAACATCGGCAGCGTCCACGGTGCTTTTCGACCATTGGCGGCGCGTTCCTTGGCCAGGCTCGATCCCGATGGCGAGGTCATGTATTCGACCCATTCCGCCATCTCGCTCGGCGTGCCGTTGCCGACATTGCCCGAGACATACGGCTCTGCGCCGACCATCTCCGAATAGTTCATGAACTCGTTCGTGCCGACGGCATTGTCCTCGGTCACGCCACCCCAGTTGGTGTTGATCTTGACCTTGCGCTTCGATTGCGGACCGACGCCCTCGCGCCAATGATATTCGTCCGCGAAACAGCCGCCCGGCCAGCGGATGACCGGCGTGCGGATCGCCTTCAGCGCATCGAGCACATCGGTGCGATAGCCGTTCGTATTGGGTATGCGGCTGCCCTTGCCGACCCAGATCCCGCCATAGATCCCGGTGCCCAGATGCTCGGCGAACTGGCCGAACAGGCGCTTGTCGAACTTCGGCGCGGGCGCATCGCCGTGCACGGTCACCGTCGCCGGGGCACCATCGACGGGAGGAGCCTGCTGCGCCAGCGCAGGCGTGGCCAGGACAAGTGCGAGCGCACTCAGCATCATACGCATCTATTCAGTCTCCGTTGCGCGCGCCGGACGCGTCTTATCGGGGATCGCTCCCACGCCGGCGAAAAAGGAAAAGCGAGCGGCGACCGCGTGGAGATCGCGAAGCGGATTGATGAAGATGTCAGGGATTTTCGTAGCCGCGCGTTCGCGATCGCGTCACGGTGCGCAGCGACTACAGGAGTTCCGCAATCCGGACGGATCAGGTCGGAGAGTTGCACAGGACGGATCGGCAATGCGTTATCACGCTTGGCCTCATGTGGCGGCAGAGCAATGACTGGCACGCCTGCGGAGACCAACGCGTCCTGCACTCGATTCCCCCAAAAAAGTCCCTGTGCGGTATGCTCCGCATCTTGTCGGACAATACCGGAGTGATCCGATTGTGCAAGCATGCAAAGGCTAATTTCTTGGAGGGCTGTGCGGTAGCGATACTGCAAATCCGCGAACGGATTGTCGCGAACGAGCACCGACGAATGCCCGCATAGCGGACCGAACACCGGCCCTTGTGCAAAATCGCTAAAGGTCGAGAACACCGACGTCCTGAAACCATCGCATTGCGCGTTGACCGATCAATCCACCAAATCTAGTCTGACATAATAAGATATGTCGACGTCATGACGCCAAGAATGACGCGGCAGCGATAGGAGAAGGCAATGGCGATACCAGTCGCTTCGTTGGCGCGCGACGCCTGCGCGACGATCACACATGTGACGGCATCGCAGTCGTCCCCGGCATATCGTGGAGTGCCAAGATGACTGAAATCCTGCGCGAACCGGCACGCGGTGCCGGGAATTGAGCGTCATGCATCCCACCCGCCGGCGCCTGCTAGCCAGTGCCAGCCTGCTCGTCTTCGCGGCACCCGCGCTTGCCGGGCGGGTGCAGCCGATAGTCGCCAGCCCCGCCCGCCGGGTCACGCCGGTCCCCATGCGGCATGTCCGCCTGAAGCCTTCGCCCTTTGCCGACGCGTTCGCCGCCAACCGCCGGTATCTGTTGTCGCTCGATCCGGAGCGGCTGCTGCATAATTTCTACCAGTCCGCGGGGCTGCCTGCCCTGAAGCCGGTCTACACCGGATGGGAAGCGCAGGGGATCGCGGGGCATTCGCTCGGTCACTGGCTCTCGGCCTGCGCGCTGGTCGTCGCCAATACCGGCGATCCGGCGGTGGCCGCGACGCTCGACCATGCGCTGGCGGAGATGGCGCGGATCCAAGCGGCGCATGGCGACGGGTATCTCGGCGGCACCACCGTCGAGCGCGACGGCAAGACGATCGACGGCAAGATCGTGTTCGAGGAGGTCCGCCGCGGCGACATCCGGACCCAGGGCTTCGACCTCAACGGCGGATGGGTCCCTCTCTATACCTGGCACAAGATCCATGCCGGGCTGCTCGATGCGCATGTACTGGCCGGCAACCCACGCGCGCTGCCGATCACGCTGGCGCTCGCGGGGTATCTCGCGGGCGTGCTCGAGCCGCTGTCGGATATGCAGGTCCAGCAGGTGCTCCGCGCCGAGCATGGCGGGCTGAACGAAAGCTATGCCGAAACCTATGCGCTCACCGGCGACACACGTTGGCTGCGGATGGCGGAGACGATCCGCCACAAGGCGGTGCTAGACCCGTTGACCGCGCAACAGGATCGGCTGGAGGGACTGCACGCCAATACCCAGATTCCCAAGCTGATCGGGCTGGCCCGGCTGCACGAGCTGACCGGCAACCCCAACCATGCGGCGGCGGCGCGCTTCTTCCATGATCGGGTGACCAACCATCACAGCTATGTGATCGGCGGCAATTCGGAGCGCGAACATTTCGGCGCGCCGGACCAGTTGGCGAAACGCGTCACCGAGGCGACGTGCGAGGCGTGCAACAGCTACAACATGCTGAAACTGACGCGGCATCTGTACGGCTGGGAACCGCATGCGCGCTGGTTCGACTATTATGAACGCGTCCAGCTGAACCACATACTCGCGCACCAGCGCCCCGATACCGGCCAGTTCGTCTATTTCATGCCATTGTCGGCGGGCGCACGGCGCAGCTATTCGACCGCGGAGGAAAGCTTCTGGTGCTGTGTCGGATCGGGGATGGAAAGCCACGCCAAGCACGCCGATTCGATCTTCTGGCAGGATGCGCGCACGCTGTACGTGAACCTGTACGTGCCGAGCACGCTCGACTGGGCGGACCGCGGCCTTGCGCTCGATCTGGACACAGGCATGCCGATCGAGGGCGAGGCGACGCTGAGCATCCGTCGTGCCCCGCAAGGATCGCAGGCGATCGCGCTTCGCCTGCCGGGATGGGCGCGCGGGCCGACGCTCGAATTGAACGGCGAAGCGATCGTGCCGATCATGCGCGACGGCTATGCGGTAGTCGATCGCCGCTGGCGGGCCGGCGATCGGCTGCGCGTGACAATGCCGATGCAGCTGCGCGCCGAGCCGACACCCGACGATCCGACGCTGGTCGCCTTTACCAACGGTCCGCTGGTGCTCGCCGCCGATATGGGTCCCGCGTCGCAGCCGTTCGACGAGCTGGGCCCCGCCCTGATCGCCGATGGCGCGGCGACCGCGGCATTGCGTGCAGGGTCGGCGCCGCACCAGTTTTTCGCGCAGTCGGCGCTCGGCGAACGCCTCGAGTTCAAGCCGTTTTTTGCGCAATATGACCGTCGCACCGCGGTGTATCTGCCGACCTTCAGCCCGGCCGATTGGGCGTCGGCGAAAGACGGCTATCTGAAAGCGCAGTCCGAACGCCAGGCGTTCGCGCGGCGCACCGTCGACGTCGTCTATCTCGGCGAAATGCAGCCCGAACGCGACCACGGCTTCACCGCGACCCGCGCCGAGACGGTCCAGCTTCATGGCCGCTCGGCGCGCAAGCTGCGCCGCGGCGATACGCTGAGCCTGACGCTGCAGCGCCGCCCCGGCCCGGCCCTGCTCCGCATCGTCTATTGGGGGACCGATGTCGGTGACCGGTCGCTGGCGATCCGCGTCGATGGCACCTTGCTCGCCACCGAAACACGCAGCGTACCGGCGACCGAAGGGTTCGTCGAAGTCGACTATCCGCTGCGATCAGCGGGTGAGCAGGGCAAGGCGCAGGCGATCGTCACCTTCACCAGCCAGCGCGGCGATATCGATATCTACGAAGTGCGAATGCTGGCCGCCGACGCCGGCGAGCCGTCCACGGCACCGGTAGCATGATCCGCGCCGCCACCGCCGCCGCCCTGCTGCTGTCTGCGGGAGGGGCCTTGGCACAGACGCACGCTCCGGCGGCCCCCGCGGCCGTCACCGTCGCGCTGCATCCCGCGATCGACCGGCCATCGACGGTGTTCGAAGGCTGGGGCACCGCGCTGGCCTGGTTCGCCAACGTCACGGGTGGCTGGCCCGACGCCGAGCGGCAACGGCTCGCGGACCTGTTCTATGGCCCCGACGGGCTCGGCTGGACGATCGCGCGGTACAATATCGGGGGCGGCAACAGCGCCGAGACGCCGCCCTATCTCCGTCAGGGTGCCGCGGTGCCGGGCTTCTGGCGGCGTCCGTCCGGCGCGACTTGCAAGGATTGGTGGCGCGCCGACGACGAGGCGGTGTGGGACTGGTCGCAGGATACGAACCAGCGCTGGTGGCTGGATGCGATCAGCGCGCGCGTGAAACACCCCATCTTCGAGGCGTTCTCGAATTCGCCGCCCTGGTTCATGACCGTTTCGGGGCGCGTATCGGGTGCCGAAGCGCGAACCGACGAAAACCTGCGCCCCGGCCAGGAAGGCGCGTTCGCGGCCTATCTGGCGCGGTCGGTCGACGAGCTGCAGCGTCGCCATCGCATCGGCTTCCGCACGCTCTCCCCCGTCAACGAGCCGAATACCGATTACTGGTACGCCGCCAATACGCAGGAAG
This sequence comes from Sphingomonas sp. 4RDLI-65, assembly GCF_049472435.1. NCBI lineage: Bacteria > Pseudomonadati > Pseudomonadota > Alphaproteobacteria > Sphingomonadales > Sphingomonadaceae > Sphingomonas > Sphingomonas sp. 4RDLI-65. The sequence goes on along the minus strand of NZ_JBCEBT010000003.1, from coordinate 213,065 downwards.
GCGCGCACTGGAGCCCGGCGCGGCAGGCGGCCATGATCGATGCCACGCATGCGGCCTTGCAGACGCGCGGCTTGAAGACGACGGTCGCCGCGCCGGACGAGACCAACGCGCTGCTGTTTGCCGCCGATTGGGCGGGCTATCCACCGGCAACGCGCGCGCGGATCGGACAGCTCAACGTCCACAGCTATGGTACCACGCATCAGACCGCGGTGCGTGACATCGCCCGCGCTGCCGGCATCCGGTTGTGGATGAGCGAGGACGACACCCCGCTCGAAAAGGATGCCGAGGATTTCACCGGGATGGCCACACCGCTGGCCTTTGCCGAGCATGTCGTCATGGACCTCAAGCGTCTGGAACCATCCGCCTGGGTGTTCTGGCAGGCGGTCGAGCATCTCAGCACGCTGAAGGGCGGCAAGGGATCGAACTGGGGTCTGGTCAAGGCGGACCTGCTCGCCGGTCCGACGGGCACGCATCCGATCCATGTCACGCGCAAATACTACGCGATGGCACAGTTCAGCCGCTTCATCCGCCCGGGGTACCGGCTGGTTCCGATCGACGACCTCGATACCGCCGGGGCGCTGTCTGCGGATCGGCGGACGCTCGTGCTGGTCCATGTCAACGCCGGCATCACGCCCCGCCGGCTGGTTCTGCCGCGCGGCTGGACGGCCCGGATGCTCGTCACCGATGCGACCCGGAACGTGGCCTGTGCCAGCGGAACCACCGCCCCGCCCCGCGCGATAGTCACGCTGATCCTGACACGCAGACCCGGCGGAGAACCCTGCCCCGGAACCGCTCCACCCCGATAATTGGCTTGGCATTAGTCCGAGCTTTGGTATCCGTTTCACGAGAAGCGTGGACAATGTCACGCCGCAATGGAGGAGGATGAGATGGCGAGAGTGTCGTCGAACACACGCGGAACCGGTCGCATGACGCCGGCTCGCGCACTGCGATTTGCCTTTGCCTCGATTGCAGCGCTGACGATCGCGGCGCCGTCTGAGGCCCGCGAGATCTGGACCAAGCCGGCCGCCGCGACCTGGTATGCGAAACAGCCCTGGCTGGTCGGTGCGAACTATACGCCGCGCACTGCAATCAACCAGCTCGAGATGTGGCAGGGCGACACGTTCGATCCTGCCACGATCGATCAGGAACTCGGCTGGGCGCAGTCGATCGGCATGAACACGATGCGCGTGTTCATCCATAACCTCGTGTGGGAAAAGGATCCGGAAGGGCTGAAGCGCCGGATGGACCAGTTCCTGACGATCGCGGCCAAACACAAGATCCGCCCGCTGTTCGTGCTGTTCGACAGCTGCTGGGACCCCGACCCGGTCGCAGGGCCACAGCATCCGCCGATCCCGGGCGTGCACAATTCCGGCTGGGTCCAAGGCCCCGGCGCCGCGCGTCTTGCCGATCGCACGCGATACGGTGCGCTGCAGGCCTATGTGAAGGACGTGGTCGGGCATTTTGCCAAGGACACGCGCGTCCTCGGCTGGGACGTCTGGAACGAGCCCAACAACGAAGGCGGCGGCAATTACGCAGCCACGCCGGACAAGAAGATCCTGGTCGCCGGGCTGCTTGGCCAGGTGTTCGACTGGGCACAGTCGGTCGATCCGATCCAGCCGCTGACGTCCGGCGTGTGGATCGGCGACAGCTGGGACAAGCCCGCGACGCTCGATCCGGTCGAGCGCATCCAGGTATCGCGGTCCGACGTGGTGAGCTTCCACGATTACAGCTGGCCCGAGACGTTTGCGAAGCGTGCCCGCCAGATGCTGAGCTATGGGCGGCCGGTCTTCTGCACCGAATATATGGCCCGCGGCAACGGCTCGACCTTCGACGGATCGCTGCCGATCGCCAAGGCCCTGAACATCGCGATGATGAATTGGGGCTTCGTCGACGGCAAGACGCAGACCCGGCTGCCCTGGGACAGCTGGAAAAAGCCCTACACGTTCGACGAGCCGACGATCTGGTTCCACGAGGTGTTCCGTGGCGACGGCACGCCCTATCGCAGTGCGGAGACCGACCTGATCCGTACGCTGGCCGCCGCCCCGAAAGGCGTGGTGCCCGCCCCGCGCTGAGCGACAGGGCGCGCGGAGACCGCGGATCGGCGGGTCAGGCCGTGAGCCGATACAGGCCTGCACCATGCGCCGGGATGGTCTGTACGAAGCGACAGTCGGCCGCTGCCATGCTGCCGCCCGTCCATAGATCGCGCACGCCGACCCGGCCGGTCACCCCGAGCATAGCCAGATCGATCCCGACCACGCGCGCCGTCTTGCCCGTATTGAACAGCGCGACATAATGATCGCCCGATCGCGGCTCGCGTGCCGACCATATCCGGGCTCCGTCCTCGACGAAATGCGGGCGGTTGCCGGTGCTAGCCTGATTGACCGCGATCACGTCGCGATTGGTCAGCAACGCCAGGGTCGCGGCGTCGAGACGGCGCAGATCGCCACCCATGATCAGCGGCGAGCGCGCGATCGACCACAGCGTCATCAGCGTGCGTTGCTCGTCGGGCGTGAAGCGCGTGGTGCGCTTGCCCATCGCGAGCAGCCCCAGCGGCAGCATGTCGCCATCGGGCCAGCAACCCTTGCCCATGAACGGGTTCCAGTTCTCGAACCGCGTGAACTGTGCCTCGAGCATGGGCCATTCGTCCCAGAAATCGTCCGATATCCGCCACATCTGCGCATAAGTGCGGGCATGCTCGCCGCGGATCACCGGCGTTTCGCCCGGCGACATGCTCAGGATCATGGGGCGGCCGGAACGCGCGATGGCGCGCGCGATCGCCTCGATCTCGGGCGCATGCGCGTCATAGGGGCGACTCAGGTCGTCGACCTTGACGAAATCCACGCCCCAGCGCGCATATTCGGCGAACACGCCGTCATAATAGGCCTGCGCACCGGGCTTGCGCATGTCGACGCCGTACATGTCGACGTTCCACGAACAGATGTCGGCGGTGTTGGCGATGTCGCGCGCACGATACGGCGTACCCGCGATCGGCAGATTGGCCTCCACCGCCGCCCGCGGAATCCCGCGCATCCGGTGGATGCCGAACTTGAGCCCCATCGCGTGGATGTCGGCCGCCAGCGGGGCGAAGCCGCGCCCGCCGACACTCGACGGGAAGCGGACCGGATCGGGCTGGCACCGGCCAAAGCCATCCATCACCGGCACGATGTCGGTGTTGTAGTCATATCCCTTGCCGCGTGGATCATACCATTGCAGGTCGATCGTGAAGATCGAATACCCCGCCGGCAGCAGGTCGCGCGCCATGATCCGCGCGGTCTCGCGGGCCTGTGCCTCGGTGATCGTCACCGCAAAGCTGTTCCAGCTGTTCCACCCCATCGGTGGTGTCGGCGCGAGCGACGCTTTCGCGGATCGCCCCGAAGGCCGCATGCCGACCGCCGCTGCCGGGATCGCTGCACCGCCGGCCGCGAGAAACGCGCGTCGATCGAGGCCGCTCATCGCGATGCTCCGTTCGCGACCGGTTCACCAAAGGCGGGGACGCCGGTCGCCGTGTACGCGATCGGCTGCACCCGCGTGTGGCGGTTGGGATCGAACAGCGGGTCGCCCTTGATCGCCTCATAATCCCGCGCGTGATAGACCAGCATGTCGCGGCCGCGCTCGTCGACCGTGAAGCTGTTGTGACCCGGCCCCCAGACCTTGTGCGCGGGCGAGGACTTGAACACCGGCTCGGGCGATTTGGACCATGCCGCCGGATCCATGATGTCGGCATCGTCCTTCGCCGTCAGCATGCCCAGGCAATAGCGCGCGTCGGTCGCGCTCGCCGAATAGGTCATGAACAGGCGACCATTCCGCGCGAGCAGCGCCGGCGCCTCGGCGACCTTGAACCCGCGGGTTTCCCAATCGAGCGTCGGGATCGTCAACCGGGTCGGCTTGGCGGCCAGCGTCAGCGGGGTCGCGAGCGGCGCCAGATACAGGTTGCTGTTGGTGTCGATCCCCGGCTCACGCTGCGCCCAGGCAAGATACCGCGTGCCGCGGTGCACGAAGCTGGTCGAATCGAGCGTGAAGCTGTCCCATGCGGTCTGCAGTTGCCCCAGCACCTGCCACGTACCAGCCATCGGGTCGGCCCCGTCGCAGACGACCGCGAACGTGCGGATACGGAATACGTCCTCGCCGCCGCCGCTCGGCCCCGCGGCGAAATACATGATCCAGCGGCCATCGATCAGATGCAGTTCGGGCGCCCATAGAAAGCCCGACATCGGCCCGGTCGGCGGATGCCGCCACAGCACGCGTTCCTTCGCGGTCGACAGCCCGGCGATGGTGCGCGACCGGCGCAGCACCAGACGGTCGTATTCGGGCACCGATCCGGTCATGTAATACCAGCCGTCGCTATGGCGAAACACCTGCGCATCGGCACGCTGGCGGACCAGCGGGTTGCTTGGAACCGTCGCATCGACCTGCCGCGGTCGTCCGGGCAGGCGGGCAAGCGCGCCGCTGGCCGAGGCTGCGCCGGCACCCGCCAGGAACAGGCGCCGCGTGAGATAGGTCATGGTCGATACTCCGCTATGGGCCAGCCATCGGCACCCCAGACGATGGGTGCGATACGCAGCGTAGGGGTGCCCTTGTTGCTCGAATCATAGGCATGGAAGACGACGTAATCGGTGCCGTCCGCGTCGTGCAGGACCCCTGGATGACCCGGCCCGCGAAACCGCTGTTTTTCCTGGAGGTCGGCGCGCAGGAAGATCGTCCCGCCGCCCTGCATCATCGCGCTGCCGTCCTTGCCACGATACGGCCCGGTGATCGCCTTGGATCGGCCGACGACGGTATAATAGGTGCTGTTCGTGCCCTTGCAGCAATAGTCGTAGCTCGCGAGCAGCCAGTAATACCCGCCATGGCCGATGATGAACGGCGACTCGATCGGCGCCGGGCCGCCGACAGGCGCCGGGCGGCGTGCGATCGCATAGGGCTTTTCGGCGGGGTCGAGCAGCTTGCCGGTCTTCGGGTTCAGCGCGAACAGTTTCAGCCCGGTCCAAAAGCTGCCGAGCGCGAGCCAGTGCCTGCCGTCGGCGTCCACGACATGGTTCGGATCGATCGCGTTGAAATCGTCGCGGGGCGACGATGCCACCACCAGCCCCTCGTCGCGCCAGCCATAACCGGGCGCTGCCGGATCCAGCGTGGCGCTGGTCGCCAGCCCGATCGCCGACCGGTTCGATCCAAACGTCGAGACCGAATAATAGAGCCGGTATCGGCCGTCCGCCGCCCGCGATATATCGGGCGCCCACATACCCTTCGTCCCCGGCACCGCGCTGAGCGCCCAGTCGGGCAGGCCCGCCAGCGGCGGCGTGCCCGCCGTCCAGTGGATCAGGTCCCGCGACATCCGCATGCTCAGCATCTGCCCGCCAAGGCCGGTGCCATACACGTAATAGGTGTCGCCCTCGCGGATCATCACCGGATCGTGGACCGGCGCGATATCGCCCGTGAGCGACGCCGGCGAGGGAGCGTTTGCCGCCCCCAGCATCGGTGCGAACGCCAGTATCGCACCCGCGATCGCGAACCCCCTCACCCGCACGACGCCGCCATCATCACCCGTGTGGACGGTCGCGCCGCGGTGAGCGCGGTGCTGCCAATCTCCGATCGCGTGCCATCGGGCCGACGATGCCGCGGGGCGCGCAAAATCATCCTTCTCTCTCCACCATGATCGACGCCGCTTTGCGGTTCGCCGCGAGGGTATGGGCCCGTCTACGAAACCATCCTCCATCTATTACTCGGACATATCGGCGGCCTGCGGATTTGGCAATCTCTGTCGCTCCCGAAGCGAGACCACCGCCCGGCAGGCCTGCGCAATATGGCGCGACGACCGCGGGTGACCGGTGCGCACCGGATCCCGGTCATCTCATGCGCGGCGAAGCGCGGGGTGTTCTCGGATGCCAAACCCGGTAATGATACCCGTGAACCCGGGGAGTATCGCTTGGAAGCCGTATCGATTGTACTAGTCCTTCTGCTCGCCGTCGTGGCGAGCGGCGCAGTGTCCCGCATGGTGCCGGTATCGGTACCGACCCCGCTGGTTCAGATCCTCCTCGGCGCAGTGATCGGACTATCGACCTCGTACCGCGTCGAGCTCGATCCCGAGCTTTTCCTGCTGCTGTTCCTGCCGCCGCTGCTGTTTCTGGACGGTTGGCGGATACCCAAGGACGAGCTTCTCAAGGATCTGTCGACGGTCGTCGAACTGGCGCTCGGCCTCGTCCTGCTGACGGTGATCGGCATGGGCCTGTTCATCCACTGGATGATCCCGGCGATGCCGCTCGCCGTCGCCTTCGCGCTCGCGGCGGTGGTGTCGCCGACCGATCCGATCGCGGTCTCGGCGATCGCTGCGCGCGTGCCGATCCCGAAGCGGATGATGCACATCCTGGAGGGGGAATCGCTGCTCAACGATGCCTCCGGGCTGGTGTGCCTGCGGTTCGCGATCGCAGCGGTCCTGACGGGCACGTTCTCGGCCACCACCGCCGCCACCAGCTTCGTCTGGGTGGCGGGCGCCGGTCTCGTCGTCGGCATCGTCGTGACGCTGGTCGCGACCAACATCAAGGCGTGGGTTTCGCGGCGCTTCGGTGAAGAACCCGGCTCGCAGATCCTGGTCAGCCTGCTGATCCCGTTCGGCTCCTATCTCCTCGCCGAACATCTCCATGCGTCGGGCATCCTGGCCGCGGTATCGGCGGGCGTCACGATGACCTTTGCCGAGCGCTCGCGCCAGGCGCTGGCGACGACCCGGATGCGGCGCAATTCGGTGTGGGATACGATCCAGTTCGCGCTGAACGGCATCATCTTCGTGCTGCTCGGCGAACAGCTTCCCGCCATCCTCGCCGGTGCCAAGGCGACCGTTCTGCTGACCGGGCATCACGGACCGGCGTGGCTTGGCCTGTACGTGCTGGCGATCGTCGCCGGTCTCGCGCTGCTGCGCTTCGGATGGGTCTGGGTCTCGTTCCGCCTGACGCTGCTTCGGCGCCGGCATAGAAGCGGTGCGACGCTGCAAAGCCCCGACTGGCGGCTCGTCGCGGCCATGTCGCTGGCCGGTGTCCGGGGCGCGATCACGCTCGCCGGCGTGCTCACCATCCCGCTGACGCTGACCGATGGATCCCCCTTCCCTGCCCGCGATCTCGCCATCTTCCTGGCGGCGGGGGTCATCATCGTGTCGCTGGTGCTCGCTAGCATCGCCCTGCCGATCCTCCTGAACGGGCTGACCATGCCTCCCGAACCCTCGTTGCAAGCCGAGGAGGACGCAGCGCGGGTCGCGGCTGCCGAGGCGGCGATCTGCGCGATCGAACGTGCCCAGCACGATCTCGCGGAACGGGACGGCAATGCGGACTTCTTCGCAGCCGCCGGGACCCGCGTGATGGACCTGTACCGCGAACGTATCGAGAGCCGGAGCGGCTCGGCAAAGGCGACCGCGGAGGCTCGGCTGCAGGACAAGCTGGAACGGACGTTTCGGCTGGCCGGCATCAAGGCGGAGCGCGCAGCGGTGGTCGAGCGTGTCCGCGAGCGACAGATCGGCAGCGTCACCGCGCAGAAGCTCATCCGGGAACTCGATCTGTTGGAAACGCGCTACCGCGTGTGATCGGGAACTGTCGACCAGGACACCGAACCCGTGATCGAAGGCTTTTGATGCAAAGGAATGCAACGTGAAGATTTTCGTCACCGGCGCGAGCGGGTTTATCGGCGGCTCGTTCGCCGCGGAAGCGGTTCGGCGCGGCCACGAGGTTCGTGGACTGGTGCGCTCCGCTGAAAAAGCCCGATTGTGTGAAGCGTTCGGTATCGTTCCGGTCCACGGCACGCTCGCCGACCATGACCTGCTGGCCGCGGAGTCGCGCGGCGCCGATGCGGTCGTGAATGCCGCGAGCAGCGACGATCGACCTGCTATCGACGCGATGCTCGCTGCGCTCGCCGGTTCGGGCAAGGCGCTGCTGCATACGAGCGGCAGCAGCATCGTGGCGGATCACGCCAATGGCGAACCGAGCGATACCGTTTTCGACGAGGATCATCTCCCGACGCCGACCCCGAAAAAGGCGGCGCGCGTCGCGTTGGACCAAGCCGTGCTGTCGGCACCCGGCGTGCGGTCCATCGTGCTGTGCAACGCCCTGGTGTACGGCGACGCGCTCGGTCCGAAAGCGCGGAGCGTTCAACTCCCGCTGCTGATCGACTGGGCACGAGAGACCGGCAGCGCGGCCTATATCGGTCGGGGCCTCAACCGCTGGTCGACCGTGCACATCGCCGACGTGGTCGATCTCTACCTGCTTGCGCTAGAGCAGGCGCCGGCCGAGACGTTCGCCTTCGTCGAAAGCGGCGAAGCCTCGTTCCGCGACATGGCGCAGTCGATCGCCGACGGTCTGCATCTGGGCGAACCCGTCTCGATAACGGTCGGTGTCGCAGAAGAACGCTGGGGCAGCGCGCGAACGCGCTATTCGCTCGCATCCAACAGCCGCGTCCGCAGCGTTCGCACGCCTGCACTCGGCTGGCGCCCGAGCCGCCCGACCGTTCACCAGTGGATCGAGGGTCATCTGAAGAGCGCGCCGCGCTAAGCGCTCCGTCCACGCGTTTGCCGGTGCCGCCAAGCCCTAGGCTCCGCGGCACCGGCACAACGCCTTCTCCTTAGCCCGCCGGCTGTCCGTTGGAAGCGGTGAGGCCCGCATCGACCGGCAGGTTGACGCCGGTGACGTAGCGCGCGTCGTCACTGGCGAGGAACGCCATCACCGCAGCGATACCCTCCGACGGGATCGGCCCGCCGAGCGGCATGCGCTCGTTGAACTTGGCGAGCAGTTCGGGGTTGGCCTGCATGTCCTTGGTCATCGCGGAGTCGGTCAGGCTGGGGTTGACTGCATTGACGCGAACGCCGTCTTTCCCTGCGTCGAGCGCCATCGCGCGGACCATGTTGGTCACCGCACCCTTCGAGGTGTTGTACGCGAACATGCCCCAGTCGCCGCCGATCCCGGACACCGACGACGTCATGACGATCGAGCCCTTGGTCTTCGCCAGCTCGGGCATTGCCGCCTTGGCCATGTGGAAATACCCGGAGACGTTGACCGCCATCATCCGCTCGAAATCGGCTTCGCTCGTCTCGGCGATCGTGCCGGCGCGAAAGATCCCGGCATTGTTGATAAGTACGTTGAGCCCGCCGAACCGGTCGACTGCGGCTTTCACCGCAGCCGTCGCTGCGGCCATGTCCGTGGTGTCGCCGGGCTGGATCAGCAGGCGGTCCTGCGGCAGTTCGGCCGACGCCTTTTCCAGCGCTGCGCGGTCGAGGTCGAGGACGACGACGTTCGCGCCTTCATCGGAGAAGCGGCGGGCTGCTGCGCGTCCCATGCCCGAGGCTGCACCGGTGACGAGTACGGTTTTTCCTAAAAAACGAGTCATGATAGTCTCCATTGTTGATTGCGGTGGAAAATGGTGGGTGCTCACGTCGCCGCGACAGCCCAGTCGGGGTGGCGCGCGAGGCGTGAATCGATCGCGCGCATCGCCTCCAGCGAACGCTGCAGCTTGAGATAGACGTCGCCGCCATAATCCCAGCCGAGGATGCCGATGCTGCCCTGGTAGCCGAGCCGGTCGAGCGCGCCGACCAGCGCGAAATTGTCCAGCTCGCCGCGGTCGGGGGGCTCCATCGTCGCGACCCCACCCCAACCGAGCTGCGACAATGCGCTGCCCGACACCACGACCTGCATCAGCCAGGGCTTCATTGCGGCGAGCCGCTGTTCGAGCTGACCTTCCTGCCCGGCATACCAGTGATAGCCGTTGAACGACGCGCCGAGCTGCGGATGATTGAAATAGCGGCACAGGTCGACCACCTGCTGCGTGGTGTGCGTAACATGCCGCAGATGCGGATAGAGCGCGATCCGCATCCCCCGGCGCTCGGCGATCGCCAGCAGCGACGCGATGCTGCGCTTGATCGCATCGGCGCCGTTGACACTGGTCTGGACGGCGAGCTCGATCAATTCGACGCCCTCCACCGTCTCGAAGATGCGGCGCAGGAGCGCGTCGTTACGCCCCTCGTGCAGCACCGTGTAGAGCGCGGCGATGTTCAGGCCGTGGCGCGCCTTGACCGTGGGCAGCAGCGACAGGTCGGTAAGCGGCTGCCCGCTCCAGGCCGAAACGGTGATGCCGTCATAGCCGAGTTCGGCGAGCATCTCGCACTGGGATTCGAACGCGTACACCCCCATCGAGGTGTAGAAGAACGAGTCGAGCGCATGGATCGGATGCGCCATCAGCGCGGCATTTCGGTCATCACCGACCAGTCGGGATGCGCGGCGAGCCGGGTCTCCATCGACCGGAAGGCTTCTTGCGAGCGGCGGAGATTGCCATAGACGTCGCCACCCATGCTTTCCCAGCCGAGCACGCCGAAGCGACCGGCATAATTGCGGCGGGCCAGCGCGCCGAGCAGCACGAAATTGTCCATTTCGCCCTCGTCGAGCGGTTCGATTGTCGCGACGCCGCCCCAGCCGAGCGGCGACATCCGGCATCCGGCGAGATTGACCTTGCGCAGCCACGGCCAGATCGCGTCGAGCCGCTGCTCGAGCGCCTGTTCCTGCGTTGCGAACCAGTGATAGCCGTTGAACACGATCCCGAGGCGCGGATGATCGAACTGCCGGCACAGCGCAGCCGCCTCGGACGTGGTCTGCATGCCGTAGCGAACATGAGGATACAGCGCGATGTCGATGCCGCGTCGCTCGCAGATCGGCAGCAGCTGCTCGATCATGCGCCGGTCGGGATCGGTCACGTGGTCGCCCGAATGCAGCGCGAGTTCTATGGTGGTGCAGCCCTCGACGCTCTCAAAGATCTCGGTCACGAACGCCTCTAGGCCCGCGCGGTAGATCAGATAGATCCCCGCCACGTCGAGCCCGTAGTCCGGCTTCACACGCGGCAACTGCGCGAGTTCCTTGCTCCACGCCGAGACGGTGATCCCCTGATAGCCGAGCTCGGCCATCATCTCGCACTGCGCCGCGAGCGGATAGGTGCCGAGCTTGGTCTGGAAGATGAAGTCCATATGATCGAGGGGGGCCGTCATGCATTGGCTCCTTCGCCTGCGCCTTCGAGTGCTGGAACGAGGCTGGGGAACAGCGGCAGCAGATGCTCGCCGAGTTCGTCGATAACCTCGGATGCCGGCCGACGCTGCGGCTTGAAGTGGAGCGCGACGTGGCTCACGCCCTGCTCCTGCTGGGTAAGCCACAACTCGCGCAGCGCCTTGCGGCCGCCGCGCAGGATACGGCCCGGCTGGATCGGCATGTCCGGATCGCGGTCGAGGTCGAACATGGTGCCATAGCCATAGGGCTTGAAGACGCCCGGACCGCACGCCGCGCGCCACTGGTCTATGATCAGCGGGATGCGCGCTGGATCGGCGATGTAGGACAGGATGCCGTCGGTATTCTGCGCGGTCCATTCCAGCGTCTGGCCGGCATGGCCGATGATGATGCTGGGCAGCCGCGTCGCTGCCGGCTTGGGGATCAGATCCAGTCCGCCGTTGAGCGTGCCGTAGAATTGCGAGGCGTGGACCGGCCAAGCCTTTTCGGTGGCCGCGCGGATCAGCGCCAGCGCGTCGCGGAAACGATCGGCGCGATTGGCGAAATCCATGCCGAACGCCGGATATTCGACCGGCCGGTCACCCGTCGCCAGGCCCAGCAGGAAGCGCCCGCCCAGCAACTGGTCGATCGTCGCCGCCTGCTTTGCGACGATCAGCGGGTCACGCAGCGGCAACACGATACCGGCGGTCCCGATCGTGATCTGTCGCGTCACCGCCGCCAGATATCCGGCATAGATCAGTGGATCGAGGACCTGGCCGACATCGCCGAAATTGGGATCGTAGAAGGGGACGTCACGAAGCCAGATCGCGGCAAAGCCGGCATCATCGACCTTACGTGCCATTTCGGCGTGCCCGGCAAGCGTCGGCCCGACGCTGTTGGGATAGCTTTCCAGCGGCGCAATGAACCCGAAGGTCAGATGGCCCGGCTGGAACAGGCGGCCATATCCGCGGTGTGCGGCGAGTTCGGGCGCAAGCGCCGGAACGGCAGTCGTCGGCATCGGTCTGGTCTTCCTCTTTCGTCGGCGTGGCGCCTTCGCGCGCTGCGTCGAGTCCAGAGATATGACCTCGCCCGCCTTGGAAAAGCCGGCTAGAGTTCCGATCATATCGGAATAAAACGCTGGAGTCGGAGCGGCGATGGATCATTTCGGGGCGCTCGGCGCGTTCGTGCAATCGGCGGAAACGCGCAGTTTCACGCAGGCCGGACAGCGGCTCGGCCTGTCCTCCTCGGCGATCGGCAAGGCGGTTTCGCGGCTGGAGGAGGAACTGGGTGTGCGCCTGTTCCACCGATCGACCCGGTCGATCCGGCTGACGGCGGAGGGCAGCCTGTTCCTCCAGCGTTGCTACCGGATCATCGGCGAGTTCGATCAGGCCCGGTTGGAACTGACCGAGGCGGCAGGCACGCCACGCGGCAAGCTGCGGATCGGCCTGCCACAGCTCGGCATCCACCTGATGCCGCATCTGATCGCTTTTCAGCAACAGTATCCGGAGATCGAACTGGAACTGGATTTCAGCGACCGGCTGATGAACCTAATCGACGAGGGGTTCGATGCCGTGATGCGGATCGGGGAGGTCAGCGATTCCCGCCTGACGATCCGCAAGCTCAACGGCTATCACCATCGCCTGGTCGCGGCACCGTCCTATCTCGTTCGAAACGGGATGCCCGCCGCGCCGTCGGACCTCGCCGGCCACGCCTGCCTGCGCTACCGCTATCCCACCAGCGGCAAGCTCGCGCCGTGGCCTCTGGTGGCCGATGGCGAGGCCGTCGTGGTCGACCTGCCGGAATCGGCGACCACCAATACCGTCGACGCGCTGTCGGTCATGGCCGAGGCCGGGCTGGGCATCGCGTTCCTGCCGGACTTCCTGGTCGCAGACGCGATCGCGAACGGTCGGCTGGTCGCGATCCTCGAAGATCATGTGAAAGACCATCGGACCTTCTGCATCCTCTGGCCGTCGAGCCGTCAATCAGTTCCCAGGATCAAGGCATTCGTCGACTTCATCGCCGCGCGGCTGGCGAGCGGCTCGACCATCCAGGCCGAGGGGTATGCTGTTCGTGGCGATGGTGCGGAGACATAGCGGACCGATCAGCCAAGGCGTTCCGGATCGACCGGAGTATAGTGCGGTACGAGCAGGTGGATCACCAGCAACGCGACGAGATAGGCGCACCCGGCGACCGCGAAGATCGGACCATAGCTGCCGACGCCGGCGAGGATGGTGCCCGCGAACTTGGCCATCAGCATGCCGCCGAATGCGCCCGCCAGCCCACCGAGACCGATCACCGATCCGCCCATGCCGCGCGGAAACAGGTCGCCGGGGATCGCATAGACGTTGGCGGAGAAGCCCTGATGGCAGGCGCACGCTAGTCCAATCGCCGCGACCGCCCACCACAATCCGGGTGCCTGCGCGGCGAAGATGATCGGCAAGGCGAATAGTGCGCAGGCGAACAACGCCGTTTTCCGCGCGCGGTTGGGCGTCTGGCCGCGCGCCAGCAGCCGCGACGAGAACCAGCCGCCCGCGACCGATCCGACATCGGCCAGCACGTACACGGCAACCAGCGGCGGCCCAAAATCGAGCATCTTCACGCCGTATTGCCGGTTGAAGAAATCGGGCAGCCAGAACAGGAAGGTCCACCACACCGGATCGATCAGGAACCGTCCAAGCATGTACGCCCAGGTCTGGCGCAGGCGCAGCAGCGTGCGCCAGCGAACCGGCTTGGCGGCGGGCACAGGGTCGGCCTCGATCCAGGCCAGTTCCTCAGGCGTGACGCGCGGGTGCTTGCGCGGCGATCGGTAGAAGGCGAGCCAGGCGACCAGCCAGAGCACGGTCAGCGCGCCGGTCGCGATGAACGCCATCCGCCAGCCGAACGTCACCGCGATCACCGGCACGATCAACGGCGTGAGGATCGCCCCGACGTTCGAGCCGGCGTTGAAGATGCCGATCGCCAGCGCACGCTCGCGTTGCGGAAACCATTCGTTGGCGGCGGCAAGCGCGGCCGGGAACGCCCCGGCCTCGCCGATCGCGAGCGGGATACGCGCGAAGATCATCATGCCGGCGCTGGTGAACAGCGCATGCGCGACATGGCCGATCGTCCACAGCGTCACCGCAACCGCATAACCGATCTTCGCGCCCACCCGGTCGACGAACCGACCGAACAGGACATAGGCGATGCCGTATGCGGCCTGGAACGCGATCGCGAGATCGGCATAGCCCTGCTCGCTCCAGTTATAGCGCGCCTGGAGTTCGGGTTTGAGCACCGGCAGCACGAGCCGGTCGATATAGCTTAGCGCGACGGCGGCGAAGAGCAGCGCGCAGACGATCCACCGCACTTTCCCGCGCGGCTTCTCGGTCGCGGCGGCGGCGGTCACCAGTTGCACAGCGTGCCATCCTCCAGCCGCGCGACCGGAAGATACGCGCGCTTATAGTCGTAGGTCGCGGCGAGATCCTCGTCGATATCGACGCCGAGCCCAGGCGCTTCGCCCGGATGCATCATGCCGTCGTCGAAGGTGTACGCATGCGGGAAGACCGCATCGGTCTCTTCGGTGTGCGGCATATGCTCCTGCACGCCGAAATTGGGTACCGACAGCCCGAAATGCAGCGCCGCCGCCATCGCCACCGGCGATAGGTCGGTCGCGCCGTGGCACCCGGTACGGATCTGATACAAGTCGGCGAGCGACGCGATCCGGCGCAGATGCGTGATGCCGCCGGCATGCACGACGGTCGCGCGGATGTAATCGATCAGCTGGTTCTGGATCAGGTCCTTCGCATCCCAGATCGAGTTGAACACCTCGCCCACCGCGATCGGCGTCGTCGTGTGGTGGCGGATCAGCCTGAACGCCTCCTGGTTCTCGGCCGGCGTCGGATCCTCGATCCAGAAGAGGTTATACGGCTCGAGCGCCTTGCCCAGCCGCCCCGCCTCGATCGGGGTCAGCCGGTGGTGGATGTCGTGGAGCAGGTGCACGTCCCAGCCCATCGCCTCGCGCGCCGCCTTGAACAGCTCGGGCACGACACGGAGGTATTTCTCCGTCGACCACACGCTCTCGCTCGGCAGGTCGGCATCGGCGGGCTCGTAGCGCGCGCCATGCTTGGCGACGCCATAGGTCGAGGCGAGCCCCGGTACGCCGCATTGCAGCCGGATCGCCTTGTACCCCTTCGCCTGCTCGGCCTTGGCGACGGCGATCGTATCCTCGATCGTGGTACCGTTGGCGTGCGCGTAAACCATGCACGCATCGCGCGACGCGCCGCCGAGCAACTGGTACACCGGCATGCCCGCAAGCTTGCCCTTGATGTCCCAGAGCGCGGTGTCGACCGCAGCGATCGCCGCCATCGTCACCGGGCCGCGCCGCCAATACGCGCCCTTGTAGAGATACTGCCAGACGTCCTCGATCCGGTGCGCATCGCGGCCGATCAGGCACGGCACGACGTGATCGGTCAAATAGCTCGCGACGCTCAGCTCGCGGCCGTTGAGCGTCGCATCACCGAGCCCATAGGTGCCGTCGTCGCATTCGATCTTCAGCGTGACGAAATTACGCCCCGGACAGGTGACGATGACGCGGGCGGAAACGATTCTAGGCATCGCGGATCCTTCAGGCGATTTCGAGGATGGCGGATTTCAGCTGCGCCGAACTCGGGCCGGCCATGATCGTGAACAGGCCGGGCTCGACGACCTCGCGCATGTCGACGTCCCACAAAGCGAACGCGTCGGGGCCGAGCGTGAAGCGCAACGTCCGTCGCTCGCCGGGTGCCAGCGTCACGCGTTCGAACCCCTTCAGCTCCATCACCGGCCGCGCGACCGACGACACCTGGTCGCGGACGTACACCTGCACGACCTCGTCGCCGGCGCGTTGCCCGGTATTGGCGACGTCGACCTCGACCCCGACGCTGCCGGCAATGCCGATCTTCGCCGCCGACAGCCGCGGTGCGCTGACGTCGAAGCGCGTGTAGCTAAGCCCGTGGCCGAACGGGAACAGCGGCGCCGTCTCCGCGAACAGATAGCCGCGCTGCGTCGACGGCTTGCGGTTGTAATATAACGGCACCTGCCCGACTTCGCGCACCACGGTGACCGGCAGCTTGGCGCCCGGATTGATCCGCCCGAACAGCGCCTCGGCCATCGCCGTGCCGCCCTCCTGCCCCGGATACCAGCATTCGAGCACCGCGTTCGCCTTCGCGATCACGGTCGGCCAGCTCGGCGGACGGCCGTTGATCGCGGCGATCACGATCGGCTTGCCCAGCGCATGCAGCGCGTCGAACAGCGCGTTCTGCTCGCCGAGCAGGTCGAGCGTGGTGCGGTCGCCGAGATGGTTCGCCGAGAACCCCTCGCGGCTGGTCTGCTCGGTATCGCCGATCGCCAGGATGATCGTGTCCGCCCCGCGCGCGACCTCGACCGCCTCGGCGATCAGCGCGCGGTTCCTGGCGGGATCGGCGAGCAGCACCTCGTCCTGCGACCTGTCCTCGCTCTGCGTGATGAACACGCCCTGCGCGTGGACGATGGTCGCGCCGCCACCGACCAACGCACGAACGCCATCGAGCAGCGACACCGTCTGGCGTGGTGGCGCGGAATAGCCGCCGAGCCGCGCGATCGCCGCATTGGGTCCGATCACCGCGATCTTGCCCGTGGGCGCGAGCGGCAGCGTACCGTCGTTGGTCAGCAGGCACATCGATTGCCGCGCGGCCTCAAGTGCGACGCCCCGCGCCTCGGCATTGCCGGTCAGCCGAGCGGCGGCGCGTGCATCGACCGCCGAGTCCTCGAACAGCCCGGCACGAAACTTTAATGCCAGCATCCGCGCGCACGCCGCGTCGACCTGCGCGATCGGCACCGTCCCCGCGCGTACCTGCGCCGGCAATGTCCGGAACGCCATCCCGTCCGGCAGCGCGCTGTCGACGCCCGCCGCCAACGCCAGCCGCGCCGCGCCGTTCAGGTCGCGCGCGACGTGATGGATCGTGTCGAGTTCCTCGATCGCGCCGTAATCGCTGACGATCGCGCCCGAAAATCCCCATTCGCCGCGCAGCACGTCACCGAGCAGCCAGTGGTTCGCATGGCTCGGCACGCCGTCGATCTCGTTGTACGACGGCATTACCGCGCCGATCCCGGTCCGCGTCACGACCGCGCGGAATGGCGGGAAGAAGCTCTCGCGGAGTTCGCGCTCGCCGATCGGTGCCGGGCCGATATTGTTGCCCGCCTGGGGCTGGCCGTGGCCGGTCATGTGTTTCAGCGTCGCGAAGACCTTGCCGGGCGCCAGCGTCGTGCTGTCGCCCTGCAGCCCCTCGACCGCGGCGACGCCCATCTCGCCACACAGATACGGGTCCTCGCCGAACGTCTCCTCGATCCGGCCCCAGCGCGGGTCGCGCGCGATGTCGACGACCGGCGACAGCGAGAGGTGGCTGCCGTGGGCGCGCACTTCGCGGCCGATGATCGCCTGTCCGCGCCGCATCAGGTCGCGGTCGAAGCTGCCTGCCATACCGATCGCCTGCGGGAACATCGTCGCATCCGGCGCCATATAACCGTGCAGCGATTCCTCGTGGAAGATCACCGGGATGCCGAGCCGCGTGCCGCGTGCCCAGCGCTGAACCGCGTTGACGAACGCGATCGTCGAGGCCGAGCCGCGGAACCGTGCACCGGTGCCGCCTGCCACCGCCGCCACCGACGGCCCGCCGCGCAGGTCCGACGGGCGCGTCACCTGCCCGAACCCAGCCGGATACGCCGCAGTCGCCCGCGCAGGATCGAACGTCAGGCCACCGGCAGTCATCACGTCCGCCTTGGTCGCCCACAGCGAAATGGTCTGGCCGACTTTCTCCTCCAGCGTCATCCGCGCCATCAGGTCGCGGACGCGAAGATCGGTCGGCGCGCGGGCGTCGCGGTAGATCGGGGTCGCCGCCGCGGCCTGCGCGACACCGGGAATGAGCCCGACAAAGGAAGCCGAGCCGAGCAACCCCAGAAGATCGCGCCGCGTGGGCGTGATCGACGGGCTATCGGCGGGCGCGATCGTTGCTGTCTGTCTGACGGGCACCATCATCTCCTGAACTGAAACGCGGCATTGCTGTCGAAGCCGTCGTCGTGATAGCGATAACATGGCTGATCATCCGCGACGCTGTCAATGTAGCGCGGAACGGCGGGAGAGGATTATGACGGCATTCGGCCGAGGGATCGGTAAGATCGCGACGATGGTCGCGACAATACTAGGCATGACCACGTCCATGACCGCCCCGGCGCATGCCGAGGACGGATATGATCTTTGGTTACGCTATCGCACCTTGCCGGCAGCAGACGCTGCGGCGCGGGTCGGCGGCGCCCGGACGATAGAGGTCCGTGGCGCATCGCCGGCCCTGACGGCCAGCGCCAACGAGATACGCCGTGGCCTTGCGGGCCTGTCCGGCAATGCGCCCGTCGCCGATGCGCGCGCGCCGGCCATCATGCTCGCCACGGCACAGAATCGCGACGTAGCGATGCTGCATCTGCCGCTCGCGCCGCTGGGAGCCGAGGGGTATCTCGTCCGCCGGGTCTCGCTCGGCAACCGCAAGGTGACGCTGGTCACCGGCAATACCGACATCGGCGTGCTCTACGGCAGCTTCGCGCTGCTGCGGCATCTCCAGACCGGTGGCAGCCTCGACCGGATCGACCTCACCTCGAGCCCCCGCGTGAAGCTGCGCGTGCTCGACCATTGGGACAATCTGGATGGCGTGGTCGAGCGCGGCTATGCCGGCGCGTCGCTGTGGGACTGGTGGACGCTCCCCGATCTCCGCGATCCGCGCTACACCGATTACGCGCGCGCGAACGCGTCGATCGGGATCAACGGCACCGTCCTTAACAACGTCAACGCGAAGGCCGAAAGCCTGACCGCGCCGCACATCGCCAAGGCCGCGGCGCTCGCCGACGTGTTCCGGCCGTACGGGATCAAGGTGTACCTTGCCGCGCGCTTCTCCGCCCCGATCGAACTCGGCGGGCTGAAGACCGCCGACCCGCTCGACCCGCAGGTCGCGGCGTGGTGGAAGGCGAAGACCGACGAGATTTACCGTGCGATCCCCGATTTCGGCGGCTTCCTGGTCAAGGCGAACAGCGAAGGCCAGCCGGGCCCGCGCGACTATCACCGCAGCCATGCGGACGGCGCCAACATGCTCGCCGCCGCGGTCGCGCCGCATGGCGGAATCGTGATGTGGCGCGCGTTCGTCTATGCCGAGACCGACCCGGAGGATCGCGCGAAACAGGCTTATACCGAGTTCAAGCCGCTCGACGGTAAGTTCGCGCCCAACGTCATCGTCCAGGTCAAGAACGGCGCGATCGACTTCCAGCCGCGCGAGCCGTTCCACCCGCTTTTCGGGGCGATGCCCAAGACGCCGCTGATGATCGAATTCCAGATCACCAAGGAGTATCTCGGCTTCGCGACTCACCTCGCCTATCTCGGGCCGATGTTCGCCGAAACGCTGGCGAGCGAGACGATGCGGACGCCCGGCGAGACCGTCGCCAAGGTCGTCGACGGATCGGTCGAGGGGCACGCGCAGACCGGCATGGCGGGCGTCGCCAATATCGGTCGCGACCGCGACTGGGCAGGCTCCACCTTCAACCAGGCGAACTGGTATGCGTTCGGGCGGATGGCGTGGGACCCCACGCTTGGCGCCGCACCGGTCGCGCGCGAATGGGCCGCGATGACCTTTGCCCCCTCCCCCAGGGTCGTCGATCCGGTGGTCGCGATCATGATGGGATCGCGCGAGGCGGTGGTCGATTACATGACGCCGCTCGGGTTGGCGCACGTCATGGCGACGGGCCACCACTACGGCCCAGGCCCGTGGATCGCGGACCTCAAGCGTCCCGAATGGAACCCGGTCTATTACCACCGCGCCGACAAGGCCGGGATCGGCTTCGACCGGACCAAGACGGGCAGCAACGCGGTCGCGCAATACGCCCCTGCGCTAGCCCGCAAGCTCGCCGATCCGGCAACGACGCCGGAGCGCGAGTTGCTGTGGTTCCACCATGTCGCCTGGGATCGGCGGATGGCCTCGGGGCGGACCCTGTGGGCGGAGATGGTCCATGATTACGACTCTGGCGTCGGCTATGTGGCGGACATGCGCCGCCGATGGGATGGGCTCAAAACGCAGGTCGATACCGAGCGCTGGGCGAAGACCGCGACGTATCTGGCGGTGCAGGAGCACGAAGCGCGGTGGTGGCGCGACGCGAGCCTAGCATATTGGATGTCGGTCAACGACCTGCCGCTGCCGGCGGGCGTCGCGGCACCAGCGCATGACCTGGCATGGTACAAGGCGCAGCGTTTTCCGTACGCGCCCGGCAACCCGCAATAACAGCGCACTGACACTAGATAAAAGGACGAGGACGCGATGATGAGACGGTGGCCGTTGGCGCTGATGTTGAGCGCCCTGATCGTGACGGGCGCAGGCGCGCGGGACACTGTGCCGGCAGGCGCGCGGGACACGGCGCCGGCGCGCGATACGCGGTGGATCGCGACCTGGGGATCGTCGCAGATGATCGTCGAGGGCGACAACGCGCTCCCTGCCGATCGGGCTGGCGCGATCACGCTGCGGCAGGTCGTACGCGTGTCGGCCGGCGGTGAGCGCGTACGTATCCGGCTCTCCAACGCGTTCGGCACGCGCCCGCTGGCGATCGGCGGGGCGCACCTCGCCCGGTCGGTAGCTCCCGGCACGCCGCGGATCGAGGGCGGCGCCCGGCTGACCTTTTCGGGGCAGAACGACGCGGTGATCCCGGCCGGTGCGGAAATCTACAGCGACCCGATCGCGCTCCGTGTCGCCGCCGGGGCCGATCTCGCCGTCAGCCTGTATCTCCCGGACGCCGCCAGCCCGCAGACCGGGCATCCCGGCTCCCGCGCGACGAGCTTCACGCTGGCCGGCAACGCGGTCGCGGACGCAACGCTGGCGGGCGCGACGCCGACGATACACTGGTATGCGCTCGCGGATGTCGAGGTCACGGGGGCACCGATCGCAGCGACGATCGCCGCGATCGGCGATTCGATCACCGACGGCTATGGCGTGAAGCCCGAACGCAACACCCGCTGGCCCGACGTGCTGGCGCAAAGACTGCGGGCGCGACCTGCAACGCAGGCGATCGGCGTCGTCAATGCGGGGATCGGCGGCAATCGCGTGCTGCTCGACGGTCTCGGTCCCAATCTGCTCGCGCGCTTCGACCGCGACGTCGTCGCGCGCAGCGGCGTGCGCTGGGCGATCGTGCTGGAGGGCGTGAACGATCTCGGCGTGCTGACCCGCGATGCGCCTGCCACGCCTGCACAGCACGCCGCGCTGGTCGCCCAGCTCAAGGCCGGCTTCATGCAGCTGGTCGCGCGAGGCCATGCGCATGGGATCACGGTCATCGGCGGCACGATCATGCCGTTCGGGGGCAACACCTATTACCACCCCGACGCCGCCAACGAGGCCGACCGGCAGGCGATCAACACGTTCATCCGCACATCCGGCATATTCGACGCCGTGATCGATTTCGATCAGGTGATGCGCGATCCCAGTCACCTCGACCGGCTGTTGCCCGCGTTCGACTCAGGCGACCATCTTCACCCTTCGGAAACGGGGTATCGCGTCATGGGCGAGGCGGTGCCACTGGCGCTGTTTGGCGCCGCGGCCGGGTTCGCGATCGGAGCGTCGGCGCCCGCTATTTCGAGTGTGCGAGCACGCTCCGGCCACCATTAAAGTTACCGCAATCATCCTGCTGCCCGACGACTTTCGCCGCCTATCCGCGACGGGTCAGGAAGCGTGGGGACGCCATGGCGCGATCACTCGACAAATCGGATTTTGTGCGCCTTGAGCGTCTTGTCGATCTTGTCCATCTCCAGGACCTTCGTGGTCTCCATGAAGCTTTCCAGGACGCGGTTCAGATGCTTTCGCATGGCCGCCCTCGCGGCCGGGCCGTTACGATCGCCAAGCGCGACAAGTATCGCCCGGTGCTCCTCGACACGCGGATAGACACCCGCCTGATGCGCCTTATCGCTCATGAGCCGATATTGCGGGGAACGATGCCGCGCGTTGAACAGCATATCGATTGCCGCACTGATCCCGCTGTTCTCGGACGCCCGGGCGATCGTGAGGTGAAAGCGTTCGTCGGCCTCTTCGCTGACCGCGCCATCGCTCGACTGCATCACGGTCAATAGCTCGTCCAGCAGAGCCAGTTCGGTATCGGTGATCCGCGATGCCGCAATCGCGCATGCCTCGCCTTCGATGGCGCGCCGCGCTTCGAGCAGTTCGAAGGGCCCCATGTCCACCGGCGCGGCACTCCCGCCTTTCGGCGCTTCGGCGATGACGAAGACGCCCAGGCCCATGCGGACATTGACGAGGCCGTCGACCTCCAGCGCGATCATGGCTTCGCGAATGGTGGGACGCGATACGCCGTACCGTTCCGACAGGATGCGCTCGGCTGGCAAGCGGGAGCCGACCGGAAACTCGCCCGTGAAGATGCGCTGGGCGAGGTCTGTAAACACGGTCTCGTATAGTCGTTTCATCATAAGCTCCAAAGACGCGCACTTCTCGCAATGCCCCTCGATGATATCGCTACCAACATTTCCTTGCTTCTGGTCAAACAGGGTGACATCACCTGTCAGACAGGCTGGTAAACAGCGACAGGGAGAGGGCTATGATTCGCTTGAGGGGCATTAAGAAATTCAACGCGTCGTTGTGGTTGGGCACGGCATCGATGGCAATCGCCCTCAATGCATCGCCAAGCGCGGCACAGGCAGGCGGACAGACGGCAAAGCCAGCGACGGGCGTGCGCGCGGGAGCACAGGCGGCGCCCGTGCCGGCCCCGGTTCCCGCTCCTGCCAATCAGGACAATAGCGGTTCCGCGGAGAGCAGTGGGTTGCCCACGTCCCCGGTCGACGCGGCAGGATCCAGCCAGGACATCATCGTCACGGGCTATCGCCAGTCGCTGGAGGATTCCGCCAACGCCAAGAAGAACGCCACGAACTTCATCGACTCGATCTACGCGGAGGACGTCGGCAAGTTTCCGGATCTCAACCTCGCGGAGTCGCTGCAACGCCTCCCCGGCGTCCAGATCGATCGCGACCGCGGGGGTGAAGGCACGACGATCAACGTCCGCGGCCTCAGCGCCGGCTTTACCGTCACGACGATCAACGGCTTCAACACGACCACCTCGGCCTATTCGGGCAACGAGGGGCGCGGCTCCGGGCTGGACGTACTGCCGAACGAAATCTTTCGTCGGCTGACACTCAGCAAGTCGCCGACTGCCAGCACGGTAGAGGGCGGCACCGCCGGGGTCGTCGACCTGCAACCGCTGCGCGCATTCGACCGCAAGGGCTTCAATGTCAGCCTCCAGGCGCAGGGCCAGTATCAGGACGCGAACGGCACCACGACGCCGCGCGGCGCGCTGATCGTCAGCGACCGCTGGCAGACCGGCATCGGCGAGTTCGGCGTGCTCGGCTCGGTCGCATACGCCAAGCGCGACTATCGGAGCGAAAGCTTCGATACGATCGGGTGGACCACGCTCAACGTCAACACGTTTTGCCCGGCGGTCGCGACGGCGACCATCTCGGGCTGCAACACGCGCAACATCCTGACGGGCGGCTATGGGGGCGGCGCGGGCGTGCCGACCAACGTGCCTGCCAATATTCCCGGAAGCCTGAACGCGGGCACCGCCGGATCACGGCTGGTTCCGTGCCTCAACAATACGCCCGGCGGAACGTCCGGGCTCAGCTGCCAGGATCTCAGCTACCTGCTGATCCCGCGCCTCATGCGGGCCGAGCAGACGATCGGCAACCGCAGCCGGCTCGGTGGCTCGTTCAATCTGGAATACCGCCCGTTCCCCGAGCTCCGGTTCCATACCGACGTGCTCTTCAGCGACGTCAAGAACCGCTTCCGTCAGAACCAGCTGATGATGGTGACGCGCAGCTACAACAACATCGTCCCCGTCGATTTCGTGCAGAACGAGGACCACGTGATTACGTCTGGCACCTTCGCCAACACCTATTTCCTCAATCAGGCCCAGCAGGGCAACACGCCGTCGAAGCTGTTCTATCGGTCCGGCGGCGTCGAATGGGACATCGCGCCCGACTTCCGGTTCTCGGCATCCGGCATGCGCAACAGCGGACGGCTGCTGAACGAAGCGACGGAATATACTCTGCAGTCCGCGCCGGGCCGGGTCCCCAATGGCACGGCCGGAGGGGTCGCTGTACCCGGCGGGTTCAGTCCTGCGGGTCGGCCCCAGGTCAACATCACCGGCGTCGACCTCGTCCCGGTCACGACCGGCCAATACGGCATCTACACTTACACAGCGGGCGATCTCACCCCATCGATCGAGAGCAACGTCGATTTCTCGAACTTCAGCAATTACTATTGGAACGGGGCGAGCGTGAGCGTCTCGCGGCAGCGGCTGGAGCAACAGGCTTACCGGTTCGACCTGGTTGGCGGAAACGCCGACACGTTCCAGCTGTCGACCGGCTTCATGAAGAACATATTCGATCGCCGCATCGAGTCTTACGGCGGCGGGCTGACGGCGAACTGCTTCCTGCGCGGGGTTTGCGGCTCGACCTTCATCAACTCGGAAAAGTCGCTGCTCGAGGCCATCCCGAACAGCGATATCGCGAGCATCCTGAGCCCGCTGCCGTCGGTTCCGCTCTTCAAGGGCGCACCGTTCAACGCCGGCTTCAACGGCGGCTGGCTGGCGCCCGACTTCGACAAGATCGGGTCGCGCGTGAACGTCGACTATTTCCAGGAAGGCATCAATCCCGGCAACACCGCCGCCAATTACCTCAACTCCTATGCGCGCCGCGATCTCAAGGAGGATACCACCGCCGGTTACGTGATGGCGGAGGGGCGGCAGGACATCTTTGATCGTGAGCTGCGGTTCAACGTCGGCGTCCGCTATGCCAGCACGTTCCAGAGCGCCAACGGCCGCGTCAACGACGCCATCCTGCTGGGTGGAACCGGCGTCAGCATTCAGAGCTTCAGCAACAAATACGACAATTTCCTGCCCAGCGTGAACCTGGCCTATTTCGTGACCCGGAACCTGCTTCTGCGCGGCGCGGCAGCACGGACCGTGACCGGGGTCAGTCCTTCCGATCTGTTGCCAGGCCTTTCGGTCTCCACGGACGGATCGACCTACACTCGTGGCAACCCGAAGCTGCAGCCGTTCTACGCCGACAATTTCGATATCGGCATCGAATGGTATCCCCGCTCGCGCAGCGTGATCACCTTCAACGCCTGGTGGAAGAATCTCTTCAACTATCCCTATATCCTGCGGACCCAGCAATCGCTGCGTCAGACCGGTCTCGATTTCACACGGCTGACCGACGTCCAGCGCAACAACATCCAGAACGCCGTTGGCGTTGGTGGCGACCCCTATAATTACGTCATCAATGTCGAGCAGCGCGAGAATACCGACCTCGTGATCAAACTCGCAGGTCAGGAGGCGGCATGGTCTCAGCCTACCGACTTCCTGCTCCGCGGCACCGGCTTCAACGTCAACGTCACCCACATCAAGCAGTCGTTGCAGGGCAACGTCCCGACGGGGCTCAGTCCCAACGCCCTGCTGGCCGGACTGGCGCCATGGACCTACAACGCGACCGCCTATTACGAGACGAAGGCGTTCCAGTTCCGGCTGTCGTTCGTGCACCGTGACGAGAACATCAACACGGTTTGCCCGTGCGACAACGTGCCCGGCGACCGGTACACCGTCGCGACCAACTATCTCGACGGTCAGCTCACCATTCCGGTGCCGTGGTACCCGAAGGCGGTGCTGACGCTGCAGGCGCAGAACGTGTTGCAGCAGGTGTCGCTGAGCCGGAACGCCAAGCAGGAAGCGCGTCCGTACAATGCGCAATATGCGGGGCGTAATTACGTGGTCGGCCTGCGCGCCAACTTCTGACGCTCCTCTCCCGGGACGGCCATGCTGGTAGGCCGTCCCGCTTTTTTTCTGGCCGCCCCATGAAACAAGCACGGACGCGGTCCCGTTCGGGCACGGTGCCTCCCCCTTAACTTGCGAGAATAGTGTGTCGTGCATTCAACCAGCCTCTGACGCTTCCGAGGGGCTCATGATCCAGACGATGCGATGGTTCGGCCCATCCGACCCGGTCGGGCTGGCCGATATCCGCCAGGCAGGGTGCAGCGGTGTGGTGACCGCGTTGCACGACGTGCCGGTGGGCGCAGTGTGGAGCCTCGATGCGATCCAGGCGCGTCGCGAGCATATCGAGCGCGCAGGGATGCACTGGACCGTGGTCGAGAGCCTGCCCGTGCACGAGGCGATCAAGACCCGTGGTGCCGGCCATGAACGGTATATCGAACTATACTGCCAGAGCCTGCGCAATCTGGCGGCGTGCGGGATCACCGTCGTCACCTATAACTTCATGCCGGTGCTCGACTGGACGCGTACCGACCTTGCCTGGGAATTGCCCGACGGGGCACGGGCGCTGCGCTTCGAACTCGACGCCGTCGCCGCCTACGACGTGCATGTGCTGAGGCGAGCGGGGGCGGAGCGCAGTTATGACGCCGCGACACTGGAGCGCGCCGCCCGCCGGTTCGCGACGATGGACGACGCTGCCGTGCACCTGCTGGAGCGCACCATCATCGCCGGTCTGCCGGGTAGCGAGGAGAGCTTCACCACCGACGATTTCGCCCGCGCCCTCGACGCCTATGCCGATATCGATACGGGCATGCTGGCCGACAACCAGGTCGCGTTCCTGCAGGCGGTGTGCCCGGTTGCCGACGAACTCGGCATTCGGCTGGTCGTCCACCCCGACGACCCGCCCTTCCCGCTGTTCGGCCTGCCGCGCGTGGTGAGTACCGAAGAGCAGATCGCCGCCGTGTTCGCGCGAGTGCCCAACGTCTCCAACGGCCTTTGCCTGTGCACCGGGTCGCTTGGCGTGCGCCCCGACAACGACCTGCCAGGCATGGTCGAGCGGCTGGGCGACCGGATCGGATTTCTCCACCTGCGCAATGTCGCGAGCGATGCACCGGGCGCGTTCCACGAGTCCGATCATCTGCACGGATCGGCGGACATGTATGCGGTGGTGGCCGCGGTCCACGCGCTGTCGGTGAAGGAGGGGCGGCGTATCCCGATGCGGCCCGATCACGGCCACCAGATGCTCGACGACCTGCGCAAGACGGGCAGCAATGCCGGCTATACGGCGATCGGTCGCCTGCGCGGCCTGGCCGAGTTGCGCGGGCTCGAAATGGGCATCGCCCGGTCGAGAGCCGCGATGCGGGCGAGCGAGCCAGCATGACCAGCACCACGCCCGCCTTGCTTGGTATCGGGGCCATGCTGGTCATGGGCGCCGCGCCCGCCGCGGCATGCGAGCGCCCGGTCAGCGTGTGTGGCAAGCCGACGTCGAGCGCCTTGCGGCTGATCGCAGACGGGCACGCCGTGGCCGTAGTTGTCGAACCGAACGCCGACCCCGCCGTGCGGGACGCTGCCACGGCCTTTGCAGGCGATCTCGCCCGCGTCGGTGGAACAGCTCCCGGACCGGCGATCACAACGCTTCCCTCGCGCGGCGAGGCGGTAATTGTCGGAGTGTTCGGTCAGAGCCAGCTGATCGATTCGCTGGTCAAGGCCGGCCGCATTCCCACGGACGATGTCGCCGGCCGGTGGGAGGCGTTTCGCCAGATCGTCGTCGACAAGCCCTTCCCCGGCGTGTCGCGCGCGCTGGTGATCGTCGGTTCCGACCGACGCGGCGCGGTGTTCGGCACCTATGACCTTTCGGAAA
Organism: Sphingomonas sp. 4RDLI-65; assembly: GCF_049472435.1. Classification (NCBI taxonomy): domain Bacteria; kingdom Pseudomonadati; phylum Pseudomonadota; class Alphaproteobacteria; order Sphingomonadales; family Sphingomonadaceae; genus Sphingomonas; species Sphingomonas sp. 4RDLI-65. The sequence goes on along the minus strand of NZ_JBCEBT010000003.1, from coordinate 185,381 downwards.
AGATCGGCATGTCGCCCTGGAGCTGGTGGGCGGACGTGCCGGTCCGTCGCCAGGCGAACCTGTGGCTGACAGCCGGCCAGCGCGCCGACGCCCCCCGCGTCAAGTATCGCGGCATCTTCATCAACGATGAGGAGCCCGCTTTCGGCACCTGGGCGCGGCGCAAGTTCGGCGGGATCAACGCCAGGATGTACACCCACGTGTTCGACCTGATCCTCCGGCTCAAGGGCAATTATCTGTGGCCGGCGATGTGGGGCAAGGCGATCGGCGCGGACGATCCCGCCTCCATGCCGCTCGCCGATGCGAAAGGCATCATCCTGGGCACGTCGCACCATGAACCGATGACGCGCGCCCAATCCGAATGGCACCGCGATGGGCAAGGCGGCGACGGCCAGGGCGGTCGAGCCGGGGGCAAGTGGGACTATACGAGCAACGCGAACACTCTGCGTGAGTTCTGGCGCGGCGGGATCGAGCGGATGATGAAGGCGGGCCACCGCGGCCAGCCCATGGAACAGCTCGTCACGGTCGGCATGCGCGGTGACGGCGACGAGCCGATGAGCGAGGGTACCGCCACCAAACTGCTGGAGGGGATCGTCGACGACCAGCGCCGGATCATCGCCGACGTGACCGGGCGACCTGCGAACATGACCCCGCAGGTCTGGACGCTCTACAAGGAAGTGCAGGATTATCACAGCAAGGGCATGAAGGTGCCCGACGACGTGACGCTCCTGTTCGCCGACGACAATTGGGGCGCGATGCGGCGCCTGCCGACCGGCGATCTCGACCGCCCCGGCGGCTACGGCGCCTATTATCATTTCGACTATGTCGGTGGCCCGCGCAGCTACAAGTGGCTCAATACCAACCAGATCGAGAAGACCTGGCAGCAGATGGACCTGTCGTACCGACGCGGCGCGAGGCAGCTGTGGGTGGTCAATGTCGGCGACATCAAGCCGATGGAATTCCCGATCGACTTCTTCCTGAAGATGGCGTGGAATCCGGAGGCCATGACACCAGCTGCGCTGACGGCATTTCCGCGGGACTGGGCATCGAAAACGTTCGGCACCGCTGACGCCCCTGCGATCGGCGACCTGGTTAGCGACTATTCGCGCCTCGCTGCACGCCGCAAGCCCGAGTTGGTCGATGCCGACGTCTTCGCATTGGGCGCGATGACCGCCACCACGCTCGACGGCGGCGAATTCGGCGCAATGGTCGACGCATGGACGGCCCTGCTACAGCGCATGACCGCGGTGCGTGCGAGGATCGCTCCGGATCAGCGCGCCGCTTTCCTGCAGCTGGTCGAGCATCCGATTGCGGCCGCGACGAATTTCTACCAGCTTTACTACGCGGTGGCGTGGAACCGCAGGCTGGCGGCCGCCAACGATCCGCACGCCAACGTCTTCGCGACCCGGGCCGAGGCCGCGTTCGCGCACGACAAGGCGCTGTCGGCGGCATACCACGCCGTGAGCGGCGGCAAATGGGACGGCATGATGCTGCAGACCCATATCGGCTATACCGCGTGGAACGATCCCAAAGCGGACATGATGCCCGCGGTGAAGCGGGTCGCCGGGCCTGCCGGGACCGCCCCGCCGATTGCTCTGCACAGCACGCCGCCAACCGAAGGGCCGCGGATCGCGGTCGCAGAAGCGCCACGCTTCACGCGTGCGACCGTCGCCAGGGGACTGCAATGGTCCGCGATCCCCCGGCTGGGTCGGACGGAGGGCGCGATCGTCGCGTTGCCACAGGGACGGCCGGCGACGACGCCAACCGACGATGTCCGCGTCGACTACGACATGACCCTTGCCGAAGCGGGCGACGCGACGCTGCGGCTCTACATGATTCCGACGCTCGACACGCGCGGCGGCAACGGCATGAAGATCGGCGTGTCGATCGACGCGCGGCCGGTCCAGATACTGACCATGGACCTGAAGGTCGATGGCAAGGCCTGGAGCCAGGCCGTGCGCGACAACGCCGTTGCACTGGAAGCGAAGTTCCCGGGCCTGCCCGCCGGCCGCCACACGGTGAAGCTGTGGCGGATCGACGACAACATGCCGGTCCAGAAGCTGGTGCTCTACACCGGCGATCTGCCACGGAGCTACCTTGGCCCCGTCGCGGCGCAACAGGGAGCACAACGATGATACGTGCCTTCACGCTGGTGCTCGCCATCGCCGCGGCTTTTCCCGCGACCGCGCAGACCGCGCGCTTCGAACGGTTCACCTATCGGGGCCGCTCGCCCGAGCAGGTGAGCGTGAAAGCCGGCGAATACCGCAATCCCATCCTGTCCGGCTATTATCCCGACCCTTCGATCACCCGTGTCGGCGGCGACTATTACCTCGTCAATTCGTCCTTCGCCTATTTTCCGGGCATCCCGATATGGCATTCGATCGACCTCGTGAACTGGACGCAGATCGGCAACGCGATCGATCGCCCCGGACAACTCGACCTGACCGGACGCGCGATCTCGCAGGGGGTGTTCGCACCCGACATCTCCTACCACGCCGGCCTTTTCTACATCGTCACCACCTGTGTCGGATGCAAAGGCAATTTCGTCATCACCGCCAAGACCCCGCAGGGGCCCTGGTCGGACCCGATCTGGCTACCCACGGTCGAGGGCATCGATCCGTCGATCTACTGGGAGGGAGACCGCGCCTATATCGTCAACAACCGCGCGCCCGACGAGCCGGCCCGCTACGAGGGACACCGCGCGATCTGGCTGCAGGAATATGACTGGCGTGCCGGCAGGATGCTGGGCGAGAGCACGCAACTGATCAATGGCGGGACCGATATCGCGAAAAAGCCGGTGTGGATCGAGGGGCCGCACATCTTCAAACGCGGTGCATTCTATTATCTCACGGCGGCGGAGGGCGGAACCGGCGTGAACCATTCGCAGGTCGTGTTCCGGTCGAACGGCCTGCGCGGGCCGTTCGTGCCCAATCCCGGCAATCCCATCCTAACGCAGCGCGATTTGCCGCGTGATCGCGCAAACCCGATCAGCGCGGCGGGACATGCGGACCTGATAGAGACGCAGAACGGCGAATGGTGGGCGCCCTTCCTCGCGGTCAGGCCCTATGCCGGCGATCGCTACACGATCGGGCGCGAGACGTTCCTGCTGCCGGTTACATGGCGAAACGGCTGGCCGAGTATTCTGGAGCACGGCAAGGCAATCCCGTTCGCCGTTCAGCGTCCTCGATTACCGACGGCACGACCGTCCGTGCCGCCGACGAGCGGGGATTTCGGCTATACCGATGCGTTCGACGGCTGCGTCCTGCCCAAGCAGTGGATCGGCATCCGCACCCCGAAGACGCCGGTTTACCGCCTGGCGAACGGCGGGCTCGAACTGGACGGCGGCGCGGCGATCGGCGACCTGAAGGGCGTGCCGGCATTCGTCGGGCGACGCCAGCAGCACCACATCGCGTCCTTCACGACGACGCTCCGCTATGTCCCGACCGAGGACGGTGCGCGCGCCGGGCTGGCGGCGGTGCAGAGCGACCAGAGCAGCCTGTTCTTCGGGTTGAGCCGCATTGCCGGAAAACCGATGGTGGCGCTGTACACCCGCGACAAGACCGACATCGACACGCTGGTCGCGTCCGCTCCGGTCGATCCTTCCGGGTCGGTGACGCTGGCGATCCGCGCGAACGCCGGCACATGGTCGTTCGATTACCGCGTCGGCGAGGGTCGCACCGTGACGCTCAAGGCGGATCTGGATGCGGCATTGCTGACGACAGAGCGAGCGGGCGGGTTCGTCGGCACGGTGGTCGGGCCGTATGTTTTCAATCCTCGGGCGACCTCGCTCGGGCCAAAGGGAGAGAGCGCATGTTCAGGATGATCCTTGCCGCCGCCGCCGCTGTTGCCACCACAGGCCTGGCCGGCACCGTCGCGGTCGCCCAGTCTGGCGMCCSCGCGCTTCTGGACGCCGGCAAGTTCTGGACGCCGGGCGGCAGCGAGCAGGCCAGCAAGACTATCAAGGACGCCGCGGTCCCGGGCGGCAAGGCGATCGAGATGACCTCGACCGGCAAGAACTCGAAATACTCCGCCAACGTGTCCTACCGGCTGACCAGCGCGTACCAGCAGGGTGAGACGATCACGGTGTCGGGAACAGCACGTACCAGCAAGCCCACGACGCTGAAGGTCGCGGTCTCCCTGATCGAGGCGCCCTATAGCGAGATCGGCAGCGGAGGCTTCGCGGTCGGAACCGACTGGACGCCCTTTCGCGTGCAGTTCCCCGCCGGATCGAGCCAGGCAGCGGGCGTGACGCGCGTATCCGTGCAGCTGAACGACGAGGCCCGCACCGTCGCCTTCGGACCGCTCACGGTCACCGCCGGACCGGCACGGTAACGGCGATGGTCCGCCTTCCGCCGATCCCAAGGAGCACCGTCGAATGGCATTGAACCGCCGTCAGACGCTCAAGGCCACGGCAGCGGGCGCGCTTGCGACGACGCTTGCTGGCACTACCCGCGGGGCGACGCCGGCACCATCGGCGACGACGCTGTGGTATCGCCAGCCCGCCGACACATGGACCGAGGCGCTGCCGATCGGGAACGGCGTGCTCGGCGCGATGGTGTTCGGCGGAATCGGGCACGAACGCCTGCAGCTGAACGAGGGGACGTTGTGGGCAGGCCAGCCCTACGACCCGGTCAATCCCGACGCGAAGGCGGCACTGCCGCAGGTGCGCGCGTTGATCTTCGCGGGCAAATTTGCCGAAGCCGAGCGGCTTGCGAACGCCAAGCTGATGGCCCGGCCATTGCGCCAGATGCCGTATCAGGCGCTCGGCGACCTGCTGCTCGATTTTCCGGGGCTGGGCGAGACGACCGGCTATCATCGCCAACTCGACCTCGATTCCGCGATCGCGACGACGCAGTTCACGGCCCAAGGGGGGCAACATGAGCGACACGTGATCGCCTCGCCCGGCGACCGCGTCATCGCCGTCCGCCTGACGGCGCCCCGCGGCGGGCTGGACGTCGATATCCGGCTTTCCTCGCCCCAGCTCGGCGCCATTACGCGCGCGATCGGGACGGCACAGCTGCTCATGACCGGGACCAACGGCGCCGCCGACGGGATCGCGGGAGGACTGACGTTTGCCGCGCGGGTGTCGGTGCAGGCAGACGGCGGGCGCGTGACGGTTCGCGACGACGCCGCGATCGAGGTGCGCGGTGCCGATGCGGTCACGGTGCTCGTCGCGATGGCGACCAGCTATCGTCGCTTCGACGATGTGTCGGGCAAGCCGGAACTGCTGACCGCCGATGCCATCGCCCGCGCGACCCGGCGCGGGTTTGCGCGTATCGCCGCCGACGCGACGGCGCGGCACCGCACGCTTTTCCGCCGGATGACGATCGATCTCGGCCGGTCCGCCGCGGCATCCGAACCGACCGACCGGCGCATTGCCGCGTCGCAATCGACCGACGATCCCGCGCTCGCCGCGCTGTACCTGCAATATGCGCGCTACCTGCTGATCTCCTGCTCGCAGCCGGGCGGTCAGGCCGCGACGCTGCAGGGCTTGTGGAACGACAGCCTCAAGCCGCCCTGGGGCAGCAAGTACACGATCAACATCAATACCCAGATGAACTACTGGCCCGCCCATCCCGCAAACCTTGCCGAATGCATCGCCCCGCTGGTGCAACTGGTGCGCGAGATCGCCGAAACCGGCGAGCGGACCGCGCGGGAGATGTACGGCGCGCGCGGCTGGGTCGCGCATCACAATGTCGATCTGTGGCGCGCGACCGCGCCTATCGACGGCGCACAATATGGCTTGTGGCCCTCCGGCGGGGCGTGGCTGTGCACGCATTTGTGGGAGCATTACGACTACACGCGCGACCTGGAGTTCCTGCGTTCGGTGTATCCGTTGATGGCGGGCGCGGCGCGGTTCTTCCTCGACACGCTGCAGCGCGATCCCAATACCGGCTTTCTCGTCACCAATCCCTCGCTCAGCCCCGAAAACCCACATGGCCACGGCGGATCGCTGGCGGCTGGGCCGACGATGGACATGGGCATCCTGCGCGACCTGTTCGACCAGACGATCGCCGCCGCCGGCGTGTTGCATGTCGATCAAGCGCTGATCATCGAAATGCAGGCGGCCCGCGACCGGCTGGCACCCTACAGGATCGGAGCGCAAGGGCAGCTTCAGGAATGGCAGGACGACTGGGACGGTGGCGCCCCCGAGCAGCATCATCGCCATGTCAGCCATCTGTACGGCGTCTATCCGTCCAACCAGATCAGCGTCGAGCGCACGCCTGCGCTCGCCGAGGCGGCAAAGCGCACGCTGGAGATCCGCGGCGACATGGCCACCGGTTGGGCGATCGCATGGCGGATCAACCTGTGGGCCCGGCTGCGCGATGGCGAGCGTGCGCACAAGATTTTGAAGCTGCTGCTTGCGCCCGAACGCACCTATCCGAACATGTTCGACGCCCATCCGCCATTCCAGATCGATGGCAATTTCGGCGGTGCCGCGGCGATCCTCGAGATGCTGGTGCACAGTTACGCCGACACCGTGCACCTGCTCCCGGCATTGCCGCGCGACTACCCGACCGGCAGCGTGACCGGGCTTCGCCTTCGCGGCGCATGCGGATTGGATATGTGGTGGAGTGCCGGGCGGCTGGATCGCGCCGTGCTGCGCCCGGATCGAGACGGCGCCCGCACGATCCTATCGAATGGAGTCGCTCGCAGGGTAACGCTGTCGGCTGGCCGTTCATTGAATTTGACGCCGTCCGATTTCGCCGGGGGATCGTCGGGATGATGAGCGCCCGAGACACCAGTCGCAGCGCGGTCCTGCCATAATGTATCCCCACGAGATTTGCCGCTCGGTCGCCGTCAGGCGGTCGCATTCACGCTATTGCGCCAGTGAAAGGTCACGACATGCTGCTTCTTATTAGATCCGCGTTGGCGGTGATCGCCGGCCTGTCGCTTGGCGCAGATGCGACAAAAGTATGCGGCAACGCCACCGGGTCGGACCATGGGCATTTCTATACCTTCTGGCATGATACGGGCGCGGGCTGCATGACCCTCGACCGTGGCGGGCGGTACGGCGTCGAGTGGCAGCTGGGCAAGGGCGGCAATCTCGTGGCCGGGAAAGGCTGGGTGAAAGGCACGCTCGACCGTGTCGTCCGGTATCGGGCAAACGCCTTCGTACCGGGCACGAACGGATATCTCGCGCTGTACGGTTGGTCGACCGATCCTCTCGTCGAATATTACGTCGTGGAAAACTGGGGCGACTTCACCCCGCCCGGTGGCGACGCCGTTTCCCTCGGTACAGTGACCAGCGATGGCGGCACGTATCGCCTGTATCGCACACGGCGGATCGATCAGCCGTCTATCGCGGGCACTGCGACCTTCTCCCAATATTGGAGCGTGCGAAGCGTAAAGCGTCCGGTCGGCGGCACGGCCACGATCACGTTCGGCAATCACGTCGCCGCCTGGCGCAAGCTGGGCCTAAAGCTCGGCGCGCTGGACTATCAGGTGATGGCCACCGAAGGATTCGGCAGCAACGGTCGTTCCGATATCCGCCTTCTGGAAAGGTAACGCTCGATCAGCTCGTCCGCGGCTGGGCGTTCAGCCATCCCATTTCCTTGCTGATATGCCGGCATAGTTCGCCCAGTTCGGCGACCGCGTCCTTGCGGTCAGCTTCGGCAGCCTGAGACACCAGCGCCGTCGCGACGAGCGTCGCGCGTCCCTGCAGATCAAGAATCGGGAATGCGGTCGCGTGAAGGCCCGGGATGACGGTGCCGGTTTCGATCGCCATGCCATCGGCCTTTACCGCGGCACAGAGCATCTCGATCGTCAGGCTGGCAGAGCCTGCCTGGTCTTGCTCGGCGTTTACGAGGCTGGCGGTTTCAGAGCGCGGCATGAAGGCTAGGAAGACACGCCCAGTCGCAGAGGCCAAAAGCGGCAGGACGGACCCGACATGCAACGTCGTCAGTAGCGCCGGGCGGCCATTGTAGAGCCTCACGATCGTCGGCCCCATCGGACCGAACGCGGAAATCTGTACGGTCTGTCCGGTTCGTTCGACGAACCCATCGATCACGCGATCGACGATCTTGAAGGCGTCGGTTCGCGCCAGTGCGACAAGGCCGAGGCGCAGCGCGGCCGAGCCGAGATCATAGCGTCCCGACGCAGCATCCTGCCGCGCCATGCCCGACGTGATCAGACTTTGCAGATAGCGATGGACCTGCGGCGCGGGCATGCCGACGGCTTGGGCGATAGCACTTAGCGGCGATGCGCCTCCCGCCGCGCCGAGCGCCTCGAGGATCCGCATGCCGATCTCGATCGACTGTATGCCGCGACGTCGGGTCGTGCTCCCGGTATCGCCGCCGGTATCATCGTCGTCTGCCAACTCGTCGCACTCCTCGATCAGACCGGCCTAACGGCAAAGCGCGCCCTGCTTCAACACGCAACACATCAAGCTGCGTTCCCAACGGGCGGAAAGTTCGCCAGCGGATGAGGCGGCGTGCGACGCAGGAAAACCGCAAGTAGCAGGCATGTCGCCGCGATCCAGAAACAGAACTGATAGGCGTCGATGTAGCTGAGCACATAGGCCTCATGCCGGATGCCGCCAGCTAGCGAGGCAGCGCTATGGCCGAGCGCACCGGTGCGGACCCGATCGACCCCGCTACCGAGCAGGACCGAATGCAGTGCCTCGCGTTTCCGGATCAACGTGGTGAGAACCGCGGCGGCGAGTTCGGGACCGACGACGCGGGGGACCTGGATATAGGCGACCAGGCTGATCAGTTCCTCGCGGGCGGAATTGGCGACGGTGATCGCGATGCAGGTCAGCAGCACGGCCGAGTTTCCCGCACCGATCAGCATGCTCATCAACGCGAAGTCGTCGGCGCGCCAGACATGCGTGAGTTCGGTGCCGAGCCAGCACCCGATCATCACCAGGACGAGCCCGATCGCCAGGCTGAGGCGGATGTCGCCACGCCGGATCGACCAGATCGTGAGCGGGATCGCGCCAAGCTGGACCAGGTCGATCCACCAGAGCGCATGGCCCGACTGCGCCGGCTTGAGCTGCCCCACGGTCGCCAGAAAGTTCGGGATCAGCAGCGAGGTCGCGCCGCTCATCATCCCGAACATCATGACGATGAGCAGCGGCAGATAGATGTTGCGGCGAAGCAGCGCGGCCGGATGCGCAAACGGCACGGGCGAGATGAACTGCCAGACGACCGCGGCGGCGACGAGTGCGATACCGCCCACCAGCAGCGCGATGACCGGCCCGGAGGCGAGCCAGTCGAGCCGGTTGCCCTGATCGAGGCCCGCATAGAGCAACGTCAGCCCCACGCAGTACATCATCACTTCGCCCTTGTTGGTCTTCTGCCAGAGGTCCCGATTGGGCGGACGATCGGGGAAGCTGACCAGCGACAGCGCCAGGAACGCCACGCCGAACAGCGTCGCCTGCCAGTAGATCGCCTGCCAGCCGAGATCCTCGACGAACCAGCCGCTCAGCGACACGCCGGTGTGCAGCGCCAGCGTCAGGCGCACCGAATAGAGGCCGAGCGCGATCAACCAATAGCGCGGCGAGAGATTGCCGAACACGATCGCCAGCGTCGCGGGCACGAAGCAGCCGAGCAGGAATCCGTCCACCGCATGAAGCACGAAGATCGCCGGAATGCCCGAGGCGAGCGGTGTCAGCAGCGTCGTGACGATGAACGCCACCGCCGACGTGACGAGGATCCGGCGTGCGCCGAACATCACCACCATCAGCGGCACCGCCGGCGCGGACAGCAGCTGCGCGGCGTTGGTGACGGTGTTGAGCCAGGCCCCCTGGTCGACGCTGAGGCCGTAGGCGCCGCGGATGTCGGCCAGCGAGATGCCGAAATCGCGCGTGAACAGGCTCGTCATGAAGGTGCCGAGCAGGACGGCGATCACGCAGCCGACCGGACGCGCCTCGATGTTGCCCGACGCCAGCACGCGCCAGAAGTTCAGGCTGGCAAAGGCTGGCAACCGGTGTGGTCGCACCGACCGTTCAGCCACGCGTATCGATCCGCGTGGTGACGGACATGCCCGCCCGCAACCGCGTGACGATCGGCTGCGCCGGGGTCAGGTCGATCCGCAAGGGAATGCGCTGCGTCACCTTCGTGAAGTTGCCGGTCGCATTGTCGGCCGGCAGCGCGGCGAAGGTCGCGCCACTCGCGGGCGCCAGGCGCGACACGCGACCGTGCAGCCGTACGCCGGGGAGGCTGTCGACGAGGATCTCGACCGATTGTCCCGGCGCGATCCGTGACAGCTGCGTCTCCTTATAGTTGGCGACGACATAGGGCATCGTCTTCGCGACGAAGGTCACGACCGCGGCGCCCGGGCTCAACAGGCTTCCGGGCTGGACGACGCGCTGGCCGATGGTTCCATCCGCCGGGGCGATGATGCGGGTATAGGACAGCGCGATCTTCGCCGAATCCAGGGTGGCGCGAGCGGCGAGCACGTCCGCCTCGCGCTGGGCACGCTGCCCTTCGAGGACGTCGCGCTGGCGGTTTGCGAGATCGACCGCGGCAAGGTTGCCCGCCTGGCTTGCGCGAACGACGGCGGCGTTCGATCGTGCGCTGTCGGCCTCCTGCCCCGTGACCGCGCCGGAACTCGCCAGTGCCGCAAAGCGCCGGTCGTCGTCGACCGCGAGCGTGAGCTTGCTCGTGCTGCTGTCGACGCTCGCCTTTGCCTGCGCGATCGTCGCGCGCTGCGCCGCGACCTCGTGATCGAGGTTGTCGAGGATCGCCTGCGCCTTGGCGAGCGCCGCCTCGGCATGGAGGACGCTGGCGCGAAACTCGCGATCGTCGATCTGGACGAGAAGCTCCCCCGCCCGCACTTTCTGGAAATCGACGAAATTGACCGCGCGGACATAGCCCGAGACCTTGGCGTCGATGACCGCGGAATCGGCCTGGATGGTGGCATTGTCGGTCGTCTGGATGACCCGATCGGCCTCGAAGCTGTTCCAGCGCACCGAGACCAAGGCGATCGCGCCGATCACGAGGGCAAGGATGATCCAGGGAACCAGGCGCACCCAGCGGCGCTCGCCGGGCAATGACGTCGTTTCGGTGGCGTTCGAGTGTGCAGGTGCGGCGTCGGCCATGTCTGTGTCGGTCTTCCTGGTAATCAGGCGCCGCCGCCGAGCGCACGCACGAGCGCGACGTCGAGGGCGAAGCGCCGTGTTTCGAGTTGCGACACCGCGCGACGGGCCGAGATGAACGTATTTTCGGCGGACAGCACCGCGATGTAGCTGAGCAATCCGCCGCGATAACGCAGCGTCGCGGCCTGGTAGGCGGTGCCAGCGGCATCGCGCGCCGCCTGCGCGTGACCCAGCTGCTCGGCCAGTGCGCGCGTGCTCGTCGTCACCTGCGCGACGTCCTGCAATGCGTGGATCAACGCGTCGTTGTAGCTTGCGACCGCCTCGTCATAGTCGGCGCGCGATCCGCGGTAATTGGCCGACAGCGCGCCGCCGCGGAAGATCGGCAGGCTGATCGCCGGGCCGATGTTGCCCGCGATCGACTGCGAATTGAAGAATTGTCCGAGCCCCAGCACCTGCGGGCCGATGAAGGCCGACAGGTTGATGCTCGGATAGAAGCCCGCGCGCGCCTGTTTGATCTGCGCCGCACGCACCTCGACCCGGTAGCGCGCGGCGCGGACGTCGGGTCGGCGGCCGATGAGGTCGGCCGGAACGTTCGAGGGCAGGCCGAACACCGCCAGCGCAGGGTCGGCCGGACGCGTGATGGTTTCGGCACGGTCCGGTCCTGCCCCCAGCAGCGTGGCGATCCGCAGGCGGGTGAGGTCGACCAGTTCGTTGGAAGCACCGAGCAATTGGCGAGCGCTTTCCAGCGCGCTCTGCGCCTGACCCTGGGACGCCAGCGTCTCCAGGCCTTCCACCCGGCGCCGGGTCACCAGATCGGCGGTGCGTTCGCGCACGCCGACGGTGTCGGTCGCCAGATCGACGTCGCGCATCTGGCCGAGAAGATCGGCATAGGCACTGGCAACCGCGGTCGTCAGGACGAGGCGCGCCTGCGCGGCGTCGGCCCGCGACGCGTCGGTCGCCGAAAGCGCCGCTGCGATCGCCGCGCGGTTGCGGCCGAAGAAATCGAGGTTCCAGTCGAGCCCGAGCCGTACGCCCGCGGCATCGTTCACGCCCTTGGGCACGCCCGTAAAGGGCACGCCGTTCCAGTAGCTCGCCTTGGCCTCGGCGAACGAAGCGCCCAGCGTCAGTTGCGGAAGATCGGCGGAACGCGCCTGATAGGTCATCGCTTCCGCACGGCGGACGCGGGCGGCAGCGACCTCCAGCGTCGGCGAACTCAGGATCGCTTCACCGACCAGCGTGTCGAGTTGAGGATCGCGGTACCGTTGCCACCATGTGTCCGTCGGCCAGTCGACGGCAAACGCGGTCAGCATCTTCCCCCCATGCAGATCCGACGGCGCCAGTATAACCGGGCCGGGCGCGACATGCGGCACGCTGGCACAACCGCTTGCCAACAAGGCAACCGTGATGGCGAGCATGGGGGACAGATGGCGTTCGCAGCGAGCCATGGGGTTCGGGTCGTCTCTTATCGTGAAGTGGCGSGSGGCCGTGTCGAACGGCCGCGCGCAAGGTTATCAGAACGGGCGATCAGAACAGGTGGATCAGAACGGGTAAGGCTGGTTGGCCTGCTCGATCGTGACCCATTTGAGTTCGGTGAACTCCTCGATCACGGCATCGCCGTCGAAACGGCCATAGCCGCTCTGCTTCATGCCGCCATACGGGGCCTGAGGCTCGTTCTGGACGGTTGCGCCATTGATGTGGACGCAACCCGCCTCGATCCGCGATGCCACGTCCAGCGCACGCGTCACGTCGCGGCCGAACACGGCCGACGACAGGCCATACGGCGTGTCGTTGGCGACCCTGATGGCCTCTTCGGTATCCTTGACGCGGACGATCGTCGTGATCGGACCAAAGGTCTCCTCGTCATAGATCGCCATGCCGGGTTTCACGTGATCGACGATCGTCGCGGGCATGACAGCGCCTTGGGCCTTGCCGCCGATCGCGAGGACAGCACCCTTTGCCAGCGCATCCGCGATGAGCCCGTTGATCCGCGTGCCGGACCGGGAATCGACCAAGGGCCCAATGACGGTACCGGGATTGATCACCGGATCGCCGGCAGGCAGGGCCGCGACCTTCGCCACGAACTTTTCGAGGAAGGCGTCCGCGATCGAGTCGTCGACGACGAAGCGCTCCGTCGACATGCAGATCTGGCCCTGGTACATGAACGCGCCGAAGGTGGCGGCGTTCGCAGCTCCGTCGAGATCGGCGTCGTCGAGCACCACGAAGGGTGCCTTGCCGCCGAGTTCGAGCAGGCAGCGCTTGAGATTCTTCGCGCAATTCTCGGCGATGATCCGGCCAACCTTGGTCGAGCCGGTGAAATTGACGCGACGAACCGCGGGGTGCGCGATGAGCGTGTCGATGATGTCGGCCGCATCCTCGGGCGCGTTGACGATGAAGTTGAGCGCGCCGGCGGGCAGGCCAGCCTCGTAAAAGGCCTCTGCGACCAGCGAGTGGGTCCGCGGGCTAGCCTCGGAGGCCCGGAACAACACGGTATTCCCGAAGGCGAGCGGATAGGCGATCGCGCGCGCGGCCAGCAGGATCGGGCCGTTCCACGGCACGATGCTGAGCACGACGCCGACTGGCTGACGCAGCGTCATCGACAGCGTACCCGGCTTGTCGGTCGGGATCGTCGCGCCCTGGACCTGCGTCGTAAGGCCGGCAGCTTCGCGCAACAGCGCCGCCGAACCCGATACGTTGAAATTGGCCCAGAGTGCCGAGGCGCCCACTTCGGCGGCCATAGCCTCCGCGATCGCCTCGCGCTTGGCCTCCAGCCTGTCGGCGGCGGCGAGCAGGATGCGACGGCGCTCGGTGGGCCCCGCCTTCGACCATGGCCCGAAGGCGCGCTGTGCCGAGTCCGCCGCGCGCACCGCGTCGGCGACGTTGGCGGCTGCGGCGCGTGTCACGACCTCGCCGGAGACCGGGTTGCGCCGCTCGAACACGCGGCCCGAACCGGCATCCACCGCTTCGTTATCGATTACCAGACGGACGTCCATTGCGCTTCTCCATCGCGTGGGCGGCAGCGCCGCCGATCATTGCAGCCAAGCGAGGAAGGCGGCTCGACGAGTCGTCGACCCTCGGGGGCCGGGTCTTCAAATAGGATCAAGTTACGCAATGTCAAATACGTTACGCATTGAAGAACCATGATCATCCGCATATGTCGGCGGTCGGCGATAGAGTCGCATGGTGCGGCCGACCGCCTGACAGGAGACACATCATGCAAGACACAGTCGAAGGTCGCCCGATGCGCGCGGCGCTGGTTCGCGAAGCTGCGGGGCCGTTCCTGCTCGAAGAGGTTACACTTGCCCCGCCCCGCCCGACCGAGGTTCTCGTCCGCGTGGTCGCCAGCGGCGTGTGTCACACCGACATGCTTGTCCGGAACCAGGGCTATACGACGCCGCTGCCGATGATCCTCGGCCATGAAGGATCGGGCGTCGTCGAAGCGATCGGCGCGGACGTGACGACGATCGCGGTCGGCGACCATGTCGTGATGACCTATATGTCGTGCGGCCTGTGCGACACCTGCGAGTCCGGCCATCCAGCGCATTGCGAGAACATGGGGCCGCTCAATTTCGGCGGCGGTCGGCTGGATGGATCGAGCGGCGCCACGGATGCCGAGGGTCACGTCATGCACGACCATTTCTTCGGTCAGTCGGCGTTTGCCGAATACGCCCTCGCCAACGAGCGCAACGTCGTTCGCGTGCCGCAGGACGTTCCGCTCGAACTGATGGGTCCGCTGGGATGCGGTATCCAGACCGGCGCCGGGTCGGTCCTGAACGCATTGAAGGTCCGTGCTGGATCGAGCTTTGTCGCCTTCGGCACCGGTGCGGTCGGTCTCAGTGCGATCATGGCGGCCAAGGTCGCCGGGGCGACGACGATCATCGCCGCCGACGTCAACCCGGCCAGACTGGCGCTCGCGCTCGAACTCGGCGCGACGCATATCGTCAACAGCAAGGAAGAGGATCCCGTCGCGCGCATCCGCGAGATCACCGGCAAGGGCGTGGATTTCGCACTCGAGGCGAGCGGTCGCGGCGAAGTGCTCCGGCAGGCGATCGATTGCCTGGGCATCTTCGGCGTCTGTGGCATCGTCGGTGCGACCAAGCAGGGGACCGAAGTGGCATTCGACGTCAACGACGTCATGATTCCGGGCAAGCGTATCATGGGCATCGTCCAGGGCGACGTCGTTGCCAAGACGTTCATTCCGGTCCTGATCGACCTGTACAAGCAGGGCCGTTTCCCGTTCGACCGGCTCGTCCGGTTCTACGCGTTCGACGACATCAACCAGGCGATGGAGGATTCCGAACGCGGCGTCACGATCAAGCCGATCCTGCGTATCGCTCGCGAGCCTGTTGCCGTCTGAACGACCGGGTGGAGTCCCTACCACGGGACTCCATTTCCCTTTTGATCTATGCGAAAACGCATACACGTCACGCGCACATCGCGTATCGCTAAAGCTTTATGCAGCGCTCATATCAGCCGGGTAGCAACGAGGTGTCCAAATGCTTCCCGCCCTTTTCGTATCGCACGGTGCGCCGACCTTCCCGCTGACGGATGCGCCCGCCCGCCTGTTTCTCGAGCAACTCGGGGCAGAGCTTCCCGAACGACCGCGCGCGATCCTCGTGATCTCCGCGCATTGGGAAACCGCCGCGCCGAGCGTGACCGCGAGCGCGGTCAACGAGACGATCCACGACTTCACCGGCTTTCCCGCCGAGCTGTATGCGATCCGCTATGCAGCGCCCGGCTCCGCCTGGCTGGTCGATCGTGTCGCCGGCCTGATCGAAACGGCTGGCGGCACGGTCGCGCGCGTCCCCGGCCGCGGCCTCGATCATGGCGCGTGGGTGCCGGTCCGGCTCGTCTATCCCGAGGCCGACATCCCCGTCGTCCAGCTCTCGGTCCAGACCGCTCTGGGGCCGGACTATCATTACAAGCTAGGCCAGCTGCTGGCACCCCTCCGCGAGGAGGGCGTGCTGATCGTCGGCTCGGGCAGCTTCACCCACGACCTGTCCAGCTTCCGCCAATATTACAACGCTCTGCACGCCCCCGCCCCGGCCTGGGTCGATCAGTTCGCGGACTGGATGACCGATGCGATCGAGGAAGGGCGCATCGATGACCTGCTCGCCTATCGGAACCGCGCGCCGCAAGCTGTGCGCAACCATCCGACCGAGGAGCATCTCCTGCCGCTGTTCGTAGCGCTGGGAGCCGGAAGCGGCGGTAGCGAGGCCGGACGGGCCGAGCATCTCCACGCGAGCACCACACACGGCATCCTGCGGATGGATGCCTTCGCATTTGGAGGAGCGGCATGAACCGGCCGCTGATCGTCGCGCTGCACGGTGTCGGATCGTCCGGCCCCGACATGGGCGCGGCCCTCGCCCCGTTGACTGCCGTTGCCGAGGTGATCGCACTCGATGGCTGCGAACCCTTCGACGGCGGCGGCCGCGGGCGGCAATGGTTCTCGGTCAGCGGCGTGACCGAGGCCGACCGGCCGCGGCGCGTGGCGGGTGCGTTGCCTCGCATGCTCAAGCGGCTCGACGACCTGGCAAGACAGCACGGTGTCGCGCGAGAGAATCTCGTGCTGCTCGGCTTCAGCCAGGGCGCGATCATGACGCTCGCGATGGTGGCGCAGGGGTTTCACGCCGGGCGTGCCATCGCGATCGCAGGCCGACTAGCAGCCCCTGTCCTCCCGGCCGGAGCAAACCCCGCGTCATTGATCGTCATCGCCGACTCCGTCGACCGGGTGATGCCGCAAGGATTGTCGCAGGATGCCGCCGAACGGCTTCGCGCGGCAGGCCACCATGTCGATCAGATCCTGACTTCCGGGATCGGCCATAGCATCGGCGCGCAAACTCTTTCATCGATCGCAAGCTGGCTCGCCGCGACCGCTTCACCACGAACCCCCGAACTCACCCCCGCACTTACGATCGAAGGATGACATCATGACCACCAACAGCCTGGATACCACCGCCTCTTCCTGGGCGCCTCGCCTGCACGCCATCTTCCGGATCGTCCTGGCGCTCCTGTTCCTGTCGCACGGACTGGTGAAGCTGTTCGGCTTTCCCGCCGGCGCCGCACCGGGCCAGGTGCCGCTGCTGAGCCTGTTCGGGCTTGCAGCCGTCCTTGAACTCGTCGGCGGCCTCGCCCTGCTCGTCGGCCTGTTCACCCGCCCGATCGCCTTCGTGCTGGCAGGCGAGATGGCCGTCGCCTACTTCATGGTTCACGCTCCCCAGGGCTTCTTCCCGGTCCTAAACGGCGGCGAGCTCGCGGTCATCTACACCTTCGCCTTCCTCTTCCTGGCCGCCGCGGGTTCCGGCCCCTGGAGCATCGACGCCAAGCGCGGTGCATGATGCTCGACTGGGATGACCTCAAGACGTTCCTGGCGATCACCCGGCACGGCACGCTGTCCGCGGCCGCGCGGGCGCTGAAGGTCAGCCAGACGACGATGGGCCGCCGGCTCGACCATCTCCATGGTCGGGCCGGCGCAACCCTGCTCGATCGTACGCCGACGGGGTTCCGATTGACCCCGACGGGTGCGGCGATCCTCGGCGAGGTCGAGCGCATGGAGGATGCGGCGTTGTCGCTGGAGCGCACGATCAGCGGCGAGGATCAGCGCCTGGAGGGACTAGTCCGTGTCACCACGGTCGATGCGCTCGCCGCGCACATCCTCACCGCCGGTCTCAAGCCGCTTCACGACGCACATCCCGGTATCGTGATCGAGTTGATCACCGATAATCGCTCGCTCAGCCTCGCCCGCCGCGAAGCCGACATCGCCGTCCGCCTCGGTCGGTTCGATGCCCATGAAACGGTCGTGCGGAAGATCGGCGAGATGGCGTTCGCCGTCTATGGTTCCGCCGCCTATCTCGACGCACGCGGTTTGCCCGACTGGGCGGCCGGCGCGCCGGGGCACAGGATCGTGCGAGTCCAGGACGACCTGCTCGACACGCCGGACGGACGCTGGTTCGCGGACCGCACGACGCGCGCCGAACCTGCGCTTCTCGCGAACAGCCGCGAAGTTCAGATGCAGGGCGTCAAGGCGGGCCTCGGGCTCGCTCACCTGCCCTGTTACCTCGCCGCGCATCAGTCGGATCTGGTCCGCCTGGATACCGGCGAAGCCCTCACGCGCGAGATATGGATGGGCGTCCACCGCGACACCCGCCACGCGCCGCGGATCATGGCGGTCCAGGACGTCCTCGTCGCCGCGATCGCCACGAACAAGGCGTTGCTGTTGCCGAATTTCGGTACGGCCGCGCCTCCATCTTCACTTACTGCTCAACCACAAGGGAACGCATCATGACCGGCAAGCCAACAATCGGTATCCTTATCGGCAGCCTGCAAACCAATGGCCTGACGCGCAAACTCGCGACCGCGATCGCGAAGCTCGGCGCCGACCAGTTCGACGTCTCGGTTATCGAGATCGGTGCCCTCCCGCTCTACAATCCCGAGCGTGAAGAGCAGGGCGTGGCCGAATGGAATGATTTCCGGGCGGCGGTCGCGCCGATGGACGGCATCCTGTTCGTGACGCCGGAATATAACCGGTCCGTTCCCGCCGCGCTCAAGAACGCGATCGATGTCGGCTCGCGTCCTTACGGTGCCAGTGTCTGGTCGGGTAAGCCGGCCGGGGTCGTATCACAGTCGCCCGGCGCGATCGGCGGGTTCGGCGCCAACCATCACCTGCGGCAGAGCCTGGTATTCCTCGACATGCCCGCGATGCAGCAGCCGGAGGCCTATCTGGGACACGCCGCCAGCCTGTTCGATGACGCCGGCAACCTGGTCGAAGGCAGCGGCAAGACCTTCCTCGAAGGCTTCTGCGCGGCATTCACCGCTTGGGTAGCACTGCACCCAAGCAAGGCCTGATCGACCAAGGGGACCCGGCCAGCCTATCGGCCGGCCGGGTTCACCGGGTTACGCCAGACGCTGCGCGTGCCACCGTAGATGGTCGGCCATAAAGGTCGAGATGAAGTAATAGCTGTGATCGTACCCAGGCTGCATCCGCAACGTCAGGTCGATCGCGGCCGCATCGCATGCCGCCTTCAGCAGTTCGGGGCGGAGCTGTTCGACTAGGAACTGGTCGGCATCGCCTTGATCGACGAGTATCGCCGGAAGGCGCGCGCCGTCCTCGATCAGCGCGACCGCGTCATGCGAACGCCATGTCGCGCGATCGTCGCCCAGATAGCCCGGGAGCGCCTTGACGCCCCACGGCACCTGGCTGGGCGCGACGATCGGCGCGAGTGCGGAGACCGCCTTGAACCGGTCGGGGTGACGCAGGCCGATGGTCAGCGCGCCGTGTCCACCCATCGAATGGCCCATGATCGACTGCCGCGTCATGTCGACCGGGAAATTGGCGGCGACGAGCGCAGGCAATTCCTCGGTGACATAGCTCCACATCCGGTAATTGGCCGCGAACGGCGTTTCGATCGCGTCGACGTAGAATCCGGCGCCGAGACCGAAGTCATAGGCACCGGCGGCATCGTCGGGCACGCCTTCCCCGCGCGGGCTGGTATCCGGCGCGACGAGGATAAGGCCGAGTTCCGCACAGGCCGCGCGAAACTCGCCCTTTTCGGTGACGTTGGCGTGCGTGCACGACAGCCCCGACAGGAACCACACGACCGGCAGCGTCGCCCCCTCGTCATGCGGCGGGACATAGACCGAGAACGTCATCTCGGTACCGGTGGCGGCAGAGGCGTGTTTGTACACGCCCTGCACGCCACCATGCGATCGATTGGTCGAAACCGTCTCGATCATGGCCATTACGCCGCCTGCTTCAGCTTGTAGGCCTGCGTCGCGAGCACATCCATCAGCGTCGGGTTGAGGCAGTCATAAGGCTCGAGACCGAGTGTTTTGAGCTGCGCGCGCACCGGCGTGGTTTCCGATGGATCGACGCCGCCTTCGATGATCGACGAGACGAATGCCGCAAAACCCGGTGCCGCTGCACCCTTTTTGTCGAACAGCTCGGCGTGGACGAAATCGAGACCGTAGAAGCCGTGGTCCTTGTTCTCGATCCGGCCGTACAGATGCACGCCGCACACGGTGCAGGCGTGGCGCTGGATCGCCGCGCTCTCGTCGACGATCGCCAGCTTGTCGCCGTTCCGGGTGATCGCG
Organism: Sphingomonas sp. 4RDLI-65; assembly: GCF_049472435.1. Lineage (NCBI taxonomy): Bacteria > Pseudomonadati > Pseudomonadota > Alphaproteobacteria > Sphingomonadales > Sphingomonadaceae > Sphingomonas > Sphingomonas sp. 4RDLI-65. The sequence goes on along the minus strand of NZ_JBCEBT010000003.1, from coordinate 165,256 downwards.
ACCTTCTCGCGCGGGACGACGCCGACGACGGCGAATGCCGCGCCCTCGGGCTTCCAGCACTTGGTGCAGCCGCACGCATGGTTGTGTGCGACGTCGCCGTCGACCGTCACCGTGACGGTGCGGTCGGTGCAATGACAGCTGAGCGTGCCGCCGGCGAAATCGCCGGTGCCGGGGGTCACGCCGCTATCGAGCATAGGGTGGAGGGATATGGTCATGGGATAACTCCGTGTGATTAGTAGACGACGACCGAGCGGATGCTCTCGCCGGAATGCATGAGCTCGAAGCCCTTGTTGATCTCGTCCAGCGTCAGGACATGCGTGATCATCGAGTCGATCTCGATCTTGCCGTTCATGTACCAGTCGACGATCTTCGGAACGTCGGTGCGGCCGCGGGCGCCGCCGAACGCGCTGCCCTGCCAGACGCGGCCGGTGACCAGCTGGAACGGACGCGTCGAGATTTCCTTGCCGGCCTCCGCCACGCCGATCACGGTCGAGACACCCCAGCCGCGATGACAGGCTTCGAGCGCCTGGCGCATCACGATCGTGTTGCCGGTGCAGTCGAACGTGAAGTCCGCGCCGCCAGCGGTCAGCGCGACGAGGTGCGCGACGATGTCACCGTCGATCTTCGACGGATTGACGAAGTGCGTCATGCCGAACTTGCGGCCCCACTCCTCCTTGTCGTCGTTCAGGTCGACGCCGATGATCATGTCGGCACCCACCATGCGGGCACCCTGGACCACGTTCAGGCCGATGCCGCCGAGTCCGAACACGATCACCGTGTTGCCGACCTGGACCTTGGCGCTGTTTACCACGGCGCCCACGCCGGTAGTCACGCCGCAACCGATATAGCAGGTGGTCTTGAACGGCGCGTCCTCACGGATCTTCGCCACGGCGATCTCCGGCAAGACCGTGAAGTTCGAGAAGGTCGAGCAGCCCATGTAATGGAAGATCTGCTGGCCCTTGTACGAGAAGCGGGTCGTGCCGTCGGGCATGAGCCCCTTGCCCTGCGTCGCGCGGATCGCGGTGCACAGGTTGGTCTTGCCGCTGAGGCACGACTTACACTGGCGGCATTCGGGCGTGTAGAGCGGGATGACGTGATCGCCCGGCTTCACGCTGGTGACGCCGGGGCCGACTTCCCGGACGATGCCGGCGCCTTCATGGCCGAGCACGCTCGGGAACAGGCCTTCGCTGTCGAGGCCGCCCAAAGTGTAGGCGTCGGTATGGCACAGGCCGGTCGCCATGATCTCGACGAGGACCTCACCGAACTTGGGCCCTTCCAGGTCCAGCTCGACGATTTCCAGGGGCTTCTTTGCTTCGAAGGCGACGGCCGCGCGCGTTTTCATTTTGATCTCCAATTCTGCGATCCATGTCATGCCATGCTCGACGCGCCGGGATAATCCGGGCATTTGGCAATTCATTGTTGCTGTATGGAGATGGTCGTGCAGGGCTGGGACGGAATTGCAGAGGCGGTCGCCGTCGATACCGCCGGCACGTTTGCGGGCGCGGCGCGGTCTTTGAAGGTGTCGACGTCGCATATCAGCCGGGCGGTCGCGCGGCTCGAGGCGACGCTCCAGGTCCAGATCTTCAACCGGACCACGCGCCGCGTCGTCGCGACCGAGGAGGGCCGGCTTTTGCTCGACCAACTCCGTCGGGTCGTCGACGACCGCGACCAGGCGTTTGCAAGCGTGGCGGTCGACGGTGAACCCCAAGGGGACTTGAAGCTGACCTGCTCGATTGCGCTGGGGGATCGCTTCGTCGTGCCGATCGTCCGGCAATTCGCGACGGACTATCCGAACGTCAGCGTCACCATCGATCTCACCAACCGCATCGTCGACCTGATCGCGGAAGGGTATGACATTGCCGTCCGTACCGGCGGGCTCCACGATTCCAGCTACGTCGCGACGCGTATCGCGTCGAGGCGGTTGCAGGTCTGCGCCGCGCCTTCCTATCTCGCGGACTGCCCGGCACCGGTCGAGATTGCGGACCTCGATCGGCATTCCTGCCTGATCGGTACGAGCCCACACTGGAACTTCTCGGTAAACGGTGCCGAAGTCGTCCGCCGCGTCAAAGGCCGGTGGCACTGCAACAGCGGCGAATCCACCGCCGAAGCCGCCGTCGCGGGCATGGGGATTTGCCAGCTACCCGACTTTTACGTGCGAAAAGCGATCGAGGATGGTCGCCTCGTCGCGCTTCTGGAGAATGCCGAACCCGACGCGCAGCCGATTTGGGCAGTGTACCCGCAGCGGCGCCACCTGCTGCCCAAGGTCCGGGTCCTGGTGGATCGCCTCAAGACGCAATTGCAGTCTCGACTCGGCGGGAGATGACAGGGGACGTGCCGCTCGGCTGCCCCTAATATCCCCGCCTTGTCGGGAGCCGGCGGGAGGTGACGGCGAACCATCGCCCCGTCAGCCTTGCCTTAATCTTGCACGGGCACCGAGAGAGGTTGCCCCTGCACGCCCGCATAGGTCACGATCACGACCACGGGCTCCTTGCCGGTCGAGCCGCGGTGCACGTTGTCGACGGATTCGGCCAGCGACTGACCGGCGTGATAGGTAGCCTTGCGGCCCGTGTCGCGTTCCTCGATGGTGAGCTCGCCCGAGACGATATATGCCGTGTTCGGCATCAGGTGCTTGTGCCAGTTCAGCTTCGAATTGGCCGGGATCGTCATCCGAACCGTCGTCAGCTCCGGTTGCCCGGCAGGATAGGCCACGTATTTGAGGTCGTTCCATGAAGATGTTGCCTTGAGGAGCACGGTCGTGCGGCTCCCTCCGCCTTCGTCAGCCATTGTGATTGTCCCGAATGTTAGAGTTACGACAGCCGCAGCTGCCCACAACGCGTATCGCTTCAAATGTCTCTTCCTTCTCTTCGAATGACGACGACGATCTTGCCGCCGCGAAGTGTCTGCGGGCCGGCGTCCTTCGCGATCAGTTCAGATAACGTCCGGCGGGTCGCTGATCGACGCCGCGGGCATGGGGTACGCACACGAAGCTCGACCGCTTCGACACATCGCCGCGACGGTATTCCGGCAGCGCCGGATAGGCGCAGATCGGCCGCTCCTTGGCCGGCCGGCCATCGCCTGCGGGCTTGCGCGCGATCAGCATGGCGGGCGGCTTTCCCCCTTCGGTCCAGGCGACGAGCGTCATAAGCGCATCGTTCTCCTGTGCCGGCGGAACGGCCGAGGTGAAGGGCTGGCCGATATCGGTGACGCCGGGGCCGCCGAAGCAATGGCCCATGCCCGGGACGAGGAAGAGTCGGGCGAAGTCCTGGTCGGAACCGCCGGCACTCGCGCCTACCCGCTCGTAGTAATTCACCACCTCTGCGAACGGCACGGCGGGATCGGCGAGCCCGGTATAGAGCATCAACTTGCCACCACGGCGCGCGAAATCGGACAGGTCCGCGGCGTTGGCATTGAGTGTGCTGGCAAGCTGAGCATCGACGCGATCGAGATCGGAATCGAAGTCGAATCGGCTCGCCTCGAATGCCGACCCGAGGGTCCAGTGGAACGGGTAGAATTGCTGGTCCGGCCAGGTTTTCGGATCACCCTGCATCACCGGACCCAGTGGCTGGTCTTCGCTGCCCGGCGTCAGCCCTGCATAGATGCGTTCGCCGGTGCGGGGATTGGTCGGGCCCGCATACAGCCGGCGAAGCGTCGCCACCTGGGGTGCGGTGACGCACGTGTCGGCCGACGTACCCGTCCGACAGACGGGCAGCGTTGCAAGATCGAAGCCGCAGCGGCGCGGATCGGTGAGGAATGTGTCGCCCGGCGCGCCGCCGTCCTTGCTGGCGCAACGGGCGAGCACGGCGCGGCTGACCATCGACCACTGGCCTGACGACAGCTTTGCCAGCGGCGATGCGTTCAGGGCGGCGTAGTTCCACAGGAAATAGCTCGCGGAATGAGTCCGGTTGTTGCCCGTGTCGCCAGCGAGGATGCCATCGTAATCCGACGGATAGCGCTGCGCGGCGCTGAGCGCCTGCTGCCCGCCGGTCGAGCAGCCTTCGAAATACGACCGGAACGACGCGACCTTGTAATAGGCCGACACCATGGTCTTTGCGACGCGCGTCATCTCATGCGTCGCGCGGTGGCCGAAATCGACCCAGCGTTCGGGATGGCCGATCGTACCGTTGATGTCCGGTGCCGTCCCCATGTCGGTATTGGCGACCGCGAAGCCGCGCTTCAGGCCCTCGATCATGCCCATCTCATAGGCGATCTGCCCTGCCCCGCCGCCGTTGCCGGTCCCGAGCAGACGCCCGTTCCATTTCTGGAGCGGGAGCCAGATCTCGATACCGACCTTGCTGTCGGGGGTCGGCGTCGCGGTGGCCCTCACCCGGCAGAAGGCGGGCATCGACGCGACCCGCTGCGCCAGATCGGGCGCGATCGCCGACGCCGCGCCTTCGAGCCCGCCCGCCGCGACCGGCACCGCTGAGACGATGTGGGCGCCGGTAAGCGTCCTGCGCGCGAGCGCCGCGCAGTCGCTCCCCTTTGCCGCCGCCGGAGCAGCGGCCAATGAAAGAAACCCCGCCGCGGCAAGTCCGGCGGTGCGTGAGGATAGGGTCATGTCGAGAACTCACTCAATTTGAAGGGTGTTACGCATCGCAATCGCTGTCCGTGACGGCCTTGCCCGCGATGATGTCGGCGTAGATCCTGGCGCTCAGCTTGGGCGTGCGCTTCTGCGTATCGAAGTCGACATGGATCATGCCGAACCTGCTGCCATAGCCGAACAGCCATTCGAGATTGTCGTGGCTCGACCACACATGATAGCCGCGCACGTCGGCACCGTCCTTCATCGCCGACTTCATCGCGCCGATGTGATCGACGAGATACCGGCACCGCTTGCGATCGTTGACCGCGCCGTCGACCATTTCGTCGTCGCCGGGGAAACCGGCGCCGTTCTCGGTGATGATGACCGGCGGGTTGCCGTAATCGACGCGGATACGGTCGAGCAGCGCCTTGAACTGGTCCGGCCTGACCGCGCCGTTATACGCGGCGTAGGTGCCCTTCGGCACGAACATCTCGGCGGCATAGCCCGTGCCTGCACCTGTGCCCGCAGGCCTGCGGATGAACAGGGGCGAATAGAAGTTGATGCCCAGATAGTCGAAATGCGCCGCGCCGATCGTCGCCGCATCATCTGGGCGAATGTCGAGATCGCCGCCCAGTGCGCGAGCCGCTTGCAGCACGTCGGCGGGGTAGCGCCCCTTGTACATCGCATCGAGGAACCACCGGTTCATCACGCCGTCGGCAAGCGTTGCCGCCTCGCGATCGCCGGCCGTGGCGCCGGGCGCCGTCAGCGTCGGAAACAATGGCACCGCAAGCCCGAGACGGCCGGTATAGCCCTTCGCATCGAAGCTCTTCTTGGCGGCGGCTGAGGCGAGAAGCAGGTGATTGAAGGTCCGCAGCGCGCCCGGCAGATCGCTGGCGGGCGGGACGATAGCGAACTCCGCCTTGGTGCCGGCAATCCGCTTCTGCGCGAGTATCTTCATGGCGCGCTCGACCAGCGGCTCGTTGACCAGGACGTACAGGTCGACCTGATCGTGAAAGTTCGCGAACACCACCTCGGCATAATGCCGGAACCAGTCGACCGATGCGCGATTGTCCCACCCGCCGGCACGCGCCAGCGACAGGGGCATGTCCCAGTGATACAGCGTCAGCATCGGCTGGATGCCCGCCGCCTTCAGGTCGACGATGAACTGCCGGTAATGCGCGACCGCGGCCGGGTTCACCGGGCCGACGCCATCGGGAATGATCCGCGCCCAGGACACCGAAAAGCGATAGCTCGTCAGGCCCATCCGCTTCATCAGCGCAATGTCCTTCAGATACTGCGTGCGGTCATAGAAGTTGATCGCGACAGCACCCGACATGCCCGGCCCGGCAAGGCTCAGGTCGTCGAGATAATGGTCCCAGATCGATGGGCCCTTGGCATCGGCCGTGGTGGCGCCCTCGACCTGATACGCGGCCGAGGCGGCGCCCCAGCGGAACTGCTCGTCCTTGGGTTCTGCGAACGCGGGTTTGGCCATCGCCAGCATCAATCCCAAAGCTAGAAGTCGCCGCATCGGCCAACACCTCGTCTGTGCCGGCGGCGACGATCATCGCCCCGCCGGCATTGTGATTACCGCGAAAAGCCAGCGAACGGCGTCAGATACTGCGCGCCGAAGCCATCGAGCTTCGCGCGGATTTCCGGCGTCGTCTCGCCATAGACATAGAGGGCGTCGATCGTGACCAGGTCCAGAAAGCGCTCCGCGAACGGCGAGAAGGTCTGCTCGACGTGGGGCAGCAGGCCCTTGGTGCGATACTTCTCGACGATGTGGATCGCGGTGCGGTCGGCGTTGACGACATATTCGTAGGTCGTCGTGTCGACTTCCTTCGACGTCGCCTCGACGATCTGCTCGACCAGCGCCTTGAACGCGTCGTAGTTGGTCGGCTTGATCGTCAGATGATAGATCGAATAGATTTCGTCGTGCATGGTCTGTCCTTCGGATCGTGCCAAGGTGGCGCGGTGTTGCTGCCCCTATGTACGGCGGAATAAACCGCTATAAAGGTGCCCGACGGCAACTCTAAGTGGAACGGATGGCTACCATGGCCGAGCAGGATCCCTTGCAGGGCGTATCGGTGTTCGTCGCGGCCGCGCGTACCGGCAGCTTCACGCTCGCGGCCGAGCGGCTCGGGATCACTAAGTCTGCAGTAGGCAAGTCGATCGCCAAGCTCGAGGCGAGGCTCGGCACCAAGCTGTTCCACCGTACGACCCGGCTGAGCCGCCTGACATCCGACGGCGAGGCCTATCTCGCGGCCTGCGCGTCGGCGATGGACGAGGTCACCGCCGCGCAGTCCGCGCTGTCGTCGTCCGAACACATATTGAGCGGGCGCCTCCGGATCGACATGCCCGTCGCCTTCGGGCGCAGCGTGTTGCTGCCGATCCTGACCGACATCGCGCGCGCGCATCCCGATCTAAACCTGGCGCTGACGTTCACCGACGCGACCAGTGACCTGCTGCAGGACGACGTCGATCTCGCCATCCGGTTCGGGCCGCTCGCCGACAGCAGCAATCTGATCGCGCGCCATCTCGTCGATCAGGATCGCGTAATCTGTGCCGCGCCCTTCTATCTCGACCGGCACGGGCGACCGAAAACCAGTGCCGAGCTGCGGGGTCATCGCTGCGTGGTGGGCTCGCCGAAGGGCCCTCCCCTCGCTTGGATCGTGCACGAGGACGGCCAGATCCGAAAGATCACGCCCGCGGTCACGCACCAGATCAGCGACGGCGAAGCGATGGTCGAGGCCACCGTCGCGGGGCTTGGCCTGTGCCAGGTACCGATCTCGATGGTGCGCGAACGCCTTCGCCGCAACGAACTGGAGGCGGTGATGACCGATCTGTCCACCGTCCCGGTCGAGGTCCACGCCGTCTGGCCACGCCGCGCGCACCTCACGCCGCGGGTCCGGCACGTCGTCGACCGGCTGGTCTCGGAGGCGGCGCGGGGGGCCTTGAGCTGACTCTCTCCGCCGGACGGTAGCGCGACGCTCTACTCAGAATAGCCACGCGGCTACTTCAAAGCGTCCGCGGCCACCGTAAATCAGGGGCATGAACGCATTTCTGCGTCGCCCCCCCTTCACAGGTTCAATCTCATGAAGCTCTTCGTCTACGATCATTGCCCGTTCTGCGTGAAGGCGCGCGCCATTTTCGGGCTGAAGGACGTCCCCTTCGATCTCGCCATCCTGTTGAACGACGACGAAGCCACGCCGGTCAGCATGATCGGCAAGAAGATGGCGCCGATCCTCGAGCATGACGGGCGCTTCATCGCCGAGAGCATGGACATCGTCGCGCATGTCGACGGGCTGTCGGGGACCAAGATCCTGTCCGGCCCCCGCAACCCGGCCGTGGCGCAGTGGCTTACCGACGTGTCCGAGCCGCTGTTCCGGCTGGCGCTGCCGCGCTGGGCGTCCGCCGATCTGGAAGAATTCTCGACACCCGAGGCGCGCGCCTATTTCACGCGCAACAAGGAGGCCATGATCGGCAGCTTCGAGGATCACCTGGCCGCCAGCCCCGACTATATCGCCACGCTGAACGATCACCTGCTGGCCCTGGAGCCGTTGGTCCTCTCGCCCGACGCGGTGAACGGCGTGCTTTCGGAAGACGACATCCACCTGTTCGCAAGCCTTCGCAGTCTGTCGATCGTGCGCGGGATCGTCTATCCGCCCGCCGTCGAGGCATATCGCTTGCGGATGGCCGAGCGGACCGGCGTCGATCTCCACGACAGCATCGCGGTTTGAACCGATCCTAGCGATTGCCGGGCGCTCACCGGCGCCCGGCATCTTCCCACGTTGCGAACGGCATCATACTCGGCGCATGACATCGTCGATGGGAATGCTGCGATATCCAGCATCACGGGATCGAGGGCTGGGTAATGACGGAAGAGATAGCGAGGCGCCGCCGGGGCAGCGCTTTGGAGGAAGCCTTGCTGGACGCGGCATGGCTGGAACTCGCCGAGCGCGGCTATGTCGGCTTCAGTTTCGAAGCGGTCGCGCGGCGAGGACAGACCAGCCGGCCGGTGCTGTACCGCCGCTGGCGTACCAAGCTGATGCTGGCCTTCGCGGCGATCGCCCATCACCTGCGGCTGAACCCCGTCAGCGTTCCCGACCTCGGCAATCTACGCGACGAACTCCGTCTCCTGCTGCGGGCGTTCGCGGATCGATCCCCGCCGCATCTGACGCGCCTGATCTTCGAGATGAGCGACGACATGGCATCGGAGGACGTCAGTTTCGCCGATGGCAGGTTCCGGGAGATGCCGATGCGCGACGCGCTGGACAGGGCCGTGGCGCGAGGCGAGGTCGCGCCTGAAAAGCTGACGCCGCGGATCCTGCGCCTGCCCACCAGCCTGGTCCTCCACGAGGTGATCATCACGCAGCGCCAGATCACCGACGACGCAATCTGCGAGATCGTCGACACCATATTTCTGCCGCTGATCGTGCGGGAGCGAACGCCCTGAAAATCGGACCGCGCCCTATTGACGGAACCGATGCGAGATAGGATACAGTATGTATCTTAATGGTCGCTTCGTGACGGTGTCGCAGTATCCCGCCCGGGATCGAGGCGCCTCGCTCGACCACGCGAAAAGGGTGACATCGATGCCAGACAGCAGCCGGATCCAGACTTGTGTGCGACGCGTGGCTCTCGCGGCCGTAGCGACGGTCTCCCTCCAGGCTGCGACGGCGGACGCGCGCGAACCCGACCGCGTCGTCCTCGGCGTCGGTGCCGCGGTAGCGCCCGCCTACCAAGGCGCGGATTCGTATCGGGTGATCCCGATTCCGGCGATCGACATCAAGCAGGGCTGGTTTTTCGCCAATCTGCGTAACGGCATCGGCGTGACCCCGATCGACGGCGACGCGCTGACGATCGGCGCGAGTATGGTCTTCGTCCAAGGCTATCGTCGGAAAGACGTTCCAATCGGGATCGATCGGCTGAGCGACGGCGTCGGCGCAAGGCTGTTCGCCACGGTCCACACGCAAGGCCTGGTCGCGACGGTCGGCGTGGTCAAGATCGTATCCGGCGGCACGAAGGGCACGATTGCCGACGTCAGCCTGTCCTACCCCGTCCGCGTAACGTCGCGCTTTTCGCTGATCCCGACGCTGGGGACGACCTGGGCGGACCGGAAATACAATGACGGGTATTTCGGCGTGACCGCCGCCGAGGCGGCCGCGACCGGGTATTCGCGGTTCAACACGGGCGCAGGGTTCAAGGACGCCTCGGCAGCGCTGACCGCGTCATACCGCCTGACGAACCGGATCTCGCTGAGCGCGACCGGAACGGTGACCACGCTGCTCGGCAAGGTCAACGACAGCCCGCAGGTCGAGCACAAGACTCAACCTGCGGGGTTCCTGACGGCGACCTATCGTTTGTGATCGCCGCGCAGGCGAAGGCCAGTAATCCTAGGCCTTCTTCATCTGGCGCACCGCATGATCCGCGGCGCGCGCGGTGAGCGCCATGAACGTCAGCGACGGGTTCACGCAGGAGATCGACGCCATCTGCGCGCCGTCGGTGACGTAGAGGTTGGACGCCGCATGCGCCTGGCTCCACTCGTTGAGCACCGACGTGCGCGGATCGCGGCCCATGCGCGCGCCACCCATCTCGTGGATCGCATCGCCGGGGACGTGCTCCTTCTCCGTGCTCTTGACGTTGGTCAGCCCGGCGGCCTTGAGCATAGCCTCGCCCTGCGTCCGCGCGTCGGTCATCATCTTCAGTTCGTTGTCGCGGAAGGTCACGTCGAAACGGACGAGCGGCACCCCAAACCGATCCACCTTCGACTGGTGGAGCGACACGCGATTGTCCGCATAGGGCAGGCATTCGCCGAACGCGCCCATGCTGAACCGCCACGGCGCGTATTTGCGCATGCCCTGCTTCATTGACGCACCGAACCCGACCGGTGCTGCCGGGTTGCGGAACGCGCTACCCTGATAGCCATAGCCGCGCTTGAAGCCGACACCCTCGTCGCCACCGACGTTGCGGAAGCGCGGGATGTAGACGCCGCCCGGACGACGGCCGAACTCGATGAACTCCTCCATGCCGGGGATGTCGCCCTCGATCCCGACGCGGAAGATGTGGTCCATCACATAGCGGCCGAGCGTGCCGCTCTCGTCGAAATAGCTGCGATCGCTCCCCGGCGCGCGCGAGTTGAGCATGATCTGCGTCGAGGCGATCGCCGAGGCGCAGAGGAAGACGAGGTCGGCGTTGACGGTTTCCGCCTGGCCAGTCTTCGCATCGATATAGCGGACGCCGGTAACCTTTTTCCGCGCCGCATCGTACACCAGGTTGGTGACGACCGAGTCCGACTTGAGCGTGAGGCGGCCGGTTGCGCGGGCAGCCGGTAACGTCACCGCCTGCGTCGAGAAATAGGCGCCGAACGAACAGCCATTGCCGCACTGGTTGCGGAACTGGCATTTCGTGCGGTTCTGGTCGGGCTTGTCCTCGGTCATGTTCGACAGCCGGGTGTTGATCAGCTTCCGGCCGGGAAACTTGCTTTCCAAGCCCTGTTTCAGCCACTTCTCGGCGACGTTCATCGGCATCGGCGGCTGGAATTCGCTGTCGGGAAGATGCGCGAGGTTCTCGCGCGAGCCCGAGACGCCGATGTACTTCTCGACATAGCTGTACCACGGCGCGACGTCGTCATAGCGGATCGGCCAGTCGCCATCGATGCCGTCGCGCTTGTTCGCCTCGAAATCCGCGGGGCTCCAGCGGAAGCACCAGCGGCCCCAGATCAGCGACTTGCCGCCGACCGCGCCCGGCCGGATCCAGTAGAACTTGCTGCCCTCGTCATAGGCGTACGGGTTCAACCGGTCGTCATTGTGGAATTCGCGGTTGCTGGGCTGGACATAGCCGTGCTTGCCGATGAAATAATCGCTTTCCACCAGCGCTTTGGGCATGATGTTGCGCGCCGGCACCTCGTAGGCGGGCTTGCCGTCATAGGTGTAGCCTTCGCCGTGCTCGACCATCTTGCCGCGGTCCAGCATCAGGACGCGGAGGCCCTTTTCGGTCAATTCCTTCGCAGCGAAACCGCCGCTTACGCCTGAACCAATTACGATCGCGTCGAACCTGTTGGTCTCGGCCATGATCTTCCTCTCCTAATATTCGGTTACAACGCGCCCACAGAAGCGCGCATGGTTAGAAACGAAGCGCGCGCAACGTCTGGAAGCTGGTGGTTATGTCGGGCAGATAGGGCGCGGGGGCCTGATCGTTCTCGACGTAGAAATGCCGCACGCCAGCGCTGCCCTTCAGCTTGAAGAGCGCGCCGAAATCGACCGTGCCCGCGCCGACCGCCGCCATGCTGCGATCGGGCCGCATGTCCTTGACGTGATAAGCGTAGATCCGCGTCGACAGCCGCTCGATCAGCGTCGTTAGGTTTTCGCCAGCATGCAGCGCCCAGTAGAGATCGAGTTCGAGCTTCACGAGCGCGGGATCGGTCTCCTTCAGCAGCCGCTCGTACAGGCTGACGCCACCCGGCTTGGTGGTGAACTCGAAATCGTGGTTGTGATAGGCAAAGCCCAGCCCGGCCTTCTTCAGGTCGGTCGCGAACTTGTTGAAGTTCGGCAGCGCCGCGGTCCAGCCCGCCTCGTTGCGATGCTCGTCGGTCATGTATGGCAGCACGACGGTGGTCGCGCCGAGCGTCTTGGCCATCGTCACCGACTGGTCGAACTGCTTGAGTAGCGCGTCGTAGCCGATATGCACCGAGGGCGCGGTCAGGCCGAGCTTGTCCATCGTCCGGCGCAGCATCGCATGATCCATGCCGTCATAGCCGCCACCGCCGAATTCGACCTCGCGGTAGCCGATCTTGGCGACCTGCCCGAGCGTGCCGACCGGGTCCTTCGAGAAGATATCGCGGATCGTGTAGAGTTGCAGGCCGATCGCCTTCAACTGTGCGGCCGATGCGGTCGGCACGAACGCGAGGGCTGCGACCGCACCGGAGCCGGCGAGCAGGTTTCTACGGCTGAGGATCATGCGGAATACACCTTGTTGACCTGGGAATAGGGGAATTGGCCGTTATACTCGCCCGGCACCGGCAGATATTCGCGCTCCTGCGTCATGCCGATTTCCGACGTGTAATAGCCGGTGATGACGAGCTGTCGGAACGCCTCGAAGAAGACGCCGCCCGACGGGATCTGGTCGTTCATCGCGAGCGTCAGCAGCGCGTCCTGCTGAACCGCGGTAGCCTTCGCGCCGGCGACCTTATAGTCCTTCAGGCTGCGCGCCTCGATCGCGTCGAGCCCGGCGAGGATCGGCACGCGGTCGGCCGGCAGGGCCCAGTCGGCGAGCAGCTTCTCGATATAGGCCGGGACACCCGCGGCGATCGCGCCCGGCGTATCGGTGGTCGGCAGGACGCGTTCGCTGAGTGCGGTCATCAGCGCGCGCTGGGGGGCTGTGAACACCGCGACGCCGGGCGGGCCTTCGCTGATGACGGGGATGCCCGCCGCTGCGCCCGGTGCCTGGCCGATACCCGCGGCACGCGCGATCGGCGCGAAGAGCGCGCTGCCGAACATGCCGACGACGCCGGCGAGTGCAGTTCTGCGATCGATCATTTACCGTCCTTCTTCAGGTCCTGCGCGATCGCCGCCTCGGTCAGCGGACGAACCCAGATGTTGCGGAACGACACCGGCGAATCGTGATCCTGGAGCTGGATCGGCGCGGCATCGGCGTGCGCGGTGTAACTGGCGACCTTGCGCCAGATGGTCGTGCCGAGCATCGCCTGGTGGTTCTGGACGAGCACACCGTTCAGCAGCGCCGTGACGTAAGCAGGGCGGAGCAGAATGCCGTCGGCGGCAAAGCGGGGCCGCTCGAATACGACGTCGTAGGTCTGCCATTCGCCGGGACGGCGCGCGGCGTTCACCAGCGGCGGCTTCCAGCCGTAGACCGCGCCGACCGTGCCATCGGCATAGGTCGGATTCTGCGAGCCATCGAGGATCTGCAGTTCGTAGCGTTGCATGAACCAGATGCCGCTGTTGCCGCGATCCTGCGAGGTCTTGGTCGGCGGGTTGGGCGAGCGGAATTCGAGATGCATCTGCACGTCGCCGAAGCTCTGTTTCGAGACGAGGTTGTTCTCGCCACCGCTTTTCGCGCGCGACGGGATCGTCAGGATGCCGTTATCGATCGGCCACGCGATCCGGTCGGGCTTCCACGCATCGAGCGAACGTCCGTCGAACAGCACGACCGCGTCGGCAGGCGCACCGCCGGGAGTCGCGGCCGGCGCGACCACGATCGGCGCGGGCCGATCGGCATCATGGACGCGCCACTGGCCGCCGGGCAACATCGGCGTATCCTTGAAGCCCGGCTTCTCTTGGGCCACGACTGGCGCCGTCGTCATCAGAGACATCGCCGTGACGACGCTCGCCATCAAACAGGTGTTCATGCGTCTTCCCCTCATCCCCGTCCCCCTCATGCTGCATCGATTTCGCGATAGGCGGCGATCAGGCGATCCTCGCCTGCGCGGCCGGCGATCGAATTGCCGTGTTCCATCCCGATCACGCCCGAATAGCGTTTGGCCTTCAGCCACTTTACGATCGACTTGAAGTTGATCTCGCCGGTCGAGGGTTCGTTGCGACCCGGATTGTCGCCGAACTGGATATAGCCGATCTCGTCCCAGCAGGTGTCGAGCGTCGGGATCAGGTTCCCCGACTGGATCTGCTCGTGATACAGATCGGCGAGCACCTTGACCGCCGGGCTGTTGGCACCGCGCGCGACCGCATAGCCCTGCGAGATCGTCTGCATATAGACGCCCGGATGGTTGGTCCGCGTGTTGAGCGGCTCCATCACCATCGCCGCCCCCGATGGCGCGACGATATCGCCGGCGCGGCGCATCACGTCGATGACGCGCGCCGTCTGGATATCGACCGGCACCTTCGGATCCATGAAGCCGGTGACGACGGTCATCCGCTTCGCGTTCAGCCGCTTGGCGACGTCGAGCGAGGCGCGGATGTCGGCGAGAAACGCCTCGCGCTCGGCGCCGTCGATCGCGCCGAGCAACGGCCGCGACTTGGACCATTTGGGCATGCTGGCGACGAACACGCCCATCGTCATGCCGCGCTGCGCGAGCGCCTTGGCCATCTGCTCCTGCTCGGCCACCGACCGCGTCGCCGCCTCGTTGTCCTCCCAGGCGGTGAAGCCCTGATCGGCGGCGTAGGCGATCTGTTCGATCCGTCCCCCGCGGCTGGCGAAGCTACCCTCGTGTGGCGCAAAGCCGAGCGAGAAGCGCGCGGCGTTCGAGCTGCGGCGTTGCCCCCCGGCCATGCCCGGCACCAGCGACGCGGCGGCGCCTGCCGCGAGCCCAGCCCCGAGCAGATTTCTACGGGAGAGCGTCATGCGACCATTACCATCATTTCGAGCCCTCGGCCTTGAGATACGCGATGATCGTCGCGCGCTTGGCGGCATCGGGCGTCGCGATCGGCATGCGCGTGCCCGGCACCTTCTTCTGCGGCGCGGTCAGATATTCGTTGAGCGTCTTCTCGTCCCAGCGCAGCTTGGATGCCTTCATCGCGGGGGAGTAGTTGAAACCGGGCGTCGCGGCCGCGGCACGGCCGACTACGCCGTACAGGTTCGGGCCGATGCCGTTCTTGCCGCCCTTCACGACGGTGTGGCAGGCACGGCACGCGGCGAAGGCCGGCGGTGCGGCCGCGGTGGATTGCGCGGTGGTCGGCGCTGAGACCGTGACCGCCGCAACTACCGCGATACTTCCCGCGACCAGAGCCATGAGCAGCTTCATTCATTCTCTCCCGGATTTACTGAAGTCCATTTCTGGTTTGCGCCGGCGTTGGCGATCACCGCCTCGATGAAGCGCATCGTGCGCAGGCCATCGGTCACGCCCGGAAACCAACGCCCCCCGTCCTCGCGCCCATCGCCGCGGATTGCCGAGGCGAACGCGCGGTAAAGGTTGGCGAACGCCTCGATATAGCCTTCGGGATGACCGGCAGGTGTACGCACCAGCGTGGCGGTCGCGTCGAGCATGCCCGGGCCACCGGTCCGGACGATCTCGGCCGGGCGGTCTATCCAGCGCAGCGTCAGCGTGTTGGGCTCCATCTGCAACCAGTCCAGCCCGCCGCGTTCGCCGTGGATACGCAATCGAAGCCCGTTCTCCTCGCCCGCCGCGACTTGACTCGCCTTGAGCGTACCGCGAGCGCCGCCCTCGAACCGGAGCAGCGCGCTGACGTCGTCGTCGAGCCGCCGGCCCTCGACATGCGTCGTCAGGTCTGCGGAGACCGAGTGTACCGACAGGCCGGAGACATGCTCGGCAAGCTGAAACGCATGCGTGCCGATGTCTCCGAGACAGCCGCCGAGCCCGGCGCGGGCGGGATCGGTGCGCCATTCGGCCTGCTTGTTGCCGTCGATGTCGATCGGCTGGCTGAGCCAGCCTTGCAGATATTCGACCTGCACCAGCCGGATCGCGCCGAAATCGCCGCGTTCAATTCGCGCGCGTGCCTCTTCGACCATCGGGTAGCCGCTGTACGTGAAGGCCAGCGCAAACAGTCGACCGCTTTCCTTGGCGGCTGCGGCGATCGCTTCGGCCTCGACGACGCTCATCGCCATCGGCTTTTCGCAGAATACGTGGAAGCCGGCGTCCAGCGCGGCGATTGCCATCGGCGCGTGGAGGTGGTTCGGCGTAACGACCGCGAGCGCTTCGATGCGCTGGTCCGCGGGTAACGTACGTTCGTCCGCGATCAGAGCATCGAGCGTCGGGTAGACCCGCTGGGGATCCAGACCGAGCAGCGCGCCGGTGCGCGTGTTGCGCCCACCATCGGTGCTGAACGCCCCCGCGACGAGATCCCAGTCGCCGTCGAGCGCGGCTGCCATCCGGTGGACCGCACCGATAAAGGCCCCTTCCCCGCCGCCGACCATGCCGAGACGAAGACGGCTCATGGGCGCTCCTCCGACAGTCCGAGCAACTTGCGGATCGCGGTGCGATCGATGCCGCTGGCAGCGAAATCGTCGAACGGGCGCTCGGTCAACCGGATCATGTGGTCGCGGATGAACGGCGCACCTTCGCGCGCACCGTCATCGGACCGTTTGAGCGCACACTCCCATTCAAGCACCGCCCAGCCTTGATACCCGTACTGTGCCATCTTGCTGAAGATCGCGGAGAAATCGACTTGCCCGTCGCCGAGCGAGCGAAACCGCCCAGCGCGGTCGACCCAGTTCTCGTAGCCACCGTACACACCGGTTCGGCCGGTCGGGTTGAACTCGGCATCCTTGACGTGGAAGCACGAAATCCGGTCGTGATAGCGATCGATGAAGTCGAGATAGTCGAGCTGCTGCAACACGAAATGCGAGGGGTCGAACAGGAGACGTGCGCGAGGATGGTTGTCGACCGCGGCAAGGAAGCGTTCCCAGGTCGCGCCGTCGTGGACGTCTTCGCCCGGATGCACTTCGAAGGCGCAGTCGACGCCCGCATCCTCGAACACATCGAGGATCGGGGTCCAGCGGCGCGCCAGTTCGGCAAAGGCTTCCTCGATCAGCCCCGCGGGGCGCTGTGGCCACGGGTAGACGTACGGCCATGCCAGCGCGCCCGAGAAGGTCGCGTGCGCGGACAGGCCGAGATTGGCGCTGGCGCGCGCGGCGAGCTTGACCTGTTCGACCGCCCAGAGCTGGCGCTCGGCAGGTTTGCCGTGGACTTCGGGGGGCGCGAAGCCGTCGAACAGCGTGTCGTATGCCGGGTGGACGGCGACGAGCTGTCCTTGCAGATGCGTCGACAGTTCGGTGACTTCAATGCCGTGCTTGGCCAAGCCGCCGCGAAGATCATCGCAATAGGTCTTGCTCTCCGCGGCAAGCTTCAGGTCGATCAGTTGCGCGTTACAGGGGATCTGGACGCCGACGTAACCGACGCCAGCCGCCCATTCGGCCAGCGCGTCGAGCGTGTCGAAAGGGGCTGCATCACCCAGAAACTGGGCGAGGAATATTCCGGGGCCCTTCATACCGGTCATGCTGCATTCTTTCTGGTGTCATCGCGGAACGTGAACTGGAACAGGAGGGCGATCACCGCCGCGGCGATCGCGGGATACCACCACATATGCTGCCAGTCGGCGATCGTCGGCGATGCGGGCAGCTGCGCGTACAGAAGCGCGCCGATCTGCGATCCGAGCAACATCCCGACGCCGTAGGTGAACAGCGTCAGCATGCCCTGCGCCTGCGCGTTCACCCCCTTCGGCGTGGCGATCGTACCGGTATAGATCGCGCCGGCGACGAAGAAGAAATCATAGCACACGCCGTGCAGCGCAACGCCGAGATATACCGCCCAGATCGACGAACCGCCGTCGCCGATCGCAAACAGAGCGTAGCGCAACGCCCATGCGGCCATACCGACCAGCAGCAGCGGCTTCACCCCGAACCGGCGGTACAGCCACGGCATCGAGAACATGAAGACGAGTTCGGACATCTGGCCGATCGCGAGCGTACCGCCGACGTTGCTGATTCCGGTCGCGCCGACATAGGGCGAGGCATAGGCGTAATACATCGCCAGCGGGATCGAGATCAGCGTCGCACAGGTCATGAAGATCAGGAACGAGCGCTGCTTGAGCAGTCCGAACGCCTCGACGCAGAACACCTGGCGGAGCACGCTCTCGTCGCGCGGCGCATCCGCCGTGACGTTCGGCAGCGTGAAACTGTACAGCCCCAGCGCAATCGAGACGACTGCGGCGACGCGAAAAATCTCCGGGCTCGCCGACAGGCCCGCCCAGCCGATGAGCAGCCCCGCCGTGATCCAGCCGAGCGTACCGAACGCGCGGACGAACGGGAATTTGTCGGTCCGCTCGCCAAAGCTCTTCAGCGCGATCGTGTTCGCGAGGCCGACCGTCGGCATGTAGAGGATCATGTAGCAGAGCAGCAGCCAGACGAAGGTGCGGCCATTCTCCGGCGTCACCAGCGACGGCAGCACGAACAGCAGCACGCCGCCGATCAGGTGCAGGATCACCATCAGCATCCGCGGGCTGACATAGCGCGCGGCCGCCATGCCGAGCAGGAACGACCCGACGATCGACGCGATCGGCCCGACCGAAAACGCGTTGCCGATCAGGTTGCCGATGCCGACGGTCTGCATGACGAGGCCGAGTGTTACGGTCCAGGCACCCCAGACGAAGAACTGCATGAACATCATGGCGCTCAGGCGGCCGGTCAGAAGACCGCCAGTCGTGGCCTGGGATCCAGTATCTGCACGCGCCATTCGCTACCTCTCCGATCGCAGTTTTGCTGCTTGTCGACGGCAAAGCTACGGAGGCTCGACACGAATGTAAAGGATTACATCGGATATATATCGACAGTGCCGACAACGGGCTACATGACGGGCCCATGCCGACGATCATCGAAGTGGCCGCACTCGCGGGTGTCTCTACTGCAACCGTGTCGCGCGTGTTGAGCCGGCCCGAACAGGTGTCCGAGGAAACGCGCCTGCGCGTGCTCGAGGTCGTGCGCGAAACGGGGTACGCGCCCAACGTCGCCGCACGCAGCCTGCGGACGTTGCGCGCCGCCAAGATCCTGCTGACCGTCCCCGACATCTCCAACGCGTTCTTCGCCAGCGTCATCCGCGGCGCCGAAGAGGCGGCACGCGACGCCGGCTATTCGGTGGTGGTCGGCGACACGCGCCACGACCCGGAAGTCGAGGATCAATATGCCGACATGCTGTCGCGCCGCGAGGTCGACGGGCTGATCTTCCTCGGTCATCGCCTGCCCGACCGCCTCGCCCCGCTGCTGGCGCGCAAAGGTGCAGCCGCGCCGATCGTCAACGGCTGCGAATATAGCCCAAACCTGGGCGTTCCGAGCGTCCATATCGACAACGCGGCCGCGAGCGCGGACGCGATCGACCATCTGATCGGTCTCGGCCACCGCACGATCGGCGTCGTCACCGGCCCCGAGATCAGCCCGATCAGCCGCGACCGTCTCGCCGGGGCGATCGATGCGGCGAGCCGCGCAGGTCTGCGAGACAGCCTGCACATCCGCGTCGGCGACTATTCCGCCGGCTCGGCCGTCGACCAGACCCGCGACCTGCTCGCCCATGACGTCACCGCGATCTTTTGCTTCAGCGACGAGATGGCGATGGGCGCACTCAGCGCGATCGGTGATGCGGGGCTGTCGTGCCCGGCCGACGTCTCGGTCATCGGCTTCGACGATCTGCCGCTCGCCCGCTATTTCCAGCCGCCGTTGACCACCATCGCGCAGCCCAAGGGCATGATCGGCCGCCGCGCCGTCGAATTGCTGGTCGATATCCTGCGCGGCGTCGACAGCCCGCTCAATCAGGTCACGCTCGATCACGAGCTCGTGGTGCGGAATAGCACCGCGGCCCCCCGCAGCATTTGACGGACCTCACCGAAAGGATCTTCATGTTCAGGAATTGGCTGCTCTTCGCCGTCAGCGCATTGCCCGCGGCGGCGCTGGCACAAAGCTCGACCGAACAGGCGCGCGCCATTGGCGGCGAACCGGCGACCGGCGGTCAGCGCCTCGTCCTGACCGACCTGCCGCGGGCCGCCGGAAAGACGATCACGCTGTTCGACGGGCGGAGCCTGGACGACTGGCGCCCCTGGCTCGGTTACGGCGATCCCGCCGTGACCTATCGCGGCGAACCCGGCAGCACGCCGATCGGTACCGGTCGGGACACAAGCGGCGACTTCGCCGTTCGCCAGGTCGACGGCCGCCCTGCAATCTGGATCAAGGGCGAGACCTGGGGCAGCCTCGTCCACCGCGCCGACCTGAGCAATTACCATCTTCGCCTACAGTATAAATGGGGTGCGAAGACATGGGCGCCGCGTGACCGGCAGTCGCCCAATAACGGCCTGCTCTACCATAGCCACGGCACCCCCGGCGAGGTGTTCGGGACGTGGCAACCGTCGATGGAGTTCGAGATCATGAAGGGCTCGACCGGTATGGCCGTGGTCGTCGGGAGCAAGGTTCGCGGCCGGACGACCGTCACGTCCGACCCGTCGCTCATTGCGCCGCATCTGCGTTTCCGCGTCGGCGGTCGACCGGTCGACATGGTCAACGGCAGCCCGACATGGAACGTCGAAGCCGCCACCGACGCCGAACGTCCGATCGGCCAGTGGAATACGCTCGATCTCTACGTGCTGGGCGATCGCGCCGTGCATGTCGTCAACGGAGTCCCGGTTGCCGCGGTCACCGATATCGCGACGATCGCGCCCGACGGCACCCGCCAGCCACTGACCCACGGCCCAATCCAGCTTCAGTCGGAAGGCGCCGAGACGTGGTTTCGCAGCATTACCGTCGAGCCGATCCGAAGCTTGCCGAAGATCGTCGTTGCGAGCAGTTCGCCCGACTGACGTGGTCGAAGCACGTCACTCGTGCGATCAGGGATGGGCGCGGCGCCACCCCCTGTACCCCACGACCGCAAGGCCGATAATGACCGCATAGAGCCCCGCGGTCAGCATCAACCCCTTGACGACGAACATCCCGACATAGGCGATATCCACCGCGATCCAGAGCAGCCAGTTCTCGCGGTGGCGACGCGCCGTCCAATATTGCGCGACGAGGCTGAAACTGCTGAGCGTCGCGTCGATCCACGGCAAGGCCGCATCGGTGTAGGTGCTGGTGAACCATCCGATCGCGAGCGCACCGACCGCGCCCGCCGCCAGCCCGGCCAGTGCCTGCGATCGTGCCAGCGGCATCACCACGACGCTCCCCGTATCGCGGCTGCCGCGGGTCCAGGATATCCAGCCATAGAGGATGCCGATGCCGAACACCGCCTGCAACGCCATGTCGGCATAGAGCCGGACATCGAGGAACAGCTTGAAATACAGCGCGCAGGCGACGAGATTCAGCGGCCAGCACAGCATCCTGCGCTTCGCAGTCAGCCAGATCGCGAGGACGCTGACGACGACGGCGACGATCTCCAGCATCGACATCAGCCGCGTGCACCCAAGGCGATCCGGGCGAGGAAATCCTGCCCCGATGCCGACAGGAACCATTCGGCGTGGCCGATCGCATATTGGTCCCAAGCCTGCGTCGCAGCCACATGATCGCCGAGGACACCGGCAAAATACGCGACTTCCGATAGCGCGAATTCGAGATGCACCAACGGCAGCAGGCGGAGCATCGTCTCGATTTCGGCAGGGTCCAGCGGGCGGATCGTCGCATAGCCCGCGATCAGCGACAGCGCAGCCTCGGGGTCGGCGATGGCGGCGTTCTTTCCCAGTTCCAGCCACGCGATGGCGGTCCGCTCGATCGCCGTGGCCAGATCGTGCACCGCGCAGGTCCGGTCGGCCAGCCCGAAGTCGAACACCGTCTCGACCGTGCCATCCGGCGCCCATAGAAGATTGGAGGGATGCCAGTCGTTATGCGTCCACAACGGCCGGTGCGCGGCAAGCCGCGGTGCCAGTCCACTGACCGACGCCGCGAAGAGCGATGCCAGTTGCCGCCGCCATGGCCGGTCCGCCAGAAACGCGGCCAGCGCGGGACGCGCCGCGACATAGGCTTCCGCCGCCGCCAACGGATCGGTGGCGGGCAGAATGGTGAAGCTCGCGACCAGCGGCTGGACGGTGCGCGCAGGAGCATCGAACCCGTGCGAAGCCTGATTCAACCGGGCCAGCGCGACACCGGCGGCGTGTGCGTGGCCGGGCAGCAGAAACGGCGTCCAAGACGGCCTGTCGCGGTACAGATCGGCCCCCGCCGCGCGACGATGCAGCTCGTACGTGCCCTCGCCGACCGCGATGGCAGTAGCGCCGTCCTCAGCGAGCATTACCTCCGGCACCGACACCCCCGCGGCAGCAAGATGAGCAGCGAAGGCGTGCTCCTGCGCCAGTCCCGAGACCGACCGCACGTGGCGATCATGGCGCTTCAGCAGGAACGATCCCCGCGTCGTATCGACCAGCGTCGCCGCGGAAAACGGCCGGGGGGAATGCCAGCGCAACCCCTCGATACGACCCGCCGCGGGAAACCGGGCCAGCACCGCTTCGGCTTCATCGTCCTCGATCGCAGGCCAGACGGGCGTCTCCAGCTCGGTGCCCATGCCGTGAACCAGATGCCCGGTGGTGGCGTCTGCAACTTCCGTCACGCTCAGAAGCCGCGCGACACGGTCGCGATCACCGCCGCACCGCTGCCGATATAATAGGCCGGCGCAGAGCCCGAAATGACCGTGCCGCCGCGCCCGACGACATCGCGGGCGTTGGTACTGACCGACTGGACGCCGGCCAGGACGTGCGGGTCGGTCACGTTGATCGCGTTGATGCGCAGATCGGTGCGCTTGCCGTCGATCCAGTCGGCCAGGTGCAGGCCGACCGACAGGTCGAGCGTCGCATAACCCTTGATGCTCTCGTCGTTCATGAACGTCGCATATTGGCGGCCGACATATTTGCCGGCGATGCTGCCGAACAGGCGCCCGTCGTCATAGGTGCCGCCACCGCCGATCTGCACGGTCGGGCTCGACACAGCCCGCTTGCCGCGGGTCGGCAGATAGTCTCCGCCAACCGGTAGATCGTCGTCGATCCGCGCGCGCAGATATTCGCCGGAGACATAGACGCTGACACCCTTTGCCGGGCGATAATCGATCTCCGCATCGACGCCCCAGCTGGTCTGCCCGCCGGCGTTCAGCGTCGAATTGACCTGCGCGCCGCCGACGTCGACCACTGTCGCCAGCTGCCGGTTGCGGAATTTATAGTGGAAACCAGTCGCCGATAACGACAGGCTTGGGCCGATATAGCGATAGCCCAGTTCCTGCGAGACCGAATATTCGTTCTTCAGCGCGTCCGTGCCGCGCGTCGACACCACGCCGCCCGCGTAGCTGTCGTAGAGCGTGAATTCGTTGGGCGTGCGGAAATTGGTCGTGACGTTGGCGAATATCTGCTGGCGATCATCCAGCGCATAATGGATGGCGGCGCGTGGCAAGGCGGCAAAGCTGTCCTTGCGGACGCGGGTCTGCGGCCCGGGCAGATAGTTGCGACCGTTGCGGAGCAGGTTGACGCCCTTGAAGCCTGCATCGACCGTCAGGCGCGGCCCAAGCGCGATGCTGTCGGCCAGGAAGAAGGCCTTCGTCACCGTGACGGTCCGCTGGTTCTCATAGGCGAGCAGGCGGCCATCGGCGGTTCGGATCGCCTTGCTGCGATATCCCCACCGGTCGGTCGGGTCGCCGTCGGCGTCGACTGCGGTGTAGGTCTGGGCGACCCGGTCCGTACCATAGTCGAACCACAGGCCCGCGGTGATCCGGTGTATGCCCGCCTGCAGCGTCAGCTTGCTGACATTGCCGGTACGCATCTGGTCGCCGGTGTAATTGCCAAGCACCGTCGCGACGCCGTCGACCGCGCCGGGCAGCGCGATCGGCTGCGCCAGTTCCTCGCTCCCGAGGAAATTGCCGGTGGTGGCGAGTTCGGTGCCGTAGGGCGAATTGCCATAGCCGAACTGGAGGTAAGTCGTGCTGTCGAGCGTCAGGCGGTCGTTCAGCGTCACATGCACCGGCGCCGAGGCGTAGAGGTTGCGGAACGGCGCGCGGTAGAGCCGCCAGTAATTGGTGTTCCCCGCGGTATAGCGCGCGTCATGGTTGAACCCGCGGCCCTGCGCTTGCCAGTCGGCGAGCGTCGGGCTGGGATAGGCCGACGTATTCCCGTCATTGTACGACAGCGCCAGGCTGGCGCGGTTGCCGTTACCCCATTCGCGCAGCAGCTTGGCGTCGACGTGCTGGCGCGTATCATAGCCTGCGCCGCGCCAATTGTCCGCGCGGGTGTTCGAATAGGACACGAACGCTTTGAGGCCCGTATTCCCGATCGTGCCCGTATCGACCCGAACGAACACGCGCCGCAGATCATACGAGCCGAGCGAGAGATCGACGAGGCCCTGCCGCGTCGCCTTGGGATCGTCGAGCGTCAGCGACAGGAGCCCGCCTGCCCCGCCGACCGTCGGCGAATCGATGTCGACCGAGCCTTGCGCCAACGCGATCTGCTTCACGTTCTCGGCATCGGCGAACTGCGACGGATAGGCGTAATAATAGCCGATGTCGTTCTGCGGCGACCCCTCGAGCAAGACGCCGATCTGGTCCTGTCCCAGCCCGCGCAACGTCAGGCTCGAGCTCGTCGACAGGCCGTAGGGATCGCTTGACGCGACGTTCGCGCCCGGCAACAGGTTCACGAGCTGAAACGCGTTGAGCGTCGGTGCCTGCTTGACGATGAAGTCGGCGGAAATCGCGCTTACGGCCTTGGGATCGGTCTGATCGGGCAACAGCCCCTCGGGATCGCGGTGCCCGATCACGCGGATATCCGCCGGGTCTGCGGTCACTTGTTGCGCCCACGCGGCAGCGGGGACTGCCAGCAGCCCCGCGGCCAGCGCCAGTGCGCTGCACCGAACCATCATCTTGTCGCACGAAATCACAGCCGGCATCGTCTCAGGTCCACTCCACACGGAGGGACGACGGACGTGCCGCCAACCCTCCCTACGCCGGTTTCAGCCGGATCAGGTTCAGCGGGTCATGGGCTGCAGCCCACCTCTCAGCCGCGCATAAGCGGCCCCCCGGGGATCCGCGCCGTCTAGGCTATCGGACGGCGCGTGGAAACAGCTATCGGTGGATAATCTGGACCTCGTGGCAGACGCGGCTTGAAGGCAGCTCGTGGCGGCGCTTCAACGAGCCTTGCCGGGTTTGAGATACCGGTCGCGGGGCAGATCGGCGGGTATCGCGATGGCCGGTCCCTGCCGCGATGCAGCGGCGGCGAGCCACTCGGCACCGCCGTCGCGGCCTCGGGTAGAGCCATCGCCGCGGGTGGCGACACGGCCGTAGACAGGACGCTCGCGATCGCCGGGCGCGCCGCCAAACATCGCGGCGATGTTGCCGTAGGTCGACGGATCGCGACCGTCGAGGCTCAGCCGGTCGTTCAGGTAACACGCCGTCGCCCATGCCGTCTCGGGATCGGGGGTCATCGCGATCAGGCGCTTAGCCCAGTACATCCGCAGATTGTTGTGCATCCAGCCGAAGCGGACGAACTGACGCTGGCAGGCGTTCCAGGTTTCGTCGCGGGTCTCGCCGCGCAACAATGCCGACAAATCTTCCACGTCCGGCCTTGGATCGTTCGCATGGTCTGCCAGTGTGTTGCGCGCCCATGCTGCTACGCGATCGTAAGTCTCGGGTGTATTGAGCGCGCGGGCTTGGTAGTGGAACCATTCGCGCCAGCCGAGTAGTTCGTCGGCGAATTTCATCGTGTGCTTGGCGCCCGCCGGGGCGGCATTTACGGCCCGCATGACCTCGCGCGGACCCAATATGCCGAAATGGAGGTAGGCGGAGAGACCGCTGGCGCCTTCCGGGCGCATCGCGTCGTTGCGGGCAGTGGCGTAGCTGGGCAGCACATCCTGGGTCAGGCGGAGCAGGCGGGCCTCGGCGGCCGCGCGACCCGCAGGAAAGGCTGGGCTCACCGGAAGGCTGTGGTCGATGGCCAGACCGGCGACCAGTGCATCCAGGTCGATGTCTTCAAGCCGATCGGGTGTGAACGGCAGCGCGCCATCGAAGGGTGCGAGTTCGGTCGCCTCGTCCTGCGAGTCCGTCCAGTCCGCACGCGCCGGCTCATGGCGCCGCAGGAACGCCGACCGGCTGCTCACATCGTCGCCGAGCACCGCGGGCGGGACCAAGCACGCCGCAGTGACCGCGTAGACGGGCACGGCGATCTGCGCCGCCACGCGATCGACCTGCCAGCGCGCGACGAAGGTCGGCTGATCCTCCACGACAAGCGCCGCGGCGTCGGCACATAGGCGGTAGACGAGGCCCTTTTCGCGGCGGCCTTCACGATCGACGTGCTGGACGCAGGCGAGCCCACGCTCGCGGCAGCCGATGGCGACGTCCCGGCTCGCGCCAAGGATGAAATGATGCAGCCGGTCCGACGCGTAGGGATAGTCCTCGCGCACGCCGTGATAGACGAGCACCGGCACGCCGAGCGCATTGCCGAGCCGGACGGCGGCATCGATCACCGGATTGTCCCGTGCGCGCAACGCCTGCTGGAGCCAGCACAGCACGTATCGTGCGTCCGACGCCAGCAGCATCTCGTTCATGGCGCGGACGCGCGGCGCCTCACGCCAGTCGGACAGGCCGGGTGGCAGCATGGCGGTCACCATCCCATGCTGCCCGGTATGCCCTTGAACGGGCCGGCGAGGTCTGAGGTGATCCACCCGCCGTAAAAGCCGCCCGGCTGTGGGCGGACGCGCTCGCCGTCGACCGTGCACAGATCGAACGGGGCCGCGTAGAAGGCGACGTGATTGCGCAGGATCGCGAACGCTGGCGTGGGATTGGGATAGCTCCACGCGACGTCGTTGAAGACCTGTCCGCCAATCTCGACATGCCAATAGCGTGCTTCGCCCTTCCATTCGCAGAACGAACGCCGAGGCGAGGGACGGAGCAGGCCGGGCGCGATCGCGTCCGGGGGGATGTACCAGCTTGGCGGGTGGCTGGTTTCGATCGTCCGCACCGCGGCACGCGTGTCGGCGACGACGATACCGGCATGCTCGATGCGAATGTGTCGATCGTTCGGTTGCACGACGGCGGGACGCGGATATCGCCAGACGCTCTCCTGGCCGGGGGCTGCCGGATCGGGCTTCGGCTTCATGGTCGGACCTCCTGCTTGCCGGCCCAGCGTTGCAAGCGCGGACGGACTTTCAGGAAGCCCAGATAGGCGCGCTCCATCAGGCCGAGCACGGGCTTATGCCGCGCGAGCAGCCCGAACGGCCGCAGCACCGGGATCGCCCGCCACATCGCGGCGAACGCCGCAGCGCCGGACAGAAGACGGCCGTCCTCCATCGCGTGAAAGCGGGCGAGCAGATCGGCACGGTCGATCGGGCAGGATTCCACGCCCGTCGCGTCGATGAAATCGATCCTGCCACGCCGGTCCAGCCGTCGCATGATCGCGATCTCGCGTCGGCACAGCGGGCAGTTGCCGTCATGCCAGACGGTCACGCGGCTCATGTCCTCGTACCCCGCGTCTTGTCGGCCGGATTATCGCGCCAGATGCGTTTGGCGAGCAAGGTCGCGAAGCCGAGCCAGGCCACGAACGGCACTCCAGTGGCGGCAGCCGGCTTGTCGACTTTGGCGGCGGTCGCGACATAGGCGGCGCTGGAGGCGACCATCGCGGCCGATGCCACCGCGCTCGCCCCGAGCTTCTTCTGGCGGAAGAACAGCTGGGTCCAGCCGCCGACCATCGCGGTGTTCAGCAGCCAGAGCCCGACCGCGGTATTGCGCGCCGGGCCCGATGGCTGCCGCAAGAGCCGATAGCCGCCGACCGCGAGCCCCGTCTCCAATACCGGCCACACCGCCCCGAACGCGGCGTCGGGCGGCGTGAACTCGGGTTTGTCGAGCCGGCGATACCAGCGGCGGATGCGCGGATGCGATGGATCGGGTGCATTGCGCCGCCCGACGAGCGCGCTTGCGCCGAGCACCAGGCCGACTGCGCCCAGCGCCAGCAATGGCGAGAGGCCTTTAGACGGCGGCGTATCGGCGGGCATTGGCGGTTCCGATCGCGCGGTGTCGGCGTCGTGCGCCATGATTATGTCCTTGTAGCGGGAGAGATCGGGGGCTTTCGAACGGCCACCGAATAGTTTGCCGGTAACGCGGCGAACGGCGGGTTTGCTGGCGACGTTCAACGCAGTGTGCAGGAGGCGGATGCCCGTGCGGGTCTGCGGGTTCATCATCTTCGGCGCGATCTTGGGCACGCCCTGCGCGTCCTCGACCATCGGCCGCATCGCCTTTTCGTAGGCGGCGAACGCGGCGGCGACGTCGTCGGTCCGCGCCATCTCGGCGGCCAGAACATAAGCGCCGGTGATCGCCAGCGTGGTGCCGATGCCGGCGATCGGCGTGGCGCACCATGCCGCATCGCCGGTCAGCACCACCCTGCCCTTCGACCAGCTCTTCATCCGCACCTGTCGCAGCACGTCGAAATAGAAGTCGTCGGTCGTGTCCATGCCGTCGAGCACACGCTGGGACTTCCACCCGGCATTGGCGAAGCGCTCGCGGAGCCATGCCTTCTGGTCAGCGATGCTCCAGTCCTGCTCACCCTGTGGTGCTTGCTGCACGGACAACATGGCGCGCGTCGTGCCGTGGCGATCGGGTCGCAGTGACACGCTGCGACCCTCGGTTGTGTTGTACCACCGCCAGAGCCGATCGTCGTCCGGCGTACGCGGGATCGTGAAATAGGCGATGGTCAGGTCCATCCATCGCGGGTCGTTCTCGTTCGGGAACACGTGCGCGCGCGTGGCGGAGCCGACGCCCTCGGCCACGATCACCGCGTCGTAACGCTCCGTGCGGCCGCTGGCGAAGGTGACCGATGCCGCCGTTTCGGTCTGCTCGATCGCGGTTACGCTGTCGCCGAACCGATAGGTCACATGCTGCGCGGCGGGTTCGTAGAGCAGGCGGGCGAGATCGCCACGCAGGATTTCCATCTCGGCGGTCATGCCTTCGCCGCCGGCATCGGTGACCAGGAACTGCGCGGCGATCCGGTTCTCCGCATCGACCCACGCGGTACCCTCCTCGCCGGTGCCGTGGTCCAGCGCCGCCTGTTCAAGCCCCATACGCCGCAGCACCTCGCGCCCCGAACCGCGGACGTCGATGTTCTGCCCGCCATCGCGAAACGCCGGCGCGCGTTCGACCAAGGTCACGTTGAACCCGACGCGACCCAGCCACCACGCCGCAGTATTCCCCGCAACGCTGGCGCCGGTGATCAGGATATGGCGGGCCATGAAACGCTCTCCTCTGCACCGCACAACGGGCGAGCCGATGTTAAGTCGCCTGCCTCGATACCCGGGCAGGACGTTGGAGAGATTGGATCGGTGGTCGAGCTACGCAATGCGCTTTCGTGGCTCGCAATAGGCCTCGATTGATTTTTGCTGTCGCGCGCGATCATGGCTTTAGGGATGTCGTGTGAAACCATGGTATCGTTCGCCGAACAGCGCAGCGAGCGATCAAGCGACGGGGGGAGCGGAAGGCGATGAGCATCGACACCATTTCGGCCGCCGGCTTTTCGACCGATAGCGCCGATGCACGGTCGAACCAGCGTCTCGTGCGGCTCGTCACCGACAGCCCGATCCCGTCGGTGATCAGCGACCCCCGCCTGCCCGACAACCCGATCGTGGCGTGCAACCAGCCGTTCTGCGACCTGACCGGCTATCCCGCGGACGAGGTGATCGGACGCAATTGCCGATTCCTGTCGGGACCGGCGACCGAACCCTGGCTGTCCGAGGAGATCCGCCGCGGCGTGCGCGAGCACAAGCCGGTGCTGGTCGAGATCCTCAACTACAAGCGCAACGGCCAGCCGTTCCGTAACGCGGTATTGGTCGCGCCGCTGTACGACGAGGAAGACCGCCTGCTGTATTTCCTCGGCTCGCAGGTCGAGATCGACACCAATGCAGCGCCGCCGACCAGCATGCGGCGGATCCGTGCGGCGGAGATGGTCAAGGCGCTGTCGCCACGGCAGGGCCAGGTGCTCAAGTTCGTCGCGCAGGGCCTCCTCAACAAGCAGATCGCCGCCGAACTCGGGCTGGCCGAGAAGACGGTGAAGATGCACCGCGCGATCCTGATGGATCGGCTCGGCCTTACTACCACCGCGGACCTGATCCGGCTCGCGGTCGAGGCCGGGCTCTAGGCCAGAACGCACCCGGCATATGGGCCAAGGTCCGTATCGCACCCTGCCCTACCCCGGCGTATCCGGTCTTTGGTCGTCACAGCGGCTGGGTCGCGGGCCGTGTTAGCCATCGGTTCCGCGACTTGGGTGGAACTCCCTCCGTTGCCCTTCGAGTCGCTGTGGCGCCATCCCCGGGTGGACCGAAACCGATCTCTCCGTCGGCCCTCGCTCTCCCGCAACAAGGCCGGTTCGCCAGCGTAGCGGGCCAGGCGCAGCAAGGTGATGGAGACCTTCATGGACAGCATAACCCCGTTCCAGTTCTCGCTGGTATATAACGCGTTCTCGTTCACGTTCGCGACGATGGCCGCGGCGACCGCCTTTCTGTGGCTGTGCCGATCGCAGGTCGCGCCAGCCTACCGCACCGCCGTGACCATTTCTGGACTGGTGACTGCGATCGCCGCCTATCATTACCTGCGCATCTTCGAGAGCTGGAACGCGGCCTACATCTTGAAGGACGGGATCATCTCGGCAACCGGCTTCGCGTTCAACGACGCCTATCGGTATGTCGACTGGTTGCTGACCGTGCCGCTGTTGCTGGTCGAGCTGGTGCTGGTGATGCGACTGTCGCCCGAGCAGACCTCGTCGAAGACCGTCCGGCTGGGTTCGGCCGCGGCATTGATGATCGTGCTGGGTTATCCTGGCGAGATTGCGACCGACATCCCGACCCGCGCGCTGTGGGGCACCTTGTCGGCGATCCCGTTCATCTACATCGTCTGGGAATTGTTCCGCGGGCTCGGCGAGTCGATCGAGCAGCAGCCGGCCGCCGCACGCGACCTCGTGCGCAAGGCACGCCTGCTGACCTTCGCGTCATGGGGCTTCTACCCGATCGTCTATATGGCGCCCTATGCCGGGATCAGCGGCGCGACCGCGACGACCGTCATCCAGCTCGGCTACACGATCGCGGACATCGTCGCGAAGGCCGGCGTCGGCGTGCTGATCTACATGATCTCTGTTCGCAAGTCGCAGGTCGAGGCGCACGGTGTCGCTGTCCACAACCATTGATACCGATCCTTCCGTTCGGGTCGCGGCAACCGTTGCCGAGACCGGTACAAACCGCCGCGTCCCCTCGGGGCGCGGCGGCTTCGTGCATCCCGGCTTCTGGCTGGCTGCCTTGTACCTCGCGACAGCATTGGCAGCGGGACTGTCGCTTGATGGACCTATCGCGACGCTGATCGCGACGATCGTCTTCATTGGCGGGGGCATGCCGCATGGCGCCTACGACATCGCGTTGCTTGCGCGTACAGGCCGCCTCGGGCGCCACGGGCTCGGGCTTGCGGTTGGTGGCTATGTCGGGATCGCGGTCGCGATGGCCGCAATGTGGGTGATGAGTCCGCTGGTCGCGCTGATCCTGTTCGTCGCGGTCGCCTCGGTCCATTTCGGCGAGGACTGGACGATGATCGACGAGCCTTTGCTCAAGGTCGCAGCGGGGACCGCGATCATCGCGGCACCCGCAATCGGTCACCCGGCCGAAGTCGCGCGGCTGTTCGTCGCGATGGTCGGCGGCGCGGGTGGCGAGACGGTTGCGCGGTCGCTGATCGCGGTCGCGCCGGTCGCGCTGCTGGTCACGATCGTCGGCATCAGCGACGCCTGGCGGAGCGGCGCGCGCGAATGGGCGGCGGCGACGGCGGTCGCGATCCTTGGACTGATCCTTGCGCCACCGGTGGCCGGGTTCGCGCTGTTCTTCGTGTTCCTTCACTCGCCGCGTCATCTGGCCGATGCGCGGATCACGCTGGGCGGGGTTTCGCAGCGCTGGTGGCTGGCGACGGGGGCGGCCTTGTCGGTGGCGGCGATCGGCGGCTGGCTTGTCTTCGCCACCAGCCTCCAGCGTTTTCTGCCGACCGACCTGACGGCGCAGGCATTCCAGTTGCTCGCCACTGTCGCGGTGCCGCATCTGGTGTTTTCCAGGTGGATCGAGCGGCGGCTGGCGCGGAGTGGTGGCTAGTCGATAGCCGCCTGACGAAACCGAGCGTCCGTCATCGCAACCGGTCCCGAAACTCGGCGAGCCGCGATCGATAGCCGTCCGCATCGCCGTATTCGAGAAACGAATAATAGCGATGGAGAGGATCGTCGACGCGCAGCGCGTGCTTGATCGGGCACCAATATTGTTCGGTCCGGCTGCTGACTTCGCGCACGAAACCGACCAGGCCGTTGGCGTAGGAGCAGAAGGCGCAGTTGAGCGCCTCGATGCGGTTCAGGTAACCGAGATGCGCGCGGTCGAACATGATGTAGTCGCGGCGCCGTACCCGGGCGATGCCGTACGCGCGAAAGCAGATCGCCTGGTACAGGCTCACCCACGCATCGACGATCAGCAGCGGCACGATCAGCGAATAAATGACCGGCGCGGTGACGATCGAGACCAGATCGGAGCGCGCGACGAAGCGGATCACCGACACCTTCAACCGCCGTTGCGCATCGAGCACACCGTATTCGAACCCGATAATCCGGCCGGTAAGCTCGACGCCCAGCGCGCGCCGTCGCCGCTCGATCTCGCGGTCGAGCTCGCCCTGAAGCCGGACGATCTCCTGCGCCAGATCCTGCATCCGCTGGATATCGATCGTCATACGGTCTCCTCGTTCGGACGTGGGATCGCCCGTCCGCACCCTAGGCTTCCGCGACCCCGTCGATAGGATCGGAAACTACGTGTTTCCCGACACTGCGAAGGGCCCGGCGGAGCGGCTACTCGAAAAATGCGCCCGTGTCCGCGGTGCGGTCTCGAAAGGACGCCAAGATGGTCGAACTCGTCAACGAACGCACCCGCGCCACCCCGCCTTCTCCCGGACCATGGTCCACCGACCTGATCGCGCGCGACGGCTATCTGTTCCACGTCCGGCCCGCCGCTCCCGAGGACGAACCCGCGCTCGGCGAATTCTTCCGCCACGTCGACCGGGAAGATCTGCGGTTCCGCTTCCTGAGCGCGATCCACAAGGTCGGCCATGACCAGCTGAAGGCGCTGGTGACGATCGACCACGACCACACCGAGAACTTCCTCGCGTTCGACCCCGCGACCGGTCGGATCATCGCGACCGCGATGCTCGCCGCCGACGACAGCTTCGCGCGCGCCGAGGTCGCGGTCGCAATCCGTGCCGATTTCAAGCGACGGGGGATCAGCTGGACGTTGCTCGATCATGTCGCGCAGTTCGCGCGTTCGAAGGGCATCCTGACGCTAGAATCGATCGAGAGCCGGGACAATCACCAGGCGATCGATCTCGAGCGCGAACGGGGCTGGGTCGCGTCGGCCTGTCCCGGCGATCCCGCGGCGATGATCCTGCGGATGACGCTGGCCCCGTCCCTCACCTGAATCGGCTATGACGACGGTCGCCGCGCATGGCGCGCGACCGTCCATTTCGTCGCCTCGGTCACGATCACAGTGGCGATTGTCGCAACGAGGCAGAAGCGCAGCGTGCCGGTCGAAACCGGCGACGTCCCGAGCACCCCGCCAAGCGGCGGCCAGAGCATCGCGGTCGCCTGCAACGCCAGTGCGATACCGACGCCCAGCAGCAACCACGCGTTCGACAATACCGGCTCCCGGAAGATCGACAGTCGCTCGCTGCGCATGCACAGCACGTAGACGTTCTGGAACAGCACCGTCATCAACAGCACCGCGTTCTGGATCTCGATAAGCGGGCGCCCCTCGCCGCGCATCTGCGACACGAGATACAGCGCGAGCCCGGTCATCAGCAGTGCGGGCGGGATCATCAGTGCGATCGCGCTCCGGTCTAGGATCGGCGCGCTTGGCGGACGCGGCGGCTGGCGCAGTTCGTCGCCCTCGCCGCGGCCGAAGCCGAGCATCACGTCCTGCGCGCCATTGGTCACGAGGTTGAGCCACAGCAACTGCACCGCGGTCAGCGGCATCGGCAGGCCGAGCATCACCGCGCCGATGAACATGCCGATCTCGGCGATCCCGGTGGCGAGCAGGATGATGACGATCCGCCGGACGTTGGCATAGGTCACGCGCCCCTCCTCGACCCCGGCGACGATCGACGCGAAATTGTCGTCGGCGAGCACCAAATCGGCTGCGCCACGCGCGACGTCGGTGCCGGCGACGCCCATCGCCACGCCGATATGCGCCGCCTGGAGCGCGGGCGCGTCGTTGACGCCGTCGCCGGTGACCGCGACGAGTTCGCCGCTTGCCGCCAGGATGCGGACGATCTCCAGCTTCTGTACCGGTTCGATCCGCGCGAACACGCGGCCGTCGAGCACCAGCGCTGCGAGCCGCTCGGGTTGGCCCGCAAGATCGGTCATCTGCGCGCCGGTGACGACCTGCTCCTCGGTGACCTCGAGGCCAAGCCCGCGGGCGATCGTCAAGGCCGTACCGGGATGGTCGCCGGTGACCATCCGCACGCCGATCCCTGCCTCGGCACAGCGCGCGATCGCGGCGGGGACTTCGGGTCGGACCGGGTCGATCAGCCCGATCCAGCCCAGCAGCACGAGGTCGGTCGGCGCAGTCGGATCGGTGGTCGTCGCGCCATCCGATGCAGCGACCGCGATCATGCGATACCCTTCACCGGCCATCGCCAAGGCAGCGGCGAACGCGGCAGGGTCGATCGGACGACACATCTGGCGGATGATCTCGGGCGCACCCTTGGCGAACACGCGGACGCCCTGCCCTTCCGCCACCGCGACGGTCGAGAATTTACGGACCGGTTCGTAAGGCAGCGCCGCGGTCCGCGCGACCGCATGCAGCGCGGCCAGATCCTCGCCCCCCTCGCCCGCAAACCGCAGCAATGCGACGTCGACCGAATCCCCGACGGGCGTACCGTCGGGTCCGATCGATGCCTCGTTGCAGAGCGCAGCGGCGCGGCGCATCTCCGCCAGACTATCCGCGGGCCAGTCGGCGCTCGCGAAAACCCGTCCGTCGGCGAGCAGTATCTTCTCCACCGACAGGATGTTCCGCGTCAGCGTCCCCGTCTTGTCGCTGGCGATGATCGTGCACGCGCCCAGCCCCTCGACCGCGGGGAGCGAGCGGACGATCACCTTCCGCGCCGCCATCCGCCGGGTCCCCGCCGCCAGCGCGACCGTCACCGCGATCGACAGGCCTTCGGGGATCGCCGACACCGCCAGCGCAACCGCGAGCAGCAGGATCTGGTCGCCCGGCCGCCCCTGCATCACCAGGACGAGCGCGAACGGGATGATCAGCACGATGGTCGCGATGCTGATCTGCCGCGCCAGCCGGTCGAGCCGGACGACGAGCGGTGGCGGCGTAGCCTTCGCGGTCCGCAACGACGCGTCGATCGCACCCAGCGCGGTATCCGCTCCGGTCGCGACGACGACGCCGGTACCGCGCCCCTGCTCGATCATCGTGCCCGCCAGCACCATCGTCGTGCGCTCGCCCGGCGGCGTGGCGGCGGGCAACAGCGCCGTCTGGTCCTTCGCGACCGCCACGGACTCACCGGTGAAGGTCGACTGGTCGACGCGCAGCGCGCTGCTCGACGACAGGCGGATATCGGCGGGCACGGCCATGCCGCTCTCCAGCGCGACGACATCGCCGACCACGATCGCGCGCGCGTCGACCACCGATACCGCACCGCCGCGCAGGACGGTCGCGGTCTGGCCGATCATCCGGCCGAGCGCGGCGAGGCTGTCCGCCGCCTTGCTCTCCTGCACCGTGCCGATCGCCGCGTTGACGAGCAGCACGACACCGATGAACCCCGCATCGGTGCGGTGGCCGAGCCCGAGCGAGATCGCCGCCGCGGCGATCAACAGGTAGATCAGCGGGCTGTTGAACTGCCGCGCGAACAGCAGCAGCGTCGAGGGCGCCGGCGGCGGCGCGAGTTCGTTCGGCCCGTCCCGGAGCAAGCGCGCGGCGGCATCATTCGCGCTCAGACCGCTCGCACTGGTATCGAGCAGCGCCATCACGCGTGCGGCAGGCGTCGCATGCCATGCCCGCGGGACGGGCGTCTGGTCGTGCCGCTGGTCGATCGGGCGCTCGGCGATCATTGTCCGGTCGCTTCGATGATCGTCACGGGAGTACCGGTGCCGGCGCTCGCCAACGTCTCGCGCGTCACCAGCAGCGTCGTACCGGGCGTCGTCACGGTCGCCAGCGCGGCGCGGAACCCCTCCGCCAGATGCCCCTTGGCACGATCCTCGGCGGTCAGTTCGCCGGTTCTCGGATCGCCGGGCAACGGCAGGCGCAGCCAATGCTCGCCGGCCGCATCGATCGATTGCAACGTGAACGCGGCGGTCCGCTCGATCGGCGTATCGAACGCGATCGCGCCGGAGCCGATCTCGATCCCGTTCCGCAGCACGACCACCCGCTTGTCGCGCCCGCTGATCACGATCGAGACCGGCCCCTTGGGCGACAGCGCCGGGTTCCACACGAAGTCCCCGCCCGCCGATCCCGCCGACGTCAGCATGCCCGGCTTGGCGGCCACCACCGGAACGCGCGCGTCCTGCGTAATGACCACGGTGATCCCGAGCCGGGTAATCCCGAACAGCAGTTTCGCGAACGCGGGCGGCAGGCGGATGCAGCCATGCGACGCGGGATAGCCCGGCAGATTGCCCGCATGCATCGCGATCCCGCCCCAGGTCAGCCGCTGCATGAACGGCATCGCTGCGTCCTTGTAGAGGTTCGACACGTGATCCACGTCCTTCTGGAGCACGGTGAAGACCCCGGTCGGCGTTGCATGGCCGTCGCTGCCGGTCGACACGGTCGAGACCCCGATCGCCACGCCGTTGCGGTAGGCATAGGCCTTTTGCGCGGCGAGGCTGACGATTACCGTGACGGGGCCTGCGGGTGCGATCTCGGGCGCCCAGAGATATTCGCCGGGCTTGAGCTGCTCGATCCGGCCGTCGACGCTAGGCGGTAGCTGCGCCGACGCGGTCGTGGCCAAAACGAGGGCGAGCGCGAGGCTACACGTCAGGCGGCGCGTCGTCATGGTGGGTTCCGATCGTAGGGGTGTCGCCGAACAGCGCGGTCGACCAGACGCTACCGATCCCGCCGCGCCCGCATCACCATCGGAAACTACGCATCGGATCGTCACGATCCTCCCCCGGCAGGGTGAGGTGGCAGGCGCAGCCTGACGGAGGGGGAGGAAAGGGATAACCTCTGTTTCTTATCCTCCCCCTCCGTCACCTTCGGCGCCACCTCCCCCTTGCGGGAGAGGATCGTCCGGTCCGATGGTTCATCGGGATACGCATCACACCGCGCCGCCGATCAGTTTCCCGATCGCCGCGGTCGCCGTCATCGCGAACGCGCCCCAGAAAGTGACGCGGAGCGTACCGCGCCAGACGATCGCGCCGCCGGTCTTCGCACCGATCGCCCCGAGCATCGCCAGGAACAGCAGCGAGCCGATGCCGACCGCCCAGACAAGCAGCCCCGGCGACACCACGAACACGGTCAGCAACGGCAGCGCCGCGCCGACCGTGAAGCTCGCCGCAGACGCGAACGCCGCCTGTACCGGCCGCGCCCGTGCCCCAAGTAGAATGTCGAGTTCGTCGCGGGCATGCGCGCCGAGCGCATCCCTCGCCATCAACTGCGCCGCGACCGTCGTGGCGGTGGCCTCGTCCACCCCGCGCGCGACGTAGATCGCCGCGAGTTCGGCCAGCTCGCCGCCCGGATCGTCGACCAGCTCGCGCCGTTCCCGCGCGAGTTCGGCATTCTCGGTATCCGCCTGCGCGCTGACCGAAACATACTCGCCCGCCGCCATCGACATCGCGCCGGCGACCAGACCCGCCGTCCCCGCGATGACGATAGCGCTCGTCTGGTTCGCACCCGGCGCGGACGCCGCCGCGACGCCGATGATCAGGCTCGCGGTCGACACGATCCCGTCATTTGCGCCGAGCACCGCCGCGCGAAGCCAGCCGATCCGGTCGACGACATGACGTTCGCCGTGGCTGGAGATCGCGCGGGCCATCACGCGATTTCTAGCATGTTCTCGACCTTCACCGCGCCCGGCGCTGCCCAGGCGGTCCGCTCGGCGACCATCCGGTCGTGCGGCGAATCGACCGATCCGGTGAGCCGCACCGTGCCGCCGTCGACCGACACCTTGATCGTGTCGCCATCGAAGAACCACGAGCGGTGCAGCGCGGTGCGGATGTCGTTGCTGACATCGGTGACGTCGACCCGCGGCTTCAGCGTGATGTGGTTGACCACGCCGACCACGCCTGCGAGCGGCCAAACCGCCGCCTCGGCCGCGTCCTTCTGGAAATGCCAGCGCACTTCGCCGCGCAGGCTGACCCAGCCATCCTCGACCTGCGCCTTGATGCAGTCGGCCGGGATCGTCGTGTCCCAGGACAGCCGCTCGACGATCGCGCTGGCAATCGCCTCGTCGCCGCGCTTGAACCGGTCCTCCAGCTGGACTTCGATCTGCTCGGCGACGGCCTTGACGCCGTCGACGCGCGCCGCGGCCCGCTGGGCGGCATATTTCGCCGCATAGCTGCCCGCGTGGCCACTCAGCGTGACGACGCCGTTGTTCGCGGTGACGCCGATATGCCCGGCGGGCACGCTAGGATCCCAGTTGAGTTCGGCGAGTACGGCCTTCTGCAATCTTGCGTCGTGGGACATGACACTCTCCTGAAGCGACGCGGGGAGGCCCGGCCGATGACCGCGAGCCTATCGATGCGGCCGATCGCCGACAGCGTCGGGAACTACGCACATGCCGACGAACCGCGGCACACCTGCGTAATTCCCGATCCTTTCGCGCGACCGCCCGAACGCCGAAAGCTTGGCGAAAGAGGGAGACCGCGCATGACCTATTCGACCCTGATGGTGCATCTCGATGGTGGGCGGCCCAACGCCGCGCTGCTCGACGTAGCGGCCACGCTCGCCGACCAATACGACGCCGCGGTGATCGGCATCGCCGCGTGCCAGCCTGTCCAGATCGGCACGTGCGACGGCTATCTCGGCGGCGACTATGCGGTGATCGAGCGCGACATCGTCGCCGGCGAACTCGCCCGCGCCAAGACCGAGTTCCACGCGCACGAACGGCTAGCGCGGCACACGCTCGAATGGCGCTCGATCCCGACGCTCGCCAACATCGCGCACATCGTGGCGGAGAATGCGCGCGCCGCCGATCTCGTCATCACCAGCGCAGGGCCAGGGTTCGCCGACCTGGCGACGCATGCCGATACCGGCGATCTGATCCTGCGCGCGGGCCGCCCGGTGCTGGTCGTCCCCGACGGCGCCGCCACCGCGACGTTCGAAACCGTCATGGTCGCCTGGACCGACACGCGCGAATGCCGCCGCGCGATCAGCGATGCGCTGCCGATGCTCCACGCCGCCGACCGCGTCGTCATCGCCGAAGTGGCGATCGATGCGATCGACGCGCGGGCGCCGATCGACGACGCAGCCGCCTGGCTCGCGCGCCACGGCGTCGACGCGGACAAGATCGTCGCGCGGATGAAGGGCACCAGCATCGACACGCTCGCCGCGGTCGCCGACGAGGTAGAGGCCGATCTCGTCGTCGCGGGCGCGTACGGCCATAGCCGGATTCGCGAATGGGCGTTCGGGGGCGTCACCCGCGACCTGTTGCTGCGCGACCGGCGCTGCACCTTGTTGTCGCACTGAGCCATGACCGGGGCCGGCAAGTATTTGCGGCCGTTCGCGGCGGTGAACCCAAGACTAGCGATCGGCGGGACGATATTGTCGGCGATCACGATTATCGAAGGATTATTGGCGTATAGTGAATATTTCGCTTAACATGGGTCATGTTCCGATGTCGGAGGTCGAAACCTCGACGCCCGACGGATCGGAATCGTTCGCAAGACAAGGCCCGCGTCTCAATGACTTGCCGCTTCGTGCCACGAGCAACCGCACGGCCCGCATGATCGCGTCGCAATCTTCCGACGGTACTGCCGCATCCGTCGCGCGCGGCGATGCGACACTGGCGGAGGAACTGGGGCTGCTGATCGACGGCGCGACGACCTATGCGATCTACATGCTCGATCCGCAGGGCCGCGTGACGATCTGGAACCGCGGCGCCGAGCGGATCAAGGGCTGGGCCGAGGCGGAGATCATCGGTCGCGAC
The DNA here is from genome assembly GCF_049472435.1 of Sphingomonas sp. 4RDLI-65. Classification (NCBI taxonomy): domain Bacteria; kingdom Pseudomonadati; phylum Pseudomonadota; class Alphaproteobacteria; order Sphingomonadales; family Sphingomonadaceae; genus Sphingomonas; species Sphingomonas sp. 4RDLI-65. Next base: position 125,201 of record NZ_JBCEBT010000003.1, on the reverse strand, counting down.
GTCGCGGTCTTCTACCCGGCTGACGATATCGCTGCGGGCAAGCCCGAGGCCGACCTCGCCCGCGCGCATGCCTGCGGCCGGATCGAGGAGGAGAGCTGGCGGGTGCGCAAGGACGGCTCCGAATTTCTCGCCGCGGTCACGATCACCGCGCTGCACGACGAGGCCGGCGCGCTGCGCGGGTTCGGCAAAGTCATCCGCGATATCACGCACGAAAAGGCCGCCGAGGCCGCGATCGTCCGCCGCGAACATCACCTTCGCTCGATCCTCAACACCGTCCCCGACGCGATGATCGTGATGAACGAGAACGGCATCGTCGCCTCGTTCAGCGCGGCCGCCGAACTCGTCTTCGGCTACACCGCAAGCGAGGTGGTCGGCCAGAACGTCGGGATGCTGATGCCGCACGCCGACGCGCGCGATCACGACGCGCACCTGCGCAAGTACCGCCATACCGGCGAGCGTCACGTGATCGGCAACGTCCGTCTCGAACGCGCGATGCGCAAAGGCGGCGAGACGTTCCCGATCGAACTGGCGGTCGGCGAGGCGTCGATCGGCGGCGAACGGATCTTCACCGGCTTCATCCGCGACCTCACCAACCGCCACGCGACCGAACGGCGGTTGAAGGAGCTCCAGTCCGAACTCGTCCACGTCTCCCGCGTCAGCGCGATGGGGACGATGGCGTCGACCCTGGCGCACGAGATCAACCAGCCGCTGACCGCGATCGCCAATTATCTCGAAGCAACGCGGGCGATGATCGGTGACAGCGACGATCCGCTGTTGGCCGACGTAGCCGAGGCGCTGGATCTGGCGGCAGCGCAATCGCTGCGCGCAGGGACGATCGTCCGGCGGCTGCGCGCGTTCGTCGACGGCGGCGATACCGGGTTTCGCGACGAACGGCTCGACCTGCTCGTCGAGGAGGCGACCAGCCTTGGACTGCTCGGCGCGCACGAGGCCGGCATCACGGTGACCAGGCACGTCGCGCCGGGCGACGTCATGGTGCTGGTCGATCGCATCCAGATCCAGCAGGTGCTGGTCAATCTGATCCGCAACGCGATCCAGTCTATGGCGTGCTCGCCGTGCAAAGTGCTGACGATCGCCACCGCGCCCGAACGCGAGGGCTGCATGCAGATCACCGTCGCGGACACCGGCACGGGAATCGACACCGCCGTCCGCGCGCGCCTGTTCGAGGCGTTCGCGACCACCAAGGAGGACGGCATGGGCCTAGGCCTGTCGATCTGCCGGACGATCGTCGAGGCACATGGCGGCCGGATCTGGGCGGACGGCGTGGCGAGCGGCGGCACCGCGTTCCACTTCACCGTGCCGCTCGCCGCGCTTCAGGAAGGCGACACCGATGTCTGACACTCCCCATGACTGAACTGGCGCGCATCGTCCACATCGTCGACGACGACGAAGCGATCCGCCAATCGGTCGGCTTCCTGTTGCGCAAGGCGGGCTACGCCGTCGAAACCTATCCCGCAGGCACGCAGTTCCTGAAAGCCGTCACGCGGGAGACGCGGGGGTGCGTGCTGATCGACGTGAGGATGCCCGATCTCGACGGGTTCGAAGTCCAGGCGCGGCTTGCCCAGACCGGCATCGCGCTGCCGGTGATCATGCTGACCGGGCACGGCGACGTGACGCTGGCGGTCCGCGCGATCAAGGCGGGCGCGATCGAATTCCTCGAAAAGCCGTTCGAGCGCAGCGCGTTGCTGGCGGCGATCGAGTCCGCGCTGGCGCACGCCGCACGGTCCGACCGCGAGCACCTCGCCGCCGCCGACGCCATCGTCCGGCTCGCCGCGCTGACGCCGCGCGAGCGCGACGTGCTCGACGGCATGGTACTCGGCCGCCCGAACAAGCTGATCGCCTACGACCTCGACATCGCCACCCGCACCGTCGAGGTTCACCGCGCCAATCTGATGGAGAAACTGGCCGCGCGCAGCCTGTCGGACGTCCTTCGCATCGCGTTCGCGGCGGGGTTGGGCGAGACCGCCGAGCCCGCCTGAAACCCCGCACCCAACCCTCGCCTTCTACGTACAGACGTAGCGCAGTACGCGTGTCATCCACGGTCGAGACAAAGGACCGCGCGATGACCGACCAACTCCCCTATACCCATGACGGCATCGGCGTTTCGCTGGTCGACGGCGACCCGGTGATCCGCCGTGCGCGCCAGATCATGCTGGTGTCCGAACGCTACGACGTCCGCTCCTACGCGACCTGTGCCGCGCTACTCGCCGACCCGCGATCGCGCGACGTCTCATGCATCGTCGTCGATATCGGTTGTGATAACAAGGACGGCCGCGGTGTCGACGTGGTGCAAGCGATGCGCGCCTCGGGCTGGCGGGGCAAGGCGATCCTGCTCGACAGCGGCTCCCCCTTGCCCGCGCTGGTCCACGCCGCAGAACGCCACGGCGACCGCATTCTCGACCGCACCACCGGCGACGCCCCCCTCCTCACCGCGATCGCCGCCTCGATCGACCGCGGCTGGTCCACCTGGAACGCCGAGGGCTAACGGGAAGAGGCCCACATGCGGCCCGTGCGCTAACAGGCGAGGTGGAGCGTAAGACGGGGGCGGGCCGTCGCCTTGCGCTGCGTCGGCGGCGTCACCGCGCGCTCGATCCGGAACACACGCCGCGAGATCGCAGCCACCGGTTCGGCGACCAGGCACGGCAACGTTGCCGCAAGTGCGTCCAGCGTCTCGCCATACAACCGCGCGAGCGTCTCATGCGCCACGCGCGCGCAAGGCCCCGCCGCGGCGTCAGCCATCGCTCGCGTAGCGTCCAGGCGGCGCTGGAAATAGAGCATCTCGGTATGGATAGCGTTCATGGCGAAGTCCCCGCCGGCCCGCCCTCGCCGCCGCACGATGCGGGTATCGAAGGGCTGATCCGTATCAAGACAATAGCGCGGGCGGACGAAGCCGTCGGGACTCGGAAAGCACGTACTCGCTGGTTTCGTCAGCCGAGCGCGGCGGCATGGCGCGCGATCTGCGCATCCTCCTGCGAGGGCATGATGCGGATGTCGAGCCCCGGCACCCAGGCCAGACCCGCACGAATCGCCCGACCAGTCGCCACATCGTTCTCGCCGATCCCGCCGGTCAATACGAGCATGTCGGCACCGCCCAGCGAGGCGATCATTGCCGCGATCTGCTTGCACACCGACCTCTCGAACATACGGATGGCGAGGTCGGAGTCGTCGGCAGTAGCCGCGCGAAGAACCCGCATGTCGCCGGACAGACCGGATACGCCAGCCATACCGGATCCATGATCGACCAGCGTCGCCAGCGCGGTCCCGTCCAGTCCGGTCTCGCGCAGGAGATACAGCAGCACGCCGGGATCGATATCGCCCGTCCGCGTCGCCATCATCACGCCGCCGGACGGGGTCAGCCCCATGCTGGTGTCGATCGAGCCGCCGTCGCGCACCGCGGTCACGCTCGCGCCATTGCCTAGGTGCGCGATCACCAGCCTCGCGGGCATGTCGTCGCCGAGCAGGCGGACGATCGACTCGCAGGACAGGCCGTGGAAGCCATAGCGGCGCACCCCGCCCGCCCGATACGCGCGCGGGATCGGCAGCGTGCTCGCGACGTCGGGCATCCCCGCATGGAACGCCGTATCGAAGCACGCGACCTGCGGCACGCCCGGATAGCGCGCCCCCGCCGCCCGGATCAGCGCCAGCGACGCCGGTCCATGCAGCGGCGCGAACGCACACGCCGCCGCCAGGTCCGCCATCACCGCATCGTCGATCCGACAATGCGCGTCGCGATGCGGGCCGCCGTGGACGATCCGATGACCGATCACCGTCGGCGTCGGCCACTCCCGCAACGCCGCTTCGATCGTATCGAAGAAGCGTGCATGATCGTCGCCATGATCTTGGGCCGTCTCGATCGTCCCGCCGACCAGCAAGGACGGCGCCGTCTCCACGACATAAAGCCCGTACTTGAGCGACGACGACCCGCTGTTGAGCGCCAGAACTACCGCGCCCCCCTCTACCGCGACCATTGCCAGTCACGCACCTCCGGCAGATCGTCGCCCTGTTCGGCGATATAGAGCTTGTGCCGTTCCATGGTCGTCCAGTAGCGCGCCGTCTCGCGCGGCACTCGGTCGCGGAAGCGCGGAATCCGCTCGATCGCGTCGAGCGCCAGCCGGTACCGGTCGAGATCGTTCAGCACAACCATGTCGAACGGCGTCGTCGTCGTCCCCATCTCCTTGTATCCGCGGACATGGATGTTGGCGTGGTTCGCCCGCCGATACGTCAGCTTGTGGATCATCGCCGGATAGCCGTGGAACGCGAAGATCACCGGCGTATCCTTCGTGAACAGCGCATCAAACTCGCGCTCGTCGAGCCCGTGGAGATGTTCCGACCGCGGCTGCAAGCTCATGAGGTCGACCACGTTCACCACCCGGATACGGATGTCGGGCACATACTCCCGCAACAGCGTCACCGCCGCGAGCGTCTCCAGCGTCGGCACGTCGCCCGCGCACGCCATCACCACGTCCGGGTCCGCATCGTCGCCCGCCCAGTCCCAGATCCCCGCGCCTGCGGTGCAATGCCGCACCGCCGCGTCGATCCCGAGCCATTGCCACTCGGGCTGCTTGCCCGCGACGATCACATTCACATAGCCGCGACTGCGCAGACAGTGGTCGCCGACCGACAACAGGCAGTTCGCGTCGGGCGGCAGATAGATCCGTGCGACGTCGGCCGTCTTGTTCGCGACGTGATCGATGAACCCCGGATCCTGATGTGACAGCCCGTTGTGATCCTGCCGCCAGACATGCGAGGTCAGCAGGTAATTGAGCGAGGCGATCGGCCGCCGCCACGGGATCGTCCTGGTCGTCTTCAGCCACTTGGCATGCTGGTTGACCATCGAATCGACGATATGGACGAACGCCTCGTAACACGAGAACAGCCCGTGCCGCCCGGTCAGCAGATACCCTTCGAGCCAGCCCTGACACAGATGCTCGCTCAGCACCTCCATCACCCGGCCGTCGGGCCCGAGATGCTCGTCGACCGCCTCGACCTCCGCCATCCAGACCTTCCCCGACACGTCATAGACGTCGGCCAGCCGGTTCGACGCGGTCTCGTCGGGGCCGAACAGGCGGAAGTTCACGCTCGCGAGGTTGAGCTTCATCACGTCACGTAGATAACGCCCCAGCACCCGTGTCGCTTCCGCCTTCACCTTGCCCGGCGCGTCCACCGGCACCGCAAAGCTGCGGAAGTCGGGCAGCGACAACGGCACCATCAGTTCGCCGCCATTGGCGTGCGGGTTCGCACCCATCCTCCGATGCCCGGTCGGCGCGAGCGAGGCAAACTCCTCCGTGAACTTGCCATTCGCGTCGAACAGCTCCTCGGGCCGATAGCTCCGCATCCAGTCTTCGAGCTGGCGTAGATGCTCGGGATCCTTGAAGCCCGCGATCGGCACCTGATGCGCGCGCCACGTACCTTCGACGGGCTTGCCATCGACGAACTTCGGCCCGGTCCACCCCTTGGGCGTGCGGAACACGATCATCGGCCAACGCGGTCGTTCGGGCGTGACGCCCTCGACACGCGCCGCCGCCTGGATCGCCTGGATCTTCGCCAGCGCCTTGTCGAGCGCCGCGGCAAGCTGCTGGTGGACCGCCGCCGGGTCGCTGCCGCCGACATAATAGGGCTCATGCCCATAGCCGCGCAGCAACGCGTCCAGCTCATGCCCATCGATCCGCGCCAGGATCGTAGGGTTGGCGATCTTGAAGCCGTTGAGGTGGAGTATCGGCAGCACCGCCCCGTCGCGCGCGGGATTGAGGAACTTGTTCGAATGCCAGCTCGCCGCCAGCGCGCCGGTCTCCGCCTCGCCGTCGCCGACCACGCACGCGACGATCAGGTCAGGATTGTCGAACGCCGCGCCGTACGCATGCGCCAGCGAATACCCCAGCTCGCCGCCCTCGTGGATCGAGCCCGGCGTCTCGGGCGCGACATGGCTCGGGATTCCGCCGGGCCACGAGAATTGCCGGAACAGCCGGTGCATGCCGCTGCGGCTCCGCTCGATCGCCGGATAGCGCTCGGTGTACGAGCCCTCCAGATAGGTGTTGGCCACAAGCCCCGGCCCGCCATGCCCGGGCCCGATGATGTTGATCATGTCGAGATCATGCTCGACGATCAGCCGGTTGAGATGGACGTAGAGAAAATTCAGCCCCGGCGTCGTCCCCCAATGGCCGAGCAGCCGCGGCTTCACGTCCGCGATCGTCAGCGGCCGATCGAGCAACGCGTTGTCGCGCAGATAGATCTGCCCGACCGACAGATAATTCGCCGCGCGCCAGTAAGCGTGCATCCGGCGGAGCATGTCGGGGGACAGCGGCTGTGCCTTGGTCGGAGCCAGTGTTGCAAGCTCGGTCATGTCCGACTCCCGAAATCGAGGACGACGCGCGAGGCGACCTGGCCGTGTTCGACGCGGTCGAAGATGGCGTTGATCGCCGACAAAGGCTGCTGTTCGATATCCGCCTTGCCGAACGCCTCGACGACGGCGGCTTGCATCATACGGGTCATGGAACGTCCTTGAAGATGCGGGCTTGAAGATGCGGAAAATTCAAATCGCGATCCGGGCGACAAGGCCGGGATCGGCCAGCAAGGCCTCGTCCCCGAACGCGATCTGCGCGCAGGTCCGTTGCGCCTGCGCCGCGACCTCGCGCAGATACTGGTCGGCGAACCGCGCGTTCAGTCCCGGCACGATATGCGCGAACCGCCGGTGCTCTTGGGATCGCATCCCGAACGCATGCACCAGATACTGGTCGAACACGCTGTTGAGGCCCTGCCCCTGCCCCTGTTCGTCGAGCCATATCTTGCTGGCCGCGGAGGTCGAGAAGCTCAGCAGCCGCTTGCCGCCGAGCAGGTCGGTACGCGCGCGGTCCTGCAGCGCCTCGGGCTGCACGCCCGCCCCGAACACGCGCTCGACGTAGCCCTTGAGCATCGCCGGCGGGGTGCCGAACCAGATCGGGTAGATCAGCACGAACACGTCGCACCCGTCGATATGCGCGATCTCGTCGAGCACGTCCTGGCCGTAGGTCGCCGCGACATTGGTCGGCCGCTCCGCCGCCTTCAGCACCGGGTCGAACCCGATCGCATACAGGTCGCGCAACACGACCGACTGCCCGGCGGCGCGGACCGCCGCGCAATAGGCGTCGGCGATCGCATGGTTGAAGCTGACCGGACCGGGATGGCAGAGGATCACCGCGTGTCTTCCCGCTGTTGCAATGCGTTCGCCAATCGTCATCATGCCGTCCTCGCCCGAGTGTCGCGATCCGCAGCGTATGGTGGCAAGGTGCACGCCGCCGCGGTACGCAGGATCAAGTCACGGAGGTTACCCGGGCGACGACCGCACGATGACCCTCGGAAACTACGCAGGGGCCCATAGAAACCAACGCCGGGGGTCGTCGGCGTTCGATGCAGCAGGTGTGGTGCCGACGGAACGAGATGACCGCTATGATCGCTATGGATCGATGCCGCCGGCGTAGCGCAGACCGCGGTTCCTTCCATCGGTTCGACGATCGAACCGGCCCCATATGTCGCTCGCCCATGCTACCCTGGGCAGCGGTCGAGTAGAATTCCGGAGATATTGATGTCGAAGACGGTCGCAGATCTTTTTGCCGAGACGCTCCACCTTGCGGGGGTCGAGCGGATATACGGCGTCGTCGGCGACAGTCTCAACGGCCTGACGGACAGCCTTCGCCGCCAGGGCAAGATCGAATGGATCCATGTCCGCAACGAGGAAGCCGCCGCGTTCGCGGCCGGCGCCGAGGCGCAGCTGACCGGCCGGCTCGCAGTGTGCGCCGGGTCGTGCGGCCCGGGCAACATGCACCTCATCAACGGCCTGTACGACTGCCACCGCACCCGCGTCCCGGTCCTGGCGATCGCTGCCCAGGTGCCGAGCGCGGAAATCGGCTCCAATTATTTCCAGGAAACGCGACCGGAAGCGCTGTTCCGCGAGTGCAGCGTGTATTGCGAGACCATCTCCGACGCCGACCAGATGCCGCGGACGCTGGAGACCGCGATCCGCGCCGCCGTCGGCCATCGCGGCGTGTCGGTGGTATCGATGCCGGGTGACGTCGCGCTTCGTCCGGCCGAGGGAAAACGGGCCCGCTCGGACCAGGCGCTGTTGCCGGCCGCGGCCACCGTCATCCCCGAAGCCACGCAGATCGCTGCGTTGGCGACGATGCTGAACGCTGCCGGCCGTGTCACGATCCTGGCAGGCCGGGGGTGCCGTACCGCGCATCCGCAACTGCTCAGGATCGCCGAGGCGTTGCAGGCGCCGATCGTCCATGCGCTGGGCGGCAAGGAGTTCGTCGAATACGACAATCCGTTCGACGTCGGCATGACCGGACTGATCGGCTTCTCGTCCGGGTACGACGCGATGATGGCATGCGACATGCTGCTGATGCTCGGCACCGACTTTCCGTATCGGCAATTCTATCCCGAAGACGCAGTGGTCGCCCAGATCGACATCCGGCCGGAGAATCTCGGACGCCGGACGGCGATCGACCTGGGGCTCATCGGCGACGTCGGTGCGACGATCGATGCGGTGCTTCCCCATATCGCCGGCGGCCGTGACGGCGCGTTCCTCCGGGACGCTCGAGCCAACTATGCGAAGGCGCGCGAGGCCCTCGACGAACTGGCCGACGGCAAGCCGGGAAGCGGCGTCATCCACCCTCAGCACATCGCCCGCGTCCTGAGCGACCTGGCGGACGACGACGCCATATTCTCGTGCGACGTCGGGACCCCGACGATCTGGGCAGCGCGGTATGTCGCGATGAACGGCCGCCGCCGCCTGATCGGATCGTTCAACCACGGATCGATGGCCAACGCGCTTCCCCAGGCGATCGGCGCCCAGTCGGCCTATCCCGGTCGGCAGGTCGTGACGCTGTCCGGCGACGGCGGACTTGCGATGCTGATGGGCGAGCTGCTCACGCTTCGGCAGCAGGCGCTTCCAGTCAAGATCGTGGTGTTCAACAATGGAACGCTGGGGTTCGTGGAGCTGGAGATGAAGGCCGCCGGGCTGATCGAGACCGGCGTCGCGCTCGACAACCCGGACTTTGCGGCGATGGCGCGGGCGATCGGAATCCACGGGGTGCGAGTGACGGATCCCGGCGATCTGGAAGGCGCGGTTCGCGAGGTTCTGGCGCACCCGGGTCCCGCCCTGCTCGACGCGGTCACCGCGCGGACCGAGCTCGCGGTGCCGCCGACGATCACCCTGGAACAGATGAAGGGCTTCACGCTGTACATGGCCAAGGCCGTCATCAGCGGGCGAGGCGACGAGATCGTCGAGCTTGCCAAGACCAACGTCGGGCTGCTGAAACGGTTTTTCTAAAGACGGAGGGCGGCGCCGTCACGATCGCGCCGCCCTTCCCATTTTCTGCGTGTCTTCCGTCAAGCAACCTTAGGATCATTCGATGACCAAGATTCTTCTGGCAGGAGCCACCGGCTTGATCGGGAGTAAAGTCCTAAAGCTCCTGCTGGAGAACGAGAGCGTGACCCAGGTCGTCGCGCCGACACGCAGGCAATTGCCGCTCCATGGAAAGCTCATCAATCCGATAGTCGAAAGCGACAGCCTCCCGCTGGACGCGAGTTGGTGGGCTGTCGATGCCGTCATCTGTGCGCTCGGGACGACACGTGCGCAGGCGGGATCGGCGGCGGCATTCCGGGCAATCGATTATGATTATTCCCTCGCGATTGCCACGCAAGCCCGCCGCGCCGGTGCAACCCGTTTCGCCCTGACCTCGTCCGTCGGTGCGAACGCGCGGTCGCGATTGCTGTATCTCCAGACCAAGGGTGCGTTGGAGGACGCCGTACGCGGCCTCGGATACGCGTCGCTCACGATCGTGCGTCCCGGCTTCCTGGGCGGAGACCGCAACGACCGGCGTCCCATGGAGCGGATCGTCGGCACCCTCCTGCACCTGATCGCACCGATCCTCCCCAAAAGCGCGCGGATCAGCCCCGCATCGACCGTCGCCGCGATCCTCGTGGACTCGGTGATGGCAGGCATCGAAGGAACACGCATCGTAACACCAGCCGATATCGCGATCGCCGACGCCCAGGGCAAAGCCGAAACCGCCGCAATGCCAGCCTGATGATGACCCAAAGTATCACCAGACGGCAGATCGGGAACGAAGCGGAGCCGCTGGTCGTCATCGACGGCTTTGCCAGTGACCCCGACGCGTTGCGCACGGCTGCCGCAGAGGCCGTATTCGTGTCCGCGGGGCAGCATTACCCCGGCATTCGCGCGGCCCTTCCCGATACGTATCTGCGCGACCAGCTTCCCCTGGTCGCACGCGCCTTGGGACGAGAGTTTGGGCCGTGCCGCCGCATCCGCGTCGTCGATGCGCAATTCTCGATCGTCACGATGGCACCGGACGCGCTCGATATTCGACAGCGTCTCCCGCATGTCGACGCGTATGGGCGCGACCGGATCGCATTGATCCATTACCTCTCGCCGACCAACCGCGACGGCACCGCGTTTTTTCGGCATCGCGATACCGGGTTCGAGACGATCGACGAGACGCGCGCACCTGTATTTTTCGAGCGGCTCGGCAGCGAGATCGCGGCAGCGCCGCCGCAGGGGTATATCGCCGATGACACGGCGCTGTTCGAACGCACCGCGCTGGTCGACGCCGCCTATAACCGCGCATTGCTGTACCGTAGCTACGTGCTCCACAGCGGCGCCATCGCGGACGACGCGGTGCTCTGGTCCGATCCGGCGGTGGGACGGCTGACGATCACCGCCTTCCTCGCGATCGAATGATGCGGTTGAGGTAACGGTTCGCTTCGCCTACTCCGGTCGCGCTACCCGATCGCGTCCGTACCATGCGGCGATGGCTCCGGAGCGAATATGGGAGGGTCTGCCTTGAACCAGAAGCCACATTTGGGCCCGGGTATGATCGCGCATCCGGTCGAGGATCCAACCGCTGTCCTGCGCCTTTCGCCGGACGCTGACACGCTATCCATGACGAAAAGGGCCATCCGATGATCCTGCTGATCCTCGCCGCGCAAGCCGCCACCTTGGGTGCGACAAACTACAGCACCACTGCGCCGATGCCTGCGCCCAAGGGCAAGCCGAGCTTTGCCGACGAGTTCGACGGCAAGGCGATCGACCAGACCAAATGGCGCTTCGACGTGTCGCGCAACGCCGAGGGCTGGTACAATAACGAGCGGCAATACTACGCGAAGGACCGAGCCGAAAACGCGCGGATCGAGGACGGCGCGCTGGTGATCGAGGCGCGGCGCGAGAAACTCACCAAGACGCGGTTCGCCGACTGGGGCGGCCAGGCCTATACCTCCGCCAAGCTCGTCTCGCGCGAACCGCGCGGCTATGGCTTTTACGAGGTCCGCGCGAAGCTGCCGTGCGGACGAGGCAGCTGGCCGGCGATCTGGCTGCTTCCATCGGGCGGTAAATGGCCCGACGAGGGCGAAATCGACATCATGGAGATGGTTGGCTGGGATGCCGGCACCGTCCACGCGACGCTGCACACCGCCGCCTTCAATCACGTCAAGGGAACGCAACGCGGTGCCCAGACGCGGATCGCCACGGCATGCACCGCATACCACCGTTATCAGCTCGACTGGCGGGCCGATGCGATCACCATCGGCGTCGATGGCCGCGCGATCATGCGCGTCGCCAACGACCAGCCTGGCGGCAAGGCGGCGTGGCCGTTCACGCGGCCGTATGATCTGATCCTCAACCTCGCGGTCGGCGGGGATTGGGGCGGGCAGAAAGGGATCGACGATGCCGCGTTCCCGCAGCGCATGGTGGTCGACTACGTGCGGTACTGGCGCCGCTAGCGACGACCGCGTGCGGCCAGTATGATCCCCCCGCCGCACAAGGTAAGTGCAGCCAGTACCAGCATCACCACATCGAAATCGGTTGGCGTCGCCAGCGCCCAAGTGAGCGTCGGCCCGAGCAACCCCGGCAGCGTGTTGGTCAGGTTCAGCAGCCCGAGGTCGCGCCCCCGGTGGAGGGGGGTCGGCAGCAACTGCATCGCGAACGACGCGTGCAGCGCCAGGAACACCGACGCCCCCGTCGTATAGATGCAGAACGCGATCGCGCCGCTGGCGAAATCGTTCGCGATCGCCATCCCGACCAACCCGGCCGCCGCGACGATCGTGGCGGCGAACAGCAACGGCTTCGTCCGCCCCGATCGATCCGCGAACCGGCCGACCAGCACCGCGATCGGCAGCGGCAGCGTGTACGCGACGAGCATCACCGTTCCCATCCGCGCGGCGATCGTACCCGGCGCCTGCATCGGCGCAACGCTTTCGAGATAGTAGAAGAGATAGACGAACAGCGCGCTGCCCGCGACCTGGACCAACAGGCGAGCGCTCCAGGCGAGCGCCAGGTCGCGGCGGAGCACGGCTTTCATGGGCGATGTCGGATCGATCCGCGCGATGGTGTGCGACTTGGCCAGCAACAACGGCATGATGCAACCGACCATCACGAGCGGCACGATCGCCAGCCGCGCCGTTTCGTCGAGCGACGCCGTCGCCATCAGCATCGCCGCCAGTGCGGACGCGACCGGACACGCCATTGCCAGCAAGCCGCCGGCCATGCCCTTCTGCGTATCGGGCACTTCGTCGGCCATGATCGCCAGCAGTGGCGCCAGCACCGCGTTCACCGCGACCTGGAACGCGATCACCGCGAGCATCAGTTCGCCCGGCGTCGCGGCAGTGGCCATCGCCGCATAGGATATCGCGGTGGCGACGACACCGCCCGCCAGCCATCCCCGGCGCCCCCTGCCCCGCGCGACCGACCGATCGCTGAGCCAGCCGAACGCGATGTTCGACACGCTCGCCGCGACTGCGCCCGCGACGACGATCGCGGTGAGGGTGTCCAGCCGACCTGCGCCCGCGACCGTGCCGACCTTGATCGGCAACAGCAGCGTGAGCAGCGGCAGATACCCGATGACCCCGCCGGCATAGGCGAGTGCGAAGATCAGCAGGAAGGCTGTCGAGCGACGGTCGGGTCTTGGCGCGGAAACGCGGGAAGCGGGATTGCGCGCCATGTCCTGTTCCTAAGCCGCTCGCGCCGGGACAGGCAACTGCCTCGCGCGTTGTTCGACGGTGCAATCGCAGTGTTGTGACCGGATGTTGGTCTTCTGCAAAGGCGGGAGCCCGGTCTGAGTCGTCGCTTTCGCGAGGAAACACGTTTCGGGCTACCTAACGCCGACCGCCGGTAACGGTCCTGAATCCCGCAACCTGTTGCGTCACGGCCACTATCGACAACGCATTTTGAGAACGTTCACAACGGTAGCGCTACCGTGCTTGACACAGTGTTACAAACTGCGAAGTGAACGTTCACGGGAAGGCGCAGGTCATAGCGCCGTCTACAGGGGAGGACTATCATGCGTGGCTTCGCAGCTCGCTCGCTTTCGCGTTTCGTCATCGGCACTTCGGCACTGGCACTGGTCGGGCTGCCCGGCATCGCCATGGCGCAGGACGCCGCCGCCACGGTCGGCAATCCCGGCTCGTCGGACATCGCACCGCAAGCCGTCCCCGCCGATCCGAACGAGACCACCGACGACATCGTCGTAACCGGCATCCGCGCATCGCTGCGCGAGGCGATCGACATCAAGCGCAATGGCCAGGGCGTGGTCGACGCGATCTCGTCCGAGGACATCGGCAAGTTCCCCGACACCAACCTCGCCGAGTCGCTCCAGCGCATCACCGGCGTGTCGATCGACCGCTCGAACGGCGAAGGCTCGACCGTCACCGTCCGCGGCTTCGGCCCCGAATATAATCTCGTCACGCTGAACGGTCGCCAGATGCCGACCTCGACGCTCGGCGACGGCGCCAGCGCGCCCGCGTCGCGCTCCTTCGACTTCGCCAACCTCGCCTCCGAAGGCGTCGCCGCGGTCGAGGTCTACAAGACCGGTCGCGCCGCTGTACCATCGGGCGGCATCGGTTCGAGCATCAACATCCGCACCCCGCGTCCGCTCGACAAGCCGGGCACGCGCGGCAGCATCGCCGCCAAGGGCGTGCTCGACAGCTCGCGCAACGGCAAGAACCAGATCACGCCGGAAGTGTCGGGCATCCTGTCCACCACCTTCGCCGACGACCGCATCGGCGTGCTGTTCAGCGGCGCGTATCAGCGGCGCAAGGCCAGCAACAACTCGGCGAGCGTCGGTTTCCGCGATGGGTTCCTCGGCGCGGAGAACAACTGGGGCACGCTGGCACAGCCGGGCACGCCGGGTGCCGCGAACATCACCAACCGCCCCGGTCCGACCGACGTCTACGAGATCCCGCAGAGCGCCGCGTACGACGTCATCGACATCGACCGTGAGCGCATCAACGGCCAGCTCGTGTTGCAGGCCAAGCCGACCGACACGCTGACCGCGACGCTCGACTTCACCTATTCCAGCAACAAGGTTGAGGTGCGCGACAGCAGCGTCGGCATCTGGTTCAACTTCGGCGATACGCGCAGCGCCTGGACCAATGGCCCGGCGGCCGGGCCGCTCTTCTATTCGGAGAATTTCGCCCCCGGCAAGGATCTGTCGTACAGCAGTTCGCTGACCGCGAACAAATCCGAGAACAAGTCGATCGGCGGCAACCTGACCTGGGAAGCGCCCGGCAACGTCACGATGTCGCTCGACGCGCATCACTCGACCGCGACGTCCAAGCCGACCAACGATTACGGCAGCAGCACGTCGATCGGCGGCGCGATCTTCGGCGTCCAGTCGCAGACCGTGAACTTCGAAAGCGACCTGCCGATCATCTCGTACCAGATGTATCCGGGCATCGACCCGCTCAACGCCGCGCTGATCACGCCGACCGGCAACGCGTTCCGCAACGCGTATTTCAAGGACGAGATCAACCAGCTCCAGCTGAAGGGCCATTACGACCACGACGGCGATTTCCTCGACAGCATCGACTGGGGCTTCTCGTACGTCGACAACAAGGTACGCTCGGCCTACGGCTTCATCCAGAACGAGACCTGGGGCGGCATCGACCCGCGCGGCGCGTCGTTCGGCGCGGGGGCGGTGCCCGACGATTTCTTCAACCTCACCAGCATCCCGGACAAGTTCCAGGGCGTCTCGGGCGCAAACAATCCGGCGATCCCGCAGTCGATCTACACGTTCAATTTCGAGCAGATGGCCGAACTGCTGCGCTCGCAATATAATATCTGCAGCAAGCCGCAGACGGGTACGGCCGCGCCGGGCACCTGCCTTGCCGACTACACCAACGATCGCCGCATCCGCGAGCAGACGATCTCGCCGTACATCCAGTTCAACGGCAAGTTCGACGTGTTCGGTCGCCCGGCACACATCATCGGCGGCGTCCGCTATGACGAGACGCAGGTGAACTCGTCGGCGCTGGTGCCGATCCCGAACGGGACGCGCTGGACGGGTGCCAACGAATTCGCGCTCACCTACGGCGCCAATTCGTTCACGTCGCTGAAGGGCAAGTATCACAACTGGCTGCCCGCGGTCGATTTCGACATCGAACCGGTCCGCAACGTGAAGTTGCGCGCCTCGTACAGCCACACCATCACGCGCGCCGACTATGGCAGCCTGCAGGGTGGCCTGAACATCGATTCCAATCCGCGCATCGGCGGCGGCACGGGCAGCCAGGGCAACCCGAACCTGCTCCCGTTCAAATCGAAGAATATCGATCTGTCGGCGGAATGGTATTACGGCCCCGAGAGTTATGTTTCGGTCGGATACTTCACCAAGGACGTGAAGAATTTCATCGGCACCACGCAGCTCAACACGCCCGCGTTCAACCTGCGCAACCCGGGCTCGGGCCCGCGCTATCGACAGGCCGTGGCGGCGCTGGGGACGACGGACAACCTCCGCGTCCGCGATTATATCCTGCGCAACTTCCCGGCCTCGTCGCAGGTCACGGGGACGAGCGATGCAGGCCTGTTGAACGGCAACATCTTCGGCCTGCCCGAGGACGATCTGTTCAACTTCCAGCTGAGCCAGCCGTTCAACAGCGACCAGACCGCCAACATCAACGGCTGGGAATTCGCGATCCAGCACCGGCTGTGGGAAACCGGCTTCGGCGTCATCCTGAACTACACGATCGTCAACGGCGATGCGAAATACGACAACACGCTCGACCCCAATGTCGGCCAGTTCGCGCTGACCGGGCTGAGCGACAGCGCCAACGCGGTCGGCTATTACGACAAGAACGGCATCCAGGCGCGCGTCGCGTATAACTGGCGCGGGCAATTTTATGCCGGCGGTGCGTTCGACCCGACCTATGTCGAGGCGTATGGCCAGGTCGATGCGAGCGCGAGCGTCCAGATGACCAAGGGGCTCGCGGTGTTCGCCGAGGCGATCAACCTCACCGGCCAGGGTCGTCGTGGCCACCGCCGCTCTGACAATTTCGTGACCTTCGCGCAGCCGGGCTACGCACGCTACTCCGCCGGCGTCCGCTTCAACTTCTGAGGCGGCACGATCCTCCCCCGCAAGGGGGAGGATTCAAGCGAGCGCAATGACCGGGAAAAGATGGCGTTCTTGCCGCGAGCAGGGCAAGTCGGAACGCACTCGAACGAGGGAATAGGCAGCCTAACGATGGCCACGGATACCGGCCCCGAAGCAACAGGCGACCACCCGATCACGAACATCGTGATCGTCGGCGGCGGTACGGCGGGCTGGCTCGCCGCCTGCCTGATCGCCGCGCGCGCTGATCGCGGGGCTCAGCAGCCGCTCTCCGTCACGCTCATCGAATCCCCCGACGTCGCGACGATCGGCGTCGGCGAAGGCACATGGCCGACGATGCGCCGCACGCTCGAACGCATCGGCATCACCGAAACCGACTTCCTGCTCGCCTGCGACGCCTCGTTCAAGCAGGGATCGCGGTTCGACGGCTGGCGGACAGGCGCCCCCGACGACAGCTATCTCCACCCTTTCACCGCACCCGTCGACGGCGACCCGCGCGACATCGTCGCAGCCGGGGCCGAGCATGGCGGTCAGTTCGCGAACAGTGTCGGCGCACAAGGCGAGATCTGCCACCGCGACCTCGCGCCCCGCCAGCGGGCGATGCCCGACTACGCGGGCACTTTGAACTATGCCTATCACCTCGACGCGGGCAAGCTGGCCGCGCTGCTGACGCGTCACGCGACCGAGCGGCTCGGCGTGCGCCACATCCGCGACCACGTCGTCGGCATCAACAGCACCGAGCACGGCGACATCGCTGCGGTCCGCACGCGCGCGTCGGGTGCGATCGCGGGCGACCTGTTCCTCGATTGCACCGGTCACGCCGCGCTGCTGATCGGCGGGCATTACGGGATCGGCACCATCGACCGCGGCGGCGAACTGTTCAATGACCGCGCGCTCGCGGTGCAGGTGCCGGTTGCGGACGGCAGCGCGATCGCCTCGCAGACCAACGCCACCGCGCACGCCGCGGGCTGGATCTGGGACATCGGCCTGCCCACCCGACGCGGCATCGGCTGCGTCTATTCCTCCGCGCATCTGAGCGACGATGCCGCAGCGGACACGCTCACGCGCTACATCCAGGCCACCGCGCCCGACGCCCCGCTGCCGACCTTCCGCCAGCTCAAATTCCAGTCGCGCCACCGCGCGAAATTCTGGGAGCGTAACTGTCTCGCGGTCGGGCTTTCGGCGGGCTTCCTCGAGCCGCTCGAAGCATCGGCGATCGTCCTGATCGAACTGTCGCTCGATGCGCTGCTCGACAATTTCCCCAGCCACCGCGGCGTGATGGATATTCACGCGACGCGCTTCAACACGCTGTTCCGCTATCGCTGGGACCGGATCGTCGAGTTCCTGAAGCTGCATTACGTGCTCAGCGAGCGCGACGAACCCTATTGGCGCGACCACCGCGACGCCGCATCGATCCCGCCGCGCCTCGGCGAACTGCTGGCGCTTTGGCGGCACCAACCGCCGTCGCGCGCCGATTTCCCGATGATCGACGAGATCTTTCCCGCCGCGAGCTATCAATATGTCCTCTACGGCATGGGTTTTCCGGCGCCGACCCGCGGACCGATCGCCACGGCGGACCGGGCGCGCACGGAAACTTTGCTCGCGCAGGTCGATCAGCGCAGGCGTATGCTGGCCGCCGGCCTGCCGACCAACCGTGCCTATCTCGATGCCCTGCGGCACGCGACCGCCCCTGCCATGGAATTGTCAGCCTGATGCCCGACCACATTATCCTCACCGCCGAAGACCACCGCGACCTGCGCATCCGTACCGAGCGCGCGCCAGAACTCGGCGACGCGGTAATGACGTGCATCACCGTTCCGAGCGAGTTCCGGCGCGTCCAGACGCACTATCCAATCCTGTTCCAGCTCGACCAGACGCGCGACAGCTTCACGGCATTGGCGATGTTCGGGTTCGAGCCCGGCGAGAACCTGTTCCTGACCGACGCCGGGTGGGACGCGCGCTATCGCCCGCTCGCGATCGACAGCCAGCCGTTCCTCGTGGGGCGCGGCGCGGGCGACGTCCGCCAGGTGCATATCGACATGGCCAGCCCCCGCATCGGTGCAGGCGAGGGCACGCGCGTGTTCGACGATACCGGGCGGCCGACGCCGTATCTCGAACGGATCGCCGATCAGCTCCGCGCGCTCGACACCGACTATGTCGCGTCCGCCGACTTCTTCGCCGCGTTGCGCCGCTACGAGTTGCTCGAACCGCTGACGATGGACGTCACGCTCGACGATGGCTCGAAGAACCGGCTGGTCGGCTATCACGTGATCGACGAGGACCGGCTGGTCGCGCTCGACGATGCCGCGGTCGCCGACCTGCACGCTGGCGGGCATCTGATGCCGGTTTTCATGGCGCTCGCCTCGCTCGGCAATATCGGCGATCTCGTCGCGCGGAAGAACCGGCGGATGACGCGTGGCTGACGCGGAGCTCGGTATCTTCGCGACCATGCCGCGCATCCGCGAGGTCGTGATCGGCGATCCCGCGGACCTCGACACGCATCTGCGCGAAGCGACCACGCCTTTCATCGTGCGCGGGCTGATCGCGGATTGGCCGATGGTACAGGCCGGTCGGCGATCGTCGCGAGCAGCGCGCGACTATATCCAGGCTCACGCGCGCGACCTCCCTTTCGCAGTTTCAGTCGCAATGCCCGACAGTGGCGGCCGATTGTTCTACGACGCGGCGCACGCGATGAACTTCCAGATGCTGCGCGCGAAATTGCCCGAGATCTTCGCACGGATCGACGCCAATGAAGGCGCTGCTGACGCACACGCTATCTATCTCGCCTCGATCGACATGCATCAGTTCTTCGCCGGGCTGCACGAGGCGAACCATGTCGACCTTGGCGACCGGACGCCGCTCGCCAGCATCTGGATGGGCACGCGCACGCGGATCGCGGCGCATAACGACGTGCCCGACAACCTCGCCTGCGTCGCGATCGGCCGGCGGCGCTTCACGGTCTTCCCGCGCGATCAGTTCCGCAATCTCTACCTCGGCCCGGTCGACAACACGCCGGCGGGGCGCGCGGTCAGCATGGTCGATTTCCACGCCCCCGACTTCGCCGCGTATCCCCGCTTCCGCGAGGCGCTAACGCACGGGCAGGTCGCGGAACTGGAAGCTGGTGACGCGCTCTACATCCCGGCGATGTGGTGGCACCATGTCGAGGGGCTGTCCGACTTCAACGTCTTGGTGAATTACTGGTGGCGCGAGACACCGCGGTGGCTCGGCCAGCCTCAGGATGCGCTGAACCACGCGATTCTGGCGATCCGCGATCTGCCGGCGGACGAGAAGGCACACTGGCGCGAGATGTTCGATCATTACGTCTTCGCCAACGGCCCCGAGGTCGTCGACCATATCCCCGAAGCCGCACGCGGCGTGCTCGCGCCGCTCACCACCGACACCGCGGGTCGCCTCCGCGCCTTCCTCCTGAGAGCGCTCAGCCGATGACAGACTCCAAAATTCGTCGCGTCGTGATCGCCGGGGGTGGCACCGCCGGTTGGATGGCCGCCGCGGCGATCGCTCGCACGATGGGCAGCACGATCGACCTCACCCTGATCGAATCCGACGCGATCGGCACGGTCGGCGTAGGGGAATCGACGATCCCGCCGATGATCACCTTCAACCGCCTGCTCGGGATCAACGAAGCCGAGTTCATGCGCGAGACCCAGGCGACGTTCAAACTCGGCATCCTGTTCGACGACTGGAAGGTCCGCGGCGAAAGCTATTTCCACTCGTTCGGCATCACCGGCAAGGATCACTGGTCCGCCGGCTTCCAGCATTTCTGGCTGCACGGCCTGACCAAGGGCCATGACCAGCCCTATGACGATTACTGCCTCGAACTGCGCGCGGCGTTGCAGGGCAAGTTCGCGCATCTGCCCGACGATCGGATGAACTATGCGTATCAGCTCGATTCGACGCGCTACGCCAAGTTCTTGCGGCGGATGGCGGAGGCCGACGGCACCCGCCGCCTCGAAGGCAAGATCGCGCAGGTCGAGCTGAACGGCGAGAGTGGCGACATCGCCGCACTGGTGCTCGAATCCGGCGCGCGGATCGAGGGCGACCTGTTCCTCGACTGCACCGGCTTCCGTGCCTTGCTGATCGAGGGCGCGCTGCACGCGGGGTTCGACGACTGGACGCACTACCTGCCGTGCGACTCCGCGATCGCGATCCAGACCGAGAGCGTCCGCCCGGCCCTCCCCTATACCCGCGCGATGGCGCACGACGCGGGCTGGCAGTGGCGCATCCCGCTCCAGCACCGGACCGGCAACGGCATCGTCTATTGCAGCCGCTATCTCGACCGCGATGCCGCACTCGACCGGCTGCTCGGCAATATCGAGGGCAAGACACTCACCGAGCCGAACATGATCCGCTTCGTGACGGGCGCGCGGCGCCAGCAATGGCATCGCAACTGCATCGCGATCGGCCTGTCGGGCGGGTTCATGGAGCCGCTGGAATCGACCAGCATCCACCTGATTCAGCGCGCGGTGCTGCGGCTGTTGCGACTGTTCCCGTCGGGCGCGGTCAGCCCCCGCGATGTCGCCGAGTTCAACGACCAGCAGCATACCGACATGCTGCAGATCCGCGATTTCCTGATCCTGCATTACAAGGCGACCGAGCGCCGCGACAGCGCGTTCTGGCGGCACTGTGCGGCAATGCCGATCCTGGAGTCGCTCGAACAGAAGATCGAGCTGTTCCGCGAAACCGGCCGCGTGTTCCGCAAGAACGAGGAGCTGTTCGCGGAAAACAGCTGGGTACAGGTGATGCTCGGCCAAGGGATCGTGCCGCGGAGCTATCACCCGATCGCGACCAAGCTGCGCGACGAGGAACTGGCCCGGCTGCTCGGGGGCTTGCGCGACGGGACCAACGCGACGGTCGCGGGGCTGCCCGAGCACGCTGCGTATGTCGCGCGCTATTGCGCCACTGCACACCCCGTCGCGGCCTGAGTCCACAAGCATGGCAAGACGACGTCAGGCGGTAACGATCAAGCATGTCGCGGCGGATGCGGGCGTTTCGCTCCAGACCGTCAGCCGCGTGGTAAACAAGGACTCGGGCGTCCGGCCCGAGATGATGCAACGCGTCCAGGCGTCGATCGACAAGCTCGGCTATGTCCCGTCGATCGCCGCGCAGCGCATGGGCGGCTCACGCTCGTACCTGATCCTCGCGCTCAACGATCGCGAGCGGACCATCGCCGACTGGCGCGCACGACAGGGCACCGACTGGTTCGACCAGATGATGCTGGGCGGGATGCTGACCTGCGCCGAGCATGGCTATCGGTTGATCGTCGAGCTGGTCGATACGCATAGCGACCATATCGAGCGCGAGCTGCTGGCGGCGATCGCGGCGCTGCAACCCGACGGCGTGATCCTGACGCCGCCGCATTCGGGCAATCCGCTGATCATCAACCTGCTCGAGGCGCAGGGGATCAGCTTCGCCCGGATCGGCTCGCTGACCGACGGCCCCGGCATCCGGCTGATCATGGACGACACGCGCGCCGCACGCATCGCAACCGAGCATCTGCTCGAACTCGGTCACCGGCAGATCGGCTTCATCGCCGGCCCGGCGGAGTATGAACTCAGCGCTTGGCGGGTCGATGGCTGGCGCGCGGCTATGCAGGC
Organism: Sphingomonas sp. 4RDLI-65; assembly: GCF_049472435.1. NCBI lineage: Bacteria > Pseudomonadati > Pseudomonadota > Alphaproteobacteria > Sphingomonadales > Sphingomonadaceae > Sphingomonas > Sphingomonas sp. 4RDLI-65. The sequence continues at coordinate 103,198 of NZ_JBCEBT010000003.1, read as the reverse complement.
GGCGGGAATCGCGAGCGACGACCTGCTGGCGGCGGGAGACTTCAGCCACGCGTCGGGACGCGCGGCGGCGATGCAGCTGCTGACGCTGGCCGAGCCGCCGACCGCGATCATCGCGAGCAACGACCAGATGACGCTCGCGACGCTCGAGCTGGCGCGCGAACGCGATCTGGCGGTCCCTTACGACCTGTCGCTGATCAGCTTCGACGACACCCCGATCATCCGCCTGGCGCATCCGCCGCTGACCGCGATCGTCCAACCGATCGCCGAAGCCACCGCGCGGGCGGTCAGCCTCATCATCGCCGATCTCGACGCAAGGCTGACGGCAACCACACCCGTCACCGTTGCCGCCTTGCTGACGCTACGCAGTTCGACGTCTCCGCCCCGATAGACTTAAGACCGCAGTCGCGTACCAGCGGCGCACACGGTCCGGCCATTGCAGGAGCCTATTCGGCCAGGTCGACCGGCAAAGTCCTGATGATTATCGGGTGCAGCCTACATCACGCCCGACTACACGATCGTCGGGGTGATCCCCCCATCGACGCGCAGTGCGGCGCCGTTGGTGGCGGCGGCCAGGGGGCTCGCGACATAGGCGACCATGCTGGCCACTTCGTCGGGCTCGATCATCCGCTGGATCAGCGAGGTCGGGCGGTCCCGGCTGAAGAATTCGCGTTCGATATCCGCATCCGATTGCGTTGCATCGCTCGCCACGCTCTTGAGGAAGCTCACGATTCCCTCGGACCGGGTCGTGCCGGGCATGACCGTGTTCACGGTGACATTGGTGCCCTTGGTCAGCGCCGCCAGCCCGCGCGAGATGGCGAGCTGCGCGGTCTTGGTCATGCCGTAATGGATCATGTCGGGCGGGATCAGCACGGCGGACTCGCTCGAGATGAAGATGATCCGCCCCCAGTCGCGCGCCAGCATCCCCGGGAAATACGCGCGGGCGAGCCGGGCGCCGGACAGCACGTTCACCTCAAAGAAGCGGCGCCAGTCGTCATCGGTGATCGCGGCGAACGGCTTGGATTCGTAGATGCCGAGATTGTTGACGAGGATGTCGACCGCCGGAAGCGCCGCGACGAGCACCGCCGCGCCCTCCGCGGTCGCGGCATCGGCGAGGATTGCGCGCGCGGCACCGATATCGGCAGCGGCCGCATCGAGCTTAGCCTGGTCACGGCCGCAGATGATCACCTCGGCACCCTCGGCAGCAAGCCGGCGGGCAATCTCGAGGCCGATCCCCGCGGTCGATCCGGTGACCAGCGCGCTCTTGCCGTGAAGTTTCAGGTCCATGCGGGTGTCCTTGTTCGATGAATTGGTGTCAGGACGGAATTTAGGATGGGATCGGTGCTTGATAATCACGCGGTTTGGCACTTTACTCGTGAAGCAGTTTCACAGGTGAATAATGGACAATCGCGCGGGCGAAATGCAGGTCTTCCTGCGCGTGGTGGATACCGGCAGCTTTTCCGAGGCCGCGCGCGTTCTGATGATGACGCCGTCGACCGTCAGCAAGCTCATCGCCCGGATCGAGGCGCGGATCGGGGTTCGACTGATCGAGCGATCGACGCGACGCCTGTCGCTGACCGCGGAGGGGCAGATCTACTACGAGCGTAGCCAGATGATGCTGGCAGACCTCGACGACCTCGACCGGCAGCTGACGCAAGGTGCGGCGACCCCCGGCGGTATGGTCCGGATGACCGCGTCGGTCGGCTTCGGCACGCTCGGGATCGAGCCGTTGCTGCCTGCCTTCTGGCACCTCTATCCCAACATCATGATCGACCTGTCGCTGTCGGACGATATCGTCGATCTCTATCTCGATCGGACCGATATCGCCTTCCGCATCGGCAACCTGCCGGACTCGTCGCTGACCGCGCACAGCCTTGGCACCGCCCGGCGCGTCATCGTCGCATCACCGGACTATCTGGCGCGGCGTGGCGTCCCCGTCGAATTCGGCGATCTTGCCGATCATGACTGCCTGGGCTTCAACTTCCGCCGGACCATCACGACGTGGCCGATCGCGGATGGCGGTCGCATAGTCGAACGCGCCGTCAGGGGATCGTTGATCGCGAACAATGGCGAGACGGTGCGGCGCATGGCGATCGCCGGCGTCGGGCTGGCCCGGCTTGCCGATTTCCACGTCCGCTCCGACCTCGCCGAGGGACGCCTGGTCGAAGTCCTGCCCGGTCCCTCCGCAGGCGACGCGGAAAGCGTCCACGCGCTGTCGGTCGGCGCGCGCGAACTGCCGCGCAGGGTACGCGTCTTCCTCGATTTCGCAGTTCCCCGCTTGCGGGCGTTCGTGCAGAATATCGCTATCTGAGCCCGCGCTCTGTTCGGCGGCATCCGTTCGGCAAACCCGCAGCGCAAGCGGACGTTCGATCGTCTACGCGACGCCGGCCGACATCAGCCTCTCGTCATGTCTGAGGGTCAGGATTTCGACACCGTCACCGGTTACCGCGATCGTATGCTCGAACTGGGCTGAAAGCTTCCGGTCGTTGGTCACGACCGTCCATCCGTCGTCTTCGGTCGAAACCTTCCGCGTGCCTTGGTTGATCATCGGCTCGATCGTGAAAACCATGCCTTCACGCAGTCGCACGCCGGTTCCCGGACGTCCGAAATTCATCACTTCCGGCTCTTCGTGCATCTCCCGGCCGATGCCATGGCCACAGAATTCCCGCACCACCGAGTAACCGTTCTTCTTGGCATGGCGCTCGATCGCAAAGCCGATGTCACCGATATGGGCACCCGGTCGTACCTGGCTGATACCCTTCCACATTGCCTCTTGCGCGACCCGCACCAACCGCTTCGCAGCGGGCGAGACATTGCCGACCAGATAGGTCTTGCTCGAATCCGCGATGAAGCCGTTCTTCTCGAGCGTGATGTCGAGATTGACGATGTCGCCGTCGCGGACGATCTCTTCGTCGTCAGGCACGCCGTGGCAGACCACATGATTGATCGAACAGTTCAACACGAACTTGAACCCGTACTGCCCTTTGCTGGCCGGGCGCGCCGCCAGGTCGACCGTGATGAAACGCTCGACGAGATCGTTGATCTGGAGCGTCGACATCCCGTCGAGCTCCTGCCGGTCCAGCATCTCGAAGACGGACGCCAGCAGCTTGCCGGAGATCCGCATCAGCGCGATTTCGTCGGACGTCTTCACCATATCAGGCTGCTGCTTCGACGAGGCGAACATGCGCGGCCATAAACTGCGCCTTGACGATGTCATTGAACGACATCGTCGGGCTTGCCTCAGCGAGCATGCCGATCTTCATCCAGAACTCGGCCTGAGCATTGATCGACCGGCACATGACCGCACTGGCCTTGCGGGCATGCTCGTGCATGTCGTCGTCGATCTTAACGATGCCCATGAGCGCCTTTCAATGCATGCTACAGTACGATCCGTATATGGATCATATGCCCGGCGGTCAATGAAGCCGGAACGGCGTCGCGCGGACGGTGGACAAATCCTCCGCTTCGAACGGACGCCCGTTCTCGTGATACCGCACACCCGATCGCCGCAGATCGCGCCATGATCGGCTGTTAACCCTGCGAGCCAGCGACGCTCAGGCGGGGTGCATCACCGACAGCAGGTCGTCGACGTTTCCTACCGCAAACGCCGAATATTCGTCGCCGATCGCGTAAGGCAGCAGGATGCGGCGGTCTCGGATCAGCGCACCACAGCTATAGGTCACGTTCGGCACATAGCCTCCGCGTTGCTCCGCGCTGGGAAACAGCAGGGGCGACGGCGTGCGGGCGAGCACCTTCGACGGATCATCCTTGTCGAGCAGGCAGGCACCGATGCAATATCCCCGGACCATGCCGACGCCGTGCGTGAAGACCAGCCAGCCCTCGTCTATTTCGATCGGCGACCCGCAATTGCCCAGTTGCACGAACTCCCAGGGGTATTTCGGCGCCATGATCGGCGTTCCGGTTTCCCACGTATAAAGATCGTCGGATCGCAGCAGCCAGATGTTCTCGCTATCCTGGCGTCCCAGCATCACGAACTGGTTGTTTATCCGTCGCGGGAACAGCGCCATGCCCTTGTACCCGGTCATGGCGCCGGCAAGCGGCCGCATCTCGACCCGGCGCAGATCGACGCCGCGCAGGATTTCCTGGCGCGCATCCTTGCCGTCGAATGCGGTGTACGTGCCGATAATGCTGCGGACACCGTCGTGATCGGTGAAGTTGACGAGCCGCAAATCCTCGATGCCCTGTCGCTGGCTGGGCAGGACCGGGAAGATGACGGTCTCGGACGCGTCCTGGCTGTCTTCGCATACCAGGCGGACCCACGCTTCGTCCTGCCGCTCGATACGGGGCGGGACACCGTGGGCGCTCGATGGGTCGATGACCAATCGGTCGCCCGGTCCCCACTCGCCGGTGCGAAACGTGATCGACGAGATGTGCCCCTCGCCGATGCCGCGGAGCGACATGACGAAGCGCACCGCACCCGGCACCGACGGCTCCTCATCCGTCAACGAAACGATGCTGGGATTGAAGAGCGCGGCGGACTCGAACGCGTATTCCTGGCTGAAATAGGCGCCGATCAAGAGCCGTTCGTCTTCGTCGAACTCGCCCTCGCCCTCGCCCTCGCCCTCGCCCTCGCCTATGTCGTGCCGCATCTCCTCGAAACGCCGCAGCAGAACCTGCTCGACGTTGCGATGGCGCTCGCGCATCGGCGTCAGCAACAGGTCGCGCATCCTCTCGCGCATCGTATCGTCGAGCGCCTTGACACGATCGACGACGACCTGGCTGCGCGGTGGGTGATCCGCCTCGAACGCTGGCGGATACCCAAAGCTGAACGGCCGGATTACGGTGCGCGACGGATCGGGCTTCAACTCGACATCAAGCGTCGTGAAGACATCGGCAGCGTTTATCGGCATCGGCATCGGCCCTTCAGCTATGGTCGCGGACGAAGGTTCGCGACACAGTGGGTAACGATGCCGGGCCGTTCACGATCCAGCGCGATCAACGTCCCTTGACGAACTTGATCGTGAACCGGTCGCTCTCGCCGATCGCGGCGTATTTCGAACGATCGACGTCCTTCAATCGATACGTCGGCGGCAGCGTCCAGACGCCCTCCGGATGGTCGTGGGTATCCTTTGGGTTGGCGTTGATCCGGGAGTCCCCGGCCAGCGTGAAGCCCGCCGCCTGCGCCAGCCGAACGACCGTCGACCGCTTGATGTAGCCGCTCGTCTTTTCGCGCGCCGTATCCATCTCCTCCGGCAGGCGATGGTCGACCACGCCCAGCACCCCGCCCGGCTTGAGCGCGGCATAAAACGCCTTGAACACCCGGCCCGCCACAGCCGGATCATCCTGCATCAGCAGATTGTGGACGTTGCGGAAGGTGAGCAGCACATCCGCACTCCCGGCCGGGATCGACGATGCGCCCGTCTTGAAGTCGATCGTCGCGACCTGCGTCGGGCCGTACGCCGCGGCCTTTTCGGCAAAGGCAGTGCGCGTGCGCTCCGCCTGCGCGGTCGGTACCAGGGCGACGTATCGCCCGCGGCCCTTTACCAACGGCGCGAGGATTTCGGCATACCAGCCCCCGGCGGGCAGGAACTCGACCACCGTCTGCGTCGGCTTTACGCCAAAGAAGGCCAGCGTTTCCGCCGGATGGCGATAGCGATCGCGGGCCTGGTTCGCAGGCGACCGCGTCGGCGACGCGAGAACGGCCGCGATGTCCTTCGAAGGGGCAACGGACTGAGCGACCACGCCGGTGGCCCCAAGGGCGGCAAGGCAGATCGAGGCCGTGAGCAGTCGGTTCATGTCGTTACTCTCCCAGGGAAATTCTTCAGCGATCATGCCCCGCGCTCGCCGATCGCACAATCTCAAGCTGGGAGGCGCAACGGTACACCGCAGCGTTCGTGGCGGAACACCTCCCGGGCCGATTTTCCTGATAGCGGGTGGCCAGACGCGATCAGGACGCCCGGGTGAACACTTTACATCGCTTTCCTCGATACCCGGTCACCCCGAGCGTCTTCGATAAACCCCCGAAAATGAGACGTTCAACCCGCCGCAACGATTATTGTCACGAACAAGCAAATAGGGGCCAAGGCGGCGAACCATGACCCCGCAATCGTCAGCCCCTATGGCAGCATAGGGGATGAAGGCCGTGGGGTTGCCGCCAAAATCCTTGATGCCGGTCGCGTTCTTCGCGCCGACACTGCCCATGCCAAAGGCCGCGCGATCGTTTCGTGGGACTATTTCGGCGGCAATATCGCCGACGTTGACGGCGCCGCGCGCAGCAAGCGCGGGATCGCTGGCGCCATAGGTCGATTGGCCGACCAGCGCCAAGCGGCCCGATGTCTTGCCCGGGGTGACCCGGATGATCGTCTCGGGACGTCGCCAGTCGCCGACCCAGGATGAGGTCCCGCCGGCGGCAGGCGGCACCGCAACGATGGCTGCCCGAGGAAGCCAGTTGCGATGCGATCGCCCTCGCCCGTCGGTATAATCGACACAGGCCAGGCCTGCCTTCATACCTCGAACAACAACCGTGTCGCCCGCCACGACATAGGCCTTTTCGCGACAGCGCTGAACCGCTGCAGGGCAGCCCGACATCTCTGCACCACGTATAAACGCGACACGACCCGGTCCCCTGACGCGCGCCAGTGTCGCAGAATTGATATCGAACGCATCGAAAGCACATAATTCGGCGCGGGCGGTCTGTGCCACACCGGCTGCAACGACGATGGCAGCGATGGTAGCAACGGGGCCCGACATGGCACGGTCTCCGACAGAAGGCGTGAGTTTCGCGGCACATTAATCAGGCAGCCTAACCGGCTGTCAAGCGCGCTTCAGGGCCTGAAAAGCGTGCCGCCGGTGGCATGCCTTTCGCGCAAGGCGGTGCCGATGGAACAGCACGCTGTCCGGACACAGCGAATTGTCACCGCGTGCAATCGCTACATGAACTCGCGATCTTCCTCGGTAGCGGCAAAGGTCGTGCTCGATGATGCGCCGGCGTTCTGATTGACCGTAGCCGACGGTTTCATAGCCCGATCGCAAGCCGCAGCGTGATCGTCCGCGGGCGCACCGGCACGGTCTGCGTCATGCTGTCGAGCGTGAAAGGGTTGCCGAAGCCGAAGCTGTTGCCGCGGCTGTCGAGCAGGTTGGCGACGTCGATCGACCAGCGTCGCCTCCCCATGTCGATCGAGGCGCCGGTATCGATCGTCGCATAGTGACCCGCCGGACGATCGAGCAGCGGATCGAAGCTCAGTCGCGTGCGGCCGATATAGCGCGCGGTCGCATAGACTTGCGCGGGCAGGCCGCGGACGTCGAAGCTTCGCGAGGCGGCGAGCCGTGCGGATATGTCGGGCACGACGGGTAGCCGGCGATCATCGTCATAGATCGTCACGCCCGACGAGGTGGAGGTGAGGCGCGCGCGCTGCAGTGTGGTGCCGAAATCGATCGCGACCGGCGCAAGGTCCAGACGACCGCCGAGTTCCAGCCCGTAATTGACCGCGTTGCCCGCATCGATCGTCCCGAGCAGGCCGTCCGCGCCGACGGTGTCGCTGCGCAGATGCTCCCAGTTCGAGCCGAAGATCGCACCGTGCAGCGCAAGGCGGTCGCCGCCCACGCGGATCCGCCACCCTAGCTCGAGGCTTTGCAACTCGTCGCCGGGGATGCGGCGATCGTTGACGGGTGCGGTGCGGCTGACACCTGCCGGACGGACCGCGCTCGCATAGCGCAGCCAGACGAGCCCGAGATCGTCGCGATGCCAGCTGAGTGTCGCGCTGGGGGTGACGCCGACCCGCGCCGCGCGTTCGCGGTCGGGGTCGACCTGTTCAAGATGGCTGATCGTCGAGAACGCGCGCAGGCCAAGCTTGAAATCGAGCGTCTGCGTCAATTGCTGCGTGCCCTCCGCGAACAGGGCGGCGTCGATCACATCCTCCTCGTCGCGCCGTGCGGTCACTGCAGAAGAGCCGCCGGTGGCCATGAACCGGCCGTCGAGCCGGCTGGTCGAATGCAGGATCGTCGCGCCGACGATCCACGGATGCCGCGCAGTCGGATCGCTGACGCGGACCTCCTGCGACAGGAGTTGCGCGGAGCGATCCTCGATATAGGCGAGCGGCGCGGTCAGGCCGAGCGAGGGCGCCAGGACGCTGGCATCATAGGTGCTGCCGAATTCCTGGTCGACGAATGCGGTCGTCGCCTGCACGTCGAGCTTGCCGATCGGCCCCTGGAGCGTGAGCGTGGCCGCGGTGAAGTCATTGTCCTGCGGCTCGGCGATGCGGGTCGCGCGGGACAGGCCATCGGTCGCATATTGGCTGTCGCGCGCATCGATCCGCTGCGCGACGCCGCCAAGCGTTGCGTGCCAGTCGCCGAACGCCCAGCGCAACGCGGCCCGGCCGCCGATCCGGCGTGTCCGATTGACGTCGCGGCGGTTGCGCTCGGTGTCGTTGATCCAGCCGGGCATCGTCTCGCTCCAGCCCGACGCGCGCAGGGCCAGCGTGCCGGGCAGGATCGGCACGTTGACGATGCCCTCGACCGCACCGCCCAGCGCGCCGTTGGCGACGCCGGTTCCCTCGATCGCGGCGCTACCAGTGAAGCGATCAAGATCGGGTGCGACCGTGACGATGCGGACGACGCCGCCCAGCGCACCGGTGCCGTAGAGCGTGCCCTGCGGTCCGCGGAGCACCTCGACACGGTCGACATCGACGAGCCGCAGATCGGGGTCGGGCGCGGCATAGCCGATCCGCGCGTCGTCGAGATACAGGCTGACCAGCGACTGGCTGGTGCCGTTGAACGCGCTGTCGGCGACGCCGCGCAGGAAGATGCGGTCGCGACCGGGCCCCAGATTGGTCGAGAACGCGCTGTCGGTGCTTGCCATCACGTCGACCAGCCCGCGCCGCCCGGCAAGCCGGTCGAGCACCGGCCCGCCCGCGATGCTGATCGAAGCGGGCAGATCGGAGAGGCGTTCGTCGCGCTTGCTGGCGGTGACGATGATGTCGCCGCTGGCGAGGTCGGGCGGCGGGGCGCGGCGCCGGAGCGGACGCGAGGGACTAAGCGGAACCGCCTCGATCCGCCATGTGGTCGCGTCGATCCTGACGGCATGCAGCCGGCTGCCGGCGAGCATCCGCCGCAACGCGTCGCCGACATCGCGCGCGCGATCGATCCGCCGGACGCGCAGATCGGGAAGCGATCCCGCCATGCCGATCGAAATGCCGCTCTGTCGCGCGAGCGCATCCAGCGCCGATCGCAGCGTACCGGCCGGGATCGTCAGGATCGGGCGCGCCTGCTCAGCGTGGAGCGGCGGCGTCCAGATGCACCACGCCGTCGACGCGACGAGCGCGTATCGGCAGAACCGCGCGAAGCTGATCGACGAGCCGCGATCCATCACCAATCGTCAATACCCCGGAAAAACGCAGGTTCGCCGCGGACGGATCGACCATCAGCGGGGCGTCGGCATACCGCGATATGTCGGCGGCAACCAGCGCCAGCGATGCGCCATCGTAATCGAGCCGTCCATCGGCCCAGTCCGAGACGCGTGCAGGATCGACGGTGCGGCGCTCGGCGATCTGCTTCGACGGCGTGATGTCCAGGCTTTGCCCGGCGTGCAGCATCGTCGTGTCGGCCGAGGATCCGCCGATCGGCGTGACGTCCACCGCACCCTCCGCGACCGTGACCGCGACGCGACCGCGCGCGCTGACGACATCGAACCGCGTGCCGATATCGCGGACTTCGTAGCCGCCGGCGCGCACCATCAGCAGGCGCGACGGATCGTGGCGCACGGCAAAACTCGCGGCACCGTCGGCGATCTCGATCACCGGGCTGGTCCCGCCGCTGACCGAAACGCGGGACCCGCGGTCGATCTGCATGCGGCTGCCATCGGCGAGCGTGACCGCACGCGTCTCGCTGCGCCCGGTGGTGTAGAGTTGCGCCGCCGTGTCGGCCGACGGGACGGCGAGCAGCACCGCAAGCCCTGCCGCCAGCGCGCCGCCAGTGCCGAGCGCAGCCCAGCGCCAGCGTGGCGATCGTGCCGGCGCAGGCGTCTCGGCGACCATGTCGTCGTTCGCAGGCATCGCGGCTGCGAACGCGGGCGCGGCCTCGCCGATCTCGGCATCGAGCACCGCGATACTGTCATAGGCGCGGCGATGCGACGGGTCGGCATCGAGCCAGGCGCCAAACGCCTCCCAGTCCATCTCCGGCGAATCGAGCCGCGCGTGCCAGGAGGCCGCGTCGTCGATCGCCGTGCGTATGTCCGTCATGCCGCCCTCCTTTCCCCGCCTGAATGATAGACGCCGCCGCGCATCGCGCACCGCAGTTGCTTGTCTCGATCAATCATCGAGCGCCTTTCTGAGGTGCCGGAGCGCGACCGCGACGTGTTTTTCCACCGCGCTGCGGGATATGCCCAGTTCGGCGGCGATCTCCGCATGCGAAGCGCCGTCGATGCGGTGCCGTCGGAACACGCGCATTGCGCCCTCGGGTGGCCCCGACAGAGCGGCGACGAGCCGGTCGAGCCGCTCGCGCCCCATCGCCGCGTCGAAGGCGGAGGGCGCATCGTCGATCGCCTCCGCGCCGATGACCGACGTCGTCACCTCGACATAGCTCGCGTCGCGTCGCTGCCGCCGCCCGCCGGCCCGTACCCGGTCGAGCACGATGTTCATGCCGACGCGGTGCAGATAGGCGAGCGGGTTCGCGATCGGGCCCGCCATGGGCTCGGCGATGTGCAGCCAGATTTCCTGCACCACGTCTTCGGCCTCCGCGACGCTTCCCGTTCGACCGGTGAAGAACCGGACGAGTTGCGGGCGGTTTGCCGCGAGCACCGCGGACAGGCCGGCGGGCGGGATCGGGTCGGCGTCGGCTACGACAGGGCTCCGCGGTTCAGGCGCCGGGCCTGGCATTCACCTTGGCGAGCAGTTGCTGCACGTCACCCCGGCGCCCGGCATCGGCAATCTCGCGGCATACTGCCCTCGTCCGAACAGGAAGTCGCCTCCGAAATACTTGGAATCGATGTCATGCCGTACGCCGATCGGACGGATAGAGCGGCCAGATCAACACGAGCACGATGATGACCGCGGCCAGCACAGCCGAGGCATGCGGACGACTGAACGCCAACCCGCCGTGATCGAGCGGCTTGTCGAGGAAATCGCCGACCGCCGCGCCGAGCGGTCGAGTCAGGATGAACGCGGCCCAGAACAGCAGCACGCGGTCGATCGCGGTCCACAGATACAGCGCCGCGATCACCGCCAGCATCGCGCCGAATATGATCGCAGCACCGCCATAGCCGAGCCCGCCGGTATCCGCGGTCCAATCGCCGAGCGCGGTGCCCAGGGTCTGCGAAAAGGTGATCGTGATCCAGTAGAACAGTTCCGCGCGCGGCTCGTGCACCGCCGCGACCGAGACAGATCCCAATGCGCGGTGCCAAACCAGCAGCGACGCCGCGACGCAGGCGAGCAGGATCAGCGACCCGCCCGGATACCCGATCCCGAGCGAGCGCGTCGCGAAGTCCGCCATCGTCGTGCCGGCCGTCGTCGACGCGATGATCGTCGCCCAGTAGAGGAACGGCCGATAGCGCGCTGCCGCCACCTGTCGCCACACCAGCAATATGAGGATCGCGGCAAAGATCGCAGTGCCGACGAGATAGCCGAAGTTCATCGACATGCTGACCGTGTCGCCCGCGGTCTCGCCGAACGTGGTCGCCAGGATCTTGATGATCCAGAACACCAAAGTGACGGCGGGCACCTTCGAGAGCATTGCCCGATCCCGTTCGGTCATCGGGTCGTCTGTCCCCGCAAAGCGCACAGACGGATGATCAGGACCGCAAGGATCAGCAATGCGTACGCAGGGATCGCCAGATAAAAACCCGGATAGGCCAGGGCGGAACGCTCCCCCGCATCGCTCCTGCAGAGCCTCCCGTCGCCGCTGAAATCACAGGCTGCGCTGTCGCCGGTACGTAGCGCGACGGGCGGCTCGGTCGCGGCGGCGAGCGGCATCGAAAAGGCGATCGCGGTCATCGGCATGATCCTTCTCTCCTCATGGCGGCACCGTCGGCATACAGCGCGAGCAGTGCGTCGAAATGGTCGTCCATCGTGCGGATTGCGGGCTGAAGTCCGGGCGCCAGCCGGTCACGTGCCACCGCGAGGATCGCGTCGGCCGCACTCTGCCCGTCGCCCGAACGATAGGTCACGCCGCCGCCTGCGCGCGCGAGGTCCGCGGCACCCCCGCGATCCGGCGCGATCAGTGGGCGACCGGAAGCGATCGCCTCCGCTGCGACGAAGCAGAAGGTCTCCGCTTCGCAACCGTGGATCACCGCATCGGCACTGGCCATCATGCGCGCCAGTGCCGCGCGATCGGTGGTCGGCTCGACCAGGCGGACATGCGGATTGCCGTCGATCGCCTCGACGACCGGGCGCTGCCGCGATCCGCCGCCGACGATCACCAGCCCGACCGGCACCTGCACGCCTGCCAGGGTCGCGGCCTGCGCCACCATCGGCCAGCGCTTTTCGGGCGCATGGCGTCCGACGCCGATCAGCAACAGCGCATCCTCGGGCAGATCGCACAACGCCAGCATGTCGCGTCGTGCCGCGGCATCGCGCAGCGTCGGCGAGAATTGCCCCGGCTCGACTCCCATCGGATCGGTGACGACCTTTTGCAGGCCGCCATCCCGCAATCGCTCGGTCAGGCTGTCGCTCGCGCTCACCACCAGATCGAACCGCTGATCGAGCCGCCGCAGATGGCGCCAATACCAGTCGAATGCCCGGTCGATCGTCCGCGTCGACGCGACCCCCTCGAACCAGCGATAGGCATAGGCCGACAGCGGATCGGCATGCGCGACCAGCGACAGTTTCGCGCCGCTGCCGCGCTCGGCACGCCAGTCGGCCACCATCGACGCGCTGCGCCACGGCGACGAGACCTCGACCAGATCGGGAGCCTCCTCGTCGAGGACCGCGTGCAGCGCGGCGCGATCGGCGAAATAGCGATAGGAGCGGTCGAGTGGGAAGCGAGGCGAGCGCACCCATCGGATACGGGCATGCGGCCCCCGGCGCTCCTCGCCATCATGGTCGCCCGGCGCCACCACGACGACCTCGTGCCCGCGCTCGGCGAACGCGATCAGCTTGCGGTCGATATAGGTGCGCACGCCCCCGCCGCTCGGCGTGTAGAAAGCGCAGACATCGACGATCTTCATGACGCGCGTCCCCCCACGGGCAGCAGATCGGCATAGCGCGCGACGGTGCGTCGGGCCGACAGCGATCGGATCGTCCGGTCGATACTCGTCATCAGAGACTCCTTGGTGACGTCGCCGGGATGCACCGCGACCCTGAGCGTCGGCAGCCAGTCGGGCAGCGCGCACGCGGCGGCGGCCACCGCGAGCGAGCTGGCGGTCCGCGCCGTCGATCGGCTGGCCCAGGTCACCACCGGCCCCTTCGCGACGACCGCGCCGCTTGCGGGTTGCCAGACCCGGAAATGATCCTCGGCAAGCGCGAAGTCGCAGGTTTTCAAAGCCTGTTTGGCGCCTTCGCCGTAGAGCCAGGCCGGCGCGATGAACCCTGCGACGGGACCGCCGATCGCCTGCTCCACCATGTCACGCCCACGCCGCATCCGGCTTTCCGCCTCGTCCGCGCTCAGGCCCAGAAACTCGCCTTCGCCGGCCGTCATGTAGCGCGCCTTCACCGCCGCGGCGGTCCCCCGGTGATCGCTCGTGTCGCGGTGGAACCAGCCATGCAGGAACATCTCGACGCCCGCATCGGCCCACCCGCGCAACCGGCGCGCGAACGCCGGCGCGCGGTCGAGCCGTGCCGCGCCCCAATGATCGGGCACCACGAGCATCGCGAACCGCGGGCCGCCGAGGATCTCGCCGATGGTCTCGGCCAGGCGCTCGATCGGCTCGGCGAAGGCGGGCGAGACATCGTGGATCGATACGATCAGGCGCTTGTCCCGCGGATCTTCGGGCGTGTGATCCCTCGAACCTGTCACCATCGCACCGTCCAGAAAGCAGCGTGTCCGTCCATGCTCTGGTGACGGCACTGCGGAGGCCGATCCGCAGTCCTTCGCGAAATTTTTACGTCGCCATCCAGGCTCGGGCTGGGGATAGCCCGGCGCAGCGGCGTCGAGATGCCATGACAGATCCAGGTTCGTTCGCCGCCGCGGCCTCGCGGCACCGTCTCGATCGGGCGTTGGCAAAGGTCGACGCATGAGCGACGCGCTGCACCGCACGCCCAGCGCGGCCTTGAGCCGAACCATGCCGTCCGCGCCCGCGCTGCCGCTGAAGCCAATGACGGTTCACAAGGGGCTCGTTGCGCGCTGGCTGACGCCGCTTCTGTCCGCCGCGATCCTGATCGCCGCGCTCTGGCAGTTGCGCCACCTGGACGTGCGCGGCGTCATCGCGATGGTGCCACGGTCGCCGCTGTTCTGGCTGGTGTTCGCCGCCGGCTATCTGGCGATGCCCGCGAGCGAATGGGTCATCTATCGCCGGCTCTGGACCTTGCCCGCCAAGGGGTTCCTCGCCTTGCTCCGCAAGCGGATCAGCAACGAGATCGTCGCGGGCTATTCGGGCGAGCTCTACTTCTACGCCTGGGCACGTCGCCATGCGACGATGGTCGGCTCGCCGTTCGGCGCGATCAAGGACGTCTCGGTCCTGTCTGCGGTCGTCGCCAATGTCTGCACGCTAGCGCTCGCCGCGCTGAGCTGGCGTGCCCTCGTCGCGTTAACCCTCGGCACCGACGCCAAGGTGATGATCCTGTCGGCCGCGAGCATCGCGCTGCCCTCGCTCGTGGCGCTGGGGATGCGCAAGCGGCTGTTCAGCTTGCCGCGTGCCGATCTTCGCCGGATCGCCGTCATCCACCTGCTGCGCATCGTCGCGACCACGGTACTCGCTGCGGCGCTATGGGCGGTCACGCTGCCGACCGCGCCGCTTGCATGGTGGCTCGTGCTCGCGACGCTCAGGATGCTGGTGTCCCGCCTGCCGCTGGTCCCCAACAAGGACATCGTCTTCGCCGGGCTGGTCGCCTTCACGGTGGGCCAGTCGTCGCAGGTGACCGCCATGCTGACGATGATCGCCGCGCTCTGGCTGATCACGCATCTGCTGCTCGGCGCGATCCTCGCGGCCGTCGAAATCCTGAACCCGGAGCGTACGCAATGATCCTGTCGCTGATGACCATGCTTGCCACCACCCTGCCGTCCACACCGGCGCTGGGAACCGAGGCGGCGCGGTGCCGACCGCACGAGACCGGCCCTGCGATCGTCGTGACCGTCGACGGACTGAAGGATCGGGCGGGACGGCTGCGGGCGGAAGTCTATCCGGCGGTCGAGGGGGATTTCCTCGCCGACGACAATGTCCTGATCGCGCAGGGCAAGACGTTCCGCCGCGCGGTGATCGCGGTGCCGCCGTCCGGCCCTGCGCAATTATGCCTGCGTGTGCCCGGCGAGGGCGCCTATGCGCTGAGCGTCGTCCACAGCCGTACGGGCGGCCACGGTTTCAGCCTGCTCCACGACGGCATCGGTTTTGCCGGCAATCCGCGGCTTGGCCATTCGAAGCCCGATGTCGGGCAGGCGCGGATCGTCGCGCATGCCGGCCTCACCGCGACGACGGTCGTCATGAACTATCGCAGCGGTCTGTTCTCGTTCGCGCCGCTCAAGCGCTGATCCCGCCGACCGGTCAGGACGGGAGCCGCTCCACCCGATGGCAGATCGGCAATTTCGATATGCGGTTGATCCCGCACGGCGGCGTCTGTGCCGAAAGCAGTAACAGGAGACCGAATGGTGTCGATACGGATCGGGAATTTCGGACTTTGGGCGGCGGCGCTGGTGGCC
Source organism: Sphingomonas sp. 4RDLI-65 (assembly GCF_049472435.1). NCBI lineage: Bacteria > Pseudomonadati > Pseudomonadota > Alphaproteobacteria > Sphingomonadales > Sphingomonadaceae > Sphingomonas > Sphingomonas sp. 4RDLI-65. Next base: position 87,460 of record NZ_JBCEBT010000003.1, on the reverse strand, counting down.
TATGCCGCGCCCGCCGTCGCCAGCGAACCGCACCCGATGGTGTCGGTCATGACGTATAACGTGCACGGCCTGCCCTGGCCGATCGCCGAGGATCGCACCGCGTCGCTGTCCGCCATCGCCGCACAGTTCCGCGCGATGCGCGCCGCCGGCCGCCAACCGGGCATCGTGGCGCTACAGGAAGCATTCGTGCCCGATGCCAAGGCGATCGGGATCGCGGCGGGCTATCGCTATATCGCGTTCGGCGCGCCCGCCGAGGACTCGTCGTCCGCCACGACCCCGGACGACCGACGCTTCGTGTCCGAGGGCAGCATGTTACGCGGCGAGCGGGTCGGCAAGCATGTCGGCAGTGGTCTGGCGATCTTTTCCGACTACCCGATCCTAGCTGTGCGCCGGATGAGCTATCCGGTCTGCGCGGGCTATGACTGCCTCGCCAACAAGGGCGCGATGGCGGCCTCGATCGCAATCCCCGGCATGGCCCGGCCAGTCACCGTCATCGACACCCATCTGAATTCCAATGGCGCAACCGGGGTGTCGGAACCGCGCGCGCTCTATGCCTATAAGCGGCAGATCGACCTGCTCGGCAGCTTCATCGACGCAGTCGCGCGGCCCGACGCCGCAATCCTGGTGGCGGGCGATTTCAACGTCGGGCGAGACCTCGCCCGCCGCCGCTATTTCGCCCAGCGGATGTTCGGGGGGCCGGTTGCACTGACAGCCGGATCGCTACGATGCCGGATGACGCGCGCCTGCGTGGTGCGCGAGCCGGCCGATATCGCGATCTCCACCGCCCGCGCGAAGGACTGGTTGATGTATCGCGCCCCGAACGCGCTTTCGATCCGGCCGCTCGGCCTGAGCGCACCCTTCGGCCACGATGACGCGAACGCTATGCTATCCGATCATATCGGGGTCATGCTCTCCTATGCGCTCGACGACGGCAGCATCCGGCCCAAGCCGCAGGCCATGCTGGCGAGCCGCTGATCGCGGCCCGCTCATGACAGCTTCCTGATGATTTCGTCGAGGGTCGCGACGGTGACGCCGAGCTTGCGAACGACGAGGTGGTTCTGCGCCACCTGCCCATCGGGGGATAGTGTCAGCCATTGATCGACCCGCACGCTCCCTTTCATCGAAAAACCGAGTTTTGTCGAGCGCGACCGGAACGGTTAGCACGCTGCTGGGCGCCTTGAACGACAGCCCGCAGGTCGAGCATAAGACTCGACCTGTGGGAACCCTGACCGCTACCTATCGCCTGTAGCGGGCCTTATCGCTCGAAACAGCGTGCGTTGGGCTGCCTTAGTTGAACACCATCCCGCCATCGATCACCATGGCCTGCCCGGTCATGTAATCGGAGTCCGGCCCGGCGAGAAATGCGACGCAGGCGGCGACGTCGGACGGCTCGGAGATGCGCTTCAGCGTGATGTTCTGGGCGAACTGCTCCATGCCCCAGGCGTAGGGCTTGCCGTGATTGTCGGCGAGGTCCTGCGCGACCTTCTGCATCATCGGCGTGTTGACGATGCCCGGGCAATAGGCGTTGACGGTGATGCCGAGCGCGGCGAGATCGCGTGCCGCGGTCTGCGTGATACCGCGCACCGCGAACTTGGTGCCGCTATAGACTGCGAGATCGGGGTTGCCGACCTGGCCCGCCTGCGAACAGGCGTTGATGATCTTGCCGCCGTGCCCAAGCCGCTTGAACGCCTTCGTAGCCGCCTGGATGCCCCAGAGGACGCCGCCGACGTTGATGTCGAACGTGCGGCGATACAGGTCATAGTCGATGTCCTCGATCGGGGTGATCGGCGCGACACCGGCGTTGTTGATGACGACATCCATGCCGCCAAGCGCTTCGGCCGCCTCGTCGACCGCGCGGAACACCGAGTCACGATCGCCGACGTCGACGCGGACCGCGAAGGCCGCGCCGCCATCCGCCTTGATGCGGTCGGCCAGTGTGCCGGCAAGTTCGACGTTGAGATCGGCGCAGGCGATCGCAAACCCGTCCTTGGCGAGCCGCAGCGCGATCGCTTCGCCGATCCCCTGTGCCGCGCCGGTGATGAAGGCTACTTTCCTGGTCGTCGTAGTCATGGTCTTCTCCTGGGGTTATGATTGGAAGGTCAGAACGATATCGAGCTCTTCACGCCGCCCGCCACGACGTTGCGCGCCGAGGCGATCGCGCCCGGATTGACGCCCCATTGGACGTTGGGGCCGATCTTGATCCCGGCGATGGGCACGATCCGGTAGTCGAGCTCGATCAGATATTCCGAACCGCGAACGCCCGGCAGCACGCCCTGGTCCACCGCGATCCGATCGGTCAGGCGCAGGCGATCGTTCACGTGCGTCCGCGCGATCGCCACCGCGATCTGGTCATGCTCCCGGCCGGCGAAGGTGCCGGTCTGCGTCAGGCCGACCGCGATCTGGCTGTCGATCATGCTCGACTTGCGATCGAGCCGCGTCGCGTTGAAGAACATCGACAGCCCGGTCCGATCGAGCCCCTCGGGCGACGGCGTCAGTTGCTGCGCCATCTCGAAATAGACGCCGTGCCTGCCGCGAAAGGGCGCACCGGGCTCTCCCGACACGATCGTGAGATCGCCTTGTGCGTCCCTCGTGAGATCATTGGCGCGCGAGGTTTCGACCCAGCCGCCGACCTTGTAATATCCCGGCTTGCTGCCGCCGAAATTGGGCGTCCAGGCCGCCTCGACCGGGATCATCACGCCGGTACCGCCGGACAGCGCGAGGCGGAATCCGTTGGTGGGATCGATGTTCTTCTGGTTGGTCTGGTAGACGCCGACCTGCAGATACCCCGCCTTGCGATCCCCGCCGAAATTGTACCGGCCGACCGCCGCCCAGGCGCTTGCCGGCGCGCTGAACCAATAGCTTATCCCGCCCTGCACGTTGCCTTGTGGCGACGCGCAGAAGGACAGGTTCTGGAAATCGCAGGCGAACGACGCGAAGTCGCCGTTCGCGGGCAACCGCCCGACCTTCAACCGGACCCGGTCGTCGGCGAAGCTCTGCTGATACCATGCCTCGACCAGCCGGACGATCTCGCCGCGGCCATAGGCTTCCTGCACCTGCTGGATCAGGCCAAGCCCTGCGTTGATGTTCAGGCTGGGACCGTGGCGGTAGAATAGCGTGACCTTCGCAGTGCCGCCCTTCACGCCGGCCAGCTTGTCCATGTCGATCGAGGTGCCGACGATGATCTGGCCGATGTCGGTCACGTCGCGCTTGGTGCCGCCGCGCATGTTCCACGCCAGTTCGTTGCCATAGCCGACCTGGAAATCGAAACCCTCGTCGTAAAGGCGCGGGCGCAGACCGCCCCAGTCGCCCAGCACGCCGATCGACATACCAGGTCGAGCCTGAAGTGGCTGGGGTTGGGACTGGGTGGGCGCGATGTCCTCCGTCTGGACGGTCGGATCCTGCGTTTGCGCATTGGCGCTCGCCGCCCCGAAGCATGCGCCTGAACACGCAAGGGTGGCGACGACGATCAAGTTTGCCGGTTTCATGCAATCTCTCCTTTCGCGGACGCACGTCCGCTCCGTCCCCGGAACGTTGCCGTTCGGGGCCAATTCTGATCGAACCGGGGACGATTACGCTCGCTGGGCGAGCTCACATCTTAGATGCTGAGGCACATATATTTGATCTCGACATAGTCATCGATGCCGTACTTCGAGCCTTCGCGCCCGACGCCAGACGCCTTCACGCCGCCGAACGGCGCCGCCTCGCTCGAGATGATGCCGGTGTTGACGCCGACGATGCCGTATTCGAGCGCCTCGCCGACCCGGAACACCCGGCTCAGATCGCGTGTATAGAAATAGGCGGCGAGCCCGAACTCGGTATCGTTCGCGCGGCGGACGACATCGTCCTCTTGGCGGAAGCGAAACAGCGGCGCCAACGGGCCGAACGTCTCTTCCTTCGCGACGGCCGCGTTATCGGGAACGTCGACCAGGATGGTGGGCTGAAAGAACAGTCCGCCGCTCTCGTGCGGCTTGCCGCCGGCAACCACGCGCGCGCCCTTCGATACGGCGTCGGCGATATGCTCCTCGACCTTGGCGATCGCCTTGGCGTCGATCATCGGCCCGACCGTGACACCCTCGTCCATGCCGTTGCCGACCCGCAGCTTTGCCACCGCCGCCTGCAACTTCGCCACGAACGCATCATAGACGCCGTCTTGAATATAAAGGCGGTTCGCACACACGCAGGTCTGCCCGTTGTTGCGATATTTGGACATCAGCGCACCTTCGACGGCGGCATCGAGATCGGCATCGTCGAACACGATGAACGGCGCGTTGCCACCCAGTTCGAGCGACACTTTCTTGATGTCCTTGGCGCACTGCGCCATCAGTTGGCTGCCGATTTCGGTCGAGCCGGTGAAGGTGAGTTTGCGCACGATTGGGTTACCGGTGAGTTCGCCGCCGACCTCGCCGGCGGACCCGGTCACGACGCTGAGAACGCCCTTGGGGATGCCCGCACGTTCGGCGAGTCCCGCCAGCGCGAGCGCCGAGAACGGGGTCTGCGACGCGGGCTTCAGGACCATCGTGCAACCGGCAGCGAGCGCCGGGCCCGCCTTGCGGGTGATCATCGCCGAGGGGAAATTCCACGGCGTGATCGCCGCAGTCACGCCGATCGGCTGTTTCAGCACCAGGACGCGCTTGTCGGGCTGATGACCCGGAATGATGTCGCCGTAGACGCGCTTGCCCTCTTCGGCGAACCATTCGATGAACGAGGCGGCATAGGCGATCTCGCCGCGCGACTCGACCAGCGGCTTGCCCTGTTCCAGCGTCATCAGCCGGGCCAGATCCTCCTGGTTTTCGATCATCAGTTCGAACCAGCGGCGCAGGCGGATCGCGCGATCCTTGGCCGTCAACGCGCGCCACGCGGGCAGCGCCCGGTCCGCGGCTTCGATCGCGCGCCGCGTCTCGGCCGTGCCCATCCGGGGGACGCTGCCGATGACCGCACCGGTGGCCGGATTGGTGACGGTTATCGTCTGGCCGCCGTCGGCGTCTGCCCACACGCCATCGACATACGCCTGTTCGCGGAACAGGCTTGGATCTTTCAACTGCACAAGAATACCTCGCTGGTCCGCGCGATCGACGTACGGGCCCTGGGTGAAAACGGTTACGAGGCGCCGCGACGATGCGCGGCGCCCGGATATTTCAGTCGACGAGCACGCCCTGCTTCTGCGGCTCCAGGACGAAGCCGCGATATGTGTCGGCGGCGACGTCCTCGATCGTCTCGCGGAACGCCTTCAGGCCGCCCATGTAGAAATAGATGGTGCGCTTCTTACCGGGGATGTTCGCCCCGAAGATCCACGAATCCGCCTTCGGAAAAAGCGTTTGGCTCGCGATGTCGTGGCAGGTCTGCGTCCACTCCGCCTCGGCCTCGGGCGTAGCCTCGATCGCGGCGACCTTGTTTTTCTCCATGTAATCGATCGTCTTGGAGATCCATTCGACCTCGGTCTCAATCGTCGGCGGCAGGTTCGTGAACGGACCGTTCGGCCCCAGCACCATGAACATGTTGGGGAATTGCGCGGTGAGGACCGAGAGATAGCCCGATGGGCCGTCCTTCCAATGATCCTGGATCGTCACGCCGTCGCGTCCGCGCAGGTCCATCCGCTTGTAGTTACCGTCGACCGCATCGAACCCGGTCGCGAAGATCAGGATGTCGAGTTCGTGCTCTACACCATCCGCGGTGAGCACGCCCTTTGGCGTGATGGCCTTGATCGGCGTCTCGCCGATATGGACGAGTTCGACATTGTCGCGGTTGAACGTCTGGTAATAGCCGCTGTCGCAAAGCGGCCGCTTGGCGTGGAGATCCTTCGGCTTGAGTTTCCGCGCGGTTTCGGGGTCGTGCACGATGCTGTCGATCTTGCCGCGGATATAGTCCTGTGCCGCCTTGTTCGCGTCCTCGTCGGTCGCGATGTCGCCGAAGGTCTCGAACATGAAGCGGAAGCCGCCGCCCTTGGCCCATGCCTTGTCGAAGATGCGCGTCCGTTCCTCGGGCGAGACGCTGGCCAGCGGCCGCGTGCTCTCCTCGAAACCGAAGGCGAGCGACGAGTTCTTCACGCCGTCCCAGATCTTCGGATAGGACGCCTTGATCTCTGCCATGTCCGCTTCGCTAAGCGGACCGTTGCCGACCGGTACCGAATATTGCGGCGAGCGCTGGAATACCGTCAAATGGCCGACGACCGGCGCGATCGCAGTGATGACCTGAACGCCTGTCGAGCCGTTGCCGACGACCCCTACCCGCTTGCCGGCAAGCTCCACGCCCTCGGGCCAGCGCGACGTGTGATAGATCTTGCCCGCAAAGCTATCCATCCCGTCGATCTTGGGCAGGTTCGTCGCGGAAAGCAGGCCCACGGCGGCGATCAGATATTTGGCCGAATAGGTTTCGCCCGCGTCCGTCCGTACGATCCAGCGCTGCTGGGCTTCGTCGAACGCCGCGGCGGTGATGCCGGTGTTCAGACGGATGTCCTTCAGCAGGTCGTGACGCTGGGCGACGCTTTCGAGATACCGCAGCACTTCCGACTGGGGAACGTACTTCGTCTTGAAGTCCCATTCCTGCAGCAGGTCCTTGTCCCAGGAATAGCAGTAAACATGCGACTCGGAGTCGGAGAGTGCGCCGGGATAGCGGTTCCAGTACCAGGTGCCACCGACGCCGCCGGCCTTGTCGAACGCCAGGGCGGTGAGGCCAAGTTCGTCGCGCATCTTCTTGAGCGCGTAGAGGCCGGCAAATCCTGCGCCGATGATCGCGGCATCGATGTGAATGACGGCACCATTTTCGGTAGTGTTGATCAAGCTACTCATCCCAAACTCCGATATTATAGTTATACTTTGCGCAATCCCGTTCCCTGCCGGAAAGCCTTCATGCGGCGTCCCGTGCTTCGCGGATCATGTTGCGCGCGATGATGATCTGCTGGATCTGGCTGGTTCCCTCGTAGATCCGGAAGAGCCGGACATCGCGATAGAACCGCTCGATGCTGTATTCGCTGATATAGCCCGCGCCGCCGTGGATCTGGACGCAGCGGTCCGCGACGCGTCCGCACATCTCGGTAGCGAAAAGCTTGGCGCAAGAGGCTTCGGTGCTCACGTTGGCGCCGTCGTCGCGCTTGCGCGCGGCATCGAGCACCATGCACCTGGCCGCGTACAGCTCCGCCTTGCTGTCGGCGAGCATGGCCTGGATCAGCTGGAACTCGGCGATCGGCTGGCCGAACTGCTTGCGCTCGATCGCGTAGCGCAGCGTGTCGGACAGCATCCGCTCGGACGCGCCGACGCTGAGTGCCGCGATATGCAGCCGTCCCTTGTCGAGCACCTTCATCGCGGTCTTGAAGCCGACCCCTTCCTTGCCGCCGATCAGGTTGGCGGCGGGAACGCGAACGTCGTCGAAGATGACGTCGCTGGTATGCGCGCCCTTCTGGCCCATCTTAGCGTCGGGCTTACCGAGCGTCAGGCCAGGCGTGCCGCGTTCGACGATGAAGGCGCTGATGCCGCTGCCGCCCTTCACCGCCGGATCGGTCCGCGCCATCACGCTGAAGATGCCGGCGTGCGGCGCGTTGGTGATGTAGCGCTTGGTGCCGTTGATCACGTAATCGTCGCCGTCGCGGACCGCGCTGGTCTTGAGCGACGCTGCGTCGGACCCGGAATCCGGTTCGGTGAGGCAAAAAGCGCTCAGAAATTCGCCGCTGGCCAGCTTCGGGAGATAGGCCGTCTTCTGCGCCTCGGTCCCGTCGAGCAGGATGCCGATCGAGCCGATCCCGTTGTTCGTACCGATATAGGAGCGGAACGCAGGCGAGGCGCGGCCCAGTTCGAAGGTGATCAGCACCTCCTCCTCCATCGTCACGCCCAGCCCGCCATAGTCCTCGGGGATGGTCAGACCGAACAACCCGAGGTCCCGCATCTGCGCGACGACGTCCGCGGGGATGGCGTCGGTTTCCGCGACTTCGTGCTCGCGCGGGATCAGGGCTTCGTCGACGAACTTGCCGATCGAACTGACCAACATCTCCAGCATTTCTGCGTCGCGGATCATTCTTGTTCCTATCCTCGGCCGAACGGCCGGTGTTTCTGCGAAGATCGAAGGCCGGTCACCACGCTACCGCGCGCATCTGACTGACCATGTGCTTGAGACGGGGGCCAATATCGTCCTCGAGCTTCTCGCGCGGGAGGACGAAGCTGGGGCCGCCGCAGTTGAAGGCGAGGATGCCCTGCTCGGGGTGGATGAACGGCACGCCGACCGAGTTCACGTCGCGCTCCCATTCGCCGATCGACAGGCAATATCCGTAGTCCGCATAGTCCCGGAACGCGCGATCCAGGTTGCGGCGGATTTCGAGCCAGTCGCCGGCATTGCGGTCGCGGATCTGGTTCAACAGCACCTCGCGCTCGCCGTCCGGCATCGCCGCCATGCAGGCGCGCCCGATCGAGGTGAGGTGGATCGGCATGGGATAGCCGACCTGGCGACGCGTCGTCAGGTTCGTCTGGCCGTGGACCACGTCGATATAGACCATCTGCAGGCGATCGCGTGCGGCAAGCGCCACCGCGGCGTGCGCATGCTGGGCGAGATCGACCATGAACGAGTTCGCGATCGCCCGGATCGGCAGGTTCGACAGCATCTGATAGCCGAACGACAGCACGCCGACGTCGAGCTTGTATTTGCCCGATTGAGAATGCTTCCGGAGATAGCCGAGCTGCGACAACGTGTAGGTCATCCGCGACACGGTAGCCTTGGGCAAGCCGGTCTTCGCGGCGAGCTCCTGGTTCCCGAGAACGCTTTCCTTCATGCTGAAGCAGCGGAGCAATTCCATGCCTCTTGCTAGCGCCGTGACAAAGTTGCGGTCTTTTTCGCCATTCGAATCATCCTCTTCGTTCGAGACATGCGCCCCGATCGTTGTCGGGCTGCCCAGTGTGACGTCGACCGTGCTTGGCGGCAGAGTCGTCGGCTTGGGTTCGTTCGTAGGCATTCGCTATTCCCCTCAAATTGCAAAGTCAACAATGCGGAATGTAGTTCCGCCTAGCGGAACATGCGGATTTGAGCAACAGGTATGTTTGGGCCGATCGCTGCAATGCTACCGATGCATGCCGTGAGCCGGCGCCTTTACAGCTCTACAGTTAGGAGCCTAGAGAGGCTTTAAAGCAGAACCGTGTTTCGCACAGCGGAACCAAATTGATAGGTAGGGATAGCGTGAAGCCAGCCACCCACTGTATCGTTGGGCGATCGAGTTTTCGGAATCCGACCTGGACATGGTCCTCGAGTCGCGGGGCATGAGCGGTGCCCTGACCGGTATCACCGTGATCGACCTCAGCCGCGTGCTCGCCGGTCCCTGGTGCGGCCAAATCTTCGCCGATCTCGGTGCCGACGTGATCAAGGTCGAGCGCCCGGTCGCGGGTGACGACACGCGCAGCTGGGGCCCTCCCTTCATGCCGACCGACGAGGGCAGCCCCTCGGGCGAGGCCTCCTATTACCAGTCCGCCAATCGCGGGAAGCGGTCGGTCGCGATCGATATCTCGCGGCCCGAGGGGCAGGACCTCGTCCGGCGGCTGGTCGCCGATGCCGATATCCTGATCGAGAACTACAAGAGTGGATCGCTCGCCCGTTACGGTCTGGATTATGCCACGCTGTCGGCGATCAACCCGCGGCTGATCTATTGTTCGATCACCGGGTTCGGCCAGACCGGCCCGCGTGCCGCCGAGCCCGGCTACGATTTCATCGTTCAGGGTCTGGCCGGGCTGATGAGCATCACCGGCGAGCGCGACGACCGTCCCGGCGGCGGTCCGCAAAAGGTCGGCGTCGCGGTCGCGGACCTGATGACCGGCCTCTATGCGACGATCGCGGTCCAGGCGGCACTGATCGCGCGCACGACGACCGGGCGCGGCCAGCATTGCGACATGGCGCTGCTCGACGTGCAGGTGGCGGCGCTCGCCAATCAGTCGATGAACTATCTGTCCACGGGTCGCTCGCCGGGGCGCTACGGCAATGCCCACGCCAATATCGTGCCGTACCAGCTGTTCCATGCGAGCGACCGCGCGTTCATCATCGCGTGCGGCAACGACAGCCAGTTCGTCGCGCTGTGCGGTGCAATCGGCCTGCCCGCTTTGCCCCGGGATCCGCGGTTCCTGCGGAATACCGATAGGATCGCGCACCGAGATGCACTGGAGACGCTGCTCGGAGCGCAGTTCGCCACGGCGACCGCCGACGAATGGATCGCGATCATCCAGGCGGTCAAGGTGCCCGTCGGGCCGATCAACGACGTCGCCGCCGCGCTGGACGAGCCACAGGTCGCCGCGCGAGAGATGGTCGTGGCGATCCCGCATCCGCTGAACGACGCGTTCCAGATGATCGGCAGCCCGATCAAGCTGTCCGACACGCCGGTCACCTACCGATCGCCGCCGCCGATGCTCGGCGAGCATACCGACGCGGTGCTGGCAGACCGGCTCGGCCTGTCGGGCGAAGCGCTCGCCGCGCTCGCCGCAGCCGGGATCATCGACCAGCACGACTGAAAAATCACAAGAAGGAGAGGATCATCATGACTGACATCACCCTGCCCCTGGACGGAAAGATCGCGCTCGTCGTCGGCGGTGGCCGCGGCATCGGCGCCGGGATCGCCCGGAGCCTCGCGGAGGCGGGCGCCGACGTGGTCGTGGCCGATTACGACCTGGCGCTTGCGACCGAGAGCAGCGCGGCAGTCGAAGCGCTCGGTTGCCGGACCGCCGCGATCAAGGTGGACGTGCGCCATGCCGAAAGCGTCCAGGCGATGGTCGATGCGGTCGAACGCCAGTTCGGTCGGCTCGATATCGCGGTCAACAATGCCGGGATCGTCAGCGTCGGCAAGGTCGGTGAGCTGACGGTCGACCAGTGGGACCAGCTGATGGCGGTCAACCTGCGCGGCGTGTTCCTGAGCTGCACGTCCGAGCTCGCGCTGATGCGCAAGAACCGCTTCGGGCGGATAATCAACACATCGTCGATCGCCGGCAAGATCGGTTTCCCCGACCTGTCGCATTATACGGCGTCGAAGTTCGGCGTGATCGGCTTCACCAACGCGTTCGCCAAGGAAGTCGCTGGCGAGGGGATCACGGTCAACGCCCTGTGCCCCGGCATCGTCGAGACCGGCATGTGGCGCGGCGACGACGGCATGTCGGCGCGGTGGGCTCAGGACGGCGAGAGCGAGGCGGAGTCCTGGGATCGGCACCAGTCGACGCTGTTGCCGCAAGGCGAAGCGCAGACGCCCGAGGACATGGGGCAGTTGGTCGTGTTCCTGGCCTCGGCAAAGCATGTGACCGGCCAGGCCATCGCCGTCGACGGCGGCTTCTCGCTGTAATCCGATATTCGGGCACGGACGCATCGGGTCCGTGCCCCAACTCCCAAGCTTGAGGACATCATGACGCAAGCCTTTATCTGCGACGCGGTTCGCACGCCGATCGGCCGCTACGGCGGCATCCTGTCCGGGATACGCGCAGACGATCTCGGCGCGGTGCCGATGCAGGCGCTGCTGCGGCGCAATGCCGGGCTCGATCCCGCCGCAATCGACGAGGTGTTCTACGGGTGCGCCAACCAGTCCGGCGAAGACAATCGCAACGTCGCGCGGATGAGCCTGTTGCTCGCCGACCTGCCCTATACCGTGCCCGGCGTGACGCTGAACCGGCTCTGCGCATCGGGGCTGGACGCGGTCGGATCGGCGGCACGGGCGATCCGCAACGACGAGATGGCGATCGCGATCGCCGGCGGCGTCGAGAGCATGACGCGCGCACCGTTTGTGATGGGCAAGTCGGCGGGCGCGTTCGGCCGCGACCAGAAGCTTGAGGACACGACAATGGGCTGGCGGTTCGTCAACCCGGCGCTCGACGCACGGTATGGCACCGAGACGATGCCGCGCACCGGCGAGAACGTCGCCGCCGACCATAATATCACCCGCGCCGACCAGGACGCCTTCGCACTGCGCAGCCAGCAGCGCGCGGCCGCCGCACAGGCCAATGGCTATTTCGCCGAGGAGATCGTGCCGGTGACCGTGCCCGGTCGTCGCAAGGGCGAGACGATCGAGGCAACCACCGACGAGCATCCCCGCGCCGACACCACGATTGAGACGCTCAGCCGGTTGAAGCCGCTGTTCGGGCCCGACGGCACGGTGACCGCGGGCAACGCTTCGGGGATCAACGACGGCGCCGCTGCGATGATCGTCGCGAGCGAGAGCGCGGCAAAGGCGCACGGCCTGACGCCGCGGGCGCGCATCCTCGGCATGGCGTCGGCCGGCGTCGAACCGCGCGTGATGGGCCTCGGACCGATCCCGGCGACCCGCAAGCTGATGGCGCAACTGGGCATGACGATCGGCGACTTCGCCGCGATCGAGCTCAACGAAGCCTTCGCCAGCCAGTCGCTCGCGGTCATGCGCGACCTCGGCCTCAGCGACGATGCGCCGCACGTCAACGCCAACGGCGGTGCCATCGCGCTAGGGCATCCGCTCGGCATGTCGGGCGCGCGACTGGCGATGACGCTTGTCCATCAGCTCGAACGGAGTGGCGGGCGATACGGCCTGGCGACACTGTGCATCGGCGTCGGCATGGGCCTCGCGCTGGCCGTCGAGCGGGTCTGACCCTCACCCTTCCGGCCCCGGCGACAGCGCCGGGGCCGATCCCGTTTTAAGGATTCCCGCCATGACCTCCCCCATCCGAACCGAACGCCACGGCGACGTGCTGGTCATCGTTTCTAACAACCCGCCGGTGAACGCACTGGGCGCAGCCGTGCGCCAGGGGCTGGCGGCGGCGATCGCCGAGGGCGTTGCCGATCCGGGCGTCGCCGCGATGGTGATCCGGTGTGACGGGCGGACCTTCTTCGCAGGCGCCGACATCAAGGAATTCGGCACGCCGCCGGTGGAGCCGAGCCTGCCGCGCGTGATCGACGCCATCGAGGCGTCGGACAAGCCCGTCGTGGCGGCGATCCATGGCACGGCACTCGGCGGCGGGTGCGAGGTTGCGCTCGGCTGTCATTACCGTGTCGCGGTGCCGTCGGCGAAGATCGGGACACCCGAGGTGAAGCTCGGCCTGCTCCCCGGTGCCGGCGGCACGCAGCGCCTGCCGCGTATCGCGGGTGTGAAGCTGGCACTGGAAATGACCGCCAAGGGCGATCCGATCACTGCCGCGCGCGCGCTTGATGCAGGGCTGATCGACATGATCGTCGGCGCGGACAGCCTGGAGGCTGACGCAATCGCCTTTGCCCGCGACGTTGCTGCCAGGCGCGCCCTGCCCCGCGCGTCGCAGAAGATCGCCACCGCAGATCCCGACGCGGTCGCCGCCTTCAGGAAGGCCAACGCCCGCCGCTTCCGTGGCTTCGACGCGCCCGCCGCTACCATCGCCTGCATCGAAAAGGCGAGCGACGGATCGAACTTTGCCGAAGGGGTCGCGTTCGAACGGCAGCAATTTCTGAAGCTGATGGGAGGCACGCAGTCCGCCGCACAGCGCCACCTGTTCTTCGCCGAACGCCAGGCCGCGAAGATCGACGGCATCGCATCGAACATCGCGCTGCGCCCGATCCGTCGCGTCGGCGTGATCGGCGCGGGGACGATGGGCGGGGGCATCTCGATGAACTTCCTGTCAGCAGGCATCCCGGTAACGATCGTCGAGATGCAGCAGGATGCGCTCGATCGCGGCACTGGCGTTATCCGCAAGAACTATGAAGCGTCGGCTGCCAAGGGGCGCCTAAAGCCCGATCAGGTCGAAGCGGCGATGCACTTGCTGACCCCGACGCTCGACTTCTCCGCGCTCGCCGATTGCGACCTCGTGATCGAGGCGGTGTACGAGAACATGGACGTGAAGAAGGAGATCTTCGGCCGCCTCGATACCCTGTGCAAGCCCGGCGCGATCCTGGCGTCCAACACGTCCTATCTGGACGTCGACGAGATCGCCGCCTCCACTGGCCGCCCGCAGGACGTGGTCGGCATGCATTTCTTCTCGCCCGCCAACGTGATGAAGTTGCTCGAAGTCGTACGCGGCGACAAGACCGCGGACGACGTGCTCGCGACCGTCATGGCGCTCGCCAGGACGATCGGGAAAGTCGCCGTCGTCGCTGGCGTCACCTTCGGATTCATCGGCAATCGCATGCTTCGGCAGCGCCAGACCGAAGCCGCCAAGCTGTTGCTGGAAGGCGCGAGCCCCGAACAGATCGACAAGGTCCATACCGATTTCGGCATGCCGATGGGGCCCTTCCAGATGGCGGACCTGGCCGGCGTCGACATCGGCTGGCACCGCGATCCCACCCGCATCGAGAACATCCGCGAAGCGCTCGCCGCGGAAGGCCGCTGGGCCAGAAGACCAAGGCCGGCTTCTACGACTATGACGACACCCGCAAGGCTACGCCCAGCCCGCGCGTTGCCGCGATCATCGACGAATGGCGCGCGAAGACAGCCACGCCGCAGCGCACGATCACCGATCAGGAGATCGTCGAACGCACGCTGTATACGATGGTCAACGAAGGCGCGTTTATCCTCGAAGAGGGCAAGGCGCAGCGCGCATCGGATATCGATGTCGTCTGGATCAATGGCTATGGCTGGCCGGTCTACACCGGCGGCCCGATGTTCTGGGCGAGCACGATCGGCCATGACACGGTCGTTGCGGGGCTCGAAAAGCACGGGTTCGCGGTCGCAGGCAGTCTTAGGGCATGAGCAACGCCGGTAGGCGCTAGGACGTCGACCTACCTGTTCGCGCCGACCTTGCTGGCGACGACGACCGACGCCGCCGCTGCGCGACACTCTGCGTACGGCTGCCGCCGTTCGTCCTCGATCCGATATAGGCCAACGCGGTGGTAGCGATTACAGCCATGCGCATCGAAAGAGGTGAGCGTGACGATTGGGATCAAGGATATTGCCGCACTCGCCGATGTTTCGATGGCGACCGTGTCGCGCGTCCTGTCGGGCAAGAGCGTCCGTCCCGTGTACCGGCAGCGTGTCGAGACCGCGCTTGCGACGCTCGATTATCGCCCCAATCTCGCGGCGCGAAGGCTCCGGTCGCGCAGTGCGAGCGTCGTCGGACTGATCGTGCCCGACATCGCCAATCCGTTCTTCGTGCGGTTCGTCCAGGCGGTCGAGACCTATGCGTGGCGCGAGGGTCTGCGGGTGATCCTGTGCAACAGCGCCGAAGATCCCGAGCGCGAGACGCACCTGCTCGATCTGCTCGCGGAGGAACGCGTCTCCGGCATCCTGCTCGCTCCGACGCAAGCCGGGGGTGTCCCGACGATCTCCACCCCGCTGGTCGTCATCGATCGCGTCGAGGGGACACCGCGGGTCGACAGCGTCCGGCTCGACAACGTGGCGGCTGCACGCGCGCTCGTGGAGGCGTTGGCGGCAGCCGGAAGCACCCGCATACTCGGCCTGTTCGGCGACCATGGCAGTACGGCGGTCGAGCGTTGCCAGGGATTCACCGAAGCGCTGGATCGCCTCGGCCTGCCGGTCCACATCGCCCGCGTACCGCACGAGACCGCGCGCCGAGCCGCGGCGGTTGGCACGGCCCTGACCGAGCATCGGTGCGACGCGATCGTCGTCGGCGACAACCTGACGATGCTGGAGGTCGCCGTCGCGTTGAAGACCCGACCGCCGGTTGCGCCGGTTCGCCTTGCCGGCTTCGACGGCGCGCCGTGGTTGCGGCTGCTCGATGCCAACCCGTTGATCGTCGCGCAACCGGTCGATGCGATGGCCCATGCCGCGCTAGCGCTGCTGGTCGGCCGGATGGCGGGCGGCGACGGCGATCCGGTGCAGCGGATGTTCGACGGGACGATCGTCAGCGGAGCGTGATTTCCACGCGCCGGTTCGCGGCGCGGCCAGCGGGGTCGTCGGCACCATCCGGGGTCGCACCGGGGCGGACCGGGCGACGCTCACCCAGCGCCACCAGGGTCATCGGCACGCGCACCTTCGCCGCGGCGAGATAGTCGCGCACCGCGATCGCGCGGGCCATCGAGATACGCAGATTGGCGCGATCGCTGCCCGAGGCATCGGTATGGCCACGGATAACGATGGATGTCGCGGTCGCGGTGGTAGACGCCTGCGCCAGCCGGTCGAGCCGCGCGCGTGCGGTATCGTCGAGCGCATAACCTTCATACGCGAACGCGATCGTCACTATCGTCGGCGCCGCGGGTGCCGCCGTAACCGGTGCGGCCTCGGCCTGGATTGCCGGACGCATGATCGACTTCGCCGCGATCGCCGGTGCGGCCTGCGGCTTCGATGGGCTCGGGCTCGGGTTCGGGTTCGGGCGGTCGCAGGCCACGGCGCCCAAAGCGAGAAGCGGTGCGGCACCGTGCAGTATCCGGTTCATGCGTCTTGCTCCCCGAGTTCGAGATTGGCCTGCCGGACCGCACGCGGCGGGACGAACGACACCACCGTATCTCCCGCCACCGGTTTGGGCGGTGCGGCGTGCGTGAAGAAGCGTACCCTGCCGTTCCGACGCAGCAGCAACAACGGGGCCGCCCCATCCGGCAACGCCGCACGCGCGGCCAGATAGTCGAAGCGTTCGGTCAGGAGCGTCCGGCGAAACGTCCAGCCGCCTTGCGTGCGCTCGGTCACGTCGTCGATACCCCAGCCCGTCTCGAACAGCGCCTCGCCGCGAAGCGATCCTGCGAGCCGACGGCGATCCTCATCGGGCGAATCGCCGAGTTGATAGACCGCGTCGGGGCCGAGTTCGGATGCCAGTTCGCTGCACACCAGGGCATTATAGGCTTCGTTCTCCGTGGTCACGGCGACGAGCTGGAAATCGCCAATATGCAGTTCGTCCCCCGCCGCTTCCGACAGGATCTCACCATGGTAAAAGGCGATACCCGCCTGGCGAACCGGGCTGAGCCTGAGCCAGCTGGTATCGCTGATCGTCACGGCCACGTCGAGTTCGCGGAGCAGTCGTGCAAGCGCCAGGCTCCACGGGGTGCTGCCTACGATCAACAGGCCGCGGTCGCCGGGGCCGGTCACCTTCAGCCAGCGCGCGATCGGCTTCATGCTGAAACCATGCGCGACGATCGTCGCGACCACGACCGCGAACGACAGCGACACCAAAGTCTCGCCGTCGCGATAGCCGAGTTCGTCGAGCCGCAGTGCGAACAGCCCCGAAATCGCCACCGCGACGATACCGCGCGGCGCGATCCACGCGACGAAGATCCGCTCGCGCCACGGCACGCTGCTGAACGCGAGGCTCAGCAACACCGTGACCGGGCGAACCAAAAACAGCAGCGCCAAAAGGAAACCGACGAACCGCCATTCGAACCGGGCCAGCACGGCGAAATTGAGCGATGCCGACATCAGCACGAACACGCCCGAGATCAGCAGGACCGTCACGTTCTCCTTGAACGGCCGGATGTTGCGCAGCCCGGCCATCCGCATGTTGGCGAGCGCGACGCCCATCACCGTGACCGCGAGCAGCCCCGTCTCCTGCTGGATCAGGTTCGATCCCACGAACGTGCCGATCACCGCGACCAGCAGCATCGGTGCCTTCAGATATTCGGGGACGTGACCGCGCGGAAACGCCCAGGCGATCGCCCGCGCCACCTGAAAGCCGATCAGCCCCGCGACGATCGCCGCACCGAGCAGCGATCCTGCGATCTGCGCCATCGACACGCCCTGTGCCGAGCGGCGCAGATATTCGTAGGTCACCAACGCGCACAACGCGCCGAACGGATCGTTGACGATCGCTTCCCATTTCAGGATCGCGCGCGGTCGCGTCGCGACGCTGCTCTGGCGCAACAGCGGCAGGACGACGGTCGGCCCGGTCACCACCAGGATGCCGGCGAACAGGATCGCGACCGGCCACACCAGTCCCGCGACATAGAAGCCGGCCAGCGCACCCAGCGCCCAGCCGACCGGGATACCGATCAGCGACAATCGCCCGACCGCGCCGCGCGATCCCTCGGCATGGCGCAGTTCACGAAAGTTGAGGCTCAGTCCGCCCTCGAACAGGATCAGCGCGACCGCGATCGAGATCGCCGGCTTCAACAAAGCGCCGAAGTCGCGCTCGGGATCGACCAACCCGGTGACCGGCCCGCCAAGGATCCCCGCGGCCAGCATCAGCGCGATCGCCGGCCAGCCGGTCCGCCACGCGGTCCACTGCGCGCCGATCCCGAGCAGGCCGATCACCGCGATCGCGAAGGCGGCGTGTTCCATCGTCAGGCCGCCGCGGCGATCGTCGTATGCCCACGCGTCGGACGGAACGTCCCGCTACGCAGCGATGCTTCGATGTCCTCGAGGCTGGCTCCGGCGGTCTCCGGCACGAACAGGAACACGAACACGAACGACGCCAGGTTGACGCCGGCATAGACCCACATCGTCGAGCCCAGCCCGATCGCATGGACCAGCGACAGCGCGGTGCCGGTCACGATCAGGTTGCTCCCCCACAGCATCGCCGCATGCAGCGCGGTCGCGGGGCCACGCATCGCCAGCGGGAACATCTCCGCACCGAGCAGCCAGCCGCACACCTGGATGCCACCCGAGTTGAACAGCATGAACGCGAGCAGGAACGCGATCGTCAGCCATCCCTGCCAGCCGCCATGCGCGCCGCCCCGTGCTGCCACCGCGAACATGATGCCGAGCCCGATCAGGCTGACCACCGAGCCGGGGATCATCACCAGCATCAATCGGCGACGTCCGATCCGGTCGACGAACAGGCACCCAAGCAGCGTCATCACCGCATAGACGATCGCCACGCCCAGGCTGGCGAGCAGCGCGGATTCCTTGCCGAACCCGACACCCGACAGGAACGTCGGCGCGTAGTAGATCATCATCTCCAAGCCGCCGCACTGGGTGAAGAACGCAACGCCGAGCGCAGCGATCAGCGCGGGCCGGGCCCAGGCCTGGCGGATGCCACGCCAGCCCGCTTCGGCGGGATCGCCTTCGCGGGCGGCCTCGCGGATCTGCGATACCTCGTGGCGGATTTCGCGGCGCGTGGTGCGGACGTGGCGAAGCACGTCGATCGCCGCCTCCATGCCCATGTTTTCCGCGGCCCAGCGTGGGCTGCGCGGCATGAACGCCATCGCGACGAAGATGATCGCCGCCGGGATCGCCGCCACCGCGACCATCGTCCGCCAGCTCCAGACGTCGTGCATACCGAAGCCGACGACGCTGGCGAGCAGGATGCCGACGCCGATCGCGACGTTGAACATCGTCACCAGATTGCCGCGGCGGTGCTGTGGCGCCAGTTCCGAGATATACATCGGCACGACCTGGGTCGATCCGCCGACCGCAATCCCCAGCAGCACGCGGGCCGCGATCAGCGCGCCGACGCTCGGCGCCATCGCACATGCGACCGCCCCGACCGTGAACAATGCGCTGACCGCCATCACCGACAGTTTCCGCCCGATCCGTTCGGACAGCCAGCTCGTCGCCAGCGCGCCGATCACCGCGCCTGCCAGGATCGCCGCGGTGACGATCTCCTGCATCTGGTGGCTCAGCCCGAACTCGTCGGTGATCGACAGCAGCGCGCCGGAGATGATCCCCGTGTCATAGCCGTACAGCGCACCGCAGACCGCAGCGACGAACGCCGCGGTGCGCAGCACGCGGTCGCCATTGGCGTGCGGCTCGGGAATGCGCGGCTCATTGCGCGCGCTGAGGCTGCGTCGGGTAAAGGATGTCGCGAGGCTGGTATCTGTCAAAACGTAAGGAACTCCGTGGTGGTCGAATAGGGTTTCAGCGCGGACGCAGCGCGAAGCGACGGCGCCACGACGGCAGGCGCACCTGCTCGCGCGCCCACGTCAGCAGGCCGGCACCGATGATGACGGCGATGCCGGCAAAGGTCGGCGCATCGACATGCTGGTGAAAGACGAGATAGCTCAGCCCGACCGCCCAGATCATCTGGCTATATTGCGGCGGCGCGATCCGGCTGACCTCGACGCGTTGCGCAGCCAGCATCAACAGCGCCTGGCCGAGGATCGCCAGCAGGCCATAGCTCGCAAGCAGCAGCATCTCGTGCCCATCGGGCCAGCGAAACGCCTGTAGCCAGATCAGCAGCGCGCCGTTGATCACCAATGGCCCGACCAGCCCGGCGCCCAGCATCGAGATGCGCTTTTCGCCCGCCCCGCCGGCGCGGAACAGCACGATGACGATCGCGCTCGACAGCGCGCAGGTCAGCGCGGCGGCATGCCCGAGATGAAACGCGCGCAATCCCGGCCTGAGCACCATCAGCACGCCGACGAAGCCGATCCCTACCGCGGCCCAGCGAAACCGGCCGATCTGTTCGTGCAGGAACAGCATCGACAACAACGTCACCAGCAGCGGCATCAGAAAGATGAGCGCGAACGCCTCGGGCATCGGCAGGCGGGTAAAGGCGACCACGCTGGATATCGTGCTGATCGACGATCCGATCGCGCGCGCCAGCCATAGCGAGCGCCGGGTGGCGCTGAATACGTCGCGCATCCGATCGCCGGGTGTGCGGACGAACGGCAACGCCACCAAGCCGAGCAGCGCGCCCGTGAAGGTCAGCTGGAACGGGCTGAGCGCGCCATCGAGCAATCGTACCGATGCATCGCTGAACGCGAACGCCGCATAGGCCAGGAACGCCAGCGGCACGCCGCCGATCGCCATCAGGCGTGCGCCAGGGCTGCGGGAAAGGATGTCGGTGCTCAACGGGAATACTCTCGGGTTTGCGTGGGCAGCGTGACCACATCACGGCAGGACGATCACCGGTCCGATCCGCCCCGGACGGTCGAGGACGAGCGCCATCGCGTGCCGACGATCGAGTCCGCAAATAAGCAATAGGCGTTCAGTTACAACAGAAAACGTTTTCAGTTGTGTCGATTACCGGCGATCGCCCATGCGTTCGCCGAGCCGCACCGGCCGCTCCGGCGTCCAGCTTTGGTCGAACACGATCGTGCCCGGACGGAAGAGCATCACGATCGTCGAGCCGAGCAGGAAGCGGCCCATTTCCTCGCCCTGTTCCAGAACGATGTCGCGGTCGGCGTACCGCCATTCGGTAGGTGTACCGGTACGCATCGCATTGACGACGCCGTGCCAGGCGGTGGCCATGCTGCCGACGATGGTGGCGCCGACCAGCACCATCACGAACGCGCCGTGCTCCGCACTGTCGAACTCGCAGACGACGCGTTCATTCCGCGCGAACAGATTGGGGACGCCGCGCGCGGTGACCGGATTCACCGAAAACAGGCTGCCGGGAATGTGGATCATGCGGATCAGCCTGCCGGTGCAGGGCATATGGAGACGGTGATAGTCCCGCGGCGACAGATACAGGTTCGCAAAACTGCCATGGCGGAATTTGGCGGCCAGCACGGCGTCGCCGCCGATCAGGTCGGTCGTGGTGAACCTATGCCCCTTGGCCTGCACGATCTGGTGATCGTCGATCGCTCCGAGCTGGCTGATCGCGCCATCCACCGGGCAGACGAAGTCGGCCGTCGCCAGGGGGCGGACTCCGTCCCTCAGAGCGCGTGTGAAGAAGTCGTTGAAGCTGGCATAACTGGCGACGTCGGGGTTCGCGGCTTCGCTCATGTCGACGCCGTACCGTGCGACGAACCAGCGGATCAGTCGGGTCGTGATCGCACCGCCCTGCGCCCGGGCGATACGACCGGCGAGAAGGGTCAGCCGTCGTTTCGGCAAGGCATATTGCAGCAGGACGGTGAAGCGATCGGACATCATGCACTCTCGAATATCGGCCAGCCGATGTAACAGTCGATTGCGCCGCTACGCCAGCGTCTTACCAAGCCAGAAGGCCATTCGAGGTCAAGCCCATGCCCCGCCCGTCGCGGGTTCGCGCCAAGCGCAGGCTCGACCGCGTCTCGCGCCGATCCTGCCGGGCATCGGCGATGTGCGATCTTGCATCCAGGAGCCGCAAGGCGCAGATCGACGCCCCCACGCAGGAGCATGTCATGGCCATCAAGATCATCGCCTTCGTTACCGTCAAGCCCGGCGAGGAGGACGCGTTCACAGCGGCGGCCCGGATTTGCGTCGCGGCGTCGCGTGCAGAGCCCGGCGTGCTGCACTATGATCTGTGGCGCGAGACCGAAGGCGATCGCCGCTTCGTCTTCAACGAACTCTATGTCGATGATGCCGCGGTCCAGGCGCATATGGCGTCCGACCATTTCAAGGCGTTCGGTCTGGCCGCACGAGGCATCGCCGCTGGTCGCCCGGAAATCATGATGACCCAAGCCGTGGATGTCGCCGACTGACGCTTGGCTGAGGCTGGGGGCTGTCGTGCTAAGGAAGGCGCGACATGGACGCTGCGGACACGTTTGGCGTCCACTGTTCCGGTAGCATAGGGGCTGGTGCTCCCGGCTGGGTGTTGCCGAGCCAGCTCGCCTTGTCGTTGGAAGTGGAGACGGTCTGGCCGCAGACCGCCGGCTGCCCGAGCATTGGCACGTCACGGACACCTTTTGACGAGCTTGTCAAAGCGGCGACGTAACAGCCGTCAAGCGTCCAGATCTACGCCGTCTTGTCGCGCGACCAGCAGTGTACTAGATGGTACACATAGAGTGAGACGACGACTCCGGTTTGGCGAGAGAGTTGGCGTGCCACCATCGCAGGCGGTCCGTCCTGGACGCGCACCGGGACCGGAGGAATTGCCGCATGTCAGGCACGAACATGAAGAATGGCCGCCTTACCAAGGCTTGGCTCGCCATATTGGGGATCGTCATCCTGCTGGCGGGGCTCGTCTTCACGATCGGTGGCGCCAAGCTCGCCACGCTCGGCGGCAGTCTCTATTTCGTCGTCGCAGGCATTGCCCTGCTCGCGTCCGGCATCCTGATCGCGCGCCGCCGCCCGGCCGGAGCGCTCGTCTTCGGTGCCACGTTCCTGGTCACGATCGCCTGGGCCTTGTGGGAAGTCGGCCTCACCTATTGGCCGCTGATCTCGCGCCTGCTGGCGATGAGCGTCGGCGCGACGGTGGTCGCCGCATCCTATCCGCTGCTCCGCATCGCCAGCGGCCGCCTCCCTGCTTGGCGCCCCGCGCTCGGGGTTGCCGCCGTGCTGGCGCTCGCATCGGCCGGCGGTGCCGCGGCGATGTTCGTGCCGCATGCCACGGTCGCCTTCGTCGGCGCCGAAAGCCCGCTGATCCCGGTCGACGCGGCGCACGAACAGAAGAACTGGGAAGCGTACGGCAACACCACCGGCGGCAGCCGCTTCGTCGCGCTCGACCAGATCAACCGCGACACCGTCAAGAACCTGAAGGTCGCCTGGACCTATCACACCGGCGACGTCGCGGTCAGCGACGGCAATGGCGCCGAGGACCAGGATACGCCGCTGCAGGTCGGCGATACCGTGTTCATCTGCACGCCGCACAACAACGTCATTGCGCTCGACGCCGATACCGGCCGCGAGAAGTGGAAGACGATCGTCAACGCCCGCGCCTCGGTGTGGATGCGGTGCCGCGGGCTCGCCTATTTCGACGTCCATGCGCCGCTCCAGCAGCCGAACGTCCCCGGCGCCACGCCGGTCACCGCCGTCACCGTGCCGACCGGCGCCGTGTGCCAGCGCCGTATCCTGATGAACACGATCAATGCCGAACTGGTCGCGCTCGATGCCGACACCGGCAAGTTCTGCCCCGGCTTCGGCACCAACGGCAAGACCGATCTCAAGGCCGGACTCGGCGATGCCCCCGACCCCAAATACCAGCTGACCTCGGCGCCGACGCTCGCCGGCACGACCGTCATCGTCGGTGGTCGCGTCGCCGACAACGTCCAGACCGACATGCCGGGCGGCGTCATGCGCGGCTTCGACGTGATCACTGGCAAGCTGCGCTGGGCGTTCGACCCGGGCAACCCCGCGATCACCGGCATGCCCGCTGCCGGCAAGACCTACACCCGCTCGACCCCCAATGTCTGGGCGGCGATGTCGTACGATCCGGCGTCCAACACCGTCTTCATGCCGGTCGGCAGCGCCTCGGTCGATCTCTACGGCGTCACCCGCAGCCGGCTCGATCACACCTATGGCGCGTCGATGCTCGCGCTGGATGCGACGACCGGCCGCGAGAAGTGGCATTTCCAGGCCGTCCACAACGATCTGTGGGACTTCGACCTGCCGATGCAGCCGTCGTTCGTCGATTTCCCGGTCGACGGCCGCAAGGTGCCCGCGCTGGTGTTCGGCACCAAGGCCGGGCAGCTCTATGTGCTCGACCGCGTCACCGGCCGACCGCTGACCAAGGTCGCCAACGTCCCCGTCAAGGCCGCCAACATCCCGAACGAGCCCTATGCGCTCACCCAGCCGCTGTCGGTCGGCATGCCGCAGATCGGCGCGGGGACGCTGACCGAGGCGGACATGTGGGGCGCCACGCCGTTCGACCAGCTGCTGTGCCGCATCGCCTTCAAGGGGATGCGCTACGAAGGGCTCTATACCGCGCCCGGCACCGACAAGTCGCTCAGCTTTCCGGGTTCGCTCGGCGGCATGAACTGGGGCGGGCTGTCGACCGATCCGACCACCAACACGATCTTCGCCAACGACATGCGGCTCGGCCTGTGGGTGCAGATGTTCCCGCAGACCCACGAGAAGCAGGCCGTAGCGAGCACCGGCGGCGAGGCGACCAACACCGGCATGGGCAGCGTCCCGCTCAAGGGCACGCCCTATTCAGTGATCAAGGACCGCTTCCTGTCGGCGCTCGGCGTGCCCTGCCAGGCGCCGCCCTACGGCACGCTGACCGCGATCGACATGACGACGCGGGCGATCAAATGGCAGGTCCCGGTCGGCACGGTACGCGATACCGGGCCGATGGGCATCCGCATGGGCCTGTCGATTCCGATCGGTCTGCCGACGCTGGGCGGCACGCTGGCGACGCAGGGCGGGCTCGTGTTCATCGCCGGAACGCAGGATTATTACCTGCGCGCGTTCAACTCGGCGAACGGCAAGGAAGCGTGGAAGGCCCGCCTCCCGGTCGGCAGCCAAGGCGGACCGATGAGCTACAAGTCGCCCAGGACCGGCAAGCAATATGTCGTGATCACCGCCGGCGGCGCGCGCCAGTCGCCCGACCGCGGCGACTATGTAATCGCCTACGCGCTGTAGTGGCCGTCGGAAGAATGGGGCTGGTGACCCGCCATATCCCCCGTCACTTCCGGGGCGTTGTCCGGCTAGCCGGCAGCGGCCTGCTGATTGCGATTTCGATCGGCGGCAGCGAAGCGCAGACACGGGATGCCGCCGGGCCCAAGGGCGCGGCGGTCGCCAAGCCGCTCGACGCGCCTCACCCGCGCGATACGCTGACGGGCGACTGGGGCGGCCTGCGCACCGACCTGAAGGACGCAGGCGTCAGCGTCCGCGCCGACTACGTTTCCGAAACCTTCGGCGTGATCCGTGGCGGCCTCAGCCGCGGCACCGCTTATACACAGCAGATCCGCGCCGGGATGGACTTCGACCTTGATACTTTGGTCGGCTGGTCGGGCGCGCAGGTCCATGTCACGCTGAACGATCGGCGCGGGGTCGGCATCTCGTCCGACTATGTCGGCAATCGCCTGCCGATCCAGGAAGCCTATGGCGGCCAATATACCCGGCTCAGCGAAGTCAGCTACGAACAGAATTTCGCGGACCGAAAGCTCAATCTGCGGCTCGGCTATTTCGCGATGGGCAATGATCTCGGCGGGATGGCGCTCGGCTGCAACTTCGTGAACGCGGCGTTCTGCGCGCACCCCCTGTCGCTGTCGGGAGATAGCGGCTGGTATAACTACCCGAATGCGCGCTGGGGCGGCGCAGTCCGTTACCGCGTGCGGCCGGACATCGCGCTACGCACCGGCGTATATCAGGTGAACACCCGGCTCGGCGACGAGCACAACGCCTTCCGCCCGTTCGCCGGCGGCACCAGCGGCGTCATCCTGCCGGTCGAAGTCGAATATGATCCGGGCTCAATCGCCGGCAGCCACGTCCTGCCGGGGCATTACAAGCTTGGCGTCTATTACGACACGTCGCGCGTCGCCCGCCAGGCCGACACCGGCACGATCCGCGGTCGCCACGGCATCTACGTCCTCGCCGACCAGATGATCGTACGCGACGGCAACGGCCACCGCGGCCTGTCGATCTTCGGCCAGTTCACCGCTAATCCACGAGCCTCGGCGCAGATCACCCGCTGGTACGCCGCCGGCCTCGTCAAGACCGGGACCTTCGCCGGACGCGATGCCGACACGCTGGCGCTCGGCGTCACCCATGCTATCGTGAACCCACGCCTGCGCTACGCCGCCGTTGAAGCGACGGCTATCGAGGACAGCTACGCCTCGCTTCCGGCCGGCGAGACCGCGATCGAACTCAGCTACGGCATCCAGGCGCGCCGCTGGTTCAGCATCCGCCCCGACGTCCAGTACATCATCGACCCCGGCGCCTTCGGCTTCCGCACCACCCACAACGCGCTGGCGGTCGGCTCGCAGGTCAAAGTGCAGTTCTGACCGCCCCGCGGCTAGGCCTCATCGGCACGGCAATAGCGCGTGACCGTCTCGACCACTTGCGCGCGACGCCGTGTCGCCGCCTCCGCGCTCTGCATGTCCGCGCCGAACAGCGTCCCGAACGTGTAGCGGTTGGCCACATAGTAAAACGCGAGCGCGCTGATAGTCATGTGCAGGTCGACCGCATCTAGCCCCGCCCTGAAGCTGCCGTCCGCGACGCCGCGATCGAGCAGCCCCTGCGTCTTGGGCAGGATGAGTTCGTTGCGCGCCTCCGCGACCGATCCGACATGCGGGCCGTGCCGCATGTTCTCGTCCATCACCAGCCGCACCAGTTCGGGATGCGCGAAATGATAATCGAACGTCAGCGCGACCAGATGCTCGAGCGCCGCGATCGGCGTCATCGCGCCGAGCCCGGCATCGAGCTCGGCCGAACGAATCCCGCGATACGCCTCGGTCAGGACCGCGCGGTACAACCCGTCCTTGCTGCCGAAATGATAATAGAGCATCCGCTTCGACGTGGCGGTCGCGGCCGCGATCTCGTCGACGCGGGCGCCGGCAAAGCCCTTGTCGGCGAAATGCGCCGTCGCGACCGCGATGATGTCGAGCCGGTTTCGTTCGGTGAAAGTGTCCTGCACGCCCCGCCTTTGGCCGCCCCGCCCCTGGTTGGCAATCGCGACGAAGTGCCGAACCATGTCCGCAAGCGGCACCGATAGTCGCGTCGTATCGCAACATCATCAGCCTATAATCCGGCGCGATCGATCATCGACGCGATCTCGATCGGCAACGCGGACTCCGACTTGGGCAGGAACCGGTTAAGCACGGTCTGCACACGCTTGCGCGCTACCTGATAGGCCTTGTGGCGGATCGCGCGCGTCGCGTTGGTTCGCCATGACGGGCTCTCACCCAGCAACGCTTCCCACTTGGCCTCCTCTGCGTCCAGGATCGACAGCGCCAGGCGCAGTCCATCCCGCCGCCCGCGTGCATATTCGTCGGACATTCGCCAGCTTCTCCATCCTGTGCGTCCCGTTGGCCTTATGGATGCGCGCCGTACACATGCCCATCCTCGACGAACCGCCGGACAAGCTGGGTCTATGGCGTATCGACAGGTCGAGCGGAGGGTCATACGACCGCTTCACGGTCCGATCGCCTTCTTCCCGTCTAATGCCAGCGTCCTGCACGATGATGCGGCGGGCTGATCATGAACCAGAAGGGGAATGCCATGTCTTCGGCGATACGTGTGGGGTTGGTCGGGTACGGGTTTTCCGGCAAGACCTTCCATGCACCGCTGATCGCGGCCGTACCGGGCCTGGTACTGGCCGCGATCGCGTCGAGCGACGCCACGAAGGTCCTTGCGGATCATCCCGCCATGCTCGTCTACCCCGACCCGCAGGCGCTTATTGCGGCCGATGACATCGACCTGATCGTCGTCGCGACCCCGAACGATACGCATGCCCCGCTTGCTCGCGCGGCGATCCTGGCGGGCAAGCATGTCGTCGTCGACAAGCCCTTCACGCTCGATCTGCACGAGGCACGCGACCTGCTGGCGCTGGCTACACGGCAGGGCGTTCTGCTGTCGGTGTTCCACAACCGCCGATGGGACAGCGATTTCCTGACGATCCGCGCGGCAATCACGGAAGGCGTCGTGGGCGACGTGACCCACTTCGAATCGCATTTCGATCGCTTCCGCCCGACGGTTCGCGATCGTTGGCGGGAACGCGTCGGCGTCGGCAGCGGGGTCTGGTTCGATCTCGGGCCTCACCTGGTCGATCAGGCGCTTCAGCTCTTCGGGCTTCCCGACCGGGTCCAAGGATCGCTCGCGGTACAGCGGCCGGGTGCCCTGACCGACGACTGGGCGCACGCGATCTTAGACTATGGCGATCGCAGGGTCGTGTTGCAGGCGACGATGCTGGCGGCGGGCGGCACGCAACGGTTCACGGTGCACGGCACCGCCGGGAGCATGACGAAGCGCCTTGCCGATCGGCAAGAAGAGCAATTGCTGCGCGGCATGCGCCCCGGCGAGCCGGATTGGGGCGAAGATCCCGACCCGCTCATTATCTACCTAGGGGCCGATATCCACGAGCGGCCGGCGCTGTCGGGCGACCAGCGCGACTTCTATCGCGGCATCGCGGCAGCACTTGCAGGCGGCGCCCGAAACCCGGTCGAGCCGATCGAGGCGCTTGCCGTGATGGCTGTCGTGGACGCCGTGCGAGACGCAGCCGCGTCGGGATCCAGCGTCGCAATTGCCCTCAGCGGGGCGGAGCGAGAGGCCGCGGAAACGGCTCTCGCTGCATCAAGGACGTCCTATCCCCTGACCGATTGAAGCTTCCGTCAGTTGCCTGATGTCTGGCTCGAAGTTTCTCGATGCCCTGCCAGCATCAGCTTGCCACGCGTGTAATCCCCGCACGGTCCAGCAGCCGACGTGCCTGTTTCAGATGCGGCGCGTCGACCATCCGGCCATCGACCTGCAACGCGCCCGCGTCCGGTGCGGCAGCGAAGGCCGCGACGATGCTGCGTGCCTGCGCGATTTGATCGGCGTCAGGAGTGAAGGCGGCGTTGATCGTCGTGACCTGCGCGGGGTGGATCGCCATCATGCCGGTGAAGCCGTCGCGCGCCGCCCGCCGCGCATAGGCGTCCAGCCCGTCAAGGTCCCGGAAGGCGGGATAGACCGTCTCGATCGCCGCGACGCCGGCCGCATGCGCCGCGAACAGAGTCAGCGACCGCGCCAACTCGTACGGCGCGGTGTAGCGGCCATCGTCCTCGCGCGCGGTCGTTGCCCCGATCGCAGCGGGCAAATCCTCCGCGCCCCAGGTCAGCCCGGCGAGGCGCACACCCGATCCGGCATAGCTGCCCAACTGGAAGATCGCCGCCGGTGTCTCGGTCGCGATCGGCAGGATCGGCGCGTCGATCCCCGCCGCGGCCAGTCGCTCGGCAAGCAAGCGGACGCTGTCCGCGCCTTCCGCCTTGGGCATGACGATCGAACCGGGCGACAGGCCCGCGAGCGCGGCGAGGTCCTGCGCAAACAGGTCGGTGTCGATCGGGTTCACCCGCACGAACACCCCGACGTCACCGCGGTCACCGCGCGCGTCACGCAAATGCGCCGCGATCGCCGCTCGCGCGGCATCCTTGGCCGACGCCGCGACCGAATCCTCGAGATCGAGGATAATGGCGTCCGCGCCGCTGGCCCCGGCCTTGGCGAAGCGCTCGGGACGGTCGCCCGGCACGAACAGCAGCGAGCGCAGCCTCATGCCGCCGCCTTCTTCAACAGCGCGCTGCGCAGGCACCGGCACACGATCTCGTCGCGCTGGTTGAGCAAGCGGTGCGCGAACGTGACGATCCCGGCATCGGGCCGCGACCGGCTTTCCTTCAGCTCGTGCACCTCGGTCTCGGCGCGCAACGTGTCGCCGATGAACACCGGCTTGGGCATCACCAGCTTGTCGTAGCCGAGGTTGGCGACCAGCGTGCCGAGCGTGGTGTCGCCGACCGACAGCCCGACCATCAGCGCGAACGTGAAGGTGCCGTTGACGAGGATCTGACCGAACTCGCTGGCTTTTGCCGCCTCCGCGTCAAGATGCAGCGGCTGCGGATTGTGGGTCATGACCGTGAAGAGAAGATTGTCCGTCTCGGTCACGGTGCGGCGGATATCGTGGACGATCGTGTCGCCGACCGTCCAGTCGTCATAGAAGCGCCCGGCCATCAGCTTTCCTCCTTGTCGATACGCACCAGCATCGTGCCCTCGGGCACCTGCGCGCCCTCGCTGACCTTCAGTTCGGCGACGACGCCGTCGAATGGCGCCAGCAGCGCCTGTTCCATCTTCATCGCTTCGAGCACCAGCAGCCGCTCGCCCTTCGTCACCGCCTGTCCGGTGGCGACCAGCACGGCGATCACGCGGCCCGGCATCGGCGACAGGATCGCGCCGTCGCCCTCGCCCGCCCCGCCGATATGGTCGGCACGGCGTGGGCCGAACGGCCATGCCTCGCCATCGAGGAACAGCACGCCATCGGCGACGACCGCGCCGTTCGCCGTCGCGTCGGTGACGAGATACGGCTTGCCCGCGACCTCCACTTCGATCCGCGGCGACGGATCGGCGTTGGCGCGAAAACCGCGCAATGTCTTCCATGGATCGCCCGTTGCGACCGGCAGGATCGCCGCCGCCGCCGCCGCGAGCACCGTGGGCGAAGGCTCGGCCGGCGGGATCAACTGCTCGGCATGCCGCTCGATGAACCCGGTATCGACCCGTCCCGCGACGAAATCGGGATGCGCCGCCGAACGCGCGAGGAAGGCGGCGTTGGTCCTGACCGGCCAGACCTCCGTGCCACGCGCCGCCGCCGCCAGCTTGGCCGCTGCCTCGCCCCGCGTCGCACCGTGGACGATCAGCTTGGCGATCATCGGATCATAATAGGGCGTAACCTCGCCGCCTTCCTCGACACCGCTGTCGATACGGACACCGGCGGGGAAACGCAGCCGGTCGAGCGGCCCGGTCGACGGCAGGAACCCCGTGCTCGGGTTCTCGGCATAGAGCCGCGCTTCCATCGCCCAGCCGGTGATCGACAGCTCGTCCTGCCGCTTCGGCAATAGCTCTCCGCTCGCGACGCGCAGCTGCCACTCGACCAGGTCCTGCCCGGTGATCGCCTCGGTCACCGGGTGCTCGACCTGGAGCCGGGTGTTCATCTCCATGAACCAGATCCGGTCGGCGTGCAGGCCGTCCGATCCGTCGGCGATGAACTCGATCGTTCCCGCGCCGACATAGTCGACCGCACGCGCCGCCTTCACCGCCGCCTCGCACACCGCCGCACGCGTCGCATCGTCCATGCCGGGTGCGGGCGCTTCCTCGATCACCTTCTGGTGGCGGCGTTGCAGCGAACAGTCGCGCTCGAACAGATGGACCGCCTGCCCGTGCATGTCGCCGAACACCTGCACCTCGATATGGCGCGGCGAGAGGATGTATTTCTCGATCAGCACCTGCGTGTTGCCGAACGACGCCGCGGCCTCGCGCTTGCAGCTCTCCAGCATCTCGGCGAAGTCGGTCGCGGCATCGACCTTGCGCATGCCCTTGCCACCGCCGCCCGCCACCGCCTTGATGAGCACCGGATAGCCGATCGCGTCGGCCTCCGCCTGCAATCGCTCGGGCGACTGGTCCGCGCCGAGATAGCCCGGCGTCACCGGTACACCCGCGGCGATCATCCGCTCCTTGGCGGCATCCTTCAGCCCCATCGCGCGGATCGCCGCGGGCGGCGCGCCGACCCAGACGAGACCGGCGGCGATCACGCTCTCGGCGAACTCAGCATTTTCCGACAGGAAGCCGTAGCCGGGGTGGATCGCTTCCGCGCCGGTCGCGCGTGCCGCCTCCAGCAGGCGGTCCTGCCGCAGATAGCTGTCGGTCGCCGCCGCGGCGCCGATGCACACCGCCTCGTCGGCCTCGCGGACGAACGGCATGCCAGCGTCGACGTCGGAATGCACCGCGATCGTACGGATGCCGAGCCGCCGCGCGGTGCGGATGATGCGGCGGGCGATCTCGCCACGATTGGCGATGAGAAGACTCTGGATCATGCTTAGCTCTCCAGTCGCAGGGCGACGGCGTCGGTGCCACGTTCGGCGACCGCGTCCATGATGACGGTGACGATACGGTCGAACCGCGCGCCGATCGTCGCGCGTGCCGCTGCGGCGTTGACGATGTGCAGGCGGATCGGCGGCGCGACGACTGCTACGAGCAGGTCGAACAGTGCGTCGAGACTGCCGCCATACCACTCAACGCCCGATGCCTCGCGGATCAACGCATGGAAGGCGGCTTCGTCGGCGATCGAGGCACCGTCGATGGTCAGGTCCATGCCCATCACATCCGGAACAGGCCGAACTGCGCGCGCTCGGGGATCGGCGCGTTCAGCGTGGCGGAGAGAGCTAGGCCGAGCACGTCGCGGGTCTGCGCCGGGTCGATGACGCCGTCGTCCCACAGCCGCGCAGTGGCGTAATAGGGATTGCCCTCGTCCTCGTATTTCTGGCGAACGGGAGCCTTGAACGCCTCGGCGTCCTCTGGCGTCCATTTCTCGGCGTCGCGGTGGACGGTCGCCAGCACGCTCGCCGCCTGCTCGCCGCCCATCACCGAGATCCGCGCATTGGGCCAAGTGAACAGGAAGCGCGGGGCAAACGCACGCCCGCACATCCCGTAATTGCCCGCGCCGAAGCTGCCGCCGATCAGCACGGTGATCTTGGGCACGCTCGCGGTGGCGACGGCCGTGACCAGCTTCGCGCCGTTCTTGGCGATGCCCTCCGCCTCGTATTTGCCGCCGACCATGAAGCCAGAGATGTTCTGCAGGAACAGCAACGGCACGCGGCGCTGGCAGGCGAGTTCGATGAAATGCGCGCCCTTGAGCGCGGACTCGGAAAACAAAACGCCGTTATTGGCGAGAATCGCGACCGGCATGCCCCATATCCGCGCGAAACCGCACACCAGGGTGGTGCCGTACAGCGCCTTGAACTCGTGAAACTCCGATCCGTCGACGATCCGCGCGATCACCTCATGCACGTCATAGGGCGCACGCACGTCGCTCGGGATGATGCCATACAGCTCCTCGGACGCGAGCTTCGGCGGGCGCGGCGCGGTGATCTCGATATCGACCGACTTGGGCCGGTTGAGCGTCGCGACGATATCGCGGACGATCAGCAGCGCGTGCTCGTCATTCTCGGCGACATGGTCGACCACGCCGGACTTGCGGCCATGCGTGTCCGCGCCGCCCAGTTCCTCGGCCGAGATGACCTCGCCGGTCGCCGCCTTCACCAGCGGGGGGCCGGCGAGGAAGATCGTGCCTTGCCCGCGGACGATCACGCTCTCGTCCGACATGGCCGGCACATAGGCGCCGCCAGCCGTGCAACTGCCCATCACGCAGGCGATCTGGGGAATGCCTTCCGCCGACATCTGCGCCTGGTTGAAGAAGATCCGCCCGAAGTGATCGCGATCGGGAAACACCTCCGCCTGATGCGGCAGGTTCGCGCCCCCGCTGTCGACCAGATAGATGCACGGCAAGCGGTTCTGCTGCGCGATCTCCTGCGCGCGCAAATGCTTCTTCACGGTCACAGGGTAATAGGCGCCGCCCTTCACCGTGGCGTCGTTCGCGACGATCATGCACTCGCGTCCCGACACGCGGCCGATCCCGGCGATCATCCCCGCACCGGGCGCGCCGTCGTCGTACATGCCGTTCGATGCCAGCGCACCGACCTCCAGGAACGGCGATCCCGGGTCGAGCAGGCGTTCAACCCGGTCGCGTGGCAGCAGCTTCCCGCGCGACACATGCCGCGCACGATGCTGTTCGGATCCACCGAGCGCGGTCTTCGCGATGGTCGCGCGCAACGTCTCCGCCAGCGTCCGGTTATGCGCGGCGTTGGCTTGGAACGCCTCGGACGTCGCATCGACCTGTGTCGTGAGCGTCGGCATTACTGGGCCTTTGGCGCGTCGTGGCCGATCAGTTCGCGCCCGATCAGCATCCGCCGCACCTCGTTGGTGCCCGCGCCGATATCGAGCAGCTTGGCGTCGCGCCAGTAGCGCTCGACCGGCCAGTCCTTGGTATAGCCCGCCCCGCCCAGCGCCTGGATCGCCTCGTTCGCAACCTTCACCGCATTCTCCGACGCCAGCAGGATGCACCCCGCCGCATCGAACCGCGTCGTCTGGCCCGCGTCGCACGCCTTGGCGACCGCATAGACATACGCACGCGAAGAATTGAGTGCGACGTACATGTCCGCGATCTTAGCCTGCATCAGCTGGAACTCGCCGATCGGCCGCCCGAACTGCTTGCGCTCGCGGACATAGGGCAGCACGACGTCGAGACACGCCTGCATGATCCCGAGCTGGATGCCCGACAGCACGACGCGCTCGTAGTCGAGTCCCGACATCAGCACACCAACGCCGCCGTTCAGCGGCCCCATCACCTGCTCGTCCGCCACGAAGCAATCGTCGAACACGAGCTCCGCGGTCGGCGATCCGCGCATCCCGACCTTGTCGATCTTCTGTCCGATCGAGAAGCCAGCGAAATCCTTCTCGATCAGGAACGCGGTGATGCCCTTCGATCCCGCGTCGGGGATCGTCTTGGCGTACACGACCAGCGTGTCGGCATAGGTCGCGTTGGTGATCCAGAACTTGGTGCCGTTCAGCCGGTACCCGCCGTCGACCTTGTCGGCGCGCAACTTCATCGACACGACGTCCGACCCCGCGCCCGCTTCCGACATGGCAAGGCTACCGACATGCTCGCCCGAGATCAGCTTGGGCAGGTATTTCGCCTTCTGCTCAGGCGTCCCCCAGCGGCGGATCTGGTTGACGCACAAATTGGAATGCGCGCCGTAGCTGAGACCGATTGACGCGGACGACCGGCTGATCTCCTCGCATGCGATCAGATGCTCGAGATAGCCGAGGCCAAGCCCGCCATCCGCCTCTTCGACGGTGATCCCGTGCAGGCCTAGCGCCCCCATCTCCGGCCAGAGCTCACGCGGAAAGCTGTCCTCGGCATCGACGCGCGCCGCGATCGGCTCGATCCGGTCGAGCGCAAATCGGCGTGTCGTATCGCGGATCATGTCCGCCATCTCGCCCAGCGCGAAATTCAGCTCAGCCATCACACTCTCCTATTATCGTTTGCGCCTTTTCTAGACCGCTTGGCAACGACCGCAAAATTGAAAGAAGCGGAAGAAAGGCATAGAGGCTGTCTATGATCGATCGGTATCATCTGCGGTATTTTTTGGCGGTCATCGACACGGGCAATTTCTCGCGCGCGGCGACGGCGTGCAACGTGTCGCAACCGACCCTCTCGGTCGGCATCGCCAAGCTGGAAAAATCGCTCGGCAGGACCCTGTTCAACCGAACCAATCGCCGCGTCGAACTGACCGATGCCGGTACGCGCCTGTTGTCGCACGCCCGGATGATCGAGGGCGGGTTCGCCGCAGCAGAGCGCGACGTCGCCGATGCCGCCGCCGTCCGCACGCTGCGGCTGGGCGTGCTCGCGACGACCCCGCGACGATGGATCGAGCACTTCCTCGCGGGCCAGCGAGCGCTGCCGGGCGGCGACCGCGTCGAGATCGTCGAGGGCAAGGAGCGGGATTTGCACAGCCGGCTTTCGCGCGGGCGGATCGACGTCGCACTCACGATCCTTCGCGACGACGACGACCGCAAGTCCGGCCAGCCCCTCTTTTCCGAAGGCTACTCGCTCGCGCTGAGCACCGCGCATCCCTTGGCCGCACGCCATGATGTGCGTATCGACGAACTCGTCAGCGATGCGATGATCCTGCGACGCCACTGCGAACTCCTGCCCGAAACCAGCCGGTTCTTCACCGCGCACGGAATCCGGCCGTTTTTCCCCGCCCGCACCACCAGCGACGACCGGGCGCTCAGTTACGTGCGCGCCGGGCTGGGCGTCACGGTGATGCCGGACGGTTTTCGTGAAGCTGGGATCGCCCGCGTGCGCCTCGACGGCTTCGACTGGACCCGCACGATCGGCTTGCTGTACGCCGACCATGCCGAAGCCCAGCGGTTCCGCGAAGGCCCGACGATCGCGGCATTGATCGCCGCGATCCAGCCCGAGGACGAACTGTGAGCGCGGATGCCGGTCGGCCTCGTTGCTCATCCCACGAAGACCGGCGATCAGGCTAGGTTGCCCATGATCACGTCGAAGCAGTTGTGGAGCGGCACCGACCTTCAGGTCGCCGAACTCCACCATCAGCCCGCTGCTCGCCATCGATCTCCACGACGAATTAGAGATCGGGGCAATTTTTGCATGCAGATCTGCATTGGGAACGATCAGCCGATCGCGTTCAATGACGACGGAGTGGAAGCCGGGTTGATCCTTGGTGGCCGAGTAGCGACGTTGCGCGTGGTCGGCACCGCCGGCGAAGATCGCGAGCCCGCGGCGCTTGTTCTCTATCGAGACTGGCTACCAACCAGCGGAGAGGAGTTGCACGACGTTCCTCTCTACTGCCAGCGCGTAAAGTTCTGCCCGCTCGTGCCCGCGCATGAAGCGGTGACAGACCTTTTCCTGCCGCTACGCTGAGCACTGCTCGATCGTTAACGCACACACTTCGCGAGCGAGCCGCGGCAATGCCCCGCGGCAGAAGACCCAGTTCCGAACGTTCAGCCGTGGCTTCTCGCCTACCGACTTCAGACATCCGCTCAGGTCGGCTCTACGCGTCGACCAGCGGCGTTTGAAAGGCAAGAAGTGGGACTTAATTGCCGGAACCAACGCCTTCGCCAATCGACTGTTTTCCGGACAAAGCAGAACCACCGGCGCCCTCCCCGGTAAACGCGGAGCATAGGCAGCGATGGCCACCAGACAATCTCCAACACCGAGCGGTTCTGGTGAGATGCTCTGCTTGAAACCTGCAGCGCGGCAATTCCTCCCTGGGAGAAGGAGCGATGCAGGTTTTACCTTAACCCTCCAACCAATCGGCTATGATCTCGCCGCTATGCCCCTCCGGCGCCAGCACAGCGCGCAGGGCTTCCAGCAGAGGCGGCAGCGCCTGCATGAAAGCGTAGGGCGGGTTGACGATATAAAGGCCTGCGCCATTATAGATGCCGGGCTGATCGTCATCGTACAACCAGTGCCCCACCTCCAACAGCTTCGGGATGCCGAGCTTGCGTACCTGCTCCTTCCACCGCCAATGCGTGGCGCGGTCTTTCAGCGGAAACCAGATCACCGTCACGCCATGCGCCCATTTACGGTAAGCAGCCGCGAGCGTGGCTGTGATGCGGGCGCGGTCATCGGGCTGCTCGTACGGCGGGTCGACGACCACCACACCCCGCGCGGTTCGAGGCGGCAGCATCGCCAGCCAAAGCTCGTAGGCGTCGCGCTCATGCACGGCAGCGGATGTGTCGCGCATCACGCCGCGTAGAGTATAGGCGTCATCGGGATGCTTTTCGTTTAGGATCAGGAAATCTTGCGGGCGCAGAAGCTGCGCTAGTATCCGCGGCGAGCCGGGGTAGAAGTGCGGCTCGGCCCCGGCATTCACCGCCTGCACGACGGCACGGTAGTCGTTCAGCAAGGGGTTCGGGTCGGCAAAGGCCCGCAGTACGCCCTGCGTGGACTCGCCGGTGCGCTGGGCATCCTCGCCGCCAAGGTCGTACAGCCCGCAGCCGGCATGCGTGTCGATCAGGGTCAGTGCACCCTGTTTTTGTTGCAAGGCACGCACGAGGGCGATCAGCAGGCTATGCTTTACGACATCGGCACTATTGCCCGCATGGAAGGAATGGCGATAATTCATTGCGATTCAATATCCTGACCGTCGACCTTCATACGTGCTGCTGGGCATGGGCGCCGAGCACAAGGCGACCGAAGTCACCGATCCGGTGCCAATATAAAGTCGGGCGTAAACCTTCAACGCACTTCTGAGTGAGGCTCAAGCCAGCGTTCGGGATCATCACCAGGGGCGGAGACGCGGCCCCCCGGGAGCGGCTTTGACCCGGAAGCGGTTGTCCAAATGGGAATGTCCGCTGTCTGGAAGTGGACACCTGTTCACGGGGTGGGGCCGGTAACCGCGCAAGCGCCGCAAGCGGCTTTATCGCGGATTACGGCACTCACTCGCTTCGACGCATTAAGGCATCGATCATCTACAAGGCGACGGAGAATCTACGCGCGGTGCAAATCCTGCTTGGTCATGCGAAGATTGAGAGCACCGTCCGCTACCTGGGCGTCGATGTCGAAGACGCGTTGGAACTGTGAGAGCGGACGGGGGCCTGACCCGACCCAGAAGCGGACGCTCAGCGTGTCCAACAGCCTGCCCAACTTCGGTCATTCGTTCATCGCGAACG
Organism: Sphingomonas sp. 4RDLI-65; assembly: GCF_049472435.1. NCBI lineage: Bacteria > Pseudomonadati > Pseudomonadota > Alphaproteobacteria > Sphingomonadales > Sphingomonadaceae > Sphingomonas > Sphingomonas sp. 4RDLI-65. Next base: position 49,404 of record NZ_JBCEBT010000003.1, on the reverse strand, counting down.
ATGACGCCTTCGATTAGGCGGAACGGTACTCTTTGGTTACACACCCCACTAGCTGCGCACGCCCGTTCAACGTTCGGTTTTCTCTGTCGGCGCAGCGATGCCCGATCGAGCCAATCCATGACTGGATCGAGTTGCTAACCAGCTTGGACTGCTCGTCCTACTGCCCGTATGTTGGCGAATAGCCATGCACAAAAATGGCGTTCGGGAGAGAGTGGACGTGGCGATTTACGAGCATGACGCGAAGCCGCTCGGTGGCAAGCCGACCAGGGTTCGGTACGGCATCATCGCGCTGATCTTCATCATCACGTCGCTCAACTATGCGGATCGTTCGACCTTTTCGATCGCCGGCAGTGCGGCATCGCACGACCTCGGCATCTCGACCGTGCAGACCGGCTTCATCCTGTCGGCCTTCGCCTGGGCCTATGTGCTCGCGCAGATTCCGGGCGGGTTGCTGCTCGACCGGTTCGGCACGCGGCGCGTGTATGCGGGGGCGATCGCGATCTGGTCGTTGCTGACGGCGATGCAGGGGTTGGCGGGCCTCGTCGCGCTGCCAGTCCTGGCGATGCTGTTCGCGTTGCGCTTCATGGTCGGGGTGGCCGAGGCGCCGTCGTTTCCGGGCAATGCGCGGCTCGTCGCGGCGTGGTTTCCTGGCAGCGAGCGCGGCACAGCATCGGCCGTGTTCAACTCCGCGCAGTATTTCTCGCTGGTGGTGTTCGCGCCGCTGATGGGCTGGCTGGTCCACGAGCATGGCTGGCGCAGCGTGTTCTGGGTGATGGGCGCGCTCGGGCTGGTCGCGACCGCGGTGTTCTGGCTGTTTATTCGCAGTCCGGTGCGCCACCCCCGCATCAACGCCGCCGAACTCGCGCTGATCGAGGCGGGCGGCGGACTGATCCACATGGAGGAAGGCGCCGGCGTGAAGCAGGTGTTCAGCTGGCACAATGTCCGCCAGCTGCTCGCCAACCGGATGCTGCTCGGCATCTATCTCGGCCAATATTGCATCAACGTGCTGACCTATTTCTTCGTGACGTGGTTCCCGATCTACCTCGTCAAGGAACGCGGGCTGAACATCATGGAGGCAGGCATCGCCGCCGCTGCGCCGGCACTCTGCGGGTTCGTCGGAGGCCTAGTCGGCGGCTATCTCTCGGACACGCTGCTGCGCAGGACCGGTTCGCTCGACATCGCGCGGAAGACGCCGCTGGTGATCGGCATGCTGCTCGCGACGCTGATCATCGCGTGCGTGTTCGTCGAGGCTGAATGGCTGGTCATCACGCTGATGGCGGTCGCGTTCTTCGGCAAGGGCGTCGCATCGCTCGGCTGGGCGGTGATGTCCGACGTCGCACCGCGCGAACTGTCTGGCGTGGCGAGCGGGATCTTCAACATGTTCGGCAACGTGGCGGGCATCGTCACGCCGATCGTGATCGGCTTCATCGTCGCGGGGACCGGATCGTTCGACGGTGCGCTGGTGTTCGTCGGGCTGCACTGCCTGCTGACGATCTTCGCGTTCCTGGTGGTGGTGGGTCCGATCAAGCGGGTCGAGCTGAAGGCGTAGGGCGCTTTTTGCCGTTCGCCCTGAGCGAAGTCGAAGGGCATGCCCCAAGCGAGGGTGCTTCGACTACGCTCAGCACGAACGGTAGGAAGGCGCGTCAGCCAAGCGTATCGAGGCAGAGCTGGCGCATCGGCGCGAGTGCCGGGTTCGAATTGTCGCGGCGCCAGGCCATGACCAGCTCGACCGGGTTTTCCGGCTCGGTCTGGATCGTGCGGAACTGGACGTCGGTCATGTGTAGGCTGGTCGCCGCCTGCGGCACGATCGCCGCGGCGAGGCCGGCGCGGACCAGCCCGAGCATCGAATGGATCTGCGTGACGTGCTGGACGTAGTCGGGCTCGGCACCCGCATCCGCAAACAGTTTCAGCAGCATCTCGTGGAAATAGCCGGCGCCCTGCCGCGCGTACATGATCAGCGGCAGGCCGTCGAAATCGGCGGGGACGAGCACGCCCCTCGCCTGCCGCGGATCGCCCGCGGGTAGCGCCGCGATCAGTGGTTCGCGCAGGACGCAGACCGACTCGAACTCGTGGCGGTCGATCGGGGGGCGGACGAACGCGACGTCGATCAGCCCCGTCACCAGAGCATCGACCTGCTCCGACGTGACCATCTCGCGTAGTTCGAGCGCGATGTTGGGCAGGCGCGCGATCGCCTGCGCGACGATCCGCGGCATCAGGTCGTAGCCCGATACCGCGGTGAAGCCGATCACGACGCGGCCGGCATCGCCGCGTGCGACCCGGCGGGCGGACAGTGCCGCGCTCTCGGCAAGCCGCAGGATACGCCGTGCTTCGATCAGGAACGCGCTTCCCGCCGGAGTCAGCCGCACCTGGCGACTGGTCCGTTCGAGCAGCATCACGTCGAGGATACGTTCGAGCAGCTGGATCTGCCGGCTGAGCGGCGACTGCGTCATGTTGAGGCGCTGTGCCGCGCGACCGAAATGCAGTTCCTCGGCCGCCGCGACGAAACAGCGGAGCTGGCTGAGGTCGAACATGGCCGACATCTATAGAGTGCCGGCCACTAGAATGTCACGCCGCGCGCTTGACCGCGTCCGGCGTCGCCTTGGCGATCAGCACGGCGAGATCGCGCTCCTCGTCCGCGGTCAGGTCGGTCAGCGGTGTCCGCACTGGCCCCGCATCGCGGCCGACGATGCGCATGCCCGCCTTGACGATCGACACCGCATAGCCGCGGCTGCGGTTGCGGATCGCGATATAGGGCAGCACGAAATCGCGCAGCTCGGCCTGCACCTTGGCATGATCGCCCGCGCGGACCGCCTTGTAGAAGTCGAGCGCCCATTCGGGCATGAAGTTGAAGATCGCCGACGAATAGGTCGTGACGCCCATCGTAAGATACGGGGTCGCGAACGTCTCCGCGGTCGGCAGGCCCCCGATATAGGTGAGCCGGTCGCCCATCCGCGAATAGATCCGCGCCATCAGTTCGATATCGCCGACGCCATCCTTGTAGCCGACCAGATTGGGATTGCGCTCGCAGGCGCGTGCCAGCGTATCGTCGTCGACGATCGCGTTGTCGCGGTTGTAGACGATCACGGCCAGCCCGGTCGACTGACACACCGCGTCGATATGCGCGCCGAGGCCTTCTTGGTTCGACGTGGTCAGATAGGGCGGCAGCAGCAGCAGCCCGTCCGCGCCGACGCGCTCGGCGCCGCGCGCGATCTCGCAGGCGATCGCGGTGCCATAGCCGCAGCCCGAGATGACCGGCAGCTTGCCCTTGGCCTCGGCGACGGCTGCGGCGACGACGTCGACGACTTCGGTCGGGGTCAGCGAGAAGAACTCGCCAGTGCCGCCGGCTGCGAACAGCCCGGCAAGATCATGGTCGAGCATCCAGGCGCAATGCGCGCGGTAGGGATCTTCGAGAAACGCGCCCGCTGCGTCGAAATGCGTGACCGGGAACGACAGCAACCCGCCGCCGATCGTCTTCGCCACGTCTGTAGGACCAAATGCCATTCTATGTTGCCTCCCCTGCCGCGCCGAACCTTTGTCCGCCGGCGCTGGATCACTGGTCATGGGGTCTATGGCAGCGGTATCACGCGGTCCATTCCAAAGGCGCAATCGATCGATGCCGAGGTTGGCATGATCGCGCGCACACTTACTGGGACGACACGTAAACAGCTTTACCTAGTAAGATATTCGACGGAATGAACATTCGTCTGGTCCCGAATTGCATCGAACGATCCAGGATTGGCAATGGAATTGGGTCCAGTCCGGATGCAATAGGCATCGTCCGGGACACAGATGCCCCGGACCGGACGGACGGAAACATCTGCCGCCGACATACCGAGGGGAGGACTGGATGCATCGTCGCACGTTCATGCTTGGCACTGGTGCCGCCGCGTCGCTGTCGGTGATCGGTGAAGCCGAGGCGCAGACGCAATCGCGCCGTCGCGCTACGCAGGCCGCCCCGAGCCAGTACCGGATGAAGCTCGGCTGCCAGAGCATGCCATCCACCGACGCGCATTTCGAGGTGTTCGCGCGCTACGGCGTCCGCAACATTTCCGCGCGTGCCACGGTTGCCGACGGGCGGATGTACCCGACCGTCGCCGAGCTCACGACGCTGAAGCAGATGGCGCAGCGTCATGGGCTCAGCCTCGACATGCTTGAGCCCGAGATCCTCAATTCCACGCATATCGACCGCGAGAAGCACCCCGGCATCATGCTCGGCCAGGAGCCCGACCGCGAGCGCGAGATCGCGGCGTTCGCGACCACGCTGCGCAACTGCGCCGCGGTCGGCATCCCGTGCGTCAAATATAACATGAGCCTGCTCGGTGTGCTGCGCACCGCGCCCGTCGAGGGTCGTGGCGGCTCGAAATATTTCGGCTGGGACCTGGCGAAGGCCAAGCCGCTGACCCCGCTCACCCGCGCCGGACGAGTCGACGCGACCGAATTCTGGAAGCGCATCACCTATTTCCTCGACCGGATCGTGCCGGTCGCGAACGAGACCAAGGTCCGCATCGCGTGCCATCCGCAGGATCCTGGCACGCCGCCGGGCGGCTATCAGGGGATCGACAACGTGCTCGGCACGATCGAGGGGCTCAAGCGCTTCGTGCTGATCAACGAGAGCCCGTATCACGGCCTCAATTTCTGCCAGGGCTCGGTTTGCGAGAACCTCACCGACCCTTCCAACCAGATCTTCGACGTGATCCGCTGGTTCGGCGAGCGGAAGAAGATCTTCAACGTCCATTTCCGCAACATCCACGGCGCGCGCAACAGGTTCAACGAGACGTTCCCGGACGAGGGCGACATCGACATGGTCCGCGCGCTGCGCACCTATGCCGAGGTCGGCTATGACGGGATGATCATGCCCGATCACGTACCGGGGATGGACGATCCGCTGGTCGTCGACGGCAAGCCCGTCTGGACGCCGCGGGCCGAGAATTTCGCCTTTTGTTACGGCTACATCCGCGGGCTGCTGCAGTCCGCGCAACGATCGGCCTGAAGGCCTTCACATACATAACGGCGGGCCGAAGCCCGTCACTCAGGGGAGGAAAGACATGATCAACCGCAAGACCGCATTCTGCGGCGCCTCGGCGCTCGCCATGATGATCGCCGGCACCGCAGCCGCGCAAGTCCAGCCGCAGCCACAGCCGGCCGTTCCCGCTGCGTCGCCATCGGCCAGCGTCGCTGCCGATGGCACGTCGCCCGCCGCCGATACCGGCGCGGCGCAGATCAGCTCGGCAGGCCCCGCCCCCAGCGAGACCGCCGATGCGGACATCGTTGTTACCGGCAGCCGCATCCCCGCCAACGGTTTCGGCGCGCCAACGCCCGTGACCGTCGCCAGCGCGACGCAGCTCAACGCCGCGGTGCCGACCACGCTTGGCGAGGCTCTGAAGCAGCTCCCCGCGCTCTCCTCCTCGGTCGGTCCGCGCGGTGCGCAGACGTCGAGCGGCCAGGGCGGCGCGTATCTCAACCTGCGCAATCTCGGCCCGACGCGCACGCTGACACTGTTCGACGGTCGCCGCTTCATTCCGAACGACGGCAGCGGCCAGGTCGACACCAATTTGTTCCCACAGGCGCTGGTCGAGCGCGTCGAGGTGGTCACCGGCGGCGCCTCGGCGGCGTACGGCTCCGACGCGGTCGGCGGCGTCGTCAACTTCATCGTCAACAAGAAGTTCACCGGGCTGACCGGCACGATCCAGGGTGGCGTCACCACATACGGCGACAATGCCGAGCAGAAATACGAGCTCGCCTACGGCACGCCGTTCGCCGGCGGGCGCGGTCATTTCCTGGTCAGCGGCGAATTCTTCCGCAACGAAGGCGTCGAGGATCGCCTGAGCCGCAGCTATTCGCGCAAGAGCTGCCAGCCGATCGCGCTTCCCGCCGGTTCCGCCACCTCGCGCGAATTCGCCTGTGACGTGCGCGTCGCCAACGCGACCTTCGGTGGACTCATCACCGGGCCGACCGCATTCCGTGGCACGACCTTCGACGCGAGCGGCCAGCCGATCCCGTTCCTCTACGGCACCAGCCTGACCAACTCGACGATGATCGGCGGCAGCGGCCCGCGTCCGCAGTTCGCGCCGCTGATCTCCGAGCTGGAGAAGCACATCGCCTATACGCGAGCGAGCTATGAGCTGAGCGACGCGGTCACGGTGTTCGCGGAGGGCAATTACGGCAAGACGCACAACGACTATCAGGTCGGCTCGTACAGCAACCAGATCGGCACTACCGCACTCGTGATCCGTCGCGACAACGCCTATCTGCCGACCAGCATCCGCGATCGCATGACCGCGCTCGGCACGCAGACGCTGACGATGGGCCGTTACGACGACGATCTGCCGCGTACGCAGGTCAACGCCGACAACGAGACGATCCGCGGCGTGCTCGGCCTCGAGGGCACCGTTTTCGGCGGGTTGAAGTGGAACACCTATGTCGAGGCGGCACGCAACGACCGCCATCTCGCGCTGACGAACGATCTCATCCAGCAGAACTACGTCAACGCCGCCGATGCGGTGGTGAACCCGGCGAACGGCCAGATCGTCTGTCGCTCGACGCTGACCGCGCCCGGCAATGGCTGCGTCCCCGTCAACGTGTTCGGCTTCCACGTACCGACCGACGCCGCCGCGGACTATGTCACCGGCACCAACACCGCCGACCAGCGTTTCAAGGAATTCGTCGCGGCGGGCTCGATCGCCGGCTCCGCGTTCCAGAATTGGGCGGGCGATGTCGGCTTCGCGGCAGGCCTCGAATACCGCAAGCAGAGCTTCAACCAGACCGTCGACGCGCTGTCGGAGGCGTTCAACCCGGTCACCAACGCCGAGGGTGCGTACCGCGTCGGCAACGCCAAGGCGCAGAGCGGCGAATATGAGGTGACCGAGGGCTTCCTCGAAGTCGACGTGCCGCTGCTTCGCGACGTCAATCTGTTCAAGGCGCTCGACTTCAACGGCGCGGTGCGGCGTACGCATTACACCACCAGCGGTTCGGTGACGACGTGGAAGGCCGGGCTGACCTGGGCGATCAACGATGAACTGCGCTTCCGCGGCACGCGCTCGCGCGATATCCGCGCGCCGAGCCTGTACGAGCTGTTCCAGCGCGGCACGACCAGCTTCCAGCCGCAGGTGTTCGACCGCGCGACCAACAGCACCGCCACCAACGTGCGCTCGGTCGTGCTCGGCAACCTCAATTTGACGCCCGAAGTCGCGAAGACGACGACGTTCGGCGCGGTGTATTCGCCGTCGTTCCTGCGCGGCTTCAACGCCTCGATCGATTTCTACGACATCCGGATCAAGGACGCGATCGCCTCGCTGTCGTTCCAGCAGACGCTCGATGACTGCTTCAACGGCAGTTCGGCAAGCTGCGCTTTCGTCCGCCGCAACGATGCGGGCCAGCTGATCCAGATCGACCTGGTGACGCAGAACCTCGCCGCGTTCGACACTCGCGGGATCGATTTCGAGATGAGCTACAAGTCGCGCATCGCGACCGACGCGAACCTGTCGCTGCGGTTGCTCGGCAATTATGTCGATCGCTATATTCAGCGTACGCCGAACGTCGTCGCGGTCGACCGCGCCGGGCAGATCGGCACCGCACCGCACTGGCGGATGACCGGGCAGGTCCAGCTCGACGCCAAGCCGTTCAGCGTCTTCACGCAAGGGCGCTTCATCGGCGGCGGCGCGTACGACAAGGCGACCGTGCCGACCGATCTCGCGCAGCGTCACTTCAACGGCCAGCTGCTGGTCGACACGCGGATCGGCTACAAGCTGCCGATGGGTGGCGACGTCGAGACGTATCTGAGCGTCACCAACGTCTTCAACCAGCTGATTAACCCGTATGTCTCGAACGGCCCTTCGGGCGTCCAGGACTTCGACTCGATCGGCCGCACCTTCCGCGCCGGCGTTCGGTTCACGTTCTGATCGGAGGGCGGTCGGAGTTGTGGTTTGTAGCGAATACCAAAGCCACCCCGTCACCCCGGACTGGTTCCGGGGCCCACGGTTCCGCAAACTTATGTCTCTCGATTACGCGGAACGGTGGATGCCGGAACGAGCCCGGCATGACGGAAGACATGGCTGGGCCAACCGACTTCAACTGTCGGTCCATCCGTCCTACGCGTGCCCGAATACATCACGATAGCGACCAGCGTAACCGCACGCCGGCCAGAGGAGCGAAGACGAATGAATGCAACCCTGTTCCGCGGCGTTCTGGTCGGAGCGCTCGCAGGCCTGTTGTTCGGGTTCGACACCGCGGTGATCGCCGGCACGACCGAAGGCATCCGCACCGCGTTCGGCCTCGATGCGGCGGGGGTCGGCATCACCGTCTCCAGCGCCCTCTGGGGTACGCTTGCCGGCGCGCTGCTCGCGGGCGTGCCGGGTGACCGTTACGGCGCGCGGACCTCGTTGAAGGTCATCGCGCTGATCTACCTGATCTCCGGCATCGGCTGTTTTGCCGCGTGGAACTGGGGTTCGCTGCTCGCCTTTCGCGTGCTGGCCGGGTTCGCAGTGGGCGCATCGTCCGTGCTCGCCCCGGTCTACATCGCCGAGATCGCGCCCGCCGAGAAGCGCGGGATGATGGTCGGCGCGTTCCAGCTCAACATCGTGCTCGGCATCCTCGTCGCCTATCTCAGCAACGCGATCGTGACCGGCATGGAACTGGGCGCGCTCGACTGGCACGTGAAGTTCGGCGTCACCGCGCTACCCGCTTTGCTTCTGCTGGTGATGATGTTCACGATCCCCGACAGTCCGCGCTGGCTCGCCGCACGTGGGCGCGAGGCCGAAGCGGAAGCCGTCCTGCGTTCGCTCGGCGTGGCGGATCCCGCCGCCGACATCGCCAGCTATCGGCAGTCGAACGTCACCGCTGCGGCACGGAAGCCACGTCTCAGCTGGGCACGTCATCGTCGCCCGATCCTGCTCGCCTTCGCGATCGCCTCGTTCAACCAGCTCTCCGGCATCAACGCGATCCTCTATTATCTCAACGACATCTTCGCCGCCGCCGGGTTCGACAGCGTCTCGGCAGACCGCCAGGCGATCGTGATCGGCGCGTGCAACCTGTTCTTCACCGCGCTCGCGCTGACCGTGATCGACAGGATCGGCCGCAAGACGCTGCTGCTGATCGGCGCGGCGGGGCTTACCGTCATGCTCTCGGGCGTCGCATACGTGTTCCTCAGCGGCCAGCATCAGGACATGCTGTTGTGGCTGTTGATCGGCTTCATCGCCTTCTTCGCCTTCTCGCAGGGCGCAGTGATCTGGGTGTATATCAGCGAGATCTTCCCGACCGACGTCCGGTCGCGCGGGCAGAGCCTGGGCTCGTCGACGCACTGGTTCATGGACGCGATCATCGCGATGGCGTTCCCGCTGGTCGCCGCCTATTCGCGCGGCGCACCGTTCATCCTGTTCGCGGCGATGATGGCGCTCCAGTTCGCGGTGGTCCTCGCGTTCTTCCCCGAGACCAAGCGCCGCTCGCTCGAAGCGATCGAGACCGCATTATGAGCCGTGCGCGGCTGCTGATCGCCGGCCTGCTGGCGCTGGCAGCCGCGCCTGCATTAGGCCGAGACGGCGCGCTCGATTCGGGCATGCGCAATCCGCTATTGCCGGGCTATTTCGCCGACCCGTCGATAGTCCGCGACGGCGACGAGTGGTTCATCTTCGCGACGATCGATCCGTGGGGCGCCGACACGCTCGGCCTGTGGCGCTCGCGCAACTTCCGCGACTGGACCTTCGAGACGCCGAACTGGCCGACCAAGGCCGCCGCGACCAGCCCGACGTCGGGCAAGAGCAAGGTCTGGGCACCGTCGGTCGTGAAGGGTCGCGACGGCAAGTTCTGGATGTATGTGTCGATCGGCAACGAAATCTGGGTCGGCAGCGCGGATCATCCCGCCGGACCGTGGCGCGATGCCAATGGCGGCAAGCCGCTGATCCCGCGCAACTTCCGCCCCGGCCTGCACATGATCGATGCCGAGGCGTTCATCGACGATGACGGCCAGGCCTATCTCTACTGGGGATCGGGGCTGAACTGGGTCAACGGCCATTGCTTCGTGGTGAAGCTCAAGCCCGACATGGTGACGTTCGACGGCGAACCCCGCGACGTCACCCCGCCGCATTATTTCGAAGCGCCGTTCATGCTGAAGCGTGGCGGGCGGTATTTCCTCACCTATTCCCTCGGCAACACGACCAAGGATACGTACCAGCTGCGCTATGCGGTCGGCAGCTCGCCGATGGGGCCGTTCCGCGAAGTGTCGGACCAGCCGCTGCTCGCCACCAATGCGAAGAAGCAGATCATCAGTCCCGGCCATCACGCGATCTTCAGTGCGGGCGGCGAGGCTTTCGTGCTCTATCACCGCCAAGCGCTACCGTTCACGCCAGCCGGCGACATGGTGCTGCGCCAGGTCGCGGTCGATCGGCTGACCGTCTCGGGCGACCGGCTCGCGATAGTTCCCACGCATCGCGGCGCAGATGTTCCTGGCACCGCCACGCGGCGATCAGGAGCGAGGCCTGGCCGACTGACCGCGTCGGGCTCGGCTGACGCCGCGCATCCCGCGACAGCCGCGGGCGACGACAATTACGCGACCGGTTGGCGCTCCAACCCCGGCGCGGCGTGGTTGCAGGCTGATCTTGGCACGGTGAAGGCCATTGGCGCGACGACGATCCGCACGGCCTACCCAACCGCGACGGTCCGGTTCAGCGTCGAAGCGTCGCTCAACGGAAAGGTCTGGCGCGAAGTCGCAGCCGAACGCGCGACCAGCGGTTCGCCGATCGCCCTGCCTGCCATCCCCAAGACCCGCTTCGTCCGGCTCGTCTTCCCGCAGGGCGCCGACATCCTCGAATGGAATTCGCCGACCCGATGACCTACCGCCCTCTCCTTGTCGCCCTGCTGGCGACCGCCTCGCCGGTCGCCGCGCAGCGCGCGCCAGTCGCCGTCCCGATCCAGCCGCAGGTCTCCGCCGACCGGCCCGACTGGGAGAACCCCGCGGTCTTCGCGATCGGCAAGGAGCGCGCGCGCGCCACCGGGTTCCCGTTCGAAACGCGCGCCGCCGCGCTCGATGGCACGATGGAACGCTCGACCCGGTTCGTCACGCTCGATGGCCAATGGAAGTTCGCCTTTTCGCCCGACGCCGACAAGGCACCGAAGGATTTCGCCAGCCCCGCCTACGACGTGTCGCAGTGGAGGGAGATCAAGGTCCCCGCCGACTGGCAGGCCGAGGGCTATGACCAGGCACGCTTCAACAACGTCACCTCCCCCTTCCCCGCCAACCGTCCGCTGATCCCGCACGCGACCAACCCGGTCGGCTCGTACCGCCGCGATGTCGAGGTGCCGCGCGACTGGAGGCAAAGCGACGTCATCCTCCACATCGGCGCGGCGGGCTCGGCCTATTACGTCTGGGTCAACGGCCACAAGGTCGGTTATTCGGAAGACAGCAAGCTGCCGTCGGAGTTCGACGTCACCCGCTGGATCAAGCCTGGCCGCAACAGCGTCGCGATCCAGGTCTATCGCTGGTCCGACGGGAGCTATCTCGAGGATCAGGATTTCTGGCGCGTCTCGGGCATCGAGCGCTCGGTCTATCTGATGGCGGCACCCAAAGCCCGGATCGCGGACACGTTCGTCAAGGCGGGTCTCAGCGGCGACTACCGCGACGGCACGCTCGACGTCGCGCTCGACCTGGCGAAAGCAGCGCGTGGCCACACCGTCCGCGCGACCGTGATCGACGGCGACCGCACGCTGCTGACGAAGGCCGCGCCCGCCGCCAACGCAAAGCTGTCGCTCACCAGCACCATCCCCGGCATCCGCCCCTGGACCGCGGAAACGCCCAACCTCTACACGCTGCTCGTCGAACTGCTCGACCGCAGGGGCAACACCGTGCAGGCGACCGCGCGTCGCATCGGTTTCCGCAGCGTGGCGATCAGGAACGGCCTCGTCACGGTCAACGGCAAGCCGATCACGATCCGCGGCGTCAATCGCCACGAGCACGATCCCGAGACCTTCCACGTCATCTCGCTCGCGTCGATGCGCCGCGACATCGAGTTGATGAAACTCAACAACGTCAACGCACTACGTACCTCGCATTACCCTAACGACGAACGCCTCTACGACCTCGCCGACGAATACGGCCTCTACGTGATGGACGAGGCCAATATCGAGAGCCACGCCTATATGTCCGCCGCCAACCGCGGCGGCCGCACGCCGGAGAGCATTCAGATCGGTTACGACCCCGCCTGGGAAGCCGCGCATGTCAGCCGCGTCGTCAACATGGTCGAACGCGACAAGAACCATCCCTCGATCATCTTCTGGTCGCTCGGCAACGAGGCCGGCACCGGTCCCAGCTTCGAAAAGGCCGCCGCCGCCGCGCGCGCGATCGATCCGACCCGGTTGATCTCGTATCTCGGCTACAGCCAGATCAACGATTTCAAGCCGAATGCGTACGCCGACATCTATGCGCCGATGTACGACAGCCCCGCCAGGATGCTCGACTATGCGCAGCATCCCGAATTCAAGCAGCCGATGATCCAGTCGGAGTACGCCCATATGCAGGGCAATTCGGGCGGTAATTTCAAGGAATATTGGGACGCGATCTATGCGCGGCCCGACCGGTTGCAGGGCGGCTTCATCTGGGACTGGGTCGATCAGTCGATGTACCGCTATACCAAGGACGGGCGGCGTTATTGGGGTGATGGCGGCGAATACGGCCCCAACCCCGGCGGTGAGATCGAGTTCGGCGACGGCCTGCTAAACCCCGATCGCACCCCGCATCCACAGCTGTTCGAGGTCCAGAAGGTGTACGCTCCAGTCCAGTTCACCGCGGTCGATGCGGTCGCGGGGCGGTTCACCGTCACCAACCGCGACGATTTCCGTGATTTGTCCGGCTTCGATTTCGACTGGTCGGTGAACGAGAACGGCGTTCCCATCGCGCAAGGCGCCGTACCGACGTTGCATACCGCCGCGCATTCGACCGAGCCGTTCACGCTGCCCTTGCCGAAACTGCCGCCCAAACCAGGCGCGGAGTATCTGGTCACGATCCGCGCTCGCGCGAAGACCGGCACGATCCCGCTGGTGCCGGCGGGCCACGTCGTCGGCTGGGACCAGTTCGCGCTGGTGGCCCCGATCCCGGCGCGCATTACGATACCGCGCGGTCGCACGACCTCGCAGGAAACCGGCGGGATGATCGCGTTGACTGCGGGTAACGCCAGCCTGACGATCGACCGAAGGACCGGCCTGATCGCCAGCTATCGGGTCGGGCGCGACGAGTTGCTGAGCGGCGGCGCGCCGAATTTCGCGCGGGCGCTGACCGACAATGATATCGGCACGCGGGGCGAGGCCGCGAACGCGCCTTGGCTGGCGATGTCTGCCGCGCGCACGGTCGAGTCCGTCAAGACCGAGCGCATCGCTTCGGGTGCGGCGGCGGTCATCGTGCGCTATGTCATGGGCGACGATGCGGTCCGCTTCACCACTCGCTACACGATGCGCGGCGACGGCAGCGTCGATATCGCCGGCGAGTTCACGCCGTTGAAGACGGACCTGTCGGACCCACTCCGGATCGGCTTCCAGTTCGCCGCCCCGAGCCGGTTCAAGACCGTGGAATGGTATGGCCGCGGCCCGCACGAAAACTATGCCGATCGTAAGACCAGCGCGGCGATCGGCCTGTGGCGCGGCGCCATCGCCGATCAGAACCACAATTATATGCGCCCGCAGGAAACCGGCACCAAAAGCGATGTCCGCTCGATGACGCTGGACGGCGATGGCCAGACCGGGCTCAAGCTGGCTGGCGACCATCCACTGTCGATGAATGCGCTCGCATTTCCTTATGAAGATCTCGCGCGCCGCTCGCCCGGAACGCGTAAGAGCACGGATATCGTACCCCACAGCCATGTCACCCTCTTGGTCGATGCGCTGCAATCGGGATTGGGCGGCGATACTACCTGGAACGCACAAGGCCGTCCATTGCCCAAGTACCGTATCCCAATAGCTCCCGTTCGTTTCAGTTTACGATTGGCCCCTGTGTTAAAAGATTGATTGTAGATCGGAAGATATCAGCATTGCTGTAGCTTGACACACAAGTAGACATCCACGGGCCCTGCGCCGACCCTCAACTTCTACCGTTCGCTCATCTCCGCAATAGCATCGCATAAACCCCCAATCTCTGCCCTGAATTTACCCGGTTGAAAGAAACGCGCTAACTTGCTTTCAAGCAGGCGGCGACAGAGATATCCTATCCTGAAGCTGATCTGAGACCTGTTGATTGATTTTGGCCTCCACGTGACGCGATCTACCGGCTAAACCGCAGCGTTAAAAGCGCAGTTCGCGGATCGGGATAGTTTTCATACCAAGCACCAATTGACGGGTTGTAGACTGACGCAACTTGTTTGCTCGTGTTCAGGACGTTGCGGACCGACACCGCCACGTCGATTTGGGGATTCGGCGTCTTCCAAGTGATCGCGCTGTTCACGTAAACCTGACCAGGCGAGCGATCTTGCGGGCGGTTCAGCGCGGAGACGTAATAGGAGGACTGGTAATTGGCGTCCGCCGCCAGCCGCAACGAACCCGCGGCCACCAAGGGCAGTTCGTAGCTCGCGCCACCCGTGACGGTCCATTTCGGCGCATTGGTCAGGCGGTTGCCATCGGCATTCACCCCTGCCCCGCCAGCACCCTTGTAGTCGTCGAACGTCGCATGGAGATAGCCACCGGCGAGCTGCACGCTGAACCGGTCGGTGAGGGTGACGCTGTTCTCGATCTCGACGCCCCAGCTGTTTGCCTTGCCCGCGTTGCCGCGGCGCGATCCCTGATAGACCGGATCGAAGAACGACACCTGCAGGTCCTGGTAATCATTGTAGAACACCGCGATGTTCGAGCGCAGCGCCCGATCGAACAGCGTTGCCTTCAGCCCGGTTTCGTAGGTGCTCACCTTTTCTGGCGCGAATGGCAAAGTCGCGAGATCGAGCCGGGTGGCACGATTGTCGTACCCGCCAGATTTGAACCCCTGCGAATAGCTGGCATATTGCAGCAGCTGCGGGTTCCATTGCGCCTGGAGCGAGGCCTTCGGCGTCAGCGCGCGCCATGTCTCGTCCGCCTGCCCCGCGATCGATTGCGCGGTGGGCACGCGCGCGAGGTTGATGACCTTGTTGTCGAACACGAAATCCTTGTGCTCGATCGTGCCGCGCAGGCCGCCGGTGACGCTGAACACCGACCCGAGGCGATAGGTCGCCTCGCCGAAGATCGCATAGGCATCGGTGGTGGTGACGTTATGCGCACGCAGGCCGGAAATCGCGGCGGTCGGCGACGTGCCGAGGCGGGTGAACCCATCGCGTTCGACGAAGAAGCGCTCATGCAGATAGAACAGCCCGCCGGTAAAGGTCAGTGCGCCGTAATCGCCGTTCAGCTGCACCTCCTGCGTCACGTAGCGATCGTTATAGTGGATCAAATTCTTCTGGATCAGTGCGGACTGGCCGTCATTGTCGTACGACACCGGATCGAGATTGAACCCGCCGACCACAGTGATCGACTTCAGGCTGAGATGCTCGCCGAGCGCGTATTTGACGCGTAGCGACCCCGAGCGGCCGTCGAGATCTTGGAGCGGCTCGACCTCGGAATAGGAGGTACGCTTGTCGAACACGACACCCGGCTGGTTGACCGGAATGTAGCTACGCGAGTCGGAGCGGTCGCGGACTACGTTGGCGGTCAGCAACACGTCGAGAGCGGCATTCGGAGTCCAGCGGAGCTTGCCCCTGAACGAATCGACGTCGATCCGGTTGACGTCGTGGCCGAGCGTCGGATCCTCGGTCACACCGTCGCGACTGTGATGGATATACGAGAAGCTGGCGGCCAACGTATCGCTCAGCGGGCCGCTGACCAGCGCGCGCGCATCGACCTCGTTCTTGCTGCCATAGCCGATCGCGGCCTTGAGGTGCGTTTCCCGGTCCGGATCGCGGGTTATGATCCGCAGCGCGCCCGCACTCGAATTGCGACCGTAGAGCGTGCCTTGGGGCCCCCGCAAAAGTTCGATCCGTTCGAGATCGTTGAACTCCACCATCGAGCCGATCTGCCGCGGGATGTAGACGTCGTCCACATAGACCGCGAGCACCGGCTCCTGGATCGGGTCGCTTTCGCCGACGCCGCGCAACGAGAAGGTCTGCGTGGTGTGGCTGATGGAGGTGCGGGGCACGAACAGATTGGGGACCTGCCCTGCCAGATCACGCACGTCGCGGATGTCGCGATCCTGCGCGAGTTGCCCGCCGAACACGGAGATCGCGATCGGCGTCTTCTGCAGATCGGTCGAGCGGCGTTCGGCCGTAACGATGATCTCGCCGCGATCAGACGTTTCGGCCTTGTCGGACGTATCGACCGGATCCGTGATCGACGGACCGCCCTTCGTCTGCGCGTTCGCGGAACATGCCAATCCAAAAGCGATGGTTGCAACGGATATCTTCAGCAAACGCCGTGTAATACAACCCATCAATGCGACCCCTTATTATGTCGCTAAACTATGGAGTCGATCTGGTATTCGTACGAGTTGCTTTATGTATCCGGTCTCAAACTACCGATTGTTCGTCGATACACATATGTATCATTGCCTGATCTTCAGTAAAATTCCCCGATCCGTGCATTGAGTGCGGTCGACCAGAGCGGACGGACATCCACCTTCGCCGGAATGACCCTTGCCGTCGCGAACCGGTCGGCAACCTGTTGCTGCGAGGCGATCGCCGCATCGGTGACGGGCAATATGCGCGGATCGGAACTGCGCTCTCGAAACTGCTGGAGCCAGATCGCTTCGGGCACCCCGGTATCCTTGGCGAGCGCTGTCGCCCAGGCCGCGGGGTTGGCCACCGACCATGCGAAGGTCCGCGCAATCTTGCCGAGATAGTCGCCGATGGCTTCGACGCGGAGCGGGTCCGCAAGCGCTGCGGTTGACGCCGCGACGACGTAATTGCCCGACAACCTCCCCTTGCCGGTGGCGAGCACGCGCGCGCCGCTCGACCGCGCGAGGCTGCCCTGCACGCCGTAGATCACCCATGCATCGAGCCGACCCTGCTGGAACGCGGTCAGCCCGTCAGACGGCGACAGCGCGATCGGCGTCACATCCGCGAACGTCAGCCCGACCTCGTCGAGCAGGCGGAGCAGGATGTAATGCGAGGTGGTCGCGCGGACATAGCCGATCCGCTTGCCGCGAAGCCCGGCCGCATCGCGGATGATCGAGCCGGCCGGCACCAGCACGAGTTGGTTGTTCACGTCGTATTGCTGCACGGCGATCAGCCGGAACAGCGGGTCCGCGGCGGCCGCGAAGATCGGCGGGATCTCGCTCATGCCGCCGAAGTCGATCGCGCCGGCGTTGATCGCCTCGACGATCTGGTTGCCGCCCGCGAACAGCGCCTTGCTCACCTTGTAAGGTGGCGGCGCCTCCCCGGCTTGCGCGAAGAACGAGTCGACCTGGCCCTTGTATGTCGCCACACGCAGCGTGACGTCCTTTAGCGCGGCCGGCGCGGTGCCGCCGCGCCCGCACGCCGAGAGGGCTAGCGCACCACCGATCACGGTGCGGCGGGAAACCAGCGGGCTCAATCGAGCAGGTCCGGTTCTTGCGAGACAATCACGTCCCAATAGGGCTGGAACGCCCACAGCGCACCGACCTCGGTCCCGACCTGCGACGCGGTGTGCCGCGCGACCGCATCGCTCATCGGCCTGGTCGTACCCGCGGCCTCGGCGAGCAGCTGCGCCTGGCACGCATTCTCCATCGCGAGATACCGCCACACCGCCGCTTCGACCGAATGACCGACCGTCAGGATGCCGTGGTTCTGAAGGATCACCGCTTTGCGATGGCCCAGCGTCTGCGCGATCTTCTCGCCCTCGCTCGCATCTAGCACGACGCCGCTATATTCCTCGAACAGCGCGTGATCGTCGTAGAAGGCTGCGGAATCTTGCGTCAGCGGATCGAGCAGGCGACCGAGCGACGACCAGGCCTTGCCGTACAGCGAGTGAGAATGCGCCGCCGCGATCACGTCGGGCCGGGCCTTGTGCAGTTCGGAATGGATCGCGAACGCCGCGCGGTTGAGCCGCGGAGGCACGCGCTTAGGTGGCTCGACGATCTCGCCGGTGTGGCTGACCAGCATCAGGTGCGACACCTTGATCCGGCCGAAATGCACGCCGAACGGGTTGACCCAGAAATGATCAGGCCATTCGGGATCGCGCACGGTGATGTGCCCCGCCCCGCCCATGTCGTAGCCGTTGCGCCCGAACAGGCGGTACGCGGCGGCGAGACGCTGTTTGCGATACAGCCGCTCGACTGCTGGATCGGCATGGACCGGGATCACCGACGACCCGAACTCGGGCAGCAGCGTCTCCACGATTACCGTGTCGTCCGGCTCCTTGCGCCGCAGGGGAAGCGGGTTGGTCATCGTCTGTCTCCTCAATACCCGCGCGCATGATCGACCACGCCGTCGAGCGGCTGCCCGCGGCGGAAGCGATCGAGATTGGCGGCGAAACTCAGCGAAAGATTGCGCCGCGTCTCGGTCGTGTGGACGCTGGTATGCGGCGACAGGCGGACGCGGGGATGCGTGTAGAAGCGATGCCCGGCGGTCAGCGGCTCCGGGTATGTGACGTCGAGCGTCGCGCGCGCGATCCGCCCTTCGTCGAGCGCGGCGAGCAATGCATCGTCGTCGATTAGGATGCCGCGTGCGATGTTGATCAGGTGGAGGTTGGGCTTGGCGAGCGACAGGAGTTTCGCGTCGACCATCCGCTCGGTCTGTGCAGTCGCGGGCGCGGCGAGGACGACGTGGTCGGCCTGCGCAAAGATCGTCGCGGGGTCGGCACGCTCGACACTCGGCGCGAGCGGCAGGTCGGAGCGGCGTGTGGCGATCACCCGCATGCCGAGTGCCTGCGCACGCGGCGCCAGCGCCTCGCCGATCGCCCCGAACCCGATCAGGCCCAGCGTCGTGCCGGCGACCGTCGCGAGCGGCTTGGCCACCCAGTCCTTGCGGTCGCGGATCCAGATGTTGGGTAGGTGTTTCGCCTCGGCCAGGATCGCGGCAAGCGCGAACTCCGCCAGCGCGATCGCCGACGCACCACGCGCGGTCGTGACGACCGGCCCTTCGAACATCCAGTCCGGATAGAAATCGATGCCGACCGAGACGAGCTGGATCCAGCGCAGATCGAACGGCCAGCCCCTGGGTTGCGCCGGGAACGCATCGCCGGGCCGACGAAACGGCGCGGCGATCAGCACTTCGGGGCCATGCGCAAGCCCTGCCGATCCAGGCGCGACGCTGACGATCTCCGCCGCCTGCGTCGAGGCTGCAAAGGCGTCGTTGAAGAGCGCCGGTAGCTGGCTGGCGACCTGCACACGCGTCACGCGCCACGCTCCGCAAACGCCGCGCGGCCGGTGCTGCCGAGCACGACATCGCCCTGTGGCGTATGGATGCGGCCGCACAACACATCGCGCAGATGCCGCTCCAGCGGGTTGTGTCGCGTAAGCCCTGCATTGCCAGCCACTGCGATCGCCTTCTCGACCGCGGCGATCGCGTTCTCGGTGACGAGGTGCTTGACCAGCCCCGCCTCCAACCCGCTCGTCGCACCCGACGTACCGGCATCGAGCAGCAACCGGTTCTGTAACAGCAACCCGTCGATCGCTCCGACGATCTCCTGGAACCGCGGCAAGGTCGACAACGACGCGCCGAGGTTGGTCGGCTTGCGTTCGATCAGCCAGCCGACCAGCCAGTCGCGCGCATTCCGGGCCACGGCGTCATAGATCGCCGATGTCAGTACCGCCGACCAGTTGGCGAACGCGGCGGAATAGGGCGGTTGCTGGCCAACCGGCTTGGGGTCGAGCGCCTGATCGAACGGCACCAGCACATCCTCCAACACGACGTCGTGACTGGCACTCGCGCGCAGTCCGAGATGATCCCAGCTCTCCTCGATCCGGATGCCCGGCGTATGGGCGCGTACCAGCCAGCCGCCGACCAGCGGCTCCGCATCGTCCGAACGCGCCCAGACGACCATCCAGGTCAGCGCGGTCGAGCCGGTCGAGAAGGTCTTCCGCCCATCGAGGCGCCAGCCCTCGGGCGCGCGGCGCGCGACCGTGCCGGGAAGGCCGCCCCGCGCCGGCGTGCCGAGATCGGGCTCCACCCGCAGCGCATTGATCAGGGCACCGTCGCGCAGAGCCTCATCGATCACGCGGACCTTCAGAGCCTCCGAAAAGCCCGATCGGTCATCGAGACCGGCATGAAACAGATACTGCATCGTCAGGACGAGCGCGGTCGCCGGTTCGCCGCGAGCGACCGCTGCGACGACGCGTCGAGCCTCCGCCAGATCCCCGCCACCACCGCCAAGCCGGCGTGGCGCGGTCAGCGCGAGCAGGCCGTGACGCTGTAGCAGCGCGAAGTTCTCGACCGGCAGCGTACCCGCGCGGTCATGCTGCGCCGCGGTTGCAGCGAACGCGGCCGTTACGCCGGGCAGGATCGCGTCCAGATCTAGGGCCGGGGCATGCGGCGCAATCGAAAGCAGTTGTGCACTCATCGCCGATCCAAGCCGATCAGGCCGTAGACAGATCTCACGGCGAGACAATCGACCGAGCACGATGTGCGCCTGCTGTCCTGCGATCCGGGTCGGGTATCGGGATGTACCAACATTGTGCTCCTTCCCGCAGCAAGGAGCACGTCATTTCCCACTAGATCAATGTAGATTGTCTGCTAACGCATATGAGCGTGGCTTCTAGGAACACCGATGGCCGTCAATATCCCCACCGACGTCGTCCGCAGCTTCGTCGCGATCGTCGATGCGGGCTCGATGTTGCGCGCCGCGGATCGCGTGTTCGTCAGCCAGTCCGCGCTCAGCCTGCAGATGAAGCGGCTGGAAGACCTGCTTCAGGTCGCGCTGTTCCGGCGCGAAGGGCGCCGGCTGGTCCTGTCGGTGCAGGGGGAGCGGTTCCTGCCGCATGCGCGCGAACTGCTGAGCGTCAACGACCGTGCGTTGGCGGCGCTTGGCGACGGCAGCCTGGCCGGCCCCGCGCGGATCGGCTTCGTGCAGGATTTCGCGGAGACGCTGTTGTCCGGCGTCTTGTCGGTGTTCGCGTCGAGCAACCCCGACGCCTCGCTCGACGTGCGCGTCGCGGGATCGGCCGAGCTGCTCGATCTGCTCGCGACCGACCGCCTCGATATCGTCCTGTGCATCGGCGAGGACACCGACAAGGCCGCCGTCGCCACCGCCGACATGCACTGGCTCGGCGATCCACGTCTGACCTCCGCCGCCATCCTGCCCTTGGCGGTGCTGCAGAAGCCATGCCGGTTCCGCGATGCCGCGATTGCCGCACTTGAGGCGGCGGGCAGGCCCTACCGGATCGTCCTGGAAACGCCGAGCCTGTCGGCGCTTCGCGCGGCGGTGAGCGGAGGGATCGGCATAACCTGTCGGACCGACGCCTTGATGGGGCTCGATCCGGAAATTCACGACGGGCTGCCCGCGCTGCCCCGCGTCGCCTATGTGTTGCGCGTCAACGACACGCGACATCCGGTACTCGACCGGCTCCACGACGTCGTCCTCCGTTCGATCGTCGAATCCGCCAGCGCCGATTGACGCTCTTCGCGTCGGCAAAGGCTTTCTTTCCCGGTCAACCAACACGTTGAGATTGGTGATTTTTTAGCCCCGTATTTGCAACGCTCATAAGGCTTGCAAGTCATTCTCTATTGAAGCGATGGGAATTGAAGACGCATTGAAGGCGCTCCGGCAAACGAGCGTCCGAAAGGCTGTCCATGACGAAGACGTCCCAACGATCCCCCAGCCGATCATGGCAGAGTAAGCTCCAGCGTAGTCGCTGGGTATCGCCGATCGTCCTGATGCTGGCATGGGAAGCGGCGTCCCGAATCGGCCTGATCCCAACCCGCACGCTGGCGGCGCCTTCGCAGGTGTTGGGGACGCTGTGGTCGATGATTGTGTCGGGCGAATTGCCCGCAAACCTCGCCGTGTCGCTCGGCCGCGCCACCGCCGGGCTGGTGATCGGGGTCAGCCTGGGCATCGTCCTCGCACTGATCGCCGGCCTCACCCGGGAGGGCGAAGCGGCCGTCGACTCGCCCGTGCAGATGCTCCGGACCTTACCCGCACTCGCGCTGTCGCCGCTGTTCATCGTCTGGTTCGGGATCGGCGAGACACCCAAGATCGCGCTGATCGCGTTTGCGACGCTGTTTCCGGTATATCTCAATCTCTATAACGGGATTCGCGGCGTCGACGTCCGGCTGATCGACGCGGGGCGCAGCTTCGGCCTGTCGCGCGCGCAGATCGTCACCGACATCGTCCTGCCCGCGGCACTGCCGCAATTGCTGGTCGGTCTGCGGTACGCCTTCTCGGTCGCGGTGCTGATCCTGGTGGTTGCTGAACAGATCAACGCGTCGGCGGGTCTCGGCTTCCTGATCAACAACGCGCGCGATTTCATGCGGACCGACATCATCGTCGTCTGCCTGCTCGTGTACGCCGGGCTCGGCCTCGCCGCCGACCAGTCCGTGCGCCTGATCGAAGACCGTGCGCTCGCGTGGCGCCCCAAGCTCGTGGAGGCCTGAAATGAACATGATTTCTCACATCATTCCGATGCCGCAACCGATCCGCCCCGTCGTCAAGCTCAACCGGTTCTCGCGCAGCTTCGGCACCAACACCGTCCTCGACAATCTCCATCTCGAAATCGCCCAGGGTGAGTTCGTCGCGCTGCTGGGACGTTCGGGCTCGGGCAAGACCACGTTGCTGCGGACGCTGGCCGGGCTCGATACCGCCGATGCGCAGGACGTGACGATCCCGACCGCTCGTGCGGTCGTGTTCCAGGATGCGCGGTTGCTGCCGTGGAAGCGGGTGTGGCGCAATGTCGGGCTCGGGCTGAAAGGCGCAGACGTCCGCGACCGCGCGGAGGCGGCGTTGCGCGAAGTCGGGCTTGGCCACCGGCTCGATGCGTGGCCCCTGACGCTATCGGGTGGGGAAGCGCAGCGGGTGGCACTCGCCCGCGCGCTGGTCCGTGAGCCCAAATTGCTGTTGTTGGACGAACCGTTCGCAGCACTCGACGCGCTCACCCGTGTCAAGATGCACGGCCTCGTGATGGCGCTGTGGCGTGCGCACAAGCCCGCCGTGCTGCTGGTGACGCACGACGTCGACGAGGCGATCGCGCTGGCCGACCGCGTGCTGGTGCTCGATGCCGGGCGGATCGTTGTCGAGGAACGCATCTCCGTCCCGCGCGGACAGCGGACGGGGATCGCGACGGCGTTGCGCGATCGGTTGCTGGGATCGCTCGGTGTCGAACGGGAGGAGCCCCTGCCCTTCGTGAAGGCCGAATGATGGCGAGTCTGGTTCAGGATCGCCCGCGGCTCGACCGTCTGCGCGACTTCGTCACTGGCATCGGCGCGTTGATGGATCGTACCGGCGACGAGCGTTCACTGCTGGAGGAAGGCAGCGCAGCGCTCGGCAAACTCGTCGCGCACGACGACTGGCTGCCCGATACCTATGCCGCGCCCGACCCCGTTCGCTATCGCCAATATCTCCTACACTGCGACAGCCGCGAACGCTTTTCCGTCGTCAGCTTCGTCTGGGGACCGGGACAGGCCACGCCGATCCACGACCACCGTGTCTGGGGCCTTGTCGGCGTATTGCGCGGCGCCGAACTGTCCGAACGGTTCGCCCGGTACCCGGATGGCGGACTCCACGCAGTCGGCGCGATCGAGCGGCTCGAGGCCGGCGAAGTCGAAGCCGTCTCGCCCTCGGTCGGCGATATCCACCGCGTATCAAACGCGTTCGACGACCGCGTGTCGATCAGCATCCACCTCTACGGCAGCAACATCGGCGCAGTCGAGCGCGCGACCTATGACGCGGCGGGCACGCCGAAGCGGTTCGTGTCGGGCTATGCCAACGCCGTGCTGCCGAACCTCTGGGACCGCTCGGGAGCCACTGTATGACTACCCCAAACGACATCCGCACCGCGCTCCTGCTCGGACATGAGGTCGCGTTGCTCGACGTCCGTCATGAGGCGGCATTCGCGACTGGCCATCCGTTGTTCGCCGCCCACCTCGCCTTCGATCGCGTCGAACTGGAAGCAACGATCCGCCTCCCACGCAAGGACGTACCGATCGTCCTGTACGATGACGGCGAAGGCTATGTCTCCGCCGCCGCCAAAGCGCTGACCGCGCTCGGCTACACCGACGTCGACGCACTTGAGGGCAGTCTCGCAGCCTGGCGCGCGGCGGGCTTTGAAGTGTTCGAGGACGTGAACTCCTACTCGAAGGCGTTCGGCGAACTGGTCGAGGCGCGCCGCCACACGCCGTGGCTCGCTGCCGAGGACGTCGCCGCGCTGATCGAGGAGAAGGCCGACATCGCGATCCTCGATGCGCGCCGGTTCGAGGAATATGCGACGATGAACATCCCCGGTTCGACCAGTGTGCCGGGTGCGGAACTCGTGTTGCGCGTGGCCGAGGCAGTGCCCGATCCCGACACGACGATCATCGTCAACTGCGCCGGCCGGACGCGCAGCATCATCGGCACGCAGTCGCTGATCAACGCCGGAATCCCCAACCGCGTCGTCGCGTTGCGCAACGGCACGATCGGCTGGACGTTGGCGGGCCAGTCACTGGCGCATGGCAGCGACCGTCCCGCGCCGGAAGTTCGACAGATCGACGAAGCCGCGCCGACGGCTCGCGCCGTGGCCTACCGCGCGGGGGTAAAGCACCTGACGCCTGCCGAGCTGACTGTGCTCGAACGCGACACTTCCCGCACCCTTTACCGCTTCGACGTACGCCGCCCGGACGAATATGTCGCCGGCCACATCGCAGGCTTCCGCTCCTATCCCGGCGGCCAGCTGGTGCAGGAAACCGACATCGCCGCGCCCGTTCGTGGCGCGCGGATCGTCCTCGCCGACGATATCGGGCCCCGAGCCGACATGACCGCGTCGTGGCTCGCGCAAATGGGGTGGGACGTGTTCGTCGTCGACGGCGGCTTCGACGGTCTGCTCGAAACCGGCCCCGGCCCGACGATCCCACCGGGCGATCCCGCGCACCGGTACAAGCGCCCCTACGAAGGCACCGACAACGCCGCCGCCGCGATGCAGGCCTATCTCGACTGGGAATACGGCCTGGTCGACCAGCTCGCGCGCGACGGCACGCACGGCTTCTACGTCATCTAACACCCCAGGAGACACGTCATGCCCGTCAAGTTCATCGGCTATATCGGTTTCAACGACGCCTCGGAAATCCACGGCGTCGGCAAGGCACGCGGGCTCGACAAGGCCTATGTCGAGGCCGCCGCGATCGCGCAGGAAAAGGGTGGCTTCGACCGTGTCCTGATCCCGTTCGGCTCCGACAGCCCGGAAAGCCAGATCGTCGCAGCACACGCCGCCGCGATCACGACCAAGCTCGGCTTCCTGATCGCGCACCGCCCCGGCTTTACCCAGCCGACGCTCGCTGCACGCCAGCTGGCGACACTCGACCAGCTCTCAGGCGGTCGCGTCGCAGTCCACATCATCACCGGCGGTGCGGACAGCGAGATGGCGCGCGACGGCGATCACTCGGTGAAGGACGATCGCTACGCACGCACCGACGAATATCTCCAGATCCTGAAACAGGAATGGTCGTCCGCCACGCCGTTCGATCATGACGGCCGTTTCTACAACGTCCGCCAGGCATTCAGCCAGATCAAGCCGACCAATCTGCCCGTGTTCTTCGGTGGATCGTCCCCCGCCGCGATCGACGTCGCCGGCCGCCACGCGGACGTCTATGCGCTGTGGGGCGAGACGCAGGCGCAGGTCCGCGAGGCGGTCGGCACGATCCGCCACGCCGCCGCGCGCTATGGTCGCAACCCCGGTTTCTCGCTGTCGCTGCGGCCAGTGATCGCCGATACCGAAGAAGCGGCATGGAAAAAGGCCGACCAGATCGTCGAGAAGGTGCGCGACCTGCGCGAGACGGCAGGCGTTGCAACCAGCGGCCACGCACCACCGAACGCCGGCTCACAGCGGCTTCTCGATACCGCCAACCAGGGCTACCGCGTCGACAAGCGTCTGTGGACGGGTGTTGCGGCACTAGGCGGCGCGCAGGGCAATTCGACCGGACTGGTCGGCACGCCCGAACAGGTCGCGGACGCGATGCTCGATTACTATGACCTCGGCATCGACCATTTCCTGATCCGCGGGTTCGAGCCGTTGCAGGACGCGATCGACTACGGACGCGACCTGCTGCCGGTCGTCCACGACCTGATCGCTGCGCGCGATGCAGAGCGCGATCTCGAACCGAAGCGGGCGGTGGGCTGATGCCGGACTGGACGGATGATGAGGGGGGGGCAGCGACGCCGCCCCCTCCAGCGGAAGGCCTGAAGCGCTGGTGGCCATTGCTGTTGGCGGTCGTGCTCGCGGCAGGCCTGTATGCGTGGCTGGGACGCGGCGGTCCGAGTGGCGACGTGCTGCACGTCGGCAGCCAGCGCGGCGGCACCAAGGCGCTGATGCTCGCGTCGGGCGCGCTCGATGGCGCGCCCTACCGCATCGAATGGTCCGAATTCCCCGCCGCGCAGACGCTGCTGGAGGCGATCGGTGCGGGTGCGGTCGACGTCGGCATGGTCGGCGACGCGCCGTTCCAGTTCGCCTACCAGAGCGGCAGCCCGATCAAGGCGGTGGCGGTGCAGTCCGCGACGTCGCGACCGCGAGAAAGCCTCGCGATCCTGGTGCCGGCGCGGTCGCGGATCGTCGATGCAGGCGGTCTGCGCGGCAAGCGGATCGCGACGACACGCGGCTCGGTCGGCCACTACCTCCTTCTGCGTGCGCTCGATGCGAAGGGTCTCAAGCCCGCCGACGTCCGCCTGATCTTCCTCGCACCGGGTGACGCCAAGGCGGCGTTCGATACGGGCTCGATCGATGCCTGGTCGATCTGGTCGCCTTATAGCGGGACCGCACTCGCCGAAGGGGCGCGCGTCGTCGCCGACGGCGCGGACTATCTCAGCGGTTATGGCTTCGACGCGGCGAACGCGAGCGCGGCAACCGCGAAGAAGGCGATCCTGACCGATTACCTGCAACGCGAATCCCGCGCGCTCGATTGGGCCCGCGCGCATCCCGAAGACTATGCCGAGGTGCTCGCCAAGGAGACCGGTCTGCCGCTCAAGATCGCGCTGTTCCATGCCAGGCACCTGCCGATGGCGCGGGTACCCGTCGACGACACGGTGAAGGCGGAGGAACGCGATGTCGTCGCCCAGTTCCGCAAGGCAGGCGCGCTGACGGGCGATAGGCCGCTCGACGACGCGTATCTCCCGCTCGACCAGGGGGCGCCCGGTGCACGCTAAGCTTCGAATGCGGGCCTGACCCGCCCGCGGCCGCGCCGCCCGACCGTCTCTCGTTCTTACCTTCGCGCGTCCCCGCTTCGGCGGGATCGGAGACGCGCGCCTAGCCCACGGACATCATCATGACATCGACCTCCCGCCTGCTCGCCGGTGTCGCCCTCGCGACCCTCGCTCAACCCGCCTTCGCGCAAGACGCGCCGCCGGCCCCCGCCACGACCTTGACCGCGCCGGATACGGGCGGCGGCACCGACGACACCATCATCGTCACCGGCGTTCGCGGCGGCCAGGCGCGGACCGTCGCCGACAGCCCGGTACCGATCGACGTCATCAGCCGCCGCGAATTGCAGGCGACCGGCCGCACCGGGTTGAAGGAAATCCTCGGCAACATCGTGCCCTCGCTGACGATGCCTGCGCTCGGTGGCGGCGGGACCTCCGCGAGCGTCAAGCCGATCGCGATCCGCGGACTCTCGGGCGATTACCTGCTCGTGCTGGTCAACGGCAAACGCCGCCACACCACCTCGCTGATCAACAACCTCTCGCGTATCTCGGGCGGCTCGACCCCGGTCGATATCGACCTGATCCCGACCAACGCCGTCGGCCGTATCGAGGTGCTCCGCGACGGTGCGGCCGCGCAATACGGCTCGGACGCGGTGTCCGGGGTCATCAACATCATCCTCGACGACGCCCCCAAGGGCGGGCGTTTCTCGATCACTGGCGGCCAGCAATATTCGAAGGGCGCGCCGCTGCTCCAGACTGGTCTCAGCTACGGTACGCAACTCGGCGAAGGCGGGTTCTTCCGCGCTGCGGTCGAAGCCAAATACCATGATCGCGCGGACTCCTCGGCCGACGCCGTGCCGCGGATCCTGCCGCTGGTGAACGGCCAACCCGACCCGCGCGAAGCCGAGCTCGATCACGTCTATGCCGGCGGATACGGACGCTCGAACCGCGACAAGATGGTAAATGGCTCGTACAATACCGAGCTACCCGTCGGCGATACGCTGCGCCTCTATAGCTTCTCGACGCTCAGCTACCGCGACATTCGCGACGCGCGCGGCGCGTATATCCCCTCCCCAACGGGCTATGGCGGGCAGGCGAACACCAGCGGTGTCTCGGTCTTGCCACAGCTCTACCCGACCGGCTTCCAGGCCTATCGGCGGATCAAGGAAACCGATTTCCAGGTCACCGGCGGCGCGAAGGGCGATCTGGCGGGCTGGACATGGGACCTGAGTTCCAGCTTCGGCCGGGATCGCGTCTGGCTGGGTGCCGAGAACACGTTGAACCCTTCGATCGGGCCGACCAGCCCGACCAGCTTCTACATGGGCACGCAGATCCAGGATCTGTGGGTCAACAATCTCGACCTCAGCCGCGACGTCGCGATCGGCCTCGCCAAGCCGCTGTCGATCTCGGTCGGCGCGGAGCATCGCTGGGAACGCTTCCAGTCACGTGCGGGCGAGCCCGACAGCTATCGCAACGGCGGCTACCAGATCCCGGTCGACGCCACGCCGTTCGGGCAACTCTATGGCGGTCGCTATCCGTCGCCCGGGCTCGTGTCGTTCACCGGCACCTCGCCCGCCGACGCCGCCTCGCTCAGCCGCAACAACCTGGCCGGCTATGTCGATCTTGCGACCAACGTCACCGACGCGTGGTTCGTCGGCGTCGCCGGCCGGTTCGAGCATTACGACGACAGCGCCGGCAATACGGTCAGCGGCAAGGTCTCGACGCGCTACGAACTCGCGCCCGGCTTTGCCATCCGCGGCGGCGTCAACACCGGCTTCCGCGCACCGTCGCTCGCGCAGACCGGATTTTCGACCACGCAGAACACCACGACGGTGATCGGCAACACGCCCGTCTCGACGATCGCCAAGTTCCTGCCGGTGAACAGTGCCGCGGCGATAGCGCTAGGCGCGCAACCGCTGAAGCCGGAAAAGTCGCTCAACTACACCGCGGGCATCACCTACGAAGCCGGTGCCCTGCACCTCACGCTCGATGCGTATCAGATCCGCGTCGACGACCGCATCGTCAAGACCGAGTTCCTCGGCACGGCGTCGAACGGCGGCACCGCGATCCGCGACATCCTGATCGCCAACGGCGTGACCGGCGTCGACAGCGCGCAGTTCTTCACCAACGCGATCGACACGCGCACGCGTGGCATCGACGCGGTCGCGGAATACACGTTACGCACGAGCGGCCTCGGCGCTTTCCGGCTGAGCGCCGCCTACAGCTACAACAAGACGAAGATTCTCAGCATCGCCGACAATCCCGCAGCACTCAGTTCGCTAAACGTCGTGCTGTTCGGCCGCCAGGCGCAGCGCGATCTGGTGGCGGCGCTACCGCGTACGAAGCTGGTGCTGACCAACGACTGGTCGCTCGGCCGAGTTCATGCGCTCGCCCGCGCAACGCGCTACGGTCGTTACACCGAGTCGAGCAACGTCGCGAGCGGCGACCGGACGTTCGGTGGCAAATGGGTCGCCGATCTCGACATCGGCTACGACCTGACCGACCGCGTCACGCTCGCGGTCGGCGCCAACAACCTGTTCGACACCTATCCCGATCGTAACGGCCTGATCGCCGCCGATGGCAGCGGTGCCTATGGCGGGTTCGCCCCGTTCGGGCTCAGCGGTGGATCCTATTATGCGCGGGTCGGCGTGTCGCTGTGAGCCGCCAGATGCACCTTGCGCTGTTCGTGACCGCGGACGGCATTCACCACGGCGGCTGGCGGCATCCGCAAGCAAGCAGCGCGGATCAGGGCTTCGGTTTCTACCGCCGGCTCGCCGCGCAGGCCGAAGCCGCCAAGTTCGACATGCTGTTCGTTGCCGACAAGCTGGCGGTCGACGATCTCTACGGGAACCACTTCGCGACCACGGTCCGCTACCGCGCGTCGCGCGGGACGGAGCCGCTCACGCTGCTGTCGGCGCTTGCGGTCACGACCGAGCGTATCGGCCTCGGCGGGACGATCTCGACCAGCTATACCGAGCCCTACCACGTCGCCCGGATGTTCGCGTCGATCGATCATCTCAGCGGCGGCCGCGCGGCATGGAACGCGGTGACCTCGGTCAGCGACGCCGAAGCGCATAATTTCGGCCGCGCCGAGCATTACGACCACGCCACGCGCTACGACCGCGCCGCCGAATATCTCGATGTCGTCCGCCGGCTCTGGGATACGTGGGAGGAGGACGCGATCGCGCCCGACAAGGCGGCCGGCATCTATGGCGATCCGGCGAAGGTCCATTACGCCGATCATGCCGGCAAGTGGTTCGACGTGAAGGGCCCCTTGTCGCTGCCGCGTCCGCCGCAGGGTCACCCGGTGCTGATCCAGGCCGGGGCATCCGGTGCGTTTCAGGATCTGGCGACGCACAACGCCGAAGTGGTGTTCGCGGTCTATCCCGATATCGATCGCGCCAAGGCCGGATATCGCGGTTTCAAGGACGATGTCGCCGCCGCCGGACGCTCTCCGGACGCGGTCAGGATCCTGCCCGGCATGGTACCGATCGTCGCCGACACCGACGATGCCGCCGCCGACCTGCTCGGCGAACTCGACGCGCTGGTCGAACCGCTGGCGGGGCTCAGCTTTATGTCGGGGAGCATGAACTACGACCTCGCCGACCACGAGATCGACGAGCCCGTGCCCGACATCCGCGACCTGATCCGGGGCAGCAAGGGCCGCTTCCACTACGTCATCGGCAAGGCGATCGAGGAAGGCTGGACGTTCGCAGACCTCGGTCGCTGGTACGGCTCCAGCCTGTCGTTCGCCAAGATGGTAGGCAGCCCCCGCACCGTCGCCGACGAAATGGAACGCTGGCTCGTCGAAAAAGCCTGCGACGGGTTCGTCGTCATGCCTGCGTTCATGCCGGCCGGCGTCGACCGGATGCTGCACGACGTCGTGCCGTTGCTCCAGTCACGCGGTGTCTTCCGCCACGACTATGCGGCATCGACGTTGCGCGGCCATCTCGGACTCGATCGCCCCGCAAACAGCTTTCACGTGTGAGGAGACCGTTCATGACCGAATCCGTCCGCGCCGCGCTTGGTGCATTGCAAGGCGAGCGTGACCATAGCTGGACGCCTGCACAGCTGGACCTGAACGCCAGCCAGCGACACGAACTCGTCATCGGCTTCGATCAGTCGCGCGCGATCAAGATCGGCGATCCGATGCCAAACTTCTCGCTCGAAGCCGTGGATGGTACGACGATACGACTGGACAGCCTGATCGCCACGGGCCCTGCCGTGCTGATCTTCTTCAGGTTCGCCGGCTGCCCCGCGTGCAACGTCGCACTACCGGTCTATCAACGCGCGCTCTGGCCCACCCTGCGCGAACTGGGCGTGCCGCTCGTCGCGATCAGCCCGCAGATTCCATCGAGACTCTCAGAGATACAGCAACGCCACGCGCTCGACTTCACCATAGCGACCGACCGCGACAACCACCTCGCACGCCGGCTCGGCATCACCTTCGAAGCGAACTCGGCAACCCGGCAGGCCGCGACAATACCCTTGGGCGAGGTCACCGGCACGGGCACGTGGGAACTGCCTTTCCCAACGGCCCTTGTGATCAACGAGGCAGGTGTTGTTGCATGGTCGGATGTGACGCCGGACTGGATGAAGAGGACCGAGGCGGACGCCATCATCGACGCCGTCCGATCGATGATCGTGAAAGTCTAAAATTTCTCAGCAAATGGCCATGGCGCTTGCACAGATCACGCCAGGACCGAAAGCCCGACCGCAGCAACGCCGGCAAGCGCACACGCCTCATCATTGTCGGATGTGTCACCGGTCACGCCGACAGCTCCGATCAACTGGCCCTCTACATCGACGATGAGCACGCCGCCCGCCGCAGGCACGACGCCGTGCGGAGAGATTGGCCCGAGCGAGGCGATGAACGTCGGTCGCTCCGACGCCATCTCCGCGATCTTGCGGCTCGATATGCCCAGCGCGAGCGCCCCACCCGCCTTGGCCATCGCGATCTGGGGCCGCAGCGTCGAGGCCCCGTCTTCACGGTGCAGCGCGACGAGGTGCCCTCCGGGATCGAGCACCGCCACGCAGAGCGGCTTGAAACCGAGCTCCACTCTCCGCTGCAGCGTCGCCGCGATAATCTTGCTGGCAAGTTCAAGCGTGATGCGCACCATGCATGGTTCCTTTGTATCGACCGCTATCCGGGACGACGGGTAATCGGCGTGAGGTTGGCCGGGATCATGGCCAATGGGGGAATGCCTCTACTGCCTTTGGCGATCCACGCGGCGCCCGATTTGCGCAATTGTTGCACACAAATATGCCCCGGTTGACCGGCCCAAACAAATGCTTTGCGGCCCACGTCGGCGGTCGATCGTTAAAACGGTCATGCGGCAGTCGACCCTCGTCGACTGCGAACGTGCGATTATGGAGTACGGATGATGGGCGATCTTGTGGCGAGCCGAGTTGGCCTCGAAATGGTCGAAACGGGACAGGGCGTCGGCGCGGAGGTTCGGGGCATCGATCTTCGGACGCTCGATGACCAGCAGTTCGCCGACCTCCACCAGGCCTGGCTCGACAATCTCGTCCTGCTCGTCCGCGACCAATCGCTGTCGGATGCGGACCTGATCGCCTTCAGCCGCCGGTTCGGCGACCTCGATCTCGCGCCCATCCAGGAGACCGGCCGCCGTTTCGTCGAGGGACTGCCCGAACTCTATGTCGTCTCGAACGTGGTCGAGGGCGGCGTCCCGATCGGCAGCCTCGGCAATGGCGAGGCGGTCTGGCACACCGACATGTCCTATGTCGAAGTCCCGCCCCAAGCGAGCGCGCTCTATGCGCTGGAGGTGCCACCGACTGGGGGCAATACGAGCTTTATCGATATGTACGCCGTGTACGAGGCGCTGCCCGATGACTTGAAGGCGCGCATCGCCGGACGCCGCGTCAAGCACGACGGCACCTACAATAGCGGTGGTTTCCTGCGCCAGGGCGTCACGCCGAGCGACGATCCGCGCGAAGCGCCGGGCAGTCTGCACCCGTTGGTCTACACCCATCCCGAAACCGGGCGCCCCGCGCTGTATCTCGGCCGCCGCCGTAATGCCTATATCGATGGTCTGGATCTGGCCGAGTCCGAAGCGCTGCTCGACGAGCTTTGGGATCATGTCGACGGCGATCGGTTCGGCTGGAGCCATCATTGGCGCAGGGGTGATCTGGTGCTGTGGGACAATCGCTGCACGATGCACCGCCGTGATGCGTTCGATCCTGCCGCACGGCGCGTGATGCACAGGACGCAGATCAAGGGGACGGGTCGACCTGCATGACCGGCCATGGCCTGAGCCGGTCAGACGCGGTCGCTCGTCACGTTCCGCGGTTGATGAGCATCCCGAACCGCATCCTCGCGGTGCTCTGCCTGATGTATCTGGTCCTTTACATCGACCGGGTGAACCTGGCGACGGTGGGCCCGCGGATGACCGCCGAACTGGGCATGAGCAACACCCAGTTCGGTCTGGCGATCTCGGCCTTCTCCTATCCCTATGCACTGATCCAGCTCTTCGGCGGTCGGGTCATCGACCGCTTCGGACCACGCCGCATGCTGCTGATCTGCGGTGCGATCGTCTGCGTGGCGACGGTGCTGACCGGGCTGGTCGGCGGGATGGCATCGCTGTTCGCACTGCGTCTCGCGCTCGGCATCGGCGAAGGATTCGCTTTCCCCGCTGCGACGCGCGCCATGGCGACATGGCTGCCACCGGCGCGCTGGGGCTTTGCGCAAGGAATCACGCATGCCGCTGCGCGGCTCGGCAATGCGCTAACCCCGCCGCTGCTGGTCGGGTTGATGGCGCTGGTCTCGTGGCGAGGCGCATTCGTGGTACTAGGCCTGGCGAGCGCGGTCTGGGTGATCCTGTGGCTGGTGGTTGCGCGGGAGAACCCGGAACGACATCCCGGCATGTCCGACGAGGAACGCGCCGAACTGGCCCCGGCCGCGCAACAGGCTGCCACCAGGCCTCCCGTCCCGTGGTGGCGGCTCGCGCGGCGGATCGCGCCCGTCACCGCCGTCGATTTCTGCTATGGCTGGACATTGTGGGTGTTCCTGACCTGGCTCCCCTCGTTCTTCTTCAAGAATTTCGGGCTCGACCTGAAGCACTCGGCGCTGTTCTCGGGTGGGGTGCTGCTGGGCGGCGTGATCGGCGACTGGGTCGGTGGAGCAGCCAGCGATTATATCTACCGCAAGACCGGCAGCCTGCAGGCGGCGCGGCGAAACCTGATCATCGTCGGAATGGTCGGCGCGTTCGTGTTTCTCGTGCCCGTGGTTCTCACCCACGACCTGACGACGGTCGCGATATGCCTGTCACTCGCGTTCTTCTTCTCCGAGCTTGTGGTGGCGCCGATCTGGGCAGTCCCGATGGACATCGCACCACAATATGCCGGCACCGCCAGCGGCATGATGAACTTCGGCTTCGGCATCGCCGGTATCCTGTCTCCGCTAGTGTTCGGCGCGGCGGTCGACCTGACCGGAAGCTGGTCGATCCCGTTCTGCGCCTCGCTGGCGCTACTCCTGGTCGGCGCTGGCCTGTCGTTCTTCATGCACCCGGAAAGGCCTTTTCAGGCTGAGGGACCTCGCTGAGTCGAAATGGGGAAAGCACTGCTTTGCAGGACATGGTGGCATATCGCGTGAGATCTAATAGCCCTGATTTCGGCCGAGACCCAGGATAGAACGGTCTGGCGCGTATCCGAACAGCCACATTGCGCCGTTAAGCAGAAGAAGGCAGCTTGTGCGTTCACGGAAAGGGAGACCGGATTGTGTCTGTTGCTGTCCTGGATAGCCATCGGCTGACGCTCATCGCGCTCGTCCCCGACAACGCTGTCTCGATGTTCGCACGGTTCCGGGAGTTTCCACGGTTTGGCGAGGCGCAGCATATCGCTGTTCGCAGCCGTACCGCCGCAGAGCGAACGGCGCTGGCGGCGCGGATCGATGCCGCCGTATCGGCGTCCGATCGGGCCGTCATGCTCCTGGCACAGGGCAGCGCCTGCGCGGCGGCCGCATGGTGGGCGCGACTGTCGCCGAAAGCCTATACCGCGAACGTTGTCGGCGCCTTGCTGGTCGCCCCCGAGGGCACGAGCCTGCACCAGCGTCACTTCGCGGCGCCGAAGATCGGCCTGCCCTTCCCGTCGATCGTGGTCGGCGCCGATGACGAAGCGCAGCGCCTGGGCGTGGAATGGGGCAGTCGCCTCATTGATGGGCCGCTGCTGAATGCGGCGACTGCGCCGACCAACCGCCTGCGCGCCATCATCGAACGCTTCACGTCCGCCGTCGTCGAGCGCGACGTCGTTGCCGCGTATCGCATCATCCAGGCAATCGGAGACGCCTAGCTGGACGCCAGCCGTCGAGTGAGACGGGCCGTGCGTCGGGCTATGTGAGCGCCCTGTCGTAAATGACCCAGTTTCCGCCATTGAAAGCCTCATCTGCGCGGACCTGAAGTGGACGCCCGTTCATGCAGCACTTCTCGCGCTGCTGAGGCTGTGAAGGTCGGTTGATTGGGCAGGTCAAGCCGCTCTAAGCAACGTTTACTTGGAAACGACGCTGCCTATTCGACAATGCCGCAGTGGGCATCAAACTCTCGGGAAAGCTCGGCAAGGCTGACCGCGCCCAGCCGTGCCACCAGCAGGCGCTCGGCTTCACGCAGCGCGTCTTCCACCGCCGCGTTCACGACCTTCTCGACCGCACAGCCCGGGTTCGCGTGCTCGTTGCCTATGGCGAAGAGCCGAGGCCCACCCACCGCATTATGGATATCGAGCAGCGACACGGTCTTGAGATCGGCGGCAATTGCCCAGCCGCCGCCATGCCCCTTTTCGGATCGCACATACCCCGCCTCACGCAGCCCTGCCATGGTGCGGCGGATCACGACGGGGTTGGTGCCCAGCATGCGCGCGATCGCCTCGGATGTCATCGGTCCTTCGTGCCGCACCATGTGGAGCAGCACGTGAAGCATTCGAGAAAGTCGACTGTCGGTACGCACGGCATGGTCTTCGACGGGCCCGGCGGGATTGGCAAGCACGGCATTTCACGCTACTAATGATGTTACATGATTTGTGGAGCCGACGATGTCCGATTATGAGAACCCCGATCATTGGGATACCGCCGCCCGACATTACGAGCAGACCGCGCACCCCTTCACCGCCCGCTTTGCCGAGGCAGCGCTCGCGCGCGTCGTGCTGACGCCGGACAGCCGCGTGCTCGACGTCGCCGCAGGTACCGGCGCACTGGCGCTGCTTGCGGCTCGCACGGGTGCACGGGTGCTTGCGACCGATTTTTCCCCTGCCATGGTCGCACGTATCGCCGCCGCAAACCTCACCAACGTCGAGGTGAAGGTTATGGATGGTCAGGCAATGGCGCTCGACGATGGTAGCTTTGACGCCGTCTTCTCGATCTTCGGCGTCATCATGTTCCCGGACTGGCGCAAGGGTCTGTCCGAGATGGCACGGGTGACACGGTCCGGCGGTTACGGCGTGGTCGCGACCTGGCAGAACCGTGGCGCCGCTACCTTTCTGCTGCTCGGTCAGATCCGCCGCAAACTGTTTCCCGAGCGCGCGGGCATGACCATGCCGATGGCGGTGCAGGCGCTGAGCGATCCCGCCGACTTTGCCCGCGAATTGGTCATGGCGGGGTTTCGGGATCCTCACATCGAGCATGTCACACACGAGTATTTACTCGAGACCGCCGCGCTGGCGGAACCGGACACAGTGTTCGGCATGTCGCCGGACTGGACCAGTCTGAGCGAAGCGGAAAAGGCCGCTGTCGTCGCCGAGGTGTGGACGTTAGCCGCGGACCGCGCCGTCTTACCGATACCGTCCACGGCGCTCATTGCCACGGCACGACGCTAACGCTTTCTGGATGTGACCTGTGCGGCGAGGGCGACCCAAAATCGGCCACTCGCGCCGGATAAGGCACATCCAATACCGGACATCGGTTAGGGTATAGCGAGGCGGCGATGGGGTTGGGAAGGGACGGTCCGATCAATCGACAGGCTGTACTCCATGGCCTAGGATCGCCGCTCCACCGCGACAGGGGGCCGACCTGCATTTCAACGACACGCGGCGCACACTCTTACGCTCGGCGATGCTCGCCCCGATGGGGCTTTGGGCCGCGGGAAGGGCGTTTGCCACCAGCGTGGCGGCGGGAGGCGGCATTTCGCTCGAACTCGCGCGGCGGCGCGCGGCGCAGATCTCGACGATCCACTACGACCTGTCGCTCGACCTGACCGCGGCGGACACCGCGACCGGCACCGTCATGATCCGCTTCGGCCGCGTGCCGAACGGCGGTGATCTGGTCCTCGACTTCCGCGGGCCGGTGCTGGCCGATCTGACCGTCAACGGCCGCCCGCTGTCCACCGCGGCGCGGCTCGACGGCCATCTTGTCCTGCCCGCAGCCCTCTTAAAAACCGGCGCCAACGTCGTCGCTGCGCGGTTCGAAACGCCGATCGCGGCATCGGGGGCGGCGATCATCCGCCATCACGACGACAAGGACGGCCAGACCTATCTCTACACGTTGCTCGTCCCCTCCGACGCCAACCTGCTGTTCCCCTGTTTCGACCAGCCCGACCTCAAGGCGCGGTTTCGCTGGACGCTGACCGCTCCACCGGCGTGGACGGTGATCGCCAACGGCCCGCTCGACACGCAGCAGTCCGCGACCGGCGGCACGCGCTGGCGCTTTGCCGAAACCGAGCCGATCTCCACCTATCTCGCCGCCTTCGCCGCCGGGCCCTGGACACGCTGGACGTCGGCACCGGCGGGGGAGCGGCCGATCAGCCTCTACGCGCGAGCTTCGCGTCGCGCCGAAGTCGATGCCGAGGCGCAGATCGCGACCAACCGCGCCGCGGTGCGCTGGCTCAGCGACTGGTTCGGCATCCCCTTTCCCTTCGCAAAGCTCGACCTGCTGCTAGCGCCCGCCTTCCCGTTCGGTGGCATGGAGCATGTGGGCGCGGTCTTCTACAACGAAGACCGCTTCATCTTCCGCGAGCCTCCGACGCTACCGCAGCGGGTCGGCCGCGACGCCACCATCTATCACGAGATCAGCCATCAATGGTTCGGCGACGATGTCACCATGCGCTGGTTCGACGACCTGTGGCTGAAGGAGGGTTTCTCAACATACATGGCCGCGCGCATCCAGGCGGAGCTTCAGCCCGACAGCAACGCCTGGACGACCTTCCTGCTATCGACCAAGACACCAGCCTATCGGGCCGATGCGACCAGCGGCACGCAAGCGCTGTGGCAGCCGCTCGACAATCTTGATGCCGCGAAGAGCAATTACGGCCCGCTCGTCTACAACAAGGCGCCAGCGGTCATCAAGCAGCTCGCTTTCCTGGTCGGCGAGACGCGGTTCCGCCGCGGCATCAACCGCTTCCTGACCGACCATGCCTATGGCAACGCGACTTGGCAGGACCTGCTTGACGCGGTCGGTCGCGCATCAGGAGTCGATCTGACCGCCTTTGGCAGCCAGTATATGCTGCGCGCCGGCCTTCCGCGCGTCGACACCCAACTCGAAATCGTTGGCGGCCGGATCGGGTCGCTGACGCTCGTCCAGCGACCGGTGCGGTCGCTGGACGGCGATCGCGGGGGTGCATGGCCGATGAAGGTGCGCGTGCGGCTGGGCTATCGTGACCGGGCGGACATCGTGCTCGACGCCGCATTCGACGGCAGCAAAGCCATCGTCGCGGGGGCGGCGGGGTTGCTGGTCCCGGACTATGTCTGGCCGAATGACGACGATCAGGGCTACGGCCTGTTTTTGCCGGACGCGCGCACCGTCACCTGGATCGTCAAGAACGTCGGCACGGTGAAGGACTCACTGCTGCGCGCGATGCTGTGGAGCGCGGTATGGGACACGGTCCGCGATGTCCGCTTTGCGCCGGTGCGCTACATCTCCATGCTGCTCGATCACCTGCCCGACGAAACCGACGAGCAGATCTCGCGCACCATCCTGTCGCGCGGCGCGGCGGCGCTCGACGTCTACCTGCCCGACGACGCGTCCGCACCGCTACGGCCCCGCTGGGAACAAGCGCTGCTTGCCCGCATCGACGATCCCACCCTCGGCTACGGCCTGCGCAAGGATGCGCTCGACCGCCTGATCGCGACGGGGCGGACGCCACTCGCGCTCGCCCGGTTGCGCGACCTTCTCGCGAGCCGTGCAAAGCTCGTCGGTACCGCGATCCATCAGCCGACGCGCTGGGCGATCGTCCGCCGCCTGATCGCCGTTGGCGCGCCCGACGCCGCGATGATCTTCGCCGCCGAGCAGCGACTCGACCGATCGAGCGAGGCGGTGAAGGACGCGTTCGTCGCTCGCGCCGCCACGCCCGACCGCTCGGTCAAGGCGTCTTACTTCAGCCGCTACTTCGACGATGCCGCGCTCAATGAGGCGTGGGCGAGCGAAAGCCTCGGCGCCTTCAACACGATCGAGCAGGCACCGCTCACCCTGCCCTTCCTCCGCGCGGCGCTCGACCGACTGGTGTGGATCCGTCAGAATCGGCGGATTTTCTTCCTCCCCGCCTGGATCGACGCATTCATCGGCGGCCAGCGCGATCCTGCGGCACTCCAAGTGGTTGACCGGTTTCTCGATGCACACCCCAGTTTGCCAATCGACGTGCGCCGCAAAGTCCTTACGGCGCGCGACGAACTGGCTTTGACCGTCCGCATCAGTGCAGCGACATTTGAAGGGAGAGCCTCTTCAATCGAATGAAAGACCCACAGTCATTTGCATGCCTCTGCGCACGGCCCGAAACCGGTCATCCGTTAAGCTTGCAGAAGCCTGGCAATCGAGACCCTACGAAGCCCTGAGTTAGTACTCAACCTACGTCCAACGTCGATCTGGGAAGACGCGATAGATGCGATGCGCGGCGCTACGAGACTCGCTAACGTCGAAAGGGGGATCGTAGTGTCTTTGAGCGTTTAGACACGGCCAAATTCGACATATTGGTCGTCTGCGTGTGGACCATCGAGGAGGGCCAACGCGGTGTGCATCTCAAGTTCGAGTGCAAGCTCCTGACGGCGCAAGCCATCGCAAGCGCCGGGACAGCCAAACGGAACGCGTTGTTGTCGGCTGCGACTACAGGATTGAGAGGTAAGGCCATGCAGTTACGCCGAAATCACGCCTAATTGGGCACGATCGGACGAGCTGCTTTTCGACCAGCGAGACCCGGATGCGGACACTTAGGAAGCCTTCCTCCTCAACTTGGAACGCTTGCTCATCACGGGCCAGATGAGATTCAGCGTCTTAGCAGCATTATCCGCTTACGGTTCTCGAAGCCTCGCCCTGGTTCGAGCGCCTGCTAGCCTATCTTGGCACGCTGGTCGGCATGGCAGGTCCACTCGGTATGATCAGGATGCACGACACGCGCGATTGGGCGCAGAGACAAGCCAAGTGCCACAACCTGCACGCGCATCGGGCACCGTTGTTGCGAGGTGATGGCAGAGCTCGATAAAGCAGCGTGTCTAGCCGACCCATTAGTCAGACGCTGGGGGTCGGCTTGTCGTTCCCTAACTTCGGCCGTTGGTCCATGTAGGCAAATCGTTGCCGACGGGACCGCATTGATGGCGAGAATCGGGACGATCCTCGAAAGCCGGGCGATACGTACCCCGCTATATTCGGCGCGATTGCGCACCGTTAGGTGGAAGACGCCGCGGCGCGCGCCTACGGGCGCTGACTTCCGAGGGTGATTGTCGGGCGTTGCATTTTGGCTTGGATTGCCCGCCAACTGACCGATTGAATTTTTTCCTGGGTGACCTTGATTCTTGCGAACTTCCATCTGCGAAACCGTGCGTATCACGTCGCCAACGCATCAATTTTTGCCGCGATTATCCGCCCCGATTGGTCGTCAGGCGGACCAGTTTTCCATCACCATCATCCTCCAACAACCATAGGGCACCATCCGGGCCTGCCATCACTGCTCGGATGCGCGCGCCCATGTCCCAACGCTCCGCTTCACGCGCGTTGATGCCGTCGAACGCGATACGGATCAGCGAAGTCACGGCGAGACCGCCGACGAACGCGGACCCACGCCACTGAGGGAACATGTTCCCCCGGTAGAATGCGAACCCGGCCGGTGCGATCACCGGGTCCCAATACAGCACCGGCTTTTTGAGTCCGGGATGATCTCCGGGCTTGGCGATCGGTGTACCATCATAGTTCCGGCCATAGGTTGAAATCGGCCAGCCATAGTTCTTGCCCGGCTCGATCAGGTTCAGTTCGTCGCCGCCACGAGGGCCCATCTCGGTTTCCCACAAACGCCCCGCGTCATCGAAGGCGAGCCCGTATGAATTACGGTGGCCCGTGCTCCACGTCTCTGCAGGCGTCAGGTTTGGGGTGGGAACGCTTTCCCGCCGCACCGACGATCTGAGAAGCGCATCGCTGTCGTTGGCGGAGTCGATGACGTTCACGGTCGCCGTGCCGGTCTTTCCCGTGCCCGGGTTTCCCGCCGCGGGCTTGCCGTCCAGCGTCAGCCGCAGAATCTTACCGAGCGCTTGATTGGGATCCTGCGCGGGATCGAAGCGCTGCCGGTCGCCGGAGGTCAGGAACAGGTGCTGGCCGTCGGGCGAGAATGCGATGTACCCGCCAAATTGCCCGCCATTCCCGCGCGGCAGCTGGCGCCAGATAACGCGCAGATCCAACAGCGCGGGTTTGCCATTCCGGCTCCCGAAGGTAGCCATCGCCAGGGCCAGTCCGTCACCGCTGGCGCCGGGCTCCGAATAGGTGAGATAGACGCGGTGATCGCGTCCGAAGGTGGGCGAGGTCGCGACGAAAAGCAGCCCGCCCTGCCCTTCGAAATGAACAGCGGGCACGCCGCCGACTTCGGTCTTCGATCCATCGGGTGTCACGATCCACAGATGACCGGGCTTCTCGGTCACGAGCATCCTGCGATCCGGCAGGAACGCCAAAGCCCATGGCGTATCGAAAGTGGCGATCGTCTTGGTCCGGAAGGGCTTGACGGGAGTTGGCTTGGTCGCGCCGTAGTTGACCGGCTTGGCGTTCGGCGCCGCCGACTGGGGCGCACGCTCCGATTGTCCACAACCACTCAACACAGGCAGCAGGCAGTATATTAGCGGTGAAAATCGGCGCATCTCAGATCCCGACAAGATGGGTTTGATAACCAGACTTCATATAAAAAAATAGAACATGTCGATATCGTCCCGACCGCCTGGCATGGAGAATTCCGCCAACGTTTACGTGACCGTCCCGGGCCCTGTTTCAAAAAGGTGCCCGTGACGGCGGACCATCACGGGCATAGGCTCCAGGGGATGGAGGGCTTTAACTCTTGATGCGAACAACCAGACCGAACCGGCGGTCATAGATGTTATTAAACCGGGGCCTGATCTTCTCGCCAAAGTACGTCTGGTTCAAAGCATTCAGAATGTTCGACGCATCGAAGGAAATGTCGAAATGATCGTTGATGCTGTAACCGATCGAGGCGTCCAGCTGGTCAAAGGGCTTGACGTAGATCGGTAGAGAGCCGGAGCCGGGCCCAGTCGTCGTTTCGACGTAATCGTCACGCCAAGTGTAGGCCGCACGCAGGCGGAGCCCGCCCTTCTCGTAGAAACCGACCAGATTGTAGCTGTTCTTCGACAAGCCCTGCAAGGGCACGCTCTGACCGGCGATGGGGCTCGGTGCCTTGGAGTCCACGAACGTGTAGTTCGCCTGGATGCCGAATCCGTCCAGAGGCGTCGGCAGGAAGTCCAGGAACGTCTGCGTTCCGACCTCGAAGCCCTTGATCGTGCCGTTGTCGCCGTTCTGCGGTCGATTGATGTCGGCCTGCGTCACCGTCGGAAAATCGGGAAGACTGACCGTTTCGCGGGTTACCGTGTTCTGGATGAAGCCGTTCACCTTCTTCAGGAACCCCGAAAGATAGACGTAACCGCTGCGCGAATAATAATATTCGAGGCTGGCATCGTAGGACGTCGACCTCAGGGGCTTGAGGTCCGGATTGCCGGCATTGATCGACAGGATCTGGTTCGCCGCCAGCGACGAGATGTTGAGTGTCGGACTGAGGTTCGTGAACTGCGGACGGGTGAGCTGCTTTGCGGCAGCCAAGCGCAGGAACAGGTCCGGCGTGACCTTAAACCGCAGGTTCGCGCTGGGCAGGAAGTTGTTGTAGCTGGCGTCCTGGTCGATCGGCGACGTCGACCCG
This sequence comes from Sphingomonas sp. 4RDLI-65, assembly GCF_049472435.1. NCBI lineage: Bacteria > Pseudomonadati > Pseudomonadota > Alphaproteobacteria > Sphingomonadales > Sphingomonadaceae > Sphingomonas > Sphingomonas sp. 4RDLI-65. The sequence continues at coordinate 6,073 of NZ_JBCEBT010000003.1, read as the reverse complement.
TTCGGCCGTTGAATGACGCCGACCGTGGACAGACTGGTCCGCAGATAGCGGGCGCCGATGTTCCCGTCGACCGGCACGCCGAGCACGTCGAGATCCAGATTGATCTGACCATAGACCGCGTAGGTATCCTCCTTCTGGGAGTAGGTGTTGGCCGGCGCGTAGCTGACCGTACACACGGTATCGCCGAACACCTGGCAGAGCAGCGCTTGATTGCGCTGGATGGCCGTCGGCACGGCATAGACGACGCCGATCGGATTGGGGACATTCCCCGTCCGGAAGAAGTCATCGGCGTTGGCGATCGGGCCAAGTCCTTGCGGGAATATCGTCGCCGGGAACGTGATCGCGGGCGAGCCCGCAGGCGCCACGGGAAAATGATTTCGGGTCCCCTGCATGCGCTCCACGTCGCGCGTCGTGTAGCGGCCGCCGATCGAGATCGACTTTACGAAGAAATTCGGAATCTCGTACTCGCCATCCAGACGGCCGGCAAAGCCATCGGTCGTCGCCTGCTCGCGCGACGCGCTGGACTCGAGGTAGCGATATTTGCTGACATCGCCAAAGTCGAACCCCGAGAGCGCTAGCGAGACCTGATCGCCCGACGTATCGAAATCGAGCCTCGTGCCGGTGGTGTTCCCGTTGTTGCCGGCACGCGTTCCGCTGCTGTTGTCGACGCGTTTCGCCTTGGTGTAGGCGATGTCGGTGCTGAGCTTGAAGAAATCGGTGGCGTTCCAGGCGCTGATCGGACAGGCCACCGCGCGCGTACTGGGAGCAGTCATGCCGTTCCGGCCGCCGCGAGTTTCGCTTGGTGACGATGCCGGTGGGGACGATGTCACGCGGTTCTCGCTCGAGGATGACGACGCCGACCTGTCGCTCGATCAGCGGTTCGCGCGCATCAACGAAAGCGACGAAGCCTTCGCCGCGCGGCAGAAGGCCGGGTGGGACCGGTTCCAGGAGTTTGAGAAGGCACTCACCAAGAGTGGCGCCGAACTGATTCTGCGCGATATCGGCTCTGAAGCAATGCGCGCGATTGCTGATGCAAATCTGCCCTCGCTCCAGGCGATTGCCCGCCAGCTCCTCGCGGTACCGACCGCGCAATTGCCGCGTATCGCCAATCTCGCCTCGCGCGTCGCCCGGGCGCTGTCCGCTACCGATCCGGAGCTCGCGGTCGCGTTGTTTCGTCGTTGCAACGGTCATGAGGCCTTTGTCCGCATCACCCGATCGATCGGTTCGGTCCCGTTGATGACCTGGGATATCTGGCACAGCGAGGATTCCGCCGCGATGTCAAATCTGCGCCGCGACCGGCTGGAGCGCTGCAACAGCGACCATGCGCTGGCGAGCGAGGTGCTCGCCGCCTGCCATGCCGGGCATCAGCCCTGGCTCGAGGCCTATGCCGTTGAAGCTATCGAGACCGGACATCCTGTCGCGACCGCACGGGCGCTGACCATTCTGGGTTTTGCCGATGAGAGCGCCGGGGCTGGAGCTACAATCGCGCGGTTCAGCAATCACGGCGGCATGGTCGGGCGCGCTGCCGAAGCGGCGCGGTTCGCCTATGAGCATAACCTGTGGTCGCGCACCTGGTATCAGCGTCTGGCGCACACCGCCGACCGCGTGGAATTCTGGCGCTATGGCACCCTGCTCGGCAAGATCGCCGACGCCCGCATGCTGCTTTGGACCCGCAAGGCCGAGGAGGGCGGCTTGCTCGAACGCTTCGGCCATTCGCTCAACCGGCCGATCGAACGCCGAATCGAGGCCTGGAAGAAGAAGCGCGACGGCAAGCTGTTCGGTCAGGATCAGCCGCGCGACGTCTATCTCGAGCCTGCGCCCGAGGGGTTCGATCTGGGCGAGGAATGACCGGCTATTCTGCGAAACTGTCGGTGCAGGAATAGAGATATTGCCAGGCGTTCTTGATCGTCATGCGGTTGATGCCAGCAATCTCCTCCAGGCCCAGCGTGCGGGTCACCGGCCCGAAGTCGCGATGCACGGTATCGTTCGAGAGGAACAGACAATGCCGGCTCGACAGCGGCAGCAGCATCGTCGGTTTGTTGGCGAAATCAATCAGCGGGTTGCTCGACGTGAGGAAGCGTTGGTTGCTGCCGGGCGGGATCACGTTGAGCGCATAGTAAAGCGGAACATAGCTCTCCCAATTGTCGAGGGCAGTCTTCAGCCGCACCACCAGCCAATAGTCCTCGCTCCATTGCCCGACCTTATCGGGATGAACGGTCTCTAGTTCGCGCCGCAGCCGCGGCTGATTGTGGTGCATGAACGAAATCGCCATGGCGAGCTTGCGGATATCGGCCGGGAACTGACCCTCGAGAATCTCGGTGATGACCTTCGAGGCCAAGCCATCGATCACCGCTATCTGCTTCTCAGCCCAATCGGGCGCGTAGCCTGGCGGCGGATTGCGCAAGCTGTTCCAGCGCTTCTTAAAGCCGAACCGCTCATTATTGCCTTTGATCACGGCGCCGGTCTCGCTGTCGAGCCGCCACAATGCGCCCCCCTCGGTCTCGAACCGCTTGAGATAATAGCGTGGCGTGTAGTGGTGCCGCTTCGAGATCGTCATGGTGCGATCTCCGGTTCGTCAGCGGCTTCCGCGCTGGCCGGCGACATCCGCGGGCGTTTGCGGGGTCCATCCCATTTCGGCTTGTCGGGACGCGGCCCGAAGATAAACTGACCGAAGGAGTAATAGCCGCCTTGCGCCGGCATGCGGTCGAGCCGGGCCATCGGCGACAGCGTGGCGGTGCTCGCGATCAGCAAGGCTTCGCGCGTATCCGTCGCGAAAATCGTGCGATAGCCGAAGCGGCAGATTAGGCGGTTGATCCGGAAAATGGTCCGGCGATCGCTGATCGTCCGATGACCGATGTCGCTGCGCCGCGGGCGAGTGCGCCCCCACAGCACCATCGTCGCGGAAACCGGAAACAGCAGCTCGATACGGCTTGCGTCCTGCGGGATGGTGTAAGGCCGCATCGCCAACGGCGGGACGCGCGGGTCGTAGTAGATCACCGGATTGTCGCTGGTCAGAAATGCCTGGTCGGTCGCGTTGTGAAGAACATCGAAGCTCAGCGTGGCGAACAGCTTGCCCATGTCATCCAGCGCCCGCGCCATCATCTCGAGCGACTTTTGCGGATCGATCGTGACCTGGATCTTGTCCATCAGGTCCGGAAAGCCGTCGGGTAGCGGCGGCAGCTCCCCGGCCGCGTGCAGGAGCAGCGCCTGTTCTGCACCGAATGGCCAAGATACAGCTCGGCAGAATCGCGGAACGCCGGGACCCGCACGCCCGTCAGACTGAGGAAGGTGATGATATGCGGCGCCGCCGCGAACATCGCTTCACGGTTGGCGAGCGCGGCGACGACCGCCGGCCAGTCGGTCTCGATTTCGCTGAAGATCGCCTCGAGCCGATCGTCGTCGCTAGCACCGTCATCGTCGAACTGAGAATAATAATAGCGCTCGAACCCTGTTGATTCCGGACGCTGCCGGAAGGGCCGGGCCGGATCGTCCTTGCGAAAGACCTGCAGATGCCCCGACGCATCCGCGAAATTTCGCAGATAGGTGACCGGCACATAATGATGTCGCTTCGGCATGTTCTGGAACATAACCAAAACACGACGATCGGGCGATACCTTCAAGCAGTTCCGATTCGCCTTTCGTCCGCTTTTCCCAGTTGATCGTTCAAAGCTGCCAGTTTGCAACCGGCCCAACTTTCGCCGTTCGGATCAGTGTGGTCGGAGAACGTCTGAACGTCTGCTGCCGGCGGAAGCTGTCGTTCACCCTCGCTGTCAGGAAAGACCGCTTAGTCCCACTTGTCGCCGTTCAGCACGAGCGCCCCGCGTCTCAGGCAATCGATCAGAGCCGGTAAATGAAGTTCGAAACTGGGAAGCGGACAGGCCTCGCTTAGCCTTCACAACCGGGGCTTCAGGCAACCGTGTTTGGAGACGAGCCATGACCCGCGTTGCGCTATACGCCCGCTATTCCTCCGATCAACAGAGCGCGTCGTCCATCGACGATCAGTTCCGGATCTGTCGCGAACAGGCGGCGCGCGAGGGCTGGCAGATCATTGGCACCTACAAGGACGCCGCGATCTCGGGCTCGAGCATAACGCTGCGCCCCGGCATCCAGCAGCTGATCCAGGATGCGCAGGCAGGCCGCTTCAGCATCATCCTCGCCGAAGCGCTCGATCGGGTCAGCCGTGATCAGGCCGACGTCGCCACGCTTTACAAACATCTTCAGTTCGCCGGCATCACGCTGGTGACGCTGGCCGAAGGCGAGATCAGCGAACTCCATGTTGGCCTGAAGGGCACGATGAACGCGCTGTTCCTGAAGGACCTCGCCAAGAAGACGCACCGCGGCATGCGCGGCCGGGTCGAGAAGGGCAAAGCCGGCGGCGGGCTGTGCTACGGCTATGACGTCGTGAAGCGGTACGATGCAGATGGCGAGCCGATCCGCGGCGAGCGCACCATCAATGTCGCGCAAGCCGAAGTCATCCGCCGGGTGTTCCGCGAATTCGCCAACGACGTCAGCCCGCAGACCATTGCCCGGCGCCTCAACGCCGACGGCGTTCCCGGACCCGAGGATAAGCTCTGGGCACATGGCACGCTGCGCGGCCACGCCAAGCGCGGCACGGGCTTCCTCAACAACGAACTCTATATCGGTCGCCTTGTCTGGAACCGGCAGCGCTATGTGAAGGACCCGCGGACCGGGAAGCGCGTCAGTCGTATCAACTCACCAAGCGACTGGATCATCACAGAGGTGTCTGACCTCCGCATCATCGATGACTCTCTCTGGGAGGCGGTCAAGGCACGGCAGGCGAGCCTATCCATTCAGTATGCAGGTCCCATCGAAGCGACCCGCAAGGCGATCGGCATGCGCGGCACGGTCCGCCCGAAATCGCTGCTGTCCGGCCTCGTTCACTGCGGCACCTGTGGTGGCCCCTGCTCTCTACGCGGTCAGGGCCGTTTCGCGTGCTCAACGCACAACGACACCGGTGCCTGCAACAATAGCCGCACCATCACGCGCGTCAGTCTCGAGGACCGCGTGCTGGCCGGGTTGAAGGACCGGCTGATGGCGCCGGACATGGTCGATGAGGCCATCCGCAGCTTCGTCGAAGAGACCAACCGGCTCAATCACGCGGAGCGTGCCGATCGCTCCGCAACGGAATCCAAGCTGGCCAAGATCAAGAAAGGCAAGGCGGACATCGTCGATGCCATCGAGAACGGCCGCTACAGCGAGACACTCATGGACCGCCTGCTAGACTTCGAAGCCGAGGAGAAGGTACTGAAGGCGGCAATGGCGGAAGCCCCTGCCGACACACCGGACATTCACCCCAACATCGCCGGGATCTACGCAAAGAAGGTCGAGCGGCTGGCAGAGGCGCTGAACCGCCCGGAAGACCGTGACGAAGCCGCAGACGCCATTCGTGGGCTTATAGATCGCGTGACACTGACGCCCGGCGCAAAGCGCGGCGAGGTCCACGTCACACTATACGGCGAGTTCGGCGCCATCCTCGAATGGCTGGGCGCGCGGGAGAGGAAAGAGGCCAGAAACGACGACAGCCCCGTGGCTTGCGCTACGGGGCTAGGAGTGTCGTTGGGATTGGTTGCGGGGACAGGATTTGAACCTGTGACCTTCAGGTTATGAGCCTGACGAGCTACCGGGCTGCTCCACCCCGCGACATTCGCGTTAGCGAAGGGGGTATGAGACATGGTGAATGGGTTTTAGCTTTCCTGTTACGTACCGCCGCACGGGCTTCAATGCCTGGCGACGACCTACTCTTCCATCGCTTGAGCGATAGTACCATTGGCGCAGTCGGGTTTCACGGCCGAGTTCGGAATGGGATCGGGTGGGACACCGACGCTATAGCCACCAGGCAATGGAGCCGGTGCGACGATACGTTGGGGAATGCTTTGGGTACCCCGTCGGAGCTTTCGCTGAGACAGGGTTTTAAAATCGATACCGTGCAAGGTTTGTAGTGTATTCGACCAATCCCTCGACGGCGAGGGGATTGGCAATCTGGCGTCGTCTTAATCATCCGCACTATCGTTGGCTAACTGGGCGAACCCAGTGTTGTCATTGATGGTGTGAG
>NZ_JBCEBT010000002.1:5000-722792 GCF_049472435.1 Sphingomonas sp. 4RDLI-65 | reverse complement strand
SSRCCCCCCGACCCCCTCCCGCTTGCGGGAGGGGGGGAAGTGAGTCTCTGGACTTCCGCCGAGATCGCGGCCGCTACTGGCGGTGTCGCGTCTGGTGATTTCTCCGTCAGCGGCGTCGCGTTCGACTCGCGCGAGGTTGGCCCCGGCGATTTGTTTGTCGCGATGAAGGGGGAGGCCAGTGACGGGCACCTGTTCCTTGACCAGGCCTTCGCACAAGGTGCGGCGGGGGCGATCGTTTTCCAGCCTTGCGACCATCCGCACGTGCTCGTGGCGGACAGTTTTGCCGCATTGAACGCGCTTGGCGCCGCCAGCCGCGCACGCTCGTCCGCTAAGATTATCGGCGTCACCGGTTCCGTCGGCAAGACCAGCGCGAAGGAGGCTCTCTTTGCGTGTCTCGATCGCGGGGCGCCCGGCGAAGTGCATCGCTCCGTCAAGAGCTATAATAACCACACCGGCGTCCCGCTGAGCCTCGCCCGCATGCCGCGCGACGCGAAATTCGGCGTGTTCGAGATGGGGATGAACCATGCCGGCGAACTCGCCGAGCTGACCCAACTCGTCCGCCCGCACATCGCGATGATCACCGCGATCGCGCCGGCGCATACCGCGTTCTTCCCCGACGAAAGCGCGATCGCCGATGCTAAGGGCGAAATCTTCGCCGGGCTCGAACCGGACGGCGCCGCGATCATCCCCTACGACAGCCCGCATCGCGACCGCCTGCTCGGCCACGCCACGCCGCATGCCGCGCACATCGTCACGTTCGGTAGCGAGAAGGGCGCCGATGTCCGCGCGATCGAGGCCATGCGCCTCCCGACCGGCGGGACGTTCGTCACCGCGCGGATGGGGCAGGGGGCGGAGCACGAGCTGAGCTTCACGGTCGCGCAGCCCGGCGCGCATTGGGTATCGAACGCGCTGGGCGTGTTGGCGTGCGTGCAGGCGGCGGGGGGCGATCTCGGTTTGGCTGGGCTCGCGCTGGCCGAGCTTGGTGGGCTGCAAGGTCGCGGTGCGCGGTCGCTCGTCGAGGTTGGCGACGGTCAGGCGCTGGTGATCGACGAGAGCTACAACGCCAACCCCGCCTCGATGCGCGCAACGCTCAGCGTCCTCAGCCACGAACCCGGCCGGCACATCGCAGTGCTCGGCGAGATGCGCGAGCTGGGCGAGGGCTCGGACGACTATCATGCCGGCCTCGCCGAGCCGATCCTCGCCGCGCGCGTCGAAATGGCGCTGCTCGTCGGTGAAGCGATGGCGCCGCTTGCGCAGGTGCTTGAGGGACAAGTCGAAACCGTCCATGTGGGCGACGCTGCGGCCGCGCTCGCGTCGTTACGGACGATCCTGGCGCCGGGCGATGTCGTGCTCGTCAAGGGATCGAACGGAGTGGGCCTCGCCCGCGTCGTGGCTGGTCTTCAAGCTGGCCTCAAAGGCGGGATTAACTGAATGTTGTACTGGCTCGCCGAGCATCTGGGGTTTCCCGGCCTGCTGAACCTCATCCGGTACCAGACGGTGCGGACCGGCGGTGCCGTCGCGACCGCGCTGATCATCGGCCTGATCATCGGGCCGAAGTTCATCGGCTGGTTGCGCGTGCGGCAGGGCAAGGGCCAGCCGATCCGCGCCGACGGTCCGCAGTCGCACCTGTCGAAGCGCGGCACGCCGACAATGGGCGGGCTGATGATCCTGACCTCGATGTGCCTCGCGATCTTCCTGTGGATGGACCTGAGCAACCCCTATGTCTGGGCGTGCGTGTTCGTGACACTCGGCTTCGGGACGATCGGGTTCCTCGACGACTACGACAAGGTGCGAAAGGCGAGCACCGCGGGAATCAGCGGCCGCACGCGGCTGCTGCTCGAATTCGCGATCGCCGGGATCGCCGCGACGATCATCATGTCGCAGAACGGGCCGCATCTGTATCTGCCGTTCACCTCGCGCATGTATCTGGATCTGGGCTGGTTCTTCCCGGTGTTCGCGGCGTTCACGATCGTGTCGTTCGGCAATGCGGTGAACCTGACCGACGGGCTCGACGGGCTGGCGACGATGCCGGTGATCATTGCTAGCGTTGCGTTCATGGTGATCGTGTATCTCGTCGGGAACGTGAAGTTCGCGGATTACCTCGGCATCCCGCATGTGCCGCGTGCGGGTGAGCTGGCAATCTTCTGCGGCGCGATCGTCGGCGCCGGGCTCGCATTCCTGTGGTTCAACGCGCCGCCGGCTGCGGTGTTCATGGGCGATACCGGGAGCCTCGCTCTCGGTGGCGCGCTGGGCACGATCGCGGTCGTCGCGCATCACGAGATCGTGCTGGGGATCATCGGCGGGCTGTTCGTGATCGAGGCGCTGTCGGTGATCATCCAGGTGTTCTTCTACAAGCGCACCGGCAAGCGCGTGTTCCGGATGGCGCCGATCCACCATCATTTCGAACAGCTCGGCTGGGCCGAGGCGACCGTCGTGATCCGCTTCTGGATCATCGCGCTGGTGCTGGCGCTGGTCGGCCTCTCGACGCTGAAGCTGCGGTGATTATCGCGCAGGCCTGGCGCGGGAAACGCTTTGCGGTGCTGGGGTTGGCGCGGTCTGGGGCTGCGACTGTGCGGGCGCTGGTCGCCGGTGGCGCGAGCGTGGTCGCTTGGGATTCGGATGAAGTTCGGCGTGACGCAATCCTCCCCGGCACGGGGAGGGGGACCAGCTCTGCTGGTGGAGGGGGGGCGGTTTCGGGCGTTACGCTTGCGGATGCCCCTCTCCACCCCCAGCCTGCGGCTGGCGGTCCCCCTCCCCGTGCCGGGGAGGATTTGATCGTCGCGCCGTTGGAGGATCTTTCGGGGTTCGACGCGCTCGTCGTGTCGCCGGGAGTGCCTCTGAACACGCATCCGCTCGCCGCCGCCGCGCGCGCGGCTGGCGTGCCCGTCATCGGCGACATCGAATTCTTCGCGCAGGCCCAAGCCGACCTCCCCCCGCACAAGGTCGTCGGCATCACCGGGACCAACGGCAAGTCCACGACCACCGCGCTCGTCCACCACATCCTCAAGACCGCCGGCATGCCGACCCTGATGGGCGGCAATATCGGCCTGCCGATCCTCGAACAGCAACCGCTCCCCGAGGGCGGCGTCTATGTGCTCGAACTGTCGAGTTATCAGATCGACCTGACGCAGACGCTCGATTGCGACGTCGCGGTGTTGCTGAACATCACCCCCGATCATCTCGACCGCTATGACGGCTTCGAAGGCTATGCGGCGTCGAAGGCGCGGCTGTTCGCGATGCAGTCGGCCGAGCATGACGCGGTCATCGGGATCGGCGATGCGCCGTCCGCGCAGATAGCGCGCGGGCTGTTGGTGAAGGGCGAGCATCTTACCAAGATCGCGCCCGGCGTGTGCATGGATCAGAGCAACTGGCCCGCGCTCCAGGGTCCGCACAACGCGCAGAACGCGCTCGCCGCGATCGCCGTCGTGAAGGCGCTGGGCGTGAGCGAGGTCGATATCGATCGTGGCCTCGCCAGCTTTACCGGCCTGCCGCACCGTATGCAGCAGATCGCGTCCTATAGCGGCGTCGCCTATGTCGACGACAGCAAGGCGACCAATCCCGAGAGCACCGCGCCAGCCCTCGCCGCGTTCGACCGCGTCCACTGGATCGTCGGCGGGCGCGCGAAGGGCGACGACCTCGACGCGTGCAAGCCCGCCTTCGGTCACGTCGTCCGTGCCTACACGATCGGCGAGGCTGGCCCGAAGTTTGCCGAGATCCTGAAAGATTCCACGCCCGTCGAGAATGTCGGCACGCTCGACGCCGCCGTCCGCGCCGCCGCTGCCAACGCCAAGCCCGGCGACACTGTCTTGTTATCCCCCGCCTGTGCTAGCTTCGACCAGTTTCGCGATTACGAAGCGCGCGGGGCGGCGTTCCGCGCTGCGGTGGAGTCGCTGGCATGACCGATATGCGCGCTGGGACCATGGATATGGGTGTGTCCGGACAGAAGAACGGGATCGTCGCGAAGATGAAGCGGCGCGGCGGGCGGGGCGATCAGTCGCCGCTCGGCACGTGGTTCTGGGATATCGACCGGATGCTGCTGCTGCTGACGCTGTTCCTGATCGCGATCGGGCTGATCGCGGTGGCGGCGGCGTCGCCGGCGAGCGCGGTCCGCTATTCGGGCGAGCATCACAAGATCGCGCCACTCTATTATTTCTGGCGGCAGTTGATGTGGGTCGGCGTGTCGCTCCCCGTGCTGTTCGGCGTGTCGATGATGCCGGTGTCGATGGCGCGGCGGATGGCGATCGGCGGGTGTGCGCTGTTCGTGCTGATGCTGATGGTGACGCCGTTCATCGGGGTCGAGGCGAATGGCGCACGCCGCTGGCTCGGCTTCGGGTTCGCACAGTTCCAGCCCTCGGAGTTCCTCAAACCCCTGTTCATCGTCACGGTCGCGTGGCTGTTGTCGCTGCGCGCGAAGGATGCCGAGCTGCCGACCGTGCTGATCACCGGCGCGATGACCGCTGGCGTCGCGGTGCTGCTGATGCTGCAACCCGATTTCGGGCAGACGATCATCTTCTGTACGGTGTGGATGACGCTGCTGATGATCGCGGGGACGCCGGCCAAGGTGATGTTCGGGCTGATGGCGATGGCGCCGGCGGGGCTGGTCGCGGCCTATATCTTCTACGGCGTGGCGCGGTCGCGGATCGATGCGTTCCTGTTTCCGGGGGTCGAGGGCGAGGGCGCGGGCGATCATTTCCAGACCAATGCCGCGCATAATACGCTGACCGCGGGTGGCTGGACCGGGACGGGGCCGGGCGCCGGTGCGGCGAAGTTCGGGCTGCCCGAGGCACATACCGACTATATCTTCTCGGTGATCGGCGAGGAATTCGGGCTGATCGCCTGTTCGGTGATCGCGGTGATCTTCCTCGCGATCGTGGTGCGCGTGTTCGTCAAGCTGCTGGACGAGCAGGACGAATTCAAATTGCTCGCCTCCGCCGGGCTCGCGACGCAGTTCGGCGCGCAGGCGCTGGTGAGTATGGCGGTCAACACCGGCCTCGCGCCATCGAAGGGTATGACGCTGCCGTTCATCAGCTATGGCGGCTCGTCGATGATCGCGTTGTCGGTCGGCATGGGGTTGCTGCTGGCGTTTACCCGGCGCAATCCGTTTCTCACGCGGAGCCCCTATGTCGTCCGCTGGAGTGGTGAATGAACGTTGATCGGTCTCGGCATTACGTCCTGGCCGCCGGTGGCACCGGCGGACACATGGTCCCGGCAGCGGCGCTTGCCGCCGAGCTGACCAAGCGCGGCCACCGCGTCGCGCTGGTCAGCGATGCGCGCGGCGTGCGGTTTCCTGGGCTGTTCGAGGAAATTCAGACGCATATCCTGCCGGCTGGGCGCTTCAGTGGCGGGCCGCTCGGCTGGGCGAAGGCGACGCGTGAGATGTGGCGTGGGCGGGCGATGGCGCGCGAGCTCTACCGGACGTTCAAGCCGGCTGCGGTGATCGGCTTTGGCGGATACCCCGCACTGCCGGCGCTGCTGGCGGCGTTCGCGGACAAGATCCCGACTGCGGTGCATGAGCAGAACGCGGTGCTGGGCCGTGTGAACCGTTTCGTCGCGGGGCGCGTGGACGCGATCGCGACGTCGTCCGAGCCGACCGAGCGGTTGGCGCCGAAGCTGCTGGGGAAGACGCATCTGGTCGGCAATCCGGTGCGCGAGGCGGTGCTGGCATTGCGCGCGCGCCCGTATCCGTTGCTGGAGGAAGACGGCATCTTTCGCGTGCTCGTGACCGGCGGAAGCCAGGGGGCGAGCATCCTGTCGCAGGTCGTGCCCGACGGTCTGGCGATGCTGCCGGTAACGTTCCGGCGGCGGTTGCAGGTGACTCACCAGGCGCGGATCGAGGATATCGACGCGGTGCGCGCCAAGTACGCCGAGCACCATATTCCGGCCGAACTCGCGACGTATCTGCCCGATATGCCCGAGCAACTGGCGTGGGCGCATCTGGTGATTGCGCGCGCGGGGGCGTCGACGATTTCGGAGCTGACCGCGGCAGGTCGGCCGGCAATTTTGGTGCCCTTGCCGAGTGCGACCGACGACCACCAGACGGTGAACGCGCGCGAGATCACGAAGGCGGGCGGCGCGCGGACGATCGCGCAGGGAGACTTTACCGCAGTGGAACTGGCCAAGCAGATGCAGAAACTCGGGCTCGATCCGGCGGCGTTGCAGAATGCGGCGGGGCGCGCGCGGAGTTGCGGGCGGCCGAATGCGGCGAGCGATCTGGCGGATCTGGTCGAGAGCCTTGATGCGCCGGTGTCGCGGGTTCCGGTCGGTGCGCCCTCCAAGCCCAAGGCGCAGTTCGCATGAAGGGCGTCGCGACGGATATCGGCACGATCCACTTCGTCGGCATCGGCGGGATCGGCATGTCGGGCATCGCCGAGGTTATGAAGAACCTCGGCTACCGCGTGCAGGGATCGGACGTGGCCGAGGGCTATGTCGTGCAGGGCTTGCGCGACAAAGGCATTCCGGTGGCGATCGGTCACGCCGCGTCGAACATCGGCGACGCCGCTGTGGTGGTCGTGTCGACAGCGATCGTGCGCTCAAACCCGGAGGTCGAGGCGGCGTTGAACGCGCGCGTGCCGGTGGTGCGGCGCGCGGAAATGCTCGCCGAACTGATGCGGTTGAAGTCGACCGTCGCGGTCGCCGGCACGCACGGGAAGACCACGACGACGTCGATGGTCGCGGCGCTGCTCGATGCGGGTGGCGTCGATCCGACGGTCATCAACGGCGGGATCATCAACTCCTACGGCTCGAACGCGCGGCTGGGCGCGAGCGACTGGATGGTGGTCGAGGCGGACGAGAGCGACGGCAGCTTCCTGCGGCTCGACGGCACGATCGCGGTCGTCACCAATATTGATCCCGAGCATCTCGATCATTACGGCTCGTTCGACGCGGTGAAGGATGCGTTCGTCGAGTTCGTCGAGAACGTGCCGTTCTATGGCGCGGCGTTGCTGTGCCTCGATCACCCGGAGGTGCAGGGGATCCTGCCGCGGGTGCGTGATCGGCGCGTGGTGACGTATGGTTTCTCGGCGCAGGCTGACGTGCGCGGGGTGGAAGTGACGCCGATCCCGGGCGGCAATCGCTTTGATTGCGTGGTGCGCGAGCGTGACGGTGCGACGCGGACGATCGCGGGGATCGAGATGCCGATGCCGGGGCGGCATAACGTGCAGAACGCCCTGGCGGCGATCGGCGTGGCGCTGGAGCTTGGCATTGCCGATGCGACGATCCAGCAGGGATTCGCCAAGTTTGGCGGGGTGAAGCGGCGGTTCACCAAGGTGGGTGAAGTGGCTGGTGTCACGATCATCGACGATTACGGGCATCATCCGGTCGAGATCCGGGCGGTGCTGGCGGCGGCGCGCGAGGGCGTGAAGGGTCGCGTGATCGCGGTCGTGCAACCGCATCGTTATTCGCGGTTGGGCAATCTGATGGAGGATTTCCAGACCGCGTTTAACGACGCGGACCGGGTGTTGGTGACGCCGGTCTATGCTGCCGGCGAGGCGCCTGTGGAGGGCGTCGATGCCGCGGCTTTGGTCGAGGGACTGAAGCGGCGCGGGCACCGGTTTGCTGGTGTGGTCGCGGATGCGGATGCGTTGGCGGTGGAACTGGCGGCGACGATCGAGCCTGACGACATGGTCGTGTGCCTCGGTGCGGGCGACATCACGAAGTGGGCGGCCGGCCTCGCCGACGCGATTGCCGCTGAGCGCGCAAAGGTGCTGGCGTGAGCGGCGCGTCGCAAATCCTCCCCGGAACGGGGAGGGGGACCATGCAAGGCATGGTGGAAGGGGCTGTCCGCGAGCGTAACGCTTCTGGCGGCCCCCCCTCCACCACCTTCGGTGGTCCCCCTCCCCGTGCCGGGGAGGATTTGCGTGGGTCTCTGACGGCCAATGGCAGTCTGGCGGACTTTATCTGGTTTCGTACCGGCGGGCCGGCGGAGTGGCTGGTGCGGCCTGCCGATGTCGATGATCTCTCGGACTTGCTCAAGACACTTGATCCTTCCACCCCCGTGCTGCCGGTCGGCGTCGGCTCGAACCTGATCGTGCGCGACGGTGGTGTGCCGGGAGTCGTGGTGCGGCTTCCCAAGGCTATGGCGAAGGTTTCGGTCGAGGACGGTCGCGTGCGCGCAGGCGCGGGGGCGATGGGGATTACCGTTGCCAGCGCCGCGCGGGATGCTGGGATTGCCGGGCTTGAGTTTCTTCGCGGGATTCCGGGGACTGTGGGCGGCGCTGTGCGGATGAACGCGGGTGCTTATGGCCGGGATGTCAGCGACATTCTGGTCGAGGCTACCGTCGTTACGCGCGAGGGTTTGGTCGAAGTCTGGCCCGCGGAAAAGCTCGGTTTCACCTACCGGCATTCGGATTTGCCGGCGGGTGCCGTGGTCGTTGAAGCCGTGTTCTCCGGCACCCCCGGCGAGCCGGCCTTGATCGGTGCGGAGATGGACCGGATTGCCGCCGAGCGCGAGGCGTCTCAGCCGCTCCGTTCGCGCACGGGTGGGTCGACGTTCAAGAACCCCGAGGGGCATAAGGCGTGGGCGTTGATCGACGCGGCGGGGTGTCGGGGGCTGACTCGCGGCGATGCGCAGGTCAGTGAGAAGCATTGCAATTTCCTGCTGAACCTCGGGTCCGCGTCGAGCGCGGAGATCGAGGCGCTGGGTGAAGAGGTACGCGACAGAGTGAAGGCGCATTCGGGTGTGACGTTGGAATGGGAAATCCAGCGGGTTGGTGAGTACCTCCCCTCCCGCTTGCGGGAGGGGTCGGGGGAGGGCGGTCTGGATACCGGCATCTCCCATCAACCCCTCCCCCGACCCCTCCCGCAGGCGGGAGGGGAGCAGTGAGTGCGCCTCTTCACATCGCGGTGCTGATGGGCGGCTGGTCGGCGGAGCGTGAGGTTTCGCTGATGTCGGGCAATGGCTGTGCCGACGCGCTGGAGTCGCTCGGCTACCGGGTTACGCGGATCGATATGGGGCGGGATGTCGCTGCCAAGCTGGCCGAGGCGCAGCCTGACCTCGTGTTCAACGCCCTCCACGGCACCCCCGGCGAGGACGGCTCGGTGCAGGGGCTGCTCGACCTGATGGGCCTGCGCTACACGCACTCCGGGCTCGCGACGTCGGTCATTGCGATCGACAAGGTGCTGACCAAGCTGTTGCTCGTCCCCGCCGGTATCCCCATGCCAGGCGGGCGGATCGTCAAGTCGGCGGACCTGTTCGAGAGCGATCCGATGGCGCGGCCGTATGTCCTGAAGCCGGTCAACGAAGGCTCCTCGGTCGGTGTGGCGATCGTTACCGACAGCGGCAATTACGGCAACCCGATCGCACGCGACAGCGTCGGGCCTTGGGCTGAGTTCGATGAACTGCTCGCCGAGCCGTACATCCGTGGGCGTGAACTGACGACGGCCGTGCTCGGCGGCAAGGCGCTCGGCGTGACCGAGTTGAAGCCCAAGAGCGGCTGGTATGATTACGACGCGAAATACACCGACGGCATGACGGTGCACGTCTGCCCGGCGGAAATCCCCGACGAGATCACCGATGCCTGCAAGAGCCTCGCGCTCGAAGCGCACCGGTTGCTCGGCTGCAAGGGCGCGTCGCGGTCGGATTTCCGCTGGGATGACGAGCGCGGCGTCGACGGGCTTTTCCTGCTCGAGGTGAACACGCAGCCGGGGATGACTCCGCTGAGCCTCGTTCCCGAACAGGCGCGGCACATCGGCATGAGCTATGCCGAGCTGGTCCAGGCGATCGTCGATGAGGCGCTGGCGGATCATCCGCTTGCGCAAAGCGGGGCGCCATGAGCCGCACGATCAAGCGCGGTCCGCCGCCCAAGCGGCCCGCCCCGCGCCGGAAGGTCGCGGTCAAGAAGGTGTCGGCGATGGACCGGCTGGTCGGGATGCTCCCGGTCAGCGAGGACACGCTCCGGAAAATCGCTACCTGGTCGATCCTTGGCGCGGGCGGGGCTGTGGCGATCGCTGCGGCGACGTGGGTCGGCATCCCGGGCATGATCGGCGCAGCGGTGGCCGAAGGGGCCGGGCGTGCGGGCTTCAAGGTCGAGCAGATCGAGGTGACCGGCCTCAAGCGGATGGACCGGATGTCGGTCTATGCGGTCGCGCTGGAGGACAAGCAGAACCAGACGTCGATGCTGTCGGTCGATCTTGAAGCGGTGCGCCAGAAATTGCTGCGCTATGGCTGGATCGCGGACGCGCATGTCTCGCGGCGGCTGCCGAACACGATGCTGGTCGATATCGTCGAGCGCACGCCGGCGGCGGTGTGGCAGGATAATGGCCAGCTCACGCTGATCGATTCGTCCGGCGTGCTGCTGGAGCCGGTCCAGCCCGATGCGATCCCGAATTTGCCGCTGGTGATCGGGCCGGGCGCGGATCGGCAGGAGGCGTCGTACCAGACACTGCTGGCCGCTGCGCCCGCGCTGAAGCCACGCGTGAAGGCCGCGACCTGGGTCGGCAATCGACGCTGGGACCTGACGTTCGAGAGCGGCGAGACGTTGGCGCTGCCCGAAGACGGTGCGCCCCGGGCTCTCGTAAAGTTCGCCGAACTGGATGGGGCAAGGCCGCTGCTGGGGCGCGGCTGGATCCGGTTCGACATGCGTGATCCGACCAAGCTGGTCGCGCGCAAGCCGGGCGCGAGCCTGGCGCACAGCGTCGACGTGCCGGCCCCTGCCAGCGTGGGGACTAGCGCGCCGGCGGCAGGCGAGACTACGAATACTCCGTCGCAAACGGCGGGCGCGAACGTAACGGGCGGGGAGGGATGACATGGCAAAGGTGGCACCGGAAGGGCTGATTACGGCGCTCGATATCGGGTCGTCGAAGGTTTCGGCGATGATCGCGCAGAAGGGGGACGGCGGCGAGCTGATCGTGCTCGGCACCGGCCAGCGCGAGAGCCGCGGCGTCAAGCGCGGCTATATCGCCGACATGGCGACGACCGAAGCGGCGGTCCGCGAGGCGGTCGAGCAGGCCGAGCGGATCGCTGGCATCAACATCGAGAATGTCTGGGTCGGGTTCTCGGCCGGCGGGCTCGTGTCCGATGTCGCCGAGGTCGAGTTCGAACTGGGCGGCCACCGCGTCGAGCAGCAGGATATCGACGCGCTGCTCGCCGCGGGGCGCAACTCGATCGATCCGCAGGGTCGCATGGTGCTGCACGCGCAGCCCGCGCTCTATACGCTCGACGGGCTGACGGGGGTGAAGACGCCGCTCGGGTTGCATGCCGATCGGCTCGGGGTGCACATCCATGTCGTCGCGGCGGACGGTTCGCCAGTGCGCAATCTCGATCTCTGCGTGCGCTCGGCGCATCTCGAGGTGAAGTCGATCATCGCCTCGCCGGTCGCGACCGGGCTCGCCTGCCTTAGCGAGGAGGAGCGCGAGCTCGGCGTCGCACTGGTCGAGATGGGCGCGGGGATCACCAACGTGTCGCTGTTCGCGGGCGGGATGCTGGTGGGGCTGACGTCGATCCCGATGGGCGCGGCGGACATTACGGATGATATCGCCAGCGCTTTCGGCACGCGGCGGCAGAATGCCGAGCGGATGAAGTGCTTCCACGGGTCGGCCAACGCGAGCCCCCGCGACAATCACGACATGATCCCGGTCATGCCGATCTCCGCCGAGGACGGCGCGGGCGAGGGCGCGCAGATCACCAAGGCGCAGCTGATCGGCGTGATCCGCCAGCGGCTCGAGCATCAGATGGGTGAAGTGCGCAATGCGCTCACCAAGCTGAAGTTCGAGGGGCCGGTCGGGCGTCAGGTGGTGCTGACCGGCGGTGGTGCCGAGCTGAAGGGCATCGCCGATTATGCGCAACAGGCGCTCGGGCGGTCGGTGCGGATCGGTCGACCGCGCGGGCTGACCGCATTGCCCGAAGCGCATGGCGGACCGGCGTTCGCGACGCTAGCGGGGTTGGCCTTCTACGCGGCGACCAACCCGATCGACCTTCGCGGGCTCGCGCCGCAGCGGACGACGGTGCATCGGCCAAAGGGTATGGGCATGGTTCGCAAGTTGATTCAGGCGGCGCGCGCGAATTATTAAGAGTTTCGAAGCGTCTGGCGTTATTTCGGCTGGAACAGGCCGTGACGTTGGTGCACACAGATTAATCAGGGGCCCGGCCGTAGCGTATCTACCGGGTTGTGCGGAGAACGGCGATGAGCATCGAATTCCTTAGTCCCGAAGTGGACGATCTGGCCCCCCGCATCGCGGTGATCGGCGTCGGCGGCGCGGGCGGCAACGCGATCGCCAACATGATGCGGGCCGACGTCCAGGGCGTCGACTTCCTCGTGGCGAACACCGACGCGCAGGCGTTGAAGCAGTCGACCGCACCGCAGCGGATCCAGCTCGGCACCAAGATCACGCAGGGTCTCGGCGCCGGTAGCCGTCCCGAGATCGGCCGCGCGGCCGCCGAAGAGACGATCGACCAGCTCGCCAAGATGCTCGAAGGCGCACACATGTGCTTCATCACCGCCGGCATGGGCGGCGGCACGGGTACGGGCGCGGCACCGGTCATCGCCAAGGCAGCGCGCGACATGGGCATCCTCACCGTCGGCGTCGTGACCAAGCCGTTCGCGTTCGAGGGTAACCGTCGCGCCAAGTCGGCCGAGGGCGGCATCGACGAGCTGCAGAAGTATGTCGACACGCTGATCGTCATTCCGAACCAGAATCTGTTCCTGATCGCCAACGCTAACACGACCTTCAAGGAAGCGTTCACGATGGCGGACGAGGTGCTCCAGCAAGGCGTCCGCAGCATCACCGACCTGATGGTGATGCCGGGCCTCATCAACCTCGATTTCGCCGACGTCCGCTCGGTGATGCAGGAGATGGGCAAGGCGATGATGGGAACCGGCGAGGCGAGCGGCGACAACCGCGCGCTCGAGGCTGCACAGAAGGCGATCTCGAACCCGCTGCTCGAAGGCGTCAGCATGCGCGGCGCGAAGGGCGTCATCATCTCGATCACCGGCGGCGACGACATGCGCCTGCTCGAGGTCGACGAAGCCGCGAATCACATCCGTGACCTGGTCGATCCCGATGCGAACATCATCTGGGGCTCGGCGTTCAACCAGGAGCTCGAAGGCAAGATCCGCGTCTCGGTCGTCGCGACCGGGATCGACGCCGATGCGCGTCCGCCCGAGGTTGCACCCGAGCCGACGCGTTCGTTCAGCTTCGGATCGCGCAAGACCGACGAGAACACCTCGTTCCGTCCGAGCGAGCCTGCCGCCTCGTCGGCTGCACCCGCTGCTTCGTCGGTTGAGGAGGAGCCGCTCGACCTGAACGCGTCGTCGGAAGTCGAGCCGTCGAAGTCCGATGACGAACTCGTGCTCGGTGCCGAGACGATCGTGCCGCAGGCCGCGCCTGCTCCGGTTGCACCGGCACCGCAGCCGGCCCCTGCACCGCGCGCCTATGGCGATGAGCCCTATGGTCGCGGCCCGATCGCGCGTCCGGCTTCGGCATCGGTCGTGCCGCCGGCGCGTGCACCGATCGCACCCGCCGTTCCGGTGCCGACCCCGGCTGCGGACGAGGGTGGCGCCCGTCGCCGCTGGCTCGCTCCAGGTGCCGAGGCTGCGCCTGAGGTCGCCGCCGCCGCACCGCGCGTGAAGCTGGGCGGGACGCTGTTCGAGCGTATGTCCAACGCGGCCCGCGGCGCAGCGAAGGAGGACGGCGAAGCTGCCCCGCAGGACCCGCTCGACATCCCGCGCTTCCTGCATCGGCAGAACAACCAGTAAGCCGGAAATCGTCCCGACTTATCAATATCTTGCCTGAATATCGTCCTCACCCTTTTCACGGCCGGATGGCCGGGCGCCGCATGCTTCTCCCCGCGGGAGAGGCCAATGCGGCGATGGGTGAGGGCGAGGCAGACAGTGTAAACGTCGACATGCACCCCAAAACCCTGCACTCGTCGCCGCCGCGGCCCAGTTCGCCGCTTGCGTGCGTCGCGGGCGTTGCCGGTTCGGTCGGGCTGGCGTCTAGACAGATGCATCTCATGACTCGATCGTCCCACCATCTCCTGACCGCCGCGCTGGCGCTCGTCCTGGCCGCCGTGCCGTGCGCGGCCGTCGCGCAGGAAGTCGTGCAGGCGATCCCGGGCACGACCGACGCGGACAAGCTCGGCGACCTGATGCGCCGGGTCGCGAGCAATCCGCGCGACGTCGATGCGCTGATCCGCGCCGGCGACCTGTCGATGGGGCTGGGCGATCTCAGCGGTGCCGCGGCGTTGTTCGCGCGCGCCGAGAAGGTGAACCCGCGCGACGGCCGGATCAAGGCTGGCATGGCGTCGATCCTGGTGCGCTCCGAGCGGCCGGGCGAGGCGTTGCGTTATTACGGGCAGGCCGAGAGCCTCGGTCTCGATCCGCGCAACTTCGCCGCCGACCGCGGGCTGGCCTATGATTTGATCGGCCAGCAGGATCGTGCGCAACGCGATTACCGCGTGGCCCTGCGGACCGGACCCGATGACGAGACGCTGCGGCGCTATGCGCTGTCGCTCGGCATATCCGGCAAGCAGGAGCTAGCGATCCAGCAGCTCAACCCGTTGCTGCTGAAGAGTGATCGGGGCGCCTGGCGGGCACGGGCGTTCATCCTGGCGATGAACGGCGACGTATCGGGCGCGGAGAAGATCGCAACGACGATGATGCCGCGCGGCACTGCACAGGGCCTGCAGCCGTTTTTCCAGCGCCTCCCCAGCCTGCCCGCGAGCGACCGGGCGTTCGCGGTGCATTTCGGCGAAGTCCACGCGACGCCGGCGCGTCTGGCAGATGCACGGATGGCGCCGCCGCTCGGTCTGCTCGGTGCGGACCCGACCGCACCGGTGATGCTCGCCGCCGTACCGCAACAGCCGTCGGTCGCGGCCAGCGCCGTCAAGAAGGGCAGGCGCGATCGCCGGTCGAAGCCCGATCGGGTCGAGATGGCCGCCGCGGCGCGATCGTCGCCGGTGCCCGCGGCGACATCGACGACCGCACGCACCTCGACGCCGGTTCCCGCGACGGCGCCCTATGCTGCCCCGGTTCAACTCGCGGCGGCGCCGATGCAGATGGTCCAGGCGCTTCCGCCCCGCACCGTGCAAGCCGTTCCAGTCCCGCAGCCGAGCTATCGTGCACCCGACGCCGTCGTCCAGACCGCATCGCGCACGACGTCCGCGGCGGAAACCAACACTGTCGTCGCCGCTACCGTGCAGCCGGGCGTTTCGCCTGCCACCCCTCCCGTGTCGGTGGCTCGTGTCACGCCGGCGCCCGCGACGACCGGTGCGCTACCGGCCACCATCGCGTCGCAGATGGCGGCGATACCGGCGGGTCAGGCGCGGATCGACCCGACGCGCGCCGCCAACGCGCTCGCCGCCTCGGCCGCCGCAACGCCGACGGTCACCGCTTCGGTCGCGCCGTTGCAGCAGGCCTCTGTCCAGCCGCAACCGGCCCTCCAGGCGGCACCAGCCCAAGCCGTGCAGCAGGCAAGTGCCGTGCCGCTACCGACCCCCGGCTTCTCCGCCGGTGCGGCGGCGCCCTCGACGGCGCCCCCGACAACGCTGGCGTCGACCTCCTCGCCGACGCCGGTCGAGGTCGCCGCGGCAATGCCGCCGCGCGCGGTTGCGGCGAGCGAGGATTCGATCCTCGCGCGGATCGTTGCGGGGCTGTCGATCCCGGCCTCCGAGCTCGATGTCGCACCGATGCATCCTGCGCCCGTCGTGACGCAGGCCGCGGTGCCGGTCTCCGGCGATGCCGAGCGCGTGCTGGCGGAGGCGAAGGCCAAAACCGAGCGCGACGCCGCGGCGAAGAAGATCGCCACCGAGAAACTTGCCGCCGACAAGCTCGCTGCCGACAAGCTCGTCGCTGACAAGAAGGCGGCCGTGGACAAGAAGGCGGCGGCGCGCAAAGCCATCGCCGACAAGAAGGCGCTCGCCGAGAAGAAGGCCGCCGCGGCCGAGAAGCTTGCGGCCGACAAGGCTGCGGCCGAGGAAAAGCGGATCGCGCGCGCCAATCCCGCGCGGACCTGGGTGCAGGTGTCGACCGGCGCGACCGAGGGCGATCTGCCCAAGGCGTGGAAGAAGGCCAAGGCCAAGGCACCGACGGTGTTCGGCACCCGCGCCGGCTGGACCGCGCCGTGGAAGGCGACCAATCGCGTGCTCGCCGGGCCGTTCAAGACCGACGCGGAGGCGCGCAGCTTCGTCAATCAGCTCGCCAAGGAAGGCGTCTCGACGTTCACCTTCACCAGCGATCCCGGCGAAATCATCACGAAGTTGCCGCCCAAGTGAGTGATCGCGCGCCCTGGTCTTCGGACCCGGCGCGCAGCAAAGGTCGTCTCCAGAAGGAACAGAACGGGTCCGTCCGCGGGCCCCGAGACGCCTTCCAGCGCGACCGCGACCGGATCATCCACTCGATCAGCTTCCGTCGGCTTCGTCACAAGACGCAAGTGTTCATGGCGCCCGATGGCGATCATTTCCGTGTCCGGCTGACGCACAGCCTGGAGGTCGCGCAGATCGGCCGGACGATCGCACGGACGCTCGCGCTGAACGAGGATCTGACCGAGGCGCTGTGCCTTGCGCACGACATCGGCCACCCGCCGTTCGGCCATGCCGGCGAGGATGCGCTGAAGGCGGCGCTCACGGGGCAAGGCGGGTTCGATCACAACGGTCATACGCTGCGCACGCTGATGACGATCGAGCGGCCCTATCCGTTATGGAACGGGCTGAACCTGACCTGGGAAACGCTCGAAGGGCTTGCCAAGCATAACGGGCCGGTGCGGCACCCGGGCTGGGCGCTGGCGGCGGCGGATGCGGAGTTTCCGCTCGCGCTGACCAGTTTTTCGTCGCTGGAGGCTCAGGTCGCGGCGATCGCCGACGATATCGCGTACGACAATCACGACATCGACGACGGCCTGCGCGCCGGGTTGCTGACGCTCGACCAGATGCTTGCGGTGCCCTTGGTCGCACGAGGCTGGGACGATGTGCGGCGGCGGTTCCCTGATGTCCCGCCGACACGGCTGGTCGGCGAACTGGTCCGCACGCAGATCGGCACGATGGTCAACGACCTGATCGCGGAGACGCAGCAGCGGATCGTCGCGAGCGGCGTCAACAGCGTCGAGGACGTGCGCGCCGCCGGGCAGTGCCTGGTCGGTTTTTCGCCTGAAATGCGGGAGGCTGAGCGCGACCTGAAGCGCTTCATGTACGCCAATCTCTACCACCACCCGCGCCAGCTCGCGGCGGCGGATGCGGCGCACGGGATCGTGTCCGGGCTGTTCGCGGTCTATCGCGACGATCCGGCGACTATGCCCGACGAATGGCGGGAGCGCCTTCCGGCGGACGATCCGGACCGCAGTCGTCACATCGCCGACTTCATCGCCGGCATGACCGACCGCTACGCCGTCTCGCGCTACCGCGAACTGGTCGGCCCGATCGACCTGCCCGACGGATTCTGAGGCGGGGCGAGTTTCGGTCCATTCATCCTCCCCCGCCAGGGGGAGGTGGCGCCGAAGGTGACGGAGGGGGAGGTAAGCGACCACCTCTGCTCCGTGCCCTCCCCCTCCGTCTGGCAAGTGCCAGCCACCTCCCCCTGGCGGGGGAGGATCGCAAAACGGAATCCCCCAAACGCAAAACGGCGGCCGGACCGAGGTCCGACCGCCGCCTTATGCCGCCGCTTAGGGCAGGCGTTAGCTTAGCGCGCGACTGCTGCGACGCCGCCGGCTGCACCGGTGGCTTCGGCGGTCTTGAACGCGACCGGTACGCCGCCCGACACGCCCGAGACGCGGTTGCCGCGCACGATCAGGTGGAAGGCCTGGCCCGACGGATAGCGATGGCCGTCGATGACCTGGCGCTCGCCGGCCTGGGTCGAGGTGAAGACATAGGTGCTGCCTTCGTGGACGAAGCTCTTCTGCGGCTCGCCGGCCATGCCGATCGAGGACGTCAGGGCTGCCGCTGCTGCTGCGATGATCTTGATGGTATTGCGCATGATCGTGTCTCCCGCGTTGTGCGTTGAGCCGGATCAGGTCCTGTCCCAACTCTCGAATACGGGAAATATTGCAGTGCAGCATGAGTCGCAATTGCAAAGCCATCGACCGCGATTGCGTCAAATGCAACGGCGAGCCGGGCTGTCTGCGCGACCGGTGACATAGCGTGCAGGATCGTGACATATTCGTACGACATCTTCGGCGCATAAAGGTCTCGAAGGAGACGACCGGTGCCTGCTGCCAGTATAGCGCTCAACCGTTTCGGCCTTGGCGCAAGGCCGGGCGACAGCGTCATCGGTGATCCGGCGCGCTGGCTCGTGGCGCAGATCGAGCGGTTCGAGCCAAGGCCGCCTGCGATCGCCGACGCCGCGTCGAGCGCGACGATATCCGTCGGCCTGAGCAAGTATTTCGCGCAGCAAAAGGCGATCAGGGCGCAGTTCGGTCCCCGGGGACAACGTCCGGCGGCGGCGGCGATAGCGGCGCCCGGTCCTGCCATGTCCGGAACGGCACCGGCCATGTCCGGAACGGCACCGGCCATGTCCGGAATGGCACCAGCCATGTCTGGAATAACACTAGGAATGTCCGGAACGGCACCGGCGATGGCCGAGCCGGCCGCGATGGACCCCGGCGATGCCGCACGACAGGAGTCCCGGCGACTGGCGGGGCGGCAGAGTCGCGATGATTATGGCGGCGCCGTTGCCGCGCGCACGATCGCCGCGCTCACCACGGAGGCGCCGTTCGTCGAGCGACTCGTACACTTCTGGGCGAACCATTTCGCTGTCTCCACCGAAAAGCTGGAGGTCACCGGACTCGCCGGGCCGATGGAGTTCGAGGCAATCCGGCCGCATGTCCTGGGCAAGTTCGCCGACATGCTGAACGCGGTCGAGCGGCACCCGGCGATGCTGCTGTATCTCGACCAGACCGTCTCGATCGGTCCCGGCAGCGTCCTGGGCGTTCGTCGCGCACGGGGCGGCAAGCAACGGACCGGCCTGAACGAGAATCTCGCGCGGGAAATCCTGGAGCTGCACACGCTGGGCGTCCGCAGCGGCTATACCCAGGCCGATGTGACCGAGTTCGCGCGTGCGATGACGGGATGGACCGTGGCCGGTATCGGTCGCGGCCCCGGCGCGCGCGACGATGTGGCGACGCCCGGCGCGTTCGTGTTCGCCGCCGACGTGCACGAGCCCGGCGACCGCACGATCATCGGCAAGCGCTATCCCGCTGCGGGCGAAGCGCAGGCCCAGGCGGTGCTGGCCGATCTGGCGGTGCACCCCGCGACCGCGACGCATATCGCGACCAAGCTTGCACGGCATTTCGCGGGCGACACGCCCCCGCCAGCGATGGTGAAGCGTCTCCAGGCCGCGTTCCTGAAATCGGGCGGCGACCTGCCGACGGTCTACCGCGCGCTGGTCGCATCGCCCGAGGCGTGGGTGACGCAGCCGGTCAAATTCAAATCGCCGTGGGAATGGTATGTCTCGACGCAGCGCGCGCTCGGCACGACGACGATCCAGCCTGGCGTGACCGTAGGCATGATGAACCAGCTCGGCCAGCCGGTGTGGAAGCCGGGGCAGCCGGTCGGCTATGACGACGTCGCCGCCGCCTGGGCCGGGCCCGATGCGATCCTGCGCCGGGTCGAGGCGGCGGAGAGGTTCGCCGCGCGTGCGGGGCCGGTCGATGCGCGTGCGCTCGCGCCGACGCTGTTCCCCGCGTCGCTCAGTTCCGCCACCACGCAGGCACTCGCCCGCGCGGAAAGCCCGGCCCAGGCGCTTGCGTTGCTGCTCGTCGCGCCAGAATCGATGCGGAGGTAATCATGCTCGACCGTCGTTCCTTCCTCTCGACCGGTACGCTCGGCGTGCTGGCGTCCGCCTTCGCACCGCGCATCGCCTTTGCGAGGGCCGCCACCAACAAGCGGTTCGTCTTCGTCATCCAGCGCGGTGCGGCGGACGGGCTCGGCACGATCGGCGCGGTTGGCGATCCGGCGTTTGCGGGCGTACGCGGCGATCTTGCTGCGGATTTCGCGACGGGCACCAAGCTCGACGGTATGTTCGCGCTGCACCCGGCGATGGTGGCGAGCGCTGGCCTCTACAAACAGGGGCAGGCGCTGTTCGCGCATGCGATCGCGTCACCCTACCGTGACCGCTCGCATTTCGATGGGCAGAACGTGCTCGAGACGGGCGGCGCGAGTGCGTACCAGGTGCGCGACGGCTGGTTGAACCGGTTGCTCGGCGTGCTGCCGGCGGATCAGGCGCGCGCGATCGCGGTGGCGGCAACGGTGCCGATGGCGCTCCGCGGGCGGCGTGACGTCGCGTCCTATGCGCCGTCGAACCTGCCCGACGCGTCGGACGACCTGCTGCAACGCGTGGCGATGCTGTACGACGGCGATCAGCAGCTGCACGGCTTGTGGAGCGAGGCGATGGCGACGCGCCAGCTGACCAGCGATCTCGCGCAGGACGACGGTCGCAACGCCGCCGCGACCGGCGCACTCGCCGCGCGGTTGCTGAAACCCGACAATGGCGCGCGGATCGCGATGATCGAGACCGGCGGCTGGGATACGCACACCGGCCAGCGCGGAAGGCTCGCCGCGCAGTTGAAGGGCCTCGACGCAATGATCGCATCGCTCCAGACGGGGCTGGGGCCGTTATGGGCCGACACGATGGTACTGGTCGCGACCGAGTTCGGCCGAACCGTCGCGGTCAACGGCACCGGGGGGACCGATCACGGAACCGGCACCGCGACGATGCTGTTCGGCGGCGCCGTAAAGGGCGGACGAGTCGTGTCCGACTGGCCGGGCCTGGCCCCCGCCGCGCTGTATGAGGCGCGTGATCTGAAGCCGACGATGCAGCTCGATGCGTTCATCGGCGGCGCGGTGTCCTCGCATTTCGGGATCGAGCCGGCGCGGACGATGGCAGCGCTATTTCCTGCGAGTGCGAAGACCGCGGCGATGGAGGGCTTGCTGCGCGCGTAATCGTCAGCGTCCGCTCGTCGTCTGCCCACTCCGTTCGTCATCCCCGCGAAGGCGGGGAACCATATCCTCAACCGCCCGCGATCAATCGTGAAGCTAGCCGGTATGGGTTCCCGCCTCCGCGGGAACGACGGAGGGCTACGGGCGCAGCCTTCAACCCGGCTACGGGATTAAAATTGAGCGCCACGCCGCGATGGTCTAGAGCGCGCGTTTCCTTGACGTACCGGGACCGCCATGACGCTCTACACCCGTTTTGCCGCGCATATCGATGCGGCGCTCGACACGCTGACCGCGGCGGGCACGCTGCCGAGCGGGCTTGACCGCAAGAACGTCACGGTCGAACCGCCGCGCGACACGAGCCATGGCGATCTCGCGACCAACGCCGCGATGGTCCTCGCCAAGCCCGCCAAGACCAATCCGCGCGTCCTCGCCGATGCGCTGGTCGCCGAACTGTCGAAGCTTGAGGACGTCGCCTCGGCGAGCGTCGCAGGCCCCGGCTTTATCAACATGAAGCTGACCGACGACGCTTGGCGGGCCGAGCTCGCGGCGATCCCCGAGGCTGGCGCCGACTACGGCCGCTCGACGCAAGGCGCGGGCATCACGGTCAACATCGAGTATGTCTCGGCCAACCCTACCGGGCCAATGCACATGGGGCATTGCCGCGGTGCGGTGGTCGGCGATGCGCTTGCCAACCTGCTCGAATTCGCCGGCCACAAGGTGATCCGCGAATATTACGTCAACGATGCCGGCGGGCAGGTCGACGTGCTCGCGCGCTCGGTCCACCTGCGGTACCGCGAGGCGCTCGGCGAGACGGTCGAAATCCCCGAGGGCCTGTATCCCGGCGACTATCTCGTCCCCGTCGGCCAGTCGCTCGCGAAGGAATTCGGCGACCGCTACGTCGGCGCACCCGAGAGCGAATGGCTGGTTATCTTCCGCACGCAGGCGGTCGCCGCGATGATGGTGATGATCCGCGCCGATCTTGCCTTGCTCGGGATCGAGCACGAGGTGTTTGCCTCGGAAGCCGAACTCCAGGCCGCCAAGAAGCCGGAAGCGGCAGAGGCGGAACTGCGGTCGCGCGACCTCGTCTATGACGGCGTGCTCGAAGCGCCGAAGGGCGAGACGCCCGACGACTGGGAGCCGGTCGAGCTGCCGCTGTTCCGCTCGTCGCAGTTCGGCGACGATCAGGATCGCCCGATCAAGAAGTCGAATGGGTCGTGGACCTATTTCGGCGCCGATCTCGCCTATCACTTCCAGAAGAGCCAGAGCGCCGATCAGCTGATCGACATCTGGGGCGCGGATCATGGCGGCACGGTCAAGCGGATCGTCGCAGGCGTAGCGGCGCTGACCGGCGGCAAGACGCGGTTCGACGTGAAGCTGGTCCAGATGGTCCGGCTGTTGCGCAACGGCGAGCCGGTCAAGATGTCGAAGCGGTCGGGCAATTTCGTCACGCTCGCCGATGTCGTGCGCGAGGTCGGCAAGGACGTCGTCCGCTTCACAATGCTGACGCGGCGGTCGGATGCGCAGATGGATTTCGACTTCGCCAAGGTGGTCGAGGCGTCGAAGGACAATCCGGTTTTCTACGTCCAGTACGCGCATGCGCGGATCGCATCGCTGCATCGGCGCGCGGAAGAGGCGGGAATTACGCCTATTTCTGCCGATTTGTCCCGGCTTGATACGGACGAACTGGCACTCGTGCAGCTCGCGGCGCAGTTCCCGCGGCTCGTCGAGATCGCCTCGACGGCACGCGAACCGCATAGAATCGCGTTCTATCTCTATGACTTGGCCGCCGCGTTCCATGCGCTGTGGAACGTCGGCAACGACCGTCCCGATCGCCGTTTCCTGGTAATCGAGGATCCGCAGGCCACTGCGGCACGGCTTTTCTTGGCGTCCGCTATAGGGCAGATTATTCATAACGGCCTCGCCATCATGGGTGTCGAAGCGGTTTCGGAGATGAAGTGATGGCCGACGACATGGATCTACGCGAGGAAGACCGGCTCCCCTGGCTCGAAACCGTCGAGCCGGACGAACAGGACACCGTGGGCATCGGACGCGTCATCGCGCTCGTCGTCCTCGGGCTGGCGGTGCTCGCGGCGATCATATTCGGCATCTACAAGCTGCAGCAGCGCGCGCCGACCGGCGACGGCCAACTGATCGCGGCGCAGGAGGGCGACTACAAGGTCAAGCCCGACGAACCCGGTGGCCTGAAGGTCAAGGGAGAGGGCGACTCGGCGATCGCGACCAGCGCGGGCAAGTCCGGTAACGGCGCGATCGACCTGCGCGGCGTGCCCGAAGCGCCGGTGGCCGGCAAACGCGCCACGGCGCCCAAGGCGACCGAATCCGCGGGGCGCAATGCCGTCGCTCAGGTTCCTGCGTCGGGTGGTCGACTCGTCGCGACCGCGCCGATGGCGCCATCGCGATCAGGTGTCGCGGGCACCGCCAATGGCGGTTCGCTGGTCCAGCTCGGCGCCTATCCGAGCGAATCGTCGGCCAACGCCGCATGGACGAACTTCTCGAAGCGGTTCGCGTATGTCGCTGCGCTGGGCAAGTCGGTCCAGCCGGTCGCAACGGGCGGCCGCACGCTGTACCGACTGCGCGTCAACGCAGGCAGTGCGAACCAGGCGGCGGATATCTGCGGCCGGCTTCGTGTCGCAGGGGAAACCTGCTTCGTCGCAAGCTGATGGTGTCGGCTGATCGGGTGGCGGCCCGGTCAGTCTGATCCACGGATCGATAGTAATCTCAGGCGACGAGATAGCCCGGTTACTGTGCTAACAGTGATGCGTCCGAGCGCCCGCGCGCTGCCGTCGAGTTCGAGCGCCACCTGGCAGACGTTAGGCTTCTTTAGAACGAGATACGCCCAGGTATGCGACATGCAGGTCTCTGCATCCGCTGGAGGCTACCGCACGGCTCTCAGCACGTCACAGCTTTCAGCGCATGCGCGCAGACTCTTCCGCGCTACTTTTAGCGGCGATGCTTTCCGCCGTATTTGCGACCGATATAATCGCCGATCTGGGCAACCTCGGTTGCAGCAGCACGCGCACCGCTCATCTGGCAGGGCAGCGGATCGCTCTCGTGGTTTGCGACGCGCGCCTGAACCTTGTCGCAAAGCTCCTCGATGTCCGCGCGCGACAGGACATTCTTCTCGCGCAACAGACAGATCAGGCTCTGCAGGATGACGAGGTTCTTGTCCTCGGGATCGCTTTGGAGTTCCGGGTATGTCGCCATTTGACCTCTCCTTGCAGCAGGTTGGAACAGGATATGCCGAATCGGTTCGGGTGCAAGCGCTAAGATTTGCGTCATAAACCTGACCGACAGGCGATAGATTGGCGCTTTGACCATGCATCGATCGCTATCGGTTCGATCGCCATGGGGTGCACAAGTCCATTTCCGGGTATCCTTTTTGACCCGCGCTGGGCATCGACAAGCCTATCGGTTGTCAATCCATGTTGCCCGGATTGTCCGTCAGGCGACCACGAAACGTCAGGCAGGGTGACGTGCGGGGCGCGGACGCCTATCTCTGTCTTATGTACAAACCAAAAGCCGGTCTTCCGACGCGCGAGCAGATCCTCGACTTCATCGCCACCTCCGACGTGCCCGCGGGCAAGCGCGAGATCGCCAAGGGCTTCGGGCTCAGCGCGCAGGACAAGATCGGGCTGAAAGCACTGCTCAAGGACATGGCCGACGAGGGGCTGATCGACAACGCCCCCGGTCGCGCGTTCCACAAGATGGGCGGTATCCCCAAGGTGACGGTGTTGCGGATCGCCGATGTCGACGACGGCGGCAACGTCTGGGCGGTGCCCGAGCGCTGGGAAGCCGAAGGCGTGCCGCCGCCGCGTCTCCGTGTTCGCGAGCGCAAACGTGGTGCGCTGGGCGTCGGCGAGCGGATTCTCGCGCGGACAGAGGAGGCCGGGAACGGCTGGATCGCGCATCCGATGAAGGTGCTCGCGCCCGCGTCGGAGCAGGTGCTCGGCGTGCTGCGCGAGGAGGCCGGGCGGCTGTGGCTGACGGGTGTCGACAAGCGCGAGCGGCGCGAGTTCGCGGTGGCGGATGCGGGTGGTGCTGCGCCGGGCGATCTCGTGCTGGCGGAACTCGCGGGCAAGCCGCCGAAGATCGCCGCGCGCGTCGTGTCGAAGCTGGGCGATCCGTTTGCGGCGCGGAGCTTCTCGCTGATCGCGATCCACAAGCTCGGCATTCCGGACGTGTTCTCGCAGGAGGCGCTCGACGAGGCTGAGCGCGTGTCAAAACTGCCGCTTGGTGAGGGCCGCGAGGATTTGCGCGACCTGCCGATCGTCGCGATCGACCCTGAGGATGCGCGCGATCACGACGATGCGGTGTGGGCGGAGGCGGATGACGACCCTTCGAATGCGGGCGGGTGGAAGGCGATCGTCGCGATCGCCGATGTCAGCTTTTATGTGCGGCCGAAGTCGGAGGTGGACCGCGAGGCGCGGCGGCGCGGGAACTCGGTGTATTTCCCCGATCGCGTGGTGCCGATGCTGCCCGAAATCCTGTCGGCGGAGGTGTGTTCGTTGAAGGAGGGCGCGGATCGCGCGGCGCTCGCGTGCCATTTGCGGATCGGCAAGGATGGGTCGCTGAAGTCG
Organism: Sphingomonas sp. 4RDLI-65; assembly: GCF_049472435.1. NCBI lineage: Bacteria > Pseudomonadati > Pseudomonadota > Alphaproteobacteria > Sphingomonadales > Sphingomonadaceae > Sphingomonas > Sphingomonas sp. 4RDLI-65. The sequence continues at coordinate 697,337 of NZ_JBCEBT010000002.1, read as the reverse complement.
TGGCGCTTCACGCGGGCGGTCGTGCGGATCGCGGCGAACCTGGCGTATGAAGAGGCGCAGGCGATCATCGATGGGATGGCGCAAGGGGATATTTCCACGGAGGATACCCTTGCGGATCGAGGTCCCGACTTTCGTCGGGATGACGAGCGCGTGGCCCAATCTCTGGTCCCCCTCTGGGCCTGTTGGCATGCGCTGGCCAAGGCGCGAGAAGCCCGTGCGCCGCTCGATCTCGACCTTCCCGAGCGCCGTGTCGTGCTTGACGAGAAGGGGCGGATCATGTCCGTTTCCCCGCGCGAACGGCTCGACGCGCATCGGCTGATCGAGGACTATATGATCGCCGCCAACGTCGCCGCTGCCAAGGCGCTGGAGGCGAAAAAGGCGCCGGTTATGTACCGTATCCACGAGCCGCCGAGCCGCGAGAAACTGGCAGCGTTGAAGGAATATCTCGAGACCTTCGACGTGCCGTTCGCGCTGGGGCAGGTCGTGCGGCCTGCGACGTTCAACCACATCATCGAGCGGATCGGCGATGCGGATTTTCGGCCGCAGGTGATGGAGCAGATCCTCCGTACGCAGACCCAGGCCTATTATGCGCCGGGTAATCACGGGCATTTCGGCCTCAGCCTGGGCAGTTACGCCCACTTCACCTCGCCGATCCGGCGGTATGCCGATCTGCTCGTCCACCGTTCGCTGGTGTCCGCTTACGGCCTCGGCGAGGGCGGGTTGCCTGCGGACGATGCGGCGAACATGGAGTCCGTCGGCGAGATCATCAGCCGGCTCGAGCGCCGCGCTATGGAGGCCGAGCGCGACACCACCGACCGCTACGTCGCCGCGTTCCTGTCGGAGCGCGTCGGCCAGGTGATGGACGTCCGGATCACCGGCGTCACCAATTTCGGCTTCTTCGCGACGGTCGAGGGGATCGGTGGCGACGGCCTGATGCCGGTGCGCGATCTGGGCGGCGAGTATTTCCGCTTCGACGAAGGCGCGCGGACGCTGACCGGCGAGCATAGCGGCGACGTTTTCGCGCAAGGCCAGACCTTGGAGCTGCGGCTAGCGGAGGCGAACCCGGTGTCGGGCGCGCTGCGCTTCGAGATGCCCGAGGGGAAGGGGGCTGCTCCCCCCATGCGCGGCGGGCGCAAGCCGGCTCGCGAGATCAAGCGGCGCGGTCGCCCGGCGAATATCCGTCATCAGGGCAAACGACGTTAGGATTTGGGCAAACACCCCCGCATTATGCGGTCCTGTCGTGGAGAGAGTAGTATGCAGCGTTTTATTCTAGGCCGGTCGCGACGACGGATCGTCAAGGATTTCGTTGCGGCGAAGGCAACGGCGCCCGAGCGCGCGATCGCGTACGAGGCGGAGGATGTGCGGACGTTCCGACGGCTGTGCAGCTATGGTGCGATCGTCGACGACGGGGCAGGGCGCTATCATCTCGACGCGCGCAGGCTCGGCGCGTTTCGTGGCGCGGTGCGGCGGCGGGCGGCTGCGATCGCGGCGACGTCGGGAGTCGTCGCCAGTGCGGCCGCCGCGGCGACGGTGTTCGCGCTGGCGGAGTGAGGGGGGCGAGCGCTCACGTTGACGAATGCGCGGGGTTTATCTCCGTCATCCCCGCGGAGGCGGGGACCCATATTCTCCAAGGTCTGCGGCCGTCTCTCCAGCTGGCCCGTATGGATCCCCGCCTGCGGGGGGATGACGTAACGTGGGGCATTCAGAACCAAGCTGCGACAGCGTTTCCAACGTAAGAAATTCACCCGACCGTAAAGCTCAGCCCCGCCTTCGCCACCAACCGGTCGCGCAGTTTCGCCCCCATGAGCGCACCCGGCGTCCAGATCCCGCCATCGCCCTCGACATCCTGCACGAGGCACAATGCCGCCTCCGCGATCATCTTGCTGGTCGAGCCATAGCCCGGATCGCGATCACCCGTGACGACCGCGTCGAGCCGCTCCCCGTCGGGCATGATGCCGACGAACAGCAGGTCGTAATGTCCGGCATCGCGCTCTTCCTTCGATGGTCCTTCGCCGGGCTTCGGCCCCTTGTCGCCTGAGAATGGATTGAACTTGGCGATAGCCTCCGCCGCGACCTTGCCGAGATCGCCCAGTCCCGCGACCATCATCTCGTCATAGACGAAGTCCGCGCCATACGCCTCGCCGAGCAGGAAATTGGTGCGATGGACGTTCTTGGTGTTGATCGGCGCCATCACGAATGGTGCCACCCACGCGGAAATGGTCGTGTCGTATTCGGGGATCAGCCCGGTCGGCTGGTGCGGTCCCTGGAAGCCGGGGGTGAGCGCGAACGGGCTCGTGAGCAGCTTGACGATACCGGGATCGCGCGCGGCGGCGGCGAGCGTCGCCTTGAGGCTCGCCGCGGTGCCGCCCGAGAACGTGCCCTGCATTTTCCGCACGCGACCTTTCACGCGGGGTGCGGGGATGCCGTATTTCGCCTTCGCGGCGTCCTGCAACGTCAGCACGCCGAGATCGAACGGGATTGAGTCGAACCCGCACGAGAACACGATCCGCGCGCCGGTCCGCGTCGCCTCGCCTTCGTGCGCGTCGATCATGTGGCGCATCCAGGCGGGCTCTCCGCAGAGGTCGACATAGCCGGTGCCGGTCGCGGCGCAGGCGGCGACGAGGTCCGAGCCGTACAGCTGGTACGGGCCGACTGTCGAGATGACGACGGTGGCGCGCTCGGCCATCGCGCGCAGGCTGGCGGGGGAGCCGGAGTCGGCAGTGACCAGCGCCGTATCGGCGGGTGCGCCGATCAGGTCACGGACCTCCTGGAGCTTCGCCAGCGACCGCCCTGCCATCGCCCAGCGGACGCCGGCCGGATAGGTTTGGACGAGGTACTCCGCGACGAGTCGTCCGGTAAACCCGGTCGCGCCGTACACGATGATGTCGAAGTCGCGCATGTCCATCTCCTGTTTCGCCGAGTTTGCGCGCGTGGGCGCGGCGTCGCAAGCGAAACGCCGTCGTCGATGCGCCTCGCCATCGGCACGCCGATCTGCCAGCATCGGCAGATGGCATCCGATCGCAAAACCGTCGCGTTCATCGTCGACCAGCTCGCTGCGGCGGGGGAGGTCTCCGCAAAGCCGATGTTCGGCGAATACGGGCTCTATTGCGATGGTAGAATGGTCGGCTTGATTTGCGACGACCAGCTGTTCGTGAAGCCGACCCCAGGCGGACGCGCGTTTGCGGGGGCGATTGACGAGGCGCCGCCCTATCCGGGTGCGAAACCGTGTTTGCTGGTCGACGCGAATCGCTGGGACGACGCCGAGTGGCTGGCCGAGCTTGTCCGCATATCGACAGCGGAACTGCCTGTGCCGAAGCCGAAGAAGGCGAAGGCAAAGAAGGGCTAGCGGGATCAATGGTCAGCGGTTGCAGGATGACAACCCAGTAGCTCGGTCGCCCCGAACTGTTCAGGCGGCTATCCCCCTCGAGCACCTAAGATTTGTTTCCCCGCGAAGGCGGGGATCCAGACTGGGCTCCCGCCTTCGCGGGAGAACAAGGTAGAGTGGACTGTCGTTCGAACGATGTCGGTGACGGAACGGTTTTACCGTAGCGTCGGATCAAGCCGCTGAACCTCGATCGCCCCCTAAGCCGCCTCGTTGAACTGCAAACTCGCCAGCCGCGCGTAGAGTCCGCTGTTGGTCATCAGCGACCCGTGCGAGCCCTCCTCGACGATCTGCCCGTCGTTCATCACTATGATCCGTTCGGCCGCGCGCACCGTCGCGAGGCGGTGCGCGATGACCAGGGTGGTACGGTTCGCCATCAGCCGCTCGAGCGCTTCCTGCACCAGCCGTTCGCTCTCGGCATCCAGCGCACTGGTGGCCTCGTCGAGGAGCAGGATTGGCGCATCGCGGAGGAGCGCGCGGGCGATCGTCACGCGCTGGCGCTGGCCGCCCGACAGTCGTGCGCCGCCTTCGCCGAGGAATGTATCGAGTCCGTCGGGCAGTTTCCGGAGAAACTCGGCGGCGTTGGCGGCTTCGGCGGCAGCCCAGAGCTGGTCGTCGGTTGCGGACCAGTCGCCGTAACGCAGGTTGTCGCGGGCTGACGCGCCGAAGATGATCGTCTCTTGCGGTACCATCGCGATGCGCGCGCGGACCTCCGCCGGATCGGCGTCGCGGAGGTCGATCCCGTCGAGCGTCACGCAGCCGGCGTCTGGATCGTAGAAGCGCTGGACCAGCTGGAACAAGGTGGTCTTGCCGGCTCCTGATGGGCCGACGACGGCGACCGTCTCGCCCGGCTTCACGTCGAGCGAGAAGCCGTTGAGCGCGGCGACGTCGCGGCGCGTCGGGTAGTGGAACTGTACGTTTCCGAACGCGAGTGCGCCGCGCGGCGGTTGCGGCAATGCGACCGGGTTGGCGGGTGCGGCGATCTCGGGCTTTTCGCGGAGCAGTTCGGACAGGCGTCCGGCCGCACCGGCGCCGCGCAGCAGGTCGCCATAGACTTCGGTCAGCGCGCCGAACGCGCCCGCGACGATGCCACCGGTCAGGACGAACGCGGCGATCGCGCCGCCGCTGATCCGGCCGGCGGCGACGTCGATCGCGCCTTCCCACAGCACGAGCGTGATCGACCCAAACACGAGCCCGATCACGATCGCGGTCATTACGGCACGCAACAGGATCCGCGCCCGCGCCGCGGCAAAGGTCGCGGCAACCGCGTCCGAGAACCGGATCGCCTCGCGGTCCTCCTGGCCGAATGCCTGGACCACCTTCATCGCGCCGAGCGTCTCGGTGGCGATCGAACCGACGTCTGCGACTCGGTCCTGCGAGGTGCGCGAATAGTTGCGGACGCGTTTGCCGAGCAGCGCGATCGGCAGGATGATCAGCGGGATGCCGATCATCAGCATGCCTGCGAGCTTGGGCGAGATCGCGAACAGGTAGATCAGCCCGCCGATGCCGGTGAAGGTGTTGCGCAGCGCGATCGACACCGTGCTGCCGACGACCTGTTCGATCAGCGCGGTGTCCGAGGTGAGGCGCGAGGCGATCTCGGACGGGCGGTTCTCCTCGAAGAAGCGCGGCGTCAGGCGGAGCAGATGGCGTTGCACGTTGGTGCGAATGTCCGCGACGACGCGCTCGCCAAGCCACGAGACGTAATAGAAGCGCACCGCGGTCGCGAGTGCGAGCACGACGACGATCATCAGCAGATAATGGAACGAGTTGGCGACCGATCCGCCTTCGCCGGGACCAAAGCCGCGATCGATCACGCGCTTGAACCCGTACGGGATGCCGATCGTCGCCGCGGACGTCGTCAGCAATGCGAGCCCGGCGAAGGCGATCTGGCGCGGATAGTTCGCGGCGTGACGCCACACCATCGCGAGATCGCCGATCCGGCGGGACGTCTTTTCTTCGGGTATCGGCTTGGCCATGCGCGGGACCTAGCAGTGGCGGGGGTGGCGCTCAACGACAACCGGGCAACGACACCTGGCAACGAGAATCGGGCGCGGTCGAGGATGGCGATCCCGTCGCACTAAGGGGAGCCCGGTCGATCGCGCGTTGCACTGCGGCAAAATTGCGTTACCACCGTGCAAAGCCCAATGAGGCGAGAGGATACCGCATGCTCTACGATGCCTATGAATTCCAGCGTTCGATGATGGCCGGTGCCAGCAAGATGGCCAGCTTCGGTGCCGATATGCTCAACAATCCGGCAAACCCGTTCGCCTATTTTGGCGGTGGTACGGTCGTCGCGTCGGCTCTCGAAGTGTTCGCACACGCGAATGCGACGCGCGGGAAACCTGCCTTCGGGCTCGACTCGACGACGATCGACGGCCGCGAGGTCGCTGTCCGCGAGGAGATCGTGCTGCGGAAGGATTTCGGGCAGCTGAAGCGTTTCGTCCGCGAGGGTGTCGAGGGCGGTCCGAAGCTGCTGATCGTGGCACCGATGTCGGGGCATTACGCGACTCTGCTGCGCGGCACTGTAGAGCGGATGCTGCCGTTTGCGGACGTTTACATCACCGACTGGCGCGATGCGCGCAGCGTGCCGGTGTCGGCGGGGCGGTTCGATCTTGACGACTATATCGATTATCTGATCGCGTTTCTCGAGCAGATCGGTCCGAATGAAGAGCAGGGGGGTACGCACATGCTGGCCGTCTGCCAGCCTTCGGTGCCGTGCTATGCCGCGGCGGCGCTGATGAGCGCGGACAAGAATCCGTGCCGCCCCAAGACGCTGACGATGATGGGCGGTCCGGTGGATACGCGTGAGGCGCCGACCGCGGTCAACACGCTGGCGACCGAGCGGCCGCATGCGTGGTTCGAGCAGAACGTGATTGCGACGGTGCCGGGCAATTATCCTGGTGCGGGGCGGAAGGTGTATCCGGGATTCCTGCAACTCGCCGGGTTCATGTCGATGAACCTTGGCAACCACATGGTCTCGCATTGGGAGATGTATAAGCATCTCGTCCAGGGCGATGGTGCGAGCGCATCGCAGAGCCAGGATTTCTACGAGGAATACCGCTCGGTCTGCGACATGACCGCGGAATTCTATCTCCAGACGATCGATGTGGTATTCCAGAACCATGCCTTGCCGCGGGGGATCATGACGCATCGCGGGCGGCTGGTCGATGCGGCGGCCATCACCGACATCGGTCTGCTCGCGGTCGAGGGGGAGCGGGATGATATCTCGGGTTTGGGGCAGACGAAGGCTGCGCTGACGCTGGCGACCGCGTTACCTGACGAGAAGAAGCGCTATCTGATGGCGGAGGGGGCTGGTCATTACGGGATTTTCAATGGATCGCGCTGGCGGGACAAGATCGCGCCAGTGGTGGAAGAGTTCATCACCGCGAATGGGTAGGGCTTTTAGTCCGTTTCAATAGTCCGTCACCCCAGCGAAAGCTGGGGTCTCCTCGTTGGTTTGCGTTGAGCCTCAAACCGGGAGATCCCAGCTTTCGCTGGGATGACGGAGGGGGAGGGGGCGGTAGTTTCTCGCCCCCTCCCCGGTGGTCTTATGCGATCGAGTTGACCACTGCATGGCTGCTCGACTCGTCCGACTGGATCGTACCGCCGAACAGCATCTTGAGGCGGCCGCCGATCGAGATGTCGGTTTCCCACAGCTCGGCGCTGTCGATGTCGAAGCGCAGCAGCGTCAGGTTCGGGTCTTCCTTGCCGCCCGGAAACCATGCCTCGACCTGGTTGTTCCAGAGCTTGTCGATCTGCGTGCGGTCGTTCGACGTCGAGACGTCGCCGGACATGCAGGCGAAGAAATCATGACCCTTGCCGACGAACTGCGCCATCGCCGCGCCGCCCTTGGCGATGCGGTTGTCGCGGCCGGCGAAGAAGAACAGCGTGTTGGGCTGATCGTCGTCGATCTGCGCGGTCATGGGCTCGGAATGCTGGCCGTCGTTGAGGCCGATCATCACGAACGGGCTGGCCTTCAGCTTGTCGATGAACTTCGCTGCGACTTCCTGCGGGGTATCCTTGTCGGCCATCGTCATTCTCCTAGTGGCTTGGATTGCCTGTGAGAACGGGTGGGGCGGAGGTTGGTTGCGATGCCCAAGCGATCGTACCCACGGTTCGCGGATCGATGATGCTTGGCATAATCGTTTCGCGCGCGTCATGATGGCAATGGCAGCGCATTTGCTGCCGAACAAGAAAGGTAAGGTGTATGCAACTTGCCGATCTGTGCTTGATCCTCGGCATGCTCTTCGCCTTCGCGACCTTGGTCGTGAAGATCATCGAAGTGTCACGCAAAGGCTAGGTGCACGGGAGGGGCTCGATCTAGCAGTCGAGTCCCAAACGTATTGAGCCCCGGCCGCTAGCACGACCGAGGCTCAAACAAGAAAGGCGGTGTATGCAACGCCGGTACAGTACATGCGCTACACCGGTGTGAATTTCAAGATCACAGCACCTCGAACAACCCGGCCGCGCCCATGCCGCCGCCGACGCACATCGTGACCACGACATACTTCGCACCGCGACGCTTGCCTTCGATCAGCGCGTGGCCGGTCGCGCGCGCGCCGGTCATGCCGTAGGGGTGGCCGATCGAGATCGCACCGCCGCTGACGTTGAGCAGTTCGTCGGGAATGCCGAGGTTGTCGCGGCAGTACAGCACCTGCACTGCGAACGCCTCGTTCAGTTCCCACAGGCCGATATCGTCCATCTTCAGGCCGAAGCGCTTGAGCAGCTTGGGGATCGCCACGACGGGGCCGATGCCCATCTCGTCGGGCTCGGTGCCGCCGACCGCCATGCCAACATAGCGACCGAGCGGCTGGAGACCGCGCTGCGAGGCGATCTTCTCCTCCATCAGCACCGACGACGACGAGCCGTCCGACAGCTGCGACGCGTTGCCGGCGGTGATCGTGAAGTCGGGACCCATCACCGGCTTCAGCGACTGGAGGCCCTCCAGCGTGGTGTCGGCGCGGTTGCCTTCGTCCTTGGTGATCGTCACGTCCTTGTACGTGACTTCCTTCGTCTCCTTGTTGACGATGGCCATGTTGGCGTCGACCGAGATGATCTCTGCGTCGAAATAGCCGGCGGCCTGCGCGGCGGCGGTGCGTTGCTGCGACTGGAGCGCGTAGGCGTCCATCGCGTCGCGGCTGATGCCGTAGCGCTTGGCGACGACCTCGGCGGTCTGCAGCATCGGCATGTAGACGTCCTTGTGCATCGCGATCAGCTGGGGATCGGGGGCGACGCGCATCTGCGGGGTCTGGACGAGACTGATGCTCTCGACGCCGCCGCCGATCGTGATGTCCATGTTGTCGGTGATGATCTGCTTGGCGGCGGTGGCGATCGCCATCAGGCCCGACGCGCACTGGCGGTCGACCGACATGCCCGAGACGGTGACGGGCAGCCCCGCGCGGAGCAACGACGTGCGCGCGATGTTGCCGGCCTGGTGGCCCTGCTGGAGCGCGCAGCCGAAGACTACGTCGTCGACTTCGGCGCCGTCGATGCCGGCGCGCTCGACCGCAGCCTTGATCGAATGCGAGGCCAACGTGGGGGCGGGGGTGTTGTTGAAGCCGCCGCGATAGGCGCGGCCGATGGGCGTGCGGGCGGTGGAGACGATGACGGCTGAACGCATGGGTGTTCCTCTTCTTCACTCCCCTCCCGCATGCGGGAGGGGTTGGGGGTGGGCGCCCGGCCAAAGCGGGCGAAACGGTCGTGGAGAGCGGCAGCCCACCCCCCGGCCCCCTCCCGCAAGCGGGCGGGGGAGAAGCATCAAACGAAGACCTGGCTGATCCATTCGGCGATCAGAGCTGGCTTTTCCTGGCCTTCGATCTCGACGGAGAAAGCGTTGGTCTGCTGCCACTGGCCGGGGCGCTTTTCGTCGAACGAGAGCAGCTTGAACCGGCCGCGGACCTTCGAGCCGGAGCGGACGGGGGTCAGGAAGCGGACCGAGTTGCCGCCGTAATTGACGCCCATCTTGGCGCCCTCGATGGTCGGCGCATCGGGCACCTTCGACGACAGTAGCGGCATCAGCGACAGCGTCAGGAAGCCGTGTGCGATCGTGCCGCCGAACGGGGTCTGCGCCGCGCGGACCGGATCGATGTGGATGAATTGATGGTCGCCGGTCGCGTCGGCGAACTTGTCGATCATGGCCTGCGTGACCTCGACCCAGTCGGAGACGATTTCCGTGCCGATACGGGCCTGCATCTGGGCGGTAGTGATCGTTGCCACGGGGTTCCTCTCTGGTTGGCGCTGAACGCTAATGCGTCTCTAAGCGCGTCATCAAGCCTCCTGCAAGCCTCGACCAACCTAAAAGTGGAAAAACCCGTATCTACCAAGGCGCGGGTGCGAACCCGATATTCTAAACCTCGGTGCGCGCCTGCCTGCCTTCGGGGTACGGCATCACCACCGAGCCATCCGGCGCGGCCATCATGTTGACCTGGGTCGGGAAGGCGATCTCGATCTTTTCGTCGTTGAACCGCTTCAGGATCGCAATGCCTACCGCGGTGCGGCCATCGTAGAAGCTCGCATAATCCGGCCCCTTGCTGTCGAACTGGACCTCGAAATCGAGGCTCGACGCACCGAAGCCGGTGAAGCCGGCGCGGGTGAAGATCTTGTCGTTGGCTTCGACGATCTCCTTCAGCATCGCGGGGATACGCGAACACACTTCCGGGGGCGTCGAATAGGTGACGCCGATGATGAATTTCGCGCGGCGGTGGTTGCGTTGCGTGTTGTTGAGGATCTCCTTGTTGAGGAGGTTCTTGTTCGAGATCACGCGCTCCTCGCCGTCGATCCCGCGGATGCGCGTGGATTTGAGGCCGATCGCCTCGACGCTGCCCGAGGCGGTGTCGTAGCTGATCGAATCCCCGCGACGGAACGGACGGTCGAAGATGATCGCCAGCGCTGCGAACAGGTCGGCGAAGATGCCCTGCGCGGCGAGGCCGATCGCGATGCCGCCGACGCCGAGACCTGCGACAAGGCCGGTGACGTTGACGCCGAGATTGTCGAGCACCACCACCAGCGCGACCGCGAACACCACGAAGGTGACGAGCAGGCGGATCAGGCCCATCGCCGAGAGCAGCGCTTCACCCGAATAATGTTCGGACTGCGTGCGGTGCTCGATCGCGCCGAGGATGATCTCGCGCACCCATACGGCGGCCTGGAACACCGCGGCGACGGTGAAGAGGAAGTCGATCGTCTTCGATACCTCGCCCGGCGCGGCGGAATAGCCGGACACCAGTTTCGCCGCGAGCATGACGATGAAGAAGTTACCGGTGCGCGCGATCGCCTTGCCGACGACGATGCCCCAGCCGTTGAGCGCGCGGGGGCGTTCGCAGAGCTTGCTGCCGAAGCGGCGTGCGGTGTGGAGGACGATCACGATGACCGCGCCGATCCCGAATGCGATCAGGATCTGGAGCCAATAGGCCTGGACCCACGCGAAGCTGGCGGTGACGAAGCCTTGGGCCTGATCGCCGACGTCGCTCGCGTCGAAGATCGGTTGTTTGGCGGCGGTAGTGTTGGACATGGGAATACTCGTCAGGCCGCTTTTGCGATGGTTGCGGGCGTGCCGGCTTCGAGGAAGGTGATCAGGCCACATTCCTCGCGGCTCATGTAGCGCTTGGCGCGGGGGAGGCGGAGGGCCTTGCGGAAGGTACTTTGACCGGTCTTCACGAGCGCGATCAACGACGGGTGAACATAACTCTTTCGCGCGATCGCATGCGTGTTGCCGAGCCGCGCGACGACGGGTTCGAGCATCGCCTTGAGGCTAAGGTCGCGCTCGGCCGACGCGAGCGCCTCGAACGCAGCGACGCTGGCAGCCCAGGTACGGAAATTCTTGGCGGTGAAGTCGGTGCCGGTGACGTCGCGGATGTAGCAGTTCACGTCGGTCGAGGTGACGGGATGCGCGACGCCCGCGTCGTCGAGCCACGCGAACAGATGCTGCTCGTCGAGGTCCTGGCATTTCTTGACGAAGCTGCTGAGTGAGCGATCGGTGATCCTGAGCGTCCGCATCTTGCCGGACTTGCCCTTGTACTGGAGTTTCAGCGTCGCGCCCTTCACCTCACCGTGGCGCTTGCGCAGCGTGGTCGCGCCGAAGCTCTCGTTCGCTTCGGCATAGGCTTCGTTGCCGATGCGGATGTGACCGCCATCGAGCAGGCGGATGACTGCGGCGACCGCGCGTTCACGGGTCAGCGAGCGTTTGCGAAGGTCGGCCTCGACCGCCTTGCGGATCTTGGGGAGGGCGTGGCCGAAATCGGCGCAGCGCTCGTATTTGGCGGCTTCCTGCGCCTCGCGGAAGCCGAGGTGATAGCGGTATTGTTTGCGACCCTTCTCGTCCCAGCCGACCGCCTGGATATGGCCGTTCGGCTTGGGGCAGAACCACGCGTCGCGGTAGGCGGGGGGCAGGGCGATCGCGTTCAGTCGGTCGATTTCGTCGCGGTCGGTGATGCGCTCGCCCTTGGCATCCCAATAGCCCCAGCCGTTCCGCATCTTCTTGCGGGTGATGCCGGGCTTGGAGTCGTCGGAATACACGATCTTGATGGGCAATGCGGGGGTCCTTCTCCTCTGGAAATGTTCGGGAGGTCGCATCGTTCCGGAACGACGGGCGTGGCGCGGTGTTGAGAGGGCACGGGATTCACTGGAGACATGACATGACCGATCTTTCCCAAGCTCGCGTATTGATGCTCGCTGCCGATGGTTTCGAGACTGTCGAACTGTTCGAACCGAGGAAGGCGCTGGAGGCGGCGGGCGCTAAGGTGACGCTGGCGTCGATCAAGACCGATCCGATCCAGGGCATGAAGGGCGACATCAACAAGGCCGAGACCGCGACGCCCGACCTGACGCTCGACGAGGTCGATACCGACGATTACGACGCGCTGGTGCTGCCGGGCGGCGTCGCCAATCCTGACACGATGCGTCAGGAAGAGCGCGCGATCGAGATCATCACGGAGTTCATGGAAGACGGCAAGATCATCGCCGCGATCTGCCATGCGCCGTGGCTGCTGGCCGAGGCGGATGTGATCGACGGACGCCGCGTAACGAGCTTCCCGTCGATCCGGACGGACCTGGAGAATGCGGGCGCGGACGTGGTGGACGAGGAGGTCGTGGTGGACGGCAATCTGATCACCAGCCGCAAGCCGGATGATATCCCTGCGTTCAACAAGGCGATCATCCAGGCGCTGGAAGAAGAGCTGGCCGACGAGCCGGTGGACTGATCTGTTCCCCTTCCGCTTGCGGAAGGGGTTAGGGGAGGGGAGCGGGCGCTAACCTTACGGCCGCCCCTCCCCCAACCCCTCCCGCAAGCGGGAGGGGAGCCTGTTGAGCCACCGTTGGGCGGGGCGTTCTATCAGGTGATAGAGCGCGATCGAGGCTAGCAGTACCAGCCCGAGGTACAGCGCGATCTTCGCTGCCGACACGGCATTTGCATCGCTGACGAAGGCGAGCTTGAAGGCTTTCCACAGGATGAAGTGGCCGAGATAGGTCGCGTAGCTGATCTCGCCGAGATAATGGATCGGGCGCGTTTCCAGCGGATTGTGCGGGCGGCCGGTAGTGAGCGCCAACAGCAGCAGAATGGCGGCGAAGAGTGCGGGGACGACCAGCGTTTCCGGCACGCCGACAGCCCAGAACGTTGCCAGTGCCGCAGTCCCGAGCGCGACAAATAGCGCCGCGCGCTTACCCCGCCATCGTAGCCACAGCGCGCAGACGATACTGCCGGTGGTGAATTCGACCAGGCAGCGCAGCAGGCCGTAGCGCGGGATGTCGGTGCCGAGCGTCGGCGCGTCGATCGCCAGATGCAGGCCGAGCAACAGCACCGCCGCGATCGCCAGCAACGCCACGCTCGGCAAACGCCGCCAGTCCACCGCCATCACCAGCAGCGGAAACAGCAGGTACGCGCCGAACTCCGCGCTGATCGACCAGGCGGGATCGTTCCAGGCAAGGTGATGGGTAAAACCCCAGTTCTGGAGCAGCAGGACGTGCAGTGGGAGTTCGGGAAACACGAATTGCGGATCGCTGCGGCCGGTAGCGCGCAGCACCAGCGCGAGCGCCACGGCGCCGGCCAGCGTCACCAGATGCAGCGGCCAGATCCGCGCGATGCGCTTTTGCAAGAAGCGGGGCACACCTGCCCACCCTCCATTCAGGCCGCCGGTGCGGAGGCGGTCGTTCCAGGTCAGCCAGATGACGAAGCCGGACAGCAGGAAGAAGAAATCGACCGCCAGATACCCCTTGGCGAAAACGTCGCGCATGCCGTCGGGCAGCCCGGCGATCGACAGGCGGATGTGGTAGAGCACGACGAACCACGCCGCGATCCCACGGACGCCGGTCAGCGCCCTTAGTTCGCGAACGGGCGGGCGGTCGGTCACGCCGGGCCGGTCACGCAGCACCGCGACGCATCGATCGGAAGCTCTGCTCGCCGCGCTTGCGAGTGAGGTAGGTGTCGAGGCCGATCTGCGCGCCGATCAGCATGTAGATGAACGGCTGGAACGCGATCGCGATGAACGCCGCGCCGAGCAGGTAGACCAGGTGACCGCTCTGCAACGCGGTCGCGAGCGGCCCCGCCCAGCCGAACTCGCCCTCCGGATCGCGATAGCGGCGGCGGATCACCTCCATGCGGAAAATACCGATGAGATTGATCGACAGCCACAGCGCGAGCCCAAAATAGCCCTGTTCGCCGAGCATCTCGAAATAGGCGCTGTGATAGGCGCGAGCCTTGTCCGCCTCGACCTTCTGGCCGGCGGGCAGGGGGCTGCCGTCGGCCGTTTTCAGGTCATAGCGGATGCGGTTGCCGCGATACGCCTCGAAGCCGCCGCCGAACGGATGCGTTTTGGCGTATTCGATCGTCCACTGCCACACCGCCAGCCGGGTCGAGGCGGATTCGTCGGCCTGGTAGGACTTGATGGTGTTCATCCGGTCGGTGAAGGTCGACGGCAGAAACGGCACCGCGGCCAGCCCGAGCACGGCCAGCATCAGCAGGTACAGCGTCTTACGCTTGACCGTCCGGATCGACAGGACCGCGAGCAGCCCGACGCAGAGCAGGCCGGTGCGCGTCGAGGTGCCGACCGGGATCAGCAGGCAGGCGAACACCAAAGCGACGCAATAGGTCTTCACACGCCAGTCGGGCTTGAAGATCGTCCCGTGACTCATGAACCAGATGATGATCGGGATGATCGCGACCGCGACCGCGCTGATCGTGCTGCCCTCGTAGAGCCCCGAATTATTGTCGACCATCAGGTTCAGCTGGCCATAGCCGCCACCGCCGCTGGCGATCGTCTTGATCCCGCCGACGATGACGATCGACGATGCCGACAGGATCATGAACAGCAGCAACGCCTCGATCCGCAGCCGGGTGCGCAGCGTCAGCGGCAGGAAGGCGGCGAAGATCAGCGCCTTCCACACCCAGTCCCACTTCTCCTTGGCCTCGGCGGGGAAGTCGGCGGCGAGCATCGTGATCCCGCAATACAGCATCAGCAGGACGATCAGCACCTGCCGCCCGCCGACCCGCGTATCGCGCTTGTCGTCGGCCAGCACCCAGCCACCGACCGCCAGCGCGACCGCGATCAGCGAGATCGGGACGGTGTTGAGCAACAGATAGGTGAGGCGCTGCGGCGAGACGATGTCGATATAGACATAGACGAGCACGAGCAGGAACGGCCGCTTGAACCCCATCGCGAAGAACGCGCCCAGGAAGGCGATGAAGGCGAGATCACGCACCGGGGCGGGGCTTCCCGGGCGGGCGCGTCGTGTCGGCCTTGTCGTGCGGGCTCGGTTCGCGGTCCAAGTCGGGGCGCTTGAGCAGCAGGAACGCGGCGAGCATCATCAGCCCGTGGCTGAGGCCGAGCGCGAGATTGTCGATCATGGGGACGGCCTCCTTCCTGTGAGGGCTTGCGAGTTTCGTGCGTAGCCATAGTCGGTTGACGCGCCGTTAAGCGATCTGTGGCAGATGCCGTCGACGATGCGTATTCTCCATATTCTCGATCACGGCCTGCCGCTGCAGAGCGGCTACACGTTTCGCACGCGGGCGATCCTCAAGGCGCAGGAGGGGCTGGGCTGGACCGTCGCGGCGGTTACCGGACCGCGGCACGGCAGCGCACCGGCCTCCGTGGAGTCGGTTGATGGCCTGACCTTCCACCGTACGGCGGCAGGGGTAAGGCCGGGCCCGGTCGGCGAGGTCGGGGGAATCGCGGCGTTTGCCAGGCGGATCGAGGCGGCGGTGGATGCCTTCAAGCCCGATATCCTCCACGCGCATTCGCCGGTGATCGACGCGCTCGCCGCGCTGATCGTCGCGCGCAGGCGGAAGTTGCCGCTGGTGTACGAGATCCGCGCGTTCTGGGAGGATGCGGCGGTCGGCAACGGGACGGGGACCGCCACGTCGCTACGCTACCGGGCGACGCGGGCGCTGGAGACTTGGGCGGTGCGACGTGCGGACGCAGTGGCGGTTATCTGCGAAGGCCTGCGCGGCGACCTGATCGCGCGGGGCATCGCTGCGGACAAGATCATGGTGTCGCCCAACGGCGTCGATCTCGACCTGTTCGGCACCGCGCCGCCGCGCGACGATGCGCTCGGCGCGGAACTGGGTCTCGATGGCGCGGACGTCGTCGGGTTCATCGGCAGCTTTTACGATTACGAAGGGCTCGACGATCTCATCGCGGCGATGCCGGCGCTGGTCGCAGCGCGTCCCAGGGCGCGGTTGTTGATGGTTGGCGGCGGGCCGATGGAGGCGGCATTGCGCGCGCAGGCGGAGGCATCGCCGGTGGCCGACGCGATCCGCTTCGTCGGGCGCGTGCCGCATCAGGAGGTCGAGCGCTATTATGGGCTGGTCGATATCCTCGCCTATCCGCGCAAGCGCATGCGGTTGACCGATCTCGTCACACCGCTCAAGCCGCTCGAGGCGATGGCGCAGGGCCGATTGGTGGCGGCGTCGGACGTCGGCGGGCACCGCGAACTGATCCGCGGCGGCGATACCGGCACGCTGTTTCCGCCCGACGATCCCGCGGCGATCGCGGCTGCGCTGGCGGGCATGTTCGCGGATCGCTCGGGCTGGGACGAGCGCCGGGCGCGCGGCCGCGCCTTCGTGCAGGCAGAGCGTAACTGGTCGTCAAACATTCGGCGCTATGATCCTATTTATAGACGGCTGATTGCAGCCGCTGCACAGGAAAACTGATGGTCGCGCATGTCCGCCAGACTTTGATCCGATCGCTGCCGCTTTATGGGGCGGTGGCTGGCGGCGTGATCGCGGCGATCGCGTTCCTGCTGCTGCCGACCGCGACGCTGGAGACGCTGGTGTGGACCACCGGCGTCGCGGCGCTGGTACCGGCCGCCGCACCGCCGCTCGGGACGACCGCGCGGCTGCTGCTCGCGCTTGGCAGCGGGGCGCTGGTCGCGGCGGTGCTGTGGTCGTCGCTGTTCCTGCTGTTCGGACCCGGCGGGCTGCTGGCCAAGCGGGTGCCGCGTGAGGATGGCGTGCCGGTCATCCGCCGCGCCGACGCACATCCCGATGCGCCGCCCCGCAAACCCATGTCCGCGGCCGATCTCGGCACGCCGATGATGGAGGTCGGCGTCGGCTCCAGTGGCGCGCGCGACGAGCGGACGATCCCGGTCGATCTCGATCTACCGCTCGCCGCGTTCGATCCCAAGGCGATCCTGCCGGTGCCGATGGAGCCGGTGCGCCCGGTTTCGCCGTTGGCGCCGGTTTCGCCGCTGGCTCAGGTGACGATGGTGGCGCCGGTGATCGAGGCGGCGGCGACGGCGGAGCCCGATACGTTCGTGACCGCCCCCTTGGTGGAGCGGGTGGAGCGTCCGGTCGAGGCGGCGCCCGACGACGCGCCTGAAATCTCGGAGATTCCGGAGATCAATGCGCCGACCCCGATTGCCCGGCCTGCGCCCATGGCGAGCGAGCCGACCACGCCGCCGACGATCGAGGCGCTGCTGCGGCGGCTCGAACAGGGTGCGTTGCGCCGCGGGCGTATCGGTACGCATTGAGGCGTAGCGTCGCGCTCGCATGAGCGAGCAAGCCTCGGTCAAACCTCAAGCCGCGAAGGCACTTTTCGACCCGGCCGCTTGGCGCTGCCATACCCGACCTGATCGAAAGCGCTTTTTCTCGCTTGCCTGCTCTGATACCCATAACTCGAAAACATCGAGGAGGGATCATGGCCGAAACCATCGCGGACGAGCCTGAACGAGGCGCGTCACGCTACGCCTGGTACGTTCTTTCGGTCCTGTTCCTCGTCTACGTGCTGAACTTCGTCGACCGCCAGATCATCTCGATCCTGGCCGAGGACATCAAGCGCGACCTGGGGCTGAAGGACCAGGATCTCGGCTTTCTGTACGGCACCGCGTTCGGCGTGTTCTACTCGCTGTTCG
The DNA here is from genome assembly GCF_049472435.1 of Sphingomonas sp. 4RDLI-65. NCBI lineage: Bacteria > Pseudomonadati > Pseudomonadota > Alphaproteobacteria > Sphingomonadales > Sphingomonadaceae > Sphingomonas > Sphingomonas sp. 4RDLI-65. Next base: position 679,615 of record NZ_JBCEBT010000002.1, on the reverse strand, counting down.
GCATCCCGCTCGGGCGCCTCGCGGACAATTGGCACCGGGTGCGGCTGATGACGATCGGGTTGTCGCTGTGGTCGGTGATGACCGCGCTGTCGGGATTTTCGAAGACCGGCGGGCATCTCGCGGCGGCGCGGATCGGCGTCGGGATCGGCGAGGCGACTGCGAGCCCTTCGGCGTACTCGATCATCTCGGATTATTTTCCGAAGCGGCTGCGCGCGACCGCTCTCTCGATCTACTCCGCGGGCCTGTACGTCGGCGGCGGCTGTTCGTTGTTCATCGGCGGGTTGATCGTGCAGGGCTGGAACAAGGCCTATCCGGGGGGCGGGCCGCTCGGGCTGGTCGGGTGGCAGGCGGCGTTCATGGCGGTCGGCGTGCCGGGCTTGCTGCTCGCGGTGTGGATCGCGACGCTGAAGGAGCCGATCCGCGGGCTGGTGGAAGGCTTGCCCGAACCGGAGAAGCATCCGGCGCCGTTCCGCGCGTTTGGCGCAGAGCTGGTGACGATCGTGCCGCCGCTGACGCTGATCGGCGCAGCGATGGGCGGTGCGAAGGCGCTGGCATATAATCTGCTCGCGCTCGCAGTCGTGGTTGCGGCGGTGTCGGGGCTGATCGCGATCGGCGAGCCGTGGCCGCAATGGGTGGCGATCGGAATCGGCGTCTATGCGGTGTTCTCGTGGGCATCGGCGCTGAAACGTCGCGATCCGCCGACCTTCGCGCTGATCGTCGGCACGCCGGCGTTCCTGTGCACGGTGGTGGCGTACGGGCTGAACGCGTTCCTGAGCTATGCCGCGAGCTTCTGGGCGGCGCCCTATGCTCTGCGCGAATTGGGCGCGACGCCGGCATCGGCGGGGTTCATGATCGGCAGCCTTGGCGCGACGGCCGGGTTCCTGGGGCTGACGATCGGCGGCGTGGTGTCGGATCGGCTGCGGCAGGGCAATCCGGCGGGCCGGTTGTGGGTGGTGATCTTCGGCGCGGTGGTGCCGGTGCCGTTCCTGATCCTCGCCTTCACCGCGTCGTCGCCGACGGTGTTCTATACGGGGATATTCCTGGCGCAGTTGACCGCATCGTGTGCGCTCGGCGCGGCGGCAGCGACCACGCAGGACATGGTGTTGCCGCGGATGCGCGGGACCGCGACGGCGACGTTCTTCATCGGGACGACGCTGATCGGGCTGGCGCTCGGGCCGTATATGGCGGGGCGGGTGTCGACGCTGACAGGGAGCCTGTCGACGGGCATGCTGTCGTTGCTGGTGGTGACGCCGATCACGATGGCGTGTGCGATTGCGGCGTATCGGCTGGCGCCTAGGGCTGAGGCGACGCGAGAGGCTCGGGCGCGGGCTGCGGGGGAGACGGTGTGACCTTTGCGATCCTCCCTTGGCGGGGGAGGATCGCGCGGTTTGTGGTTCCTCGTGACACGAACCCACTTCCGTTCGTCCTGAGTAGCCGTCGAGCAGCTGCGTCGGCAGCGTATCGAGATGGCGTATCGAAGGACAGGTCGGCGCGCGGGACCTGTGCTTCGATGCGCGCCCTCGATACGCTTCTTCGAGGCTACTCGGTCTCTACTCAGCACGAACGGCAGGTGGGGTTATGCCGACGGAGGTTGCGATCACCCCAACCGAAGCTGGGGATCACTCCGATCAAGGCTGGTATCACCCCGCCTGGAACACGCCGCAGGCGATGCGGCCGCCGCTGTTGCCGGCCGGATCGGTCATCATGTCGTCCGGACCCGCATGCACCACGAAGGCCGAGCCGTCCGCATCCATCAGGCCCGCCATCGTCGCGCCGGGGATCGTGATGCCGATCGTGCCGCGACCATCGGTGCCGATGATCAGGTTGGGCAGGTCGCCCTCATGCGGGCCCTGCGGGTTCATGCTGCCGTGCTTCATGCCGGTCGGGTTCCAGTGACCGCCCGCGGTGGTGAAGTCGGGTGCGTCGCAGCGGCCGACCATGTGGATGTGTGCGCCGTGCGTGCCGGCGGGCATCGCCTTCGCGTCGAGCGTGAAGCGGATACCGCCCGCGACTTCGGTGGCGGTGGCGCGGCCGACATCGGTGCCGGTCGCGGTCTGGAGCATCGCGGTGGCGCGCTGGCCCCCCGCAACCGGCGTGCCGGTGTCCATGCCGCCCTTTTCGCAGGCGCTCAGGCCCATCGTCGCCGCGCCGAGCAGTGCCAGTGTCGCAATCCGCATGTCGTCTCTCCCTGTTGATATCTTGGCGAACCCTTCGCCGTCGCTCAGGTTCCGCCCCCGGTGTCGAGCGCCCAGCGTGCGACCGGTTCATAGGTCGCGCCGTCGCGGCCGAGACGGCTCTGGTACAGCACGAGATGGGGCAGCGGGAAGGGCGCGCTCGACAGCGCGGCATGATCCGCCAGCCAGCCGTCGACGGCAAATCCGACGCCGGCCGACCGAGCCAGTCGCGCCACGGTGATATGCGGCAGATACGCGCGGCGTTCTGGCTCGAGCCCAGCCCGGATGCATGCCTGGTCGACTTTCCGATGGAGCGCCGTAAGCGCGGCATGCGGTGACACCCCGGCCCACAAAGTATCGGTCCGTCCGCGCGTCTCGAACCGCCCGACCCCGGCAAGCGAGACGCTCGGCACTGGTGCGACCATCTGGCCCAGCGCGACCGCGACATCCTCGGCGACCGGCCGCTCGAACTCGCCGATGAAGCGCAGCGTCACGTGCAGCTGTTCGTCGTCCTGCCAGCGCGCCGACGGCACGCCCTCCATTATGTCGAGCAAGCTCCGACGGATAGCGGGCGGGGGGCGGAGGGCGACGAACAGGCGGATCATATATTGACCGATGTTAGCCGCGAACCACGGCGCAGATGCAACCACTCTGCTTGAAAAGCGTCCTGTAAAAGACGATATTCACCGTAATCGGCACCATGCCGGACAAAGGAGCTGATTTCACCATGGCTAATTGGTCTGACCCCCGGCCCCGCGCCGCGCCGTTCGGAACGACGGCCACGGGCCAGCGTACCGAGGCCTATGACGCTGGCCTCCGCTCGTACATGCTGTCCGTCTACAATTATATGGGCTCGGCAGTCCTGCTCACCGGCATCGTCGCGATGCTGTTCGCGATGGGTGGCGCAGAATCGCCCGCCGCGCAGGTGTTCATGAACGGCGGCCCGCTGAAATACGTCATCATGTTCTCGCCGCTCGCGATCGTGTTCGGCATGAGCTACGGCCAAAACAAGATGTCGACCGGCACGATGCAGCTGCTCTTCTGGGGCTTCGCCGTCCTGATGGGCCTGTCGATGTCGACCATCTTCCTGGTCTATAGCGGTACGTCGATCGCCGGCGCGTTCTTCGCCACCGCAGCCGGTTTCGCTGGTCTCAGCCTGTACGGCTACACCACGAAGCGCGACCTGTCGGCGTTCGGGACGTTCCTGATCATCGGCGTCGTCGGCCTGCTGGTCGCGAGCCTGATCAACGTGTTCCTGCAGTCGGGCGTGATGCAGCTGGTCATCAGCGGCGTTGGCGTGCTGCTGTTCGCAGGCCTCACCGCCTACGACACGCAGCGTACCAAGGCACTGTATGCGCAGGTCGCGGGCACCGACATGATCGGCAAGGTCGTGATCATGGCGGCGCTGAGCCTGTACCTCGACTTTATCAACATGTTCATGTTCGTGCTGCGTCTGTTTGGTAGCAGCCGTAACTAACTCCCGCTAAGGGTGTGACGAACGCAGGGCTCGGCGGGACACCGCCGGGCCCTTTTTAATTGGCCTTGGGACAGGAATGGGACGCGCAATGCGGCTCTCGATCGACGTGCGTCTGGATTACGGGATCACGGGGGATGCCGACGTGCTCCTCCAGATCGAAGCGGCGGCGATGGCCGACCAGACGATCGAGTCCGAGTCCCTCACCCTGTGGTCCGACAGTCCGATCAGGGCGGTGCGCGGCGAGGACGGGATCGGCCAGCGTTGCTGGTCGCGCGGGCATGGCCGCTTTACCGCCGAGTATAAGGCGATCGTCGCGGTCAAGCGCGAGCGGGTCCAGCTCGAGCTGTATCCGGCGACACCGCCGCGGATGCTCGATGGCGAACTGACGCCGTACCTGATGCCGAGCCGCTATTGCCCATCCGACCGCTTCGAGGGGTTCGTCGCGCGCGAGTTCGGGGGGCTGGAAGGTGGTCCGCTCGCGGCGGCGCTGACCGAGTGGGTGTACCAGTCGCTCGACTATCGCTGCGGATCGAGCAGTGGCGAGACGACTGCGCTCGATACGTTTGCATCCCGTTCGGGGGTGTGTCGCGATTATTCGCATCTGCTGGTGTCGCTCGCGCGCGCAGGAGGCATCCCGGCGCGGTGTGTGTCGGCCTACGCGCCCGGCGTGGATCCGCCCGATTTCCATGCGGTCGCGGAGCTGTGGTTGGCGGGGGACTGGCGGCTGATCGATGCGACCAAGATGGCGACCTGCAGCGATATCGCGCGGGTCTGTGTCGGCCGCGATGCGACGGATATCGCGTTCATGACGGTGTTCGGCCAGGCGTATCTCTGGGAGCAGACGGTGAAGGTCACACCGCTGGATTGAGGGCTTCTGCAAAGCTCGTCGCGGGGAAACAAAGCGCGCTTGGACCGTTGGTCATCGCCAAGATTAAAAAGGGACGTCGCAATGACCGACATAGACAAGAGCGCGCTGGACAGCCTTTCGGTGGCGCCCGACGACAAGGACGCCGAGGGCAAGAGCTCGGGCCGCGATCCGCGCCAGGAAGCGGGTCAGGACAAGTCGATCGCCAAGCGCCTCCAGAAGAACCCCGACAGCGCCGACGCACGCCTCGACAACGGGCTCGACGAGTCGATGGACGGGAGCGACCCGATTTCGGCAACGCAGCCGGGCTCCGGCAGCGGGCCGGCGGCGTCGTCGGGCTATGACGAGGCTGCCGAGCGGGCGTTGCGCGAAAAGCAGGCGTAACCCTCGCATCTGCTCAACGAATGGGCGCCGGTCGGCAGCGACCGGCGCTTTTTTGTTGCCCGGAATCCTCGCAAGACGATTGAATCGCTTGATTTCGTTCGGTTCGTCGCAGCGTTGTTGCGGTGCAACAGCTTTCATGGTCGCTTGGCGTTACGGAAAGATGACGCGCGATAGGGTCGTTGTTAACCATCCGGGCGCATAGTCTGCCGGTTCCTTGACGAGAGCGGGGTGACGACATGGCTTCCAGAATGAAACCGGCACAGGGCTCGATGACGCTGGCCGAGATGAAGGAGTTTGCGGGCTTTCCGAGTTCGACGCAGCGCTATATCCGGCGCTCGCTCGACGTCGGCCTGGACCGCGAGGATGCGATGCAGCGCTGGTCGCGCGACGTGGTCGAGGCCGCGAGCATCCGGGCGCAGTCGCGGCTGTACAACAACCTTCCCGATCTGCGCGCGATGGTGCCCGACGACAGCGGCCTCGACGCGATCGAGCCTTTCCTCGCGCCGCTGATGACGCTCGTCGCGTTCGATCTGGGGCAGGGGCGGCTGACCAGTTTCTCGGCGCTGCGCTTCCTGTACGAGCGGCTGATCGGTGCGGAGGTTCGGCCGTGGCTGCCGTCCGCCTTCTGCGCCGCCGCCGCGCTGCCGCATCTCCATCCGGAACTGCGCCGGAAGCTGCTCCAGTCGATCAGCGAAGCCGCGGCCACCGCATCGGGCTGGTCGAACCGTCAGCCGGCGTTCTTCCCCTATTGGGTTGAGAAGGTCGATTCGGGGACGACGCTGGCGAACTGAGGTTTATCCTCTGGTCGTGTGCTGAGCCCTTCCACGATGTTGCGACCGAGTCTCACAAACCACCCCGGCGAAGGCCGGGGCCCAATTGGTGAGATTGAAGTAACGATGGGCAGCCCTTCGTTTGGTCAGGTCTCCTAATTGGACCCCGGCCTTCGCCGGGGTGGTAGCGAGGGGGGTATCACCGGCATGCGCGCCAGCCCGTCGCGCCGCGGTTGGCCTGGTCGAGATGCAGGTGATCGGCGTGCGCGGCGTTGTAGTCCGGCGATAGCGTCGTCGCGAACAGCGTGCAGGCACCGTCGCGGACCTCGCGCAGGAACGCGGCCTTGGCACCGTCGCCTTTCCAGTCGCGGGCAACCGTGATTCGGGTGCCGTCGGTGAGGCGAAAGCCGGCGATATCGATCGCGTCGGCCGTCGAATGCTCGCTCCAGTTGCCGGCATCGCGACCGTAGATCCGGCGGCAACTATAGCTGCCGAAATGATCGACACTGGCAACGCGCGCGCCGAAATGACGTTGAGCGGCGGGCTGGACGACGTCCCATTCCCACATCGACAGTGCTGCGGCGACCGGGCAGGCGACGCCTAGGCCCGAGGGCGTGAACGCGATCCGGCGCGCGCCGGTATCGGCAAGCCGGACGCCATCCGCATAGCCGCATTGCCCCTCGCCCTTGCGTGGCGGCAGGACGGTGTAGCGCACGCCGGCACGATCGAGCAGCGCGCGGCATTGCGGAAAATCCTCGGTCAGCGCGGTGAGTTTGCGCCCCGTGAACATGCCGATCGGCTGGCCGAGATCGAGCGGCGCCCAAGGCAGATCCTGTGGCCGTCCGCGCAGCGATGCCCACAGCATCATGCCGAGCACGCCGACGATCGCGATTCCGACGATCCACCCGATCGTCCGCCGTACCGCGCGCATCAGCCGCGCACCGCATCGCTCATCGGTTCGGCGGTGACGGGATAGCCGAGGTCGTCGGGGATGCAGAGATACTCGACGCCGTCGCGGCGTTCGCTCCACGGGGTCACGGTGCGGATCGGAAACGCCCGCGCATGTGCGACCGCCGACGCATGATCGGCGAACTGCGCGAGCCGTTCGAGATTGCGGCGCGTCGGGAAGATGATCGTCGCCCGCCCGGCATCGGCCTCCGCCAGCACATCCGCCGCGGTCGCCCAGAGCAGGCGGACGTTCTCGGTCGCATCGACCCGCGCCTCCGGCACATCGGCAGGCATGTCGGCGGGCAGGCGCGCGAGATAGAAACGCGTGTCGAAGATCCGGGCATGCGCGTGCGCCGGCCGCCAGCGTGCGAAATATTCCAGCGCATCGAGCGCAAGCGACGTGCCTGCTTCGGCCAGCGCTTCGCCGAACGCGGCGCCAGTGTGAAGGGCCGCGCGCAATCGCTCGAACGCGTCGGGGGACGGTATGGGCGACAACCCGACCGGCAGGCCCGCCTCCTCGATCGTCTCGCGGATCGCGGCGATGCGCGCCGCGGTCTCGTGGTCGGGGCTGCCGAGAAGTGCGGCGAGCGCATGATCGCCTGGGTCGACTCGTCCGCCCGGAAACACCAGCGCCCCGCCGGCGAACGCCATCGCCTTGGCACGCTCGACCATCAGCAGTTCCGGGGGGCCGGCTGGCGTGTCGCGGAAGATGACGAGCGTCGCTGCGGGGATGGCGGGGGGGAGCACGTCGGTCATTGGCTTTGGTAACGCGCGAGGGCGGGATCGGGTAGCGTCGTGAGGTGGCGTTACTCAGAGGTGGGGAGGTGCAATCCGGCGCAGTTAAGCTTGTTCTCCCGCGAAGGCGGGAGTCCAGTCTGGGTCCCCGCCTTCGCGGGGAAACAGGGAGACGCTCGGTTGTAAGCCGTCAGCCCGCGAGCATCGCGGCGAGTGCGGGAGTCAGGTATTCGCGGGCGGTGCCGTCGATCATCGTGACCAGGCGTGCGGCGATGCCGTGGACGCGCGCGAGGTCGATGCCTTCGACTGGCCCCAGCACCGTCAGCGCGGTCGCCCAGGCGTCCGCCTCCAGCGCGGTTTGGTCGATCACGCTGGCTGATACGACGCCGGTGTCGATCGGTCGGCCCGTGCGTGGGTCGAGCGTGTGTGCGCCGCGCCGATAGTCGCCCGAGGTCGCCACCGCCATCCCGTGCAGCGCGATTCGCAGAGAGGGGAACGTCAGTCCCGGCGGGCTTTCCAAGTCGACCCACCAGGGGTCGCCGTCCGGCTTGATCCCGCGACCGACGAGTTCGCCACCGATCTCGACCAGCGCGTTGCCGATACCCGCATCGCGCGCGAGGTCGGCGATGGCGTCGACGGCGTGACCCTTGGCGATGCCCGACAGGTCGAGCGCGACGCCGCCAGGTTGGCGGAGATGCGCGCCGGCAGGGGAGAACGACAGCCGGGACCAACCGGACGCCGCGCGTGCGATTTCGATTTCGGGTGCGCTGGGAGGCGCGGCGACCGCAATCGGGCCGAACCCCCAGATGTCGACCAGCCGGCCGATCGCCGGATCGAATGCGCCGCGGGTCGTCTCGGCGATCGTCAGCCCGCGCGCGATCACGTGCGCGAAATCGGGCGGAAGGGTCGTCCACGTGCCTGGCGCCGAGCGGTTGAAGCGCGACAGCAGCGAATCCGGCGCCCAGTGGCTCATCTCCGCGACCAGCCCCGCCAGTCGCGCGACGATCGCCTGGCGGAGCGACGATAGATCGGTGCCGGCGGGCGCGGCAAGACGCACGCTCCAACGCGTCCCCATCGTCTCGCCGCCGAGGTCCAACATCACCGCTGCCGGATCGCGCGCCGCGAACGCCGCGGCGTCGATCGTCGGGGGCAGTGCTATCCGCAAGGCGCGGGTCTCACGGCGTCAGCACTTCGAGCGTCGTGACGTAGCTCATCCGCCGCTCGGTCGCGCGTGGGGAAGTCGCCTTCGCATCGGTCAGCGTCGCATTGAGCCAATACATGCCGGCGGTCGGCCAATCGACGCTCAGCACGCCGTCCGCGCCGGTCGTCAGTTCGCGCGCGCCCTCGTCGTTGCGATAGCGCTTGCCGCCGGGGATCACCGTGACCTTCAGGCCGGGCGCGGGCTTGCCGTCGACCAGGAAGCGGAACTTCGCGGTCTCGCCCGCGACCAGTTCGTCGGGGTGCGTGATCGGTGCGAATTCGAGGCCCTTGCCGGTCGGCTTGAGGACGGTCGTGGTCGGCGCGCCCGCGGTCACGAAGATCTCGTTGCGGCCCGAAACCTCGGTGACCTTCACGTCGGTCGCGTTGGCGGGGATGTCGGCGACGGTCAGCGGGGCGGGCGCGTCGGCGCGCGGTGGTCCGCGGCGGCCGCCGATGCGCTTCTCGACGCCGTCGACCTTGAAGCTGCCCATCACCGCGGACATCTCCGTGCCGATCTTCCACGTGCCGGGCTTGTCGAGATGCACGTCGAACACCGAGCGATAGCGCCCGGTCGCGCCGTTCTCGAGCATGCCCGCGCTGCCGTCGGGCTGCCAGACCTTCATGCCGTCGAGGCGGAGCGGCTGGTGATCGAAGAAGAACAGGTCGTTCGAGACCGCGGCGTCGACCGTCACCCAGCCATCGGTCCCGGAGAACACGGTGGCGGACGGCAGCATCCACATCCGGTGCGCGGACAGCGCGGCAGGGATCGAGAGCAGCGCAGCGGCGGCCATCAGGCGCGCCGTAAAAGGCTTCATGGCGAAAGGCTTCATGATGTGATCCTTAGCGGGCGGAGATGGCGACGGCGCCGAGCTCGGTCTTGCCCGTGGTGCGGGCTCCGGCGGTAAGCGGTACGGAGACGAGCTCGCGACCACCGGTTTCCCGCGCAGCCTCGACGTTCAGGACATACTGGCCGGGCTTGACGTCGGCGGGGAGGGGGATGGTGTATTGGCCGGGCGCCCGGGTCGCGCCGCTGACGCCGTCCGCGGGCATCGCCAAGCTGCGACCGCCCTTGCGCCACCACGCGCGCAGGTCGGCGAGCCACTTCGTGCCGGGATCGTTGCCGCGCTTCTTGAGATCATACCAGACCGCCAGCGTGCGCGGCGCGCCACCGCCGACCGGCTCCAGCCAGACCGCGACATAAGGCTTGTGATATTCGGCGACGTTCAGCCGGGGAAGGGTGATGCTGACCGTGCCCGCCGGAGGGGCGGCGATTGCAGGCGCGGCGATCGCACCGCCTAGCAGTAACAGCGTGGTCTTGTGCATGATGAGGCCCCTCAGTGAACGAACAGGATGGCGAGCATGACGGGCAGCGCGAGCCCGGCGGCGACGATCGGCCAGGTCGACGGGCGGCGTCGCGCATGGAACTGGAGCAACAGCAGGCCGGTCAGGGTGAACAGGATGCACGCGCCTGCGAAGACGTCGATGAACCAGAACCACGCCGCGCCCGAATTCCGACCCTTGTGCAGGTCGTTGAGATACGAGATCCAGCCGCGATCGGTGGTTTCCGCGGTGATTTTGCCGGTCGCGCGCTCGATGCTGACCCAGGCGTCGCCGCCGGGCCGCGGCATTGCGACATAGGCGTCGGTGTCGGACCATTCGACCGAGCGGCCGGCGGGATCGAGCCCGACGATCGCGGCGACGTTCGCGGCGACGGCTGTGGGCAGCGGGGTGTCCGGGGTTCGCGGTCCGGCAAGCTGGGGCAGCAACGGCTTGGCCAGATTGCCGGATTTCTCGACGACCACCGGGGTCGCGCCGATCGTGGCGGCGTGGTTCAGCGTGATGCCGGTGATCGCGAACAGCAGCATCGCGGTCAGCGATATCGCGGCGCTGATCCAGTGCCAGCTGTGCAATTGCTTGAGCCACCAGCTGCGCCAGTTGCGCTTGCGGGGCGGGGGCGCAACCCGCGGTGTCGGAGAGATCTGGGTCGTCACGGATCATCGCCTACCGGCAGACGAAACGCAGATCAAGGCTAATGCGACTAATTCGCAACGATGGGATTATTCACGAGTTGCGGAGCGCCTCGCCCGGCACATTCAGCTCGCGTAGCATTTGTCGATATAGATGCCGCGCGCCGGACCGCTGGCATGCGAGGCGTCGCCCGGAAACTGGCGCATCGAGTGTTTCAGCCCGACGAGTTCCTCGCGGGACAGCCAACCCTGGATCCGTCCCTGCTGCACCGCCCAGCAATCCGCCGCAGCCTCGCCCGGGCCGAAGATCTGGTGCGCGCATTCATGCGTATACCAGAAGAGTTGCTGCGCACGGGGCAGGTTGAGCACGCGGGGATGAAGGATGATCCGGCCCTTATAGGCGGCGGCGATATCGTCGATCGGCTGGATCATCGTATCGACCGGCCCACAGGTGGCGCGGTAGCCGGCCAGCAGCAGCGCACCTGGCAGGATCAGCCGCTGGGCCGGGGCAGGCTGTGGCACGAGCGCCAGCAGAGACGCCGCAGCGCCTGCGAAAAACGATTTGAACATGGGGATCCTGGCCCCGCGAAGCGCGAGGACGTGACAGAGCAGAAGAGGGAAGTTTTCGAACGGCGGTCGGGTGATCGACCGCGTCTATCGCTGGGCGAGCCTGACTAGCTTAGGTGTCCGGCAGGCTGCTGCGTGACGCTCGCCACCAGGCGGCGGCGCTTGGTCTGGATCGCAAAGATATCGACGATTTGGGCTGGAGCAGCGTGCGGTACCCGTCGGGCATCGGTGACTATCTGCCGGGCGTGCGCAAGGGATCGCGATCCCGCGCCCGCGAACGGTCTAGGTTGCATGGTGTAACTCCGCCGATGTTCGTGAAATCGCAGCATCCATCACCCCCGCCGGCAGCGGGGTGTGGGATGTTCCCGAACTCTTCGGTCTGGTGCGACTTGCGCGCATCCATTGGGGCGGGGTGGTTGCGATCTGATCGCTCAACCGGCCTAACCTATGTTGGTCGTGCCAGGTAAACGTCGATCATCTAATAAGGATGCATCGATCCGAAAAGAAAATCGTCGTTTTACGAATGCTATTCTGACTTTGCTGGCTAGTGGTGCTCAACTGTAAGAGTTTGTGACCAAATGTTACAAAATATAGTCGTGGTTTATCAAGGAAATATGACGTTAACCATGAGCGATAAACTGGACAAATATTTGCCAGGAAGAGGATTATATCCTGCGATTTGCTGTGGATGGCACTGGACCACCCACGCCTGAATGTGGCAATCGGCGCATTGACGGGTCGAGTGGTGCACGTCGCGCGGGGCCATCCCTATCCCGAGGATTACACGACGCGGATATGATGCTATCTGCGCCGCATGCGCGCGCTGATCCTGTTCCTGTCCTGCATCATGCTGGTGACCGCTTGGACCGGCATGGCGCAGGCCGTCGAGTTCGGACCATGCCCGGAATTGTCGCAGGCCGCGCATGCGCCGGTCTATTGCGACGGCGATCAGTCGGCTGCGGATGACAAGGACTGCCCGCGTCATCTTAGTTGCCACGCGCATCACGTCGCGACGCCGGTCGCCGCTGACACGCCCCGCGTCGCGATCGTCACGGGCGATGTCTTCGGAGCCGCGCGCCGCGTGGTGCTTGCAGGCCGCGATCTCGAACAGGCGCTACGCCCACCCAAAGCCTGACGCGTCACGCGGGAGGGGCGCACGCATGTGCCCCGACATGACTGTGTCAGGAGCATTCCATGTATCATATTGTCGCGACCGTTCTGGTCGCAGGCGCCTGCGCATCGTCGCTGCAGGCGCAAGGTGATCTGCCGTCGGACCCCGGTTCGTCCGTAGCCGCGCCGGTGTTGACGCTCGCCGACGCGCTGATCGCGGCGGGGGCGACGTCGCCCGCGATCGAGGCGTCGCAATCGGGTTTGCGAGCCGCCGCCGCGCAACGTGCCATCGCAGGGTTGCGACCCAATCCATCGTTCGACGCAATGAGCGAGAATGTCGCAGGGTCGGGGGCATATCGCGGCCTGCGCGCGGCCGAGACGACGGTCGGCGTGTCGCTGCCGATCGAGCTTGGCGGCAAACGTGGTGCGCGTGTTGCGGTGGCCGATGCGATGTCAGGCCGTGCCGACCTGCAAACGGCGATCGCGCAGGCCGACCTCCGGCTTCGTGTCACGCAGGCCTATATCGACGCGGTCGCGAACCAGCGCCGCGCCGCGACCGCCCGCGACCAGCGTGGCATCGCGGCGGAGGTGTTGCTGGGCGCACGCGTTCGGGTCCGCGCGGGGCGTGCCTCGCCGCTCGAGGAACAGCGCGCCGACGTCGCACGCCTGGCGGCGGAGGGCGCGGTCGAACGTGCGGAGCGCTCTGCACAGGTCGCGGTCGATACCCTCGCCAGGCTGACGGGCCGACCCGCTGCCAGCCTGGACGTCGGCTGGTTCGACCGCGTCGCGAGGATCGGACCAGAGCGCCCGGTCGAAACCGGTTCCACACTGGCGACCATGGCCGCGCGCACGGACGTATCGATAGCGACCGCGCAGGTGCAACTCGCGCGCAGCCAGCGGATTCCCGACCTGACGCTAGGTGCAGCGGCACGGCGGCTGTCCGTGAGCAACGACGTGGCGGGCGTGTTCAGCCTGTCGGTGCCGTTGCCGTTCTTCAACGGCGGGCGCGCCGCGGTCGATATGGCGACCGCCCAGCGCGACCAGGCCGACGCCAATCGGCGTGTCGCGTTGCTGGAGGCGGACCAGGCGATCGCATCGGCACGGGTTGATGCCGCCAACGCTGCGACGACCGCGCGCACCGCGACCGGGCCGATGCTCGCCGCCGCGCAGGAGGCCACCCGGATCGCGCGGATCGGCTACCGCGAGGGCAAGTTCGGGCAACTCGACCTGCTCGAGGCCGAACGCGCGCTTGCCGAAACCCGCACGACCGCGATCGATGCGCTCGCCAGCTATCACGATGCGGAGGCGCGGCTTGATCGCCTCGTCGCGCCCGCACCCCAAGTCACGAAGGATGCACGATGACCAGGACGATCACGGCCATGCTCGGATCGGTGCTGATCCCACTGATGCTCGGCGGTTGCGGCAGCGGACCGGAAGAGAAGCCCCAGCGGGATAGTATGGCGATGGGCAGCGTTGCGAAGGTGGACAAGGACGCCGTCACGCTGTCCGCCCGGCAGATCGCCGACGCGGGAATCGAGGTTGCGATCCCCGATGTCGGCGGGGTCGTCGGCGCGCTCGAAGTGCCGGCGCTGATCCAGGCAGATCCGCAGGGCCTGCAGGTGGTATCCGCCACCATCGGCGGGCGCCTGGTGAGCCTGACGCGCAATCTCGGGCAGGCGGTTCGTCGCGGCGATACGCTGGCAGTGATCGAAAGCCGCGAGGCCGCCTCGCTCAACGCCGAGGTCGAGGCGGCGCGCGCGCGCCTGTCGTTGGCACAGTCCAGTCTGCGTCGCGAGCAGCGGCTGTTCGCCGAACGCGTCTCGCCCGAGCAGGATCTGATCGCGGCGCGCACCGCGGCGATCGAGGCGGGGATCGCGCTTCGTCTCGCGCAGCAGCAGCTTGGTGCGACGGGGGGTGGAGGCGGTGCGCTCAACCGGATCGCGATGCGCTCGCCGATTGCGGGGCAGGTCGTCGCCCGCCCCGCGGTGCTCGGCCAGACCGTCGATGCGAACGCCGAACTCTACCGCGTCGCCAACCTGTCGCGGGTCGCGATCGCGGCGTCGGTGTCTCCCGCCGACGCCAGTCGCGTCCGGCCCGGCATCGCGGTTGAGGTCACTGCAGCGGGCCGTCGCCAGCAGGGCCGTGTCACCTTCGTGTCGCCCATGCTCGACGACGGCACGCGGCTCGTCCAGGTCATCGCCGCGCTGGACAATGCGGCGGGCCAATGGCGCGTCGGCGAGCCGGTGACGGCGGCGTTCCAGCTGCCGGCCAGCGGCGACCGCAGCATCGCGGTGCCGTCGACCGCGGTCCAGTCGGTCGAGAACCGCACGGTCGTGTTCGCACGGACCCCGACCGGTTTCCGCGCCATTCCGGTGACGACGGGACGGCGCAACGGCGACCGGGTGATCGTCACCTCGGGGCTGACCGGTCGCGAGCGGATCGCCACCACCAATTCCTTCACGCTCAAGGCCGAACTCGGCAAGAGCGGCGACATGGAGATGTGATCGCATGATCGCCCGTCTTGTGAATTTCTCCGTCGAACGGCGCTGGCTCGTCCTGCTGCTCACCGTCGCCGCCGCCTTGACCGGACTGTTCGCGTTGCAGCGCCTGCCGATCGACGCGGTGCCCGACATCACCAACAACCAGGTGCAGGTGAACGTGCTTGCGCCCTCGCTGTCGCCCGACCAGATCGAGCGGCAGGTGTCGTTCACGATCGAGACGTCGCTTGCCGGCATACCGGGGCTGGAGGTCACGCGATCGCTCAACCGCAACGGCTTTGCGCAGATCACCGCGGTGTTCTCGGACTCGACCGATATCTATTTCGCGCGCGCGCAGGTCGCCGAACGCATGCGGATGGCGGAATCGCGCCTGCCGCAGGGCGTCGTGCCCGAGATGGGGCCGATCGCCACCGGACTCGGCGACATCTTCATGTGGACGGTCGAATATCGCGAGCTCGACCAGGTGAAGCACCGTGATGGCGAGCCCGGCCTGCAACGCGACGGCAGCTACATCACGCCGGAGGGCGAGCACCTCGTCAGCGCCGCGGACAAGGCGACCTATCTCCACACCGTCCAGGAATGGATCGTCGCACCGCAGCTGCGCGGCACCGAAGGCGTCGCCGGCGTCGACTCGCTCGGCGGCTATGACCGCGAATATCTCGTCATCCCCGATATGCAGCGTCTGGCCGCAATGCGCCTGACCATCAACGATCTCGCGACCGCCCTGGAGCGCAGCAACACGAGCGTCGGCGCGGGCACGGTCGATCTCAACGGCGCCGGGCTGTTCGTGCGCTCCGACGCGCGCGTGCGGACCGCCGACGAACTCGCGCGCACCGTCGTGACCTCGCACGAGGGCGTACCTGTGCTGTTGAACCAGGTCGCGCAGGTTCGGAGCGGGCAAGGTATCCGCACAGGTTCGGCTTCGGAAAACGGCCACGAAGTCGTGGTCGGTACGGCGGTCATGCGGATCCGCGAGAACAGCCGGACGGTCGCGACCGCGGTGGCCGAGAAGTTGCAGACGATCGGCCGATCGCTGCCGGTCGACGTCGTCGCCAAGCCCGTGCTCGACCGCACGAAACTGGTCGACTCCACGATCTCGACCGTCGCGCGCAACCTAGCGGAGGGCGCGGTGCTGGTGATCGTCGTGCTGTTCGCGCTGCTCGGCAATTTCCGTGCGGCATTGATCGCGGCGCTGGTGATCCCGGTCACGATGCTGCTGACCGCGACCGGCATGCTCAAGGTCGGGGTGTCGGCCAATCTGATGAGTCTCGGCGCGCTCGATTTCGGGCTGATCGTCGATGGCGCGGTCATCATCGTCGAGAACGCGCTGCGACGCCTCGGCGAGCGGCAACACGAAACGGGCGGGACGTTGCCGCTCGAGGATCGTCTGGCCGTCGTCGCGGCATCCGCGCGTGAGATGATCCGCCCATCGCTCTACGGCCAGGCGATTATCGTCCTCGTCTACACGCCTTTGCTCACCTTCTCGGGCGTCGAGGGCAAGATGTTCGAGCCGATGGCACTCACCGTCATCATCGCGCTGCTGTTCGCGTTCGTCATGTCGATCACCTTCGTCCCCGCCGCGATCGCCGCTTTCCTCGGCGGTCGGGTCGATGAAAAGGAGAGCAAGATCGTCGCCGCGCTAAAACGCCGGTACGAACCGCGGCTCGATGCCGCGATGCGTCGGCCGAGCATCACCATTGGTGGTGCGGTCGCTGGCGTCGTGCTTGCCGCGCTGGCGTTCACGACGCTGGGGCAGGAGTTCCTGCCGCAGCTCGACGAGGGCGACATCCTCGTCCAGGCATCGCGCCCGCCGGGAACGTCGGTGATGCAGAGCCAGCAGATGCAGTTCGCGGTCGAGAAGGCCATCTCGCGCGAACCCGAGGTGAAATACGCCTTCTCGCGCACCGGCACCTCGGAGATCGCCTCCGATCCGATGCCACCAAACGCCACCGACACGTTCGTGATGCTGAAGCCTCGCGCCGAGTGGCCCGACCCCAACCTCGCAAAGAGCGACCTGGTCGACCGGATCGAACGCAGGGTCGCGACGATCCCCGGCAACGCATACGAGATCACCCAGCCGATCCAGATGCGCTTCAACGAACTGATCGCGGGGGTGCGCGGCGACATCGCGGTGAAGGTGTTCGGCGACGACTTCGCCAGCATGAACGCCACCGCCGTCCGCATCGCCGAAGTCCTGCGGAAGGTCCGCGGCGCCGCGGACGTGCGCGTAGAACAGACCGAAGGCCTGCCGTTGCTCGACATCCGCCCGAACCGCGACGCGATGGCACGGGTCGGCGTCACCGCCGGCGACGTCCAGGATCTGGTCTCGGCGACGATCGGCGGGAAACAGGCCGGCATGATCTTCGAAGGCGACCGGCGGTTTCCGGTCGTGATCCGGCTGGCGGACAGTTCGCGCGCCGATCTGCAGGCACTCGGCCAGTTGCCGGTGCCGACGCCGAGCGGCGCATTCGTGCCGCTCGCCAGCGTTGCCGACATAGCGATCGGCGATGGCCCCAACCAGATCAGCCGCGAGAACGGCAAGCGCCGCGTCGTCGTCCAGGCGAACGTCCGCGGGCGCGACGTTGCGGGCGTGGTCGCCGATGCGCAGGCGGCGATCGACACGCAGGTCACGCTGTCGCCCGGCACCTATCTGCAATGGGGCGGCCAGTTCGAGAACCTCGCCGCCGCTCGCGCGCGGCTGGCGATCGTCGTGCCGGTCTGCTTCGCGGTCATCATGCTGCTGCTGTACGGTGCGCTCGGCTCCGTCCGCGATGCCGCGCTCGTCTTTACCGGCGTGCCGCTCGCGCTTGTCGGCGGAATCCTTGCGCTGGTGGCGCGCGGGATGCCCTTCTCGGTTTCGGCGGCGGTCGGGTTCATCGCGCTGTCGGGCGTCGCGGTGCTCAACGGCCTCGTCATGGTCAGCTCGATCCAGGATCTGCTGCGACAGGGCATGGATCGCACGCAAGCCGCGCGGGAGGGGGCGTTACTCAGGCTGCGGCCGGTGATGATGACCGCGCTGGTCGCGTCGCTCGGTTTCGTGCCGATGGCGCTGGGGCATGGTGCCGGCGCGGAGGTGCAGAAGCCGCTTGCGACCGTCGTAATCGGCGGGCTGATCTCCGCCACGCTGCTGACGCTGTTCGTCCTGCCGACGCTCTATGCGCGGTGGGGTGGCACGACTGCGGAGACGAGGTCGTAAATCGCCGCTCGCCTGTCCTCAGGCGTGGTGAGCCCCGCCGACGACCAGCAGGGCGGGCAACGGCGCACAAATCCCATTATCCGAGCGCGATCCGCGCACCGAGTGCGGCGATCAGCGCAAGCGGCATCGCCACCGCGCCGACCTTCAGGAATCGCCAGAAGCCGATATCCTCACCCTCGCGACGGATCGCCTGCAGCCACAGGATCGTCGCGAGGCTGCCGGTGATCGACAGGTTGGGGCCGAGGTCGACACCGATCAGCAGGCCGTCGACCACCAGCTGCGGCGGCTGCGCCTGCGCGACGGCGGTGCTGGCGATCAGCCCGGCGGGCAGGTTGTTCATCAGGTTCGATGCGAATGCCAGGATCGCGCCCGACGCGGCGGACGCCTGCGCCGGATCGGCGGAGGCGGTGCGGATCGCCTGCGCGACCCATGCGATCACCCCGGTGAGGTCGAGCGCCTCGACCAGGACGAACAGTCCGGCCACCAGGGGCAGCACGCTCCACGAAATGCCCCGCAACAGCGGTACCGGCGACGATCGGGCGATCGCGCAGACCGCCAGCGTCGTGACGATCCCGGCGATCGCGGTCGGCAGGCCGAGTTCGATGTCGAGCGCGGAAACGACCAGCAACACGATCGCGGTCGCGACGATCCCGACCAGGGCGGCCTTGCCGCCCGCAGTCAGCGGCGTGCGCTCGACCTCGCTGATGCAGCTGCCCGCCAGCCGCTCTCGTTCGAGCCATCGCAGCACGAGGAAAGTGACGACGATCGATGCCAGGGAGGGCAGCGCGAACGAGGCAAACCACTGGCCGAGCGGCGGCATCTTGCCACCGTACAGCACGAGGTTGGCGGGGTTGGAGATCGGCAGGACGAAGCTCGCGGCATTGGCGATCAGCGCGCAGGCAAACAGCAGGGGCAGCGGGTCGGCCCTGGCTTTCTTCGCGGCGGCATAGACCGCGGGAGTCAGCACCACGGCCGTCGCATCGTTCGATAGAAAACTGGTGGTGACGATGCCGGTGACATAGACGAGCACGAACAGCCGCGCGGTCGACCCCTTGGCGTGGATCACCGCGGTGGCCGCGACCCAGTCGAACAGCCCTTCCGCGCGTGCCACCTCGCTGAGCAGCATCATGCCGATCAGGAACAGATAGACGTCCAGTCCCTTGGCCACCGCGCCGGTTGCCGCGGCAAAGGGCATCAGCCCGAACAGCAGCAGCACCGCCGCGCCCGCGACCGCCCAGATCGCCTCGGGCCAGCGAAACGGGCGCGCGATCACGGCCGCGGTGGAGGCGGCGCAGATTCCCCAGGTCGCCCCGGTGGCCAGGATCATCGATGCATTCCGTTCCGGCTCGGGCCTGGCGTCCCGACGACGCCGTGCTCGGGCCATGAGCCGTTACGGGCCAGATCGCCCATGTATATCCGGTTTTTGGCGGGCATGATGATCACTTATGGGTCTCTGGCATCGCGGTGAGGTACAGCACGAATCCGGCCGCCGCGATGCCTGCAAGCGTCAGGAAACTGGCGCTGTAGCCTGCCCAGACGATGATCGATCCGGCCAGCGTCGCCGACAGCGCGGCGCCCAATCCGAACACGCTCGATACGACGCCCTGGCTGACGTTGAACCGTCCCGATCCTTTGGTCAGGTCGGCAACGATCACCGGAAACAGCGCGCCGAAGATGCCCGCACCGATCCCGTCGAGCGCCTGCACGCCAACCAACCACCAGGGATCGGTGGATATCGTGTAGAGTGCGCCGCGTGCGGCCAGGAAGCCGAACGCGACCAGAAAGATCGGCTTGGTTCCCCAGCGTTCGGTGTTGCGCCCGACCACGACCGCGACCGGTATCATCACCAGCTGCGCCGCGACGATGCACGCCGCCGTCAGCGATGTCGCCTTGTCGGTGCCGACGGTACGACCGAGCAGCTGACTGACCGAGGTCAGCATGGCCGCGTTGGCCAGGTGGAAGGTAAAGGCCGCCGCTGCGAAGATCATCAGCGGACGGTTCTCGATCAGCGTCTTCCAGCCGCTTGGCTCCTCGCAATCGTCTTCGGGTTCGCAGTCGAGCCCGCGAGCGACGGCGTTGTCGATGTCGTCGTTCTTGAGCCTTGCCGCGACGATGACGCTGGCGACGGTCAGCAGCGCCATCAGCCAGAAGACGACCACCGGCCCGAACGACCACGCCAGTACGCCGGCGAGTGCCGCCGACACGGCATTGCCGGCGTGGTTGAAAGCCTCGTTACGGCCGATGCGCTTGGCAAACAGCTTCGGCCCGACCAGCCCCAATGTGATTGCCGAGATCGCCGGCGCAAATATCGCGCCGGCCGCGGCCGCGATCGACTGGGTGATCGTCACCATGGTGAAGCCCGAGACGATCGGTAACGACAGGCTGCTCAGCGTCACCAGCAACGCTGCACCGATGACGATGCGAGGCTTGTTCTTCGCGCGATCGATCAGGCCGCCGGCCGGCGTCTGCGACACCAGGCCGACGATTCCGGCGATCGTAAGCACCAGCCCGACCGTCGCTTCGTTCCAGCCGTGCGCGGGGCCGCGCACGACCAGCAGGTAGATGGCCAGATAGGGTCCGAGCCCATCGCGGACATCGGCCAGGAAGAAGTTGAGCGCGTCGAGCGTGCCGGTAGGCGTGTCGTCGCGCGACGCTCCTCTTGTCGCGGACTTCGCCGTTGCGATTGCCATCGGGTGTCTCCAGGATTCGGACAATAATAGAGGAAGCACTCGGTAGAGCGCCTCGACGGCAGCAGCCTGAACGAAGTCGTTAAGCCCCGGTTTACAATAGCTTGAGGCCGATCGTCAGGACAACACCAAGCGCGCGACGGGTCAACCGGGATCCAGCGCCCGAATCATAATCTGCCGGTTGCCGCCGCGGGAGGGAGCGTGCTTAACCGTGCACGCCCTCGATTGCCTCGGGTGAAGGCTCCGGCATCGGCGCGAGACGCAAATCCCGATCTATTGCCGAAGTTGGGCAAGATCAGGTTCGCTGAATATCTGGAAAAGCTGGTGACCCCTACGAGAATCGAACTCGTGCTTACGCCGTGAGAGGGCGTCGTCCTAACCGCTAGACGAAGGGGCCGTTTAGCAGATGCGGGCGTCTACGGAATGGGTCGGCGGCCGTCAAGACGGTTACCGCACATTCCTGAGACGCCCGCGCATTTTATCAGGCGGCGACCTTCTTGCGCTCGGCCATTTCCTCGTTGAGCATCTCGGCCAGCAGGAAGGCGAGCTCGAGGCTCTGGCTGGCGTTGAGGCGCGGGTCGCAGTGCGTGTGGTAGCGATCCGCCAGCGACTGCTCGGTCACGTCGACCGCACCGCCGGTGCACTCCGTCACGTTCTGGCCGGTCATCTCGGCATGGATGCCGCCGGCATGCGTGCCCTCCGCACGGTGGACCGCGAAGAAGCCGCGGACCTCGGCGAGGATACGGTCGAACGGGCGTGTCTTGTAGCCGTTGGCGGCCTTGACGACGTTGCCGTGCATCGGGTCGCAGCTCCACACCACCGGATGGCCCTCGCGCGTGACGGCGCGGACGAGGCGGGGCAGGTTCGCCTCGATCTTGTCATAGCCATAGCGCGTGATCAGCGTCATCCGGCCGGGCACGCGGCCGGGGTTGAGCGTGTCGAGCATCCGCAGCAAAGCGTCGGGCTCCAGGCTAGGCCCACACTTGATGCCGATCGGGTTGCCGATGCCGCGCAGATATTCGACATGCGAAGAGCCCTCGAACCGGGTGCGATCGCCGATCCACAGGAAATGCGCGCTGGTGTCGTACCAGTCGCCGGTCAGCGAATCCTGCCGGGTCAGCGCCTGCTCGTACTGGAGGAGCAACGCCTCGTGGCTGGTGTAGAAATGCGTCTGCGCGAGCTGCGGCACGGTCTCGGGATCGATGCCGCAGGCGGCCATGAACTCGAGCGCCTCGCCGATCCGGTCCGCGGTCTCGGCATATTTCTTCGACCACGGGCTGCGACCCATGAAGTCGTGCGTCCAGCGGTGGACCTGGTGGAGGTTCGCGTAGCCCCCTTGCGCGAACGCGCGCAGCAGGTTGAGTGTCGCGGCCGACTGCGAGTAGGCGCGGATCATCCGCTGCGGATCGGGCGCGCGTGCTTCGGGCGTGAAGGCGATGTCATTGACGTTGTCGCCGCGGTACGACGGCAGCTCGACGCCGCCGATCGTCTCGGTATCGGTCGAGCGCGGCTTGGCGAACTGGCCGGCCATCCGGCCGAGCTTCACGACCGGTAGCTTCGAAGCGAACGTCAGGACGACCGCCATCTGGAGAATGACGCGGAACGTGTCGCGGATGTTGTTCGCGCTATGCTCGGCGAAGCTCTCGGCGCAGTCGCCGCCCTGAAGCAGGAACGCCTTGCCCGCGGCCACTTCAGCGAGCGACGCGGTCAGGTTGCGCGCTTCGCCAGCGAAAACGAGCGGCGGAAATGTTGCGAGCTGGTCGGTCGCGGCGGTCAGGGCTGCCGCATCGGGATAGGTGGGGAGCTGTCGTGCTTCGTGACGCGTCCAGCTGTCGGGGGCCCAGTTCGCGGCCATATCATGTCGTCCGGATGGTGAATTGTGCGGCTGGCCATGCGCGAAAACGCCTTTTCGCGCAACGAAGTAAAGCTTTGATGCGGGTGTGCCGGCTGGATTCAGTACCCTGCATCGAGGTCCGCCACGTTCTTCATCGGCTTGCCGGCAAGGAACGCGGCGAGGTTCTCGAGGAACAGGGCGGCGCCGCGCGCGAACATCGTGGTCTGGCTGCGGCCCGACAGGTGCATTGTGACGATGGCGTTGGGCGTCGACCAGAGCGGATGCTCGGGCGGCAGGGGTTCGGGGTTGGTCGGGTCCAGGACAGCCCCGGCAATGCCGCCGTCGGTAAGCGCGGCGATCAATGCGTCGTCGTCGATCATGTCGCCCCGCGCGATGTTGATCAGCCAGGCGGACGGCTTCATCGCCGCGAGTTCGTCGCGGCCGATCATCGCATGCGTGGCACCGGTCGACGGCGCGGCGAGGATCACCCAGTCGAACTCGCCGAGCCGGTCGCGCCAGGCGTGGGGCGTGATCGTACCGTCGCGGCCGGTGCGCGTGACGCCGGTGACGTCGACGCCGAACGCCGCCAAGCGGTCGCCGATCATCTTGCCGATCGTGCCGTAGCCGATGATCAGCGCCTTGGTGGATGCGAGTTCGATCTTGCCGGGCGCGTCCTTCAGCCACTCGTGGCGATCCTGCGCGCGCAACACCGTGTCGAAGCGTTTGGCGGCGACCAGTATCGCCATGACGGCGTATTCGGCGACGGCGATGGCGTTGATGCCGGCGCCGTTGGTCAGCGTGACGTTCCTGTCGCGCAGCGTCTCCAGCGGAAAGGCGTCGAGCCCGGCGTAGATCGTCGAAACCCATTTGAGATTCGACCCGGCGTGGCGGATCGCACCGGCGACAAGCTCGGTCGGCTGCATGTCGACCCAGGCGATGTCCGCGTCTGCGATCATCGCGTTGGCTTCGTCGGGCTTGGCGAACCACGCGACGTCGAGGTCCGCGGGGAGGTGCGGCTCGAGGACGGGGCGGGCTGCGGCTGGGAGGACGGCTTTCATTTATGGCAGCATCGGCCTGACGCGGGGCATGTCAAGTTTTGGGGGGGCGTGCGACTTCACGATCCTCCCCCGCAAGGGGGAGGTGGCGCCAGTGGCGACGGAGGGGGCGGACACGGAGCGGAGGTTATCGCGTCCTCCCCCTCCGTCAGGCTTCGCCTGCCACCTCCCCCTTGCGGGGGAGGATCGAAACGCGGCCTTTTATCGCCGAAGCTGGTCGATCGGGCTTAGCTCAGAGCGCGATCTTCCAGTCCCAGCCTAGCGAGTCGCCGTCCATCACCTCAACACCGGCGGCCGCCAGTTCGTCGCGGATTGCGTCCGACGTGCCGAAGTCTTTCGCGGCGCGGGCGTCGCGGCGGTCGGCGAGGCGGGCGGCGATAGTGGCTTCGTCGATCGTCGCGGTTACCGGGCGGATGCGCAGGTCCTCGCGGCGAATCGTTCCGAGATCGAGGCCGAGCACTGCGTCGAAATCGACCAGCGCCGCCAGCCGGTCCGCGGGGGCGACGCGCTTGTCCGCGAGCAGTTCGTCGAGGATCGGCAGCGCGCGCGGGGTGGCGAGGTCGTCCGACACTGCTTCGTCGAGCCGATCGCGATAGGCGAGCGCGCTACCCGACGGGCCGCCCGGTCCGCGCGCAGCCAGAGTCTCGACGGTCATCGCCAGCCGCTTCAACCGCGTCTGCGCCGCGGCGAGGTTCTCCCAAGAGAACTCCAGTTCGCTGCGATAATGCGCCTGGAGGCACATCAGGCGGTAGGCGAGCGGGTGGAAGCCGCGGTCGACGAGCGTCTGCAACGTGGTGAACGCGCCGCCCGATTTCGACATCTTCCCCGAGCGCTCGACCAGGAAGTTGTTGTGCATCCACAGCGTCGCGCCGGTATCGCCGCAGTCGCAATGCGCCTGGTTCTGCGCGATCTCGTTGGGATGGTGGATCTCGCGGTGATCGATCCCGCCGGTGTGGATGTCGAACGTGTCGCCGAGATACTGCTTGCTCATCACCGAGCATTCGAGATGCCAACCCGGCGCGCCGCGACCCCAGGGCGAATCCCATTCCATCTGGCGATTCTCGCCGTGCGCCGAGGTGCGCCAGATCGCGAAGTCCTGCGGATGGCGCTTGCCCTCGACCGGATCGATCCGGCTTTCGCCCGCATCGTCCTGCGATCGGGCGAGGCGACCATAATCGGGCACCGTCGAGGTATCGAAATACAGCCCGTCCGGCAGCTGGTAGCAGTGCTTGTCCGCGATCGCCTTGCCGAACGCGATCATGCCGTCGATGTGATCGGTGGCGAGCGGGAATTTGCTCGGCGGGCGGATGTTGAGGTCGTCGAGGTTGCGCTTGAACGCGTCGGTATAATGGCGTGCGATCGCCCAGATGTCCTGGCCGCTGGCTTTTGCCGCCGCCTCCATCTTGTCGTCGCCGACATCCGCATCGGAGGTCAGGTGGCCGACATCGGTGATGTTGATGATGTGCGTGAGCGGATAGCCCTTCCACGTCAGCACGCGGCTGAGCGTGTCGGTGAAGACGTACGCGCGCAGATTGCCGATGTGCGCGTAGTTGTAGACCGTCGGGCCGCAGGAATAGATGCCGACATTGGTCGGATCGATCGGCGTGAACGTCTCGAGCTGGCGCGTGAGGCTGTTGTACAGGGTGGTGGGGGAGCGGGTCATGCGCGCCTCTTAGCGACGCGGGCGGGCGGCGGCAAAGCCCCCGCGCGCGGCGCTCCCCCGCGGCCGTCAGCGCGCGACGCCGATCAGGACGTTGGCGGTGTAGCCGTCGGCAACCGAGCCGGAGAAGGTCGGGGTCTGCTGCGCGATCTGCGCGGCGGTGTTGTCGCTGAACACACCGTCGCTCGACGTCGAGATATTGGCGAACCGGGTCGCGCTCGACGGGTACAGG
Organism: Sphingomonas sp. 4RDLI-65; assembly: GCF_049472435.1. Taxonomy (NCBI): domain Bacteria; kingdom Pseudomonadati; phylum Pseudomonadota; class Alphaproteobacteria; order Sphingomonadales; family Sphingomonadaceae; genus Sphingomonas; species Sphingomonas sp. 4RDLI-65. The sequence continues at coordinate 654,256 of NZ_JBCEBT010000002.1, read as the reverse complement.
GTGGTGTCGGCATACACCGCGTTGCACAGCGCGGCAGGCATCGCGAGCTGCGACGTCAGCACTGCATAGCGGCCGCCGGTCGCCGCGGTCAGCGTCGAGAACACCTCGAAATGCATGTGCGGATAGCGGCCGTCGTAACAGCCCGGCACGATCGTCGTGAAGGTGACCTGGCCCGCCGCGTTGGTGACCTGGACGCCGCGCAGATAGCTTTCGGTCGGCGCGGTATAGAGCGAATAATTGCCGTTGCGATCGCACTGCCACAGATAGACCGCGTAGTTGGCGAGCGGCGCGCAGGTCGCATTCACATCGACGACGGTCAGCGTGATCGTCAATTGCGTGCCCGTCGCGACCGTCGTCGTGCTGATGAAACTCGCCCGGATGTCGCTGCGGACGATGCCCGACACGGTCAGCGCATTGGAGGTCGATCCGCTCGCCGTGTTGGTGCCGTCGGCGGGGTAGGGGCCTGCGGTCTCGGTCGGGTCGACGATGCACCCGGTGCTGGTCGTCGTGGTGGTCGGCGTCGGCGTTGCCGTCGTGGTGGACGTGGGTGTCGCGGTCGTCGTCGTGACGGTCGTGACGGCGTCCGAATCGGCGCTGCTGCCGCCACAGCCGGCGACCAGCGCGACCGTGCCGGCCCCGGCAAACCATTTCAGCGCACGACGACGGGCGAACAGCGTCTCTATGACGGCGATGTCTTCGGCCAGGCTGTGGCCGTGGTGCGGGGTTTCGTGGCCCCGTTGGATGTCGTCGTGATGCATGTCTGGTGTCCCCCGGTTGAAGTGGGGCACCGTGGATGCGGTGTGTGGCGGGGGTGTTTCGCGCTGTTGCCGAATGTTTCCGGGTGAGCCATGTTCGACGTGCGACCGTCAAAAAGCGGGCTGACGCGGGTGGTGCTCGACGTCGTCGGCTAAGAACGTGGTGAACGCTCGCGTGCCGCGCGACCGGTTTGGCTTGAAACGTCGGCGGACCCCTGATAGGGGCCCCAGTTCATGCGGCGCGGACCTATTCGCGACGGCAAAAATCTATTCGACCGGAGCTAAACGGGTTTATGCAGATTATCGTACGCGACAACAACGTCGACCAGGCCCTTCGCGCGCTCAAGAAGAAGCTGCAGCGCGAAGGCGTGTATCGCGAGATGAAGCTGCGCCGGCACTATGAGAAGCCGTCGGAGAAGCGCGCACGCGAGCGTGCAGCAGCGATTCGTCGCTCGCGCAAGCTCGACCGCAAGCGCGCCGAGCGCGACGGCGCACGGTAAGATCTGATCGACCCAGGCCTGGTGATCGGGTCGGGTCGGTATTTACGGGGGCGGCCGAGATCGGCGCCCCCGCTTGCTTTCCAACGGCACGCGCGGCGCTCCGGCGTGACCAGACGATCCCAGATGATCTGAGGGCCTTGATCCGATGTCGACCGTCACCGCAGTGCCGCTGCAGCCCACCAAGCGCAGCTATCTCGTCTATCTCTGGGTCGGTATCGCGCTTGCGCTGATCGCCGCGGTCGCGCTTGCGCGCCAGGGCGACGATCCGCTGGCGCGCAATGCCCGCGCCAAGGGCGTCGTCGTGACCGCATCGGGGCTGCAGTACAAGGTGATCGCGCCCGGCAAGCCCGGTGCGGCCAAGCCGACCGATGCGGACGTCGCGCTAGTGAACTATGAGGGCAAGCTGCTCAACGGCACCACCTTCGACAAGTCGCAGCAGCCGACGCCGATGCCGGTGACCGGCGTCGTTCCGGGCTTCTCCGAGGCGCTGAAGCTGATGCCGAAGGGCGCGAAGTATCGCTTCTGGATGAAGCCGGCGCTGGGCTACGGCGACAAGGCGGCCGGGCCGATCCCGGCGAACTCGACGCTGGTGTTCGATGTCGAGCTGCTCGACTTCCTGCCGCAGAGCGTGGTGCAGCAGATGCAGGCGCAGGCCCAAATGGGTCGTGGCGCGCCGGGCGGTATGCCGGGCGGCGCTCCGGGCCAGCCTCAACCTTAAGGTTGCACCCTGAGATCTGGCCGGCGGATTGCCGGCCTCACGATACCGGGCAACGTCACATGAATTCGCAAGCGCGCCTTCGGTGATCCGGGGGCGCGTTTTTGGTTTGGGCAGGCGTGGCTGGCCCCGTCATTTGAAGTGCCGTGGATTTCTGGCAACGCCTGTGCTCGTGTCCGCGAACCAAGCGTATTTCCACGCGAAGGCAGGAATCCAGGCTGGGGCTCCCGCCTTCGCGGAATAACAGGGAGGTGGTGCGCCATACCATGCCTCGACGTTGTGGTGGCGTCGCGTAGCTGTTGAGGCTGTTAAGAGGAAGGCATCGGATGGGCGGGCATATCGCCCCAGCCCCATCTGCGGCGGACAAAAAAATAGCGGCCCGAAGGCCGCTATTCTCTCGAACAAAGTCGTTAGACTTAGTTGCTGTCCGAATCGTCGTCGTTGTCTGCAACGATAACGATGCCGGCAACCACTGCTGCTGCAGCGAGGATAGCGACGATAACGCCGCCGCCTGCCAGCTTGTCCTTCTTTGCCGAAACCGAACCGGCGCGAACCGACTTCGAAACCGACAGGTTGGCTGCCGGATTGGCTGCCATGGCCGGAGCAACTGCCATCGTGGCTGCTGCTGCGGTCAGGAGATACTTCCCAAGACGCATGATGAACTCCCTTTGTGCTCGTCATCTGCGCATTGGCACGAAACCATACGCATGACAACTGCAGTGACTATCACAGTGTAAAAGCTTTCCACACTGTTGCGGCAGTGCAACATGCAGCTACCGCAAGTCCACTATACCGATCCGCACCGTGCGGAGAAGTCGCAGTTTGCAGACCGGGCGATAATAGCGGCAGGCCGAAGCTAGCGCGGTGGTGCCGCTGCTGCAGTGGCGAGCGATTCGCCACGCGTCTGGAGCTGCCAGCTGACGTCGCCTTCCAAGCCGAGCGCGGTGAGCCGGCCCGATGCGTACGCGCCGGTATCGATGCCGATTCGGTGGCCGCGGCGTTCGATCTCGTCGGTCATCGTGTGGCCGTGCACGACGGTCTTTTCCAGCTTCGACCGGTGTTCAAGGAACGGATCGCGAATCCACCGCAGATCCGAGGTCCGCTGGCGGTCGAGTGGCGTATCGGGGCGCACGCCGGCATGCACGAACACATAGTCGCCGATCACGATCATGTCCTCGAACCCGGCGACGAACGCCTTGTGCTCGGCGGGGACCAGAGTCTCGAGGCGGTGGACGAGCTCCTCATAGTCGAGTCGTTCGTATTCCGCCGCCTCCATGCCGTAGCTGAGCACGGTCTCGCGCCCGCCAATCCGGCAGAACAGGCGCAACGCTTTGGGTTCGCCATCCAGCGCACCGAGGAAGATCTCCTCGTGGTTGCCAAGCAGGAACCGCACGTCGGGACGAGTATCCCGCAGCCCGCGCAGTCGTTCGACGACCGTCGCGGAGGCGGGGCCGCGATCGACGATATCGCCGAGGAAGATCAGCGTCGTCTGCGCCGGCCCCCGCGCGGCATCGTCCGCATCGATCAGCGCGACCAGTTCGTCGAGCAGGTCGACGCACCCGTGGATGTCGCCGACCGCATAGACGCGTTGGCCCTCGGGGATCTGTGGCTGATTCGATTTGGGGGTGCTGCGGGACTTGAAAAGCTTTGCGATCATGGTGTCATCGATATGGGAGTGAGGCTCACGCCTGGGGAGGGGGCGGGCACAGACGCTGGCCGCCGCATACGGGGTTACGCGACGGGTCGCAACGCATCCGCGCCGAGTCGGGCTGACGCGGTTGCTCCCGACCGCTAAGCGTGCGCGATGTCGATCCCCTCACGCCTCTCCAAACGCTTCGCACTTCGCCTGGCGCCGTTCCTGATCCTGACGATGGCAGGGCCGGTCCTGACCGTGGCTCCCGCGAAGGCCGCCGCGGCCGACGCAGCGCCGCCCCCGGCTTTCTTCGAGACGTTGCGGGCTGCCGATCTGCGGCTGGCGACGATCGCGTATCGGCTGACGACCAGCAATGCCGCGCTGTGTGACCGGCTCCAGCCGCAGATCGGCATGCCGATCCACGCGTTGACGCAATATGCCGCGGATTCGCGGGCGGATGCGGCGGCGGCGTTCGGGTTCGCGGCCACGATCGGCGTGGAAGCGGTCGTCGCCGGCGCGCCTGCCGACCGGGCAGGGGTTCGTGCGAACGATTCGATCGCTGCGATCAACGGCGTGGCGCAGCCCGGCCTTCCGGTGTCCGGTGCCCCCGAAGTCGCCTCGGCGCGCGATACGGCCGAGGCGGTGATCGCCGATGCGCCGCCCGCGCGACCGCTGCGCCTGACGGTCCTGCGCGGGGGGCGGACGCTGCCGATCGTCGTCACGCCGGTTACCGGTTGCCGCTCACGGTTCGAAATCTTGCTGGGCAGTGGGCTAGATGCGAGCGCGGACGGATCGGTCGTGCAGATCGGCGAGCGGTTTTTCGAGGGCTATACCGATGCGGAGATCGCAGTGGTCGTGTCGCACGAACTCGCGCACAACATCCTGCGCCACCGTGCGCGGCTCGACGCCGCCAAGATCAACCGCGGTCTGCTTGCGGAACTTGGGCGCAACGGCCGGTTGATCCGCGAGACCGAGGACCAGGCGGATCTGCTCGGCATCTATCTGCTCGCCAACGCGGGCTATGATCCGATGTCGGCACCCAAATTCTGGCGTACCAAGGGTGGCGCGGTCGATGGCGGGCTGTTCCGCAGCCGGACGCACGCCTCGTCCAAGGCGCGGGCCGACACGCTGGAGGCGGCCGCGCGGGAGATCGCCGCGACTTCGGCCCGGCCGATCATCCCGCCAGTCCTCGCTACCCGGGATACGCCGCTGCGCTGAAGTGCGAGGATCGCAAGGGCTGGTTACACTACGGGCCGGGGTTGGTCGGGCCAGATACCGCGCGTGTCGAGCACCGTCTTGTCGGCGCGTTCCTCCAGCGGGATCGATTTGAACACGTCGTGATCGACCAGCACGACCATGATCGGACAGGTCTCGATCGCGGTGTCGACGTCGATCAGCCTCGCGCCGGTGTCGGCAAACGCCGCGGGCAACGTCTTCGCATAGGGCTCGACGATCCGCACCCGGTCGCCGAACGCGCGCGCCACCGCTGCTGCCACCTTCAACGCCGGGCTCTCGCGGAAATCGTCGATATTGGCCTTGAACGCGAGGCCGAGGCAGGCGACCGCCGCGCCGGGCGTCGCTTCGACCAAAGCTGCGACCTGCGCGATGACATGATCGGTCTTGCCGTCGTTCACTTCGCGCGCGGTGCGGATCAGCGGTGTCTGTTCGGGGGCGGCGTGGACCAGGAACCAGGGGTCGACCGCGATGCAGTGTCCGCCGACGCCGGGGCCGGGCTGGAGGATGTTGACGCGCGGATGGCGGTTGGCGAGGCGGATCACCTCCCACACATCGACGCCCATCGTGTCGGCGATCAGCGACAATTCGTTGGCGAACGCGATGTTGACGTCGCGAAACGCGTTCTCGGTCAGCTTGGTCATCTCCGCCGCGCGGGCGGTCGTGGTCACGCAGGCGCCGCGGACGAAGCGCCGGTAGAAGGTCAGCGCCTTGCGCGCGCACCGCGGGGTGATGCCGCCGATGACGCGGTCATTGTCGATCAGCTCGACCAGGATACGGCCGGGCAGGACGCGTTCCGGACAATAGGCGATCGCGATGTCGGCCTGTTCGCCCGCGCGGCCGGGAACGCGTATATCGGGGCGCAGCTTGGCGAGCACATCTCGCACCTGTTCGGTGGTGCCGACCGGCGAGGTCGATTCAAGGATGATCGTGTCACCCGCCTTGAGCACGCTCGCGATCGTCGTCGCAGCTTGCAGGACATAGCCGATGTCCGGCGCATGGTTCTCATCGAACGGCGTCGGGACGGCGATCACGAAGACGTCGGCGGGTTCGATCGTCGTCGACGCGCGCAGCGTGCCGCGTGACACCACGCCAGAGACGAGACCGTCGAGATCGACCTCCTCGATATGCACGCGCCCCGAATTGACCGTCTCGACGACCGAGTCGGTGACGTCGACGCCGAGGACGCGCGCGCCCGTCCGCGCGATCACCGCCGCGGTCGGCAGGCCGATATAGCCGAGGCCCATGACGACGACAGACAGTTCGGTATCAGACAGCATGCTGGGCGAATCCTTGGGCGATGATCTGGGCGATTCTGGTGGCGGCGTGGCCATCGCCGAACGGGTTGTGCGCGCGCGCCATCGCCGCATAGGCGTCGTCGTCGTCGAGCAGCGTGAAGATTTCCGCGACGATCCGGTCTTCGTCGGTGCCGATCAGTTTCGCGGTGCCGGCCGCGACGCCTTCGGGGCGTTCGGTCGTCTCGCGCATCACCAGCACGGGCTTGCCGAGCGCGGGCGCCTCCTCTTGCACGCCGCCCGAATCGGTCAGCACGATGTGCGCCAGCCCCAGCGCGCGGACGAAATGCGGGTAATCGAGCGGTTCGATCCTCGCGACGTTGGCGCGTGTGCCGAGGATCTGATCCATCACCGACACGACGTTGGGGTTGGGATGGACCGGGAACAGCACCGCGACGTCCTCTCGTTCGGCAATGCGCCCGATCGCGCGCGCGATCGCGGCCATGCCGTCGCCGAAATTCTCGCGGCGGTGCGTGGTAACCAGGACGATGCGCTTGCCCGCGAACCGCGCGGCGATCTCGTCCAGCCCAGCGGCCAGCGACGGATCGGCGGTGACCCGATCGGCGGTCCAGTGCAATGCGTCGATCACGGTGTTGCCGGTGACGTGGATCGTGTCCGCGGCGATCGTCTCGCGGCGCAGTGCCTCCGCCGCGGTTTCGGTCGGGGCGAAGTGCAGCGCGGCGATCGGCGCGACGATCCGGCGGTTCACCTCCTCGGGCCAGGGCTGGTATATGTCGCCCGAGCGCAATCCCGCCTCGACATGCGCGACCGGCACCTTCCGGTAATAGGCGGCGAGCGCGCCGGTCATCGCGGTCGCGGTGTCGCCCTGCACGACGACGAGATCGGGCCGTTCCGCATCCATCACCTCGCCGAGCCCGACCAATAGCCTTGCGGTCAGCCGGTCGAGCGTCTGGCCGGGCTCCATCAAGTCGAGATCGATATCGGGCGCGAGATCGGCGATCGCGAGCACCTGGTCGAGCAACCCGCGGTGCTGCGCGGTAACGCAGGTGCGCACCGTCAGGCCGGGCGTCGCGGCAAGCGCACGGATCACGGGGAAGAGTTTGATCGCTTCGGGACGGGTGCCGAATATGACGAGGACCTTGGACATGGAACTCCCTCTAGCCCAACGTCTTTAATGACGCGCTAACCGGATGCCCCGTTTTGCGGCTCGGCCCACCTGATTCGTATAGGGCCGATTTGCACCGACACCAGGCAGCCGGTAGACGCGCGAACGAGATTACAGGGGACTAAGAATGACGATAAAGCCGCTGCGCAAGGCCGTGTTTCCGGTCGCAGGACTTGGCACGCGCTTCCTTCCCGCCACCAAGGCGATGCCGAAGGAAATGCTGACCGTCGTCGACAAGCCGCTGATCCAATATGCCGTCGAGGAAGCGCTCGAGGCGGGGATCGAGCAGATCATCTTCGTGACCGGGCGCAACAAGGGTTCGCTCGAGGATCATTTCGATATCTCGTATGAGCTCGAGGATACGATGAAGGCGCGCGGCAAGTCGCTCGACGCGATTAGCCATATCCGCATGAAGCCGGGCTCGCCCGTGTATATCCGCCAGCAGGAGCCGCTGGGGCTCGGCCATGCGGTGTGGTGCGCGCGCGAGATCGTCAGCGACGAGCCGTTCGCGGTCCTGCTGCCCGACGAGCTGATGGTCGGCGAACCCGGCTTCATGAAGCAGATGGTCGAGGCGTATAACAAGGTCGGCGGCAACGTGATCGGTGCGCTCGAAGTGCCGGATGCCGAGACCGACAAATACGGCATCATCTCGCCGGGCGCGATCGACGGGCGGCTGACCGAGGTCGTCGCGCTGGTCGAGAAGCCGAAGCAGGGCAGCGCACCGTCGAACCTGATGATCCCCGGCCGCTACATCCTCCAGCCCGAGGTGATGCGGATCCTAGAAACGCAGGAAAAGGGGGCCGGCGGCGAAATCCAGCTGACCGACGCGATGGCGCAGCTGATCGGCAATCAGCCGTTCCACGGCTTCACGTTCGACGGCCAGCGCTACGATTGCGGCGACAAGGCCGGGTATATCCAGGCGAACCTCGCGCTTGCTTTGGCTCGTGACGATATCGGACCGGTGGTGCGCGAATTCGCCAAGGGGTTGCTGGCGGGCTGAGCGGTATTTCTGCGACCAACCCCTTGAATCAAGGGGTTGGCCGCATCCGAACGACGGTCCTCTCTTATTTGTTCTCCCGCGAAGGCGGGAACCCAGTCTGGATCCCCGCCTTCGCGGGGAAACAGGCTTCCCTCTCAATGCCCGATCCTAGCCCCTCGCAGCACCGCACGCGCGGCAACCGGGGTCCTTGGGCAGGCGGATCGTGCGAAAGCGCAGGGCGAGCAGGTCGACCAGCAGCAGCTTGCCGGCTTGATCGTCGCCGAACGGGGCGATTGCGCGCAACACCTCCAGCGCGGCCAGGCTGCCGAGCACGCCGGTGACGGGACCCAGTACGCCGTCCTCCGCGCAGCTCGTTTCCGCGCGTTCTGGGTCTTCCCCGACGAAGCACCGGTAACACGGCTTGTCGGCCTCCCAGCCGCGATAGGTGGCAAGCTGTCCCTCGAACTGGCCTACCGCTGCCGAGACCAGCGGAATCCGCGCGGCATGCGCGGCATCCGCCACCGCGAACCGGGTCGCGAAATTGTCGCAGCCGTCGAGGACGACGGTGGCGCCGCCCAGCAGATCCGCTACGTTGGTGGTGTCGATCCGGGCGCGACGCGTCTCGACCGTCACATGCGGGTTGATCCGCCGTACCGCCGCCGCTGCCGCCTCGGCCTTCGCCGTGCCGGTATCCGCGGTGGTGAAGATCGTCTGGCGCTGGAGGTTGGAGGGTTCGACCGTATCGTCGTCGATCAGGATCAGCCGACCGATGCCCGCGGCGCCGAGATACTGGATCGCGGGCGAGCCGATCCCGCCGGCGCCGACGACGACCACGGTCGCCGCTTTCAGCCGCGCCTGGCCGCTGCCGCCGAATTCCTTGAGTACGATGTGCCGGGCATAGCGTGCGAGTTCGTCGTCGGAGAGCGTCATGCGCCCCACGCGAACGTCAGGCTGGTGCGGTACCAGGTATTGGCGTTCGTATCGATCACGTCGATCGAATCGCGCACGCCGAGGATCACGCCGGCCGCATATTGCTCGACGGTTGGGCAGTCGATCGCGCGCGGGGTCACCCGGCGGACGCGGCCATCCGCGCTCAACAGCACCGCGAGATCGAGCGTCAGCGTCCAGCCCTGCGGCGTCCTGGTCGCCTTCGCACAGCGCCCGGCCATGACTTCGCCGTGCACATAGGCCGAGGTGTTGGCGAGCGTGCTGGCCCTTTTGCGGATGCGCAGGATCGGCAGGTCGCTCCAGTCCTGCGGCGGCAGGGCGATGCCGGACGCTGCCGGCGCGGGCATCGTCGGCGTCGCGGGCGGCGGAACCGGCTGTCCGGCGGTCTGGAGCAGGAGAAGCGCGGCGATCATCGGCCGGTCGATCCGAAGCCGCCCCCGCCGCGGGCCGTGTCGTCGAGGATCGTCACCTCGTCGAGCGTCGCGCGCAGGACCGCGGCAGGCACGAGCTGCGCGATGCGGTCGCCGCGCGCGATCTCGAACGGGTCCTGGCCGAGATTGGCGAGGATCACCTTCACCTCGCCGCGATAGTCGCTGTCGATCGTGCCGGGGGTGTTGAGGCAGGTGATGCCGTATTTGAGCGCAAGGCCCGAACGGGGACGGACCTGGACCTCATGGCCATCGGGTATGGCGATCGCAAAGCCGGTCGCGACGGCGGCGCGGGCGCCCGGCGCCAGGGTCAGCGCTTCGGCGGCGACGACATCCAGTCCGGCGGCGCCGTCGGAGGCGTAGGCGGGCAGGGGCAGGCCTTCACCGTGCGGCAGGCGCTTGAGTTCGATACGGATCATGCGATGCGTTCTAGCGCATCGGCGATGCGCTCCGCCAGTCGGGTGGCGACCTCCGCCTTGGGAAGCCGGTCCCAGCTCTCGACGCCGGCGTCGGTGACGAGGTGAACGGTGTTGTCCGCGCCGCCCATGACATCGCCGGAGACGTCGTTGGCGACGATCCAGTCGACCTGCTTGCGCAGGCGCTTGGCGCTAGCGTGCTCGATGACGCGCTCGGTCTCCGCGGCGAAACCGACCAGCAGGCGGGGTCGCTGCGGACTGCGCGCGAGTGTCGCGAGAATGTCGGGGTTCTCGGACAATACGAGCGCGGGCGCCGCATCGCTTTTCTTGATCTTCTGCGCGGCGGGGGAGACGTGCCAGTCTGCGACCGCGGCGACCATGATCGCGGCGTCGGCCGGCAGTGCGTTCGCGACGGCATCCGCCATCTGCCGTGCGGTCTCGACGTCGATCCGGTCGACGCCCGGCGGCGTGTCGAGCGCGACGGGGCCGGCGACCAGCGTCACGCGCGCGCCGAGCTTCGCCAGCGCGGCGGCGATCGCGAAGCCCTGTTTGCCCGACGATCGGTTGGCGATGTAGCGGACCGGGTCGATCGGTTCATGAGTCGGGCCGGCGGTGACGAGAATGTGGCGTCCCGCGAGCCGTTTCGGCGCAGGGGCTAGCATCGCCTCGATCGCGGCCAGGATGGCGTAGGGCTCGGGCAGGCGGCCTGGGCCATATTCGCCGCACGCCATCGGCCCCTCGTCGGGCTGCATGACGGTAACGCCGTCGGCGCGGAGCTGGGCCACGTTGCGGACGGTTGCGGCGTGGCCCCACATACGCAAGTTCATCGCGGGCGCGGCGAGCACCGGCTTGTCGGTGGCGAGCAGCAGCGTCGTCGCGAGATCGTTGGCGAGGCCCCCTGCCATGCGCGCGAGCAGATCCGCGGTGGCGGGCGCGACGACGATCAGGTCGGCCTCGCGGCTAAGCTGGATATGGCCCATCTCAGCCTCGTCCTTGAGGTCCCACAGCGTGGTATAGACCTTGTCCTCGCTGAGCGCGGCGAGCGTCATCGGCGTCACGAAATGATGCGCCGCCTCGGTCATCACGCAGCGTACGGCGTGGCCACGTTTCTTGAGCAGGCGGATGAGCTCGGCGGCCTTGTACGCGGCGATACCGCCGCCGACGATCAGGAGGATGCGCTTCATGTGCGCTCTCTAGCGGATTACGCGCGTCACCGTAATGCGCCGCGTATCGCGCGCGGCGGCGATCAGGTCGCGCAGGCCATCGACCGCAAACACGATCCCGACCAGCAGCAGCGGCGTGGTGATCAGCGCCCAGTAGAAATTGTCGCTGCGTGCGAGCAGCGAGATCAGCGCGGCATAAGCAGCGAACACCGCAAGGGCGCGCGTCGCGGTCGGGTCTCGCCAGGCGATCCAGCCGAACAGCGACGTGCCCAGCAACAGCGATGCGAGCCACTGCGGCACCAGGTCGAGACCGGACGAGATCGTCGCGAGCTTCACATAGAAGCCGAAGCCCTCGAGTCCGCTCCAGCCTTGCGAGACGCGATCGAGCGGCCCGGTCACCAGCGCGACCGCATATGCATGGAACGCGAGCACGACCGCGAAGATCGCGATCGCGGCGAGCCAGCCGAGCGTCTCGCGCCGCTCGCCTTCGGTCCAGGCGAAGCCCGCCATGATCGCGACGTACAGCAGCGCGGTCTCGCGGATCAGCATCGCCGACAGCCCGAACGCGACGGCGGGCAGCCAGTGGCCGGGGCGGCGCACCGCGAGCGACAGCGCGATCAGCGGCCCCGCCCATACTTCGTGGAATACCGCGAAACCGGGGTCGAGGTTCACGTAGAGACCGGCGACCACCAGCAGGCCAGCGATGCCGAGCGGGACGAGCCCGGTCGTCTCGGGCCTGAGACGGTGCACCCAGGCGAGGATCGTGCCGACGCACAGCAGCAGAAGTAGCAGGTTCGCCAGCACCGGCGACAGCGCGGCCTGAACCACCGCCAGCGTCGGCAGGCGGATCGCGAAGAACGGCTTCAGCGGGTAATGGCCCATCCGCTGCGTCTCGGCGGCGACGCTGTAATAGGGCGACCCGCTACGGACGCCGTCGACGATCGTCTGGTACAGCAGCAGGTCGGTCTGGCCCGGCGGCGCGGCATCGGCTGCGGCGACATTGGGGGCGGAGCCGGATCCGGCGCTGGGTCGCGGGCCGGGCGAGCCGAGCGCGGTCAGGCAGGCGGCCAGCAGCAGCACGAACATCGCGATGCCGATCCTCGCCTGGCTGCGCGGCATGCCCGCGAACCGGGTCGGCCCAATCAGCCATATAGGCGCGCCGCGACGCGTCCTCATGCCGTCATCCGAAGATCATCGTCGCCGCGATGCCCGCCGCCGCGGCGATCACAGCAACCAGGCCGTAGCGCCAGCCGCCGCCGATCCGGATGACTTCGATCTCGCGCAGCGGCATCGTCGGGGGGGCACCGCCGGGCGCGGGGTAGTGCGCCTCGATCCGGCGGACCAACTCCGGCAGCCTGGTAAGCGTCTGGAAATCCGCGATCAGGCGGTCGGCGATCATCGCCTCGGGGCCGAGCTCGCCGCGGATCCAGTCGCGGACGAACGGTTCGGCGGCTTCCCACAGGTTGATGTCGGGGTTGAGGCTGGTCGCGACGCCCTCGACCATCACCATCGTCTTCTGCAGCAGCAACAGGTGCGGCTGCGTCACCATGTCGAAATCGCGCGTGATCGAGAACAGGCTGTCGAGCATCATGCCGATCGACATGTCCTTGACCGGCAGCCCACGCATCGGCTCGCCGACCGCGCGGAGGGCAGTGGCGAATTCGGCGACATCGTGGTGTGCGGGGACGTAGCCCGCCTCGAAATGGATCTCGGCAACGCGCTTATAATTGCCGGTGATCAGGCCGTAGAGAATCTCGGCAAGCCAGACACGCGCGCGACGGTCGATCCGGCCCATGATGCCGAAGTCGATCGCGGCGATGCGGTTGCCGGGGAGTGCGAACAGGTTCCCCTGGTGCATGTCGGCGTGGAAGAACCCGTCGGCGATCGCCTGGCGCAGGAACGCGCGGACGAGCGTGTTGGCGAGCCCGGGGAGATCGTAGCCGGCCGCGACGAGCGCGGGACGGTCGGACAGCTTGATGCCGTCGATCCACTCGATCGTCATGACCTTGTTGGTCGAGCGCGCCCAGTCGATCGCGGGGATGACGAAATCGGGCTCGGCGGTCATGCCCTCCGCGAGTTCGGAGGCGGAGGCTGCTTCGCGGCGGAAGTTGAGTTCGCGTAAGGTCCAGCGCTTGAAGGTCTCGATCGTGAGGCGGGGGCGGAGGCGCATCGCTTCTGGGCTGAGCGCCTCGAGTTGCGCTGCGGCCCAGCTGTAGGTGTCAATCGCGCGCGCGAAATCGTCCTCGACGCCGGGGCGGAGGACTTTGACGGCGACCTGGCGGCCGTCGGTGGTGACGGCGCGGTGGACCTGGGCGATCGATGCTGCGCCGACCGGGATCGGTTCGATGCGCGAGAACAAGGTCTCCAGTGGCTTGCCGAAGCTCGCCAGCATCGCCGCTTCGATCGTCTCGTATGGGACGGGGGAGAGCTGGTCCTGCAGTCGCAACAGATCGTGCGCGGCGTCTTCACCGACGAGATCGGGGCGGGTGGCTAGCGTCTGCCCAAGCTTGATCGCCGCGGGGCCGATCGCCTGGAACGCATCGGCATAGCGCGGCACTGCCGGCACCCGCGCACCGAACCGCGCGATCCGTGCGAGGCGGCGGACGGGGGCGGGCGTGTTGGGGTCCCGCTCGATGCCGCGCAGCGCGCCGTGGCGAGCGAGGATGCGGCCCCATTTAAGGAGTCGCCAGACGTGGGTGGTGGAGGCGGTCACTTGCGGTTGGTGCCGTAAGAGAAGGTTGGTTCACGCGAAGGCGCCAAGGCGCGAAGAGAGGGTAGAAATGGTTCGCGCAGAGGCGCGGAGACGTGGAGGTGTTGCGTTTCGCCGCGGCTGCGGCTTTTCATCACTAGTGGTTGATGAAGTGAAAGCTGCCGCGCGCGCGCCATCTCTGCGTCCTCTGCGCCTCTGCGCGAAAACCCCTTCGCGCCTTCGCGCCTTGGCGTGATCACTAGATCTTCCACCCGCTGTGGATCGCGACCAGCCCGCCCAGCAACGGTTCGACCTTCGTCTGCACGAACCCCGCGTCCGCGATCATTCCCTTGAACTTGGGCATGTCCGGGAAGCGGCGGATCGATTCGATCAGGTAGCGATAGCTGTCGGCGTCCTGTGCGAGTAGCTGGCCAAGCTTCGGGACCATCTTGTGCGAATAGGCGTCGTACACCTCGGCGAACCCCGGCCACACGGTGGTCGAGAATTCGAGGCAGTAGAACCGCCCGCCACGCCGCAACACACGGTGCGCTTCGCGAAGAGCCTTCGGGATATCGGTCACGTTACGGATGCCGAACGCGATCGTGTACGCGTCGAAGAACTTGTCGGGGAAGGTCAGCGTTTCCGCGTTAGCCTCGGTCCAGACCAGGCCGTCGATCCCGCGCTTCTGGGCGCGTTCCATGCCGACTTCGAGCATCTGCGGGTTGATGTCGGCGACCGTGATCGAGGCGCCCGATGGCTCCATGCGGAACGCGATGTCGCCCGTGCCGCCCGCCATGTCGAGGATCTGCTCGCCCTCGCGCGGTTTCACGCGGCGGACGAAGCGGTCCTTCCACAGGCGGTGCATGCCGCCCGACATCGCATCGTTCATCAGGTCGTATTTCCCTGCGACGTTCGAGAAGACGCCGCCGACGCGGGCGGTCTTCTCGGTGGCGGGGATGTCTTCGTAGCCGAAGGATACGGTATCGGGCGTCGAAGCAGGCGTGGGCGCGATCAAGTCGTTCATAGCCAGCGCTCTAGCCGCGCCTTGTGACGCGAGCAAACGCAACCTAGCTGCAAACCGTGCCAGAATTACCAGAAGTCGAAACCACCGTGCGCGGGCTCGAACCCGTGCTGAAGGGCCAGCGCCTGACCTCGGTCGAGCCGCGTCGTGCCGACCTGCGGAAAGCGATCCCAGTCGACCTCCGCCAGCGGATGACCGGGGCGACCGTCACGGCGCTCGGGCGGCGTGCGAAATACGGGCTGATCGATACCGACCGCGGCGATACGCTCATATTCCATCTCGGCATGTCGGGACGCTGGCGAGTCGATCCGAGCGAACTGCTGCCGCACGATCACCTGCTGATCGGGACCGAAGCGGGGCGGACGGTCGCGCTCAACGATCCGCGCCGATTCGGCTTTCTCGATCTGTGGGCGACCGACGACATCGCCAATTACCCGCCGTTCCTCAGCATGGGCCCCGAGCCGCTCGGGCCCGACCTGACCGCTGCGTATCTGCTCGAGGTGCTCGAAGGGCGGGGGGCGTCGATCAAGGCGATGCTGCTCGACCAGCGAATCGTCGCGGGGCTCGGCAACATCTATGTGTGCGAGGCGCTGCACATGGCGAAGATCGCGCCGTCACGTGCGGCTGGGCGGATCTCGTTGTTTCGACTCGAGCGACTCGTCGAGGCGATTCGGACGGTGCTGACCGCGGCGATCCTCGCGGGCGGATCGTCGCTCCGGGACTATGTTCGCCCCGACGGCGAGCTCGGCTATTTTTCCAAGCAATGGCGTGTCTATGGGCGTGAAGGCGAAGCGTGCGAGTGTGGCGCTACCGTCAAGCGCCGCACCGAAGGCGGGCGCTCGACCTTCTGGTGTCCGAAGTGCCAACGCGGTTGACGATCTAGGACAAAGTGGGTAGGGCCGCGGCTTCGAGAGGGCGTAGGAGCAATCCGGCGCCCCTTTTTATTCATTCGAACATCCAGAGGGCTTCATGGCGAACACGCCGCAGGCGAAAAAGCGTATCCGTCGCAACGACCGTCGCGCGGAAGTGAACGGCAACCGCGTCGGCCGTATCCGTACCTTCATCAAGAAGGTCGAGGCCGCACTGGCATCGGGCGACAAGGGCGCAGCGACCACCGCACTCGCGGCCGCACAGCCTGAGCTGCAGCGTGGCGTCGCCAAGGGCGTGCTCCACAAGAACACCGCGAGCCGCAAGTTCGCGCGTCTGACCAAGGCCGTGACCGGACTCGCCTAAGCGATCCGTCATTGTCGAGTAGATCACCCGCCGGGCATTCCCGGCGGGTTTTTTGCGTCTGCGAACAGAACGTGGGTTACGTCCGCATAACCCGAGGATTCCCCACGATTCGAGTGGTGCGCAATTACGTCATGGCAAGTCCGAATTCACAAAAAATGCGTAAACACAGCAACTTATAAAAATATCGACGCATTTCCGCGGCTTGCTCAAGTCAAGCCGCTTTATTTCGAAAATGTGACGCGTCGGGGTCTTGCCCGGATCGCCGATCGCTTCATAACGGGGCTCACAGCGACGGTGGTTTCCACCGCTGCATCAAACATACAGGGCGAAGATGCCGGATGACCCTTGGGGTCGTCGGGGGGACCATTTTCTGTCGGGACTATATCACCAGCGCGATGCGTCGCGCGGGGTCGGAGAAGCGTGCGCGTGACGAAGTGGCAAGGATCTGTGACGCACGCGACCGAGGCCGAAAAGGCCTGGGCGCGCGTGCGCACGTCCCTGCGCGAGTCGGCCGGCACGCGACTGTTCGAGCAATGGCTGAAACCGATCGAGCTGATCCCCGGCGAGGACCGCGACACGATCCGCCTCGCGCTGCCCTCGGCGTTCATGACCAACTGGGTCCGCAATCATTACGCCGACCGGCTGGTGCTCGAGTTCCGGCAGATCCTGCCCAACGTCCGCACCGTCCAGATCGAGACCCGGGCGCCGGGTCGCGCGCCTGTCGTGCTCGCGATCGAGACCGTGCCCGTTCCGGCGGACGTCGTCGCGGCGTTGGCGGTCGAGCCCACTCCGCAACCCGTCCAGACGTCGATGAAGTTCGGTGTCGATCCGTCGTTGAAGCCAGCGCCTGCGGTGGTCGCGGCGCCGGCTCCCGTACCAGCCGGCGTACCGGCCGAACGCCCGCCGCTCGACCCGCGTTACACCTTCGAGCGATTCGTCGTGGATCCGTCGAACAAGGTCGCGTTCAACGCGGCCAAGGTGCTCGCCGAACCCGGCCCGGTGCGGTTCAGCCCGTTGTTCCTCCACAGCGGCACGGGGCAGGGCAAGACACACCTCATGCACGCGATCGGCCACGCGTTCCTCGAGCATAATCCGCACGCGATCGTGCTGTGCATGTCCGCCGAGCGCTTCATGTATGATTTCGTCGCGTCGATGCGCGCGCGCGATACGCATGCGTTCAAGCAGCGGCTGCGCGGCGCCGACCTGCTGCTGATCGACGATCTCCAGTTCATTGCCGGCAAGGATGCGACGCAGGAAGAATTCTTCCACACGGTCAACGAGATCATGGCGGCAGGCAAGCGGCTGGTGATCTCCGCCGATCGTTGCCCGCAGGCGCTCGAAGGCGTCGAGGCGCGGATCGTCAGCCGGATGTCGGTCGGGCTGGTCGCAGACATCAAGGCGCCCGACCTGACGCTGCGCCGGACGATCCTCGATCGGAAACTGGTCGACCTGCCCGACATGCGCGTGCCGACCGACGTACTCGATCTGCTCGCGAGCCGCATCCATGCGAACATCCGCGAGCTCGAAGGCGCGCTCAACCGCGTCGTGGCGTATGCGCAGCTGACCGGCGACACGATCGACCTGGACTTCGCGGTCGCGACGTTGGGTGAGGTCCTCCGCGGCGCGCAGAAGCGCGTGACGATCGACGAGATCCAGAAGCTCGTGTCGGCGCATTTCGAACTGAAGCCGCTCGACCTGATTTCGGCGCGACGCGCGCGAGCGGTGGCTCGTCCGCGGCAGATCGCGATGTATCTGGCTAAGCGCTTGACGACCCGGTCGTTGCCGGAGATCGGCCGAAAATTCGGCGGGCGCGATCATTCGACGGTAATCCATGCGGTGCGCAAGATCGAGGAACTGCGGGACTCGGACCGCGATATCGACGCTGCGGTCCGCGTGCTGATGCGCGAGTTGGAGGGCTAGCCCTCCTTGTTCTCCCGCGAAGGCGGGAGCCCAGTCTGGACCCCCGCCTTCGCGGGGGAACACGCTTTTTAGCTGAAGCACACCCCCTAGTCCGTCATCCCAGCGAAAGCTGGGATCTTCGCGTTTGGCAGGGGTAGCGTGCAACGAGGGAGACCCCAGCTTTCGCTGGGGTGACGGTTATCGTGCAGGGGTGACGGTCGGGTACTCAGGCGCCAAGTGAACCGTCACGATAACGGACAAGCAGTCTCAGACCTGCAACCCCATCGCATCCTGTGTCCGCTTCAACGCCGGCGCCGCCAGCGCGCGCGCCTTCTCCGCCCCCGCCTGCAACACCGCCGTCACCGCACTGCGGTCATCCAGCAACCGCACCATCTCGTCACGGATCGGCCCCAACTTCGCCACCGCCAGATCCGCGAGCGCCGGCTTGAACGCGCCGAACCCCTTGCCGCCGAACTCGCCCAGCACGGTCGCCACATCGCTATCCGCCAGCGCCGCGTAGATCGTCAGCAGGTTGCGCGCCTCCGCGCGATCGCCCAGCTCCTCGACCGTCGCCGGCAGCACGTCGGGATCGGTCTTCGCCTTGCGGAACTTGTCGGCGATGGTGTCGTCGCTGTCGATCAGCTTGACCACCGACTGCTCGGACGGGTTCGACTTCGACATCTTCGCCGAAGCATCGCGCAAGCTCATGATCCGCGGCGCCGCCTTGCTGATCAGCGGGGCGGGAAGCGTGAACAGGTCCACCCCATAATCGCCGTTGAACTTGGTCGCGATATCGCGCGCGAGTTCGAGATGCTGCTTCTGGTCCTCGCCGACCGGCACGTGCGTGGCGTTGTAGAGCAGCACGTCGGCGGCCATCAGTACCGGGTAATCATACAGCCCGACGCTCGCGCCCTCGCGGTTCTTGCCCGCCTTGTCCTTGAACTGCGTCATCCGGTTCAGCCAGCCGACGCGCGCGACCGTGTTGAGCAGCCACGCCATCTCGCTGTGCGCGGGTACGCGCGCCTGGTTGAACAGGATCGACTTCGCCGGATCGATCCCAGCGGCGATCATCGTCGCCGCGACCTCGATCGTGTGCGACGACAATTCCGCCGGCGCGATCCATTCGGTCGGCGCGTGGAGATCGGCGATGAAGAACATCGACTCGCCGCCCTGCGCCGCGACGTCGTCCTGCAGCGCGACCCACTGCTTCACCGCCCCAAGGTAATTGCCGAGATGGAGATTGCCGGTGGGCTTGATGCCGGAAACAACGCGCATTGAGAGACCTATCGTGAACGACGCAGAAGCGTGGAGATGTCGCCCAGCCGGAACGCGCCGGTGAGCAATGTCGCGATCGCATAGACCACGCCGCCGGTGGTAACCAGCACCAGCATCGCCCCCCAGCGCTGGATGCTGGTGCCGGTCACGAACGGCTGGAACAGGTCGTTGAGGAAAAACATCACGACGCCCATGATCAGCGCGGCGACCAGCAGCCGCCACGTCCGCCGACGCAACCGCGCGTCCGGGGTGAAGTGCCCGCGACGAACCAGCGTGCGGTACAGCATCGCGACGTTGACCGTGCTCGCGATCGCGGTGGCGAGCGGTGGGCCCATATGGCCGAGCGGCTTGATGAAGGCGAGGTTGAGGACGAGGTTCACGACCATCGACATCGTCGCATACCGCACCGGCGTGCGCGTGTCCGAGCGTGCGTAATAGCCGGGCGTGAGTACCTTCACGAGGATGTACGACGGAAGGCCGATTGAGAACGCCGCGAGCGCCTGCGCAGTCAGCACGCTGTCGTCGAGCGCGAACTTGCCGTGCTGGAACAGCGCGCCGACGATCGGCACGCCGCACACGATCAGCGCCACCGTCGCGGGCAGCGTGAGGAACAGCGCGAGCTCCATGCCGCGGTTCTGCGTCGCCATCGCCTCCGCATCCTCGCCGCGACCGAGCTGGCGCGAGATGGTGGGAAGCAGGACGGTGCCGAGACCGATGCCGATCAGCCCAAGCGGGAGCTGGTTCAGTCGGTCGGCGAAATAGATGTACGAGACCGATCCCGCCGGGAGCAGCGCGGCGGCAAGCGCGGTCGATACGACGAGGTTGATCTGCACCGCACCGGCACCGGCGGCGGCAGGCCAGATCAGCGACATGAGTTTCTTCACGTCGGGGTTGAGCTGTGGGCGCTTCAACCGGAGCTTCACGCCCGACGCGCGACACGCCCAGATCAGCCACAAAAGCTGCAACGCCCCCGACACCGTCACCGCGATCGCCTGGTTGCGCGCGGTCAGCAGCGGCTGGTGCTCGTGGAACAGCAGCAGTGCCGCGATCAGCGTCGCGTTCAGCAGGATCGGTGCCGCGGCATTGATCCAGAACTTGTGCAGCGAATTGAGGATGCCGCCGAGCAGCGAGACAAGGCTGATCAGCAGCAGATAGGGCAGGGTGATCCGCGACAGGTGGACGACATAGTCGAACCGCGCCGCACTGGCGCCGTTGAACCCGAAGGTCAGCAGCCACGTCATCGGCCACGCCGCGATCTCGAAGATCACCGTCATCAGGATCAGCGTCGGCAAAAGCACCGACAGTGCATCCTCGGCGAACGCGATTCCGTCCGGCAGCCCGCGGCCATCCTTGTCGCCGACCTTCCGATTGAACATCGGGATGAACGCGGCGGAGAACGCGCCCTCCGCGAAGAGGGCGCGGAACATGTTGGGGAGGCGGAACGCGATCAGGAAAGCGTCCGACGCGAACCCGGCGCCGACGAACCGCGCGAACAGCGAGTCGCGCACCAGCCCCAGGACGCGGCTGGCGAGCGTCAGCCCGCCGACCGATCCCAGCGCCTTGGTCAGGTTCATCTACGCGTGCTCCGCCCCCGGTCGATCAGGCCTGGCCGAAATCGCCGACGTTGGGCTGGATGCCCTGCTGTTCGGACTGCTGGATATAGAGCTGCGAGAAGTCGATCGGCTCGAGCAGCAGCGGCGGGAAGCCACCGTCACGCACCGCATCCGACAGCACGCGACGCGCGAACGGGAACAGCAGGCGTGGCGCTTCGCCCAGCAGGAACGGCTGGACATGCTCGGCCGGGATGTTGCGCAGCCCGAACAGCCCCGCGTACGAAAGGTCGACGATGAACGCGACCTGCCCGTCGGTCTCGGCGCGGACGTCGATCTTCAGCACGACCTCGTGCACCTCGTCGCCGACCTGTGCCGCGCCGATGTTGAACTGCACGTCGATCGCCGGCGGGGTCTGGTTCTGGTAGACTGCGGGCGCGTTCGGGTTCTCGAACGACAGGTCCTTGACGTACTGCGAGATCAGCCCGGCCGCCGGGACCGTGTCCTCGCCATTCGCGATAGCCTGGTCCGGCATGGTGATGCCATTGTCCTGATCGTCCATTCGTCATGTCCTTGAAATGCGCAAAGATGGGACCGAAGCGGAATGCTCGTGCGTTCCATTGGGTCGAGGCGGTGCGATTAGCAGTGCCGACGGGGCGTTTCAACGGGCGCGGGTTTGAATAAGCGCAGCTTTGGCCTATGTTAGCCCGAAGATCGGAGGCACGGTTGTTTTACGTAGTACTTCTCGCGATGGTTGCAGGCTTCTTGGCCATGCGACTGTATAGCGTGCTCGGCAAGCGCACCGGGCATGAGCCGTTGCCGCGCACGGCCGAGGAGCGTCCGGTACCGATCTCGGTGCCGCGGACGATCGACGCCGTCGCCGAACCGCGCGAGACCGCCAACCGCAACATCGAGCCGCAGGCCGAGGCCGGACTCCGTGCGATCATCGCCGGCGAGCCCGGTTTCGATGTCGGTCGCTTCCTCGAAGGCTCGCAGGCCGCGTACCGGATGGTGCTCGAAGCGTTCTGGAAGGGCGACGAGGACGCGCTGGCCGATCTCGCAGTCGCTGACGTGCGTGCCGCGTTCGGTGAAGCGATCGTCGCGCGTAACGAAGCTGGCGAAGTGCTCGACAACCGCCTCGTCACGATCGAGCGCGCAGTCATCGCCGATGCGAGCGTCTCGGGTCGCGATGCGCGTATCACGGTGCGTTTCGATGCGGATATCGCGGCCGTCACGCGCGATGCGGAGGGCAATGTCCTTGCCGGCTCTTTGACCGACGCGGTCGAGACGCACGACGTGTGGACCTTCGCGCGGACGCTGAAGAGCAGCGATCCGAACTGGATGCTCGCCGACACCGACGAAGCCTGATGCGCGACTTCAGGGGGGCAGGGATAAGCGCCGTACTGGCGCTGTCGTTGAGCGCGTGCGTCGGTGGCGTCGAGCCACCGCGCGCCGGTCCGGCACCGGTCGATCACGAGACCCGGCCGACGGAGCCGGTCCGCGTTCATCCGACGCGCGACACCGGCGCATCGCCCAACATCCGCGGAATCCAGTCGCCCGCGCGGATCGTGGGCGCCGTGCCTTTGCTGCCGATACCAACCAGCCCTGTGATCGAGCCCTTGAACGCAGCGGCGGCCGGCGTGTTGCCCGGACCACCGCTTGGCAGCCTGCCGATCGACGATGCGCAGGCGCAGTCGGCGCTTGCCGCGTTCGTGACGAGTTGCCCATCGCTGGTGCGGCGGATGGATACGTCCGGCCTGACGCGGGGCACCGACTGGCAACTCGCGTGCACGGCGGCCGCCACCACCGATCGCCGCAGTGCGCGTGCGTTCTTTGCGCAATGGTTCGAGACGGCGCAGATCGGCGACGGCAAGGCGTTCGCGACCGGCTATTACGAGCCGGAGATCGCCGGCTCGCTGGATCGTCGTGACGGCTATGCGCCGATCTATGGTCGGCCGACCGATCTGATCGATGTCGATCTCGGCGCATTCTCGACCGCGCTCAAGGGCAAGAAGGTCCGGGGTCGTGTCGATCGCACCAACCTCGTACCCTATTACGATCGGACCGCGATCGAGCAGGGTGCGCTGTCGGGCAAGGCGCCGATCCTCGCCTGGGCGCGCGATCCGATCGAATTGTTCTTCCTCCAGATCCAGGGCTCGGGACGGCTGCGGCTTCCCGATGGCGAGATTCTGCGGATCGGCTACGCGACGCAGAACGGCCGCGATTACACCGGCATCGGCGCGCTGATGAAGGCGCGCGGGCTGCTGCAGCCCGGCCAGACCTCGATGCAGGGTATCGTCGCGTGGCTCCACGCGCACCCGGCCGAGGGGCAGGCGATCATGCGCGAGAACAAGAGCTTCGTGTTCTTCCGCGAACTCGACGGCGCCCCCCTGGGGGCACTCGGGCTACCGGTCACCGGCCAGGTGAGTGCAGCGGCGGACGTGAAGTTCGTCCCGCTCGGTGCGCCCGTGTTCCTGTCGCTCGACCGCCAGGATGCCAGCGGCTTATGGGTCGCACAGGACACCGGCGGCGCGATCAAGGGCAGCAATCGCTTCGACACCTTCTGGGGTGCCGGGCCCGCGGCAGAAGCGACCGCGGGCGGCATGGCCGGGCGCGGGAGCGCGTATCTGCTGCTGCCGATCGGCACCGTCGCGCGGCTCAATCAAGCAAATGGGGCGCGATATGGCGGGCCGACCCCTCAACCCTGACCCCCTCACCCCGGAGGAGGCGCAGCTCTGGGCGCGCGTGATGGCGAGCGTCCGGCCGATGCGCACAGTCGCGGTCCGCATCCCAGAGCGCGCGCCGCCGCTGCCACCGCCACCCAAGCCGGTGATCGGTCCCAACGGCAAGATCGTTCCGCCGCCGCCTGCGCCGATGGGACGGGTCAAGCCGCTCGTCCGCACCGTCGTCACGCCGTTTGCAAGCCGCCCTGGTGCAAAACCGGTGGCACCGTCGCGGCCGGTGGCCAAGCCGATCACCGCCAACACGCTCGACGGCGGCTGGGACAAGAGGCTGACGCGCGGCGTGGTCAGTCCCGACAGCTCGATCGATCTGCACGGCCACACGCTGGCGTCCGCGCATACGATGCTCGATGTTGGCCTCGGACGGGCGATCGCACGCGGCGACCGCGTGCTGCTGCTAGTGACGGGCAAGCCGCCGCGGCCGGAGAGCGAACGCCCGCACGCGCGCGGCGCGATCCGGTCTGCGGTGACCGACTGGCTGGCGGGTTCGCGCCATGCGGATTCGATCGCCGCCGTCCGCGGTGCCCATCCGCGCCACGGCGGGATGGGAGCGCTCTACATCGTCCTCCGCCGGGGACGGGAGGGGTAGAGCGCGCTCCTGCCGCAATACTCATCTTCCCGTCATCCCAGCGAAAGCTGGGATATTTCACCGTTTCCCGCGTTGCCCGCCAAACGAGGAGACCCCAGCTTCCGCTGGGGTGACGATAGTTTGGTATTGATGACGAGCCGCGTGCCTTAGCGCAGCGCCCGGTCGATCACCCCCGCATAGATATCCGTCAGCGTCCGTAGATCCTCGACAGCGACCGCCTCGTCGACCTTATGCATCGTCGCGTTGATCAGGCCGAACTCGACTACCGGGCACAGCTTCGACAGGAACCGCGCATCCGATGTGCCGCCGGTGGTCGACAGTTCGGGCACGATCCCGGTTGCCGCATGGATGGCGTCCGACAGCAGCGTCGAGAAGGCACCCGGCTCCGTCAGGAACGCTTCGCCCGAAACCCTCCCCGTCACGATCGCCCCGGTGTCGTGACGTCCGGCGATCGCCCGGATGCGCTCGATCAACGCCGCGCCCCGATGCTGATCGTTGAAGCGGATGCTGAGCCGCGCCGACGCCTTGGCCGGAATGACGTTGTGCGCCTGATTGCCAACCGCAATGTCCGTCACCTCGATGTTCGACGGCTGGAACCAGTCGGTCCCCTCGTCGAGCACGACGGTCTCGATTTCCGCCAAGATCGCGATCAACCGCGGGATCGGATTGTCGGCCAGATTCGGGTAGGCGACGTGGCCCTGGCGCCCCGGCACGTCGATCCAGATATTCACCGAGCCACGCCGCCCGATCTTCACCATGTCGCCGAGCCGAGCGGTCGAGGTCGGCTCACCGACCAGGCAAAGATCGGGCACGATCCCCCGCGCGGCCATTCGCTCCATCAACGCGACGGTGCCGTAGGTCGCAGGCCCTTCCTCGTCGCCGGTGATGATCAGCGACAGCGTCCCCCCGCCTTGATGGGCATCGCTCCGACTGGCGGCAGCGACGAACGCGGCCACCGCGCCCTTCATGTCGACCGCACCGCGCCCATACAACAACCCGTCGCGCACCTCGCCCGACCAAGGCGAACCGGTCCAGCCGTCACCCGGAGGCACGACGTCGACATGCCCCGCGAACGCCAGATGCCGCGGCCCCGTTCCGCGTGTGGCGAGCAAATTCTCGACCGGTCCGTCCGGCGCTTCACCAACCACGAACCGATCGACCGCAAAGCCGAGCGGCATCAGCGCCGCCTCTAGCACGTCGAATACCGTACCACGCGCCGGCGTGACGCTATCCGCGCGGAGCAACGCCTGGGTGAGCGCGACCGGGTCGATCGGCGCGTTCATGCAGGCGTGGCGACCGGCTGCTCATATTGCTCGAGCACCCATTCCTCTTCCTGCGCGCTCGCGATCCAGTCCTGCATGAAGGGATGCTCGAACATCGCCTGCATGTAACCGGCGGCAAAGCGCGCGATCGGCAGCTGATAAGTGACGATCCGCGTGACGACCGGCGCGAACATGATGTCCGCCGCGCCGAACTGGCCGAACAGGAAATCGCCATCGCCGCCGAAGCGTGCGCGTGCCTGCGCCCACAATTCCATGATCCGCTGCAGTTCGACCAGGACGTCGTCGTCGGCCTGCTTTGCGGGAAATATCTGCCGCACGTTCATGCTGTGCTTGCGGCGCAGCGCCTGGAAGCTCGAATGCATCTCGGCGGCCATCGATCGCGCCATCGCCCGCGCGGCATTGTCCTCGGGCCAGAAGCGCTCGCGACCGACCTTGTCGGCGAGATAGTCGACGATCGCCAGGCTGTCCCACACCACCGCGTCGCCGTCCCACAGGATCGGCACCTTGCCCGACGACGGCGCGAACTCGTCGCCCGAGCGGCGCTTTTCCCAATCGGCGTCGTACATCGGCACGACGACCTCCTCGAACGGCAGCCCGGACTGCTTGCACGCGAGCCAGCCGCGCAGCGACCAGGAGGAATAGGCCTTGTTGCCGATGATCAGTTTCATGCGCGCGGTGCTAGGCGAGGGGGCGGAAAGAGGCAATCGTTCCGCGTATTCCCCGTCTCCACGGGATCGATCAGAACAGCCCCGGCACCTCGCGTTGGGGCGTATCGGGGTGATCGGGCACCAGCAACGCATGCCCCGTCTCGGGCGCCTCCAGCGTTGCCTGGGTCCGCATCGACTGCAGACCGGCACCCGCATCCGCGCTTGCACTCGCGCTTGCTGTGATCGGCGTACAGCTGCGTCCGGCGAGGAAGTCGAGTGCCTGACGGGTCGACGCCTCGAGCGGATCGCCCAACTGATAGGAGATATCGTCGTTCGCCCGGCACGTCGCCTCCACGGTGGTCGCGAGGCCGTCATAGTAATTGCCGTTGCGCGCGGCATTCTGCGTGGCCAGCGCCACCACGCGAAGGCGGTCGTCGCAGGCCGCCCGGTCGAGCGGGATTTGGCCGACCGGCTTGCCGAACGTGTTGGTGCCGATCAGCGCGGAATTGGTGCGCAGATATGGCGTGAAGGCGTTGATGACGATCTCGCTCGCCGACGCGGTACCGCCAGTGCCGATAAAGGCGATCTTGGTCGGAGCGATCGATTCGGCCTGTGGCTTGAACAGGCGCGTCGTGTTGTTCGAGGCCTTCTCGGTCCGGAACGTAACGTAGTCGAACACCTCCGACGTCGACCGACCGCCGCCGAGCAGGTCGCCTAGATACTCCGCTGTCGTGATCAGGCCACCACCGTTGTAACGCAGGTCGACGATCACGTTGGTCACGCCGTTCGCGCGGAAATTGGCGAATGCGGCCTTTAGTGCGGGCTCGGCGGTGGTGATGAAGGTCCGCAGGTTGAGATAGCCGACGCGGCGGCCGCCATCGTCGATGATCTTCGCGCCGTACCGCGTCGACACCGGCAGTAGCGCGAAATCGGTCTTGGTGACCGTCACGTCGCGCGTGCCCGCCGCATCGGCGACGCGCAGGACGCGTGCGGTGCCCGCGGTATCGGGGCCGAGCGCGGTCGTCAGTCCGGCGGTCCCCTCCGCGGCGATGATCGCACTGACCGTCCGCAGGTTGGCAGACGTCGTGCCGATCGCGAGGATTTCCGTGCCGCGATCGATCCCCGCGGCGAGCGCCGGGGCGCCTTCGAACGATTCGGCGGAGAACAGCCGCTGGCCGGTCTGGTCGAGCGCGAGGCGAATGCCGAACCCCGCGCTGGCGCCCGAATCATAATAGGCGTTTTCTTCCTTGATCGACGTCAGGTAGGTGAAAAACCGGTCTTTGCGCTGCGCCCGCGCCGTCGCGGTCAGCGCGTCGATATAGCTGTCGACCGTCGTATAGGCCGCCGGGCTGAGCGAGGCGGGCAGCGTGTCCGGGAACAGATACCATTCGCGGAGCTGCGCCGCCGCCCAATCCTGGCGCTCGCGCAGGGAACATCCCGTGGATGCCGTCGGAGTCGGCGCGGGCGTATTGCCGCCGGTCGAGATCGTGCCCTCGTCGCTGCCGCCGCAGCCCGACAGCATCACTGCCATCGCCAACATTCCCCCGAACGCCCTACGCATACCGTGCTCCCCTTTTACGGGAAGCTACGAAGTTTGACGGACTGTGTCAGCCGGAAACCGCAGGTCGAACCGCAACCGTTCTTTTAGCTGACGGCTTCCACCACGGCGGCCCGCAGCTCGGGAATGCCCATGCCGTATTCGCTCGACGTGACCAAGATATCGGGATGCGCAGCGGGCCGCTTGCGGGCTTCGGCCGCGGTGCGCTCGGTCACTTCGACCAGTTCGGACGCCTTGATCTTGTCCGCCTTGGTCAGGACCATGCGGTAGCTGACCGCGGCCTTGTCGAGCATCTCGAGGATCTCGCGGTCGACGTCCTTGATGCCGTGGCGCGAATCGATCAGCACGAGCGCCCGCTTCAACACGTCACGGCCGCGCAGGAAGTCGTTGATCAGGAAGCGCCATTTCTTGACGACGTCCTTGGGCGCCTTGGCGAACCCGTAGCCAGGCATGTCGACGAGGCGGAACGCGAGCGGGGCGCCGACCTCGAAGAAGTTCAGCTCCTGCGTACGGCCCGGGGTGTTCGACGTGCGTGCCATCGAATTGCGCCCGGTGAGCGCGTTCAACAACGACGACTTGCCGACGTTCGAGCGACCGGCGAACGCCACCTCCGGCACCGATGCGTCGGGCAGGAACTCGAGCGTCGGCGCGGACTTCAGAAAGCCGACATGTCCCGCGAACAGCTTCCGCGCATGTTCCAGCATCTCGGGCGTGAACGGCGCGTCGGTCTGCTCGAGGTCAGGACCTAAGTTAGGGACGTCGTTCACTTGGTCACCGGCACTTTCAGGCCCGGATGGCGGGCGTACAGCAGCTTCTGCTGGATGATGGTCAGGCAGTTCGACGTGATCCAGTATACCTGGAGGCCGACCGCGAACGGCGCCATCACGAACATCAGTACCCATGGCAGCAGCTTGAAGACCTGCTTCTGCGTGTCGTCCATCGGCGTCGGGTTCAGCTTGAACTGGAAGTACATGCTGATGCCCAGGATGATCGGCACGATACCGATCGCGATCATGTGCGGCGGCGTGAACGGCAGCAGGCCGAACAGGTTGAGCGGAGTCAACGGATCGGGCGCGGACAGATCCTTGATCCACGCGACGAACGGCTGGTGACGCATTTCGATCGTCAGCATCAGCACCTTGTACAGCGCATACATGATCGGGATCTGGAGCAACGTCGGCGCGCAACCGGCGAGCGGGTTGACGCCCTCCGCCTTGTACAGCGCCATGACTTCCTGCTGCATCCGGACCTTGTCGTCCTTATGCTTTTCCTGGATCGCCTTCATCTTGGGCTGCACGGCGCGCATCGCGGCCATCGACTTGAACTGACGCTGCGCGATCGGGAACAGCAGGCCGCGGATCGTTACCGTCAGCAGGATGATCGCGACGCCGAAGTTGCCGACCATGCGGAACAGCCAGTCGAGATAGTAGAAGATCGGCTTCTCGACGATCCGGAACCAGCCCCAGTCGATCGCGTAATCGAGTTTCGCGACGCCCTGCTGGTCGGTGTAGCGATCGAGCAGGCGGACTTCCTTGGCGCCGGCGAAGAAGCGCGAGGTCTGCGTGATCGCCTGGCCCGGTGCGACCTGCTTGGGCTGGAGCGCGTAATCGGCCTGGTACGCCTTGTTGGCGCCCGCGCGGAACTGGCCGTCGAACGCCTGGCCCTGATCGGGGATGATCGCGGTCAGCCAGTATTTGTCGGTGAAGCCGAGCCAGCCGCCGGTCGTCGTGAACTTCTGCGCGGCCTCGTCGATGTCCTTGTAGTTCGGACGGTAATGCGCGCCGCCATTATCGACCGACATCGGTCCGACATGGATCGTCATCGACGACGGATCCTTCGAGATGCCGACGCGGTTGACGAGGCCATAGGTCGCGACGGGAACGGGCGCGGTGCCGGCGTTCAGGACGGTCTGGCGGACCGTGAACATGTAATCCTGGTCGACCGCGATCTGGATGCGGAACCGCTGGCCGGTGGCGTTGGTCGCGTCGAGCGTGACCGGCGTGGTCGGCGTCAGCGTGGTCGCACCCGAGGGCGTCCAGACGGCATCGGCAGCAGGCGGGGTCAGGCCCTGCGCGCGCCAGCCGAAGCTTGCGAAATAGGCGTCGGGCGCGCCGGCGGGCGAAAGCAGGCGGATCGGCGGCGAGTTCTTCGCGACGGTCTCGTCATAGCCCTTGAGCACGAGATCGTCGATCCGCGCGCCCTTCAGGTTGATCGAGCCGGACACGCGCGGCGTCTCGATGCGGATGCGCGGGGTGCTGGCGATCACGGCGTTGCGATCGCCGATCGCGGCGGCACCGTCCGCGGCCGGATCGGCGGCGGGGTTGGCGATGGCCTTGGTCTTGCCGCCTTCGATCTTCGTGACCGGCGGATTCGCGGTCGGGAAGAACTTGCCCTGGATCAGCGGCCATCCGAACAGGATCAGCGCCGCGATCACCGCGAACAGCACGAAATTCTGCTTGTCGTCTTTCACAGGGCGGCGTCTTTCAATTTCTTGTCGATATCTGGGACCGGATCGGGGCCGTACCCGCCCCACGGATGGCAACGCGCGATACGCTTCGCCGCCAACCAGCCCCCCTTGAGCGCGCCATAGCGCCCAACGGCCTCTATTGCATAGGCTGAACAGGAAGGATCGTAGCGGCAACTCGACGGCAGGACGAGCGAGGGGCCGAGTTGCCAGCCGCGGGCGATGAGGATGAGGAGGCGGGCTAGCATGATGCAGGCGGCGTCTCAGAGTGTTTCCCCGCGAAGGCGGGGACCCAGACTGGGCTCCCGCTTTCGCGGGAGAACAAGGGCCAAGAGAGCGGCTTCGAGTGAGACATTTCCACCCCGGCGAAGGCCAGGGCCCAGTTGGGGGACGTCGCTAACGAATGGCGGTATTGAATCACGGACGCCTTCCCACCTGGGCCCCGGCCTTCGCCGGGGTGGTGGCTTGCGCCGATGTGGTATCGGTGGCCTGCGGCGTAACCTTGCGGAAAGCCTTGCCAAGCTCGCTCCGCAGCAACGCGAAATCCCGCTCGACCCCGCCATTCCGCCCGATCAAAACATGATCGGCCCCGGCAACGCCGCGCTCTGCCAACAGCTCACGCGCCAACGCCCGCAACCGCCGTTTCATGCGGTTCCGGACGACGGCGTTGCCGATCTTCTTGGTGACGGTGAAGCCGATTCGCATCGTCGCGTCACCGTCATCGCGGGGGCGCATGAGCAGGACGAATCCCGGCATCGGTGCGCGCTTCCCCGCATTCGCCGCGAGAAAATCGCGGCGCTTGTCGAGAATTGTTAGGCCGACAGCTTCTTGCGACCGCGGGCGCGGCGTGCGTGGATCACTGCCCGGCCGCCGACCGTCGCCATCCGTGCGCGGAAGCCGTGACGGCGTGCGCGTACCAGGTTGCTCGGCTGAAAGGTCCGCTTCATTGGTCATTCCCTAGGTCATCAAATAGAAAACGGCCGCCACGGGGACGGCCTTGATGGCTGGGCGCTTACGGAAAGGGCGGCGGTAAGTCAATTCGCACCGGCCTTGGCAGCAGCGCTTTTCGACGCTTTCGCCCGTTCGTGGCGCCGCATAGCGCTCTGCCGCCGCATCATCCGATCGACGAAATGCCCGGTCCGTGGCCAGCGCCGCTTCAACCGCGCCCATTTCAACCGCGCCCACCGTGAATTGCGCAACACCAGCACCATCCCGCCGGCGAACAGGAAGATGCCCGCAGGCCCTGGCAACGGCGCGAGCAACGGCGCGCTCACGATCAGCAACACCCCGAGCAGCAACTGGCCAAAGCGGAGGAAGGGGGAGCGGACTGCTTTCACGGAAGGCATGTGGGTCCGGTGTGTTAGGATGGCAAGACGGCAGAATGCCGCTAGCCATTGCAGACACGGCAAATCGGGTATGAATAAGGCGTGACGTCGTGTCGCGGGGGAGCGGGCATGGCGGCGATCGTGGCGACGGTGGCGTATCTCGGGCTCGAAGCACGCGCCGTGGAGGTGCAAGTCCAACTGATTCCAGGACTTCCCGCGTTCAACATAGTTGACGCACATACGCTGGGTTCGAATCTAATGATTTGACAAAGTTTTAACTTTGAGCCTGCCAAGCGTGCGCATATATGGACGCCCCATGAAGGCAATCACCTACTATCGCTTTAGCACGCACGAGCAGTCCGAGGGGACATCGATCAAGCGCCAGTCAGAAGACTGTATGGTGTTTGCAGCTTCACGCGGATGGACCATCGAAGATACCATTATAGACGAAGGCAAATCTGCCTTCAGCGGCGCTAACCGTGATGAAGGGGCGGCGCTAAATCTGTTAGAGCATGAAGTTCGCAGCGGTCTGCATTATGGAAAAGTGCTTTTGGTCGAACGCCTAGACCGTATCAGCCGCCAAGGATTTGATGAGACCCTAGACTTCGTGCGCCTGCTAACTGGTCACGGTGTAAGCGTTGCTACAGTTGACGGCGAGTTTTACGAGGCGAGTAAGCGTCTCGATATGTTTCAGGTCATGAAAATGCTTTCCAAGGCGGAAGGCGCGCACGAGGAATCTGCGAAAAAAAGCCAGCGATTGAAGCGGCGCTATGAAATCCGTCGTGCTGAGGCGAAAGCTTCGGGGATCGCCCTTACGAGAAACCTACCGGCGTGGCTTACCGTTGGTACGGACGGTAAGCCGACCATTCGCGACGGACGGGACGCAGTGATACGGCGCATCTATGATCTAGCCGAAACGCACGGCAAAGGTTCGGTGAGGATCATGCGGGCGTTGAACGCAGAGCTACAGCCGTGGTCGGGTTTGAACGGTGCGACCACCGCGCAATGGAACCGTTCGTTCGTTACCCGCATCCTTCAGGATCGACAGGTAACAGGCGAGTTTCAGCCATGCGTCAAGGAAAACGGCGAGCGGGTTCCGGCTGGCGAACCATGGCCAGATTACTTCCCGCGCATAATCTCGCAGGAACAGTTCGACCGGGTGAACAGTGCAGCGCAGGCGCGACAATCGCCAGCCGGTAAAAAATCGACGGTGGTAGGTAACCTTTTTAGCGGCATGCTTCGTTGCTTCCACTGCGATACACCGATGCTCTTCGAACGTAAAAAGCCTGCCGGTTCCCTGTATCAGCGCGGGCGGTATACGCTGAAGCATGACGAAGCACGCCTTCGTTGCCGAAACGCCTATTCGGGCGGAAGCTGCACCAACGCAACCACACTGTCTTACTATGGCTTCGAACGCGCGATGTTGGACGCCTGCCTTCACCTCGCGCTGGATGATCGCACATTCACGCGAGCAGACGAACTCGGGGAGATCATGAGCAAGGTAGCAGAGAAGCGCCGTTCTCTCGATATCAGCACCGACCACGCCAAGGCATTGTGGGCCGCATACGCTCAAACTAAGAGCAAGATGGCCATGCAGTCGGCAATGGAAGCAGAGCGCGAAGCCGAAGTCTTGGAAGGTGAGCTTCAAGCCCTCGAAGCAAGTGCACGGGCCGCTTCCGGTCAGGCGGACGCAGAAGCGCACCTATCGCGCGTGGCTGAGTTTCGCCGCTACCTAAGCGATGATGATTTGGATGTTCGTGAACAGCACCGCACGAAGGTTGCGCAAGGCTTCCGCACTATCGTGCAATCGGTAAGGTTCGATGACTCGAAGACCGCTTATGTAAACCTAATCGATGGGTTACGCGCGATCACAATTCGCCAAGGCAAGGTGATATCGAACCTGAACTTTGACCATCTGAAGCGCGACCCGACGAAGGATAAGCCACCACGCGAAGCAGCGTTGATCCGTGCTTATCTGAAGCGAAATCGCGGCTAGGTTCAAGACTTCTGGCCTTGACAAAGATTGAACTTCGAACCGCTCGCGCGCTGATTCATACAGGGGCATCAACCGGAAGGGATGCAGATGCTTCTAGAACCCGACATCGATGTTAGCGCAGTCCGTTAATGGTGCGTAACGAACGGCATCAACACCGCGACGATTGACGGCATCGTCTACAGGGGGCGTATCCGCCACTATGAAGTCACGATGTCACCGGATGACATGTTTCTGTTCCGGTTCCGATGGGACGAAAAAACCCGCACCGTCTGTGGCAACGATGCGGGTCCGGTAGGCTCGAATAGCGTGGTGCCGTTTAGGCGGTCTTAGCAGCCTTACGGGCCTCGACCGTCTTAGCGAACTTTGCGCGGCGCTCCTCGGACCATCCGGCACCGCCAGTGCTGCCTTCACGGGCCTTGCGGGGCACCCGAACCTTTACCGTCGTGCCGTTAGTGTTGTCGCTGGTTAGTTCCTTGTCGAACTCCCCGGCGTTCACGGCTGCAATCATGTGATCTACGAACGTCACGAAATGCTCTGATGGAATGAAGAGCGTGGTCTGGCCATTCACGACCAAAGGCATTTTGTCGGGCCGGGTAGGGCTGAAAGCTACAACGCCGTTAGCGAGCTTCCACCACTTCGCACCACCGCCACGCGTGGTTTCGGTCGAACCAAACTGTGTCTTCGAGGCTTCGAGCCGACCAACGAGCCACTTGCGATCTTTAGCGGGATCGTATGCCTTGCGCTCGAAGGTATCCTTCAGCTTCGGATCAATGAGGGCGTTAAGTTTGTCTAGAAACGACATAGGATATCCTTCCGATAGAATGAGGGGGCAGTCTTCTTAACTAACGAACTTGTCAAGCATATTGAATCTTAAACCGAACAGTGCAGCGTCTTGATCACTGAGTGCGAGCGTGACGAAGAAGACCGGTCCGAGGATTTTTCGGGCCGATCCGTAGACATCCGTGAAGACGACATCGGCGGCCGGGTGAAGGTTCTCCGCGATCCAAATCTTTATCTCGCGGGCCTTCGGCTCACTGACCGGGCATAGTGTAGCGTATCGCATCACTTGGTCGCATCGTAGAGAACGGTTGCAGCTTTGCAATAGAGGGTGATCGTTAACAGTGAGTAGAAGATGAAATCGGCCATGTCGTAGTCTCCTGAATGTCTTCTATTTACAGACAGGAGGCCGCGAGGGGACGATAAGGCCGATTTTGAGCAGTTCTTAGGCAGCAATGTCTTTCAACTCGTTGAGCAGACGAAGTTTGGACTTGTTGAGGTATTCTCGGGATTGCTCGATGCCGGTGTAAGACCTTCCTTCGCGGATCGCTGCAATTCCGGTAGTTCCACTTCCCGAGAATGGGTCAAGGATGCGGCACCCCTTCGATGCCGTGATACAACGCAAGGGGATTTCAACAGGGAATGGGGCAGGGTGATCGTTGTTCATCTCGGCACGCACTCGCCACACTTCCCCCAAACCGGTCTTGGCGCACTTCCAACCGGGTTTGGCAAATACGTAGATGGATTCACTATTCCGCTGGAAATAGGTTGGGCTGCTGTTCGGATCGCTCCCCCGATCCCAGCAAACGACTTGCCGCAACAGAACTTCGTCGGGTTGGAAGTCATGTGCGGTCATCATCACTCCGTCGATGATCTGGTTCTTGTAGTTGAAGAAGATTGCTCCGTCGTCAGCGAGCAAGCGCCAGCTTTCGCTCAGGAAATCCCGCATCCACGCCTTCCAAGCGTCGAACGTCATATCGTCAGTGCAACCGTCATACGCCCCGCCAGACCAGACCTTGTTGCCCTTGCCCTTCCGTCGTTTCGACTTGTTGTAGGGTGGACTGGTCACGATCCCGTCGAAGCTGCCCGATGGCATCGAGCGCATGACTTCCAAGCAGTCCCCATGATGGAGCGTGATGCCGGGTGCGATGACCTCGACGGACTTCGCCACGGCGGGAACCGTATCGTCATTTGCGGCGACGGGCTGGTCGTCATTCGCCGCAACGATTTCGGGAACCGTGGCGACATTGTTCGCCGCCAGTTCAGAGATAGTCTTAGCGATCCTCGCCTTTGCGAACTCGAACCAGTGATCGTCCTTCTCGATGGCGATCCACTGACGACCCGCGCCAATCGCCGCGACTGCGGTCGATCCACTGCCCGCGCAGTTATCCAGAACGATTTCACCCTCGTTCGAGTAGAGGCGAATGAGATCGTCGAGCAGGGCGACGGGTTTGGCGAACGGATGCGCCTTCTCACCCTTAGGAGCTTTGTCCTTCGGACAGTGGAAGACCATCCGAGGGCAGTTTTCGAGACCCGGATATTCGCGCCCATCCGCGTAGTCCGTGGCCTGTCCGAGATACACAATCGTGTCAGTGTGTTTCGAGCGATTTTTCGCGACAACCTCGGTAGCGCGCCACGGGTTGTAGGTGGCGCGGTTCTTCGTGAAACCCGATCCCTTTTTATGCTCGGTCGCGGCATGCGCGGTATTGCCGGGGGAGAAGACCATGATGTCTTCATAATCCTTCATCGGCTTGTTCCGCACATGGTTCATTCCGGTGGGATTCTCCTTCATCCAGATGTTGGAATATTTGAACCACTTCCGACCCGCGATCATCATGTCGAGGCTGAATGGCTGCGAACCAAACATGACGATGTTGCCGCCGGGAGCGAGAATGCGAAAATACTGTTCCCAGAGCGAGAGGGTCTTGAGCGGGACATCGATCTTGCGACCGTTCGAAGAGCAACGCGTCGTCCCGTAGGGCGGATCGACGAGGATCAGGTTCACCGACTGGTCGGGGATACGCTTCATCAAGGTCATGCAGTCGCCGTGGTGGACGGTGTTGATTGCGAGGGGCTTGAAGTCGGGAACGATGGCAGGCGTCGTCAGCACGGGGGCGGGAACGATCTCCTGCCCGGTCGGCACGATGCGCCACGACTTGCCGCGCTTCTCGATGACCTCGGGGAACATCTCGACGAACTCGTTCATCCGTTTGCAGATGATATTGGTCGTCGTCGGGTAACCCGCAGCATTCATGTGGGTCTGAATAGTCTTAAAGGTGCGGAATGCCTCGGACAGAGCCGCGACGAAGTGTTCGTCCTCGATGTTATCGAGGATGTTATCGTTGGCGGGCGGCGGGTTGTTGTTGGGGCGCTGGGTCTTCATGGTGTGTCCGATCTCGTTGTTGAACGGACACCTCTAATAATCGGATTTTCAGCCGGGTCGAAAGCTACCGCTCCATTTTTCAAATCCGGTGGACGGTTTTGAATCCACCGGTAAAAGCGCCGTATGCAGTCAAAGGAATATCGGGTCGGCCTCGCGCGGGGACGCGTCACGCAGACCATTCGAGCAAGGGATCGCGACACAGACATCTGGTCAGCGTTGATCTCGATTGCGCACTGGCAGCGTCCGAAGACGTTGCGCGAGTATGTCGTCCACCTCGCTGAAATGGGCGTTGAAACCGCGCGTGGCGGACCGTGGACAACTGGTCTGGTGAATGCCGCGATGCGCAAGCATGGTGTGAACCCGAAACGTCTACTGGAGCGTGTCACGACGCCACCAGTCCATGAACCCCCGAAGGAGCCAACACAGGAGCAGTATCAGCGCTGGCGAGAGGCGAGCGAAGAACTCGCTGAGGATGGGGTCTGGATTCTTCTCACCCAAACGGAAGCCAAACGGAACGAACGCATTCGACATCGCGAGCTTGGGGAAGGCCAGTTCGTTCGTGAGGCTGGCGCGAAGGTCGTGGGATCGTTTATGGATTGGGACGACGAGACATTCGGCACATCCGAAAAGGAAGTGCGCGCCATCGACACCGAGGTGTTCCGGCATCGTCTTACACCCGATGCTCTGGAACGCGCTAATGACAGGCTGCGGGCTACCTACCTAACCGTCGCTCGATGACCGCTAGCCTTCCGCATGCCTCGTCGGAGCGCTTCCACGCCCGATAGGACATCTCACGGTCAGTGAGGTTGGCGAACTGGTCGCGCTCGCTCTGCTGGTCGATATACAGGGCGAGGACATTCGCGCCATTGATACCGTCCGCCAGTAGACGCAAGACGATCTCGATGGCGGTGGTGTGGGGTATGGTCATCGGGTATTTAGACCACGGACCTTGTGTCCCGTCTGACTAGGCCGCTACCTTCCCACGATGATAGATGATCCGTGGGCTGGAGACCGCCTCAACCGCCAATCAACCGGCGAACACCTCATCAAGGTTTTGCTTGAGCGCTACGAGGCGCGGAAGGCCGTTGGGGCCGGTTCCTACATCCTCAACATCGACGCATCGTGGGGAGAGGGGAAGACGTTCTTCCTCGAATGCCTGCGCGCCGATCTGCGTAAGCGTGGGCATGCCGTCGCTTATGTGAACGCTTGGCAGGACGACCACGGGGACGATCCACTCGTAACCGTGATGTCAGCGATTGAGGAGGAACTTGCGCCGTTCTTCAAAGACGAGAAGGAGGCGAAGGCCAAAATGGAGAAGGGCAAGAAAGCCCTCTCCATCGTTGCGCAGGAAACTACCAAACAGGTCGGACTTCATTTTCTGAAACTTGCGACTGGGATCGCGGCGGATAAGACCCTTGAAAAGCTCCGCGAGGCGGGCGCGTTGGGCGATGATGTCAAGGTGGACGATAAGGCGTTAGATGGAGGGTCCGAGAAGGTTTGGGAGAAGGCGCTTGAAAATCTGATACCAAAGCGAGTTGCGGAACATCAACGAGCCAACAAATCTTCCGATGAATTCCGCGAGAGGACCAGCGAAGCCATATCGGCGCTATTTGCCAAGAATATGAAAGAGCCAATGTTCGTCTTCGTGGACGAACTTGATCGGTGTCGTCCGCTGTATGCGATCCGTCTGCTTGAAGACCTGAAACACCTGTTCGCGATCAAGGGGATCGTGTTTGTGGTAGCGACGGACAGCGCCCAACTCTCACATTCGGTCAAGGCGATCTACGGCGCGGAGTTCGAGGCAAGAAAGTACCTGCGACGGTTCTTTGACCGGGTGTTTGTTTTTCCCGATGCTGAGCGAGCGCAGTTTATGGCGCACCTTTTTGCGTCACACGGCATCGATTGGTTGAGAAGGTTTTATCAGACAGGGGGACTCGACCCGCTCGTAGTTTTTACGAGTTGGGCCGACGCATACGGTCTATCGAATCGCGATGTCGAGCAATGCATGGAGATTGTCAGCACTTTTGTTACTTCATGGAACCACGATGTTAAAATCGAACCAATATATCTTCTTACCTTGACTTGGCTTTTCTATGTCAAGAACATTGTAGGGCTTGATAAATCATCGGATTCGGTCCCGTTCAAGGACGAAATAGAGCGTTGGAACCTCAATCTAGAATATTACGATAAGGCTACCGGCGAGACAGTCGCCAACTTTGAAGCGTACGCGCTTCTCATAACTGCGAGAAGGGCGGCGGCGAAAAAAATGATAGATATACATACCCAAATGGGTAGTCCACATCAGCAATATCTATATGTTGAACTGAAATCGAGATATCCGACCGGAATGTCTTCGAACGACACATCCATCTCGTATCTATCGGAGTATCCGAGCCGTATACGCAACGCTGGACGCGTCGTTGAAGATTAGAGGCTTGGTTCAATCAACTCCATTTCATACTGCGCTCAATGATGGTGGGGGCGTCATGGAAATACTCGCGATGTTCCCAAGGTGATCGGGTCGGGATCGCCATAGAGCTTCTGCCGCTTAACGCGCAGAAGTTCAGCCGCGCGGCGGTGATGTGCCTCCACCTTCCGCTGCCATTCCGCTTCGTCGTAGAAGTTGGGAAGCTTATGTGTGTCCAGATCACCGTGACAGATGAACTGGAACAGGCGGTGGGCAAGATCG
Source organism: Sphingomonas sp. 4RDLI-65 (assembly GCF_049472435.1). Taxonomy (NCBI): domain Bacteria; kingdom Pseudomonadati; phylum Pseudomonadota; class Alphaproteobacteria; order Sphingomonadales; family Sphingomonadaceae; genus Sphingomonas; species Sphingomonas sp. 4RDLI-65. The sequence continues at coordinate 614,946 of NZ_JBCEBT010000002.1, read as the reverse complement.
GGATCGCCAATCATGCCTACGCGGTCGAGCTTCCCACGCATCTTTTCGTAAGTTGCAGCAGCTTTGGGATCGTTTTCTAGCGCCTTCATGTGATGGTAGCCGGATAGACGACACGCGCTCTCCAGTAGAGCGAGTTCGCCGTCAGTAAGGGCAGTCATCTACGTTCACCTCCGGTTCGTTGGGGGTGGGGGCGCGCAGCAGGCCAGTCCGCCAGCCCGTGTGATCGATAGCCAACCGGCTGATCCGAACAGCGTTGGTCGCGAGAGGTGCGCCCCCTGCGTATGTCTTGTCGAAGCTATGGAAGCGGATCGTCTCCCCGCCGCCCAACGCGACCATGATCTCCATGTCGTCGGGCAGGACATCGGCGGTTCTGACATCGAGCGCAGCCAAGGAGTTGAGAACGTAAGTGGTCCCTTGAACGGCGGTCGAATATGCAGGACCACACAGGGTGTCCTCGGGGGCGGTCACGATGGTCTCGGCATAGTTGGCCCACTCTGGGGAGACCGGCTCGCCATTCACCACGACAAAGCCACCCTTCGATTTCGTGGGGTTCTTATATTTCTTCATCCGGTCAATGCGCTCGCTGCGATCCATCAAGTCGAACGTGACCTTTGTCGTGCGGGACTTGCTGTTCAGCATGACATCCGCAGTCGTGGTCCAGACCTCAAGCTGCGCTTTGAACCGCTGCATGCGCGCTCCCGACTCCTTCTTCTTACGCGAAGGTTTCTTTCCCCCGGTCGATTGCCAGTTGTCGTAGAGGGTCAACTGCGCAGCCGTGATGCGGTCGAGGGGTGGGAGGGTCGCTGCCAATTCCCGCTTTCTCTCGTCCTCACGGTAGAGAAGCGCGTTCAGGAAGGTGGGGGCAGTGATTTTGGTGATTGAAACTAGACGGTCGAGGGAGCCGGGGTCGGTTTGAGCAACATCCTCGAAATAGCGCAATAGTTCACTGAGTTTTTCAATCTGCATATATCCTCTTATCAATACTGTAGGGTCGCCAAACCCTTTCCAGTTGTATTTAGCTGGAAGTGCAGACTAACTCGGCGTGGGTAGATCGTGCCATAATAAAATGACCTCCGAAGCGAGTCTTTGGCGATTTACAGTCTGACAAGAGTCGCCGGATAACTCACGGCGAGATGAAGCAGAAGGCTTCGGAGGTCAGTAGTATTTATACTCGGTCATGGATTCGGCGTCCATTTCAAAATCTATCGTGGACGCGCCAAGCCGGGTATAGATTCGAGCGGGGCCGAAGGTGCCGATCCTATATACTACTTAGATAAATCCCTAGCTCGATAGAGCTTATATATAAGATTGGCACCTAAAGGCGCACCGATCTCGGAAATATACCCGCTCTATCGAGCAGGAAGGGAAGTAAGAGGCAATCTGCCACGTCGAGTTGAAGATTTTTAGTTCCGTCGAGCAAGTGTGATACGGCAAGGTGCCGATCCGGGCCGGAATGGCACCCCAGCCTGATGTCCAGTTCTCAGTGCAAAAGAGGAGATTTAGTTAATCGTTCGCCTGTCGTATCATCCCGACGAGTTCCTCGATCCGTTGTCGCAGGTCAAGAACGTCAAGGCTCTTGCTTCCGTCGTTTGATACCAATCGACTAACTTTAACCTTATCGACCTCGGTTTCTGTAAGGCCCGTAGAAGGGGCAAGCTTTCGACGCTTCTTCGGGCTGGCTCGTTCGAAGTGGAGTGCGTGGTCGTAAGGCCCACCACCAAGCGCCTTACTGTATGCCTCACCATATACGGACGATACCGCGAGGTGAAGTCGTTCGTGTTCAACGTAGTTTTCTACCTCTCGTCCCTTGGTCACCCATGCGATGCCGCCATGAGCGCGGAATTCGTCTCGAAGGCGTTCCTTTGTCGCATTGATCTTCGCCTGCGCACTTTTCTTATCGCTGTCCATTACAATAGCGATGTTCCGATTAAGATCGCGAAGCTGTATAAAGTCTGACACTTCCGAGTCATCTGCTGCTAGATGACTTAGTAGCCTTCCCCCATAAAACATGATTGAATAGTGGACACCTTCAACGAGTTCGTCTGCTGCAAGTTTGATCCAATGGTTCAGATAAATCCGGTCAGAAGGACCCTCAACCCAAACTATCGCGTTGGATTGGATAATATCGGAAGCTCGATGCCCGAGATCGAGGCATATTGCATATTTTTCCTTTTTCAGGACCGCTTCGGCTAAGCGCGTGGTGCCATCCTTCTGATAAACATGAAACGTTGCCGCTCCCGCCGTATCGATGAAAGCTGCAGAATGCGTTGCAATGAAATATTGGTTCTCTGTTTTACTTGATAGATATCTAATCAGTTTGCGCTGAAGGAGGGGGTGAAGGTGTATTTCCGGTTCCTCGATGCAAATCATCTCGCCTTCAGCCATCGTGCAAAATGCGGCAATCATGATTACCTCGTGAATCCCGGTCCCAAGCGATGATAGCGGAAGGACTCGACCATCCATATGAACGAGCACATGATCGCGGCTGTAGGGAATTTCTATTTCTGCATCTTTTCGACCCGTGACGTTTTGAAGTAATCCATTAATCTTATCAAACTTTAGTCGCTCGCTTCGCCGATCATGCTCTGGATTCTGAATGGTTGCTAGTTGGTCAATCAGACCGACGCCGCTGTAGTCGGTGAACTCAGCACCTTTCGGTCCAATTTGTCGTATGGCAGGAATAATGCGAACCGGAGGAAGCCGCATTTCAAGCGCATTGTTGATGGTGTTGAGCGTCTCCGGTATCCAATCATTCAAACCCCCGCCTTGTCGGTTCGTTAGGTCACCCCACAATCTTTGCCATGCATATTGATCCATTAGCTTTTGAAGCTGACCAATCGGCGGTTTCGCTATTTGCAGGTCCTTCCCATAAGGGATTTGTCCGTATTTCCATACCAAGCCATCCTCTTTGACGAGTAAGCCGATTATAAGTTTTAAGTTTTGAACATGATGGGGATTAGCCATCACCTTATCGTATCGAGCTTCTAAGGCCGATAGAACCTCGTCCTTAGTGAAACCAAATCCCATTTCGATAGCTCGGCCCGTCTCACCGTGCTGCTCCAACGGCGATATGTCATAGTAGGCTGTCTCGCCGTATCCGCCTTGATTCTTGAATTTTGGCGGCAGGTATTTACTGATAAAGTTTAGTATCGTTGACTTGCCCGCGTTGTTTGCACCGATGAAGAAGTTAAACTTCTTGAAGGAAGGCATCCGTTCAAAATCGTTGCCTATGCCCCGGTAGTTTTTTAGTGCGAGAGCCGTAAGATACACGGGCATAGAATTCTGACCCTTTCCACGTCACGCGGGGTATTGGACGCGATCATGATGATACAGCCTGTAAAGTAAGTAGCGATTTCGTTAAATACCCAATGGGAAAGCCCGCATCGACCATCATCATGTTCCAGACCGATCCTCAGTATCGGCGGCTCGATGTGTTGGAAGCCCCGGCGATGTACGCGGTCTGTCTCGATGGCCGTCACATTGGCCTCAGGGAGATCAACGAACTGGCTGGTCTCACCCGCTACCGCCAGACCGTCTATCCGAACCTCTCCTATGCAATCCAGCGACGAGATCGTCTCAACCAACGGTTTCGGACGGATCGGTTTGGGGTCTACATCCTGCAGGTGGGCGCGCTGGCCTAGCGTTTATGGTCTTACGCACTTCGTAGCGTCGGCTGTGATCGTTTCCATATTCTTGTTCCATTCAAGCCGCTCTTGTAGATTGAGTTTGTCCAATCCACCGCCATCCTCGATCTCCCTGTTGGTGTCTTGAAGCGTTTGTGCTGCATGGCATGCCTCTAAAGTGGAATGTCGAAGTGCCTCCGTCGCCAGTGGGCGCAACTTGGCTGAACGAGCGACCCGCGTGGCATACAGCGCTTGGTAAATCTGTCTCACACTAGCCCCCGACTTCAAGATGATCTCGGGATATCGTCGTATAAGAACGGCGATCTCCGACTCGCGCGCTCGTGCGGACTTTGCGAGATCGTCTTGGTTTTCTTGGATTTGACCTAGTTCCTCATCCATGTCTTTGATCTCGGCGATGCCATTCGTGAGAGTGGTTTGTTGCTCTGCTGTTAGCTGCATACCTAGTAGCAGGACGGACGCGATCACAATCTGCTTCCTTCAAGTATCTGTTGGGTCTTAAGATATGTCATCAGGACATCTGCTTGAGTCATATCAAGCATCAGGGTCAGGAAGGGCACGGATCGTGAGTTCACGACTTATAATAGCCGCACATAGGGACATTGCGCGGTTGACGGTCCCTTGGTCGCCAGATTGAAGGATATGCCGTCCTTCGTGGACGACATTAGACCTAAGATCATAAACTTTACGAAACGCGGTCATGATTTCATTCCGGTGTTTCGACGAACGGCCCAGAAGGTAGGCGCAGCGGCTTCCTAAAAGATTTGTTAGGCCGATGCCTTCCGCAGCCTTCCTGTCACCGAGCATGACTTCAATCGCAATCGTCGCTTGGAGAAGCGCGTCGAGAGGGCGCCGATTTAGCTTCGCTCGATAGAACCAGATGCAGGCAGCATATAATCGTCGGCAGTCCACGTCGTCATTGAAGACCGTTCCGATCTTTTTTAGCGTCGTTTGATAGGCGGACCAAATGTCGTCTTTTTTCTTATTTGCAAAATCCGCAGTCGAGCAAAAGCTGGATCGCTCAAGCAACTCGTCTTCCAGCGGCTCAGTGCTAAGAATCTCTCGGGTCATTTCATCATGAATCATGATGTAAGGTAGCTTGTCCTTTTCCTCGTCCCAGCCATGCCCCATGAACGAGACAGCAGTGGCGGCTCCATAAAATGCTCGGAGATTGTCCTCCAACATTCGGCTTATCGAGCTTGATTGGCCTGCTGAAGAGTAGCCATTGACCGGCATCGAGAAGTAGAGCCGATTAGGGTCGAGGGCGCGTGGCGTTGCATCGCCAGTTATCCAATCATGGAAAAGCCCTCGGTCTACTCGTTCAACATCGGAACGTACTGGAAGTGGTTGCGGTAGTGCGTTTCCCTTTGCAATGTTGATGCCTGAAGGCAGTAAGATAGACTCTTGGACTTCTTCGATTAAAGGAACGGAGAATATTGATGGTAGTGCAACCGTAAGGCGATACCGGATCGGAATGGACTTAAGTGTCGCGACCAACTTCCGCGCGTAAGGGAGTGAGTTGCTGATAAATTTAAGTTGGGTAATCGGCCTCCCCTGAATCAAATCTTGATGCCGATCCTGCCGAGAACGGTCGTTTCGTATCTCGCCTTGGATGAATTTGGAGAGACCGCGCTCGCCTACAAAGCGTTCAATCTTAGTTCGCGCGTCTTCTGGCAAGTCTGCCATGAGGCGATCAGCCCACTCTAAATCCCCAGAACCAAAGAACGTGTTTTTCAGGGGAGTGCTGTCCAGTCCTTCGGCAATCTTGATGACTAAATCAGTTTCCGCCGCTGCCGTGAGTTTTATCGTCATTATTGCCGCCCGGTTTATTATTTTCTCTACCAAGGTCGCTTACGGCATCGTAATCGGCAAGGTGTAAAGCCATCTGTCACAGACTTTTTCACTGCCTGAAACCTGCCAATCACTCGCCTACGAGAACGGTGGTTTCGGCTTCCACTGAACCTCAATCCGATCCATAACCTCAGCAGCAACGGACGGTGTTGCAAAGAGGATATGGCATGCAGACGGGCAAGTTCATTGCATACTATCGGGTCTCAACGGATCGTCAGGGGCGGTCCGGTCTGGGGTTGGAGGCTCAACAGGCCGCTGTTCGATCATACCTCAACGGTGGGAAGTGGTCGCTGATCCGCGAGTTCGTTGAGGTCGAAAGCGGGAAGCGCGATGATCGCCCGAAGCTGGTCGAGGCGTTGCGTCTATGTGAACTCACGGGATCGACCTTGATTGTCGCCAAGCTCGACCGACTGTCCCGAGACGCTGAGTTCCTATTCCGGCTCGATAAGTCGCCCGTAAACATCCGGTTCGCTGACATGCCGATGGCCGACAAGGTGATGATTGGGATCATGGCCGTGGTCGCGCAGTGGGAGCGCGAGCAGATCAGCAAGCGGACCAAGGAAGCTCTAGGGGCCGCAAAGGCGCGCGGGACGAAGCTAGGGGGAGATCGGGGCAATCTCGCTGCGGTAGCGGCTCTGGGGGCTTCCAAGAGCCTTGAGGTAAGGAAGGCGATGGCGGATGGTCGTGGTCGGAAGGTCATGCATTACATCGATGAAGCTCGCGCATCTGGAGCCTCGACCTTCGCGGCGATGGCCGCACATCTGAACCACGCGGGCATTCAGACACCACGCGGCAAGACGTGGCATCCCGCATCGGTGCAGAAGCTATTGGTGAGGATGGAAGGGTAGGGCAAATGGGTCGGGCAGCCCGCCTCACAGCCCCGCTCAGCACGATCCCAATGGTTTCCGCTCAGCCGTGGCCTGCGGGTCTGAGAGGTGTTGAGAGGGGCTGGGATCGGGGTCGGTTTCTGGACCCCACCCCCCGTGGGGACACCTGAGGGGCGGGTGTCGATAATATCCCTTTCACCCACCCCGATTCTCTTTCCCTACCAAAACACTCAAACTATTTTGAAAGCCGAAAAAGGCCCCGCGTCCAGCAGCATCGCGTTAATCGCTCAGGACTTCCCCAAAGCCCAATCAACTACATCCGTTCGCGTTACACTATGCCAATATGACATATGCGGCACATTGGCGAACTGCATTTCTTGCCCGAATATCTTGATACGCCCTCGATGCGCCTTCCATGAACCGTATCGGGCCTTCTCGGACTTGTAGTCGAGTGTGTCGGCCACTTTCTTGATCCAGTTGATGCTGCCGAACGTGAGAAGCAGCTTTGGCTGAATCGTTTGGAGAAGCATCGTATGAACTGGCGCGCACAGCGAGATAGCCGTCTTGAAATCTTTGTGCGCGTTGACATCGCGGGATCGGGTGAAAACGAGATTGCTGGCAGGAACATCTCGAACTGGAATCCCTAACCGTTCACATACCGCAGCTACTCGAAGCTGTAGGGGAGCCATGCCGCATTCATATGCTTTTCTTCGATTTTCCCATGCTTCGTCGAGGAAAGCATTCTTACCCTGTCGGGCGCTTACAAGATTGTCACGGAGAGACGACTCACTTTCACCACCCGGATTCAGCCCCATGAGATAAACGGGGCCGGGTTTCACGGTCTCCCCGCTTGAATACAGGACTGCTCCGGGGGCGTCGATGATGCCAGCGTTACAAAGATATTGCTCGATACGGTCAATCGAGTCGGTCATGATGGCATCGCTTCATTCGCTACCAAATCGTCACTCATGGACTGAACTTCGTTGATGATCTCGGTATGACGGCTATACAGAACCCTATCTAAGTCCCAAGCATCGATCCCTATTTCAGTGGCTACCCTTCCCATCATTGCTTCACGGACTTCGTATGGGGGCAAGCCCCCGATCACCGTTTGAATGACAGCATTTAAGCGATGGTCGAAGGCAAAGTGCGTTTGAACTAGAGGGTGATAGACATCCATCGGCATGTTCCGGGCATATTTATCGCCAATTCCGGGGTATGTTTTCAATGCCGCAATGAGTGCTTCAGCGCTTTGCAAGGACGCAAACCGTTCTCTAACCACCTTTGGTCCGCCGTCGTTTTTAATGCTCTGATAAATCTTCTCAAGATTGTTGGCAGTGCGCGTCAAAAATCTCGGGTTCGGAACTGTGAGGAAGAGAGCTTGGCGCTCGTCATCCGATAAGGCGTTGACTGCCGCCCATTCAAAAAGAGATATCCTTGGTTCTACATTATTCGACCAGTTCTTCGAGCCGCCGTAGGTTGCGCACGACATAACGAAGCCGATCCATGGCCAGTCTTCTTGTTCGCCAAATGCTATAGCCTCCACCTTCAAGGACTTAAGATTGTCAGACATCTTGGCGGCATGCCGAGCTATAATATTTTTGACTTTTTTTGGAAAATCAATCGTCTTACCATCCCATGGAGCATCTAGCTCTTTAGATCTGCGGATTGGCTGTCTTGCAGCAAGGCGGCTTCTCAGTTCGTTTTGAGCCTCGGCAAGCGGCCAAGGACCTCCTAGTGTCATTTGCGCTGCTTCATAGTTTGCAATGAGCGTCTTAAGCTGCCTATTCGTTAAATCTTTAATATCAAGCATACCTCACCCCTGTTTGTAGGCTGACTTACCACGGACATGAATGCCAATCTATGTTTATTACATGATACGGTCACGCGGCATAAATATGGAAAAGTCAAAGGACCGATCCATCATGCCCCTTCCAACTCTTCACACAGCCGCCAACCCCGTCATCGAAGTCGATGTGAACGGTCTCCCTATAGACTCCCCTGCGACGACCAGCGGTCGATCCATACAGGGAAACGTGGCATCGGGAGCAATCGATGCCGGAAACCCGGTGAAAGTCGGCGGTGAGTATCTCTCCACCGCCCCGGTGTTTACCAATGGAATGCGCGGGGACTTGCAGATTGCGGCGAACGGCTCGCTCTATATCGATACATCGCGCAACGTGAATCAGAAGTCTCCTACCGTTGACGCGCAGGCGGCGGCAACCGGTCTCAACACCTATTCTCAGAACATGTGCTTCAACGGGACGACATGGGACCGCGTGCGTGGCGACGCCAACGGCTCGTATATGCAGACAGTCGGAACAGCGACCGGCATTGCGGATGGTGCGAGCAACTTTATCACGATCCCGCGTACGCCTGCTGGTGCTGGCATCAACACACTCAACTTCCCGCTGTATTTCAACGGAACCGGATGGGATCGGCAGCGGGGAGATATCACGGGAACGTGGACACACGCACCCGCAAGCGCCGCATCGAATGCTCTCTCCGGAACCATCACGACCAGTGGCGCAACCGCCGCCGTCGCCTTCATCAATACGGCTCGTCAGGAGATCATCAACCCATCGGCTTCTACGCTCTGGGCATCGTGGGGAGCACCCGCTGTAAACGGCGCTGGTAGCTTCCCCATCGCACCGGGTGGCTCGTTCAGCGCAGACCGCACAGCGGGAACACTGACGGTCCTCTCAACGGTCGCGGCGCAGCCATACACCGTTCATCGCTACGTGTGATGCGGGTTGGCGAGATCGACTTGAACCATGTTGCGAAGTTCGGGAGAGCCCCGGTTTGAATAAATACTTCCATGACCATCCGCACCAACATCCCGCGTTACGGGAACGTGTTTTTCGTAGGCGATAACTTCGACGAACTTCGCAACGTCCCCACTCTAAAGATTCTTAATGGCTACTCCGCTACTCTTCATGGGCGCACCGCAGTTGGCGACGGTCGAGGCGGGACTTTCGCATGGAACGCCAGCAGCGTAGCGCAAGATGACGACGACAAGACGATAGCGCCATTGGATGGTGCATCTGGACGCTGGATACGGATCGACGCAGGCCAGATTGGTCCAAAAGGTGAAGCTGGTGAAGGTCTCGGAAGTGTCATGGCCCCGGGTGGGTCGGCTCTCGTTGGCTATAAAATCCGCTCGGTCGCCGCCAAGCTAAACGAAGCTCCATTGTCGCCGGAAGACTTTGGGGCACTGGGTGACGGTATCCACGACGACGCCCCAGCGATTCAAGCCGCGCTCAATGCCATTACGGCGACAGCAAAAGCAGGAACTCTGATTTTTTCACCCGGTCGGCGCTACCGCTGCGATTCTCAGATCGTTTTGGATCGCGCATTCCACAACATCTCGGGTGCGGCTGTGCTCGATTTCAGTCACTGGAACGGCGTCTATATCAAAGTCGATGGAAGCTACACGGAGTTCGGCAACGGTTACGGGATGAATGGCTCGATTGATGGTCAAATCGTCATCAACGGCAGTGGTAAAGATAAAACTAACGTCGGCGTGTTGTTTGAAACGGCCCTCGCGGCATCTTCGACACACATTCGCACTGTTGGAATGACGATCACAAACTGCGCGGTCGCTTGGCAGTTTGGATCGCGCGGGTACAATCAGGAATTCATTAACTGCAAAGCTATGGCTTGCGGTGTGATCTTCGACTGGTTGACCGACAAAGAAGATAACGACGAACGGGTCTCAATCTTTGGTGGCACATTCTACAACTCGGATTTGTTCATCCGACACAAGCGCCCCGCAGGCGGCATTTATGTTTACTCATCGTCAATCGATTATGTAGCCAAGCTGATGGAGGTCGTAGCCGGGAAGGTTCAGTGGTTCGGCGTTCATACAGAAAGTAATCGATTTAATGACTGCCCTATTGAAGTAAGCGGTGACGGTGGGCTATTCGTGATGGTCGGCGGCTGGTTCTTGATGCAATCCAATACCGGCAGCTTGAAGAATTTTGTAAAGGTTGGAGCGGGAAGTTCGGTTAAGTTCGATAATGTAATCACCAACAACACGAACGCGATCCTGACAACCGACGCTTTGACTCCGACGACGTGGGCGACCGGCGCAGGGCGTTTCGAGATGCGCGCCACGGAACCGGGCTTTGCATTTGGCGGCTTCCCGGCCCGTCTTCACGATAGCTACAGCGCGCTTGCTGACGGTAGTTTTGACGCCGCAGTGCTCGGACAGGACACGATTTGGCGCGACGCCGATACCAACGCGATTCAGGATAGGTACGGGGCTGTTCTGCCTTCGGGCGCGGGCGCACCTAACAATCTTGTCCTCACTCGCACCACGACGAACTCCTATAATGGGAGTGGGGCACTACGCGCCGACAAACAGTATGGCGCAACTAGCGCGGCCAGTTTCGTTCTAATGGCTGTTCCGGTTCGTTATGGGGACAAGATCGTTGCCGGGTTCCGTATGCGATCCAGTGCAGATCGTCCCGGCACCGGTAACGCGGTAATTCAAGCTGGCTTCGCCAAGCTTGACGGATACGACCAATACAATGTCCCCAAGATCGCCCGTTTCGATCCACCCGGTGAGTTGCAGCAGGCTCCTACGCAGACATATCAGCTTATCCTCGCGGTGAACGGGACTACTCAGATTGTCGCGCCTTCATGGTCAACCCACTTCATCGTCCGTGTAAATCTTGTCTTGGTCAACCAAGGGGCTTTGCTGTTCGACGGCCTGTGGTGTGACCGAATGTAGCGGCGCAGACTAAATATCTGCATGAGTGATAATACAACGAACTTCGTCACACTACGCGACGAGAACACAAAGCAGTTCATCAAGGGCGGGGTGGGAAACCCCGAAGGCAAGATCGGCCCCGCCCGCGAAAAAGCTCTGGTCGAAAAACTGACCGTCGAGCAGATGTATCGCGCGCACGCCGTCGAGGTGTTCGAGGAACTTCTAAAACTTATTAAAGCTCCGAACTCCAAGGTCGCACCGACCGCTAAGATCGCTGCGATCAAGGAGTTCAACGCTCGCGCGCTTGGCAATCCCTCCACGACCACGATCATCAAATCGTCGCAGAACGAGAATGATCGGATCGACCTCAGCCATCTTGATACATCGGTTCTTCGTTCCATTGCAGAGCAGGCCAACCGCGATCCACGCGGCACCCGTACCAACTAACCGTGACGCAGATTTCGCGCAAAGAGGCGCTTGCGTATGAGCGCGAACTTTGCGAGCGAAGCTTCTCGGACTTTATTCGGTTCGCGTGGTCGCAGATCGATACCGCGCCGTTTCGACCTAACTGGCATATTCAAGTCCTAGCCGACCATCTTCAAGCGATGGTCGAGGGTGCTAGCGAACCACGACTTCTAATCAATATCTGTCCCGGTTCCGCCAAGTCGATGATTGTCAATGTGATGTTCCCGGCGTGGGTTTGGACGCGGGACAACACCAAGCGCATCATCTCCGCTAGCCATAAAGAAAAGTTGGCGATCCGCGACAGCGTAAAGTGTCGTCGCCTGATTCAGTCCGACTGGTATCAGCGGCTTTGGCCTACTCAACTCCAGTCTGACCAGAACGCGAAAGCGGCATTCGAGAACCTGAATGGCGGTGCGCGGGAAGCGATGCCCTTCACCAGCATGACCGGCTCGCGTGGCAACATCGTTATCATCGACGATCCTCTCAGCGTCGATGATGCGAAGTCGCCTGCATATCGGGAGTCCGTCAAGGAAACCTTCCTAGAGGCTGTCCCCTCCCGACTTAACAACCCCGACACCGACTTGATTATCGTCGTTATGCAGCGGCTCCACGAGGAAGATATCAGCGGTATCATTCTCGAAAAACCCGACTTGGGCTATGACCATCTTTGTATTCCGCTCTTTGCGGATGGCGAAGTTCGCAAACCCACAAGTTTGGGCTGGGTCGATCATCGCGAAGAGGGAGAGAACATGTTTCCCGACCGGTACACCGAAAAAGTTGTTCGGTCGTATAAATCGAGCCTTGGTCCGTTCGCATTCGCCGGTCAGTATCAGCAACGACCCGTCCCAGCCAATGATGGGTTCTTCCGTGCTGAGTGGTTCCCGCTGTATAAACCCGAGCAGCTTCCGAAGACGCTTCACCACTACATCACATCCGACCACGCCCCGAGTGGCAATGGTGACTACAATGTCTTCCGCGTGTGGGGAGTCGATGCCACCAAGCAGTTGTGGCTGGTCGATAGTTTCCGCGCCAAGTGCATCATGGACGAAGCGATGGGGATCGTGCGCGATCCTAAGACCGGACTGACAACGATTGCTGAAACGGGGGCGCTTGCGCTCATTCGCCAATACAAGCCGATGTGCTGGTTCCCCGAGAACGACAACACTTGGATCGCGATCAAGGGGTTCGTCCAATCTGCCATGATTGAGACGCAGACGTTCTGCCGCATTCAGGAGCTTCCGACCAAGGGGAGCGGCGACAAAATGGGTAAGGCGGTCGCTTATCAGGCGATGGCGTCGATGGGGCGGGTTCATCTCCCGGTCGGTTCGATTGGAGACGATGCGCTCAAGGAATACGCGACCTTTCCCAACGGTCGTCATGACGATCAGGTAGACGCAGATGGGGCGATTGCCCGCGCGCTGGCGGATGCCATGCCTGCGATTGCGCCCCCCAGCACGAAGCGCGACGAGATCGACCTCTACGATGGGTTCAACCCGTCCAGCGCCTCGGACATGTGCTGGTAAGACTAAATATCATCATGACGAATGATGAAGGCTACAAGCCCCCGAAGACTGCCGACGAACTGAAACTTTGGGTGGATCAGTATCTAAACGCGACCCGCGAAGATGCGAAAAAGGTCAACCGGGATCGCGACTACTTCGACGGACACCAGATTAGCGCAAGCGTCCGAGCAGAACTCGACAAGCGCGGCCAGCCTCCAATCTACACAAACAAAATCTCGTCCGCGATGTCGGGTCTGTTCGGCATCATCGACGCCGGAGATACCGATCCCGAGTGCTACCCCCGCACGGTAGCGGCTCAGGACTCCGCAGACATCGCAACCAAAACTCTTCGCTTCGTCACCGAAAAAGCGAAGTATAAGTCCAAGCGGCGCATGATGTCCGAAACCTTCCTGATACAGGGTATCGGGGCAGGGATTACGCAGTGGTCGAACGGCGCTGTCACGATTGATCGCATCCGCTGGGAAGATTTGGTCTATGATCCACTGTCGCGTGAACATGACTTCTCAGACTCGAAGTTCATTGGGATCGCCAAGCTACTTGATGCGTCGGATGTCGCTGCGTCATATCCCGAGGCATACGCAAAGCTCGACAGGCCAACCGGCGACCTCGGGAATTTCTTCGACGATGACAGCAAGTCGAAGTGGTGGTCTACTCCCAAGCGGGACCGTTTGCGTGTCATCGATCTCTATTACCTGATTGGTGAGGGCTGGCACCGAACCGTGTTCTGTGACGCTGGGGCGCTCTGGGAAGGTCCGAGCGACTACCACGACGATATAGGTGGCTCGATGTGTCCCATCTCGGCAATGAGCTACGAGGTGGACCGCAAGGGGATGCGCTATGGCGCTATCCGCCACATGATCCCCCTACAGGACGAGATCAATGCGCGTCGGTCTCGCCTCCTACATCTGACAAACCATCGTCAGGTCCAGCAGACCGATATGTACGCGCCCGCTGAGAACAAGGCGGTTGCGAGTCGTGAAGCCTCAAAGGCCGATGGCGCGATCCCGTTCGGGTGGGCACCGATCAGCGCGCCGGACTTGGCGCAAGGCCAGATGCTAATCCTACAGGAGTCCACCAAGGAACTCGACCGCATGGCACCCACACCGGCCATTCTGGGACGCCTGTCTGGCGACCAGTCGGGCCGCAGTCGTCAAATCCTCCAGCAGGCCGGATATACCGAACTCGCTAGGGCTTTCGGTCGATACGAAGACCTCGAAAAGATGATTTTCACGAAGTCGTGGTGCATCGCGCGCGAATATCTCGACCAGCCGACCATGATCCGTATCGCGGACGATCCTCGCGCTATCAAGTTCCTACAGGTCAACGAACCCGTCATGGGGCCGGTCCAGCAACCCGTCACGGATGCCTCGGGGAAACCCGTGATCGATCCCCAGACGGGTCAGCCCGCCGTCCAAACCGTGATGGGCGTTGTAGGTCAGAAGAATCGTTTGGCAGAACTCGACATGGATATCATCGTCTCAACGACGCCTTCCACCTCGACGCTTGAACAAGAAGTATTTGAGAAGATCATGGACACCGCGTCAAGCTTGTCGATCTCCCCGCTTGATCCGCAGTTCGATGCGCTAATCGAGTTCATGCCTCTAGCGAACAAGCGACAAACGCAGGAGCGTCTAAAGCGCATTCGTCAGGAAGCCTCGCAGGCTAATGGTGAGCAGCAAGCCGCACAGGCCGCACAAGATGAACATGCGCAACAGCTACAGTCGCAAGCCCTACAGGCGAAGACTGCGAAGGATGCCGCGCACGCCAGCAAGACGAATGAGGAGGCCGCACAGATCGCGATGGAGAACCGCCACATCGTAGATCAGTCGAGCATCAACCAGCCCTATGGGGCACCGTATCCGCTCCAGTGAGCAGAAGTTGTCCCCTGCGGTATAAATAAGATTGCAAGACTGGCCGGTCTTGTGGGTGCCGCCCACCCTAAGGGGCGCTTTCGGTCTGGTAGAGCCGCAAATCTACCAAAGATGTCGCCGGTCTTCAATCGGGCGTTTCGCGAATGAACCACGCGTTGATGGTTTGGTATGAAGATGGACAAGTTAGACGATTTCTTTTCGCATGAACCCTTGGACGAAACCCCACAGGTAGAGATTGAGGAACCCGTTCTAGAGATTAGTGAGGCGGAAGCCGAGCCGATCAATGAAGTTATCGAGGAACCGGAGGCGCAAGTCGAGGAGACCACGACAAAGGGAACTACGGTTCCACTTGGCGCGATACAGGCCGAACGGGCTAAGACACGACAAGCTATCGATGATGCTAACGCACTTCGTCAGCAGATCGCAGCATTGCAGGCTGCGCAGCAGACGAAGAATACTCCAGACCCTTACGACGACCCGCAGGCTTACAACCAATACCAGCAGGGCGAAATCGCTCGACAGGTAGCGGAACAGGTCGCGATGTCCAACTTTACACATTCCCGAAATCGAGCGTTCGAAAAATACGGCGCTGAGTTCATGGAAGATGTTGCGAAGTGGGGCGGTGAGTATGCAGCCGCGAACCCCGAGTTCGAAGCCCGCATGTTGGCGCAAGCCGATCCAGCCGAATGGGTCATTCAGCAGAAGAAACGCAGCGAAGAACTCTCGTCATTCGATGCTGACCGCGCGGCATTCATCCGCGCTGAAGCTCTAAAGATGGGATTCGTGGAAGTCGCAGCACCAGCCACGATGGACGCAACCTCAATCAGAGAAGTGAAGAAGACCGCAGGGCCAGCCTCAATCGTAAACGCGAAGTCTCGCGATGCGGCAGAGGTTGAAAATCCCAAAGACGCGTTCGACGACATCTTCTCCAAGAAAAAATAATCGTAGTCGTAAAAACTACCAAGGAGAATAATGGCGAACTTTAAGCTAGTAAGTGCAAACGAAAAGCATGTTTGGTCTACCAAGTATACCCGAGAGTATGTCCGCACTTCGGGCCTCATGCCCTACATGGACACGTCCGCAACCGCAATCATCCGCATGGACAAAGATTTGTCCGGTAAGCAGGGCGCGGTAATTCACTTCCCGTACTTCGCTAAGCTCAGCGGTGCAGGCGTCACGGGCGGAACCCAGTTGATGGGGAACGAAGAGAACCTGAAGAATTACTCGACCGGTGTCCGCGCTACTTTGCGTCGCAACGGCGTAAAGATTCAGGAAAGTGAGACCTACAAGACCGAACTCGACATCGCAAATGTCGCCCGTGCGAGTCTCATTGATGACTCGGCTGAGAAGCTTCGCAACGACGTAATCGTTGCAGGTCAGTCGGTAGTCGTTTCCAGTGGCCTCGATGCCGATGGAAACCCTCTTGAAGACACGTATCAGCCGTTCGCAACCGCATCGGCAGCGCAAAAGAACGCGTGGCTGGTAGCTAATACCGACCGCGTGTTGTTCGGCACCAAGCGCGCGAATTCCATCAGCGGTGTTTTCTCTACCTCTGCCGCTCTCGTTGATTCGACGCAGAAGATGTCTGCCGCTCTAATCAACATGGCAAAGTCGATGGCTAAGAAGACTGGTCCGTTCAAGATCAGTCCGTATCGCAGCGATGCAACGGCGGGTCGCGAATGGTTTGTTCTGTTTGTCGATTCCGAAGGTTTTCGCGATGCGTCGGTTGATCCGATCATCTACGCCGCGAACAAGGATGCGCGTCCCCGTGATGTCGAGACGAACCCGATCTTCCAGAGCGGTGACTTGATCTACAACGGCGTCATCATTCGCGAAATCCCAGAGTTGACCACGGCGGGCGCTATCGGCGCAAGCGGCGCAACTCTTGGTCATGCACTCCTTTGCGGTCAGTCCGCAATCGCAGTCGGTATCGCAATGATGGCCGAACCCCGCGTTCAGGCTTGGGATTACGGCATGGAGAACAACGTCGCAGTCGTCGAAATCCGTGGTCAGGCGAAGATGTCGGCGGCTGGTGTCCAGACCGGTATCGTATCGATCTTCCACGCAAGCGCACTTGACGCTTAAAAGCGTCCACGAGTGAACAGATGAGGCGGCTCCAGAGATGGGGTCGCCTTTCTTGTTTTGATCTAAATACTAGTATGAACTGTCTCAATCTTATCTGCCGCTCGATGAAGCGGATCGGCGTACTCGGCGGCGACGAACTACCCCGCGAGAATGAAGCCGCAGACGCTCTTGAAAGCCTCAAAGGCATCTACCGCAGATTAATCAACGAAGGCGCGTTTGGCGCTATCCGCGATGTCTACATCGATGGCGATTACGATGCCGCGCCGGGACAGCGCTTGATTGGCGATTGCGGCATGGTCTCATTGCCGGATCGCGCAACCGATCTCGCGTTGATTTGCATCGTCGATCCGCAGACCAATCAGACTGACGAATATCTTTTCGATGCGCGTACACAGAAGTGGCGCACCATCGACGATCTCGACATGACCTCGGATGCGCCTTTGTCGGCTCGCGATCCGCTTGGTCTAGCCTGTTATCTCGCAGTCGAACTGGCGGACGAATATGGTCAGCAGCCATCCGAGATGACCGTTCGCAACGCAGCACGGTTCCAAATGGCGATCACGCACAACTGGAGTGCTCAGGAAGCCGACTGCCCATCGACGGTCTACTTCTAATGCCTACGGTCCCCTTGGGCGTCAGAGCATACTCGCGCGCCGCGTCTTCCCAGCCGGAAGTCCGTCTGGTCAACTTCTACATGGAAGAGGACAAAAGCGGTGCATCACCCGACGAGTTCCAGCGCCTCCAGCGTCCCGGTCTGCAGCGTAGCGCAACTTTAGATGGTCCGATCCGTGGCCTCTACCAGTCCGATAATTCAATCTCGAACATCGCACTAGTTGTGGCGGGATCGAAGTGGATTCAACTCGGCGGCGCAACTTCAACGCCGATTGGAGACCTTCCAGATGATGGTTTGAGCGTCCGCATCGAGGCGACTTTCGAACGCGTCGGTGTCGTCAGTGCGGGAGAGTTTCATATCTGGAACGGCTCGACGGTCACGAAGGTGATGGTCCGCGATAAGCTCGACCCAATCGACGCTGGTCTAACTCTCACTGAGCTTCCCTTTGTCGTCGATGTCGATGTCCTCAACGGCTACTTCATATTGGCGACCCGAGACGGAACTTTCTATTGGCTTGTGCCGGGAGAGAATTCCATTCAGGCGTTGAACTACGCGACGGCGGAAGCTCTACCGGACGGATGCGTGGCGTGCCGTCGTCAACGCGATGACTTGTTTTTCTTCGGGTCGAACTCGGTCGAAGTTTGGCAGGCAAGCGGCGATGCAGATGCGCCATTCACCCGCGCTACTGGTCGATTGATGGATCGCGGCTGTCTTTCGCGCGATAGTGTGTCGTTGTTCGATAACACGCTCGTTTGGGTGGGCGATGATAAAATTGTCTACCGGATGGCGGAAGTCCCGAAGCGTATCAGCGATTTCGGTATCGAAGACCGGTTGAACAAAGCCAATGATGAACCGTCCTCGTGGGCGTTCACCTCCTACGGCCATAGCTTCTACGTGCTGCGCATCCCCGGTCAGGGGACATTCGCCTATGACGCCTCCAGCGAGCTATGGTCCGAGTTCGCCACCAGAGACGCGGCGGTCTGGCGTCCTAGCCTCGGGATCGACACACAGACAGGCGCGCTCGCGGGGGATGCGTCGGGCGCAGTGTTCCGGCTCGACCCCAACTCGTCCCTCGACGATGGACAACCGTTCCTACGGCTCGTCAGCGGGACAATCGCACTTCCTGCCACGCCGGTTGCGAACTCGTCGCTGGCAATCTCTATCGGGTCAGATGTCCTTGCTGAGTTCTCATTGCGCTGGAACGATCCCCGGCGCGGTTGGTCATCGCCCATAGGGCTGTTGGCAAGAGGTGAGGGGGATATCCTCAACGCTTGGCGTCTTGGGGTAGCTCGCGGACCATCGAGGACGTTCGAGCTTTCGACGATCTCCCCAGCCGTGGTCCGCATCTCGGGTGCCGTCGCCAACGAAGCGTGGCGGGTTTGATATGCCACTGAAGCTCAGCACATTCTCTGCAAATCAGAAGATCACTACGCCCGAGGGGAACGCGACTGGTCCCTTCCTTCGATGGATCAATGACGCGGTGAAATCGATCCAGTCGAGCGTGAATGACATCGGGCAGCTTGTCGCGGACATCGCCTTCTCATTGCAGCAAGCCGGTATCGCGATCACCACTGCCAATGAGGCGAAGGCGGCCGCGCTATCGAACGCACGCGGTCAGGCGCTGGTGAACAGCTATGTTAGCCCCAGCGATGCGATCACGACGGGCGTCGATCCCTCCGATCTCACAAAGGCGTTTATCGCCATCTCGGAACATAGCCGCATATACGGCGACCAGACCGTGGTGGGCGTGATGGGCGCGACGATCTCGGGGCTATTGCTCTCAACGCAATATTACATCGTCTACTCGGACCCCGCGCGGGCCGGTGGCGTCGTCTCCTATACCGCTACTCCCAATGCCAATCTGGCGGGGCAGTCTGGCGACCAACATCTCGTCGGTGGAATCGTGACGCCATCGGCGGACGGGACAGGTGGTGGCGATGGCGGAACCACTACGCCTCCCGGTGTACCGTCATGGAAGTTTCAAGATCGTCGGGTTGACGAACAATGAGAATCGTCGAACCCGACATCCCGAACATCATTGCGAACCATCCGAGCGTTGTCCGATCACTCGAATGGAGACCCGAGGACCATCCAGAGACGGACGGCTTCCTCCTACTCGATGCGCAAGTCGCGGATACTGAGAACTGGGTCTTCCTGATATCCCCGAATGGCGAACTATGCCTGTTCTTCGAATGGAGCGCGCCGGGGGTCTATCAGATGCACTCGCTCAGTCTGCCGACCTTCCGAGGAAAGGCGATGATCGAGGCTGCGAAGGCATTAGTTCGAGAAATGTTCGTTGAGCATGGGGCGGATATGCTCTGGGGGCAGACACCGCTCCAAAACCGTGCGGCTCGGATGTTCAATCGATTGATTGGCGCGAAGTCTTGCGGGTTCAAGGTCCATCATGTCGTGGGAGACTGCGAGTTGTTCCGCAATTCCAAAGCGCGATGGCTTGGAGAGTTCGGTTCTTAGCGCGGGTAGGGTTCGCAAGCGATGCCGTCGTTATCCCCGTCCATCTCGGGCCTATAGCCCGGCTCGCCACGGTATAGAGGCGCTTTGCCAGCCTCGCGAACGGAGTTGCAGCCGGGGTAGTAGACACCCGACACAACCGCGCTTTGCCCTTTGGGGCCGGTCAGCAGCCACACACCGCCAAAAGTGAGGGCGGATAGCACGCCAGTTAAGATCACGAATCGACGGTCCATTTCTCCGGAGTAGCCGCGATTGGTTTCATCTTCGTTCCCGACGAGGCCCGATAATGCCGGGGTTCTAACTAAATACCTTCATGAATATTCACGGTGAAATGTAATGCCAGCCGCAGCAATAGGCGCGGTAGGCTCCGTAGCTGGTGGTGTCGCTTCGGGTAAGGGCGCGAAGAAGGCCGCTAAAATCCAAGCTCAGTCGCAAGCGCAGCAGACTGCCGCTTTGCAGGCGATGTATCAGGACAACAAAGCCTTGATGATGCCGACCTACAACAATGGGTCGGCGGCGCAGTCGCGCATTCAATCCCTACTCGGTCTCAGCGGTGGCGATGGTGCAGATGTCCAAACCACGCTCGAACAGATGCCGGGATATCAGTTCCAAAAACGCGAAGGTTTGAGCGCGGTTAACGCGAACGCTTACGCGAGCGGTCTGGGAAACTCGGGGGCGGCCTTGAAGTCGTTGCAGGACCGTGGCGACGGACTCGCATCGCAGTATTTCGGAAGCGCAGTTTCGCAGCTTGGAAGTGTCGCGGATCGCGGTGTCTCGGCCATGAATGGCCTTGTCAGTCAGGGCAACTACACAACCGGCGCAGTCAATCAAGTTGCGCAGACTGGTGCGGATGCTCAGTCTGCGAATGCGGTCTTTCAGGGTCAGAACCTTGCGGGGATTATCAAAGGCGTCGCGGGTGCGGCGGGTCAGGTTTACGGTTCGAGTTATGCGCCGAAGACGCCGACTTCGACACCCGGATATTCTTCCGTCTTCGATAGTCGCGGACTCAATCGCAATTACTTCGGTGCGATGTAATGGCTGATTGGATTTCGCTACTCGCCAACAATCCCGATCCATCTTCGATTGGTCAGGCATTCAATCAAGGTCAAGCGCAGGCTATCGATCTACGACGGTCTCAGCAGGCGGAACAGCAGCGTCAAGCCGCGCTCGAACAGCAACAGGTCTACCGGGGCCGTGTCGGTCAACTCCTAGCGGGTAGGGACTACACGGGAGCGGCGGCGCTCGCTTATGCGTCTGGAGATGACAAAGCGGGAACGGGTTTCGCCGGTCTGAGCAAAGATGGATATGAACGCGCCGATAAGAACAACTCGCATTACTCGAATATCGTTAGTGCAATCTCAGAGCTTCCATATGCTCAGCGTGCGGGAGCCATTCAGGCATCGAAGTCATTCCTCGTAAGTTCGGGAATGAACCCCGCAGACATCGGTAAGTTCGATCCTACCGACGACAACATCCGGGCGCTCGGACATCTCGACTACGGTTATGGCGATCAGGTCAAGGATGCGATTAGTCAGCAGAACGCCGACACCGGAACCACAAATGCGGCGACTGGCGTGCGCGCTCAGGACTTCAGTCAGTCCAAGGGCGTCGTGGTCGATCATGATTTGCTCGATCCCATCACGGGCGAACTTCGCGGTCGTGCTCTCAATCAGACCGTTGTCTCCCCCGGTTCGACCGTGTTCAATGGCGACACCGTAGGGGGCGGTTATGATACCGTTTTGGGGAATGGCCGGTTCGGTAAGCCGCCCGCCGCGCTGTCATCTATGACGGTAGGGCAGGTCGTGGACTTTGGTCAGCAGACCCTTATCCCAGCGACGCGCAATAACGCTCAGTTGGGTCTCGCTGGGACTGGTATGGGTTCGAGCGCGGTGGGGCGCTATCAGATCACCTCTGGGACGTTGCGTAGGTTTGCGCCGCAAGTCCTCGGGGCGGATTGGCAGAACAAGCCATTCGACGCAGCGGCGCAGGACAAGCTTGGTGAGGCAATCTTCAACGCGTCTCGCGGTGGCGATCTAACGAAGGTTTGGACATCGCTATCTCCGCAGCAAGCCGCACAAGTTGCGCGTATGCCTTGGTCTCAGGCACGCGACATTATCGCGGCTGGTGAGTCTGGCGGTTCGAGCGCACGCAAGCCGACATCGACGCCGGGTGGTGCCGTCTATACCGCACCGAACAAACCCGCAGCGGGATCGACGCCCAAGGCATTGACTGAAAAGGACATGGGGATCGCGCGTACCAAGCTCGCGCAAGCTCAGCGTCTCAAGTCTCAGGTGGTCCAGCTACAGCAGCTTGACCCTGAGGGCGGCAAGCTCAGCGGCGCGACCGCAGACGGCAAGCATGCAGGCATCTATGGCGGATTAGTCGGCGGGCGCGTCGGCGGTTCGTTGGCCGGTGGCGATACGGATCGCTTCGACACCATCGTCTCGAACATCCGAAACACCGCAACCGCCATCACTCGCGTGCCGGGGATCGGCAGTCAGTCTGATTACGAAGCTCGACTGGCAGCGGCGACGATGCCGGATCGCACGCGCTCAGCATCGGGACGCGCGCAAGCCTATACGGAAATCTACAAGATCGCGTCCGACATGGAAGCGGAGATGTCTCAGCAGGCGCAGGGCGGATTTGGCGGACAGCAATCTAGGTCAGCGCAGCCCTCGTCGGGTGTTCCAGCGGGAGCCGCGCAGATGTTGCGGTCCAATCCTAATCTGGCGGCACAGTTCGACCGCAAATATGGGGCGGGCGCATCGCGCTCGATCTTGGGTCGATAATGGCCGGTCTGTTCAAACCCTTGTTCGAGCAGTTCTCGATGTCGCCGGTCCAGCCCCTACAGCCCGTCATCATCGAGCCGGTCTCGCTTGGCGACACCCCGAGCGTCTTCGACCAGTTCGGACAAGCTCCGCAACAAGCCGCACAGGCTCCTCAGCCGGTGATGCAGCCGCAGGAAGCTCCGCAGCCCCTACAGGCTCCCCAGCCGGTCCAGCAGGCAGCACAGGAGACAAACCCGTTCGATCAGTTCGATGAGCCCGTAGCGCCTCCTCAGGGCGTCCAGCAGGTCGCGCAGCCCATCACGGGTCCGAATGCTGTCGAGACCACCGAAGCGCAGCGCATCGCCTCTGAGACCTTCAACCGTGACATCTCCGAACTGGTGAACAGCGGGGCATCTCGTCAGCAGATTGAGGCGCGTGTCGCTCAAGAGCGAGCAATGGGAAATCAGGCGTCATTGAACGGTCTCGAAGAATCTCTGGCGTATCGGGACAAGTATCATTCCGCCATTCCAGTTGGCATTGCGAATGACGCAGGACTGGCGAAACCCGAGGATTACCATGCACCGGATCGCGGCGCGGTTGATGCCGCTGGTGTCGGTGCATTTGACTCGATCACGATGGGCGCGGGTGACGAACTCGGCGGTGCGATTGGCGCTACAACCAACGCCGTGGCGGGAGCATTCGGCGGCGGAACGGGTGAGGGTTGGACCGATGCCTACGGTCGCATCCGAGACGAGAACCGACAAGCGCTAAACGATGCGCAGCATTATCACCCCGGCGCGTATCTCGGCGGTCAGGTCGTCGGAGGTATCGCCACGCTTCCCTTGGGTGGCGGTGAAGCCGCGCTAGCGCAGGGCGGCTGGCGTGCTGCTGTTCGATTGGCGGGTGAGGGCGCTGTCCTCGGTGGAGCCTACGGCTTCAACTCGGGGACCGGCGATCTTACAGACCGTCTTGAGGAAGGCGCGAAGGGTGTAGCATTGGGAGCAATCGGCGGCGCGGTTCTGGGAACTCCCCTCAATGCCGTCGCGCGTCGGATCGCTGTCAATCGAGCAACCCCCAGCGTGGGTCGTGAAATCCTCGACGCGGGCGAACGTCTATCGACTGGCAACGGGGTCGGAAATGAAATCCGTCCGTTGGTAGGCAACACCTCGGACGGCGGGATCGGCGCGCAAGCAACAGCCATGCTCCAGCCGACCATTACCGGTGGGCGCATCGGTGGTCTCAATGGAGCGGTCAACCGGTTCGAGGATCAGGCCGCACATACCGCCACGCGTATCGCAGATGATGCAGCGGGCGGCGCATCTACCGATCTCTCTACCGCAGCGGCACGCGCGAACGATCCCACACATCCGGGCAGTTTGGCGGCATATGCGGGCAACACGGAACAGGCGGCGGGGACCGTTTATCGAGCGGCAGAGCAGGCGGCGAACGGTGCACAAGTTCCGACCCCTTCGACGATCTCGCGCATCGATGAAATCCTAGCTGACTGGGATGCTGTTCCGGGCGGCGTGCCGGGAACGGATACACTTCGCCAACTTCGGAACGATCTCGCGGCTGGTCCCAACGGTGGATCGACATCCGCAGCTTGGTCAATCGACGGTCTTCGTCGGCTCAGAACAAGTTTCGGTGATCGCATCGAATCCGGACAGCGACAGTTGCAGGAAGCCGCAAAGCGTCTCTGGCCTGCACTCAGCGATGATATCTTTCGCGGTCTGCGCGTCTCTGGAAACCCCGACGCAGCACGTCTCTATCGTCAGGCGGATCGTCAGTGGGCGCAACGCGTCGAGGGAATCGCGGTTATTAATCGAGTGATTGGTAAGAATGCAGACTTGTCCGCAGATGCGGTTGCGAAGAATCTTTCGTCGATGGCGAAGGGAGATTATGACCATCTCGGACGGGCGCTCAATCTTATCGATCCCGCGCACGCTGGAGCTATCCGAGGCGGGCTTATCAACTCGCTTGGTGAGCAGATCGCATCGCGTGCAACTCGACCGGGGGAATTCTCGTTGGAGTCTTTCGGAACCCGTTGGGGCAAGATGTCCGAGGAAGCGCGCAACGCCATGTTCGCGCCCTCGACGGTTCGAGACCTCAACGATCTCGCGACACTTGCCGGTTCTCAGCGACGGGTGGGACAGCTTGGAAATCCGTCGAGAAGCGGGATTACCAATCAGAACTGGAACGAGACGCGTGCGATTGGTGTGGAAGGTGCAGCACTGGCGGGTGGTGTATGGAACCCCGCAGTTTGGCTGACGCTAGTTGGGTCTGGTGTGGCGGGTCGATTGCTGGCGACGCCGGGGGTTGCTCGCGCTCTCGTTCGTGGCAGCGAGAGTCGTTCAATCGAGGTTATGTCACGTCGTCTTGGTGAAGTCGCTAGACGCTATCCCGCCGCCGAACAGGACATCGCGCAATTCCGTGAAGCCGTGTCGGAGAAGGTGCCAGACCATGCCGTCACGATCTCCGAGAAGCCCGCAACGGGTGAGCCAAACCCATTCGACCAGTTCGACTGATCAAACGGGAAGGTTTACGCGTCGAGTTTCCCTACCATCGCAGATTCAATAGAGTCTCGAAGGTTCATGACTTCGTATTCGTCGTTGGATGTATAAGCCTGCGTCGAAGACGAACTTGTCATCAAAAATAGCTGATACTCGCGTATTTTTGTGCGCGTCCATGACCAGTAGGCGAGAGCGGCAAATATGACCGCTCCAACAATCGATGTTCCTGCGCTTCCGCCACCAGCATTCAGTCCGTTGCCAATCGCGCCGAGGAATAGCACCAAGGCGATGATGCCGCAGATGACCGCGCCGCCGATCCCGTGCGGCTGACGGACCCTGACCTCGACCGTGTTGATTTTGTTGATCGCGTAGCTCTTTGAGCCAAATCGAGCAAAATCCTTGTCCACCGTAATGTTGATGGTTTGAGCTACTGCCATGTTTCCCCCCGGAATATCGTAAGCGTTACGCGTCGATACCGCGCCTCGTCGATGGATGCCGCGCAGCCGTCAAGCCACATCCGGCTAAATACCATCATGTTTGAACCTATTAACATCCGCATAAAGGCCGCTCTGGAGTGGCTTGGTGACGAGAGTCATCGGCGTGCATTCGCGGGGATCGCCGCAGCCGCTATAGCCTACGGGCTTGGCCACGAAATCGATTCCGCGTTGGTCGATACAGCCTTGATCGTGATCGTCCCCGCCGCGCTGTCGGCGTGGTCGTCTCGCACTCCCGATCTCGGGGGTGAGTGATGGACATTGGAGTTCTGGAGCTATGCGGGATCGTCGTCACGGTTTCGACGGCGGTCGGCGTTCCCGTCGCGATTGTAAAATGGTGCGGAGCGTATGTGACCGGGCGAGTTGGCGAAGAGGCGGCGGATCGTGCCGCAGCCATCATTCATCTCGACCAATCTATCGCTGCTGGAACGCTGGCCTCTGCGACCAAAATCAACGATCTCGATACGCGTATCTCACAGACGATTGGCCACAAGGTCAACAATCACGCCAGCCGCCTCGACGCTCTGGAGCGCGCCAGACAGTCCGACATCGAACGTATCGTGAAAGTCGAGTCCAGCATCGCTGCCATCGATAAATCGCTGGAGCGAGTCGAGCACGGTCAGGAGAAACTGGCCGTTACCATCAATGACCGTTTCGACACGCTTTCTGCTGCTATCCGACTAGGGAGGGGGGCCACACAGCTTCCCTAATAAGCCTATCGGTTGAGGCGGCTAGCGAGACGAGCGGACGCCTTTTGCATTGTGCCCTAGAGGCACGCGGACAGCAGATTCTCAGCACGAAGCCGCTTCGTCGGTAGGTCGCGTGCAGAGGAGCACTGCACACCCCAAGCGCGAGTTTTAGCGGGACAGCCTGCTCTATCGCCGCTAGCCTCGCTCAAATCACTGGGGGTGGGTGTGCGCTTTATTGTCTGGATTGGGCCGATTGTTTGCCTTGCCGTTGCCCTCGGGGACATGCCCTACGGCTATTACCAGCTTCTACGAATCGTCATATTTTGCGCAGCGGTCTATCTCGCCATCATTGAAAAGCGGGACGCGGACAACGCGTGGCTTTGGGCGTTTGTCGCATGCGCCCTTGTTTACAATCCTTTGGTAAAACTCGCGCTAGGCCGGGAGGTCTGGGCTATCGTCAACATCGGCACGATAGCATTATTTCTGATTCACATGATTAAGCGCAGGGTTGTCGTTCAATAATCGCGGGGGCGAAATGAAAGTATTTTTCCAGATTGCTTACTTTGTTATCGGGGTCGTGCAGTTCTTTGCCGTCTGGGATGGTGTAAGCCACGTCATTGGCGCAGAGTCATTTATCGGTCGTTTCTTCGCCTTTGCTGGTGCTGCCTTTGTGACATACATCCCGCTGGTTGGTTCAGCTATCGGCGTATACGGAGCGGTCAACGTTTGGGACTGGTCTTTCGGTAAGTCTATGACACTGTTTTTCTGGTATGTTCCCGTCTACCTATTGTTTCTGTTGTATTCGCTGGTCTTGTCGCGGCGCGAGGGATGAGCGTTCCAGCCCTAGAACACTGGTTCTCTTTGTCGATCCGACGGAACCGTAAAAGCTTTATTATTGCTTCTCTCGCGCTTGCCGTAACCTTTGTCGTCTGCATCTTCGGGTGGTTCTTTTTTGCCGAGACGAGCGGCGGCAAGGCGTTCGGCTTCGCGATCTTTGGCATACCGGCGGCTATTTGCAGCTATCTGCTAGTAGCGCAGCGCCTTCGCGATTTTAATGTGAGCGGATGGTTTTCGCTCCTGTGGATCGTCGTCAACGCGTTTGACACAGAGATTCGACTGGCATTCACAGCGGCATTTTTCTTGGCGTTATGTGGCATTCCGGGAACCGTGGGGCCGAACCGCTACGGCAACGACTCCATTCGCTAGACTAGTGGCAATCGTTCACCCCTAGCTAGGCGGAACCGCGGATTTCAGGCGTTTTTACACTTGATATGTGCGTCATCTAGGAACGTGGTCGGCCTGGCGGACAAGGCGGTCGGCGAAAGTCGCGAACGCGTGCGCGGCGCGATCGCGGGGATGGGACTGTCGCTGCCGCCGAAGCGTATCGCGGTGAACCTGTCGCCCGCCGATCTCCCGAAAGAAGGATCGCATTTCGATCTACCTATCGCGCTGGCGTTGCTCGCGGCGATGGGCGTGGTCGACGCCGAGGCGCTGGCTGATTACGTGATCGTCGGCGAACTCGGCCTCGACGCGCGGATCACGGCGTCGCCCGGCGTGCTGCTTGCGGCGCTCCACGCGTCGGAAGTCGGGAAGGGGCTCGTGTGCCCCGCAGCCCAAGGTTCGGAAGCAGCTTGGGCTGGCGAGATCGAGGTCGTCGCCGCACCCGACCTCCTGTCGCTGCTCAACCATTTCAAGGGCCACGGCCTCCTTAGTCCTCCAAGGCCCGGCATCGCCGAGCAGGCCGATCACGGTCCGGACTTGCGGCAGGTCAAAGGGCAGGAGACCGCGAAGCGTGCGCTGGAGATCGCCGCTGCGGGATCACATAATTTACTGATGGTAGGCCCACCCGGCTCCGGAAAGTCGCTGATGGCCTCCTGCCTGCCCGGCATCCTGCCGCCCCTGGATCCAGCCGAAGCGCTCGAAGTGTCGATGGTCCAGTCGGTCGCCGGCACGCTCTCGGGCGGCCGCCTGACCCGCACGCGACCCTTCCGCGCGCCGCACCATTCCGCGTCGATGGCAGCGCTCACCGGCGGTGGCCTCAAGGTGAAGCCGGGCGAAGTCAGCCTGGCGCATTTGGGCGTGCTGTTCCTCGACGAACTCCCGGAGTTCCAGCGCGCCGTCCTCGATTCGCTCCGCCAACCGCTCGAAACGGGCACGGTCAGCGTAGCTCGAGCCAACGCACACGTTACGTTCCCGGCTCGCGTCCAGTTGATCGCGGCCATGAACCCGTGCCGCTGCGGCCATCTCGGCGACGCGAGCCTGGCCTGCGCGCGAGCCCCGAAATGTGCGGCGGATTATCAGGCGAAGGTTTCCGGTCCGCTCCTCGACCGAATCGACCTCCATATCGACGTTCAGGCGGTCAGCGCCGCCGACCTCATCCTCCCGCCCCCGACCGAAGGCTCCGCCGAAGTCGCCGCCCGCGTCGCCGTTGCCCGCGCGATCCAGTCCGACCGCTACCGCGACCACCCGGCGCGCACCAACGCCGAAGCCGACGGCCCGCTGCTCGATACCGTTGCTACCCCCGACGAAGCCGGGCGCAAACTGCTCGCCCAGGCCGCCGAAGCGATGCGTCTCACTGCGCGCGGCTACACCCGCATCCTCCGCGTAGGCCGCACCATCGCCGACCTCGCCGGCAGCGACGCCGTCGGCCGCATCCACATCGCCGAAGCCCTCAGCTATCGCCGCCAGCCACCCCGCAACTGAAGACGCTTGCGGTAGCCGAAAGCTTCGTCTAGCCAACCCGCCGCTGCCCCTGTGGCGAAATTGGTAGACGCGACCGACTCAAAATCGGTTGCCGCAAGGCATGCTGGTTCGATTCCGGCCAGGGGCACCACTTCCAACCGCGACGTATCCCGACCTGCCCCGCAAGGGACGGGTTTCGGTGCATTGACGGCGTCGAGCGCAGTCGTTCCGCACGTCTTGGACGCAATTTTCGGCGGGTTTCGCGGGTCAGGACATCCGAAGTTGGGCTAAGGCCAAGGATAGGGGGCGGCGCGATTTGCGTCGTTTCGGATTGCTGAGCTTTGCTTCGAGATGAGCAAGGGCAGCCATGCCGTGACAGGCCTTTGCATAGCTGAGCTGGGTCCAACCTTCCTCGATTTGCCGTCGAGTCGATATGGCGCATAGGGCTCGATATCTTAACCGGCTGAACATCGGATA
The DNA here is from genome assembly GCF_049472435.1 of Sphingomonas sp. 4RDLI-65. Classification (NCBI taxonomy): domain Bacteria; kingdom Pseudomonadati; phylum Pseudomonadota; class Alphaproteobacteria; order Sphingomonadales; family Sphingomonadaceae; genus Sphingomonas; species Sphingomonas sp. 4RDLI-65. Next base: position 585,267 of record NZ_JBCEBT010000002.1, on the reverse strand, counting down.
ATATTCCAACTGAGTAGCTCCCGAGTTGATCATGCTCGTGCATCAATGAAATCAGTTCAATCCGGAATGGATGTTAATTCTATACTATATTGTCCCGTTTCGGGCCTGATCGATCAGGGGCAGGACGTCTCGCTACGACGCGCCAATCGATAAGACACCGCCTTCTCAATATATTGAGGAGGCGAGCTCGCATGTGATTGCAGTCTCTCCGCCACTCCGCCACGATCACCGCAAACAAAAATGCGAGAGGTCCCGATGGCGCACTACGGCGATTATCAGAACGCGATCTATGGCGCTGGCCTGCGCGGCGTGGTGCCGACGCTGCCGGTCGATTTCGCGACGCTCGAACGGCGCGCCAGCGCGGCGCTGCCGCCGGCGGTGCTGTCGTACCTCCGGGGAGGCTGCGGGGACGAGTTCACGCAAGACGAGAATGCGCGTGCGTTTCGGCATTGGGGGCTCACGCCGCGGATGATGGTCGATTGCAGCCGGCGCGACCTGTCGATCGACCTGTTCGGGATGACGCTGCCGACGCCGCTGTTCATGGCTCCGGTCGGGATCAACGGGATCTGCACGCAGGACCAGCATGGCGATCTCGCCGCGGCGCGTGCGTCGGCGATGACCGGCGTGCCGCTGATGGCATCGACGCTGTCGAACGACCCGCTCGAGGCGGTGGCGGAGACGCTGGGCGACACCCCCGGCTTCTTCCAGCTCTATACCCCCAAGGACGTCGGCGTCGCGGAAAGCCTGGTGCACCGCGCCGAGGCGGCCGGATATAAGGCGATCGTCGTGACGCTCGACACCTGGGTGACGGGATGGCGCCCGCGCGATCTGAACGCAGCGAATTTCCCGCAGCTACGCGGCCACGTGCTGATGAACTATTTCTCGGACCCGGCTTTCCGCAAGCTGCTCGCCAAACCGCCCGAGGAGGATTCGGCGGCGGCGATCGGGGCCTGGGCGGCGACGTTTGGGCGCGTGCTGACTTGGGCGGACATGCCGTGGCTGCGCTCGCTGACCAAATTGCCGATCGTGCTCAAGGGCATCTGCCATCCCGACGATGCGCGCCGCGCGATCGACGAGGGCGCGGACGGAATCTATTGCTCCAATCATGGCGGCCGGCAGGCGAATGGCGGGATCGCCGCGATCGACATGCTGCCGGGTGTCGTCGCCGCCTCCGGATCGACGCCTGTCTTGTTCGATTCCGGAATCCGGTCGGGGACCGACGTCGTCAAGGCGCTGGCGCTCGGCGCGACCGCCGTCGGGGTCGGTCGCCCCTACACCTACGGACTGGCGCTAGACGGTGCGGCCGGCGCAGCGCACGTTCTCAAATGCCTATTGGCCGAGGCCGATCTGCTGATGGCCGTCAACGGCTATCCGAGCATTGCCGACGTCCGCGCTGCCGGCGCGCTCCGCCAGTCGCGCTGACGCTCAGTCGATCCGGTACTGGATCGGCTTGAAGCTGCCGCCGTTGGATTGCAGCGCCGAGCAGGCAGTCATGCCGATCACCAGGTCCATCGCCGCACGGAACACGATCGTGTCGCCGGCCTTGCTCAGTGGTGGCTCGACGGTGAATGCGCCGGTCTCGCCGTTGATCGGCACGTTCATGAAGCAGTTGAACGCCACCGGGATCTGGTCCGGCTCTACGCCCCACGGCGCCAACGCCTCCGCAAGGTTGCCGAAACAGCCGCGATGCGGATCGGTGTCGCCATAGATGATCGCGAACGTCTCCTTCGAGCACGGCGTCAGCAGGAAGTCGTGCCGACCGACATCGTCCGAGACGATCTCCAGCATCACGTTGCTGCGGTTCGAATATAGCAGGTCGCCGGTCGTCAGGTACAACCGGCTCGCATAATCGAGCGTCCGCCCCGACGAGATCGCCTCGCGCACATCGGCGCGATTATACGCCAGCAGATCCGAGACCTGGCAGCCCTCGGGGTCGATCACCGTCAGGGTCTGCCCCTTGTCGAGCGTGAAGCCGGCGCCCGAGCGCGGCGGGATCGTCTTGATGTCAGCCACGCGCGTCACCTCGCTTGAAAGGGCATTTCCAGGATTCGTCGACCACGCGGCCGCTATATTGCCGCGCTTCGCTGCTTTCGCCGTGCCGTGCCAGCATCGGGTTCATCGAACCGGCAAGGTCGAGATCGCGCGCGAGGATCGACGAGCGCAGCTTGTCGTAGCGCTGCTGATTGCGCAGCACTTCGAACTGGTCGTGCAGGTTGAACACCATTGCCGGCGATTCGAATTTCCGCGCCGGGCGGCTCGCGTTCGGATGCAGGCCAACGACGAAAAACGCCTCGCCGGCAAAGCTCAACGAAAAATGCGGATCGTCGGGATCGCTGCTGACCGACGGGTCGGGCTGATAGCCGAGCCACGAATCCTTGTCGCTGAGCGACTGCGCGCGCGCCCACAGATGCGCCTCGAACTGCTCCTCGGACAACAGGGCAGGAGCCTCGAACAGGATGATGAGTGTCCGGAAAATGGCGCGATCTTCGCGGTATTTGCGCACCGTTTCGCCCAGCGCCGGAGAAATTCTCATGTCATCCCAAGCAGATCGCACGTCGCGTGCGACCAGGATGTCCATCTGTCCTTTGGCGAGCGCAGACTTTGCGCCGACGCAGGGAAACCGCGGCGCCTGCACCGTTTCGATGAACTTGCGCGCGAGGGGATGATCGTTTTGGAAAATTGGCTGATACATGGTCGGGGAGGAACCCGCGAACGGGGGCAATGTTTCGCTTCCGGCACGAGCTTTGATATGTATCAGTACGAATCTCGATCTGTTCTTTTATGCCGCAGGTCGGTACCGCAGTGCGCGGAAAAGGGGCTTGGATGATCTCGGAAAAGTTTCTCATGGGGCGCGGCCGGCATGAGTTGAGCGACGAAGAAAAGCAGGTGCTGGAGGACAGCATAGGGTCGGTGCGGCTGGTGCCAGCGCGTAAGCAGATCGTCCGCGCGGGCGACCTGATCGATACGAGCACGCTCCTGGTCGAGGGGTTCGTCTGCCGATACATGGACGACCGCGAGGGCCATCGGCAGCTGGTCGCGGTGCACGTGCCGGGCGATTTCGTCGATCTCCACGCCTTTCCGATGAAACGGCTCGATCACGACATCGCCACGTTGGGGCCGGTGAAGATCGCCTGCTTCGATCACCGAACGTTGCAGGGGATCACCGAACGCTATCCGCATTTGACGCAGAAGCTCTGGTTCAGCACGCTGCTCGACGCGGCGATGCACCGCGAGTGGATCTTCCGGCTTGGGCGCCTGGGTGCGGAAGGGCGGATCGCGCATCTGTTCTGCGAACTGAACGTGAAGCTCGAAATGGTCGGGATGGCGGTGGACGGACGGTTCAAGCTGCCGATGACGCAGCCCGATCTGGCCGAGGCGAGCGGGCTGACCGGCGTGCACGTCAATCGCGTGCTACGGGCGTTGCGCGAGAAAAATCTGCTTACGTTCAAGGCCGGTGAGGTGAATATCCTGGATCGTAAGGCGCTCGCAGCCGTTGCGGAGTTCGAACCCCAATATCTGTACGGGTCCAGAGGCGACTGACTGCGACCGGCAGCATGCGATCGTCGATGGTGCCGGAATGCACGGAGAGCGATCATGTTGAAGCCGGAAGCCATCCCGGGCGTTGCCTCGGCCGAGAGGGGCGTAGTGACGCTCGATGGGCCCGAAGGCGTCGCGATCGCGATGACACCCGAGGCCGCGGCGGAAACGGGCCGGCGGCTGATCGCTGCGGCGGCGCTGGCGGCGACTCAGACGGCCGACGAACCGCCGCTCGATTGAACGACGACGGGCGTGCGATACCCTAAATGCCCTGCGCGCCTTCCTCTGTGTGACTTTATCTCTATGCTACCCGGAACATCGACCGGGAGATCCATGTGCAGTTTCTATACCTCGCCGCCAGTGCCGTCGCGCTGATGGCGTCTACCTCCGTCGTCGCGCAGGTCGCGCCTGCAACGGCGCCCGCCGCCAATCCGTTGCTCGCCGACTGGACCGGCCCGATGGGCGGGGTGCCGCCGTGGGACAAGGTTCGCCCCGAGCTGTTCCCGCAGGCGTTCGAGACCACGCTGGCCGAGCGCACCGCGGAATACCGCAAGATCGCCGACAACACCGCCAAGCCGAATTTCGCCAACACGATCGTGCCGATGCAGCTTGCCGGCAAGCGCTACGGCCAGGTGATGACGCTGTTCGGCGTGATGACCGGCAACATGAACACGCCCGCCTACCAGAAGCTCGACCGCGAATGGTCGCCGAAATTTTCCGCCGCGTCGGATGCGATCACCTTCGACAAGCCGCTGTTTGCACGCATCCAGGCGATCTACGACACGCGCAATTCGAGCGGGCTGAACGCACAGCAGATCCGCCTCGTGACGCGGATCTACGACAGCTACGTGCGGCAGGGCGCCAAGCTGAACGACGCGCAGAAGGCGCAGCTCTCTCAGTATAACCAGCAGCTCGCGACCGCGTTCTCGACGTTCGGCGAGAAGCTGCTCGCCGACGAGAGCACCGCCATCGCGGTCGGCGATGAAGCGCAACTCGCCGGGCTGCCCGACAGCGTGAAGGCGGTGGCCAAGGCGGCAGCGGCTGAGCGGAAGTTGCCGGGCTTCGCGATCGTCAACACGCGCTCGGCGGTCGATCCGGTGCTGACCTACGCGACCGACCGCGCGCTGCGCGAGAAGGTGTGGCGTGCGTTCGTCAACCGCGGCGACAATGGCGATGCGAGCGACACGAACGCGACGATCGCGCAGATCGTCAAGCTGCGCGCCGACCGTGCGCACCTGCTCGGGTTCAAGACGCATGCCGACTGGCGCATGCAGGACACGATGGCGAAGACGCCCGCCGCGGCGATGGACCTGATGATGCGCGTCTGGCCCGCCGCGAAGGGACGCGTCGCCGAGGAAGTCGCGGACATGCAGAAGGTCGCCGGCACCTCGCTGACGATCGAGCCGTGGGATTATCGCTTCTACCAGGAGAAGGTGCGGAAAGCCCGGTATGACCTCGATCAGGCGCAGCTGAAGCCGTATTTCGAGCTCGGCAACATCATCCAGGGCTCGCTCTACGCCGCCAACCGGTTGTACGGGCTGAACTTCAAGGAGATCACCGGGACGGTGCCGGTGTTCGAGCCTAACATGCGCGTGTGGAGCGTGACGGACAAGACCGGCAAGGACGTCGGCCTGTTCTATCGCGACGATTTCGCGCGGACCGGCAAGCGGTCGGGCGCGTGGGCGAACACGTATCGTGGTCAGCGCGGCCTCGTCCCGGCGCAGCTCGTGCTGTCGTCGAACAACAACAACTTCGCCAAGGGTGCGCCCGGCGAGCCGATCCTCATCAGCCTCGACGATGCGCAGACGCTGTTCCATGAGTTCGGCCATGCGATCCACGCAATGCTCCAGAACGTCTATTATCCGGGGCTCGCCGGCACGCCGCGCGACTTCGTGGAATATCCGAGCCAGGTGAACGAGCATTGGCTGCTGACCCGCGACGTGCTCGACAAATACGCGCGGCATTACCAGACCAAGGCCGCGATGCCGCAGGACCTGCTCGACAAGATCGAGAAATCGCGGACCTTCAACCAGGGCTTTGCGACCACGGAGTATCTGTCGTCGGCGATCGTCGACATGAAGATCCATACCGTCCCCGACGGCGTGATCGATCCGGACAAGTTCGAGGCCGCGACGCTCGCCGAGATCGGCATGCCGAAGCAGCTGGTAATGCGTCACCGCGTTCCGCAGTTCCAGCATCTGTTCGCGTCGGACAGCTATTCGGCGGGCTATTACAGTTACCTGTGGTCCGAGACGATGGACGCCGACACCTTCGCGGCGTTCGAGGAAGCCGGCAGCCCGTGGGACAAGGCCACGGCGGACAAGTTCGCCAAGGTCCTGCTGTCGACGGGTAATGAAACCGACCGCGCGGAGGCGTATCGCGCGTTCCGCGGCCGCGATCCTGACGTGAACGCGTTGCTCAAGAAGCGCGGTTTTGCCCCAACCCAAGCTGTGCAGGGAGCTAAATAATGGCGAGCACGACACTTCCGCCGGAGAAGAACCACCGCCTGAAATCGATCCTCGGCGGGTCGGCGGGCAACCTCGTCGAGTGGTTCGACTGGTATGTCTATTCGGCATTCGGACTGTATTTCGCGCCGGTGTTCTTCCCCAAGGGCAATGCGACGGCGCAGTTGATGAGCGTCGCCGCGGTGTTCGCGGTCGGCTTCCTGATGCGACCGATCGGTGCGTGGGTGATGGGCATCTATGCCGATCGCCACGGCCGTAAATCGGGTCTGACGCTGTCGGTGACGCTGATGTGCGCGGGCTCGTTCCTGATCGCGATCACGCCGGGCTTCGCGACGATCGGCTGGATCGCGCCGGCGCTGCTGATCCTTGCACGCCTGATGCAGGGCCTCAGCGTCGGTGGCGAATACGGCGCGAGTGCTGTGTATCTGTCGGAAATGGCGGGCAAGTCGCGGCGCGGCTTCTTCTCCAGCTTCCAGTACGTCACGCTGATCGCCGGCCAACTGCTCGCGCTCGGCGTGCTGCTGCTGCTGCAGTCGACGCTGGACACGGCCCAGCTCGACGCCTGGGGCTGGCGCATTCCGTTCGCGATCGGCGGCGTGCTCGCGCTGGTCGTGTTCCGCATCCGTCGCGGCCTGCTCGAGACCGAGAGCTATCAGAACGCCAAGGCCGACGGCACGCCGAAATCGAGCGGGTGGCTGTTGTTCAGCAAATACCCGCGCGAGGCGTTCACCGTGCTGCTGCTCACCGCGGGCGGTACGCTCGCCTTCTATGCGTACACCACGTACATGCAGAAGTTCCTGGTCAATACGAGCGGGTTCAGCCGTGAGTCCGCGACGCTGATCATGACCGCGGCGCTGGCATTGTATGCTGCGTTCCAGCCGTTGGCGGGTGCGTTGTCGGACCGCATCGGGCGGAAGCCGCTGATGGTCGGGTTCGGGATCGCCGGCGTGCTGTGCACGGTGCCGATCTTCACCGTGCTCGAAACCGCGACCAACCCCTATCTGGCGTTCGGCCTGGTGGTGGCGTCGCTGTTCATCGTCACCGGCTACACCGCGATCAACGCGGTGGTGAAGGCGGAACTGTTCCCGGCGCACGTCCGCGCGCTGGGCGTGGCGTTGCCGTATGCGCTGGCGAACACGATGTTCGGCGGGACGGCTGAGTACGTCGCGCTGTGGCTCAAGAACGAGGGCATGGAGCGCGGCTTCTACTGGTACGTCACCGCGATGATCGGCGTGTCGCTGATCGTGTACCTCCGCATGAAGGACACGAGGACGCATAGCCAGATCATCGAGGACTGAGACTGACCCGACCCCCTCTCCCCTTGCGGGAAGAGGGCTAAGCTTACTGCTCCCTCTCCCCTCCGGGGAGAGGGCTGGGGTGAGGGGCTGTTCCAGGCGATGCCCTGCTTGGCGGGGGGGGGGGGGGGGGGGGGCGATCCCCCCCCTGTTCCAGGCGATGCCCTGCTTGGCTGCCCCTCACCCCGACCCTCTCCCCAGAGGGGAGAGGGAGTAGAAGCAATTAGCGGGGCAGCTCGATAATCGCGTCGAGGCCGCCGCCCACGCGGTTCACCAACCGGATCTCTCCCCCAGCCTCGCGCACGATCGCTTGCGCCAGCGCCAGCCCCAAACCAATCCCCCCGGTCTCCCGGTTCCGCGAACTCTCCAGCCGCGTGAACGCGTCGAACACGTCGCCCATCCGGTCCTCCGGGATCCCCGGCCCCTGGTCGGCCACGACGATCGCCACCGTCTTAGCCCCAGCCTCGACCCGCACCTCCGCCGACACGCCATACTTCACCGCGTTCTCGATCAGGTTGCGTACCGCGCGCCGCATCAACGACGGCCGCAAGCGCATCCGCAACCGGTCCGCCTCGACGAAGCTTACCTCGCAGCCGAGATCGCGGAAATCCTCGACCACCGCGTCGACCAGCGCGGCGAGGTCGACGTCGGTCGGCGGTTCGCTCGGCCGCCCGAGCCGCGCCAGCGACAGGATATCGTCGAGCGTCCGGTTCATCTCGGCCACCGTGTCGATCATCTTCGCACGATCGGTATCATCCTCGACCGACTCGATCCGCACCCGCAATGCGGCGAGCGGGGTACGCAGGTCGTGCCCGATCGCGCCCAGCATCCGGTCCTTCTCGTCGAGCATCCCCGTCACCCGCAGCCTGAGCGCATTGAATGCGGTGATCAGCGCGGCGACGTCGTCGGGGCCGCGCACAGGGAGCGGTGGACTCGGTTCGCCCGGCCGAAACCGTTCCGCCGCCGCGCGCAGATCGCGCAACGGCCGCGACATTCGGCGGACGATCCACAGCACCGGCAACAGGACGACGATGTAGAGGATCGCCGTCTGGCTCAGCAACGCGATCAGCAACCGCCAGCCGGGCTGCGGCCAGGGCGCGGTGATCGTCAGCCAGCCGCGACCCGGCTGTTCGAGCGCGATCAGCAGCGCGGCGCCATCGCGGTCGCCGCGGCGGATCCCGGCACGTCGCCGGTCGTCGCGATCCGCGTCGCCTTCCGGTGTCGCGGGTTGGAGCCCGGTATCGATCTGCCCGACCGTCACGCCCTGATCCGCGAGCTGACGACGCAATTCCGCCGCCACCTCGGGATGGCGCTCATACCCGATCGGCGGGATCGGATTGGCGGCAAGCCGGCGAACGCGGCCGCGATTGGCGGTGAGTGATCGCCCGGCATGCGCCTCCCGCTCGAGTGCGTCGGCGATCCGCGTCGCGACCGGCCGGGTCGCCTGGGCCAGTCGAAACTCGGTCCGATCGCGCAGGATCAGCCCGAAATTGATCGCCTGCGCGACGAACAGCGCCAGCGCGATCAGCAGCGCCATCTGCCCGGCGAGGCTGCGCGGCCATGGCCGGACGCGCATCATGCCGCCATCACAAGCGGGTCACTTCGGCGGCGAGCGTGTAGCCGCCGCCCCACACCGTCTTGATCAACTCGGGCGTCTTGGCGTCCGCCTCGATCTTGCGCCGCAACCGGCTGACCTGGTTGTCGATCGCGCGGTCGAACGCGGCGGCCTCGCGTCCTTGCGTCAGGTCGAGCAATTGGTCGCGCGTGAGCACCTGGCGTGGTCGCGTCACGAGCGCCAACAGCAGATTATACTCGCCGGTCGACAGCGGCACCGACACGCCCTCGCGGTCGACGAGCGCACGCTCGCCCGATTTCAGCACCCAGCCGGCAAAGGCATAGGCATTTGCTTCCGGCGCATGCTGGCGCGCACCGCCCGCGGTCGCACGCCGCAGGATCACCTTCACGCGCGTCGCCAGTTCGCGCGGCGAGAACGGCTTCACGACATAATCGTCCGCGCCCATTTCGAGCCCGATGATCCGGTCGGTCTCCTCGGTCCGCGCGGTCAGCAGGATCACCGGCACGTCGCTGGTCGCGGCGATATGGCGGCACAGCGATAGCCCGTCCTCGCCCGGCATCATGATGTCGAGGATGACGAGGTCGATCGCATAGGCGGTCAGCCGCGTCCGCGCGCTCTCCGCATCGCCCGCCTGCGTGACGCGAAACCCCTGTTTGGTGAGGTACGCGGCCAGCGGCTCGCGGATCGAGCGCTCGTCGTCGACGAGCAGCAGATGCGGCATATCTCCCATCGGGGCAGTGTCTAGCATGGCGGCTGTCCAGGGGAAGCACCGGGACGCGGTGCCTCCCCCCTTTCCGGATTATCGAGCAGGTTATTACCGAGCAGGGGCGGGCGCTGGTGCGGGCGGGGTGACGCCCTCGCGGCGTTCGCGTCGGTCGACGCGGCGCATCTCGACGGCATTGGCGCGCTCGGTCGCGTCGATCGTGCCGTCACGGTTGGCGTCCATACGGTCGAACCGCTTGAGCGCACGCGCCTGAAACTCCTCGCGCGTCACGCTACCGTCGCGGTTCGGATCCATCTGCCGCCCCATGCCGTCATGCTTGCCGCCACCCGGCGGGGGAACCGGCACGTCGCGGCCGCTCGCCACCATCCGGTCGTGCATGGCGGTGCGATAGGCGCGCATCTCGCCGGCGCTGATCCGTCCGTCGCGGTCGGTATCCATCTGCGCGAACCGGGCGTCGGCCTGCGCGATCGCTTCGGCGCGCGTCGTGACGCCGTCGCGGTTCGCATCCTGCCGCATCGGCGGACGCGGGGTTGCGGGGGCAGGGGCGGTCTGCGCGCTGGCAGCGGACGTGATCGCGCTGGCGGCGAGCATCAGGGTGAGGACGGTCTTTCGCATGTCGAACTCCGGCTGAGTGGGACGAATTCCCATCGAATGACGCCGGTCTAACCTCTAGTTGTCGCAGGCTTTTGCCGCAGTGCCGTCAATGTGTCGCAAGATATGTCGAGCGCGTTCATCAAAGTTCAGGCGAAGATCGCTACGCTCTGCATCTGCTCGGCGACCGGCGTGCCGTCGGCATTCCAGATCGCCATCTGCTGGCTCGAACTGCCCTCCCGCGTATAATCGGTGGTCGCGCGGAGCAGCCACCAGCCGTCACGCGTCACCGGCTGCGGCCCCAGGATATTGAGCAGCCACGTCATCGAACTGAGCGGAGCAGGGCCACCAAGCAGCTTCAGCGCGGCGGGCGGCAGGCAATCGGCGAGCGCGACCAGTTCGACCATCGGATCGAGCCCGTCACGCTCGGCCAGCCGTGCCCAGCGCAGCCACTCGGCGGGCCCGACGCTATCGTCGCGGCGATCGAGCAGGTCGAAATTGCGCGAGAACGCCACCGCGCTATGGCCACGGAAGGTCTGCGTGTCCGGTCCCGGCATCGGGAAGTCGGGCGCGCAACCCGTCTGGTGATCGACCCGCGATTCCACCGCGCCCATGAAAACGAACGTTGCACGAAGTCCGAGCCCCGCCGCGCTCTCGACATCCGTCTGAACGAACGCCGCATTGCGACCGCGCCGCAACCGGCTCGCCCGGATCACGATCTCGCCCGACAGCGGCCCGATGAACGACACCTGCGCAGACCGCAGCGGCGGCAGGTCGACGTCGGACTGCTGCGCGGCGTGGAGCGCCAGCGCGGCGGAGAAACCGCCATAGGCGGTGCGGCCCTGCAGCCAGTTTTCGGGCACCGTCCCGCGCCAGCCATCTTCGGTCCGCACCAGCGCGTCGATCGCCTGTCTGAGACTGGTCATGCCGCGGGCGCCGCCAATCGGTCGCGCAGTTCGCGCTTGAGCACCTTGCCGATCGCGCTGCGGGGCAGTTCGGCGGCGACATGGAGCGCCGACAGTCGTTGCGTCTTGCCGACCTGCCCGTTCGCCCACGCCAATATCGCCGTTGCATCGTCCGTCGCGCCATCGCGCGGCACATAGAATCCCACGGGCGTCTCGCCCCAAGCTTCCGAGGGCACGCCGATCACCGCGCAGTCCGCGACCGCCGGATGCTGCGCCAGGACTGCCTCCAGGTCCGACGGATAGATGTTGAACCCGCCCGAGATGATCAGGTCCTTCTTCCGGTCCATCAGCGTGAGAAAGCCGTCCTCATCGAACCGTCCGACATCGCCGTGGCGGATGTAGCGGTTGCCGTCCGCGTCATGCCATTCTGCATCGCGCGTCGCCTCGGTACGGCCGTGATAGCCGTTCATCATCGCCGGGCTGCGACCGACGACCTCGCCCATCTCGCCCGGCGCGACTTCGATGCCGTCGTCGTCGATCAGGCGGATCTCGTGGCCTGGCATTGGCTGGCCGACGGTGTGAAGCTTGGTCGGGTTAGCGGTGGCGTTCAGCGCACAACTCGCGCCGCCCTCGGTCATGCCGTAGAACTCGACGAGCACGCCCGGCCAGCGCGCGACGACGTCGGCTTTCAGCGCGGCCGAGAACGGCGCGCTGGTGCTGGTCTTGAAGCGGAACGCCGACAGGTCGAAATCGTCGAAATCGGGTAGCGCCATGATCCGCTGATATTGGACGGGGACCAGCATCGTGTGCGTGGCGCGGTAGCGTTCGGCGAGTTCGAGGTACGCGCGGGCCTCGAACTTCTTCATCAGTACGACGGTACCGCCCCAGCCGAGTGTCGGCAGGAAGCTGACTAGGGTGGTGTTCGAATAGAGCGGCGTGGCGATCATCGTCACCGCCGTGTCGAACCCGGCGGCGGTGTTGCGCGAGACGTGAGCCCAGCGCATCGCGTGGCTCTGGACGATGCCCTTCGGCGTGCCGGTCGTGCCCGAGGAGTAGATGATGTTGAACGGGTCTTCGGGCGCGATTGTAACGGGGATGGGCTTGGCACCATCAGGAGCCAGCCAATCGCCAAAAGCTTGTTCCCCCGCGAAGGCGGGGGTCCAGTCTGGGCTCCCGCCTTCGCGGGAGAACAAGATGGGGCGGCCTGAAAGCGTTTGCTCCTCCAGCGCCCGAGCATTCTCCGCATCGAGGAACACGATCGGTGCGCCACTATCCGCAATCATAGCCGCGATCGCCGCCGGCGTAGCGGACGGCGCGATCGGCGTTGCGACACACCCCGCGCGTACCGCACCAAGGAAAGCGGCCGCGTAGTCCGTCGTCGGCGCCGCGACGATCGCCACCGCGGTCCCCGGCGCTACCCCATCACGCTGCAACGCCGCCGCGACCCGGTCCATCGTCGAATCAAGCGTTCGATAGTCGATACTGCCCTGCGCGTCGGCGACCGCGCTGCGATCCCCCCGTTCGAGCGCATGCGCGCGGATCAGATCGGGCAATGTGGCAAAGCCCGTGGCGAGCATGTCTGCAGCAGTCGTCATCCGCGCATCGCTAGGCGAACCCGCCCGGCAATGCCATACGGTATATTCGAAAACCGAAGTCGAGGAGACGCCATGCTGTTTTACGATAGCGCGCTGCCAGCGCCCAACCCGCGCCGCGTCCGCATCTTCCTCGCTGAAAAGCACGTCCGCGTGCCGATGGCGCAGATCTCGATCCCCAAGGCCGAGCACAAGGCGGAGGCGTTCCTGTCGGTCAACGCACTCGGCCAGACGCCGGCGCTCGCGTTCGACGATGGCCGCGTGCTGACCGAGAGCGTCGCGATCTGCCGCTATTTCGAAATGCTCCACCCCGAACCGCCGATGTTCGGCCACGGCGCGCACAACATCGCCGAGATCGACATGTGGACCCGGCGGATCGAGCTGCGGCTGATGACGCCGCTGTCGATGGTCTGGCTGCACACGCACCCCTGGACCGCGCGGATCGTCCAGCCGCAATATATCGAATTCGGCGAGAGCCAGCGCCCGCGCGTGCTCGCGGCGATGACGGAGTTCGATCACGCGCTCGCCGGTCGCGAGTGGCTCGATGGCGAGCGCTACACGATCGCCGACATCGTGCTGCTGACGACGATCGACTTCGCGAAGTTCGTTGGCATCGCGGTACCCGAAGACCTGGCGCACCTGAAGTCCTGGCACGCCCGTGCGACGGCTCGCCCGAGTGCGCAGGCATGAGCGACGCTTTGCGAGGCGCGGTCGCGATCGTGACGGGCGGCGGCACCGGGATCGGCGCGGCGGTCGTGCGGCGGCTGGCGGCGCGCGGCGTGTCGTGCGTCATCAACTACGCGACCAGCCGCGACGATGCGGAGGCGTTGGCGGTCGAAGTCGGGCAGGGCGCGATCGCGGTGCAGGCGGACATCGTCGACGACGCCGCCTGCCGTGCGCTGGCCAAGGCCGCGACCGACGCGTTCGGGCGGATCGACTTCCTCGTCAACAATGCCGGCCGGACGAAATTCGCTGCGCACGAGGATCTTGATGCGCTCGACGCCGAGGATTTCATCGACATCTACCGCTTGAACACGGTCGCGCCGTTCCAGATGATCCGCGCCTGCGCCCCGGCATTGCGCGCAAGCCCGATGGGCGCGGTCGTCAACGTTGCGAGCGTCGCGGGCGTTTTCGGCATGGGATCGTCGGTCGCCTATGCCGCATCGAAGGGTGCGCTGGTGACGATGACGAAGAGCCTCGCGCGGGTCCTGGCGCCGGAGATTCGCGTCAATGCGGTCGCGCCCGGTTATGTCGCGACCGGCTGGTACGAGAAGCGGCTCGGCGACGAAGGGTTCGCCAAACTCAATGCCAAGGTCGCGGCTTCGGTGCCGATGGGCTTTGCGACCGGGCCCGACGACGTCGCTGGCCCGATCGAGATGCTGCTCGATCCGCTAAGTCGCGCGATGACCGGCGAAGTGCTGCTGCTCGACGGTGGCGGCCATCTGGACGTTGCACTGTCCAGGCGGCCGGGGCGCGAGAGTTAACCACCTCGTTTCACGCAATAATCAGCTCTTTCCCCGTACGCCAGAAACCACAGGCACCCGGCGATGGCCGGGCGTTCGCGGGGAAGAGGGTGCGATGCGCAGACTGATGATGGTGGCGATGGGGTGCTGCATGCTGGCCGCGGCAATCGCGGCGGAGGCGCCCGCCGGTGCAGACGCCGCCGCGCCCGCCGGTGCATCCGCCGGTGCATCCGCCGGTGCGAACGCCGGCGTGCTCGTGCCGGCCCACACCGAAGTCGTGCTCAGGCTGAACGAGGAAGTCGGATCCGATCGCGCGCGGCTGGGCCAGATGGTGCCGGTGTCGGTCGCGAGAGACGTCGTCGTCGACGGCGCGATCCTGATCCCGCGCGGCACGGCCGGCACCGGCGAAGTCGTCTATCGCAGCGGCAAGGGCGCGTTCGGCAAGTCCGGCAAGGTCGATGTCGAACTGCGGTCGATCGACGTCGGCGGCCGCAGCGTACCGGTCGTCGGCCGGTATCATGCGGCAGGTGGCGGTCGGACCGGCGAGACGATCGGCACGATCATCGTCGGTGGCGTCATCGCTGGCGCCTTCATCACCGGTCGGCATGCGGTGTTCGAAGAGGGGCATGAGTTCACCGCCTTTACCGGCGCGGCGACCCGCGTGGCGCGACCATCGGTGCGGATGGCGCGCTTCGTCCCGCCGGCCGCCAGCATGCCGAGCGGAGCAGGGTCGTTCGCTCCGGCAACGGTCTCGTATCGCCCCCGGCCAATATCGCCTTATGTCGCGCGCCCGGCACCCGCCGTCGTGCCCGCCTACACCGTATCGGGCAGCTTGGCGGAACGGCTCGCCGCCGCCCAACCCGTCCGCGGTGGTGATCCGCGTCTGGGCTGGACGATCAGCGACTGACGACCACCGACTGACGATCGCCGACTGACGACCACCGCCGGACGATCACCGATGGCCGATCAGCGGGTCGCGGCGGTCTGGCCGAATAGCTGCTTCTTGGCCTCGTCGGTCATCGGCGCGCTGCTGTCGGCGATCGCCTTGCCCTTTTCATACGCCGCGACGGTTGCCGGCCGCGCGGCGATGGCCTCGAACCAGCGCTTCACGTTCGGAAAATCCTCCAGCCGCTGGCCCTGCGCCTCATAGGGTACGATCCACGGATACGCGGCCATGTCGGCGATCGAATAGTCGCCGGCGATGAAGTCGCGACCCTCGAGTCGACGATCCAGCACGCCGTACAGGCGGTTGGTTTCCTTCACATACCGATCGATCGCATACGGGATCTTCTCGGGCGCATAGCGATTGAAATGATGGTTCTGCCCCAGCATCGGGCCAAGCCCACCCATCTGCCACATGAGCCACTGGTTCACTATGGTGCGTCCGCGCAGGTCGCCGTCACCGAAGCGCCCGGTCTTCTCTGCCAGATACAGCAGGATCGCGCCCGATTCGAAGACCGTCACCGGCGCACCGCCATCGCTCGGGGCATGATCGACGATCGCCGGCATCCGGTTATTGGGCGCGATCGCCAGGAAATCGGAGGCAAATTGCTCGCCCTTGCCGATGTTTACCGGCTTGATCGTGTAGTCGAGCCCGGCTTCCTCGAGGAATAGCGTGATCTTGTGGCCGTTCGGCGTGGGCCAATAATGCAGGTCGATCATGTGCGGTCTCCAGTAATCTTGCGGCATCGAGATGGGATCTGGCGAGGTGGGCAGCAAGCTGACCGCGCGTAGCCCGCCGCGCATCGGTCAGGATTGGACGCATCGGCGAAGAAGGGGCTTTGCAACACGCAGGATATCGTGCAAAAGCACTGCCATACCGGACCTTCAGATGACGATCGAAGCGACCGTACGAGTTTGGAGAGGGGATCAGGCGGGAGGCTGGCAAATGGCCGGACCTCCCGCCATCCTTCCGATCTTCAGAACTCGCTCCCAATATTCGGAACTGGTTTCTAACCTGCGTCAAGTACGCGGTTTTTTGTGCATACCGGTAGCGATTTGCTACGCGTTACTTGCTTGACGCTATCCTCTGCGAGGTATCTATTCGAATGTACGGTACGGGCCAGAAGCGCTCCGGCCGAACAGGGAGAGAGATGTGGCCAAGCAGCGCTATTTCGCCGCGTGCGCGTTTTCCGTACTCGCAATCGCGACGGTGTCACCCGTCGCCGCACAGACTATTTCGCAAGCAGGGGCGCCGTCTGGGACGACGCAGTCCGGTCAGGGACAGGCGGTAGCGCCGCCCGCAAGCGACGACGACCAGACCGCCGATATCATCGTCACCGCGCAGGGGCGTGCGCAGGCGCTTGCCGACGTTCCAGTCGCGATTTCCGCGGTGTCGGGGGAGACGCTGCAGAACTCGGGCGCGAACGACATCCGCCAATTGAGCCAGCTTGCGCCGTCGCTGCTGGTTTCGTCGACCGGGTCGGAGGCAAACGGCTCGGCGCGCATCCGCGGGATCGGCACGGTCGGCGACAACCCCGGGCTCGAAAGCTCGGTCGCGGTGTTCATCGACGGCGTGTATCGCTCGCGCTCGGGCATCGGTCTCAACGAACTCGGCGAGATCGACCGGGTCGAGGTGTTGCGCGGGCCGCAGGGCACGCTGGGCGGCCGCAATTCGACCGCGGGCATGATCAGCATCTTCAGCAAGGCGCCGTCATTCACCGAATTCAGCGGCGGTGCGGAGGCAAGCTACGGCAATTACGACTATTATCGGCTGGCCGGAAACCTCAACGTGCCGCTGTCCTCGACGATCGCGGCGCGTGTCGACGGCGTCTACGTCAAGCGCGACGGCTTTTATTACGATCCGACCAACAAGACCGACGTCAACGATCGCAACCGCTATTTCGTGCGCGGCCAGTTACGCATCGAGCCGACCTCGGACATCGATATCCGGCTGATCGGCGACTATACCCACCGCAACGAGAAATGCTGCGCCGCGACCTATGTCGATCAGTCGGTCAATCCGTCGATCGGCAATCTGAACGAACCGGCGACACCGCTGACCACCGGGCTTCCGAACGGCAACAACATCGTCAACGTCCTGCGCGATCTCGGCCAGCCGCTCGCGCTGCTCAACCGCCCCGGCTATTCGCGGACGATCTCGACCAGCGCTGGGCGCAGTTTTGCCGGCGTGACGCGCGACTACGGGTTCTCTGGTCAGGTCGACTGGCAGCTCGGCGGTGCGAAGCTCACCTCGATCACCGCGTATCGCAATTACAAGGCGGATCAGGGATCGGACACCGATTACGGGGCGGCGGACGTGCTCTACCGCGCGGCCGACGGCAATTCCTCCCGCCAGTTCAAGACGTTCACGCAGGAATTGCGTCTCCAGGGCAGCGCGTTTGCTGGCAAGCTCGACTGGCTGGTCGGCGGCTTCTACACCGACGAAAAGCTGACGGTGCACGACAATCTGAAGTTCGGGTCGCAATATGGCCGGTTCGCGACCTGTCGCATCATCTCGGGCGGCGGTCTGGCTGGGCTCTATTCGCCGACCAGCCCGAGCTGCGTCGTTCCCGGTGTCGGCCCGGCCACCCTGGCGGGCGCCAGCGGGGCGAGCGGTGCCGATATCGTGGCGGGTTTCGCACGCCTCGACGGGCTCAACAATCTCGGCTCGACGATCGATACCTATCAGCAGAACAGCCGGAATTTCGCGGCGTTCACGCACAATATCATCCATCTCGCCAGCACGCTCGATCTGACGCTGGGCGCGCGCTACACGCAGGAGCGCAAGACCTTCGACGCGACGTTCGGCAACAACAACACCGTCTGTACCGCGCTCGAATCCTCGCTGACCGATGATCTGGTCAGTCCCAACGCGACCGCACGCGCGCTCGCGGCGGGGCTGATCGGGCTGGGGTGCCAGGGCAATTCGACCGCGGAGCTGAACGGCGTCAGCATCAACGACCGCCGCAAGGAGCACAAGTTCACCGGCACCGCGATCCTGTCGTGGAAACCGGTCGACAACCTGCTGGTCTATGCAAGCTATTCGCGCGGCTACAAGGCGGGCGGGTTCAACCTCGATCGCTCCGCCTTGAAGACGCCGATCGCGGTGGTCGCAGGCGTGCCGACGACGACCTTTGCGGCGGTCGGTGGCGCACAGGCGCTGGTGCGCGGGCTGCAATTCGATCCCGAAACGGTCAATTCATTCGAGATCGGTGCGAAATACGGTACCGGGCCGTTCTCGCTGAGCGTCGCGGCCTTCCGCCAGGACTTCAAGAACTTCCAATTGAACACGTTTAACGGCACGGTCTTCCTAGTACAAAACATCAACGGCTGCGATTCGAGCCTGGCCGGTGGCGATCGCGACCAGAGCAAGTTCACGGCAGCTACCAACTACAGCGCGGCAGCGGGAACGACGGGTGCGTGCCCGTCGGGTGACGTTGGCTACGGCGTGCGCGCGCAGGGCGTCGAGCTGGAGGCGAGCCTGATCCCGGTCCGCGATTTCCGGGTGACACTGGGCGCGACGTTCACCGACACCGGCTACCGCGACCAGTTGGTCGGCAACAGTTCGGGCGCGCCGCTCGATCAGGCGTTGCGCAAGCTACCGGGCCAGACGCTGTCGAACTCGGCGGATATCGTCACCACCGCATCGATGGCGTTTACGCCGCCGATCGGCGACAGCGGGCTGTCAGCGCTGTTCTACGTCGATACGCGGATGACCAGCGACTATAATACGGGCTCGGACCTGTTCCCGCAAAAGGCGCAGGACGGCTTCGCGCTGGTTAATGCGCGGGTCGGGCTGCGCGGCAAGGACGAGCGCTGGGCGATCGAGTTCTGGGGCCAGAACGTCTTCAACCAGCAA
Source organism: Sphingomonas sp. 4RDLI-65 (assembly GCF_049472435.1). Classification (NCBI taxonomy): domain Bacteria; kingdom Pseudomonadati; phylum Pseudomonadota; class Alphaproteobacteria; order Sphingomonadales; family Sphingomonadaceae; genus Sphingomonas; species Sphingomonas sp. 4RDLI-65. The sequence continues at coordinate 566,318 of NZ_JBCEBT010000002.1, read as the reverse complement.
TATGCGCAGGTCGCGTTCAACTCGCCGTTCCAGGAGGGCGCCGCCACCGCGGCATTCCAGGATCCGCAGTTCCCGGGCGGGCGCCAGTTGTTCTCGCAGTTCCTCGCCGAACCGCGGACCTACGGCGTGACCGTGCGGGGCAAGTTCTGAAAAGAAGGCTGAGGGACGGAATGCGCATTCTGCAATCCGTCCCTCAAGGGAGAGGTAGCCATAACGAGGACGGCGACGGGCGATGGCGACGGGGCAGGGGGACTGAATGGAGCTCGTCCCCTTGCCATCTTCCCGTCAGGCGGCGCCTGTCACGTCCCCTGGAGGGGACGGAGCGTTCCGCTTCGTCACAGTCGACTCTTGGGCGGCTACCCCTTTCGAGCAGGTAAGACGTGTTTCCCCGCGAAGGGACCCAGACTGGACTCCCGCCTTCGCAGGAGAACAAGGAGGGACATCGTTTCGCCCCGCAAAACTACCGAGCCGACTGCTCAGCGGACGGTCGATACCCTGCATCACGCCGAACTTCACTTGTCTGGTACGCGATCCATAACCTAGCATAGCCTAGAATTAGATATCAGGGTATTGCCGATGGCCGCAGCGTATCAGTCCCATCCCGAGATCGCCGACGCGTTGGCGATGAAGCGACGGGGCCTGACGCTCGCGTTGCTCACCTTCACCTATTTCTTCAGCTACATGGACCGTCAGATCCTCGCGATCCTGCTCGAGCGGATCAAGGCGGACCTGATGCTGACCGATACGCAGCTCGGGCTTCTCTCCGGGCTGGTCTTCGCGATCTTCTATGCGACGCTCGGTATTCCGGTCGCGCGGCTGGCGGATCGGACCAGCCGGCGCAACATCATCGCCGCCAGCCTGACGATCTGGAGCGCGATGACCGCGCTGTGCGGGCTGGCGCAGAACTTCACGCAGCTGATGCTCTTCCGGATCGGCGTCGGCATCGGCGAGGCGGGGTCGAGCCCGCCCAGCCATTCGATCATCGCCGACCTGTATCCGCCCGAAAAACGTGCGAGCGCGATGGCGGTGTATTCGCTCGGCGTGGTGCTCGGCGCGGGTTTCGGCACGCTGATCGGCGGCGTCGTCGCGCATTCCTATGGCTGGCGGATCGCGATGATGACCGTAGGCCTGCCGGGAATCGCGCTGGCGCTGCTCGTGCGCCTGTTCATGGTCGAGCCCCGCCGCGGCCTGTCCGATGCCGCCCGCGCGACCGAGGTGAAGCCGATGCCGAGCGTCGCGCAGGGCTTCGCATCGATGTGGGCGAGCGCGCCGGCGCGGCATCTGGTGGTCGGCGTCACGCTCACCTCGATGATCGGGTATGCGCTGACCGGCTGGGGTCCGAGCTATATCCAGCGCTCGCTTGGCATCTCGATGCTCGATATCTCGCGCTATATCGCATTGCCGGGTGCGCTGTTCGGCGCGATCTCCGCGCTAGCGGGCGGCAAAATCGCGGACGTGCTCGCCAAGCGCCACGGATTGCATGTCCAGGCCTGGGTCGTGCTGGCGATGAAAGGACTGTCGCTGCCTTTCGCGCTGGCCTTCTACCTGATCGACGCGCCGGCGATCGCGATCGGCAGCTATTTCGTCTCGCTGATCTTCGCCAATTCGTATCTCGGGCCGAGCTTCGCATTGATCCAGCATCTGGCGCCTTTGCAGATCCGGGCGATGTGGGCGGCGATCACGTTGCTGGTGATCAACCTGGTCGGGCTCGGGCTCGGGCCGACGCTGGTCGGGTGGCTGAGCGACCTGTTGAAGCCGGGATGCGGCGAGGATTCGCTGCGCTATGCGCTGGTGATCATCGTGCTGATGACGCCGTGGGCGCTGTTCCACTATTGGCGAGCAGGCGTTCTGTTGAAGCGGGCGGAGGATGCGGCCAAATAGCTCCTTCCTCCGTCATCCTGACGAAGTCAGGAGCCAGGATCCCAGGGGACGGCGTTTGTAATCCTGGATGCTGACTTTCGTCAGGATGACGGGGTTGGTGTCGTTAGCGAGCCTCAACGGGCCGCAGGATGATTGCTGGGCACGGCGTCCGCCAAGCTATCCGTTGGGCGCCCCCTGCATCATCCAAGCCAGCGCCGACTTCCGGTCGTCGAACACCGCCATGTCGTCGCGCACCGACGCGATCCGCTTCACCTGCAACCGGGCAAGCTTGCCCTCGGTATACAGCGCGACCTTGCGGGACTTCAGCGGCATCGACACCGCGACGCGTTGCAGCATCGCGATCACCTCCTGCGGCTGGATCGCGGATTTCGAGAAATTGCACAGCAGCATGTGGCGTTTGCCCGTCGCCAGCACGCGGCGTCCCTCGCGCTCCAGATCGCGCAGGAATTCCTCGACATGCTCTATCGTCCAGAAGCCGGACGCATCGACCTCGATAATTCCGGTCTCAAGATCGGTCGTGATGGTGTGCATGCCGCCTCCGTGGAGGCGCCGGGATCGGCCGCCAGCGGTTAACGCGGCGTAACCAAACCATTCCGGCTTCGAGCGTCCACCAGTCCGGGGCGACCAGTTCGAGATAGGCGCTCAGGCCTTCGCCATCCGATCGTCGAACAGCCCATACATCAGCGTCGAGGCATACATCGCGATCGCCCGCTCGCGCGGCATCGTCGACGCCCACTTCCGCATATCGAACGCCGCATTCTGCAGCGCCATCAACGCCTGCGCCGCGATCAGCGCATCGACCGCGCGGATCGAGCCTTCGCCGATCCCGTCCATCATCATGCCCGCGTACCGTCGCGCGATGCCGTTCGAGCGATCGACCATCGCGTTGCGCACGCCGACCGGCAGTCCGCTCAGTGCGGTGGTGCGCAGCAGCGGTCCGCGCTCGGCGAACTGGACGTCGAGCAAGGTCGCGACGGTGCTCGACAGCTTGTGCCAGTAGCTCCCGCCCTCGGCCTCGCCACGGCTCTGCGCATCGGCGATCGTGTCGAAGCTGCGCCGGTAGCACGCGATGACAAGATCGTCCTTCGCGTCGAGATGGTGGTAGAAGCTGCCCTTGGTCACGTTCAGCTCCGACGCGATCTTCTGCACCGACGCGCCGCGATAGCCGAGTTCGTTGATCAGGCGCGTCGCAGCCAGCAGAAACGCCTCGCGCCCCGGCTCCGCCTCGTCATGGCTGAGATCGAGCAGCTTCGGCGACCATTTGGCCTCCTTCCCCGCGATGCCGTGCGCGAACACGTCCATCAGCCGCTCCTCGACACGCCCGTATTGATCGGGCTCGTACCGCGTCAGCCAGATCGGCAGCCAGAACGTGTTCTCGAGCAGCACGTGCGCACGCGCGCCGTTGAGATCGGTCTGCGCGCGTGACGAAGTCGGCCCCCACAACAAGCGCGTCCGACGGAACACCTCGCGCCAGCCCGCCATCAGTCGGCCGCGCATTGGCTCTTCGGTCGCCCGCAGATCGGACAGGACCGCGAACGCCTTCTCCTCGCCGCGCTGAATCCGCCCCAGCCTATCCATGTTGAGCGCCAGATAACGCCGCACGCGGTCCTCCGGCGTCGCTTCTTCCGCCGCGACGTCGAGCATCGCGATCAGCGATTCGAGCGTGTTCTCGAACGCCGCCGCCGCGAGGTCTTCCTTGCGCTTGAAATAATAGGTAACGCTCGTCGTGTTGAGCCCGACGCGCCGCGCCACGTCCGCGAACGTCATGCCCTTGGCACTCTGTTCGTTGATCGCTTCTGCCGCCGCGGCGAGGATCGCGTCACGCTTCGCGCGGAAGCGCTTGGTGCCCTGTTCGCTCTCGTCGCTGGCCTCTGCCGGAACCTTCATCGAAACACCCTAACAGCTTCGATTTGAAGATACAGTGCTTTTTAGGCGCTTTCAGGGCGGACTTGAAAACATGCTTTCAGGGCCCCTCCGCACGCTTTACCGAATACGCGGTATGGTCTAACCCGCCTCCAAAGCGATGACGAACGGAGAGCCCGCATGGATTTTACGCTGAGCGAACGAGAGACGTATTTCCGAGATCGGGTCCGGGATTTCATCGACCAGAATATCCGCCCGCGACAGGCCGATTACGACCAGCAGGCGCATGAGGGCGAGCGCTGGAAGGTGATTCCGGTGATCGAGGAGATGAAGGAGAAGGCCAAGGCCGCCGGCCTCTGGAATTTCTTCATGCCGCCGCATTCGGGCCAGACGCACGTCGACGATTCGTTCGAGTTCGAGGGCACGCAGCTCACCAATCTCGAATATGCGTTATGCGCGGAGGAGATGGGCAAGGTCGGTTGGGCGAGCGAGTGCTTCAACTGTTCGGCGCCCGATACGGGCAACATGGAGGTGTTTCACCGCTATGGCACGCGCGAGCAGAAGGACCGGTGGCTCGGCCCGCTGATGCGCGGCGAGATCCGCTCGGCATTCCTGATGACCGAGCCCGCGGTGGCGTCGTCGGATGCGACCAACATCGAGACGTCGATGGTGCGCGATGGCGATCACTACGTGATCAACGGCACCAAATGGTGGTCGAGCGGCGTCGGCGATCCGCGTTGCAAGATCGCGATCGTGATGGGGAAGACGAGCTTCGAGGGTTCGCGGCATCAGCAGCAAAGCCAGATCCTCGTGCCGATGGATACGCCCGGCGTCACGATCAAGCGGATGCTGTCGGTGTACGGCTATGATCACGCGCCGCATGGGCATGGCGAAGTCGTGCTGGAGAACGTGCGCGTGCCGGTCGAGAACGTGCTGCTCGGCGAGGGGCGTGGGTTCGAGATCGCGCAGGGGCGGCTTGGGCCGGGTCGTATCCATCATTGCATGCGGACCATCGGCGTTGCGGAGACCGCGATCGAGGCGATGGCACGCCGCCTGCTCGACCGCGTCGCGTTCGGCAAGCGGATCGCCGACTTCTCGGTGTGGGAGGAACGGATCGCTACCGCGCGCATCGACATCGAGATGACGCGGCTGCTGTGCCTCAAGGCGGCGGACATGATGGACCGCGCGGGCAACAAGTCCGCGCAGATCGAGATCTCGATGATCAAGGTCGCCGCGCCGAACATGGCGCTCAGGATTCTCGACGATGCGATCCAGGCGCATGGCGGCGGCGGCGTCTCGGGCGATTTCCGCTTGGCGCATGACTGGGCGGCGATGCGGACGCTGCGCTTTGCGGATGGCCCGGACGAGGTTCACAACCGCTCGATCGCGCGCAACGAGTTCGGGAAATATGGGGACTTCCGGAAGGGCGGCGTGTCCAGCGGGGATGTCGGCGTGAGCCGGTAACCCCATCCGTTTAAACCCATCCCCCCCGTTTGTCCTGAGCGAAGTCGAAGGACCGGCCCGCTCGGGGCAATGTCCTTCGACTACGCTCAGAACGAATGAGATTTTGATTGTGCGTCCGCCATTTTCGGAGCCTGACTAAACATGAAAGCCGCAGTCCTTTTCGAAGCCAACACCCCGCTCAGCATCGAGGACGTCACCGTCTCGAAGCCGACGTCCCATGAGGTGCTGATCCGCACGGTCGCAGTCGGGGTATGCCGCTCCGACCTGCATTTCGTCGACGGCGCCTATCCACACGCGATGCCCACCATCCCCGGCCATGAAGCCTGCGGCGTCGTCGAGGCGGTCGGCGACGAAGTGCGCGGCGTGAAGGTCGGCGACCATGTCGTGACCTGTCTGTCGGCCTTCTGCGGCCAGTGCGAGTTCTGCGTCACCGGTCGGATGTCACTGTGCATCGACGCCAGCGTACGCCGTCCGAAGGGTGCCGCGCCGCGTCTCATGCTCGGCGACAGGCCGATCGCGCAGATGCTGAACCTTAGTGCCTATGCGGAGATGATGCTGGTCCACGAACATGCGTGCGTGGCGATCGATCGCGACATGCCGATGGATCGCGCGGCGTTGCTCGGCTGCGCGATCACCACCGGCGCGGGCGCGGTGTTCAACACTACCGACGTGACACCGGGCGAGACGGTGTGCGTGGTAGGCTGTGGCGGCATCGGCCTCGCCGCGGTCAATGCGGCCAAGATCGCCGGCGCGGGCAAAATCATCGCGCTCGATCCAGTGCCCGAGAAGCGCGCGATGGCGGAAAAGCTCGGCGCGACGCACAGCATCGATGCGCTGTCCGACACCGCCGCGGACGAGGTCGTCGCGATCACCAAGGGTGGTGTACACCACGCGATCGAGGCAGTCGGCCGCGCGCAATCGGCGGCGACCGCGGTGAAGGTGCTGCGCCGCGGGGGCACTGCGACGATCCTCGGGATGATGCCGCTCGGCGAGAAGGTCGGGCTGTCGGCGATGGACCTGCTCTCGGGCAAGCGTTTGCAGGGTGGCTTCATGGGCTCGAACCGGTTCCCGGTCGACATCCCGCGGCTGGTCGATTTCTACATGCGCGGGCTGCTCGACCTCGACACGATCATCGCCGACCGGATGCCGCTGGAGCGGATCAACGACGCGTTCGACGAGCTTCGTCGCGGTGACACCACCCGCAGCGTGATCACCTTCTCGTGACGAGCGACGCAGCCACCAGCATGGTCGGCACGATCGAAGTCGCCGAGCGTGATAAGCTCGACCTTGGCGCGCTCGGGACCTGGATGACCGCCAACGTGCCGGGCTATGCCGGGCCGCTAACCTACGCGAAGTTCGCCGGCGGCCAGTCGAATCCGACCTACCGGCTCGACACGCCAAGCCGCGCCTACGTCCTGCGCCGTAAACCGTTCGGCCCGATCTTGCCGAGCGCCCACGCCGTCGATCGCGAATACCGCGTCATTGCCGGGCTGTATCCGACCGGCTTCCCCGTCCCACGACCTCACGGGCTCTGCGAGGACGCGGCCGTGATCGGCTCGGCCTTCTACGTCATGGAGATGGTCGAGGGCCGGACGATCTGGGACGGCGCGATGCCCGGCGCGACACCCGCCGAGCGCACCGCGCATTACGAGGCCATGGTCGACACGCTCGCCGCGCTCCACAACACCGATTACGCTGCGGCGGGGCTCGGCGAGTACGGCAAGCCCGGCAATTATTTCGAACGCCAGGTCGGCCGCTGGACCAAGCAGTATCGCGCCGCCGAGACCGAGCGGATGGACTCGGTCGAACGCCTGATCGAATGGTTGCCAAGAACGCTCCCCGAGCAGACGCGCACCTCGATCGTCCACGGCGACTACCGCATCGACAATATGATCTTCGCGCCGTCGGAGCCGAAGGTCATCGCGGTGCTCGACTGGGAGTTGTCGACGCTTGGCGATCCGCTCGCGGACTTTTCGTACCTGTTGATGAGTTGGGTGACCGAACCCGAGGGACGCTCAGGTGTGCTCGGCATGACCGGGCCGGAGACGGGTATCCCGACGATCGAGCAGGTCGTCGAGCGTTATTGCGCCGCGACCGGTCGCGACGGCGTGCCCGATCTCAACTGGTATTTCGCCTACAACCTCTTCCGACTGACCGGCATCGTCCAGGGTATCAAGAAGCGTATCGTCGACGGCACCGCGTCGAGTGCGCAAGCGGAGAAGACGGTGGCGAAGATCCACGGTCTGGCGGATGCGGCCTGGGGGTTCGCGGTGAAGGCGGGGGCGTAAACTCATTCCCCTCCCGCAAGCGGGAGGGGCTAGGGGTGGGCTCGCGCTCACCATAACGGATACCGTTTGTGGCTGGCCAGGTGCCCACCCCCGGCCCCTCCCGCATGCGGGAGGGGAGAAGCTGGAATGTCGCAGTTCGATTTGACGGGACAGGTCGCCATCGTCACCGGATCCTCGCGCGGGATCGGCCTCGCCTCCGCGCGAGAACTCGCCAAGCACGGCGCGAAAGTCGTCATCTCCAGTCGCAAGCAGGACGCCTGCGACACCGTCGCCACGGAGCTCAATGCTAAGCACGGCGACGGCACCGCGATCGCCATCGCCGCCAACATCTCCGACAAGGCCGGCCTCCAGAATCTCGTCGACCAGACCCGCGCGACATTCGGCCGCATCGACGTCCTGGTCTGCAACGCCGCCTCGAACCCCTATTACGGGCCGCAAGCCGGCATCGCCGACGACCAGTTTCGGAAAATCCTCGACAACAACATCGTCTCCAACCACTGGCTGATCCAGATGGTCGCGCCCGAGATGCTGGAGCGCCGCAGCGGCAGCATAATCATCATCTCGTCGATCGGCGGCCTGCGCGGCTCGCCCGTCATCGGCGCCTATTGCATCAGCAAGGCCGCCGACATGCAGCTCGCGCGTAACCTGGCCGTCGAGTTCGGCCCGTCCAACGTCCGCGTCAACTGCATCGCGCCCGGCCTGATCAAGACCGACTTCGCACGCGCGCTGTGGGAAGACCCGCAACGGATCGAGGCCGCGAACACCAGCGTGCCGCTCCGCCGGATCGGCGAGCCCGACGAGATCGCCGGGGCAGTCGTCTTCCTCGCCTCGCAGGCCAGCGCGTTCATGACCGGCCAGACGATGGTCATCGACGGCGGCGTCACGATCTAACCGGAAGGGAACCCCATGCGTTTCGAGAACAAGTCGATCATCGTCACCGGCGCAGGCTCGGGCATCGGCCGCGCCGCCGCGCTCCTGTTCGCGAGCGAAGGGGGCAGGGTCATCGTCGCCGACAAGACCGAAGGCGCAGACGAAACCGCCCACTTGATCGCCGAGACAGGCGGTACGGCCAAGGCGATCCGCATCGACGCTGGCCTCGAAGACGACGTGATCCGCACCATCGCGCTGGCGTGCGACAGCTTCGGCGGGCTCGACGTCATGTTCGCCAACGCGGGCATCTCCGGCGGCATGGCGAACCTGTTCGACACCGACGTCGCGCTGATCACCGAAGTGTTGCGCGTCAACCTGATCGGCCCGTTCCTCGCGATCAAGCACGCCGCCCCCCGCATCGCCGAGCGCGGCAAGGGCGCGATCGTGCTTACCGCGAGCGTCGCCGGAATCCGCTCGGGCGCCGGCTCGCCTGCCTATTCCGCGTCGAAGGCGGGCGTCATCAATCTCGCCGCCGTCTCCGCGCAGCAACTCACCGGCTCGAACGTCCGCGTCAACGCGATCTGCCCTGGCCTGACCGAGACGGGCATGACCAAGCCCGTCTTTGATTACGCGCGCGAGGCGAACAAGATGGACCGCGTCGGCCGCTTGAACCCGCTCCACCGCGGCGCACAGCCCGAGGAACTGGCGAAGGTCGCGCTGTTCCTCGCCTCCGACGACGCCAGCTACGTCAACGGTCAGGCCATCGCGGTCGATGGCGGGCTGTCGTCGAGCCATCCCGTCACCCGCCAGGAATACGGCAAGACCGCCGCCTGACTTGCAGCGGTCATGATCGTGCGGCACGATGCTCAAATCGGCGGCGGTATCGGCGGCGGTATTTGCGGTTTGGAGGATACGCGATGGGTATGTCCCGGTTGGCCCTATCGATACTGATCGGCGGCCCCGCCGCGACCGCGTATGCGATCGTTCCGGACATGCAGGTGCCGCCAATCGTCGTCGGCAGCATCCTATCCGGCCCAAGGCCCTCGGCCGGAGCGCCGGAGTACCGGCAGGTCCTCGTGACATGGCATGCGCGCGAGGTCCGCTGTGCCGGCGTGCCGGTCGCGTTCCTTCGCCAGCCGGCGGTCATGCCGATGCTGAACTGGGCAGCGCCGACCACCGCCATGAAGTCGGTCGAGTTTGGCTTCACGATCGATCCGGGAGGGCGTCCGATCGACATAAAGCGTCTGGCGACGGACTATGTGGCAACCGGTGGAGACCTGGCCCCTGCCTTGGCGGTCGTGCAATTCGCCTCGAATAGTCCCCGAACCGCTTGCAGCCTGACGTACGTGCCGGACGCGCAGCCGATCGCGACCGCCCCGATCGCCCTGATGATGGCCTATACGATGTTTCCGCAGCAGCGCCCGACGCCCGAGATCTGGGCGCGGGTCAAGCCCGCCGGCTCGACCTGTTTCGATCCGGTGCCGCAGGTCCGCAACCGGGCCTTTCCCGATTTCGACGCCCTGCCGCGACAGCCGGGGCGGCAGAGCTGGAGCATGATCGGCTTCGATATCGACGAGAACGGCACGCCGGTCCGCCTGAAGCCGGTGGCGGGCAACGGCAATGCGGCGCTGGACTCGGCATCGCTCAAGGCGGTCGCGGAGTCCCGCTTCGCTGCCGGTGCGAGGGCCGGGTGCCAATACCCCTATTGGATCGGTGCGGGGACGGTTCCACCGCCGCCGATGCCGGAGGAGGCGAGCTTCAGGCCGGCCGACGCGACCTGTCCCGCACAGGCGGAATGGGCGGTCTCGCCGACGCTGACCTATCCCGACAATTTCCGCCGTCGCGGGATCGAGGGATGGGCGATGATCGGCTACGACGTCGCACCCTGGGGAGCGACCGGCAACGTCCGTGTGCTCGCGACGCAACCGTCCGACGAGTTCGGCGCGCAGGCGATGCGGATCATCACGACGGCCAAGCGCGTGCCGTCGGCGACCGGCTATACCGGCTGCATCGACCGCGTATCGTTCAAGATGGGCCCGACGCAGCGCAAGCCGGGCGGGCCGCCGGTGATCTTCGATCCGCCCCAGCCCGCCTATTGAGCGCTAGGCGGCCTTCATGTGGAGATCGACGAAACCGGTGAAATAGCCGCGCAGCATCGGGTCGTCGATCGGCGCGATCAAAGCGGCCATCGCCGCGGCCGACTCCCCCGAGGTCGCGTTTCCGCCAGCCTGATAACCCATCGACCAGGACCCGAAGGTGCGTTCGGTGATCGTCTGCCGCGCGAGCGAGACCATCGCGAAATGCCGTGGATCGCGCTGGATCCGGTCGAAGGTCTGCGCGACGGCGAGGTCGGTGCCCTCGAGCACCTGCAGGAAGCGCTTGCCGCCGACGATCAGCAGCCCGGTGACGCCCACGGCGGCGTTATTGCGGCGGGAGACGCGGAGGATATCGTCGATCACATCCTGCGTGATAATCGCGCGGGCAGTGCTGATGTATAGAAGTCGTTGCATGTCGAATCTCTTACCGGTGTCGCAACCAACATAAATTAGGTGTGCGAACAGCGCGTTAATGATTGGCGGGCAGCGACGGTCGCGCAGCGCGGTGCAGGGCGGCTCGACAAAAACTGCCGACGGGTACGCTTGCGTAACGAGATGGCCGGGAGCATTTGCGCTGTGCGGGCGTTGAGCGTCCGACCCCATAAAGGAGAAACCCCATGGCTTTCGAACTCCCACCGCTGCCGTACGCCTATGATGCGCTAGAGCCGGTGATCGACAAGGAGACGATGCAGTTCCATCACGACAAGCATCATGCTGCATATACGAACAAGCTGAACGAGGGCGTCGAGAAGGACGCCGCGTTGCAGGGCAAGACGATCGAGGACATCCTCGGCATGATCTCGTCGCAGCCGCCGCTGGTCCGCAACAATGGCGGCGGCTTCTGGAATCACGATTTCTTCTGGAAGACGATGGCAGCCAAGAGCGGCCAGGCGCCGTCGGGCAAGCTGGCCGAGGCGATCGATCGCGACTTCGGCAGCCTCGACAAGCTGAAGGAAGAATTCAACACCAAGGGTGCGGGTCAGTTCGGTTCGGGCTGGGCATGGCTGATCGCGGATGCTTCGGGCAAGCTGAAGGTCACGAGCACGCCGAACCAGGACAACCCGCTGATGGACGACGCCAAGGAGCCCGGTACGCCGTTGCTCGGTAACGACGTCTGGGAGCACGCGTACTATCTGACGTACAAGAACGACCGCCCGGGCTATCTGAAGGCCTGGTGGGACATCGTGAACTGGGACGTCGTCAGCGAGCGCTACGCGAAGATCGCGGGCTAAGCCAAATTCCCCTCCCGCTTGCGGGAGGGGCTAGGGGAGGGTGCGACGTACGTACTGGCGTCCGGTCTGTTGGATCAGACCCTCCCCCGACCCCTCCCGTGAACGGGAGGGGGGCAGTAGAAGTTACCCTTCGGGCGGCAGGTCGGTCACGGCCTTGTCGCCCGTTTGCAATCCATGCTTCAGCAGCATCGGAATGTTGGCGAACGCGAAGATCAGCGTCAGTGGGATCGCGCCCCACAGCTTGAAGCCGACCCAGAAATCCCAGGTCGTGTTGCGCCACACCGCCTCGTTCAGCACCGCCATGAACACAAAGAACACCGCCCAGTTGCGCGTCAACTTGCGCCAGCCATCGGCGGACAGGCCGGGATAGGCAGTTCCGAGCAGCGACTGGAGCAGCGGGCGCCCGGTGACGAGCCCGAACGTCAGGATCGCGGCGAACATCGCGTAGATGATCGTCGGCTTCATCTGGATGAAGCGCTGGTCGTGGAAATAGATTGTCAGCCCGCCGAACACGACGATCAGCGCGCCGGACAGCCACAGCATCGGCGAGATATGGCCCGCCGTGACCTTCGACACGATCATCGCAGCTACCGTGGCGATGATGAACGCGGTGGTCGCGGCGACGACGCGGACGATCGGCAGGCCGGGGGTAAGGAAGTTCACCGCGAAGAAGATCGCCAGCGGACCGTAGTCGATGGCCATGCGGAGACCGGGAGATAGGGGGGGCTTGGTGGGGGTCACGAGATCAATCCAGAATACCGTTCGTCCTGAGCGTAGTCGAAGGACATGCCACAAACGGGCCGGTCCTTCGACTATGCTCAGGACGAACGGAAAAAGAGGGGCGCAGGATGAGCGAAAAAGGGGGGGCAAGGCGAATGGAATGTCAGTTACTTCCGAACGCTCTCCACTCCTGCGATGATCCGGCTGACTTCGTTCGCATCGAACGGGCGCAGGTCGGTCATGCCCTCGCCGATCCCGATCGCGTGGATCGGCAGGCCGTATTTCTCCGCCGCCGCGACCAGTACGCCCCCGCGGGCAGTGCCGTCGAGCTTGGTCATCACGAGGCCGGTGACGCCGGCGACCTCCTTGAAGACCTCGATCTGCTGGAGCGCGTTCTGGCCCGTCGTCGCATCCAGGACCAACACGATATCGTGCGGGCTTTCTGGGTTGATCCGCCCCAGAACGCGGCGGATCTTCGCCAGTTCGTCCATCAACTCGCGCTTGTTCTGCAAACGTCCGGCGGTGTCGACGATCAGCACGTCGATGCCGGTCTCGGTCGCCTTTTTGACCGCGTCCCAGACCACGCCCGCCGCGTCGCCGCCCTCGGGGCCGGTCACGATCGGCACGCCGACGCGCTCGGCCCAGGTGCGGAGCTGGCCGATCGCGGCGGCGCGGAAGGTGTCGCCCGCCGCCAGCATCACGCCGTAATCCTGCTCCATCAGCAGGTGCGCGAGCTTGGCGATCGTCGTGGTCTTGCCCGATCCGTTGACGCCGATAACCAGGATTACCTGCGGGCGCGGAAAGGCGTCGATCTCGATCGGTTTCGCGACCGTGGCCAGCACCTTCTCGACCTCCTCCGCGACGATCACGCGGATGCCGAGCTCTTCCATGTTGCGCTCGAAGCTGCCCTCGGAAAGGCGGTGGCGGATACGGCCGGCGGTCTCGGGGCCGAGGTCTGACGCGATCAACGCTTCCTCGATGTCGTCGAGCGTCGCGTTGTCGAGCCGTGCGCCGCTGAGACCGGCGAGGTTGCCGACGAGCCGGTCGGAGGTGCGCTTGAAGCCGCCGATCAGCTTGTCGTGCCAGGTTGGGGTGGTGCTCATGATGATTCTCGTGTTGCGCTGAGGCGGTCGGATGTGGCGCCGGTGATCGTGATGCGGACGATGTCGCCGGGTATGGCGGGTTCGTCCAGCAGGACTTCTGCGAAATTGCCGATATGGCCGCGGTCGCCGGGGCGTTCGACGAGCAGATCCTGCGACGTGCCGACCAATGTCTGCAGCCAGTTCGTTCGCGCGGTTTCTCCAGCTTGGCGGAGCAGCGCGGCACGCTGGCGGCGGATTTCCGGCTCGACCTGCGGCATGCGCGCGGCGGGAGTGCCGGCGCGCGGCGAATAGGGGAAGATGTGCGGATGGACGATGTGGCAGTCGTCGATCAGTACGAGCGTGTTGGCGAACATCGCCGCGTCTTCGGTCGGGAAGCCGGCGATCAGGTCCGCGCCGATCGCGATGTCGGGGCGGGCGGTCTTGAGGCGCTCGACCAGCGCTACGCTCTCGGCGCGGGAATGGCGGCGTTTCATGCGCTTGAGGATCATGTCGTCGCCGGCCTGAAGCGAGAGATGGACGTGCGGCATGATCCGGCGTTCGGTGGTCAGCAGCGCGAAGAGGCGGTCGTCGATCTCGATGCCGTCGAGCGAGGATAGGCGCAGGCGTTCGAGTTTCGGGACGTGATGCAGGATGCGTTCGACGAGATGGCCGAGCGTCGGCGCGCCGGGGAGGTCGGGGCCGTAGCTCGTGAGATCAACGCCGGTGAGGACGATCTCGCGGTGGCCCGCGTCGACCAAGCCAGTGATCCGGTCGACGACCGCGCCCGCGGGGACCGAGCGGCTCGGACCGCGACCGAACGGGATCGCGCAGAAGGTGCAACGGTGGTCGCAGCCGTTCTGCACCTCGACGAACGCCCGCGCGTGGGCGGAGGAGCTGGCGGCGAGATGGGGGGCGGTCTCGCGGACCTGCATGATGTCGGACACAACGACCGCGGCGTCGGTCTGCCAAGCGTGCGACGTGAGCTTGTCTGCATTGCCGACGACGCGGTCGACTTCGGGCATCGCCGCAAAGCTGGCAGGGTCGATCTGCGCGGCGCATCCGGTGACGACGATCTGCGCTTCGGGGCGGTCGCGTTTGGCGCGGCGGATCGCGACGCGCGTCGCCTTCACCGCGGCGTTGGTGACCGCGCAACTGTTGACCACGACCATGTCCCGCCCGGCAACGAGCGCGCGGATGGTCTCGCTTTCGGCGATGTTGAGGCGGCAGCCGAGGCTGATGACCTCTGGCTGCGGGGCAGATGGCATGGGGCGCGATTTAGGAGCGGCTGGGGGGGAAGTCCACGCTTTGCGGTTTGTGGTTCGAGGGAAATACCGTGCGGCCCACAGCCGTTCCCCCGCGAAGGCGGGGGGCCAGGGAACCAACCGGAGCACTGCTTGGTCTTGGGCTCCCGCCTTCGCGGGAGAACTAGAGTTGGGTGTGGTGCTGTTCACCGCACACCACCCCGGCGGAGACCGGGGCCCAGTTGAGAGACCATACTGGCGAAGGACCGTCCGTCGTTACTGCAATCTTTCCAACTGGGCCCCGGCCTCCGCCGGGGTGGTGTTGCGTGAGCGGGTGAAAACCGAACCTCAGCCCGCCAGCCGCGGCGCGATCCCACGTGGTGGCGGCGCATCGCGATCCGGCCGCTGGGCCAGCAAGCGCTTCTCCGCCAGCAATCGCCGGACCTGCGCCGCGCCCAGCGGCCGCCCATAAAGATACCCCTGGCCCTTCGCGCACCCGATCGCGCGCAGGCGTTCCTCGATCGCGGCGTCCTCGATTCCCTCCGCGGTCGTCGGCAGGTTGAGGCTGTCCCCCAGCCGCGCGATCGTGTTGACGATCGCCATGCTCTCCGGATTATCCAGTATCGAGGTAACGAAACTCTTGTCGATCTTGATCCGGTCGAACGGCAGCGCCCGCAGATGCGCCAGACTCGAATAGCCCGTCCCGAAATCGTCGAGCGCAAGGCGGATACCCTGGTTCTTCAGGCTGCCGACGATCGACTGCGCGAGCGGGAGATTGTCGAACAGCGCGCTCTCGGTGATCTCGATCTCGAGCCGGCTGGCAGGGAACCCCGTCTCGACCAGCGTCTTGATGATCTTCTGCGCGAGCCACGCATCGCGCAACTGCAGCGGCGATACGTTGACCGACAAGGTGAGCCCCGCGTCCCAGTCCCGCGCGGCGGCGAACGCCTGGCGCATGATCGACAGCGAGAGCTCGCCGATCAACCCGATCTCCTCGGCGATCGGGATGAACACGTCGGGCGCGATGATGCCCTTGGTCGGATGTTCCCAGCGCGCAAGGACCTCGAAACCGGTGATGCGGCCGGTGGTCAGGTCGACCTGCTGCTCGAAATAGGGGACGATCTCCTGCGCCGGGATCGCGTTGCGCAGGCCCGTCTCGAGTTCGCCGCGCAATTGCAGCGAGCGCTCCATCGAGCGATCGAACCAGGCGTGGCGACTGCGTCCGGCGGTCTTGGCGGCGTGGAGCGCGATATCGGCGTTGCGCAACAGCGTGTCGATCGAACCGCAGTCGCCATCGGAGCGCGCGATGCCGATCGACACGCTCGTGTGGATATCGACGCCGTTGCTGCGGAACGGCAATGCGAGCGCGGCGACCATCCGCTCGGCAATCCGGTCGGCAACGTTCTTGTGCGCGGAATCAAATACGAAGGCGCAGGCGAACTCGTCCTCGCCCAGGCGCGCAAGCAGGCTGGTGCCCGGCGCGATCGCCGCGATCGTCTCGGCGACATAGGCGAGCAGCAGGTCGCCGACCGCATAGCCGTGCAGGTCGTTGACGCTCTTGAAGTGATCCACGTCGATCGTCAGCATGGCCATCGCCTTGCCGCGGCGGCGGGCGCTGGCGAACAACGTTGCGCCGTCCTCGGACAGGGTGCGGCGGTTGAGGAAGCCGGTGAGCGGATCGCGTTGCGCCAGGGCCTGCGCGCGGTGGCCGGCGTCGGTGAGGTCGCTCAATTCCTCGGCGAGCGCGCGGTAGCGGAACCAGCCAAACAGGATCAGCGCGACGTTCAACAACATCGCCGCGATCAGTGTCCGGTCGATGACCGCGGTGCTGCCGTGGAGATTCGCCAAGGCCTTGACCAGGACCGTGCCGCCGGTGCCGACGAACAGCAGCATCGCGGCGCCGGTGACGGCGCCGGTCATGAATTCCCGACTGATATTGCGGGGCGCACGCGTCGCCGCCGACTTTGCGGTCATGGGAGTGTCCGGTCGTTGATTGGTTGCCGGTGTGGCATGCGACAGGTGTAGGAGATGTTAAGGCGGCGTTGGCGCGGGACAGGGCGTGGCACCGGTGCGATTGGTTGCGTATTTAGAACCTATAGCAACCTACAGCAGCGTGTTTCCCCGCGAAGGCGGGGATCCAGTCTGGGCTCCCGCCTTCGCGGGAGAACAAGGAGGGAAGAGATGCCGTCAGGTTGCTAAGTCTGGCACATCTTGCATCCTGAACCCCTTTCCAGTAGGTGGCCATCCACGTTCCGTTACGGGGCGCATTGGACGAGCATCCAAGGATGCACGCTGGCCGGCGAGGTTTCGCCCGCCGGCGCTTTTGCGTTTTGTCACGGTGATTTGGAGTATTTCGATGTTCGAAAGCCTGAGCGATCGACTTGGCGGAGTCTTCGACCGCCTTCGCGGCCGGGGTGCGCTGACCGAAGCGGACGTGCGTTCGGCGATGCGCGAGGTGCGCGTCGCGCTGCTCGAAGCCGACGTCGCGCTGCCCGTCGCGCGCGAGTTCGTCGACAAAGCGACCGAGAAGGCGATCGGCCAGAACGTCCTGCGCTCGGTCACGCCGGGGCAGCAGGTCGTCAAGATCGTCAGCGATGCGCTGGTCGAGATGCTCGGTTCGGAAGCCTCCGAGCTTGAGTTGGGCGTCACCCCGCCGGCCGTGATCATGATGGTCGGCCTCCAGGGCTCGGGCAAGACGACCACCACCGCCAAGATCGCCAAGCGGCTGGCGGCAGGGCAGGCCAATTTCGGCCAGGGCGCTCGCGAGCGGAAAAAGGTGCTGATGGCGTCGCTCGACGTCAATCGCCCGAACGCGCAGGAGCAGTTGGCGACGCTCGGCACGCAGATCGACGTCGCGACGCTGCCGATCGTCCAGGGTCAGCAGCCGGTCGATATCGCACGGCGCGCGATGCAGGCGGCCAAGCTCCAGGGCTATGACGTCCTGATGCTCGACACCGCGGGTCGACTCCATGTCGACCAGGCGTTGATGGACGAGATGAAGGCGGTCGCCGACGTCGCGAACCCGGCCGAGATCCTGCTCGTCGTCGACTCGCTGACCGGCCAGGACGCGGTCAACGTCGCGCAGAACTTCAGCGACCAGGTGCCGCTGACGGGTATCGTGCTGACCCGCATGGACGGCGATGCCCGCGGCGGCGCGGCGCTGTCGATGCGCGCGGTCACCGGCAAGCCGATCAAGTTCGCGGGCACCGGCGAGAAGCTCGATGCGCTCGAGGCGTTCCATCCGGAGCGCGTCGCCGGCCGCATCCTCGGCATGGGCGACGTCGTCAGCCTGGTCGAGCGCGCTGCGGAGTCTATCCAGCAGGAAGACGCCGAGCGGATGGCCGCCAAGATGGCCAAGGGTCAGTTCGACATGAACGACCTGCGGGCCCAGTTGGCGCAGATGCAGCGGATGGGCGGGCTTGGCGCACTGGCGGGGATGATCCCCGGCATGAAGAAGGCACAGGGCGCGGTCGCGTCGGTCGGTGGCGAAAAGGTGCTGGTGCACATGGACGCGATGATCGGATCGATGACGATCAAGGAGCGCAACAAGCCCGAACTGATCAACGCCAAGCGCAAGATCCGCATCGCCAAGGGCTCCGGGACGACCGTCCAGGAGGTCAACAAGCTGCTCAAGATGCACCTCGAAATGTCGACCGCCATGAAGAAGATCAAGAAGATGGGCGGCATGAAGGGCATGATGGCAATGCTCGGCAAGGGCGGCCTCGGCGGCGGTCTTGGCGGCATCGGCAATGCGATCGGCGGGCCGCAGATGGGCGACATGCTCAACAAGGCCGGCGCTGGTGGCCTGCCGGGCGGTGGCGGTGGCGGTGGCGGTTTGCCGGGGCTTGGTGGCCCCAAGATGCCGCAGATGCCTGCCGGTTTCGACGATTTTCTGAAGAAGAAATAACCTCTTTATCCAACCCCATTACCCCGGCGCTCGTCGGGCGAAATATTAGAAAACGAAGGAAAATATCATGGCAATCAACATTCGCCTCGCGCGCGGTGGCTCCAAGAAGCGTCCTTACTACAAGATAGTCGTTGCCGACGCGCGCAGCCCGCGTGACGGCCGCTTCATTGAGAAGATTGGCAACTACAACCCGCTCCTCGCCAAGGACAACGAGCAGCGCGTGCAGCTCGACGCCGACCGCGCGAAGCATTGGCTGAGCGTCGGCGCGCAGCCGACCGACCGCGTCGCACGTTTCCTCGATCAGGCTGGCGTGCTCGAGCGTTCGGCGCGCAACAATCCGAACAAGGGCAAGCCCGGCGAGAAGGCCACCGAGCGCGCCGAAGAGCGTGCGACCAAGGCGGCTGAAGCTGCCGAGGCCGAAGCCGCTGCAAAGGCTGCACCTGCGACCGGCAGCAACGAAGAGACCGAGCAGGTCGCTGCTGCCGAAATCGAAGACGCAACGAGCGCTTCGTAAGATCCGGGGGCGGTCGGTATCGTATCGGCCACCCTTGCTCCGTCATGCCGGGCTTGTTCCGGCATCCACCCGTCCGCGTATTCTAGGAAATAGAGTACGCGGAACGGTGGACCCCGGAACAGGTCCGGGGTGACGAAGGACGCTGGTAATCCCGCTCCGACTACAGGTGCGCTCCGCACCCGATCCGCCATTCGTGCGTTCTTTGTCGGTAACCCCGAACAGGAGCGCATGATGGTCCCCGAATCCGACCCCCGCACAGCCCCCGCACCCGAGGACATCGAAGATGCCACCAACCAAGGCGTCTCCGCCGACGACCCCGCCGAAGGCTCCGACGACACCCCCGGCCGCGATGAAGGCTCCGCGGAAGGATGAGGTGACGCTCGCCGTCGTCATAGGTGCGCACGGCATCGGTGGCGAAGTGCGGCTGAAGGTCTTCGCCGAGAATTTCGGGAGCTATAAGAGCTTCAACAACGGCGCGCTGTCGCTGAAGTCCGCCCGCAACGGCAACAACGGCATGATCGCGCGCTTCGCTGAGGTCGCCGATCGCAACGCTGCCGAAGCGATGCGCGGGACCGAACTGACGGTACCGCGTGCGTCGTTGCCTCCGCTTGAGGACGGCGAATATTATCACACCGACGTGATCGGGCTCGATGTCGTCTCGACCGATGGCGAAGCGATCGGCCGCGTTGTCGCGATCGACAATTTCGGCGCGGGCGACGTGATCGAGATCGAACGCCTTCCGGTGGACGACAAGCCGGGCAAGCGGTTCATGATCCCGATGCGGGTCGAAGCGGTACCCGAGTGGGATGCGGAACGACTGGTCGTCGAAGCGTCGTTCGCGGCCGAACAATAGGCTTCAACGATTGCTTCCTTGTTCTCCCGCGAAGGCGGGAGCCCAGTCTGGGTCCCCGCCTTCGCGGGGAAACAATCTTCCTTTGTCGAGTGACTACCGCCGCAACGGCCGCTGCTCGGCAAGCATGTTGCGGATTGTAGTGGCCGCAACGCCCGCTTCGCCCATCGCGTGGCTGATCTGGTCCAGACCCTTCACGACGTCCCCCGCCGCGAACAGCCCGGGGATCGAAGTCCGCTGATGCGCATCGACCTCCAGACACCCATCCTCGGATGCCCGCGCTCCGGCCGCGACCGCCAGTTCCGACCGGATCACCGAGCCTAGCGCGGGATAGACGCTGTCGAACACCAGTCGCCCGTCGACCGTATCGAGCGCGAGCTTGCCCTCTTCGATCGCATAATTGCCACACGGACCACCAACCCGGACGATCCCCGCATCATCGAGCGCCGCCTCGCACGCCGGATCAAGATCATGGCCACCCTCGGGCGCGATCAGCGTCACGTCCTTAGTGTAACCCCGCAGGAACAGAGCCTCGCGCATCCCGTGGTCGCCGGTCCCGATCACACCCACATTCTTGTCGGTGACCTCATAGCCGTCGCAAATCGGGCAATAGCGCAACAGCCCGGCTTCCAGCGCCTCGTCATGGATCGCGTCAGGCATGTCGGGCCGGTTATTGACCACCCCGGTCGCGAGCAGCACGCTCCGCGCCCGGGCGCGGCGATCGCCAATCCGTACCGTGAACCCGTAGTCGTCCACCTCGATCGCATCCACCCGCGCACCCTGGCGCACCGCACCATATATCTCAGCCTGCGCCAGCATCCGCGCAAGCAGATCGGTCCCGCGGATTCCCTCGGGATACCCCGCATGATTATGCGTACAAGGGATCAGCGCCGCGCGGCTACTCCCGCAATCGAACAGCCGGATCGAAAGATGAAACCGCGCGAGATAGATCGCGGCAGTCAGCCCCGCCGGGCCAGCGCCGATGATGATGCAATCGTCCATCCCGCGCGAGCGTTTCGCAGCCGTAATTGTTCCGTGCGCTTTTCTAGTATATACGGCGTGTGCATACGGAGGCGGCAATGGCCAAGGAATATCGTGCGAAGGTCTTCAAGTCGGGCAATTCGGTCGCATTGCGCTTGCCCAAAGCGCTTGGCATCGCGGAGGGGGCTGAAATGACGGTACGAGAGGACAGCGGCAAGTTCATCTTCGAGCCCTATTCGCCAGCGCCGCGGAAGATCGATCTAACGGGCATTTACGGATCGATCCCCGGCCTCAAACTCCTCGACCGAGAGGACCGGGTTTTCGAACCCTCGCCGCGTCCGTGGGATGATCCGTCCTGGCCGGGTGGCTCCGAAGAGCGATGAAATATCTGCTCGACACCAATATCTGCATCCTGTTGCTGGGCGGAAATGTCCCGCGTCTCAGACACCGTGTCGAGCAATGCGACGAGGGCGAACTGGGGATGTCCGCTGTCGTCTTCGCCGAACTGGCGATCGGTAGCTGGCAGGGTAAGCTGCCGCCACTGGACGCGATCGATGCGTTCAGCCGGTGGGTGCCAGTGCTGCCGTTCGACGAACTGTCTGCGAGGCACTATGCCCAACTGCCATTCAAGCGCGGTAGTTTCGACAGGCTGATAGCCGCACACGCGCTATCGCTTGGACTGACGCTGATCACCAACAACGAACGCGACTTCGCCGACGTGGCGGGTCTTCGCATAGAGAATTGGACGCTGTGACTTTCGCTGCCACGATATTGACGCTGTATCCGGAGATGTTTCCGGGGCCGCTGGGGACGTCGCTTGCCGGGCGCGCGCTGGGCGAGGGGCGGTGGTCCTGTCAGCCGGTGCAGATCCGGGACTTTGCGACGGACAAGCACAAGTCGGTGGATGATACGCCTGCCGGGGGCGGGGCCGGGATGGTGCTCCGGGCCGACGTAGTGGCTTCGGCGATCGACAGCGTTGCGGATGGTCGTCCGGTGCTGGCGATGACCCCTCGGGGGAAGCCGCTTACCCAGGAGCGGGTTCGCGAGCTCGCGAAAGGCCCGGGCGTCACCATCCTCTGCGGCCGCTTCGAGGGCTTCGACGAACGGCTGTTCGAGGCACGCGACATCGAGGAAGTCTCGATCGGCGACTACATCCTGTCGGGCGGCGAGATGGGGGCGCTGGTGCTGCTCGATGCTTGCATTCGGCTGCTGCCCGGCGTAATGGGCGCGGCTTCTAGTGGGGATGACGAGAGCTTCGAAACGGGGCTGCTCGAATATCCGCACTATACCCGACCTCAGATATGGGAAGGGCGCACGATCCCGCAGGTGCTGCGATCGGGGGATCATGCGAAGATCGCGGCATGGCGCAAACGCCGTGCGGAGATCGATACACGGTCACGGCGACCGGACCTTTGGGAGCGCCATGAGGGCGCTCGGGTCCAGTCGCCCTCTGGCGCGCAGCGACACGAGGACGAGACATGAACCTGTTGCAGACGATCGAAGCCGAGAACATCGCGAAGTTCCTGGCCAACAAGACGATCCCCGATTTCCGCCCCGGCGATACGCTGAAGGTCGGCGTGAAGGTCGTCGAAGGCGAGCGCACGCGTATTCAGAACTACGAGGGCGTGTGCATCGCGCGCTCGAACAAGGGCATGGGCTCGAACTTCACCGTGCGTAAGATGAGCTTCGGCGAGGGCGTCGAGCGCGTCTTCCCGCTCTACTCGCCGAACGTCGATTCGATCGAAGTCGTCCGCAAGGGCGCCGTGCGTCGCGCCAAGCTGTATTACCTGCGTGGCCGCACCGGCAAGGCAGCGCGTATCGCCGAGCGCCGCGACATGCGCCCTGCAAAGGGCACTGCAGCCGCCGAGTAATCGGAGACCGCTGGAGTTGGAAAAGGGCGCGGGGGCGATGGTCCCCGCGCCTTTTTTCGTGCCGCCCTTTTCGTGGCGGCCCTTTTCGTAGCGGCCCTTTTCGTGGCGGCCGTGGTTCAGCGTGACAGGCGAGGGGTGGGACGTCGGGTTTCCCAGCCGGCGCGCTCGAGTTCCGGGCTGATCGCCTCCTCCTCTGTATAGCCGAGGCAGAGATAGCCGATCAGCCGCCAGCTATCGGGGACGTCGGCGATCGTGCAGATCCGGTCGGGATCGAGGATTGACACCCAGCCGAGACCGATGCCGTGCGTGCGTGCCGACAGCCACAGCGTGTGGATCGCGATCACCGCCGAGAAGCTGACGCTTTCGGGCATGGTCTGGCGTCCGAGCCCGTGGCCCTGCGTCGGATCGGGCTCGACGAATACGGCGAGATGGCACGGCGCGCGGTCGAGGCCGGCAAGCTTGAGGTGCGCGTAGCGGTTTGCCCGCGCATCGGCCTGCGCCGCCAGTGCTGCGGCATTGCACGCCTCGAAATCGGCGCGGACTGCGGCGCGGCGCGCGGGATCGTCGATCGTGACGAACCGCCAGGGCTGGCTGAGCCCGACCGACGGCGCGGTGTCGGCGGTCGTCAGCAACCGGTCGAGCAACCCCGCGGGCAAGGCGTCGGTCCGGAACCGCCGCACGTCGCGCCGCCAGCGGAACAGGTCGTCGAGCCGGTCCTGAAAGCGCGTATCGAAGATCGGGGGAGTGGAGGGTGGCGTCATCCGGCCTCTCTGCACCCGGGGGTGTCGCAAGCAAGGCTCTCTTCCCCGTCATCGTGACTTTCGTCAGGATAATGGTCGGATGGTCTGATAGTCCCGTACCCTCTGAAAGCAGCTACCCCGCCAAGAAAGGGCCGGAATTCCCGATGACACGGATCGACGCGCACCAGCATTTCTGGTGCTATTCCACCGCCGAGTATGGCTGGATCGACGCGGACGGCGTACTCGCGCGGGATTACGGCCCAGCGGATTTGATGCCGCTACTCGACAGCGCCAGGGTCGACGGATGCATCGCGGTCCAGGCGCTGCAAACCGAGACGGAAACCGACCGGCTGCTCGATCTTGCCGCCGCGAACCCGCGGATCGTCGGCGTGGTAGGGTGGGTCGACCTGTGTGCGGACGATCTGGAGGCGCGGCTCGACCGGTGGCAGGCGCCGGCGCTGGTCGGTTTCCGGCATCTCGTGCAGGGCGAACCCGCCGATGACTTCCTGCTGACCCCCTCGTTCGTCCGTGGCGTGCGAACCGTACTCGCCCGCGGGTTCAGCTACGACATCCTCGTCACGCCGCGCCAGGCCGGGCACGTCCGCCGGTTCGTCGACAGCGTCGCGGACGCTGCGGTCGACGGGCGGCGGCTGATCCTCGATCACGGCGCCAAACCCGATATCGCGGGTGGCGGCTGGCAACCCTGGGCCGATGCGATCGCCGACATGGCCCAGGCGCCGTCGTTCAGCTGCAAGATCTCCGGGCTGGTGACCGAGGCCGATCACGCGCACTGGACCGCAGATCAGATCGCACGGTACCTCGACCACCTGCTCGCCTGTTTCGGCCCCGACCGGCTGATCTTCGGCTCGGACTGGCCAGTCTGCCTGCTCGCCGCCGACTATGCCCGCGTCCACGATCTGATCGACGCTTTCGTAACGCGGTCGTGCCCGGAAGCGCGGTCGCAGATCTTCGGCGGCACTGCGGCGATCGCCTATGGGCTCTAGCGCGGCAGGTCGGCCCAGTCGCCGCGCGCGATTCGCTCTGCCGCGGCCGCCACCGCTGCACGGACAGCATCGTCGCCGCGGATTTCCGGCGGGAAGCCGAGCGCGGCATCGATCAGCCGTGCGACGATTTCGGACGGCGCCCCCTCACGCGCCAGCGCCGCGAGCCGTTCGCCAGCGGGGTCGAGGATCGGCGTGCCGTCACGGGTGCGGCGGATGAGGAACGCGACCCACGCGGCATAGGCGGTGACGATACCGCTCGGCATGCGGCCTTCGCGGCGATTGGCGATCAACGTGTCGCCGAGCCGGTAGGGGAGCTTCTGCGAGCCGTCCTGCGCGATCTGGTCGAGCCGGTGGACGATCACCGGATTGCGGAACCGCTGGAGCACCGCGGCGCGATAGGCGTCGAGGTCGAGCCCGGCGGTCGGTGGCAGCATGGGCATGATATCGTCGCGGATCATCGCGTCGACAAAGCCTGCCAAGGCCGCATCGTGCATCGCGTCGGCGACGCTCGCCGCGCCGCGGAGCAGGCCGATATAGGCGAGCGTGGAGTGCGCGCCGTTGAGGATTCGCAGCTTGGCCCGTTCGTAGCTCGCGACGTCGGTGGTGATCGTCGCGCCGACGGCAGCGAGATCCGGCCCGAGCGGCTTGCCGATATCCTCGATCACCCACTGGACGAACGATTCGCGTTGTACGGCCGCGCG
This sequence comes from Sphingomonas sp. 4RDLI-65, assembly GCF_049472435.1. Classification (NCBI taxonomy): domain Bacteria; kingdom Pseudomonadati; phylum Pseudomonadota; class Alphaproteobacteria; order Sphingomonadales; family Sphingomonadaceae; genus Sphingomonas; species Sphingomonas sp. 4RDLI-65. The sequence continues at coordinate 541,013 of NZ_JBCEBT010000002.1, read as the reverse complement.
ATCTTCCAGGCCCAGCGACGTCGCGACATCGGCGTAGAGCGCCGCATCGGAGGCGGGGGTGATCGAATCGACCATCGTGCAGGGCACCCGCACGTCGCCCGCGATCCAGTCCGCCAGCCCAGCGTCCCGCGCGCGCGCGAACGCGACGAGCGCGGCGTGGACCTTGGTGCCGTTGGAGGCCAGATTGTCGCACGGCATCGGCACGAACGGCGCGATTCCCGCGTCCCGGCGCGCACTGAGCCCGGCGATGAGCCAGCCGATCAGGCTGCGCGGGGTCTGTGTACCGCTTGAGCCTTGGGCGAGATCGTGGACGATATCGGGATGCGCCAGATTGAGCGTTCCGTCGCCGGCGAGGCAATAGCCCTTCTCCGTGACCGTCGACGTCACCAGCCGGACCGCGGGATCGCGCAGCAGCGCGTGCGTCGCGGCGGCATCGTCCGGCCCCAGGAAGCACCGATGCGCACCGATCACGCGGTTCGACGACTCCGCGTCGCGTACCGCCAGCGTGTAGAGCCCGTCCTGTTCGGCGAGCGCAGCGACCGTCTGCTTGCTGCGCAGCGACACCGCCGCAATCCCCCAGCGCGGATCGTGTGCGAGCAGGTCGTCGATATACCCCGCCTGGTGCGCGCGGTGAAATGCCCCGGGGCCGAAATGGACGATGCCGATCGAGGGCGGTGTCCGCCCGAGTGGACTGGCGATCGTCGGCGGCAGCGTGTCGAGGGTGGCATAGGTCAGACGGGTCACAGCGTCACTCCACGTTTCCAGATCGCGATCTCGCGTTCGCCGTTGCGCTCGGCGGCGGTTTCCGCGCCCGATGCGATTCCGCGGATGCGGTCGAGCAGGGCGGCATCGGCGGCGTCGAATCCCTGGTCGAGCACCTGCCCCGCGTCGAAGTCGATCCAGCCGGGCTTGCGCTGCGCGAGGTCGCTGTTCGAGGCAATCTTGATCGTCGGCACCGGAAAACCGAGCGGCGTGCCGCGACCGGTGGTGAACAGGATCACGGTCGCCCCCGCCGCCGCGAGTGCGGTCGACGACACCGCATCGTTCCCCGGCGCCTCCAGCAACGTCAGCCCCTCGGCACGCACGCGCGCGCCGTATGCAATGACGTCGGCGATCGTCGAGCGCCCCGCCTTCTGGACCGCGCCCAACGACTTTTCCTCGAGCGTCGTGATGCCGCCGGCGACGTTGCCGGGCGAGGGGTTCTCCGACACCGTCTCGCCGTGATCGAGGAAATAGCGCTTGAAGCCGTTCACGACGCCGACGATCGCGTCGAACACGTCGACATTGGCGGCACGGTTCATCAGGATCTGTTCGGCGCCGAACATCTCGGGGATCTCGGTGAACACGACCCGCCCGCCGGCACCGACGACGCGGTCGCTCATCCGCCCGACCAGCGGATTGGCGGTCAGCCCCGACAGCCCGTCCGAGCCGCCGCATTTGACCCCAAGCACCAGCCGGTCGAGCCCGACGTCGGTGCGCTCGCACGCCGCCAGCGCGGCCAGTTCCTCGACCAGCGCGACACCCTCCTCGAGCTCGTCGCCGCTCAACTGGGTCGTCAGCGTCCGGATCGCGGGGCGGCGCCATGCCGGGATCGCCGCGATCAGCGCCGCGACCTGGTTCTCCTCGCAGCCGAGCCCGACGATCAGGACACCGCCCGCATTGGGATGACAGGCAAGACTGGCGAGGATCTGCCGCGTTCCATCCAGGTCGTGGCCAACCTGCGAACAGCCATGCGGATGGCCGAACGCATGGACGCCGTCGATTTGGCCGGCGAGCCGCGCGCCCGCCTTCGCAGCGATCCGTTCCGCGGTCCGCGCGACGCAGCCCACCGTCGGCAGCACCCAGATTTCGTTGCGCGTGCCGACCTGGCCATCGGCACGGACATACCCTGCAAAGGTCGCGGTCTGCGCCGAAGGGGCAGGTGCACTGTCGATGGGTGCGAACGCGTAGTCGAGCGTCCCGGCAAGCCCGGTGGCGAGGTTGTCGCTGTGGACGTGATCGCCCGCCGCGATCGCGCGTGTCGCGCGGCCGATCGGATAGCCGTATTTCAGGACCATCGCGCCCGGCAGGATCGATCCGAGCGCGACCTTGTGGCCGCGCGGCACGTCCTGGGCGAGCGTGACGCAGGTATCGGCGGCGTCGATCCGCTCGCCGGAGCGGCCGTCGCGGAGCAGCGTCGCGACACTGTCCCCGTCATGCACTGTCACGCTATCCACTCGCCCGATCTCCTGCTGCCCGGTGTTTTTCGCAACCCCTGGCGTGCGTGTACCGCGGTCCGGCAGTCCGCGCGCCTATAAAAACCCGGACTGTGGTCTGCGGAAAGCTGGTCGCGAACGACTATGCCGGCACCGAACGGCATGCCACACTCGCGTCCTGATCCGCACGAGCGGACGCGAAGGGGACGGGATGCGGATTCAATTGGAAGCGCGCGGCCTGATGTTGCCGGCGAAGTCTCTGGTATCGCGGAACGATCCGGTGGCGATGACCGGCACGGTGGCATCTTGACCAGCGGGGTGATCGGCGGGCCGCTGGCCGGCGTCCGGGTCGTCGAGTTCGATGCGATCGGCCCGGTGCCGCTGGCGGCGATGATCCTGGCGGATTTCGGCTGCGACATCGTTCGGATCGGACGCGCGGGGCGACCTCCCAGCCCCAGTGCGGACGGGCCGATCCTCGGGCGGGGACGTCGAAGCATCTCGCTCGACTTGAAGACGCAGCCGGATCGCGACACCGCGCTGGCGATCGTCGCGCGCGCGGACGTGGTGCTGGAAGGCAACCGGCCGGGCGTGATGGAACGGCTCGGGCTCGGCCCAGACGCGTGTCTCGCCGCCAATCCGAAGCTCGTCTACGGACGGATGACGGGCTGGGGCCAGACCGGCCCGCTCGCGCAGACCGCCGGGCACGACATCAACTACATCGCCCTCACCGGCGTGCTGCATGCGATCGGCGGGGCCGACCGACCGGTACCGCCGCTGAACCTGGTCGGCGATTATGGCGGCGGCACCATGCTGCTCGCGCTCGGTGTCGTCGCGGCGCTGGTCTCGGCGCGGACCACGGGCAGGGGGCAGGTGGTCGATGCGGCGATGACCGATGGCAGCGCGCTGCTGATGACCATGTTCTACACGATGCACGCCGCCGGCCTTTGGCGCGACGCCCGCGAGGCCAATCTGCTCGACGGCGGTGCGCCGTTCTACCGGACCTATGCGTGCGCCGACGGCGGCCATGTCGCGGTGGGGGCGATCGAGCCGGCGTTCTTCGCCGCGCTGCTCGCCGGACTCGGGCTGGACGCGGCCGGGATCGACCAGGGCGACCGATCCGCATGGCCGGACCTTGCGAGCCGCTTCGCCGCCCGGTTTGCGGAGCGATCGCGCGATGATTGGGCGGACGTCTTTGCCGGTACCGACGCCTGCGTGACGCCGGTCCTGTCGCTGGCCGAGGCACCCGACCATGCCCATAACCGCGCCCGCGCCACCTTCGCCGCGCCTTCCGGCCCGATGCAGCCGATGCCGGCGCCGCGCTTCTCGGTGACGCCGGCAACAGTGACGGCGTCCGAGGCCACCGATGCCGATGCGATCCTGAAGGCATGGGCAAGCTGATCGTTCGGCGGCGACCATGCACTTCTCGGGGTGGGGGCATTTCCGTGGCGCAGGCCCCTGCCATTTCCGGACGTCCTCTGGTACCGATGGCCGATGCTCAAATCACGAATACGGCGCCGCACGATCGAGACGGCGCAAGCCGCCGCCATGCTTTCCGACATCGAAACCTCGATCGCGGCGCTCAAGGACGAGGATCTGCTCGATCTCGCCGATATTTTCGCACGGGAAGCACCCTCGCCGCTGACACCGATGGCGGCGGCCGAGATGGCTAAGCGCGGGCTCAGCCTGTGACCGCGCGGCGTGCGTCCGGCAGCCATCGCCGGGGCGCGATATGAGACAGCTTCCGTCGCGGCTGCGTCGTCTCGACGGCGCGCTGGCCGATCTTCCGCTCGAGGAGCCGATGCTGCTCACCGAGCTGGATGGCTTCCTGACCGGTATCCTCGTGTCGCCCGCGCCGATCGCGCCGGCCGAATGGATGCAGAACGTCTGGGGATCGGACGATAGCGGCGTCGCGCCGTTCGAGGATCCATTCGACGTCCAGTGGTTCGCCGATGCGGTGACGGCGCGCCATGCGGAGATCGCCCGCGACCTGGGCCGGAGCAAGCTGCAGCCGATCTTCGACATCGACGAGCGTAATGGCGACGTGCTGTGGGAGCTGTGGATCGAAGGGTTCGCCGAAGCCATCGACCTGCGACCAGAGCGCTGGGCCGGATTGGCCGATGGTGCCGATCCGGATGCCGCCGATGCCGCCGCGCGCATGGCGACTCTGGTCGCGATCGCCCGGAACGAAAGCACGCTCGACAGCATGGAGATCAACGCCATGCAGGACCGGGCGCCCTTGGAGATCGGCGATATCATCCAGCGGCTGTACGCGGCGCGATTGCGCGCCACGCCCGAACTGGCGGTGGCGGCATTGGCCGGCGAGGTCCCGGCGAAAATCGGCAGGAACGATCCCTGCCGCTGCGGCTCGGGTAAGAAGTTCAAGCGCTGCTGCGCGGCGGCGTGAGCGTCAGCAGAACGTGACGCAAGGGTTGCCCCCGGTGGATGCGCGCGACGCGACCCTCGCGCTCGTCGCTTCTCGGGCGGAATCGGCCACGGTCTGCCCGAGCGAAGTCGCCCGCGTGCTGGCCAAGGCGAACGGCGGGGAGGCGGCGGCGGACTGGCGGGGCATGATGCCGGCCGTCCACGCCGCGGTCGATCAACTGGTCGCCGACGGGGTGGTACGCCTGAGCTGGAAGTGTAACCCGCTTCCGGTGCGGGCCGGTCCGTATCGGATCGCCCGCGTGCGCTAAGCGATTATTCCCCGCCCGGATCGGTCTGTCGGTCGATCGATACGGGGATGCTGCCCGCTAGTGTCAGGTCGTCGACCATTGTCGCAGGAGGTTGTGATAGATGTTGGTCAGGCGATCGATCGCGCCGTGATCGGGGTGATCGCCGGTCAGCGTCTGGATCGCGCTGTCGAGCTCGAACAGCGTCCGCCGGTGCTGGTCGTCGATGACGAGGCTCTGCGTCCAGAAGAACGATGCGAAGCGCGTGCCGTTCGTCACCGGGGTGACGTGATGCAGGCTGCTGCCGGGATAGATCACCAGATGCCCGGCGGGCAGCTTGATCCGCTGTTCGCCGAACAGGTCGTCGATGACGAGTTCGCCACCGTCATATTCGTCTGGGTCGCTGAAGAAGAGCGTCGCCGAGATATCGGTCCGCACGCGTAGCGCGGTGCCGGGGATCGGGAAGATCGCGCTGTCGACGTGCGGGCCATAGGCGCCCGCGCCTTCGTAGCGGTTGAAGCGCGGCGGCAGCACGCGCAGCGGCAGCGCGGCGGCGATGAACAGCGGCGTCTGGCCGAGCCGGTCAAGGATCGTATTGCCCAGCGCCTGCGCGGTGGGATGGTCGGTCGCGAGCTGGAGGTTGCTCTTCACGCGCGCCGCGCGGTGCCCCGCGGTCGCCCGGCCGTCGATCCAGTCCGCCGCCTCCAGCGCCTGCCGCGCGTCGCGCACCTCGTCGGCCGAAAACAGGTCGGGAATCTGCAGCAGCATGCGTCGGGCCTCGGGCGGAGTGGAGGATGTGACCCTAACGAAACCGGACGGCGAACGCGAATGCGCCGCCGCCCGATCACGCAATCACGCGATCAATAGGTGTAGTTGATCGACAGCACCGCGGCGCGCGCATCGCCGGGGGTTGCCCAGCCATTGTTGCGGATGCGCGTGTAATAGTCCTTGTCGCCGATGTTCTTCAGGTTGAGCTGCGCGGTCAGCTTCGGCGTGACGTCGTACGCGACATAGGCGTTGTGCACCCAATAGGCGTTCGACCGGAGGATGTTGGTGTTGGTCGTCGCGAACGGGAAGCGGCCCTGATACGTCGCGCCGTATCCCAGGCGAAGCCCGAACGGCAGCGCATAGGTGGTGAAGATGCTCCCCGAATGCTTCGGCGTGTTGGCCAGCTGTGCGCCGCGGAGCGGATCGGGCAGCGCGACGGTGTTGGTGCAGCCGGTCGAGCCGGGCGCGCCCAGGCACTTGTCGGACACCGACTGGATCAGCTTGCTGTCGAGATAGGTGTAGTTCGCGGTGATCTGCCACGCCGACGTGATCTTGCCGATCGCGCTCAGTGACACGCCGTCGACGCGTGAGTGACCATCGAGCTGCTGCGAGGGGACAAGGGGGTCGCCGGAGTCCACGCGGTACGAATCGCGCTCGTTGCGGAACAATGCGGCGCTCAGCAGCACGCCCGCGCCCAGCTCGGCCTTCGCGCCAACCTCATAGGTCTGCGCGCCTTCGGGCTTGGTGTTGCAGGTCGTGATCGCGGTGCACGATCCGTTGACCGAGCTTTGCGACGGCGTCTTGGAATTGCCGTACGAGACATAGAGCGTCACCGGCTCGATCGGCTTGTAGACCAGCCCGCCGCGATAGGAGACGAACTCGGCGACGTTGGACAGCGTCGTGCCGCGTACGATCGCACCCTGCGGCGTGGTGAGCGTGGCGGCGGCGCCCGCGGTATCGGAGCGGAAGCGGCCATCGTTGCGTTCCCAGCGCACGCCGCCGTTCAGCTCGACCTTGCCGAGCTTCAGCGTGTCGAACAGATAGACCGCGTAGTTGGTGACTTCGCCCTGCTGCCCGCTGTTCTGCACCAGATTGACCGGGCCGGTGTAGACATTGCTGCCATAGTTGAAGCCGGCAGGCCCCGCGATCACCTCGTTCGGGTTGGCGATGTTGACGAGCGGATAGGCGGTATAGACCAGGGTCCGGTTGGCGGTGCGCAGCGCGTTGCCGGTCGCCAGCGTGTATTTCTCCCAGCTTGCCGATGCACCTAGCACCGCGGTGTGCTCGATCGCGCCGGTGCTGAAAGCCGCCTTCAGGTCGACCTGGTCGTACATCAGCTCATTGTCGGAATTGCGATAATTGCCGCGTGGGCCGCCGATCAGGTAATAGCCTGCGGGCACGGTCGCGGGGCAGGCGGCGCCGGTCGGCTGGACGCCTGTCGCCAGGCAATAGGTGCCCTGTGGCGGGCTGACGACGGTAAGCTGAGAGACCTTCTGCCAGCGCGCGAGGTTGCGGATCGACACGCTGTCGCTGAATTCATGCTCGCCGATCGCGGTCGCCTGGTCGACGGTGATGTCCTGGCGGTCGACGTTGCGATACCCGAAATAATCGCTGCGATCGACGCCCGGCACCGCGCCCGACGTCGTCGCGTTGGTGAAATAGGGCACGCCGTATTGCGGGATATTGTCGTCTTCCTGATGCATGTACTGCAGCGTCAAGCGGGTCGGGCTGTCGATGCCGATCGTCACCGATGGTGCGACGCCCCAGCGCTTGTTGTTCTCGACGTCGCGGCCCGGCACGTCGTTCTCGTGCGCCATCGCGTTCAGGCGCACTGCGATCAGATCGTTGACGCGGACATTGGCATCGACCGTGCTGCGATAGTAATTGTCGGTGCCGATGCCGCCGCTGACGACGATCCGCGTGTCGGCGAGCGGACGCTTCGTGACGATGTTGATCTGCCCGCCAACCGAACCGCTGCCGGTGGTGACCGAGTTCGCGCCGTTGACGACCTCGACCTGTTCCAGGTTGAACGAATCCGACCGGCTATAGGCGGCGCTGTCGCGGACGCCGTCCTGGGTGATGTCGTTGCCGGCCGAATAGCCGCGCAGGTTGATTTGATCGCTTGGCGGCGTGCCCCCCTCGGCCGCGCCGAAGGTGATGCCGGGCACGGTCGACAGCATGTCGCGCAGCGTCAGCAGGTTCTGCTGGTCGATCACCTCCTTGGTGATGATCGTCACGGTCTGCGGCGTGTCGCGCACCGGGCGGGTCGTCTTGGGGCTTTCCTGCTTGCGACCGGGCTCGACGTCGATCGCGGTATCGCTGACCGTCACCCCGCCGAGCGCTGGCGCATCCTGCGTGGATGCTGCTGGCTTGGATGCTGGCGGGGTCGATTGGGCAGACGCCTGCGACAGGGCAAGCGGCGAGAGCAGCGATCCGACGCAGGACAGCGCGAGAAACGTCGGCGCCTTTGGCTGGCCGGCTCTGAGTAACGACATTGAATTCCCCCTGTAACACTACATCTCGCGCCGCCGTTATTGCGAGGCATTATCAACGTCAATTAATAACGCGTCTCATTTGCGACATGATTTTGCAAGCTACTGTTTGCGGGGGAAACTATTTGGCGCGGTGCGTGGTGTAAGGTTTTGGCCCGGTACGAAGCGACGGTGAACGTCCCGTCAGATTGTGATGCGACCATAGCGGCACGTCAGGGTACCGTGGCATATCGATCGCGGATGATCGATAGGGTGAAGCGTCGTGCGTCAGCTGCGCAGCACGAAGGGGATCACGACATTGCCCTGGACCAGAACGGGCTGTCCGTCGCGAACCGTCGGCGACCAGCGCCAGTGACGGACTGCGCCCGACGCGGCGCGGTCGAGCCTGGGATGGCCACTGGTCCTGGCGATCGAAATACGTTCGACGCGTCCCTCGATCGACAGCAATACCGCGAGAACGACCGTGCCCTGTTCGCGCAGCCGACGCGATTCCACCGGATAGGTCGGCGGCGTGGCGGAAATCATCTTGCTCGAAAGATCGCCGGCCGCGCTTGTCGTGGTGCTGACCGTGGCCGCGGGCGTGTCGACGGCCTGAACCGTTGCTGCCTTGGCCGCGGCAGGCGAGGGCGACGGGGGCGCCGGGGCCTCTGCCAACGCCAGCGCGGGCGGCGGGGCAGGGGTCACGACGATCGGTGGCGGTGCGACGGCGGCGGCATGAACGGGCACCGTGTCGGCCGCTTTGACCGGACGCTTCTCGGGCGCGGGCGGTGGCGCCGGTGTGGCCAGATCGGCCAGGGTCACGATCGTCAGCGCACGCTGCTGCGGACGGTTGGGCGAGAAATCACCGAGATACTGGAACGACGAGAAGGCCGCGGCGGCCAGCACAAGCGCGGCGATCGCCGAGCCGGGGCTGATCCGGCGGGTCTGATACACGGTCCGTTCGAACGCGACGGCCCGGGGATACCCATCGGTGCGCTTCGGGGCCGGACGTGCCTCGCCGAATATCGCTGGAGACGGCTTGGCGAGAGACTGGGCGGGCATCCGCTATCCGTTCATGGCTATTGCGGATCATTCGCATAGCGTAACAGCGGATTTTGGTCCACAACATTATGAAAGGGTGACACATGGTGGCGGTTGCAGCGCGGTCTCGTGGCACTCCAGCCGCCGTTCTTGGCGGCGGACACGCAGGTATCGCATCGGGCTCCACGGCGGCACCACGATGGCATTTCGTTGCAACAGTGCCGTAAGGCTGCGTAACTTCTTGCATGTGATGCCATGCACATCGACGATCGCCACGCACGTCATTGGCTGAACAATCAGGGATTCCACGGATGCTACGCACTGCCGGCCTACCGAACATCGGTTGCACCGGATGCCCGCGGTCAAGTCGCGGCGAACGGCGGTAACGGTGGCCCAGCCAACCCCGGTCATCCCGCCCGACATCCGTCGGCTGGCCGATTATGAGCGGCATGCGGCGGCATGCCTCGCGCCGGAAACCTGGCGCCATATCCAGGACGGTGCCGAGAGCGGCCCAAGCCCGGCGGGCAACCGGGCGGCGTTCGACACGCTCCGCCTGCTGCCGCGGGTGATGACCGATCTGCGGGACGGCAGTACCGCGATCACGCTATTCGGGCGGCATCACGCGAGCCCGATCATGCTCGCACCGCTGGCGTATCAGCGGATCGCGCATCCCGATGGCGAACTCGCGGTGGTCAGCGCGGCGATGGCGCTAGAGATCGGCATGGTCGTCAGCACGCTGTCGAGCGTCCCGCTGGAAGATATCGCGATCACCGGCCGCCAGGCCGCCGCCGACCTCGACACACCTGCCGCACCATTGTGGTTCCAGCTCTATTTGCAGGAGGATCGCGGCTGGACCGATGAGCTGGTGCGGCGCGCCGAGGCGGCGGGATACGAGGCGATCGTGTTGACCGTCGACGCATCGGCCAAACGATCGAGCTTCACGCTGCCCGAGGGTGTCGATGCCGCCAACCTGCGCGGCATGCCGAAAATATCGCAGACGACGATAGCGGGCGGGCGCATCCTATTCGGCACGCGTCTGATCGACGCGGCGCCACGGTGGGACCATCTTGCCCGGCTCCGCGCGCTGACGCGGCTGCCGCTGATCCTGAAGGGCGTGCTGTCGCCCGACGATGCGGTGCGGGCGATCGCGCTGGGGTGTGACGGGGTGATCGTGTCGAACCACGGGGGTCGCGTGCTGGACGGGCTGGCATCGCCGGTCGAGATGATGCCGGCGATCGTCGATGCGGTCGCCGGTCGCGTGCCGCTGTTGCTCGACGGCGGCGTACGTAGTGGTACCGACGTCGTGAAGGCGCTGGCGCTGGGCGCGGATGCGGTTCTGGTCGGACGCCCGCAGATGCATGCGCTGGCGGTTGCGGGCATGGCAGGCGCCGCGCACATGCTCCACGTGCTGCGCGCCGAACTCGAATTCGCAATGGTCCAGATGGGTTGCGCAACGCCGAGGGACATCCAGGCCGATCGGCTGAAGCGATAGTGTCAAGGTGCCGTGGTTTGTGGAACTTCGCACCATCGAGATGCGGAATGGGTCGCCGAGCGACCTGGCAAAAATGGCTCCCTGAGTAGGATTCGAACCTACGGCCACTCGATTAACAGTCGAGAGCTCTACCGCTGAGCTATCAGGGAACGTTGCCGGAGGCGGCTCTATAAACGGCCAGTCGGGCGATGCAAGCAGGTTTCGCCGCAAAAAACGAAAGTCCGCGATAAACTGCGCTCAGGCGACGAACTGCTCCATCGTGATGCGGTCGTCCAGCGCATGCTCGGGATCGAACAGCAGCGTCAGTTCGCGCGCGCGGTCCATGCAGATGTCGACGCGCGCGACGTCGCGAATTTCGCGCTGGTCGGCGACCGCGGACACGGGGCGCTTGCCCGGATCGAGCACGCGGATGCCGATCCGCGCCTTGTCGGGCAGGATCGCACCGCGCCAGCGCCGCGGGCGGAACGGGCTGATCGGGGTCAGCGCGATCATGCCCGAGCCGAGCGGCAGGATCGGGCCATGCGCCGACAGGTTGTACGCGGTCGAGCCCGCGGGCGTCGCGACGAGGATGCCGTCGCAGGCGAGTTCGGGCAGGACGATACGGTCGTTGACGGTGACCTCGAGGTTAGCGGTCTGGCGGGTCTCGCGCAGGAACGACACCTCGTTGATCGCGGGCAACGTATGCGTGCGCCCGTCGACGCCGAGCGCGGTCATGCTGAGCGGGATGACCTTGAACGGCTTCGCGCGCTCCAGCCGGTCGGTGAGGCCGTGGTGACGCCATTCGTTCATCAGGAATCCGACGGTGCCGAGGTTCATTCCGAACACGGGCACCGGCGGCTTGCGGCGTTCGAGCATCGCGTGGAGCGTCTGAAGCATGAAGCCATCGCCGCCGAGCGCGATGATCACGTCGGCGTCCTCCACCGATACCCACTCGCCCATATCGGCGAGTTCGGCCTCTGCGGCACGAGCGGGCGGGGTATTGGACGCGACCAGCGCCCGCCGCTCGTACCGACTCATCCGCCGGTAACGCTCATGTGGCGTGCGACCGCGGGGCCTTCGCCCTGGCCGATGCGGAAGTCGTGCGCCTTGGGCTTGGCGAACAGGCCGGCGTCGATCGCTGCGTCCAGGCCCGCAGTACCGCCTTCGCGCAACGCGGCCTTGAGATCGACCTGGTCGTCATGGCCCAGGCACATGTAGAGCTTACCCTCGGTGGTCAGGCGGACGCGGTTGCAGCCATCGCAGAAATTGGCGGTCAGCGGCGAGATCAGGCCGAGCCGCGTGTGCGTGCCGTCGACGTTCCAATAGCGCGCGGGGCCACCGGTCTTGTGCGCGTCGCGGGCAAGCGTGAACTGCTGGCCGAGCGCGTCGAATACCTTGGTCAGCGGCAGGAAACGATCGGTGCGGTCCTCATCGATCGCGCCGAGCGGCATCGTCTCGATCAGCGACAGGTCGAAGCCCTCGTCGCGGCACCAGGCCAGCATCGGCGCGATCTCGTCCTCGTTGAAGCCCTTCAACGCGACCATGTTGATCTTGATCGCGAGCCCTGCATCACGCGCGGCATAGATCCCGCCGATCACCTGCGACACGTCACCGTGGCGGGTGATGTAGCGGAAGCGCTCGGGATCGCGGCTGTCCATGCTGACGTTGACGCGGCGGATGCCGGCATCGACCATCGCCTCGGCATGCTGCGCGAGGCGCGTGCCGTTGGTGGTCATCGTCAGCTCTTCGAGGCGCCCCCCTTGTCCATTGGCGCCGATGTTGTGGCCTAGGCGCTGGACCAGTTCGGCGACGTCGCGTCGGACGAGCGGTTCGCCGCCCGACAGCCGGATCTTGGTCACGCCGCGGGCGATGAAGCGCTCGGCGATGATCGCGATCTCCTCGAGGCTCAACAGTTTGGCACGCGGCAGGAACGTCATCTGCTCCGACATGCAATACCGGCAGCGCAGGTCGCAGCGATCGGTCACCGAAATCCGCAGATACTTGATGGTACGACCATGCGTATCGCGAAGCGGCTTTTGCAGAAGGGCGGGCTCCGACATCATCGCGTCAGAGCTAGGCGTTGACACGGTCGGTAACAAGGCCGGACCGGCCGGTAATGGATTGGCGGGGCGCGCAACGGCGGCTAGGCTCGCACCGTCAGGGTGGGGTGCGACGGATATGGAAGACATGCAGACGGCAACGACGCTGTTCGCGGTATCGTTCCGTCAACGCGATGAAATCGCGGAGATTTTGGCGTGCGCGGGGGCCGGCGCCGGCTGGCGCGCGGTGGTCGTCGAGGACGCCCATGCGATCGAGAACCGCTTTCTCGCGACCGGCGCCGCGGTGGCGATGATCGACGCGCGCGGTGCGCTCGACGACGGTCTGGCCGCCACGCGCGCGCTGGGGGGGCTGATCGCGACCAACGGCGCGGCGCTGCTGGTGCTGGTGTCGCGCGGCGATGTCGAGGCGATCGGCGAATTCTTCGATGCGGGCGCGACGCAGTTCCTCGCCAGCCCGGCGACCGAGGGCGAACTGGTGCAGGCGCTGCGCTTCGCCGGCCGCCATGCCGCGCGGGCGTCGGGCGGTGCGGTCGACCGGCGTGGCATCCCGGGCGCCTCGCTATACGACCGCGAGACGGGCGAGGCACGCCGCTGGATCGTCGGGCGGATCGCCGCCGACAAGCCGGTCGCAGTGGTGCTGATCGCGCTGTCGCGGCTCGACATCGTCAACGCCGCGCATGGCCGACCCGCGGTCGACGGGCTGATCGAGGCTGCGGTCCGCCGCGCCGAAACGGTCGCGCGCGAGGCGATCGGCGTCGAGGCGATGGTCGCGCGGCTCGGCGGATCAGAGTTCGTGCTGGTGCTCGAGGCGTCGGGTGCGGCGGTGATCACCGCGATCACCGCGCTGGACGCGGCACTCGCGCGGCCGTTCGCGGTGGCCGATACGCGCGCGGTGCTCGGCTGTCGGTTCGGCGTGGCGCAGCGCCAGCCGGGCGACGATGCCGCCGCGCTGCTGCGGCGGGCGAGCGAGGCGCTGGCGGAGGCCAAGATCAGCGACGGATCGGTGCTGCACGTCGCGCTGCCCGATGGCGTCGCGCCGATCGATGCGCTGGCGATCGACCTCCACCACGCGATCGAGCGCGACGAGATCGACCTGCGCTGGCAGCCGCAGGTCGAGATCGCGAGTGGCCGGATCACCGGCGTCGAGGCGCTGGCGCGGTGGCGACATCCGACCTTGGGGCCGCTCGGGGCCGACGCGTTGTTCGACGCCGCCGACCGCGCCGACCTGGGGATCGCGTTGTCGGACCATATCCAGCGGCTGGTGCTGGCGCGCGCGGTGGTGTGGCCGGCGGCGCTGGGGACGTTGCGGGTATCGTTGAACCTCACCGCGGCCGACATCACCCGGCCGGGGTTCGCCGCGCTGTTCCTCGCGCGGGTCGACGAGAGCGGGTTTCCGCGCGGGCGGCTGACCGTCGAGATCACCGAGACCGGGTTGATCGAGGATCTGGCGGCGGCGTCTGCGTTGCTTGCCGAACTCCGCGGGGCAGGGTGCCGTGTCGCGATCGACGATTTCGGCACGGGCTATTCGAGCCTCGCCTATCTGAAGTCGCTGCCGCTCGATTACGTGAAGATCGACAAGTCGCTGGTGCGCGACATCGACGGTTCGCCGCGCGACCGCGTGGTGGTGGCCGGCGCGATCACGATGGCGCGATCGCTCGGCCTTGCGGTGATCGCCGAGGGCGTCGAGACGCCGTCGCAGCTCGAGCTGCTCGCCGCGGGCGGGTGCAGCCTGTACCAGGGGTTCCTGCTGTCCGAACCGGTCGGCGAGGCGGCGTTGCTCGAATTGATGGCGAGAGAATGATGCGGAACCTGATGCTCCCCGTGGTGCTGATCTCGGTCGCGGCGGCACCGGCGCCGATGCCCGCACCGAAGCCAGCGGAAACCGCGATCCGTGAGGCGATGGCGGCCAGCGCAGTGGGCTGGAACGCCGGCGATCTGGTGCGCTTCATGGACGTCTATGCCGACGACGCCGTATTCGTGACGCCGAAGGGCCTGCTGCGCGGCAAGGACGCGATCGCCGCCAAATATCGCCCGAGCTTCCAGGGTGTCGGCAACGTCCGCGGCACGCTGTCGTTCGCGTTCCTCGAGATGCGCGGGCTCGATCCGCGCCACGCGATGCTGTTCGCGCGCTGGACGCTCAACGGCGCGACGACCACCGAAACCGGCATGACGACCTTGGTATTCGAGCGGCGCGGCACGGCGTGGAAGATCATCTCGGATCACAGCAGCTGAGGCGTAAGGCAATGGCGATCACGAACACTCTGGACCGTGCGACCGCCGCCCGGTTCGCCGACCTGACGCTGGGGCACCTGACCCGCGAATGGCCGTACAAGCTCGACCAGATCCTGATGGGGCCGGGCGACCTCGCGTCACCGAAGATCCTGCATCCAGTGTTTCACGGCAGCTTCGACTGGCATAGCTGCGTCCATGGCTGGTGGCAGGTGATGCGGCTCGCGCGGCTGTTCCCCGACATGCCGCAGGCGCGCGCGATCGAGGCGCTGGCGGACCGCATGCTGGTCCCGGCGCTGATCGCTGGCGAGGTCGCGTATCTCGACAGGCCGATGACCGGCGGGTTCGAGCGGCCTTATGGCTGGGGTTGGCTGCTCGCGTTGCACGAAGAACTGGCGCGGCGACCCGATCGCCCCTGGGCGGCGGCGGTGGCGCCGCTCGCGCGCGCATTCGCGGCGCGGTTCGCCGATTATCTCCCCAAGCTGATCTACCCGGTGCGGAGCGGCAAGCATGATTGCACCGCGTTCGCGCTGGTCCATGCGCTGCGCTGGGCGAGGGGGCACGACGCCGCGCTCGCCGTGCTGATCGAGACGCGCGCGCAGGATTGGTACGGCCAGGATCGCGACTGCCGGCCGTTCGAGCCAAGCGGCGAGGATTTCCTGTCGGCGAGTTTGTGCGAGGCAACGCTGATGGCGGCGGTGCTGGGTACCGAGTTCCCCGCGTGGCTCGCAGCATTCCTGCCCGATCCGTTCGGCGCGGCGACCGCGTGTCTGCGGACGCCGGCGGTGGTCAGCGATCGGTCGGACGGGCGGCTCGCGCATCTCGACGGCGTGAACCTGTCGCGCGCGTGGTGCTGGCGGACGATCGCGGATGCGTTGCCCGATCCGGCCGCGGCACGGGCGATCGCCGACGCGCACCTTGCCCAGGCGCTGCCGCATCTCGCCGACGATTATATGGGCGAACACTGGCTGGCGACCTTCGCGCTGCTGGCGCTGGAGGCCGACTGATCGCAGATTGGTCGGAGAGAAGGGGTTAGCAGAGCGGACTGTGCTGCCTAAGGTCGTGTCATCGAACGAAGAAAGAGTGATGATGCAAAGACGCCTGCCGCTGCTGGCCCTGCTGGCCCTCTCCATGACCGCGTTGGCGCAGACGCCTGCCGCCGATCCGAACGCGTACCTCGAGGATATCCACGGCGCGCGGGCGCTCGAGACGGTCAAGCAGTGGAACACGCGGTCGCTGGCGGCGCTGGAAGCGAAGCCCGGCTATGCGAAATACCGCCAGCGCGCGCTCGACCTGTTGCAGGCGGATCGCCAGATCGCGACGCCCGACGACGTGTTCGGCGACCAGGTGCTGAACCTCTGGCAGGACAAGACCAACGTGCGTGGCCTGTGGCGGGTCGCGTCGCTGTCGTCGTTCACCAGCGGCAAGCCGGTGTGGCGGACGCTGATCGACGTTGACGCGCTGGGCAAGGCCGAGGGCAAGAGCTGGGTGTGGAAGGGCGTGACCTGCCGTTCGCCATCCTATGACCGCTGCATGGTCGCGCTGTCGAACGGCGGCGGCGATGCGGTGGTCGAGCGCGAGTTCGACATCCCCTCGGGCAAGTTCGTCGCGGACGGCTTCGTCGTGCCGATCTTCAAGACGCGGTTGAGCTGGGCCGGTCCCGACTCGCTGTATGTCGCGACCGATTTCGGCGCCGCCAGCCTGACCAAGTCGGGCTATCCGCGCACCGCCAAGCTGTGGCGCCGCGGCACGCCGCTGACGGCTGCGATCGAGATCGCCAGCGCGACGCCTGAAGATGTCGGGATCAATGTTAGCGTATTCTCCGAGGGCGAGCAGCGTTATCCGCTGGTCGTCCGCGACACCGATTTCTTCCATTCGAAGCGGAGCCATGTCGCGCAGGACGGTCGGCTCGTGCCGTCGCCGCTGCCCGATGACGCGGTGATCAACACCGTGCTCGACGGCCGGCTGATCGCGACGCTGGCGTCCGAATGGCGCGGCGTGCCGGCGGGAGCGGTGGTCGCCTACAGCATCGCCGACGTGCTGGCGGGCCGTGCACCGACGATCGAGCAGGTGCTCGTGCCGACCGCGACACAGGCCGTGGAGCAGGTCGATTCGAGCAAGTCGGTGCTGTGGGTGAAGATGCTCGATAACGTGTCGGGTCGGCTCGCGTCGCTGACGCGGGGTGCGGACGGTACCTGGACGCAAAGCGTCGCGGCGCTGCCCGCGGCGTCGACGATCCATCTCGATGCGACCGCGGGCAGGGACGATCTGGCCTTTGCGATGGTCGAGAGCTTCCTCAGCCCGCCCGCACTCTACGCGATCCGCCCGGCCGCCAAGCCGGTCGCGGTCGACACGCTGCCGGCGCGGTTCGATGCGTCGACGATGCAGGTCGAACAGCGGTTCGCGACCTCGAAGGACGGGACGAAGATCCCGTATTTCCTCGTCCGCAAGAAGATCACGGCGGAGTCGGCCCCGGCGCCGGTGCCCGCTCTGGTCCACGCCTATGGTGGTTTCCGCAATGCGCAGACCCCGACCTATCTGGTCGACCAGCCGTATCGCTCGGGCCCGGCCGGGCTGTTCTGGGTCGAAGAGGGTAATGCGTTCGTGCTCGCGAACATCCGCGGCGGCGGCGAATACGGTCCGCGCTGGCACCAGGCGACGCTGCGCGAGAACCGGCAGAAGGCGTATGACGACCTCCACGCGGTCGGCGACGATCTGGTCCGCACCGGCGTCAGCGCCAAGCGGAAGATCGCGGTATCGGGGCGCTCGAACGGCGGCCTGCTGGTCGGTGTCGCGATGGAGCAGCGGCCGGACCTGTATGGTGCGATCGTGATGGGCTCGCCGTTGCTCGACATGCAGCGTTATTCGCATCTGTCGGCGGGTGCGTCGTGGATCGGTGAATATGGCGACCCGGACAAGCCCGCCGACTGGGCGTTCATCTCGCAATACTCGCCATACCAGAACCTGAAGCGCGGCGTGCAATACCCGGTGCCGTTCATCTACACCTCGACCGAGGACGACCGCGTCCACCCCGGCCACGCGCGCAAGTTCGCCGCAAGGCTGGAGGCGTATGGCGACCCGTTCTTCTATTACGAGAACCCGGAAGGCGGTCACGCGGCCGGCGCCGACAAGATCGAGGACGCCAAGCGCGCCGCGCTCGTCACCGTCTATCTCAACACTCAACTCGTCACCGCTCCACAGCGCTGATCGTCAGGAATTAGACCATGCGTAACTTCCGTCTGTTGCTCGGCGCCGCGATCCTGGCGCTGCCCGTCTCGTCGATTCCGGCGCCGTTGCTTGCCGCGCAGACCGCCGAAAACCCGGCGTTCTCGTCGCTGTCGAAGCGCTATGTCGATGGCCTGGCGCGGCTGAACCCGTCATCGGCGACGGGGCTTGGCGATCATCGGTTCGACGCACAGGTGACGGATATGTCCGTCGCGGGACGTGCCAAGCGCGAGGCGTTCTCGAAGGCGATGCTGGCGGATCTCCAGCGGATCGACCGGAAAGCGCTGTCGCGCGAGGCGCAGGTCGATGCGGCGCTGCTCGACAATGCGCTCCGCTACGACATCTGGGATGCCGAGACGCTCGGCGGATGGGCGTGGGATCCGCAGGTCTATAACGACATCGCCGGCAGCTCGCTCTATTCGCTCGCCGCGCGCGATTTCGCACCGTGGCCGCAGCGCCTGAATGCCGCGACCGCACGGATGGAGGCGCTCCCTGCGCTATTGGCACAGGCGCGCGCGAACATCGTCCCCGCCCGGGTGCCCTCGATCTACGCGACGACCGTGGCAAAGCAGAACAGCGGCATCGTCGATATCGCGGAGAGCATGCTCGCGCCGCACAAGAGCGAATTGTCGGCGGCAGACGCCAAGCGGTTCGACGCCGCGCTGGTTAAACTCAAGTCAGCGGTGGCCGAGCATCAGGTCTGGCTCGACAAGACTCTGGTGCCCGGCGCGTCGGGCGACTTCCGCCTCGGCGCGGCGCTGTACGACAAGAAGCTCGGTTTCGCGCTGCAGTCCGACCTGACGCGCGCCGAGATCAAGCGTCGCGCACAGGCCGCGATCGTCGATACGCGCGCGCAGATGTACGCCATCGCCCGACAGATATTCGGTGCCAAGAAGGGCGCGCTCCTGCTGCCCGACAAACCGACCGACGCGCAGCAACAGGCGGCGATCCAGGCTGCGCTCGAACTCACCTACGCCAAGCGGCCCGCACGCGACGGCATGATCGACGCCTCGACCAAGGCGTTGGCGCAGGCCACCGCGTTCGTCCGCGACAAGGGGCTGGTCGGGATGCCCGATGGTCCCGTGAAGATCATCACGATGCCGAAGTTCCAGCAGGGCGTTGCGGTCGCCTATTGCGATTCGCCGGGGCCGCTGGAAAAGAACCTCGGCACGTTCTTCGCCGTGTCGCCGATCCCCGACGACTGGACGGAGGCGCAGGCGACGTCGTTCCTTAGCGAATATAACGACTACATGATCCACGACCTCGCGGTGCACGAAGCGATGCCGGGGCATTTCCTCCAGCTCGCGCACGCCAACGCGACACAGTCGACGTTGCGCGCGGTGCTCGGCTCGGGGCCGTTCATCGAGGGCTGGGCGGTCTATGCCGAGGGCATGATGGCGGACGAGGGGTATCTGAACGGCGATCCGCTGTTCAAGCTGACCGTACTGAAGATGCGGCTGCGCTCGATCTCGAACTCGCTGCTCGACATCGGCATCCATACCGAGGGCATGACGCGCGAACAGGCGATGCAGCTGATGACGCACACGGCATTCCAACAGGAACGCGAGGCGGCGGGCAAATGGGTCCGCGCCTCGCTCGGCTCGACGCAGTTGCTGAGCTATTTCACCGGCTATTCCGAGCACATGGCGCTTCGGGACGAGGTGAAGAAGCGTCAGGGCGCGGCGTTCGATCTGAAGCGTTACAACGACGCGCTGCTCGCGCATGGCTCACCGCCGGTGCGCTACGTCCGCGAACTGCTGCTCGACCTGCCGATCGGCTGATCGGCGGGGCAGCGGCCTAACTTGTCGCCTCGATGCGCATGAAGGCGGAGCGCTCGAAACTGCCTTCGTCGAGGAACGTCATCACGCTCTGGCGCGCGCGGAAGATCCGAGTCTTCAGCGTCGCCATCGTGATGCCGAGCTGGTCGGCGGCATCGGCATAGGACAGGTTGCCGTCGGTGACGGACAGCAACGCCGCGCGCTGGTCGACGGTGAGCGCGGCGAGCGCAGCCGACAGATCCGCGTCGAGCAGGATCGTCTCCTGATCGGGCGCCTGCGTCAGCCGATCACCGAAATACTCCTCCCACGGGACCTGCCGGTTCGCCGCCCGTGTGCCCGTCATGAAGATGTTGCGCAGGATCGTCAGCAGCCACGCCTTCAGGCTGGTCCCCGGCTGGAACTGCGCCCGCGCCCGCCATGCCCGCGCGAGCGTCTCCTGCGTCAGGTCTTCCCAGTTGCGATCGTCGAGCCGCCGCGCCACGCTGCGGATCATCGGCAGCAGGTCCGCCACGGCGCTGGCAAAGGCATCCGGCGTGTCGATGCCCGCGCCCGTTTCGCGCTCGGACGACGCAGTCGCGTCTGAAGCCGCGGACCGGCGGGGAACGGATCGTATCATCATCTTGAACGACGGCGTGGTCGCGTTTCGGCGATGAACCCGCGGTTAAGGGGGCGTTCCTCCGGGCCTAGTGGATGCTGGGCTGCGGTGTCTCGTCGGATAATGGCTGTTGCGCGGTCTTCACCGCAAACCCCAACACGACCAGGAAGCACGCCGCCGGCACCAGCATTGCGGTGTCGATCCCGGCAATGTCCGAGATATGCCCCATCAGCCCGGTCAGCACCGCGCCGCCGATGATCGCCATGATGATCAGCGACGCGCCCGCGCGACGGAGCGGCCCCAGCCCGTCCATGCCGAGCGCGAAGATCGTCGGGAACTGGATCGACATGAACAGGCTGGCCAGCACCAGCGCGTACAGCCCGACCTGCCCGCCGACGAACCCGGCGACGCCCGCGAGCACGGCACTGACCACCGCAAAGATCGCGAGCAGGCGAGGGGGCGCGATCCGGCCCATCAGCGCGGTGCCCACGAACCGCCCGATCCCGAACAGCACGAGGCTGGCGAACAGGTAATCGGCGGCGTCGTGCTCGGCCATGCCGGGGACGTTCGCCTGCGCGTACCGGATCGTATAGCTCCACATCCCGACCTGCGCGCCGACGTAGAAGAACTGAGTCACCGTCGCGAAGATCAGCCTTGGGTGGCGGAACACGTCGACGAACCGCGACGGCGCGCCGACGGTCTCTTCCGCGCGGTGTTCGGGAAAGCGGATCACCGCGGCGGCGACCGCGAACAGCAGCACGACCAGCCCGATCACCAGATACGGCGTCTGCACCGCGACGACTTCGCTGCGATAGAACGCCTCACGCGCCGCCGGGCTCATCGCCGCCACCGTCGCCTCGTCATGGACGATCGCCGACAGGATAAAATACTTGCCGATCAGCACCCCCGCGACCGTCCCGACCGGGTTAGCCGCCTGCGCCCAATTGAGCCGCTTGGCCGCGGTCTTCGGGTCGCCCAGCTCTGTCATCAGCGGGTTCGCCGACGTCTCGAGGAACGCGAGGCCACACGCGATCACGAACAGCGCCGCGAGGAAATACAGATACTCGCCGTAATGCGCGGCCGGATAGAACAGCAGCGCCCCCGCCGCATACAACACGAGGCCTGTGACGATCGCGGTCTTGTAGCCCTTCGCCCGCGTCACCAGCGCGGCCGGCACCGCGAGCAGGAAATAGCCCATGTAGAAGGCCTGCTGGACGAAGCTGGTCTGGAAATCGCTGAGCGTGAACGCCTTTTTGAACTGCGCGATCAGGATGTCGTTGAGGTTGTTCGCCATCCCCCAGAGGAAGAAAAGCGCGACCGTCAGCACGATCGCCGGCACATATTTCCTGTCGGCGGTCGTTCCGCTCATGATCCACTCCTGATTATGTTTTTGTTCGTCAGTCTATCGCACGGTCGAGATGGGTGTAGCCGCCATCGACGTAGAGCCATTGCCCGGTCGTGTGGCTCGCCCGGTCGGAGAGCAGGAAGACTACCGTGTCGGCGATCTCGCGATCCTCGGTCATGCGGCGGCCGAGCGGGATGCGCGCGACGATTCCGTCGAGCTTTTCCGCCGGATTGTCGAAGCTGTCGATCCAGCGCTGGTAGAGCGGCGTCATCACCTCGGCGGGGATCACCGCGTTGACGCGGATGCCGTCGCCCCGCAGCGCCACCGCCCATTCGCGGGTCAGCGCGAGTTGCGCACCCTTGGCGGCGGCATAGGCGCTGGTGTCGCCTTGCCCGGTGACCGCGGTCTTCGACGAGATGTTGACGATCGCGCCGCGGGTCTTGCGCAAATGCGGGACCGCGTGATGCGCCATCGCGAAATAATGGACGAGGTTCTGGTCGAGCGAGGCGCGGAACTGAGCGGGGGTCTTGTCGAGGCCGATGTTGTCGTTGGCGCCGGCGTTGTTCACCAGCCCGTCGATCCGGCCGTAGCGCGAAACCGCCGCCTCGACCGCGGCCGCGCACGCATCGTCGTCGGACAATTCGGTCGCAACGAACAGATACTCGGCCGCGAAATCCTCGGGCGCGCTCCGCGAAACGATCACCGGGATTGCGCCTTCCTCGGCCAGTCCGCGCGCGATGGCGAGGCCGATCCCGGCCCCGCCACCCGTGACGATCACGACCTTGCCGTCGAGCCCCAGTTTCATCCGGCGAACCGATAGTCGATCAGCGACTGCGGCTTCATCTCAATCGAATACCCCGGCAGCGTCGGCGGCATATAGGCCGCGTCGCGGATCACGCAGGGGTCGACGAAATGCTCGTGCAGATGGTCGACATATTCGATCACGCGCCCCTCCTTGGTCCCGGAGAAGCAGAGATAGTCAATCATCGACAGATGCTGGACATATTCGCACAGGCCGACGCCGCCCGCATGCGGGCACACCGGCAGGTCGTACCGGGCCGCGAGCAACAGCACCGCGAGCACCTCGTTGACGCCGCCCAGGCGGCAGCTGTCGATCTGCACGACGTCGATCGCGCCCGCCGCCATGAACTGTTTGAACATGATCCGGTTCTGGCACATCTCGCCGGTCGCGACTTTCACCTCGCCGATCGCGTCGCGGATCGCCTGGTGGCCGAGGATATCGTCGGGGCTGGTCGGCTCCTCGATGAACCAGGGTTTGGCGAAGGCGAGCGCGTTGACCCATTCGATCGCCTGCGGAACGTCCCACACCTGGTTCGCGTCGATCATCAGCTTCCGGTCGGGGCCGAGCACTTCGCGCGCGATCGTGAGGCGACGGATATCGTCCTCCAGATCGCGACCGACCTTGAGCTTGATATAGTCGAACCCGGCGTCGACCGCCTCCTGCGCGAGCCGCCGCAGCTTGTCGTCGGGGTAGCCGAGCCAGCCCGCCGACGTGGTGTAGCAGGGGAAGCCCGTCGCCTCGAGATCGGCAATCCGCTCGGCCTTGCCCGCCGCGCGGTTCGTCAGCAGCGTGAGCGCGTCTTCCGGGGTGATCGCGTCGGTCAGGTACCGGAAGTCGATCGTGCGGACCAACTCCTCCGGCGTCATGTCCGCGACAAGGCGCCAGACCGGCTTGCCGACCGCCTTCGCCCACAAATCCCAGATCGCGTTGACCACCGCGCCGGTCGCGAGGTGGATCGCCCCCTTGTCGGGACCGATCCAGCGCAACTGGCTGTCACCCGTCAGGTGCCGCCACATCCTTCCCGGATTCTCGATGATCCAGTCGAGGTCGAGCCCGATGACGAGATGCCGCATCGCCTCGATCGCCGCGACGCAGATGTCGTTGCCGCGACCGATCGTGAAGGTCAGGCCGTGGCCTTCGAGCCCGTCCGTATCGGTGTCGAGCACGACATAGGCGGCTGAGTAATCCGGATCGGGGTTCATCGCGTCGGAGCCGTCGAGCCCCGCGCTGGTCGGGAAACGTAGGTCGATCGTCCTGAGGCCGGTGATTTGCGTCATGCGGCGGCGATCATCGTCTGAATCTGCTCGCCGAGCCCGTCGATACCGAGCCGCACCGTCTGGCCCGCGCGGAGATACACCGGCGGCTTCTGGCCAAGCCCGACGCCCGCGGGCGTGCCGGTCGAGATGATGTCGCCCGCCTCCAGCGTGCAGAAGTCGCTTAGGTAGGAGACGATCGTCGCGACGTCGAAGATCATGTTGGCGGTGGTGCCGTCCTGATAGCGATGGCCATCGACTTCGAGCCACAGGCCCAGTTTCTGAGGGTCGCCAACCTCGTCGGCGGTGACCAGCCAGGGCCCGATCGGCCCGAACGTGTCGCAGCCCTTGCCCTTGTCCCACGTGCCGCCGCGCTCGAGCTGGAACGCGCGCTCGGACACGTCGTGGACGACGCAATAGCCAGCGACATGCGACAGCGCATCGGCCTTGGCGATGTTACGGCCGGGCGTGCCGATGACGACGCCGAGCTCGACCTCCCAGTCGGTCTTTTCCGAGCCGCGCGGGATCTCGACATCGTCGTTCGGGCCCTGGATCGCGCTGGTCCATTTGCCGAACACGACCGGCTCGGCGGGAAGCGCCATGTCGCTCTCGGCGGCGTGGTCCGAATAGTTCAGGCCGATGCAGATGAACTTGCCGGTCCGCGTGACGCACGGCCCGATCCGCGGCGCACCGTCGACCTTCGGCAACGTCGTCACGTCGAGCGCGGCGATCTTCGCCAGCCCCGCGGGCGACAGCAGCTCACCGGCGATATCGCCCAGCTCCGCGGGCAACGCGCGGATAGCGCCGTCCTGATCGAGAATACCGGGCTTTTCCTGGCCGCGCGGGCCGTAACGAAGAAGTTTCATACGATAATCCTTAGTTGACCCAGCCGCCGTCGATCACGTGGACCGCGCCGGTGGTGAAGCTCGATTCGTCGCTGGCGAGATACAGGAACAGCGCGGCGATCTCCTCGGCGCGACCAAGCCGACCCATCGGCTGGCGCGCGACGAACGCGGCGTCGGCGTCGCTGACCGAAATGCTCTGCATGCCGGCCTGCGAGACGATGCGTTCGCGCAGCGACGGCGTCTCGATCGTGCCCGGGCACACGCAGTTGCAGCGGATGCCGCGGCCGACGAAATCGGCGGCCACGGCCTTGGTCAGCCCGACCACCGCCGCCTTCGACGCGCCGTAAGCGTAGCGGTTGGGGATGCCCTTCACGCTGGAAGCGATGCTGCTCATGTTGACGATCGCGCCACCGCCCCGCGCCAGCATGCCAGGCAGGAACGCGCGTGTCATGCGGTGCATCGCGTGGACGTTGAGGTCGAACGACAGCGCCCAATCGGCATCGGTCCCCTGCAGGATATCGCCCGCCGCGACGAAGCCAGCGACGTTGGCGAGGATGTCGATCTCGCCGATGATGCCCGGCAATGCGGCGATCGCGGCGGGATCGAGCAGGTCGACGACATGATGCTCGACGCCCTCGATCGCCTGCAACGCGGTGGCATCGCGGTCGAGTGCGAACACCCGCGCGCCCTCGTTACGGAAGCGTTCGGCGGTCGCGCGGCCGATACCTTGTGCCGCCGCGGTCACCACGGCGGTCTTGCCCGACAGTCTCATCCCATCTCCTGCGCGTCATTGTGCGTTTGGGTGCTTTTATTAGTCAAAGTGGCTTTTGGGAAGGGGGGCGGTATCATGCGCGCTTGAATTGGCCCGCGGACGACGAGACCGGGGCCGATCGAGCACGAGAGGAACTGAGAATGGCATATCGGATCGTAACGGCGCTCGACCTGGTCGACGATGCCGCGCTGATCGCCGCCTATCGCGACCGGCATGCCGTCGGGGCGGTCTGGCCCGAGATCGTCCGCGACATTCGCGACCGGGGCTATCTCGCGATGGAGATATGGCAGGTCGCCGACCGACTCGTGATGATCGCCGAGGTCGAGGACGATTTTCCGCGTGTCGCGGACCCGGCGGTCCAGCCCAGGGTCGCGGCGTGGGAAGCGGAGATGGACCGGTACCAGCGACCGATCGACCCGACCGGCGCGAAATGGATGGTCATGGAGCGCATCTTCTCGCTCGCGGATCAGCCGTCCGGGTGATGGCACCAGCGATCCCCGCCCGACGGCGTGCCGCCCGTCCGCGTAACTATCGCCGTTGCGGCATCGTCACGCGAGTCGTCGCGATCGCGCCCAGCACCATCAGTGCACCGCCGAGATACAGGATATTGCGCGGCTCGCCGGCCAGCACCGAATGGTAGAACAACGGCACGGTCAGGCTCTCGATGATCATCGGGATGACGATGAACATGTTGAAGATGCCCATGTAGACGCCGTTGCGCTCGGGCGGGATCATGTCGATCAGCATGATGTACGGATTGCCCATCATGCTCGCCCAGCCGATGCCGATGCCTAGCATCGCGACGAACAATGCCGCCTCGGTGCGCAGGCCGGGGATCGCCAGCATCGCCACGCCCGATGCGAGCAGGCATGCGGCGTGTGCGCTCTTGGCCCCCCAGCGGCGGGCGAGCGGGACCAGCGCGATCGCCGCGACGAACGCGACGGCGTTATAGAAGGCGCCGAGCTGGCCGACGGTGAGCACGGTATCGCGGAACGCTCCGCTCTTGGCATCCGACGTGCCGTGCAGCGAGCGCGCGACCGCGAAGGTGATGAACTGCCAATAGGCGAACATTGCATACCATTGGCACAGCATCGCCAGCGCCAGCTGCCGCATCGGCTTGGGCATCTCGACCAGCGCAGTCTTGAGGTCGCGCAGCGTACCACCGAGCGTCAGCGGCTCCTTCGCCAGCCGCACCTTTTCCTCCTCGGGCAGAGGCAGCTCGGGGACGCGGACGACCGACCAGACGATCGTCGCCAGCGACAGCACCGCTCCGATCAGGAACGCGATCCGCGTGATGTCGGGAATGCCGTTGCCATCCACGGCGTCCTTGTTGAAGCCTATCCACACCAGCAGCGACGGCGCCAGATACGACAGCGTCTGCGCGAGGCCGGTAAACGCGGATTGCGTCAGGAAGCCGGCAGCGCGCTGATCATCGGGCAGGCGATCGCCGACATAGGCGCGGTACGGCTCCATCGTCACGTTATTGGCCGCATCGAGCACCCACAACAGGCTGGCGGCCACCCACAAAGTCGGGCTGTACGGCATCGCCAGCAGGCACAGGCTGCACAGTATCGCGCCGATCAGGAAATAGGGGGTGCGGCGGCCGATCCGGGTCGAGGTCCGGTCGCTCATCGCGCCGATCAGCGGCTGGATCAGCAGGCCGGTCATCGGCCCCGCCAGCCACAGCAGCGGCAGGCTCGCCTCGTCCGCGCCGAGATAGCCGTAGATCGGCGCCATGTTGGCCTGCTGCAGCCCGAACGAGAATTGCAGCCCGAGGAACCCGAGGTTCATCTCGATCAGGCGCATGAGCGACAGGCGAGGCTTGGTCATGAGGCCGAGGTTCATCAAAATGCCCCTTGTACGCGATGGTCCGGCGCGGCCCGATCGATCCCCCCCCGCCAGGGGGAGGTGGCTGGCACTTGCCAGACGGAGGGGGAGGACACGAAACAGCGGTTCCTCCTTACCTCCCCCTCCGTCAGGCTATGCCTGCCACCTCCCCCTTGCGGGGGAGGATTGCGAAATTGCACGCTCATGCCGTCGGGCCTGCCCAGACGACGCCCCAGGGTTCGACGACAAGCGTGCCCCCGCAAAGCTGTTCCGACAAGCGATCCTGCCAGCCCGGTAGACCTTCGACCTGCGCGGCAGCGTCGGAGAAGTTCAGGAACACCCGGTCGCTACCGCAGCCGATCCCGAGCAGGGCAGCCGAGCCCGTCGTGATCGCAACCGGCGAACCGGCGCCGCCACTCGCGATCCGCGCGGACCGCAACGCTTCCAGATCGCCACCGATCCGCCGCGCGGCGGGGCCATCGAGCGCCGTCCAGTCCATCTCCGGCCGGTGCAGCCAGCGGCCTTCATGCGCGCGTTCGGGATCGCTCAGATAGCTCGTGTCGTTAAGCAGCCCCGCCTCGTCACCCATGTACGT
This sequence comes from Sphingomonas sp. 4RDLI-65, assembly GCF_049472435.1. NCBI lineage: Bacteria > Pseudomonadati > Pseudomonadota > Alphaproteobacteria > Sphingomonadales > Sphingomonadaceae > Sphingomonas > Sphingomonas sp. 4RDLI-65. The sequence continues at coordinate 513,075 of NZ_JBCEBT010000002.1, read as the reverse complement.
CGTCGCCAACCCGCCACTCGCGATCGACAGCGCATTGAGCAAAGCGATCCGGCGGAATGCCATTTCGCGCGCATCATCGTCCGCCGCGGCCTCAAGCCCGGCCAACGACGCCATCGTGCCGTTCGAGCCGTGCAGCACCGAGCCGTCGGACTGGAACGGCGCACCGCGCGCCCAGCTGCCATCGCCGCCTTCGAGGAACCGCGCCGCCGTCTTCAGCCGCGCGATCGGATCGGGATCGATCCCGGCGAGGTCGCCGATCACCGCGCCCCAGCCGATATCGTCGTGGCAGCGTGCGTAGCTCAGCCAGTTTGCGCCGCGTGGCAGGCCACCGCTCGCCTCGACGATCGCGTGAGGCAGGGTGGCGGACTGTTCGGCCAGCGCGACCCAGCCCGCGACCATCAGCGAATTGTTATAGACCAGATGGCATTCGGGCTCGAACCCGCCATCCCAATCGGACCCTTCGTCAGCCCCGAAATACGGTGGCACGAGTGCGGTCGGCACGATCGCCTCGGCCTTCAGCAGCGTCGCGGGCGCGACGATGTCGAGCGCAGCCCTGAGCGCGCGGACGATGAAATGCGCCTCCGGACGGTTGCGGCAATCGGTGCCGAGCTGCTTCCACAGGAACGCGATCGAATCGAGCCGGAACGCCTCGAAGCCGTGGTTCGCCAGCTGCAGCATCGTATCGACGATCGCCAGCATGACCTCGGGATTTGCCCAGTTCAGATCCCATTGGAACGGATAGAAGGTCGTCCAGACCTGTCCCCCCATCGCCGGCACCGCCGTGAAGTTGCCTGGTGCGGTCGTCGGAAACACCTCGGGGAGGGCGGCTTCATACGCCTGCGCCTCGTCCTCGCTCACGACGTGATAGAAGGCCCGGTAATAGGGATCGCCCGCCCGCGCCGCCTGCGCCCAGGCATGATCGTCCGCGGTGTGGTTCAGCGCGAGATCGACGCACAGGCTGATCCGCCCCTCGCGCAGCCGGGCTGCAAGCCGCTCGACATCGCCCATCGTCCCCAGCCGCGGTTCGATCGTGAGATAATCCGCGACCGCGAACCCGCCGTCGCTGTCACCCTCCCGCGCCTTCAGCAACGCGAGCAGATGCAGATAGCGGACCCCGAGCAATTCGAGATGGTCGACCTTGCCGATCAGTCCCTCGACCGTGCCTGCGAACCGATCGACATAGGTCGAATAGCCCAGCATGTCGGGCGCGACGAACCAGTCGGGATCGGCCAGCCGCGCCTCGTCGAGCGCGACCATCGCCGCCGGCCGCTCGCTCGCCCGGTCGCGGAGGATCGTCTCCATCCGCGGCCAGAGCGCCGCCAGCCGATCGCTGCCGTACAGCCGTTCGAGCTGGCGTTTGAGCCGGGGGGCGAGCGCGTCGAGACGGCGCTCGGTGGAGGAGAAAGTCACGCTCACCCGCCCGATCAGAAGCCGACGCGGACCGCGGCGGAGATCGTCCGGCCGGTGATCGAGCGCGCACGGACGATGCCGTTGGTCGGGATCGCGCCTTCCTCGGCCTCGGTGATGCCCTTCACGTCGAACAGATTGTTGCCGTTGACCGACAGCGTGACGTTCTCCGCCGGGCGTACCGAGACGAATGCATTGACCTGCGTATAGCCGGGCATCTTGAGGACGTTGTTGTCCTGCGCGAAGCTGTCGGTGGTGCCGATCACGTTCGCGCCGACGGTCAGCCGGCCGACATCGACCTGTGGGGTCGCCTGGAAGATGAACTTGGCCTGGCGGCGCGGGCGGTTGCCCTCGACCGCGGGGTTGAGCACGTCCTTGGTGATCTCCGCATCGGTATAGGTGCCGCCGGCCGACAGCGAGAACGGTCCGCGAGCGATCCGGCCCTCGAGCTCGACGCCCTTCGCTTCATATTCGCGGTTGAAGAAACGCTGCGTCGTCGCCTCGAAATTCTGCTCCTCGGTGCGCGCCCAGAAGCCGGTGGCGTAGAGCGAGAGACCGTTCTGGCGGAACTTGAAGCCACCCTCGAGCTGGCGGACGAAATCGACCGCGGCGCCTTCGTCGGTCAAGCCGCCGGTGGTCGTGTTGATCGACGGGCCGAACAACAGGCGATCGGCGTTGGCACGGCCGCCGCGGCTATACCGGGCGAATACCGCGGTGCTGTCGGTCAGGCGATAGTTCGCGCCGCCCGAGTACGACAGGTAATCGTAATTATAGTTGAGCGGCGAACGACGGTCCGGAATCACCGCGACCTGGCGCTCGGCGGCCGAGATCACGCCGTCGCCGTTGATGTCGAAGGTCGTGATGCCGCTGCCGAAGCCCGCACCCAGATCGGCGCCGGCGACGCTGCCCCGTGCGCGACCGAAATCGTAGCGGAGCGAGCCGTCTATGTTGAACCGGCCGATCTCCAGCCCGAGCTGCGCGAACGGTGCGTAGGTCGTGTAGTCGAGATCGTACGACCGACGGCAGCAATTGCCGAAGCCGCTCGCCGAATAGCCGGGGACGCCGTTCTGCGTGACCGGCACGCCCGCCGCGGTGCGGATGTCGACCAGTTCCGAACGGCCGTCATCGGCGACGGTCTGGACGAACGAGTTCCACAGCCAGTCGGTCTTGATGTCCTGGCGCGACGCATAGAAGCCGCCGGTGATCGCCAGCGTGCCCGACCCCATCGGCACCGAGCCGTTGAGGCGGATGTCATTGGTGATGTTGTTGAGGCTCTTCAGGTCGACGTCGAACAGCACGACGTTCGCCAGCAGACCATTGCCGTTGAGCGACGCCGGGTTGGTGATCCGCTGGCCGTTCTGCGATCCGCTGGCGTAGAACAGCTGTGCGCCGGCGCCACCGATGCCGTTGGCGATCGTCTGCGCCGAACCGACGGCCGACGGGAAGGGCGAGGTGAAGCCGCCCGAGATGTCCGAATAGCGGAACCGCTCGACGATGTTCCAGCCGTCGGCGACCGGGATCTGCGTCTCCAGGCCCGCGGAATAGACGACGGGATGCTGGCCGTCGCGGATCGAGCGCGTGACGAGCTGGTTGTTACCGTCGAGCGTCTGCACGGTGCGGATGTTGCCGCTGTGCAGCGTGCCGTTGTTGATCGAGAAATTGGTGATGTTGCTGTAGGTCGGGTCGCTGTTCGTGCCGCTCACCTGCACCGGGTTCGGGAGGTAGCCGATCGCGCGGTCGTCGAGATACTTGCCGTACAGCCGGACATAGCCGCCATTGCCGAACGACTTGGTGACGTTCGCCTTGAACTGGCCGCCCTTGACGCCGTCATAGCCGACCTGCCGCTGGCCGTCGCCGATCCGGTAGAAGCCGCCGAAATGATAGGTAAGCGTGTCGGACAGCTTGCCGCCCTGGTCGAAATCGACGCGGAATTCGCGGTAGTCGAGCCCGCTGGTCAGCTGGAACGCGCCGCCTTCCTGTTCGCCGGTCTTCGAGATGAAGTTGATGACGCCGCCGGGCGAGTTCGACGCGAAGGTCGAGGCCGAGCCGCCGCGGACCGACTCGATCGTCCGCACGTTGAAATCGGCGCGCAGGAAGATGTCGGCGTTGCCGAACGTGATGTCGCCGAATTCGAGGATCGGCAGGCCGTCTTCCTGCAGCTGGAGGAACTTCGACCCACCCGATGCGACCGGCAGGCCGCGGACCGAGATGTTCGCGTTGCCGTCGCCGCCCGAGGCCTCGACGCGGATGCCGGGGAGGTTGCGGAGAAGCTCGCCCGAGGTGCGCGGTGCGAGCTGGACCAGCGTGTCCGAGTTGATCGAGCTGGTCGTGATCGACGTGTTGAGGCGGTTCGTCCCGCGCGCGACCGCGGTCACGACGATGTCGTCCTGCGGTGCGTCGGCGGGGGCGGCTGCAACGGGTGTGGTGGCTGCATCGGTCTGCGGATCGGCGGTCTGCGCCGACGCCCCCGTTGCGAACGATGCGGCGAAAGAAGCGGCGGCGATGCCGGCCAGCAAAACGTGACGAGTGTTCATGCGATCCTCCCTGCGGGGTGGCTTTCTGTGAAGCCCAGAATCGCCTCCTACGCTTTTCGCAATCGATTGCAATAACCTTCCGCAATCGATTGCGAAATTCAGGCGGACTGTCGTGCGATCAGGCTCGGCGGCACGATCGCGGACTCCGCAGGCTCGCCCGCGATGCGCTTGAGCAGGCGGTCGACCATAAGACCGGCACCGATCGCCAGGTCCTGCCGGATCGTCGTCAGCGATGGTGAAGTATGCGCGGCAAGCGTCACGTCGTCATACCCGACGACGGCGGTGGTCCCCGGAACGTCGATCCCGGCCTCCGCCAGCGCACGCAGCACGCTCATCGCCGCGACGTCCGATGCCGCGAAGATCGCGTCTGGCGCGGGACCTTGCCCGAGCCGCTCGGCGACGGCCGCATGGACGATTTCCGGCATCATCGGCGTCGCCAGGACCTCGCACGCCAGACCCGCTTCGCCGGCGGCCGCGGCAAATCCCGCCAGCCGGTCCGCGAACTCCGGCGGGGCAGGGTCGCCGACGAACATCAGGCGTTTGCGCCCTCCCGCGATCACGCGCTCCGCTGCCATTCGACCGCCCGCGACATTGTCCGATCCGATCGTCAGGTGATGCTGGCCATCCCGGTGAGCCCCCCACACCACCAGCGGGCGATAGCGTTGCGCGACACGTTCGATCACCGCGAACTGGTCCGACTGGCCGACCAACAGCAGCCCGTCGATCCGCCCGCTGTCGACCACCCGTTCCAGCCAGTCGTCGGCATCCGGGATCACGCGCGACAACAGGATGTCATAGCCCCGCTCGACGAGCAGGTCGGCGAGGAACCCGAGCAGCGTCAGGAAGAACGGGTCGGTCAGATGCTGCGTCCGCGCATGCCCCAGCGGCAGGACGAGCCCGATCGCGCCGGTATTCTTCATCCGCAGGTTGCGCGCGAGCTGGTTGGGCCGAACGTCATGTTCGCGGGCGAGCGCCCGGATACGGTCGCGCGTCTTGGTGTTGACCGACGAATGCCCCGCGAGTGCACGCGAGACGGTAGCGGTCGAAACGCCCGCGAGCACGGCCAGATCGGCGAGTTTCATGGCGATGGGCTGTCTCGCGGTTACCAGATGGGACTGACAGCAATAGGATCACGCATCCTCCGCCGCAATCGACACCGGCCGGGCGCGCAACACCGGCCGGGGAGGGAGAGTTTGCCGGGCAGGCGCGTTGGAGCCGCAAAGGAGTCTGCGATGAAGGTCATGACGCTCCGGTCCCCGGCCGGTCTTGAAAATCTGCGGATCGAGGAGCGCGACGATCCCGGCGCACCTACGCCTGGCACGATCCGGGTGGCGCTGCACGGCAGTTCGCTCAATTTCCACGATCTCGGCGTCGCGACCGGAAAGTCGCCCAGTGCGGACGGTCGCGTGCCGCTGTCCGACGGCGCGGGCGTGGTCGAGAGCGTCGGTGAAGGCGTCACCGAGTTCGCCCCCGGTGATCACGTCGTCTCGTGCTTCTTCCCCGACTGGCAGGACGGCGCGCCGACGATCGGCGATTTCAGCCGCACCCCCGGCGACGGCATCGACGGTTTTGCACAAAGCCACGTCGTGCTCCCCGCCACCGCCTTCACCAAAGCGCCGGAAGGCTACGACCATGTCGAGGCCGCGACGATCACCACAGCCGGGCTGACGGCGTGGCGCGCGCTGGTGGTCGACGGCAAGCTGAAGGCGGGCGACACCGTGCTCCTGCTCGGCACCGGCGGCGTCTCGATCTGGGCGTTGCAGATCGCCAAGGCGATGGGCGCGACCGTCGCGATCACCTCCTCGTCGAACGACAAGCTGGAGCGCGCCAAAGGGCTCGGCGCCGATTTCACGCTCAACTACCGCGAGGAGCAGGACTGGGGCCGCAAGGTCGCCGATTGGGCCGGCGGACGCGGGGTCGATCACGTCGTCGAAGTCGGCGGCCCCGGCACGCTGGCGCAGTCGATCGATGCAGTCCGGGTCGGCGGCCACATCTCGCTGATCGGCGTACTGACCGGCCGTGGCGGCGAGGTTCCGACCGCCGCGCTGATGGCCAAGCAGGCGCGGCTGCAGGGCCTGATCGTCGGCAGCCGCCGCGAGCAGCAGGATTTCGTTCGCGCGCTGGAAGCGACCGGGATTCGCCCGGTGATCGACCGCCGCTTTCCGCTCGACGCGTTGGCGGATGCGTTCGCTTATGAGGCGAGCGGCGGGCATTTCGGCAAGATCGGCATCGAATGGTGACGCCGCTGTACGGAAATCGCAATCCGCATCGACACGATCGGCCCGCCACCGCTTCCCCTAAGCCCTCCGACCTCCTACATCGCGCGTCCCATGGCACGTCCCAAACCCCCGACCTTCGAGAAGACCAAGATCGTCGCCGAGAACCGGCGCGCGCGGTATGATTATTATATCGAGCAGGTGTTCGAGGCGGGCATCGCGCTCACCGGCACCGAGGTGAAGGCGCTGCGCGGCGGCGAGGGCTCGATCGCCGAGGCCTATGCCGAGGTGAAAGGCAAGAACGTCGTCCTGGTGAATTCGAACATCCCCGAATTCAGCCACGGCAACCGCTTCAACCATGAGCCCAAGCGCCCCCGCAAGCTGCTGCTGCACGAGCGCGAGATCAACAAGATGTTCGGCGCGGTCGCGCGCCAGGGCATGACGCTCGTGCCGTTGATGATCTACTTCAATTCGAAGGGCCGCGCGAAGATCGAACTGGCGCTCGCCAAGGGCAAGCAGAACCACGACAAGCGCGATTCGGTGAAGGAACAGGACTGGAAGCGCGAGCAGGGCCGGATCATGCGGGATCGCGGATAGCCTGTGTCGAAGGCGCCGGGCAGTATTTTCGGGCGCCTCGGGGCGTGGTCGCATCGCAATCTGCCGACCCGCGAATCGATGGAGCGGAACCGGCTGCTGCGCCCGGTCGCGCACCGCGTGCTCGCGCCCGAATTGTGGCGCTTCACCCGCCGATCGGTCCCGCGCGGTGTCGCGCTTGGCATGGTCGCAGGCATCCTGATCCCGGTCGCGCAGACGCCGGTTGCCGCGATCTTCGCGCTGCCGTTCCGCGCCAACGTGCCGACTGCGGCGCTCACCACCTTCATCACCAATCCGCTGACCACGCCGCCGCTCTGGATCGCCGCCTATTGGATCGGATCGTCCTTGCTGCGGCTCGACGAGCACGTCCCCGGCCAGCCCGTCGCCAACGCCACGGCGCGCACCGAATGGATCCCCTGGCTGATGCAGGCGGGGCCCGCCACCGCGCTTGGCCTGCTGGTCATCACGGTGGTCTGCTCGGTCGGCGGCTATGCGCTCAGCGCGCTCGGCTGGCGGTTGTGGATCGCGCGCAAGTGGCGGCACCGCCACGACAATCGCCCCGACACGCGCGGGTCGTAACAATCGTCACTATTATTGACCTAGCCGAATTGACGGACCGTCCTATCGGCGTAGAACACGCATCATCCAGACGATCTTTCTCCGAGGTTCTTGATGCGCAAGTCGATTGTTACCGTGATCCTGCTCGCGTCCGCCGCATCGGCTTTCGCCCAAACCGCCAGCCCTTCGACGACGTCCACGCCGACCCTCGCCAAGGCCGCCAAGGGCCCCGTTGCTCCCAAGGACGCCAATAAGCCGCAGATCGGCGATTTCGGCTTCGACATGGCGGGCCGCGATACCAGCGTGACGCCCGGTACCGACTTCTTCGACTATGCGAACGGTGGCTGGGTGAAGACCACGCCGATCCCCGCGGATCGCTCGTCCTACGGTATGTTCCACGTCCTCCAGGACCTGTCGCTCGAGCGTACCCGCACGATCCTCGACGGCGCCGCCAAGACGCCGGGCGACAAGGTCGGCGATTTCTACACCAGCTTCATGGACGAGGCCGCGGTCAACGCGAAGGGGGCCACGCCGGTCAAGCCGATGCTTGCCGCGCTGAAGGCGACCAAGGACAAGACCGCGCTCGTCACCGAAATCGCCAAGCTCCAGCGCCAGGGCGTCGGCGGTCTCGTCGGCGTCGGCGTCTCGCAGGACGACAAGGACCCGACCACCTACGTCGTCGAGTTCGGCCAGAGCGGGCTCGGCATGCCCGACCGCGATTATTACCTCAAGGACGACGCCAAGCTGGCGACCGCCCGTACCGCGTACCAGGCGTATCTCGCGCGCATGCTGACGCTGGCCGGTGAGCCGAACGCCGCAGCCCGCGCCGCCGCCGTCTTCGCGATGGAGAAGGGCCTCGCCACCGCGCACTGGACCCGCATCGAGAGCCGCGATGCCGACAAGCGCTACAATAAATGGACCGCCGCCGATTTCGCCGCCAAGGCACCCGGCTTCCCCTGGACGCAGTATATGACCGCGATGGGCGTCACCGGCCGTCCGTTCTACATCGTCGCACAGCCCAGCGCGGTGACAGGCGAGGCGAAGGTCTTCGCCGACACGCCGATCAACGTCCTCCAGGACTATGCGATGCTCAAGGTGCTGCGCGCCTACGCGCCGTATCTGTCGAGCGATTTCGACAAGACCAACTTCGCCTTTTACGGCACCACGCTGTCGGGCACGCCCGAGCAGCAGGTTCGCTGGAAGCGCGGCGTATCGACCGTGTCGGGCGCGATGGGCGAGGCGATCGGCCAGCAGTACGTGGCGAAGTATTTCCCGCCCGCGTCGAAGGCCGCTGCCGACGATCTGGTGAAGAACGTCATCGCGGCGATGGGCGAGCGCCTCAAGAACCTCGAATGGATGGCGCCCGAGACCAAGACCAAGGCACTCGCCAAGCTCGCCGCCTTCACGCCCAAGATCGGCTATCCCGACAAGTGGCGCGACTATTCTGCGCTGCAGATCCAGCGTGGCGATCTCGTCGGCAACGTCGCGCGCGCCAATGCGTTCGAATACGACCGCGACCTGAAGAAGCTCGGCCAGCCGATCGATCGCGGCGAGTGGTTCATGACGCCGATGACGATCAACGCCTATGCCAACCCGACGATGAACGAGGTGGTCTTCCCGGCCGCGATCCTCCAGCCGCCGTTCTTCGATCCGAAGGCAGACCCGGCGGTCAATTACGGCGGCATCGGCGCGGTGATCGGTCACGAGATCAGCCATCACTTCGACGACCAGGGCCGCAAATACGATCTCAACGGCAAGCTCACCGACTGGTGGACGCCGCAGGACGTCGCGCGCTTCAAGGTGTTCACGGATTCGCTGGTGAAGCAGTACGATGCGTACGAGCCCTTGCCCGGCCAGCACATCCAGGGCGGCCTGACGCTCGGCGAGAACATCGCCGATCTCGCCGGCCTCACGGTTGCCTACGACGCGTATCACAAGTCGCTCGGCGGCAAGCCCGCGCCGATCATCGACGGCACCACCGGCGACCAGCGTTTCTATTACGGCTGGGCGGGCGTGTGGCGCAGCAAGTTCCGCGACGCCGCGCTCCAGCAGACGCTCCTGTCGGACCCGCATTCGCCGGGCCACCAGCGCGTCCTGACGGTCCGCAACCTCGACCCGTGGTACGCCGCATTCGGTGCCAAGCCGGGTGAAGCCAGCTACCTCGCCCCCGCCAATCGCATCCGTATCTGGTAACTACGACCCCGCCGCATATCCCGACCGTGCACCTCCCCGGCGAAGGCCGGGGCCCAGTTGGGGGACGGGCGTAACGGCCGACTGCCCCTCGTCACCGAGATCTTTCCAACTGGACCCCGGCCTTCGCCGGGGAGGTGGTGTTGGTGGTTTGTGCCAACGAAATTCTAGGAGAACCCCGTGAAGTCCTTCATCGTCGCCGGCCTACTTGCCGCAACCGCCATCACCGGCGTCACCGCCGCCATCTCGCAAACCTCTGAACCAAAGCCCACTCCCGCACCCGCCGCCTCGACCGGCGCGCAATACGGAAGCTTCGGCTTCGACGAGAAGGGCATGGACAAGACCGTCCAGCCCGGCGACGATTTCTATAGCTACGCCAACGGCGCATGGGCCAAGAACACCCCGATCCCCGCTGACAAGGCGGCCTACGGCGCGTTCAACTTCCTGTCCGACCTGTCCGAGAGCCGCACCCGCGGCATCCTCGACACCGCCGCGAAGGACCCGAACTCGAAGATCGGCCGCGCCTATGCGACCTTCCTCGATACCGGCACGATCGAGGGCAAGGGCCTAGCGCCGATCAAGCCCTGGCTCGGCAAGATCGCCGCGCTGACCGATCGCGCCGGCTATCCCGCGCTCCTCGCCGAAGCCGACCGCGCCGGCATCCGCGGGCCGTTCGGCGGCGGCGTCGGCCAGGACGACAAGTCCCCTGAGCAATACGCACTCTCGCTCGGCCAGTCCGGCCTCGGCCTCCCCGACCGCGATTACTACCTCAGCGCCGACGCCAAGCTGGTCGAGGCGCGCAACGCCTATCGCGCGCACATCGTCAAGATGCTCACCCTCGCCGGCGAACCCAATGCCGAGGCCCGCGCCACCGCCTTGCTCGCGTTCGAGACCGAGATCGCCAAGGTCAGCTGGACCCGCGTTGACAGCCGCGACGCCACCAAGACCTACAACAAGATGACCGTCGCCGATCTCGCCAAGCGCGCGCCGGGCTTCGATTTCGTCGCCTATTTCAAGGGCATCGGCACGCCCGTCCCGACCGTCATCGTCGCGCAGCCCTCTGCGATCACCGGCATCGCCAAGCTCGTCTCGACCGCGCCGATCGGCGTGCTCAAGGACCAGCTGATCCTGCGCTCGCTCGACGGCTATGCCGACGTCCTCCCCAAGGCGTTCGACGCCGAGCAGTTCGCCTTCTACGGCACCGTCCTCGGCGGCACGCCGGAACAAGAGGCGCGTTGGAAGCGCGGCGTGCAGTTCACGTCGGGCGCGCTCGATGACGAGGTCAGCAAGCTCTACGTCGCACAGTATTTCCCGCCCGAAACCAAGGCCGCGGCCGACAAGCTCGTCAAGAACGTGCTCGCCGCGATGGGCCGCCGGATCGACAAGCTCGAATGGATGGCGCCCGAGACGAAGGTGAAGGCGCACGCCAAGCTCGCCGCCTTCACGCCGAAGATCGGCTATCCCAGCCAGTGGAAGGATTTCTCCGGCCTGACGATCACGTCGGGCGATGCGTTCGGCAACGAATGGCGCGCCAACGAATGGCAGCACCAGGACAACATCGCCAAGCTCGGCAAGCCGCTCCAGCGCTGGGAATGGGGCATGACGCCGATGACGGTGAACGCCTACGCCAATTTCGGCATGGTCGAGATCGTTTTCCCCGCCGCGATCCTGCAGCCGCCGTTCTTCGATCCGAAAGCCGACGACGCGGTCAATTACGGCGGCATCGGCGCGGTGATCGGCCATGAACTGAGCCATCATTTCGATGACCAGGGCTCGAAGTACGACGCGAAGGGCCAGCTCACCGACTGGTGGACGGCCAAGGACATCGCCGGCTTCAACGCGCTCACCGGCAAGCTCGGCGCGCAGTACGACGCCTACGAGCCGCTCCCCGGCATGCACGTGAAGGGTCAGCTCACGATGGGCGAGAACATCGCCGATCTCGCGGGTCTTACGGTGGCGTACGACGCGTACCACACGGCTTTGGGCGGCAAGACGGCACCGGTGCTCGACGGGTATACTGGCGACCAGCGCTTCTATCTCGGCTGGGCGCAGGTCTGGCGCCGCAACTACCGCGAAGCGAACCTTCGCAATCGCTTGCTGACCGATCCTCATTCGCCGTCGCAGCAGCGCGCCTGGGTCGTACGCAACCTCGACCCCTGGTACGCGGCGTACAAGCCGACCGCCGGGCAGAAACTGTACCTGACACCGGAACAGCGCGTCCGGATCTGGTAACGGATGGATGCACGCTTCGTGTTCCCCCGCGAAAGCGGGGGCCCAGGAGCCACAAGCGCCGTCCTCCGCAGTCCCTGGACCCCCGCCTCCGCGGGGGAACAGCAGGGCGGGCGAGGCAGCTCTACGCAAGCATCGGCGCAAATCATGGCACCACCCCGGCGGAGGCCGGGGCCCAATTGGAGGATGCCGCTGACGACGGACGGCGCTCCGTTACGACCACCTTTCCAGTTGGGCCCCGGCTCCGCCGGGGTGGTGCGGTCTTTGGGGACCGGCTTCGGCGATAAGAGTAGCGCCCCCCGCAATACCGCATCCCGCTTGACGCCCGGCCCCGCTTGAGCGGATGACTCCCCCGATGGCATCGTTCGCTTTATCCACTCCGGCCCGTAACGCCGCGCTCGTCGCTATCGCCTCGGGCGCTGCCGCCGCCGCGATCGTACTTCTGCTCGTCGGCAGCTGGATCGCCGCCGCCGGTTTCTTTGCCGCCGCCATCGTCGTCATTGGCGCGCTGATTGCCTGGCGCCTGCTCAACCCGGTCGCCAAGGACGCCCCGCGACCGGTCGACTGGGACCTGACGCGCACCGTCGCCGAAGCCGGCACCGACGCCATCGCCATCACCGACCGCGCCGGGCGGCTGGTTTGCGCCAACGACGCGTACGAAGCGTTGTTCGCAGGCTTCCCCACACCCCCCGGCCTCCCGCTCGACGAAGCCGGCATCGCCGCTCTCGCCGACGCCGGCCGCTCCGCGTGGCGTGACGGCACCGCGCAGGTCGAGCGCCTCAACACGCAGGGCATCCAGCTGTCCGCGCAGATCGCCCGCGCCGGCGACGATGCCGACATGCTCGTCTGGCGCTTCGTCACCGCGCAGGAACACGACCTTGCCGAGACGCTCGCCGCGCTGCTCGCCGGCCCGACCGGCGACCGGCTCGGCGGCAGCGGCATCATGGCGGCGTTGCTCTCCCCCGACGGTCGTGTGCGTTCCGCCAACCGCGTGCTGAGAGCGCGTGCGTGCGGCGACGAATACGACCCGGTCGAGGGCCGCGACTTCGCGCGCTTCCTGATCACCGACAGTCGCGGCCTCGTCCGGTTCGAGCGCGAAGGCCTCGAAGGCACGCCGCTCCGTGTCCTCCAGATCCCGTTCCTCGAAGGCGACGACGCGCCCGTATTGGTCGCGCTGCTCGACGACGAGGAAGACGCCCCCGCACTCGGCGCCAGCGCCTCCGCGCACGTCCGCAGCCTCGTCAGCATGATGCCGTTCGGGATGGCGCTGGTCGATCGCGATGGCCGCTTCCTGCAGATGAACGACTCGTTCCTGCGTGCGGCGGGCGTCAATTCGGTCGCGCCGCCACTCTATCCCGGCGACCTCGTCGTCCGCGAGGACAAGGCCGCGGTCGCCGACGCGATCCGCAAATTCGCCAACGGCGCGACGCACTCCGCCGACATGGCGGTTCGCCTGAAAGATCACCCTGACGAGCCGGTCGCGCTCACCATCGCCGGCGCGCGCGGCCTGGGCGATGCCGCCGTGCTCCTGAGCCTCAAGGACAATAGCGAGGAAAGCCGCCTCAAGCGCGAGGTCGCGCAGGCCACCAAAATGCAGGCGGTCGGCCAGCTCGCCGGCGGCGTCGCGCATGATTTCAACAACATCCTGACCGCGATCATCGGCCATTGCGACCTGATGCTGATGCGCCATTCGCCCGGCGACAGCGATTACGACGATATCCAGCAGGTCCGCACCAACTCGAACCGCGCCGCCAGCCTCACGCGCCAATTGCTCGCCTTCTCGCGCCAGCAGACGCTCCGTCCCCAAATCCTCCAGCTCCCCGACGTCGTCTCCGAAGTCTCGAACCTGCTGAAGCGCCTGATGGGCGAGAACGTCCGTCTCGACATGACGCACGGCCGCAACCTCGGCCCGGTCCGCGCCGATCCCGGCCAGCTCGAACAGGTCGTCGTCAACCTCGCGGTCAACGCGCGCGACGCGATCGTCTCGGCCAATGCGCGGGGTGGCGGCGTGCTGACGATCACCACGCGCTCGGTTCCCGCATCCGAAGTGCGCGAGATGGCGTCCGACATCCTGCCCGTCGCCGATTACACCGCGCTTGTCGTGCAGGACACCGGCACCGGCATCCCGCCCGACGTGCTGCCGAAGATCTTCGAGCCGTTCTTCACCACCAAGGAATTCGGCAAGGGCACCGGCCTCGGCCTCTCGACCGTCTACGGCATCGTCAAGCAATCCGGCGGCTACATCTTCGCCGACAGCAAGCCGGGGCAGGGCGCCACCTTCACCATGTACCTGCCGGTCCACGCCGCCCCCGCCGCAACGCGCGCGCCGGTGGTCAAGGCACCGCCCAAGCCGGTCGACCTCTGGGGCACGGGCACGATCCTGCTGGTCGAGGACGAGGACATGGTCCGCGCCGTCGCCGAACGTGCGCTCGCGCGGCAGGGCTATACCGTGCTCACTGCGGAGAATGGCGAAGTCGCGCTCGAAGTGTTGCAGAAACACGGCTGCCCCGACCTGCTCATCAGCGATGTCGTCATGCCGCAGATGGATGGCCCGACCATGGTCCGACATGCGCGCGAGAAATATCCGAACCTGCCGATCCTGTTCATGTCGGGCTATGCCGAGGAGCAGTTGCGCAAGTCGATCGATCTCGACAACGTCGCGTTCCTTCCCAAACCCTTCTCGGTCCAGGAGCTTGCCGAAGCGGCGCGGGACGTGCTGGCCGCGCGCTGAAACGAAGTCATATTGAATTGAACAAGATGTTGGCAAGTCGTAACAATCCCGACTATGCGGGCGATATGACCGCTCCCAAGCAGATCCTCATCGTCGAGGATGAACCGTTGATCGCCATGATGCTCGAGGATTTCCTCGAAGTATTGGACAAGGGAGTGGCGGGTTCGGTCGACACCGTCGCCGACGCATTGAAGCGGATCGAAGAAGGCGGCGTCGATGGCGCGATCCTCGACGTGAACCTTCGTGGTGGCGAGAAGAGCACCGCGGTTGCCGAGGCGCTGGCCGCCAAGGGCGTCCCCTTCGTCTTCGCGACAGGCGGCGGCGATGACGGCGTGGCCCCGGAATTCCGCGACCGCCCCCGGTTGCAAAAGCCTTTCACGATGGACGGCGTGGCGAAGGCGCTCGAAGGCCTTTAAGCCTCCTTCGCTGGCACGCCCCTCTTTCGCATCCTCCCCTGTCGGGGGAGGTGGCAGCGCATAGCGCTGACGGAGGGGTGACCCGCCCTCGATAGGCCATCACCCCTCCGTCGCTGCGCCACCTCCCCTTGCAGGGGAGGATCTGGGATGAACGCGAGGGACGCAGGCGTCGTCCCACCGAAAAATCGACGCAACTCTCTTGCGCAAATACCCCCTCCCGCGACATAGGCGTTCGCCATGACCCGCACATTCGATAAATCGCGCCTGCCGAGCCGCCATGTCTCCGTTGGTCCCGAACGCGCCCCGCACCGCAGCTATTACTACGCGATGGGCCTCGACGAGGAGCAGATCGCCCGCCCGTTCGTCGCGCTAGCCTCCGCCGGCAACAACTCCGCACCGTGCAACACCACGCTCGACGCGCAGGCCGACGCGGCGCAAGCCGGCGTCATCCAGGGCGGCGGCATGCCGCGCCGGTTCAACACCATCACCGTCACCGACGGCATTGCGATGGGCCACCAGGGGATGAAGGCCTCGCTGGTGAGCCGCGAAGTCATCGCCGACTCGGTCGAACTGTCGGTCCGCGGCCATTGCTACGACGCGATCGTCGCGTTTGCCGGCTGCGACAAGTCGCTCCCCGGCATGATGATGGCGATGCTCCGCCTCAACGTCCCCGGCATTTTCGTCTATGGCGGCTCGATCATGCCCGGCCGCTACGAGAACCGCGACGTCACCGTGGTCGACGTGTTCGAGGTCGTCGGCAAATACGCCGCCGGCGCCTGCCCGTTGTCCGAAGTCCACGCGCTCGAGAAGGTCGCATGCCCGGGCCACGGCGCGTGCGGCGGCCAGTATACCGCCAACACCATGGCCTGCGTCGCCGAAGCCATCGGCCTGTCGCTCCCCAACTCCAACATGGTCCCCGCGCCCTACAGCACGCGCGAGCAGATCGCCGTCGCCGCCGGTGCGCAGGTCATGGAATGCCTCGCCGACAATCTGCGCCCCCGCGACATCTGCACGCGCGAAGCCTTCATCAATGCCGCGCGCGTGGTGGCTGCGACCGGAGGCTCGACCAACGCTGCGCTGCACCTGCCCGCGATGGCCAGCGAAGCCGGCATCGACTTCGACCTGTTCGACGTCGCCGAGATCTTCAAGACCACGCCCTACATCGCCGACCTCAAGCCCGGCGGGAAATACGTCGCCAAGGACATGTACGAGGCCGGCGGCGTCTACATGCTGATGAAGACGATGCTCGGCGGCGGCCTGCTCGACGGCAATTGCAAGACCGTCACCGGCAGGACGCTCGGCGAGAATATCGACCAGGTGACGTGGAACCCCGACCAGAAGGTCATCTACGACATCGCCACGCCAATCACCCCGACCGGCGGCGTCGTCGGCCTGCGCGGCAGTCTCGCGCCCGACGGCGCGATCGTGAAGGTCGCGGGGCTCCACCGCCTGCAATTCTCGGGCCCGGCGCGTGTGTTCGATTGCGAGGAGGATTGCTTCGCCGCGGTCGAGAACCGCCTCATCAACGAAGGCGAAGTCATCGTTATACGCTACGAAGGGCCAAAGGGCGGCCCCGGCATGCGCGAGATGCTGTCGACCACCGCAGCGCTCTACGGCCTCGGCATGGGCGAGAGTGTCGCGCTGATCACCGACGGCCGTTTCTCGGGCGGTACACGCGGCTTCTGCATCGGCCATGTCGGCCCCGAAGCGGCGGACGGCGGCCCGATCGCACTCGTGGAGAATGGCGACATCATCCACATCGACGCCGAGGCCGGCACGATCGACCTCGACGTTCCCGAGGACGTGATGGCCTCGCGACGTGCGGCGTGGGTGCCGCGCACCAACGATTACGGCTCGGGTGCACTCTGGCGCTATGCGAAGACTGTCGGCCCCGCCTACAAGGGTGCCGTCACGCACCCTGGAGCGGCAGCCGAAACCCATGTCTACGCGGATATTTGAGCTCAGAACCGGTCGCGCCACCCGTGACATCACCCGTCACCCCAGCGAAAGCTGGGGTATCCCGCGTGGTGCGTGCAGCGACCCGAACGGGGATATCCCAGCTCGCGCTGGGATGATGGACTGTGGTTTGAAAGTCGGCTTCGGCAAGACATTGAGTCGCCTCCTTTGCCTCTCCCTCCTCCCGCTAGCGGCATGCGGTCCCGGCAAGCCATCCAGCACGCAGGTCGCAGCCGAGCAGACCAAGGAGGCCGCCGGCGACCTCCGCATCCCCTGCGCCCGCGGGACCGCCGCGCTCGAAACGGTCTGCACGATCGAACAGGCCAAGGGTGAGACTGGCCCGATCCTGACGATCCGCCACCCTGATGGCGCATTCCGCCGCCTGCTCGTCACCGACGACGGACGCGGCGTCGTCGCGGCCGACGGAGCGGAGGTCGCCAAGGTCGGCCTGATCGAGGGCAACGGCATCGAGGTGTCGATCGGCGACGCTCGCTACCGCCTCCCCGCAACCGTCAAGGGCGCAGCCAAGCCGTCATGATTCGCATCGACGGCCAGCCGATCCTGACCGCCGCCGAGATGCGTGCGGCGGAGGACGCGGTGATCGCCAGCGGCGTCTCGGTGGAAACGCTGATGGACCGCGCGGGCACGGCGATCGCGGGCGCCGTTCGCCGGTTGGCGGGCGCGAACGACGTCCTGATCCTCTGCGGCCCCGGCAACAACGGCGGCGACGGCTACGTCGCAGCGCGGGTGCTGGCCGAGATGGGGGTATCGGTCCGCGTCGCGGCGCTATCCGAGCCGAAGACGGATGCGGCGAAGTCGGCAAGGGCAGGGTGGTCCGGCCCGGTCGAGACACTGGCGGCGGCAAAACCCGCGCCGATCCTGGTGGATGCGCTGTTCGGCACCGGCCTGACCCGCCCGTTGGACTCCAGCCCTGTCCACCGCGGCAGCACCTCCCCGGCGGAGGCCGGGGCCCAGTTGGGCAACGCTATCGAGCACCCCGCCGGTTCGCCCAACTGGACCCCGGCCTCCGCCGGGGAGGTATCAGTGATCAGGCGCCTTCACGCCCTAGTCAAAGCCGCGCAACTCAGCATCGCCGTCGACCTCCCGAGTGGCTTAGCCACCGACTCCGGCAAAGCCCTCAGCGAACCGCCGGTCTTCAACCTCACCCTTGCGCTCGGCGCGGTAAAACCAGCGCACCTCCTCCAACCGGCCGCGCGCTATTGCGGCCAGATCCGTCTCCTCGACATCGGCGTTCCCACCGTCGGCCAAGCCGAGGTTCTTAAAACCCCAATCCTCCCGTCCCCGGGCCCAGACTCGCACAAATATACCCGAGGCATGGTCGCCGTCATCGCCGGCAGCATGTCCGGTGCCTCCGACCTTGCGGCGCTGGCGGCGATGCGCGCCGGTGCCGGCTACGTAACGCTGGTCGGCGATAGCGAAGGCCCGCCCCATGCACTCGTCCGCACGCCATTCTCCGACGCCGCGCTCGCCAACGACCGCATCGGCGCGCTCGTCATCGGCCCCGGTCTCGGCCGCGACGCCGACGCCAGGGCTCGCCTCGACGCCGCGCTGACCGCCGGCCGCCCGCTGGTCATCGACGGCGACGCGCTCCGCCTGCTCGACCCGGATCGGATCGCGGCGCTGGACAGGCCCGTCATCCTCACGCCGCACGCGGGCGAATTCGACGCGCTCTTCGGCAAATCCGACGCGGACAAGATCACGCGCGCCCGCAACGCCGCCGTCCGCGCCAATGCCGTCGTCGTCTTCAAAGGCGCCGACACCGTCATCGTCACCCCCGACGGCGACGTCCGGATCGCGCAAGGGGCCAGCGACTGGCTCTCCACTGCCGGCACCGGCGACGTCCTGGCCGGCGTGATCGGCGCAATGCTGGCGGCCAAGCTCGATCCGCTCGACGCCGCCTGCGCCGGAGTGTGGCTCCACGGTGACGCTGCCCGCCGATTGGGGCCCGCGTTTATCGCCGACGACTTGGCGGAAGCGCTCCGGTCGGCCAGAGCGTCGCTATGACCTCTGAAACGCCCCCCGATATAAACGCCGACACCATCATCCGCGTCGCGGCCCGCGGCGATGGGATGACCGCCGACGGACGCCACGCCGCCTTCTCGGCACCGGGCGACACGCTCACTGCCGACGGCACCGTGATCCCCGGTCCGCACCACCAGACTCCCCCCTGCGTACACTTCCCGACCTGCGGCGGCTGTCAGCTCCAGCATCTCGACGACCAAGCCTATGCCGAGTTCGTCACCGACCGCATCGCCTCCGCGCTCGACGGCCAGGACCTGTCCGCCCCGATCCGCACCCCACACATCTCCCCCGAACGCAGCCGCCGCCGCGCGACGCTCCACGCCGAGGGCAAGGGGGGCAAGATCACGCTCGGCTTCACCGCCGAGAAGGCGCACACGATCGTTGACATCAAGGAATGCTGGATCCTCGATCCGCGCCTGTTCGCGCTCGTCCAACCCTTGCGCCAGCTGCTCAAGCGCCTCAACTTCCGCCGCCGCGCCGACATTCACCTGACGCTCGCCGACCAAGGCGCCGACATCCTGATCACCGGGTTCGCGCCCGAAGGCCTCGCCGCCGCTGAAGCGCTGACCAAGTTCTGCGAAGACTACAAGATCGCCCGCGTAGCGTTCGACGACGGCCTCGGCCCCGAGACGCGCTGGGAGCCCGATGCGGTCACGATCACGCTGGGCGGCGTCCCCGTTCCGCTCCCGCCAGCCTCGTTCCTGCAAGCCACGCCCGACGGCGAGGCGGCGCTCACCGCCGCCGTCCTCGAAGCGATCGGCAAGCCCGCGACGGTCGCCGACCTGTTCGCCGGTCTAGGCACCTTCACGCTCGCGATCCCGGCCAAGGTCTATGCGGCCGAAGGCGCGCGCGACGCACTCGGCTCGCTGAAAGCCGCTGCGCACCGCACCCAGCGCCCCGTCTACCCCGAGCATCGCGATCTCTATCGCCGCCCGCTGACGGTAGCCGAACTCGATCGCTTCGACGCAGTAGTCATCGATCCGCCGCGCTCGGGTGCACGCGAACAGGCGACCGCGCTCGCCGAGTGCAAGACGCCAGTGATCGTCTACGTCTCGTGCAACCCGGCCAGCTTCGCGCGCGATGCGAAGGAACTGTGCGACGCCGGCTGGCGGATCGACTGGGTCCAGCCGGTCGGCCAGTTCCGTTGGTCGACGCATGTCGAGCTCGCCGCAAAGTTCGTCCGCTAGTCTCTTGTTCCCCCGCGAAGGCGGGGGCCAGACTGGACCCCCGCCTTCGCGGGGGAACATCCTTTCTAAGGGTAGACTGCACTCACGAAGAACAGCCCATCGGGCGGCGCATTCAGCCCCAGCATCGCCCGGTCCTTCGCCGCCAGCGCCTTCGCGACATCGCCAACCGCCCAACGCCCCATGCCCACCAGCGCAAGGCACCCGACCATCGACCGCACCTGATGATGCAGGAACGACCGCGCCGCCGCGTAGACGAACAGACGCTCCCCCTCGCGCACCACCTCGAGCCGATCGAGAGTCCGCACCGGACTATCCGCCTGACAATGCGCCGAGCGAAACGTCGTAAAATCATGCCGCCCGACCAGCGCCCCCGCAGCCTCCGCCATCGCCCCCGCATCCAGTGCCTGAGGCACCTGCCAAGCCAACCCAGCCTCGAACGTCAGCGGCGCGCGCCGGTTGACGATCCGATACTCGTAAGAGCGCCCGACACACGAAAACCTTGCATGCCAATCGTCGTCGACCACCTCGCACGCCAGCACCGACACCGGCGCCGGCTTCACCAACGCATTCAGCCCCTCCATCAACCGAAACGCCGCGAGCGGCTTTTCGATATCGACATGCGCGCGCATCGCCATCCCATGCACCCCCGCATCGGTCCGCCCCGCCGCCTGCACAGAGGCGGTCTCGCCGGTCATCTTCAGCACCGCGGCTTCCAGCGCCGCTTGCACGCTCGGCCCGTGCTTCTGCCGCTGCCAGCCCATGAACGGCCGCCCGTCGAACTCCACCGTCAACGCGAACCGCGTCAAAGCTGCGTCCCCGACGGGATCGCAAACCCACGCAGCAATTCCGTGGCCGAGGTCACCCCGCGTCCCGCCCGCTGTACCAAGGTCGGCCGGATCGCCCCGTCGCCGCACCCGATCGTCAGCTCGGCATTGACCGTCAGCCCCTCGCACCCAAGAAACGTGAACGGCAGTACGTCCGCCGCCAGCACCTTCACCCGCTCGCCGGCATGCTCGAACCACGCCCCCGGCGCCGGGTTCATCGCGCGCACCAGCCGCTCGACCTCGGTCGCCGACCGCTCGAAATCGATCCGCGCCTCTGCCTTCTCGATCTTCGCCGCATAGGTGACGCCCTCCTCGGGCTGCGGCCGGGCAGGGTAGGCGTCGAGATTAGCCAGCACCTCGACCATCAGCCGAGCCCCCATCGCCGACAGCTCGGCGGTTAAGTCTCCCGCCGTCTTACCGACGATCGGCGTCCGCCCCTCGAGCCGGACCGGCCCGGTATCTAGCCCCGCCTCCATCTGCATGATCCCGACCCCGGTTTCGGCATCGCCCGCTAGGATAGCCCGCTGCACCGGCGCCGCCCCGCGCCACCGCGGCAACAGCGACCCATGCACGTTCAGGCACCCGAACCGAGGCGCTTCCAGCACCGCGCGCGGCAGGATCAGGCCATACGCCGCGACCACCGCAACATCCGCGTCCAAGGCGGCAAACGCTTCGCGAGCCTCCAGCCCCACCGGCAAAGACGCCTTGAACGACACCGGCGTCCGCACCTCGATCCCGAGCGCCTCCGCCCGAACCTGCACCGGCGACGGCACCAGCTCGCGCCCACGCCGCCCGCCCGGTCGCGCCGGCTGGCAATACGCCGCCACCACGTCATGCCCCGCCGCGACGAGGGCCTCCAGCACCGGCACTGCGAAGTCCGGCGTTCCCATGAAGATGATCCGCATGGCCCTCTCGAACACGCTGGCGGGGAGCCGCGCAACCCCCTATCTGTTCCGGTATGGCATCCCCCGAGATCGAGGCGCTGACGCAGGCGCTGGCCCGGCTCCCCGGCCTCGGCCCCCGGTCTGCACGTCGCGCCGTGCTGCATCTGCTCAAGAAGCGCGACGCCGCCCTGGGTCCTTTGCGCGAGGCACTGACCGCGGTCGACGAGCGGCTGGAGAACTGCACGACCTGCGGCAACGTCGACACCACCAACCCGTGCGCGATCTGCGCCGACCCCCGCCGCGACCAGCGCGCGCTCTGCGTCGTCGAGGAAGTCGCCGACCTCTGGGCGCTCGACCGCTCCCGCCTGTTCCCCGGCCGCTTCCACGTCCTCGGTGGCCGCCTGTCCGCGCTCGAAGGCATCCGCCCCGAGGATCTCAGCATCGACAGCCTCGTCCGTCGCATCGAAGCCGGCGGCATCGACGAAGTCGTCCTCGCGATGAACGCCACGCTCGAAGGCCAGACCACCGCGCACTACATCGCCGAGCGCATCGAACGCTTCCCCGTCCGCGTCACCCAACTCGCGCACGGCCTCCCGGTCGGCGGCGAACTCGACTATCTCGACGAGGGCACGCTGGCGCAGGCACTAAGAGCCAGAAGGCCAATGGCTTGACGCCCATCGGCTTGACGTGATGCCCACGCGTACCTTAGCGGACGCGCTATGACCGTCATGACCGTTCTCGAAGTCCCCGATCCCCGCCTGCGTCTCGTCGCGCAAGCCGTGGAGACGGTCGACGACTCCATCCGCACGCTCGTCGCCGACATGATCGAGACGATGTACGACTTCAACGGCATCGGCCTCGCCGCGACCCAGGTCGGCGTCCAGAAGCGCGTCCTCGTCATCGATCTCCAGGAGGAGAAGGACGAGGACGACAAGCCGATCAAGAACCCCAAGGCGTACATCAACGCCGAGATCCTGTCGGTCAGCGACGAGATGTCGACGTACAACGAAGGGTGCCTCTCGATCCCGGAGCAGTATGCCGAGGTGGCGCGCCCGGCGCGGTGCCGCGTGAAGTGGCTCGACGAGACCGGTGCGGCGCATGAGGAGGATTTCGACGGGTTGCTGTCGACCTGCATGCAGCATGAGATCGACCACCTCGACGGTGTGCTGTTCATCGACCACATCAGCCGCCTCAAGCGCGACATGGTGCTGAAGAAGCTGGCGAAGCAGCGCAAGCTGGGGTGAGCGAGCTTGGGTGTTGCGATTGTGTAGCCATCCGCGCGCCTAGCAAGTTACCACCCCGGCGAAGGCCGGGGCCCAATTGGGGGACGTCGCCGACTGAGCGCAATCCCTCGTTACTGCGACCTTTCGAATTGGGCCCCGGCCTCCGCCGGGGTGGTGCTATTCCGCGAGGATATGGAGCCGCTCCATCCTAGTTCCCCCGCGAAGGCGGGGGCCCAGGACCACAAGCGCTAGCGCCCGTAACCCTGGACTCCCGCCTCCGCGGGAGAACGATATTCTGATTGTCCTGCATCAATCGTTCAACGTATGTTCTCACCATGACGTATCGAACCCCACCTCAAATGCCCATGATCCGTGCGCTCGCTTCGGTGACGGCGCATGGCTGAGTTCGCCATTATCGCCGTCCTAGCCCTAGCTGCCGGCATCCTCCTAGGCTGGCTCCTGGCCTCCCGCCGAGCCGCCACCCTAGCCAGCGAACTCGCCGTCGCGCAGACCAAGGTCGCCGACGTCGACCTCATCCGCACCACCCGCGACGCAGTCGAACGCGAACGCAACGAAGCGCAGCGAGACCTTGCTCGTCTCCAGGCTCAGAGCGAAGAACGCCAGGCCGCGCACTTGGTCACGCTCCGCCAGCTCAAGGACGCCAACGACGCGATGACCGCGCAGTTCGGTGCCGCCGCCGCCAAGGCGCTCGAGGTCGCGCAGGCGCAGTTCCTCGAACGCGCCGACGCGCGCTTCCGCCAGTCGGAGGAATCCGCCGGCCTCAACCTCAAGTCGATGCTCCAGCCTGTCAGCGACCGCCTGCAACGCTACGAAGAAGGCGTCGCCAAGGTCGAAGCAGAGCGCCGCGACGCGTTCGGCGACCTCAAGGGCCAGATCGAACAGATGCGCCTGGGTCAGGAAAAGGTCTCGACCGAAGCCGCCAAGCTCGTCAATTCCTTGCGCAACGCCCCGAAATCGCGCGGCCGCTGGGGCGAGCAGCAGCTCAAGAACGTCCTCGAAACGTGCGGCCTCAGCGAACACACCGACTTCCAGACCGAAGTCAGCGTCGCGGTAGGTGACGACGGCGCCCGCCTCCGCCCCGACGCGATTGTCAAAGTACCAGGCGGCCGGAGCCTTGTTATCGATGCCAAAGTTTCGCTGAATGCTTATCAAGATGCGTTCGGCGCGGTTGACGAGGCAGAGCGGGAGATCGGATTGCGGTCACATGCCGCGTCTATGCGCGCTCACGTAAACAGTCTCGGACAGAAGGCGTATTGGAACCAGTTTGCTGATGCGCCAGACTACGTCGTCATGTTCGTGCCCGGCGAGCATTTTCTATCTGCTGCGTTAGAATATGATCCAACGCTTTGGGATTATGCGTTCGATCAGCGAGTATTGTTATCAACGCCGACCAATCTGATCGCCATAGCTCGTACTGTGGAGGCTGTTTGGCGTCAGGAAAAAATGGCTAAGCAAGCTCAGCAGATCGGGATGCTTGGCAAGGAAATGTACGAGCGCCTTGCCAAGGTCGCAGACGACCTGCGGAAGGTTGGCGTCGGCCTCAACAGCGCGGTGAAGAACTTCAACGGCTTCACCAACTCGTTCAACGGCCGCTTGATGGTAACCGGCCGGAAGTTCCGCGACCTGAACATTGAGACCGGCGCGCGTGATCTAGAAGATGTGTCGTCGGTAGACGCGCTAGCGCTAGGCGAGGGGCCAGCGCTGATCGAGAAGCCGGAAATCGTCGAAAGCTGACATTGCTTCCACACCACCCCGGCGAAGGCCGGGCCCAATTGGGAGCGGCGTCAACTAAGCGCAGGACGTCGTCACTACGACCTTGCCAATTGGGCCCCGGCATCCGCCGGGGTGGTGGTGCAGGGTGGCTTCCTCCGCACCGAAAACCGATCGGTACAAAATTCGTTCACCTCCCGGAAACCTTTCCCGACCCCGCGCATTAACCCGGCAACATCTCCAAAGAGTCAGCCGGTCATGAAAACCCTAGTCCCCGTCCTCTGCGCCCTGATCCCCTTCGCCGCCATGATCGGCGCCTGCGTCACCTGCCCCTAATAACCGTCGCGCAGACACAAAAGAAAAGGCCCGCCCGGATCACTCCGGGCGGGCCTTTCTATGCAAGCCAAGAAGGAAGCGAAGGGATCAACCCTGCGCTTCTTCCTCCTGGTCGCGCGGAGCTTCGGCGGTCGCGCCTGGCTCTGCGTTCGGATCGTAATCCTCGACGAAGCCAGCCTCGTCGCGCTCGAACATCGACGACATCACGTCGACGCCCGAAGCCTGCATCTCGGCCTCTTCAGGCGAGCGAGCGACGTTGACCTTGACGGCCACCGACACTTCAGGGTGCAGCGATACCTTGACGGTGTAGACACCGATCGCCTTGATCGGCTTGTCGAGCACGATCGCCGACTTGCCGACCTTGTGACCGTCGGCCACCAGCGCATCGACCAGATCGCGAACCGCGACCGAACCGTAGAGCTGACCGGTGTTCGACGCCTGACGGATCAGGGTCACGGTCGCGTCGTTGAAGGTCTTCGCTTCGGTCTCGGCATCGCTGCGACGCGATGCGTTGTCCGATTCGATCTTCGCACGGTTCGACTCGAACACCTTGCGGTTGGCTTCGTTCGAACGAAGCGCCTTCTTGTTGGGAAGCAGGAAGTTACGCGCGTAACCGTCCTTGACCTTCACCACGTCGCCGATAGCACCAAGCTTTTCGACGCGCTCAAGCAGAATGACGTCCATGTGGGCGCTCCTTACTTAACGATGTAGGGCAGCAAGCCCAGATGACGCGCACGCTTGATGGCTTGAGCCAGTTCGCGCTGCTTCTTTGCGGCCACCGAAGTGATACGCGACGGGACGATCTTGCCACGCTCGGACACGAAGCCCTGCAGCAACCGGACGTCCTTATAGTCGATCCGGGGAGCGTCTTTTGCGGAGAACGGGCAGCTCTTGCGGCGGCGGAAGAATGGACGTGCCATGATTATTCAGCTCCCTCTTCGCGGTCACGACGGGGACCACGGTCCGGACGATCGCCACGATCGGGACGGTCGCCACGGCCACCCTCACGGTCGCCACGACGCTCGCGGTCACGATCCTGCTTGCGCATCATCACGGTCGGGCCCTCTTCGAGGGTGTCGACCTTGACCGTCATGTAACGGATGATGTCTTCGTTGATCTGGGTCTGGCGCTCCAGCTCTGCGATCACGCTGCCCGGGGCATCGATCTCGAGCATCACATAGTGCGCCTTGCGGTTCTTGGCGATCTTGTACGCCAGCGAACGCAGGCCCCAGTTCTCGGTCTTTACGACCCGACCTTCGTTGTCGTTCACGATCTTGGTGGCGATTTCCGCCAGTGCGTCCACCTGCGCTTGTGCCAGATCCTGGCGCGCAAGGAACACGTGCTCGTAAAGAGCCATGTCTTGTCCTTCGTCTTGGCCGATCGCTGATACACGCCCCATGCGTGCACCCCTCCGGCTGTCGTCTTAGAAAACGGCGTCTAGAATGCAAACAGGGGCGAGAGACGCGAATCTCTCACCCCGGTTGCAATGGGCCTTAGCCGATTATCCGGCAAAGGCAAGGTAATGGTAGGTGTTACCGGCCCGATTACCGAAACGCGCCGCCACGAACCTGGACCACGTTGCCGCGACCGTTGATCAGCAGCGCGTCGTTGCCCGAGCGAACCCACTGGCTGCCACGCGGCGGGGCGGCGAGGCGATAGTTGCGATACGTCGTGATCACCCGGTAGTTCTGCGCATAGCGGCGATCGAAGCGCTGGCCGGCGCGCCAGTTGCGATACTGGTTCGGGCGGACGACGGTCTTCTTGGTGACGACGGTGCGGCCATTGTTGTTCTGGCGCACGGTGGTCACTTCGCGACGCTGCTGTGCCTCGGCCGGGGCTGCGGCGAGCAGCGGGCTGGCGACGAGGGTAGCGGCAACTGCGCTGAGGATGAACTTCTTCATGAGTAATCTCCCGTTTGAAACACGGCGCCGTTGTGCGGCGTCATCCCTAATCTGGGACCGGATTGTCGCAGGTGCATGTCGCATCGGTCGCGAAATGGTCGCCATTTGTCGCAAACGCACGGGCTTCGTTCAGGTTCGCGCAGTTGCAACTCAGCCCGCACCTTTATAGGCCCCGCGCTCAAACGAAGACCGAACACAGAGGAGAGGTCATGCGCGCGTTCATCTTCCCCGGCCAGGGGAGCCAGTCTGTCGGCATGGGCAAGGCGCTCGCCGACGCCAGTGCCACCGCCCGCGAGGTTTTCGCCGAAGTCGACGAGGCGCTCGGCCAGCACCTGTTCCGCCTGATGAGCGAAGGTCCGGCGGACGACCTCCTCCTGACCGAGAACGCCCAACCCGCGATCATGGCAAACGCGATCGCCACCTTGCGCGTCGCCGAGAAGGAAGGCGGCCTCCGCCTCGCTGACAAGGCCGATTACGTCGCCGGCCACAGTCTCGGCGAATACACCGCCCTGTGCGCCGCCGGTGCGCTCGACCTCTCGACCACCGCGCGCCTCCTGAAACTCCGCGGCCGCGCGATGCAGTCGGCGGTACCGGTAGGTGAGGGTGCGATGGCCGCGCTGCTCGGCACCGACCTCGAAAAGGCACAGGTCATCGCCGGCGCAGCCGTCGACGCAATCCTCGCGGAAGGCGGCCCCGAACTGATCTGCACCGTCGCCAACGACAACGACCCGTCGCAGGTCGTCATCTCCGGCCACCGCCTCGCCATCGAAAAAGCGATCGCGCTAGCCAAGGACCTCGGCGCCAAGCGTGCCGTCCTGCTCCCCGTCTCCGCCCCCTTCCACTGCCCCCTGATGCAACCCGCCGCCGAAGCCATGGAAGCCGCGCTCCTCGACGCCGACCTCCGCGCGCCTTTGGTTCCGGTCTTCGCTAACGTAGACGCCACCGCCGTGGCCGACCCAGGCGCGATCCGTCATCTGCTAGTCCAGCAAGTCACCGGCATGGTCCGCTGGCGCGAATCAGTCCTCGCGATGCACGCTGCGGGCGTCGAGCACTTCGTCGAATTCGGCGGCAAGGTCCTCAGCCCGATGGTGAAACGCATCACCCCCGACGTCGAGACGACCAGCGTCATCACGATGGACGACATCGAGGTGCTGGTCAGGAGTTTGTAGAGTAAGAGTGGTTCGCGCAGAGGCGCGGAGGCGCAGAGGAGGTCGCGATGAAGGATATCGATCGGATTACCGGCGACGTCCTTGATGTCGCGATCCGCATCCACCGCGACCTGGGGCCGGGACTGCTCGAAAGCGTTTATGAAACCGTCTTGGCGGGCAAGCTGGCTGCGATGGGATATCGCGTGGAACGACAGCGTCCGGTAGACATCGAGTTTGAAGGAATGTGTTTTGCTGCCGCCTTCCGTATCGATCTGTTGGTGGACGAGCGACTGATCCTCGAAATCAAATCCATCGACCAACTGAGTCCGGTGCATGCCAAGCAACTGCTCACCTACCTGAGATTGACGAAACAGCCCGTCGGCCTGCTCATCAACTTCGGTGGCGAGACGCTCAAAGAGGGCGTCCGCCGGCTCGTCAACAATCACTATCCTCTCAGCGCCTCTGCGCCTCTGCGCGAACAAATTTCTTGAATCTGGAGACCAAAATGTTCGACCTCACAGGCATGACAGCCCTAGTCACCGGGGCATCCGGCGGGATCGGGTCCGAGATCGCCAAGGCCCTAGCCGCCCAAGGCGCGCGCCTCGCCGTGTCCGGCTCCAACGCCGAAAAGCTCGAAGCCTTCCGCGCCAGCCTCCGCGGCGATCACGTCGCGCTCCCCTGCAACCTCTCCGACGCCGCCGCAGTCGACGCGCTCGTCCCGCAAGCCGTCGAAGCGCTCGGCGGCAAGCTCGACATCCTCGTCAACAACGCCGGCGTCACCCGCGACAATCTCGCGATGCGGATGAAGGACGACGAGTGGGACAGCGTCATCCGCGTCAATCTCGAAGCCGCGTTCCGCCTCATGCGCGCCGCCGCCAAGCCGATGATGAAGGCACGCTTCGGCCGGATGATCTCGGTCACCTCGATCGTCGGCGTCACCGGCAATCCCGGCCAGGCCAACTACGCCGCATCGAAGGCCGGCCT
Organism: Sphingomonas sp. 4RDLI-65; assembly: GCF_049472435.1. Classification (NCBI taxonomy): domain Bacteria; kingdom Pseudomonadati; phylum Pseudomonadota; class Alphaproteobacteria; order Sphingomonadales; family Sphingomonadaceae; genus Sphingomonas; species Sphingomonas sp. 4RDLI-65. The sequence goes on along the minus strand of NZ_JBCEBT010000002.1, from coordinate 483,983 downwards.
GATCGGCATGTCGAAATCGATGGCGCAGGAACTCGCCAGCCGCGGCATCACCGTCAACTGCGTCGCCCCCGGTTTCATCACCTCGCCGATGACCGACGCGCTGCCCGAGGCACAGAAGACCGCGCTCACCACGAAGATTCCGGCCGGTCGCCTCGGCGAAGGCGCAGACATCGGCGCGGCGATCGTGTATCTTGCCAGCCGTGAAGCCGGCTACGTCACGGGACAAACCGTGCACGTGAACGGCGGGATGGCGATGATCTGAACTTGCGCGCTGAACTGCCGCGTTCTAGGTGCGTTCAGGAAATACCCAAAACCCCCCAGATTTGAAGAGGGAACTACCATGAGCGAGACAGCTGACCGCGTGAAGAAAATCGTCGTCGAGCATCTCGGCGTCGAAGCCGACAAGGTGACCGAGGACGCGAGCTTCATCGACGACCTGGGTGCAGACAGCCTCGACATCGTCGAACTCGTCATGGCGTTCGAGGAAGAATTCGGTGTCGAGATCCCCGATGATGCCGCCGAGAAGATCGCGACCGTCAAGGATGCGATCACCTACATCGACGAGCACAAGGCCTGATCAGGGTTTAGGGTCCGAGACTTTGGACCTGCCCTGATGGGTATGATTTGAGCGGCTCCCCGTCCTTGGGCAAAGAGGGCGGGGAGCCGTTTCGTTTTGAGAGCAGACGGAGTTTGAAGCCATGCGGCGTGTCGTCGTAACCGGGCTAGGCCTGGTCACCCCCCTCGGGGCGGATGTTGAAACGGCCTGGGCGAATATCCTCGCCGGCAAGTCGGGCGCGGGCCCGATCACGCGCTTCGACGCGTCGGATCAGGTGTGCCGCATCGCCTGCGAGGTGAAGCCGGCCGACCACGAATATGGCTTCGATCCCGGCAAGCGCGTCGATCACAAGGTCCAGCGTCAGGTCGATCCGTTCATCATCTACGGCATCGACGCCGCGGGCCAGGCTCTGGAAGACGCAGGTCTGACCGAGATGACGCTCGAAGAGAGCTGGCGTGCCGGCGTCTCGATCGGCTCGGGCATCGGCGGTCTGCCGGGCATCGAGAGCGAATCAATCGTACTCCACACAAAGGGCCCGCGCCGCGTCTCGCCGCACTTCGTCCACGGTCGTCTGATCAACCTGATCTCGGGTCAGGTCTCGATCAAATACGGCCTGCGCGGTCCGAATCACGCGGTCGTCACCGCCTGCTCGACCGGCGCGCACGCGATCGGCGATGCCGCGCGGATGATCGCGATGGACGACGCCGACGTGATGCTCGCCGGCGGCGCGGAGGGCACCGTCTGCCCGCTCGGCATCGCCGGGTTCGCGCAGGCGCGCGCGCTGTCGACCAACTTCAACGATTCGCCCGAGAAGGCTTCGCGTCCGTACGACAAGGACCGCGACGGCTTCGTGATGGGCGAGGGCGCCGGTGTGCTGGTGCTCGAAGAATACGAGCACGCGAAGGCGCGCGGCGCGAAGATGTATGCCGAGGTGATCGGCTACGGCCTGTCGGGCGACGCGTATCACGTGACCGCGCCGCATCCGGAGGGCGATGGCGCGTTCCGGTCGATGCAGATGGCGATCAAGAAGTCGGGCCTCAAGCTTGAGGACATCGACTACATCAACGCGCACGGCACCTCGACGCCTTTGGGTGACGAACTCGAACTCGGTGCAGTCCGCCGCCTGTTCGGTGACGCGATTTCAGGCCTGTCGATGTCGTCGACCAAGTCCGCGATCGGCCATCTTCTCGGCGGTGCCGGCGCGGTCGAGAGCATCTTCTGCATCCTCGCGCTGCGCGACCAGATCGTCCCGCCGACGCTGAACCTCGACAATCCGAGCGACAGCTGCGTGGGTGTCGACCTCGTGCCGCACGTCGCGAAGAAGCGTGAAGTCCGCGCGGTGCTGAACAACTCGTTCGGCTTCGGCGGCACGAATGCTTCGCTGGTGATGACCAAGGTCCAATAATCCTGTTCCCCGGCGAAGGCCGGGGTCCAGTTGGGTGATTGGTGCGATTTATCGGAGGGCCTGCCCAACTGGGCCCCGGCCTCCGCCGGGGAACTATAGTGCGCAAGGTCGGCTGTTTCGGACTCGTCTTAGGCCTGGCGGCAGTCGTCGCGCTGTTCCTGGTCGTCCAAGGCTGGGGCGGCGCTGGCCCAGCCCCGCGCACGCTAACCGTGCAAATCGGCGAAGGCAGCACGCTGGCCGGCGCTGCCACCGAACTCGAAAAGGCCGGCGCGATCCCCTCGGCCCGACGCTTCCGCCTGTACGCCCGCGTGTTCGGCTCGGGCGATCCGATCAAGGCCGGCGAATACCGCATCGCGCCACACACCAGCCAGTCCGACATCCTGAAGCTGATGCAAGGCGGCAAGGTCGTCCAGCGCCTCGTCGTCGTACCCGAAGGCTATCCCTCGGTCCTCGTCCACGACGCGCTGATGAAAGCCGACGGCCTGACCGGCACCGTGCCCGTCCCGGCGGAAGGCTCGATCCTCCCCGACAGCTACGCCTTCCAGGCCGGCGACACGCGCGCCTCGGTCGTCGTGCGGATGCAGGCGGCGATGAAGACCTATCTCGCCAAGGCATGGGCGGCGCGTAAGCCCGGCATCGCGGTGACGACGCCCGAACAAGCGATCATCCTCGCCTCGATCGTCGAGAAGGAAACCGGCAAGCCCTCCGAACGCCGCACCGTCGCCGCGGTCTACGGCAACCGTCTTCGCAACGGCATGCCGCTCCAGGCGGACCCGACCGTGATCTACCCGATCACCAAGGGCCGCCCGCTAGGCCGCCGCATCCTGCGCTCGGAACTGCACGCAAAGAACGGCTACAACACCTATGCCGAGGCTGGCCTGCCGGTCGGCCCGATCGCCAATCCCGGCCGCGCCTCGATCGACGCGGTGCTCGACCCGGCGCAGACCCAGGCGCTGTATTTCGTAGCAGACGGCACGGGCGGTCACGTGTTCGCCAACACGCTGGCCGAACACAACGCCAACGTGAAGAAATGGTACGCCATCCGCAAAGCCCGCGGCGAGATGTAATCCTCCCCGGAACGGGGAGGGGGACCATCCGCAGGATGGTGGAGGGGGCTCACCGCGAGCGTACCCTCAGTGAGGCGGGATCCCGCGGGGCGGTACGCTTGTGGCACTCCCCCTCCACCACGCCGCTACGCGTCGCGGTCCCCCTCCCCGTGCCGGGGAGGATTACCCCCGCAACGCGTTAGCCGCGCGCGCCTTGATCTCGATCTCGGCCATCGTCCCGCCGGTCACCCAGCTCCCGCCCACACAAAGCACCGGCTTGAACGCCAGCCACTCGGGCGCGCTCGCCTCGGTGATCCCGCCGGTTGGACAGAAGTTGCACTGGTAGAACGGCGCGGCCAGAGCCTTGAGCGCCTTCAACCCGCCATTCGCCTCGGCCGGGAAGAACTTGAAGTGCGTCAGCCCGAGGTCGAGCCCGGTCATGATGTCCGCCGCATTGGCGATCCCCGGCAGGAACGGGATACCGCTCTCGATGATCGGCGTGGCGAGGCGTTCGGTCAGCCCCGGCGACACGATGAACTCCGCGCCCGCATCGCGAACCTGCACGAACTGCTGCGTGTTGACGACGGTGCCCGCACCGACGATCGCGCCCGGCACCTTCTTCATCTCGGCGATGGCTTCGAGCGCAGCGCCGGTGCGCAACGTCACCTCGAGCACGCGCAGGCCGCCGGCGACCAGCGCCTCGGCGAGCGGACGAGCGAGTGCCGCGTCCTCGATCACCAGCACCGGGATGACGGCGCTGGTCTGCATGATATCGGCGATAGTTGCGGTCATTGGGTGTGTTCCTGTGCGAAGGCGGCCGCGGCGCCGAACAGGCCGGGCTGGGGATGGGTAATGAGCTTGACGGGCATCGCCGCCATCATGCCCTGGAAACGACCCTTGGCGACGAAGCGCTGGTCGAAGCCCGAGCGGATCAGGCGATCCTTGATCCGGAAGCCCAGGCCGCCGGCGATCACGACCGCCTTCGCGCCTTGCGCCAACGCCAGATCCCCCGCGACCGCGCCAAGTGCGAGGCAGAACCGATCGAGCGCGGCCAGCGCAATCGAATCGGTCCCGTCGATCGCTTCGGTCCAGATCGTCTTGTCGTCATGGCTGGGAACCGCGCGGCCCTCCAGCGCGGCGAGCGTCTCGTAGATCGCGACGATGCCTGGCCCGGCGACGACCCGTTCGGCCGAAACGCGCGTGAACGTTTTCCGCAGGCGTTTCAGCAGCGCGTCCTCGATCCCGTCGAGCGGCGCGAAGTCCATGTGCCCGCCCTCGGTTTCGAGAACCTGATAGCCGTCCTTCCGCCGCAGCAGCTGCGCGACGCCGAGCCCGGTGCCGGGGCCGCAGATCGTCGTGATCCCCTCGGACGGCAGCGGCGTATCGGGGCCGCAGAGGTGGATGAAGTCGCTGCTGGGCACCTGCGCGACGGCATGGCCGACCGCACCGAAATCGTTGACGACCACCCACTGGTCCGCCTTCAGCCGCTCGGTGATCAGCGACTTGCGGATGATCCACGGGTTGTTGGTCAGCCGGATGACGTCGTTCGCGACCGGCGACGCGACCGCGATCGCGAGTGCGCGGGGGAGGGGGCGGCCGAGCCCCGCCTCGAACGCCTGGTACGCGGTCTGGAGCGACGCGTGGTCCGCGGTCTTCAGTGTCGCCGGCTCGCCGAGCGACACGACACGGCCGTTCTCGACCTCGGCGATCGCGAAGCGCGCATGCGTGCCGCCGATATCTGCCGCTACGATTTCCATTCGTCTCTCCTAACCCCTTGCCGTTCGTCCCGAGTAGCCGTCGAGCTTGTCGAGATGGCGTATCGACGGACATGCCACGGGGGTGTCCTTCGATACGGGCTCTCGACTTCGCTCGATCCCTACTCGGGACGAACGGAATTTATTACAGCCCAGCGCCCGCCAGCATCGCCGACGCACCCTTTTCGGCTTCGTCGGCAAGCCCGCGGAACATCCCGAACAGCTCGCGGCCCATGCCGCTCACTGGCGGTGGTACCGCGACCATTTCGCGCGTCGCCCACACATCCGCGTCGACCAACGCTTCCAGCGTGCCATTCACCGCGTCCACCCGGATCATGTCGCCATCGCGGATCAACCCGATCGCGCCATCGAGCAACGCCTCGGGCGAACAATGGATCGCGCACGGCACTTTCCCGCTCGCACCCGACATCCGGCCATCGGTGACCAGCGCCACCTTGAACCCACGGTTCTGCAACACGCCCAGCGGCGGCGTCAGCTTGTGCAGTTCCGGCATGCCGTTAGCGCGCGGCCCCTGGAAGCGGACGACGACGACGACGTCCTTCTCCAGCTCGCCGAGCTTGAATGCCTCGATCACATCCAGCTGGTCGTCGAACACCATCGCGGGTGCTTCGACGATCCACCGTTCGCGTTCGACCGCGGACACCTTGATGCACGCCCGGCCGATATTGCCCGCGAGGATCCGCATCCCGCCATCCGGCGAGAACGGCGCCGTCGCAGGACGCAGGATCGTCTCGTCACCGCTGTCCGGCGTATCGCGCCAGGCGAGCGTGTCGCCCTCGACGACCGCGGTCTTCGCGTATGCCGACAGGTCGTCGCCACCGATCGTCATGATGTCGCCGTGCAACAGGCCTTCGCCGAGCAGCTCGCGGATCACATAGGGCATGCCCCCGGCAGCCTCGAACGCGTTCACGTCCGCCGAGCCATTGGGATAGACCCGCGCGATCAGCGGGACCGCGCAGGAGAGGCGGTCGAAATCCTCCCAGTCGATGATGATCCCAGCCGCGCGAGCGATCGCCGGAACGTGGAGCAGATGGTTGGTCGAACCGCCGGTCGCGAGCAGCCCGACCGCGGCGTTCACGATCGCCTTCTCGTCGACGCAATGCCCGAGCGGCCGATACGAATCGCCGCGCGCGCCGATCTTCGCCAGTCGGTGCACCGCCGCCCGCGTCAGTTCCTGGCGCAGCTTGGTGCCCGGATTGACGAACGCCGCGCCCGGCATGTGAAGGCCCATGACCTCCATCATCATCTGGTTGGTGTTCGCCGTGCCGTAGAAGGTGCACGTGCCTTTCGAATGATACGCGCCGATCTCGGCCTCGAGCAGTTCCTCGCGCCCGACCAGCCCCTCGGCGAACTTCTCGCGAACCGCGGCCTTGGCCTTGTTGGGCAACCCGGTCGGCATCGGACCGCCAGGGATCAGCACCATCGGCAGATGCCCGAAGCGCAGCGCGCCCATGAGCAGCCCCGGCACGATCTTGTCGCAGATGCCGAGCAACGCGGCACCCTCGAACGTGCCGTGCGACAGCGCGATCGCAGTGCTCAGCGCGATCGTGTCGCGGCTGAACAGCGACAGCTCCATGCCCGGATACCCTTGCGTCACGCCGTCGCACATCGCCGGCACGCCGCCCGCGACCTGCGCCGTCGCGCCGGCTTCGCGCGCCCAGATCTTCATCAGTTCCGGATAGCGATAGTAGACGGCGTGCGCGGACAGCATGTCGTTATACGCGGTGACGATGCCGATGTTCATGCCGGCATCGGCCTTCATCGCGTCGCGGTCCTCCTCGGTCCCGGCATAGGCATGCGCGAGGTTCGCGCAGCCAAGGCCGGGACGCCGGACCTGCGCCGCCGCCTCACGCTCGATCAGCGCGAGATAGGCGGCGCGGCTGTCGCGAGACCGCTCGATGATTCGGTCGGTAACCGCGGAGACGACGGCGTTGAGCATCGTCACGGCGCCCAGTGCACGTCGACCGGCAGCTCGACTTCGGCCAGAACGCGGCCGATCGGGTAGGACGAGGACGGCCCTTGTTCGATTGCATGCTCCAGCACCTTCTTCTTCGCGTCGCCGGTGATCATGATCATCAGCGCCTTCGACGACGCGATCGCCGCCGCCGACAACGTCACGCGCGCCAGCGGTGCCTCGGGCGGCAGCGGATCGGGCATCACGCCGAGCGCACGGCGTTCCTTGGGGCCGCTCAGCGCCTCGTCATAATCCGGGCCGGGGAAGATCGACGCGGTATGCCCGTCGCCGCCCATGCCGAGCAGGCAGAAGTCGAGCGGCCAGTGCAGGTCCTGCATCAGCGCATCCGCCGAACGGCCCGCGGCCTTGTAGTCCGCCATCGCCTCGGGAACGATCGGCTTCACGCGTGCGCCCTTGGGCAGGAAGATCTTCGCCAGCGCCGTCACGTTCGACAACGGATCGCCAAGCTTCACGATACGCTCGTCGCCGGGGATGATCGTGACCTTCTTCCAGTCGAGCTTCGCCTGGGCGAGTTTCTCATACGCGGCGAACGGCGTCTTGCCGCCCGCGAGCGCGATCACCGCCGAGCCGCGCGCGTCGAGCGCACTCTCGATGACGAACTGGATATCGCCCGCGACTGCGTTGGCGAGTTCGTCGGAATCCTCGTAATCCCACCATTCGATTTCGGTCATAAACTTGAACTCACTCAGAAAATTGCTGTCAAAAATGCCGTTCGTGCCGAGTAGGGATCGAGCGAAGTCGAGATCCCGTATCGAGGTACAGTGCCACAAACGGGCCGATCCCTCGATACGCCTTCTCGACTTCGCTCGAACGCTACTCGGGACGAACGGAAGAAAACAAACTCAGTCGTCCTGCCAGGTCACGCCGTCGCGCTCGGTCAGCGCGATCGCCGCCGACGGACCCCAGCTGCCCGATGCATAGCTCTTGGGCTTCATCGCGTTGGCCTTCCAGCCCTCGCGGATCGCGTCGATCCAGGTCCATTGCGCCTCGACCTCGTCACGCCGCACGAACAGCGTCTGGTCGCCCTCGATCAGGTCGAGCAGCAGGCGTTCATACGCGATCCGGCGACGCGAGCCCGCGAACTCGGCATCCATGCTGAGGTTCAGCGGCACTTCGCGCAGGCGCACGCCCTCGCGGTCGAGGCCGGGCTCCTTCGCCATCACCAGCAGCTGGATATATTCCTCCGGCTGCAGGCGGATGATCAGCATGTTAGGCTGGAGTAGCCCGCCACGGCCCGCGAACATCGAATGCGGTACCGCCTTGAACTGGATCGCGATCTCGCTGCGACGCGTCGCCATGCGCTTGCCGGTACGCAGGTAGAACGGCACGCCCTGCCAGCGCCAATTGTCGACATGCGCCTTGATCGCGACGAACGTCTCGGTGGTCGAGGACTGGCCGAGCTCGTCCGAGTAGCTCTTGACGAACTTCCCCTTCACCGCGCCTTCGCCGTACTGGCCCGTCACCGTGACGTGCGGCACTTCCTCGGGCTTGATCATGCGCAGCGACCGGAAAACCTTCGACTTCTCGTCGCGGACGTCGGTGCCCTCGAACCGTGCGGGCGGTTCCATCGCGATCAGCGCGAGCAACTGGAGCATGTGGTTGGCGACCATGTCGCGGAGTGCGCCGGCGGTCTCGTAATAGCCCGCGCGCTCTTCGAGCCCGACCGTCTCCGAGATCGTGATCTGGACGTTGTCGATGCCCTGCGCGTTCCACACCGGTTCGAAGAACGAGTTACCGAAGCGCAGCGCGAGGATGTTCTGGACGGTTTCCTTGCCGAGATAATGATCGATCCGATAGGTCCGGTCCTCGGGGAAAGCCTTCGCCACAGAGTCATTGATCTCTCGGCTGGTCTCCAGATCATAGCCAAGCGGCTTCTCCAGACCGACACGCACGGTCTCGCCGGCGAGACCGACCTTGTGCAGACCTTCGATCGCAGCTTCGAACAGCGACGGCGCAGTCGACAGATAGATCGCCAGACCGCCCGATATGTCGCCGATCTTGTCTGCCAGCGGCTGGAAGCTCGCTGGATCGGACAGGTCGGTCGGTTGGTAGAATAGCCGGTCGAGGAATGTCCCGAGCGCGCTCTCGTCCTTGCGATCCTCGGGCAGGAACTCGTCGAGCGCCTTCTTCGCGAATTTCCGGTAATCCTTGTCGTCATGCTCGTGACGCGCGGCACCGGTGATCGTCAGGTCTTCGGGCAGCAACCCGTCGGCGTGCAGGCCATAGAGCGACGGCAGCAGCATGCGCTGCGCGAGATCGCCGGTCGCGCCGAACAGGAGCAGCTTGGCTACGGGATTACGGTGCATGAAAGCTCCTGGAACTAGCCGGTTTCTTTAGAAAACCAGGCCGGCGACCGGGTCGACCCCGGCCATGATGTTGAGGTTCTGGACCGCGGCGCCGCCGGCACCCTTGCCCAGATTGTCGAGCGTCGCGATCAGCCGTGCATGGCCGACCGCATCGTTGCCGCAGACCCTCAGCGTCAGCCGATCGGTCCCCGCATTCTCCTCGATATCGACCGCGCCGATATCGCCGGGGGCGACCGAGACGAGCTTCGAGCCATCGAACGCCGCGCGCAAGACGTCCTCGATCGCAGCGAGCGACGGGCGGCCGGGCAGGGCGTGCAGATGCAACGGCACTTCGACGACCATGCCACGATAGGTGTTCGCAACCGCTGGCGCGAAGATCGGCGCGTGGGTGAGGCCCGCATGCTGCGTCATCTCGGCGATATGCTTGTGCGCGAGGCCGAGCGCGTAGGCGCGGAACGCCGTCGCGGGCTCGCCATTCTCGAACGCGGCGATCATCGCCTTGCCGCCACCTGAGTAGCCCGAGGTCGCGTTGACGCTGAGCGGAAGATCGGCGGGAACGAGTCCGGCGCTGACCAGTGGCGCGACAAGCGCGAGGAAGCCGGTCGGATAGCAGCCTGGGTTCGACACGCGCATCGCGGTCGCGACCTTCTCCGCCTGACCCGGCAATTCGGGGAAGCCGTAGGTCCAGCCCGCGGCGACGCGGTGCGCGCTCGAGGCATCGATCACTCGGGTGCGGCTGTTGTCGATCAGCGTCACCGCCTCGCGCGACGCGTCGTCGGGCAGGCAGAGGATAACGAAGTCGGCGTCGTTCAGTGCCTCGCGACGTGCCGCCGGATCCTTGCGCCGATCCTCCGGCAGCAACGCCAGCGTGATGTCGGTCCGCCCGGCAAGCCGCTCGCGGATTTCGAGACCGGTGGTGCCGACCGCGCCATCGATGAAGACCGTGGTCATGCCGCGTCCGTCGTCGAAAGATCGAGTGCTGCTGCTTCGACATAGCCGACCAGACCGCTCGGGCGCGCAACGCCCCATGCGGAAACGCCGGCAATCTCCAGCACTTCGAAACTGTCGCCAGGCTTGAGGTCGACCATCGTATCGCTCGCTTCGTCTCGTCCGCTGCGCAACAAAGCTGTGCGCGCGACGGGCCGTATCATCGGCACCGCATAGTGTGGAGCGAATACGTATTCGGCGAGGCGAATATCGGCGATATCACGGCGAACGGCGTGCGTGCGCGGGTCGAGGCTGACCGACCGGCCCGTCAGCGCGAAGCTGGTCCGGGCCTTGTCGTCGAACGGCTCAAGCGTGCGCGGCGTGGCCGTTTGAGCCGGCTGGGGCGGGGCCGTCGCCGATGAATTGCCCGAACTCTTCAAGAAAATCTGCCCCTTCGGTCGTGCGCGCGACGAAGATGTTGCGCTTGTCGCTATCGTCGCGTTGCCGGCGCAGATAGCCGAGGGCACCCAATCTGTTCAAGGCGCGCGTGACGACGGGCTTCGATACGTTCAGCGCGCGGGCAAGGCCGCGCACCGTATGCGGTCCCGGTTTGAGGTAGACGAGCAGTAGCAAAGCCATCTGACGATTGGTCAGATCGGGTTCACCCGAGCGGACATAATCCACCAGAGCGGTCATCCAGGTCGATAAGGTATTGGCTGCCATTGATGCCACAGCGTTGATCCGCCATCTGAATTTATATGCACGATACCCAGTCATGAGCGTCATTACGGGTTCACAACGCTGCCCGGACGTCATGTTTCCGTAGTTTTGCGATTGGCTTGCGATATGCCGTGCCACCGTTCCGGTTGATCGAAGCGGCTGTGTCGCCTATGTGCGCGCCTTCGCAAAAGTTCCGGGGTTTTCCGCGCAATGTTCGCCTTTCTGCTCGTCATCCACGCGATCATCGCGGCCGCCCTCGTCACGGTGATCCTCATGCAGCGGTCGGAAGGCGGCGGTCTCGGCATGGGCGGCAGCCCGTCAGGCCTGATGTCAGCCCGCGGCGCCGCCGATTTCCTGACGCGCGCCACCGGCGTCCTGGCGACGATGTTCGTGCTGTTCTCGATCCTGCTCGCAGTCCTCGCGGCGAATCACCGGACCACCACGATCGACACGTCGCTCGCGCGTACCCCGGCGGCGGCAACGGCCGTCCCGACCGCGCAGCCAAAGGGCGACGCGGCACCGTTCGCCGGTGGCGCCGAGAATGCCGGCGTCCCAGCCGGTACGACGGCTCCGGCCGACAACGGCGCGGTCCCGCTAGCCAACTAAACACTCCATTCGCCGATAAATGCGCCCCGCGTGATCCGCGGGCGCTTGTCGTTCGTCCCCAACACACGCTACGAGACTCTTCCCATGGCTCGGTACATTTTCATCACCGGGGGCGTGGTTTCGTCGCTCGGTAAAGGTCTCATGGCGGCATCGCTTGCCGCTCTCCTCCAGGCACGCGGGTATACCGTCAGGATTCGGAAGTTCGATCCGTATCTGAACGTCGATCCCGGCACGATGTCGCCGTATCAGCACGGCGAGGTCTACGTCACCGACGACGGCGCCGAGACCGATCTCGATCTCGGCCATTACGAGCGCTTCACCGGCGTTCCCTCGCGCCAGTCGGACAACGTCACCTCAGGGCGCATCTACCAGCAGATCATCACGCGCGAGCGTCGCGGCGATTATCTCGGCGCGACCGTGCAGGTCATCCCGCACGTCACCGACGCGATCAAGGCGTTCGCCCGCGCCGAAACCGACGGCATCGACTTCATCCTTTGCGAGATCGGCGGCACCGTCGGCGATATCGAATCGCTGCCGTTCATCGAGGCGATTCGCCAGCTCAAGAACGAGGAAGGTCGCGGCAACGCGATCAGCATCCACGTGACGCTGGTCCCGTACATCGCCGCCGCCGGCGAGCTGAAGACCAAGCCGACCCAGCATTCGGTCCGCGAACTTGCCGCCTTGGGCGTTCAGCCCGACGTCCTCGTCTGCCGCTGCGAACACCCGCTGCCGCCGTCGGAGCGCGCCAAGATCGCGCTGTTCTGCAACGTCCCCGCCAGCGCGGTCATCCCCGCGCTCGACGCGAAAAGCATCTACGCGGTGCCGCTCCAGTATCACGGCGAAGGCCTCGACATCGAAGTGCTCCGTGCGTTCGGCATCGAACCCGCCGAGGCACCCGACCTGTCGCGCTGGACCGAGATCATGGACCGCCTGACCAACCCGCAAGGCGAGGTCACGATCGGCGTGGTCGGCAAATATGTCGGCCTCCAGGATGCGTACAAGTCGCTCAACGAGGCGCTGGTCCACGGCGGCATCGCGAATCGCGTGAAGGTCAACGTCCGCTGGATCGACGCCGAACTGTTCGAGAACGCCGAAAGCGACATCGCCGGACAGCTCGAGCCATGCGACGCGATTCTCGTCCCCGGCGCGTTCGGCGAACGTGGCGCGGAAGGCAAGATCGCGTCCGTGAAGTTCGCGCGCGAGCGGAAGATCCCGTATTTCGGGATCTGCTTCGGCATGCAGATGGCCTGCGTCGAGGGCGCGCGCGATCTCGCGGGCATCGCCAATGCGTCGTCGACCGAGTTCGGCCCGACCGACGAGCCGGTGGTCGGCATGATCACCGAGTGGATGGGCCGTGAGGGTCTCGAAACGCGTGCGGCCGAGGGCGACATGGGCGGCACGATGCGGCTCGGCGCGTACGACGCGAAGCTCACCGGCAACAGCGTGGTGGCCTCGATCTACGGCGGCACCGAAATTTCGGAGCGTCATCGTCACCGCTACGAGGTCAACACCGGGTACAAGGAAGCGCTGGAGCAGGGCGGCCTCGTCTTCTCGGGCATGTCCCCCGACGGCACGCTCCCCGAGATCGTCGAACGCCCCGACCACCCTTGGTTCGTCGGCGTCCAGTTCCACCCGGAACTGAAGTCGAAGCCCTTCGACCCGCACCCCCTGTTCGCGAGCTTCATCGAAGCCGCCGTCAAGCAGAGCCGCCTAGTCTAACCCCCATCCTCCCCCCTGGCGGGGGGAGGATATCGCCCCGTAATACGCGAGCGATGTAAACCATGTTTCCCCGCGAAGGCGGGGACCCAGACTGGGCTCCCGCCTTCGCGGGAGAACAAGGCAGCGTTCGTTGCAGTGTCGGAGCGCGTGGACATGTCCCACGAGGGGTGATCGCGGAACGAGTCCGGGGCGACGAAGCAATTTACGGACTCGTCACGATTCGAACACGCCGAATATCGATCGGCTCAAGTTGTCATGCAGCCTGCTCGATGGCGCCGCTATCTTTCGTCGTCTCGACCGCGGCCAGCGGCGCGCCCGTCTTGATCGCGATGCTCTTCGGCTTCATCGCCTCGGGCACCTCGCGCACCAGATCGATCACCAATAGCCCGTCGTTCAGCCGAGCATCCTGTACCAGCACGAAATCGGCCAGTTCGAAGCGCCGCTCGAACGAGCGGTTGGCGATACCGACATGGAGCAGCTGCCCCTCGGACGCAGGCTCGTCCTTCTTGCCGGCGACCAGCAACAAATTCTGCTGCGCGGTGATCGCGATCTCGTCGCGGGTGAACCCGGCGACCGCAAGCGTGATCCGGTAGCGATCCTGCGCGATCCGCTCCAGGTTGAACGGGGGGTAGTTGTCGGACGTCGCGGCGCGCGCGTTCGTCTCGATCATGTCGAACAGCCGATCGAACCCGACGGTCGAACGGCGATAGGGGGTAAGGTCGAGTCGCATGTCGAAATCCTCGTCTGAGCAATTTGTCGAAAGCCCGGATCCGCCCGTGCGCGACCCGGACGCACGGCCCATCAGGCGCCGCGCGGCGGTGATCTGGTAAGCCGTTTTTCGCCGTCAAGAACTGCGCGAAAAAAAATGGCAAAGGCCCGCTTTCGGCCGCCAAAGAGATATCGTCATTGAATATCCCCCAAATCAATAGACTTTGCGCGCCAAGGTTCAGGGGAAAAAATTCATGTCGCTAACGCTTGCTCTGTTGCTCGCCGGTCAGGCCGCTACCGTATCGACGCCGTCCGCCGCGCCGCAGGCACCCGTGGGTGATCAGGCGACCGAGCAGCCCACAGGTCGTCTCGGCAACCAGCAACAGGGAGGCGGCGGTGATATCGTCGTCACCGCGCGGCGCCGCGCCGAGACCGTACAGACCGTCCCGATCGCGATGTCTGTCATCGGCGGCACCGCGCTCGCCGAAACCGGCGCCTACAACGTCAGCCGTCTCACGCAGCTCCAGCCGACGCTGCAATTCTACTCGACCAACCCGCGCAATTCCGCCGCGAACATCCGTGGCCTCGGCGCTCCGTTCGGCCTGACCAACGACGGGATCGAACAGGGCGTCGGCATCTATGTGGACCAGGTCTATTACAGCCGCATCGCCTCGGCGACGTTCGACTTCACCGACACCGAGCGGATCGAAGTCCTCCGCGGACCGCAAGGCACGCTGTACGGCAAGAACACCACCGCCGGCGCGATCAACATCACGACTCGCAAACCCAGCTTCACGCCCGAGGCGCGGATCGAACTCACCACCGGCAACTACCAGTTCATCCAGGCCAAGGCGTCGGTGTCCGGCCCCCTGATCCCCGACAAACTCGCGATCCGGCTGTCGGCGTCGGTGACCGAGCGTGACGGCACGATCCACAACGTCGTGACCGGCAAGGATCTGAACGCGCAGGACAATAAGAGCGTGCGCGGCCAGCTCTACTGGAAGCCCACCGACAATCTCGATCTCGCTCTGTCGGGCGATTACGGCCAGCAGAACCCGAATTGCTGCGTGCAATATTACGCCCGTACCGGCGCCACCCAGCGGCCGCTCACCCGCCAATACGCCGCGCTCGCCGCCGCGCAGGGCTACGTCGTGCCGTCGACCAACGCGTTCGACCGGGTGACCGATGTCGACACGCCGTTGCGCGCGAAGCAGGAACTGGGCGGCGTATCGCTGCTCGGCAATCTGGATCTCGGCGCGTCGACGATCACCTCGGTCAGCGCGTGGCGGTTCTGGAATTGGGATCCGTCGAACGACCGCGATTTCATCGGCCTGCCGATCACCACCGTCTCCGCCAATCCGTCGCAGCAGACGCAGTATAGCCAGGAGCTGAGGATTGCCTCCAACGGCAAGCACACGCTCGATTACGTCCTCGGCGCGTTCTATTTCTACCAGACGATCGATACGCAGGGCTTGCAGGTGCAGGGGCCGGCGGCGAGCGCTTTCCTGCTCAACCCGACTAGCACGGGCGGGAAGAATCCGGCGACGCTGAACGGGCTGACGTCACGCAACACGATCGGCTTCACCAACACCAGCGCAGCGCTGTTCGGCAAGTTGACCTGGAACGTCAGCGACCGGTTCCAGATCGCGCCGGGCCTGCGGTTGAACTATGACAAGAAGAAGGGCGACTATGTTTCGGTCGTGACGACCGGGGCAGGCGAACTTGTCACCAGTAACGCAAGGTTCAACGACCAGCGCGGGGTGCTTGCTCCGCAAAGCTACCAGCCCGACTTCGACAACTGGAATTTGTCGGGGGATATCACGGCGGCCTACACCGTGACGTCCGACATCCACGCTTATGCGACCTACGCACGCAGCTACAAGTCGGGCGGGATCAACCTGTCGGGCCTGCCGCTCGACGGCAGCAACAACCCGATCCTGTCGGCTGCCACGGTGAAGCCCGAGAAGGTCAACCATTTCGAGCTTGGCCTGAAGACGCAGTTCCTGGATCGCCGTCTGACGCTCAATCTTGCGGGGTTCTGGACCGAGATCAGCGATTACCAGGCGACCGTCACCAATGGCCAGCTTGGCGTGTTGCGCGGCTATCTCGCCAATGCCGGCAAGGTCCGGACGCGCGGCCTCGAATTCGACTCGGCGTTTCGCCCGACCGACCGGTTCAGCGTCTACGCCAATGGTGCGTACACCGACGCGAAATACGTCAAGTTCGTCGATGCGCCGTGCCCGCCCGAACTGTCCGGCGGCACCACCGCCGATGCGACGCATCCCGCCAGCCCGGCCGGTCAGGCGGGAACGTCGACGACACCGTCCTACAGCCCGGCCAACTGCGACATCTCCGGCCAGCGCCTGCCCGGCGTGTCGAAATGGGCGTTCTCCTACGGCGCCGAATACGACCTGCCGGCAACGCTCGGCGGGCTCGATGGCCAGGTCTATCTCGGCTATGACGGCAGCTATCGGTCGACCTTCTCGTCGAACCCGTCGCGCTCGCTCTACACCGACATCAACGGTTACGCGCTCAGCAACTTTCGCTTGGGATTCAAGGCGAAGGACAGCTGGAACGTGTTCGGCTGGCTGCGCAACGCGTTCGACCAGAACTATTATGAAGTGCTCGCGCTCCAGTCCGGCAGCACTGGTCTGGTCGTCGGCCAGCCGGGCGATCCACGTACCTATGGCCTGACCGTGTCGCGATCGTTCTGATCGTGATGCGCAAATCGTCACGACGCGTTCAGGTTGCGCACGCTACACCTTGAATACGGCCCGGAGGGACATCGCAGTCGGAAGCTCCCGATGTTCCTCCGGTTCCAAAACCGTGACATCTTGCCGCATAGTGGCGGCCTATTGCGCGTAACCTCTGCGGAGCGCAGTCTGGTGCCCTGAAACAACAGGGGCGGCGGTATGTTCTTCGTGCGACAGGGACCCTTGTGGTTTCGACTGACCACCGGTGTCCTCGTACTCTGGGGACTGCTCGGATGCTTCATGTGCCTGCAGCAGGTCCGGCTCGGCGCCGACGCGATGGGCCATGCGACCGCCTACGACCGCGCGCTCTATGCCGCATTGCCCAACTGGTACGATCCGCTGTTCGCCGTCGCCGTGCTGACCGGTCTGGTCGGCGCGATCCTGTTGTTCATGCGGCGCGCCAACGCGCGCCCGTTCCTCCTCGCCTCGCTGGTCGCGACGATCGCGCAGTTCGGCTGGCTGTTCGCCTCCACCGATATCGTCGCGCAAAAGGGCGCCAGCGAGACGCTCGGCTTTCCGCTGGTGATCGTCGCGATCGCCGCATTCACGCTCTGGCTCGTCGGTCATGCCCGCGTGAAAGGCTGGGCGGTTTGATTCCGCTCAGGCTGGGCGAGCGTCGAGCCGCGCGCTACTAGCGTCGCCATGTCCACGACCTACACCCTCGACACCGCGACGAGTCGCGCGAACCCGACGCCCGCCCCGCTCAAGCGGCTGACGATCCCCGCGATCCGTCGGCAGAAGGGCAAGATGCCGCTCGTCATGCTCACCGCCTACACGGTTCGCACGGCGCAACTGCTCGATCCGCACTGCGACATGCTGCTGGTCGGCGACAGCCTGGGGCAGGTGATCTACGGCCTGCCGTCGACCGTGCCCGTGACGCTGGAGATGATGGCGGCGCACGGCGCTGCGGTGGTGCGCGGCAGCTATCACGCGGTGGTCGTCATCGACATGCCGTTCGGCAGCTACGAGGCGTCGCCCGAAAAGGCATTCGAAAGCGCCGCGTTTCTGCTGAAACAGACCGGCGCGGCGGCGGTGAAGCTCGAAGGCGGCACCGCGATGGCGCCGACCGTCAAGTTCCTCACCGAGCGCGGCATCCCGGTGATGGGGCATGTCGGCCTCACCCCGCAGGCGGTCAACGTCCTCGGCGGCTACGGCGCCCGCGGTCGCACGCCCGAGGAAGCCGCCAAGATCGTCGCCGACGCGCAGAGCATCGCCGAGGCGGGCGCCTTCTCGCTGGTAATCGAAGGCGTGGTCGAGCCGATCGCGATCGAGATCACCACCACCATCGCTTGCCCGACGATCGGCATCGGTGCCTCGGCGCAGTGCGATGGCCAGGTGCTGGTGACCGAGGACATGCTGGGCATGTTCGAGCGTACCGCCAAGTTCGTGAAGCGGTTCGCCGACATCGCCGACACCATTTCGTCGGCGACGCAGACCTATGCCGACGACGTCCGCGCCCGTGCATTTCCGGGCGCGGAGCAGGTCTACGCGCCCAAGGATTGATCCGCTTCCGTTTCGGTTCCGGCGCGGCTAAGGTCCGCGCCGCCCACCCCCTCACTATTTCCGGAGCATTCCTTGGCCCTCCCGCCGAAAACCGATCAAGCATTCCTGCGCGAGGTCGACGAAGAACTCCGCCGCGACCAACTCGCCGGGTTCTGGACGAACTGGGGCAAGTGGGTCGCGATCGGCGTCGTCGCCGCGCTCGCCGCTCTCGCCGGCTCCCTGTACTGGCAGCATCACAATGGCGAGGCCGCCGGTGTCGAGGGCGAACAGCTCCAGGCCGCCTACGACTCGCTCGGCGCCAACAACGCCGCCGCCGCGTCCAAGCCGCTCGCCGAACTCGCCAAGTCGAACCGCGATGGCTACCGCGCGCTCGCGCTGTTCACGCAGGCCGATGTCCTTCTCCAGAAGGACGATCTGAAGGGCGCCGCCGCCAAGCTCGGCGCGATCGCCGGCGATACCTCGCTGGCCAAGCCGTTCCGCGATCTCGCGCTGGTCCGCCAGACGTCGGCCGAGTTCGATACGCTGAAGCCGCAGGTCGTCGTCGAGCGTCTCCGCCCGCTCGCCGTCCCCGGCGGTGCATGGCTGGGCAGCGCGGGCGAGATGGTCGCGATCGCCTATCTCCGGATGAACCAGCGCCAGCAGGCGGGCGTTTTGTTCGGCCAGATCGCGCGTGACACCGGCGTGCCCGAGACGATCCGTCAACGCGCGGTTCAGATGGCCGGGGTACTGGGTGTCGATGCCGTAGCGAATACCGGGGCCAACCCCGGGCAAGTCAACGAGGATACCAAGGCGCAATGATGAAGACATATCGGGTGACGGTCGCCGTCGCCGCGCTGGTGGCGCTCAGCGGTTGCGGGATCTTCAAGGGCGGCGTCAAGAAGACGCCGACCGTCGGCGACCGCGTGTCGATCCTGGTGTCGGAGAACGAGGTCGAGACCGACAAGACGATCGCCGACGTCCAGGTCCTGCTGCCCGCGCCCGCGGTCAACGACGCCTGGGCTCAGCCCGGCGGCAACCCCGCCAAGTCGATGGGCCAGCTCGCGCTCGGCGACCAGCCCAAGCGTGCGTGGCAGGCCTCGATCGACGGCGGCTCGAATCGCCAGCGGCTCGGCGCAGCACCGGTCGTCGCGGACAACAAGCTGTTCGTGACCGATGTCACCGCGACGATTCATGCCTTTGCCGCCGATACCGGTGCTGCGTTGTGGAGCGCGGGCATTACCGAGGGCAAGCTCAACAGTGCCGCACGGTTCGGCGGCGGCGTCAGCTATGACGACGGCAAGCTCTACGCCACCGACGGCGTCGGTGACGTCGTCGCGATGAACGCGGCCGATGGCGCGATCCTGTGGCGCGCCAAGCCCGGCGCGCCGCTGCGTGGTTCGCCGACCGTCGCCAACGGCGCGGTGTACGTCCTGACGCAGGACAACCAGGTCTTCTCGCTCAACCAGGCCGACGGCAAGGTCCAGTGGGTCCAGTCGGGCACGCTCGAAACGCAGGGCGTGTTCGGCGTCGCGGCCCCCGCGGTCAGCCAGGGCACCGTCGTCGCCGGCTTCTCCAGCGGCGAACTCAGCGCCTATCGCTACGAGAACGGGCGTATCCTCTGGCAGGACGCATTGTCGCGCACATCGGTCACCACCTCGGTGTCGAGCCTGTCGGACATCGACGCCGCCCCGGTGATCGACGGCGGCCGCGTCTATGCGGTCGGGCAGGGTGGCCGCATGGTCGCGCTCGAACTGTCGACCGGTCAGCGCCTGTGGGAGCAGAACTTCGCCGGCATCTCGACGCCGTGGATCGCGGGCGAATGGCTGTTCGTGGTTACCGACGACGCGCGGCTGGTCTGCCTGTCGCGCTCGAACGGCAAGGCGCGCTGGATCGCCCAGCTTACGCGTTTCCAGAACGAGAAGAAGCGCAGCAACGCGATCACCTGGTTCGGTCCGATCCTCGCCGGCAACCGCCTGGTCCTCACCAACTCGCGCGGCGAGATCAATTTCGTCTCGCCGACCGATGGCACGGTGAGCTCGACGATCGAGACGAAGACGCCGTTCTCGCTGCCCCCGATCGTGGCGAATTCGACGCTCTACACGCTCGACCAGAAGGGCAAGGTCACCGCGTACCGGTGACGTATACTCCCTCTCCCCGCCGGGGAGAGAGAAGGGGCCCGGCGCGCTTGCGCTGGGAAGGGTGAGGGGAGTGAGGCTCGAAACGCTCTCCACAACTCCCTCACCCTTCCGTCGCCTATGGCTCCTCCCTCCCTCTCCCCAGAGGGGCGAGGGACATAGGTGACCTTTGCCGCGACACGCGCTAAGGCCCCCTCATGTCCAAACTCCCCGTGGTCGCAATCGTCGGCCGCCCAAATGTCGGCAAGTCGACCCTGTTCAACCGCCTCGTCGGCAAGAAGCTCGCGCTGGTCGACGACCGGCCGGGCGTCACGCGTGATCGCCGCGAGGGCGACGCGTCGCTGATCGGGATGGATTTCCGCATCATCGATACCGCCGGATACGAGGATCACGACGCGCAGACGCTGCCCGGCCGGATGCGCCAGCAGACCGAAGCCGCGGTCGCGCAGGCCGACGTCGCGCTGTTCCTGTTCGACGCGCGCGCCGGGATCGTGCCGCTCGACGAAGAGATCGCCCGCTGGCTCCGCACCGCCGACGTCCCCGTCATCCTCGTCGCCAACAAGGCCGAGGGCCGCGCGGGCGAAGACGGCATCCTCGAGTCGCTCGCGCTCGGGTTCGGCGATCCGGTCCAGCTGTCGGCCGAACACGGCGAGGGCATGGGCGACCTGTTCGAAGGCCTGCTCCCGCTTCTCGAAGGCAAGGAAGAGCCGCCCGAGGAACAGCCCGACAACGAATATGAGGGCCCGCTGAAGCTCGCGATCGTCGGCCGCCCGAATGCGGGCAAGTCGACGCTCGTCAACCGTATCCTCGGCGAAGACCGCATGATCACCGGCCCCGAAGCCGGCATCACCCGCGATTCGATCAGCGTCGATTACGACTGGCACCCGACCGGTGGCGAAGCGCGCAAGGTCCGCCTGATCGACACCGCGGGCATGCGCAAGCGCGCCAAGGTGCAGGACAAGCTCGAGAAGATGTCGGTCGAGGACGCGCTCCACGCGGTCGACTTCGCCGAGGTCGTCGTGCTGCTGCTCGACGCGACCCTCGGCCTCGAGGCGCAGGATCTCCGCATCGCCGACAAGGTGCTGCAGGAGGGCCGTGCGCTCGTCATCGCGCTCAACAAATGGGACATCGCCGAGAGCGCGTCGTCGCTGTTCAACGGCGTCAAGCGCGCGCTCGAGGATGGCCTGAGCCAGGTCAAGGGCGTCACCGTGATGACCGTGTCCGGCGCAACCGGCAAGGGCATCGACCAGTTGCTGCAAGCCTGTTTCGACACGCGCGACGCGTGGTCGAAGCGTGTCGGCACCGGCGAACTCAACCGCTGGTTCGAACGCGCGATCGAGGCGACCCCGCCACCGGCGCCTGGCGGCAAGCGGATCAAGATGCGCTACGTCACGCAGGTCAAGACGCGTCCGCCCAGCTTCGTCATCTTCGGCACGCGCGTCGATCAGCTGCCGGCGAGCTACGAACGCTATCTGGTCAATTCGATGCGCAAGGATCTCGGCTTCGGCGCGGTCCCCGTCCGGCTAATGTTCCGCGCACCGAAGAATCCGTACGATGACAACGGCAAGGGCGGCGGCGGCAACTAGGCGGTGTCCGGCGCGGTCCGTATCGATGCCAGGGGCATGCGCTGCCCCTGGCCCGCGGTGCGGCTCGCAAAAGCGCTGCGGGGCGGGGCGAAAGCGGTCACGGTAATCGCCGACGACGCCAACGCGCCGACCGAGCTCGCGGCGGTCGCCACGGCTGCAAATGCGACGATAGAGATCGTTTTGGATGAAGTTTCACCGACCTTCATCGTAACACTTCGGTAGCATGACAACATTGTGTTTACCCAAGCCGGGTACAGCAGCGTTTAGACCTTCATGGCGCGTGGCCGAACGGGAGAAGGCGATAGTGTCGTTCGAAGGAAGCACCTTGATCAACTGGCCCGCGTTCGCGCAGGCGCGGAGTGAGCTGGGCGCCGGATTTGTCCGCATTCTCGGCTATTTCCGGGAAGATGGCGTAAAGTCGGTCGCGGCGATCGAAGCGGCGATGCGCGCCCTCAACGCGGCGGCGATGGTGATCCCCGCGCATACGCTGAAGGGCGAGGCACGCCAGTTCGGTGCAGAGCCGCTGGCCGATCTGGCCGAGGCGATCGAGACCATCGCGCGCGATTGCGTGGAAATGCAGGATACGCCGGAAGAAGCGCTCGAGCATATCGTCCGCTTGCGTCCGCTGTTCGGCGAAACGCTGACGCTGCTGGAGCGCGAGGCCAATCCGATCGTAGCGCGCAAGCCCGTCGCGGGCGGCGGCTTCGGTCGCCGTGCGATTCCGACAGGCTTTGGCGAAGACTAAATAAATTAATCCTCCCCCGCCAGGGGGAGGTGGCAGGCGCCAGCCTGACGGAGGGGGCGGTAAGCGAAACCGCTGTTCCGTGTCCTCCCCCTCCGTCACCTTCGGCGACACCTCCCCCCTGGCGGGGGAGGATTAAGTCTTCCAGGCGATACCGGCTCACCGGCATCGCCCGTAGCTCACCCCTTCAGATACGGCGCCGCGCCAGCCTTGGGCGAATCATGCTCGGAGATCGAGTTCAACTGGATGTAGTTGTGGATACCCATCCGCGCGATCATCTCGAACTGGCGCTCGAGCGTGTCGACATGCTCTTCCTCGCTGGCGAGAATGCGCGCGAACAGATCGCGGCTGATATAGTCCTTGACCTCTTCGCAGTACGAGATCGCGCCCTTGAGCTGGACGGTGGCCTCGACTTCGAGCGCCAGATCCGACTTCAGGACCTCCTCGACGGTCTCGCCGATGCGCAGGCGACCGAGCAGCTGGAAGTTCGGCAGGCCATCGAGGAACAGGATGCGCTCCGACAGCCAGTCGGCGTGCTTCATCTCGTCGATCGATTCCATCCGCTCATACTGGGCGAGCTTGTAGACGCCCCAATGCTCGAGCATCCGGTAATGAAGCCAATATTGGTTGACCGCGGTCAGCTCGTTCTTGAGCGCCTCGTTCAGAAATTCGATTACTTGGGGGTCGCCGCGCATGGCCATATCTCCGTCACCTCTGACGGACTTGTAGCGCCGGCAATACCGCAACCGCAACCCAGGAAATGGCGGATTTCTGCGGTTTCTTAGCTGTTGCGACGCTTATGCAGCGGCGCGTTCCTCGTCGATAATCGCTCGCGCTATCGACGTGCACTGGCCACATTTGGGTTTGCGACCCATCGAACGGAACGCCTGGCAGGGTGTCGTACACCCGCCACGTGCGCAGTTGCGAACGTCGGATTCTCGTATGGCATTGCAAACGCAGACGACCATGTGAACTCCCTAGCTGTAAGCCGGGGATACGGATATTGCGAACTACTCGCAAGCTCTTTTGCGTCTTATTCGCAATTAGCCCGATCGGTTCGTCGCGAATGCCGAACCGCGCATCGGCTGCCAGGCAAAGCGTGAAAGGCTGCGCCATAGCCATTCGAGTGGGCCATAACGGAAGCGGTCGAGCCAGGGCTTCGACCACAGTAGCATCAACAGCCAGATCGGCACGACGACGCAATAGAGCTGCGCGCGGGACAGCGCGCCGTAAAGGCCGAGCCCGTACCCGTAAAACAGCGTCGTGCAGAGGATCGTCGTACCGAGATAGTTCGAGAACGCCATGCGACCCGCGGCCGAAATGCGCATGGTCAGCCAACCGCCGGGCCGGGCGAGCAGGATGATAGCGGCGGCATAGCCCATGATCGTGACCGGCCGGAGCGGCGTCGCCAGCGCCAGCCATGACAGCGCGACATAGCGCGCATCGAACCCGTGGGCGATGTCGAACGCCGCGATGGCCGCATAGCCGAGCCAGCCGAAGCCGATCCCGGCGACCGCGATCACGGTATAGCGCCGTCGTGTCCACTCCCCCGTCAGGAACCCCGATCGCAGCCCTGCCATGCCGAACAGCATGAACCCGAGCGTCTCCGGGCCATTGACGGTCAGCGCCGTGATCGGCCCGACCGCATGCGTCCACCGCCACGCGACCAGATCGCGCCATCCGCCAAGTCCGATGGCCAGTTCGCGCGCTATCACTGCCGGGGTAGGCTGGCCGAACTGGTCCGCCAGCAGCTGCCAGTTCGTGACGATCCGCGCTGCTGCATGCGGCCGATGCGCCGACGCGTGCAAATCGAACGCATACGCGGTGAGCGTCGCCAGTTCGACCGTCTGGAGGACGATGCAGGCCAGCCCGACGCCGATCAGCCAGCGTACCGGCAACCGGACGAACATGTACGCGATCGCGCCGACCAGCGCGTAATGCGCGAGGATATCGCCCCACCACAGCAGGTAGAGGTGCGCGATGCCGAACACGAACAGCCAGGCCATCCGGCGCAGGTGTACGGTCGCCGGATCCTCGTCGGTCGCCTTGGCCCGGTCGATCACCAGCAGCATCGACGCACCGAACAGAAACGAGAACAGCCCGCGCATCTTGCCATCGATGACGATGAAGGTGGTCGTCCAGGCGACCAGGTCGGGCGTGCTAGGCGGGCCCATCGACGCGGGGCTCATGTAGGCGAATTCGGGGAAGCCGAATGCGGCGATGTTGGCCGCGAGGATACCCATGACGGCGACCCCTCGGATGAGGTCGAGCGTAGCGATCCTGGCGGGGGCAGGGGTCATGCGGACGGCGTGAAGTACAGCCGCTCGCGCAGCATTTCGCGGGCGATCGGCATGGCTGCGTTTGGCGGTGTTGAACCGTGTGTCGGGAAGGCTGTGACCATTCGGGACTGCTCGCATAAGCGGGGCGTATAGAACAGCGTAGTTCTTGGGGTGGTCGATGATCCGCAGGGAGCGCACGCGGCGGGAGTGCCCGGCAGCATCACTGGTAGATCGAGGCCCGCTGCATGGTTGCCCTCGTTTCCCTGTTCTCCCGCGAAGGCGGGAGCCCAGACTGGGTCCCCGCCTTCGCGGGGAAACATGCTGTGTTTTGGGGGTGTTCTCGCCTCAAGGGCCGACCACCCCGGCGAAGGCCGGGGCCCAATTGGGGGACGGTCGTAACTGGGGCCGGCGCCTCGCTACCGCGGCTTTTCCAATTGGGCCCCGGCCTTCGCCGGGGTGGTTCGCTTGCGTTGGAGACGGCAGGCCCTCGACTACCCCCGGACGCAGCCCGTCACGCAAGCGCCGCGTCGACCCCCATCAGCTTCGGGAAGAACCCTTCATGCGCCGTCCGCAGCGTGTCGAGCGCGATAACGTCGTCGCGGTCGGGGCGTTCGAAGATCAGGCGCTTGCCGCCGGTGCGACCGAGCGGTTCCGCTTCGACGTCGGCCGCATGCGCAGCGCCGAGGAAGTCGAGCAGCGCATGGTCCTCGACCGTGACGATATAGACCCCCTGGTCCTCGGCAAAGAACGAGCGCGCGCAATCGAACGGCTGCTTGCGATCGATCATAGCGCCGATCCCGCCAGCCAGCGCCATCTCGGCAAGCGTCACCGCGATGCCGCCGTCGGACACGTCATGGACCGCAGTCAGCTGGCCCAGCGCGATCGCCTCGCGGATCAGGTCGCCGACGCGGCGTTCGGCCGCGAGATCGACCGGCGGCGGCGGGCCGGCGTCGCGCTGTTCGCGACCATGGCATTCGCGCAGCCACAGCGACTGGCCGAGATGGCCGCCGCGCGCGCCGACCGCGAGGATGATGTCGCCCGAACCCTTGAACGCGATCGTCGCATTCTTCTGCCAGTCCGCGAGCAAGCCAATCGCGCCGATCGCCGGCGTCGGCAGGATCGCCGAGCCGCCACCGGTCGCCTTCGACTCGTTGTACAGCGAGACGTTGCCCGACACGATCGGGAAGTCGAGCGCGATGCAGGCGTCGCTCATGCCTTCGAGGCAGCCGACGATCTGGCCCATGATCTCAGGACGCTGCGGGTTGGCAAAGTTGAGGCAGTTGGTGACCGCCAGCGGCAGCGCGCCGACTGCGGTCAGGTTGCGCCAGGCCTCGGCGACCGCCTGCTTGCCGCCCTCGACCGGATCGCTGAAGCAATAGCGCGGGGTGCAGTCGGTGGTCATCGCCAGCGCCTTTTGCGTGCCGTGGACGCGGACGACCGCGGCATCGCCACCGGGGCGCTGCACCGTGTCAGCGCCGACCATGTGATCGTACTGCTCCCAGATCCAGCGGCGCGAGGCGACGTCCGGCGAGCCCATCAGCGTGAGCAGATCGGCGGCGATGTCGTTGCTATGCGGTGCGTTTTCGAGCGGCGCAGGCTTTGGCGTCGGCACGTGCGGGCGATCGTAGAGCGGCGCTTCGTCGGCGAGCGGGCCGAGCGGGATGTCGCAGACGGTCTCGCCCTTGAACGTCAGCACCATCCGGCCGGTGTCGGTGACGCGGCCGATGACCGCGAAATCTAGTTCCCACTTCTTGAAGATCGCCTCGGCCTCGGCTTCGCGGCCGGGCTTGAGGACCATCAGCATGCGCTCCTGCGACTCGGAGAGCATCATCTCGTACGGCGTCATGCCGGTCTCGCGCTGCGGTACGTCGTCCATGACGAGTTCGATGCCGACGCCGCCCTTCGACGCCATCTCGACCGACGACGAGGTGAGGCCGGCGGCGCCCATGTCCTGGATTGCAACGATGACGTCGGTCGCCATGAGTTCGAGGCAGGCTTCGATCAGCAGCTTCTCGGTGAAGGGATCGCCGACCTGGACGGTCGGGCGCTTGGCGTCCGAATCCTCGCCGAAGTCCGCGCTCGCCATCGTCGCGCCGTGGATGCCGTCGCGGCCGGTCTTGCTGCCGACATAGACGATCGGATTGCCGATGCCGGAGGCGGCCGAATAGAAGATCTTGTCCTGGTCGGCGATTCCGACGGTCATCGCGTTGACCAGGATGTTGCCGTCATACGCCGAGTGGAAGTTCACCTCACCGCCGACGGTCGGGACGCCGACGCAATTGCCGTAGCCGCCGATGCCGTGGACCACGCCCGAGATCAGGTGGCGCATCTTGGGGTGATCGGGGCGGCCGAAGCGGAGCGCATTGAGGTTGGCGATCGGCCGCGCGCCCATCGTGAAGACGTCGCGCAGGATGCCGCCGACGCCGGTCGCCGCACCTTGGTACGGTTCGATGTAGGACGGGTGGTTGTGGCTCTCCATCTTGAAAATCGCCGCCTGGTTGTCGCCGATATCGACGACGCCGGCGTTCTCACCGGGGCCGCAGATGACGCGCGGACCCTTGGTGGGCAGCTTCATCAGGTGGATCTTGCTGGATTTGTAGCTGCAATGCTCGGACCACATGACCGAGAAGATGCCGAGCTCGACCATATTCGGCTCGCGGCCGATGGCGCGCAGGACGCGCTCATATTCTTCGGGGGACAGGCCGTGGTCGGCGACGATCTGCGGTGTGATCTCGGTCATGGGGCGGGCTTTAGCGGGGTAGTGCGCGTTCGTCACGTAGGGAGGACGCATCGTTTTCATTCGATAAGCTTGCTCGCGCACCGACGTCGACCTAGCCTGCGATGATGCGGATCAAAGCGCCTATCTTCGCCATTGCCGGGATCGTCGCCGTCACGGGGACAGCATATGCCCTGCAACTCTCTCCCGAAACGATAATGGAAGCGTCGAGAGGCATGACCCGCCTTGTAGGAATGTCTCCGGCGGGGACGGAGATGTGGGTCCGGCTTTCCGTCGCACGCGGAGGGAAGCAGGATTTAGGAGCGTTCGACCGGATCGACCGCGAGATTGGTGAACAGCTCGCGTTCGATACTCCGGACAAGGCGAAGTTGGCGATGCTAGCCAGAGCTTATGCGACCGAACAGGCCAAGTTCGAGCTTAACGAGCGTAATGGGATGATCGCCGATGCACTTCGACTATCGGTTGCGGATCGTAAAATCCTAGGCCGCTTTCTCGTACGATCCCGAACGAGAGACGGACCGCCAACACCCGTCGTAGCACCGCTGCCATAGTTCCCCTGAAACTCAGACGTAAGGCGGTTGGGTGTAGCCCTTGGGGCTTAGCGTGAAGATGTCGCAGCCCGTTTCGGTAATCCCGATCGAGTGCTCAAACTGCGCCGACAGCGAGCGGTCGCGCGTCACCGCCGTCCAGCCGTCGTCGAGCAGCTTCACGTCGGGCCGGCCGATGTTGATCATCGGCTCGATCGTGAAGATCATGCCCGGGCGCAGTTCGGGGCCGGTGCCGGGCTTGCCGACATGGACGACTTCGGGGGCGTCGTGGAACAGCCGGCCGACGCCGTGGCCGCAGAAATCGCGGACGACTCCGTAGCGGTGCTTTTCGGCATGGCGCTGGATCGCGTTGGCGACGTCGCCCATGCGGTTGCCGGGTTTCGCCTGCTCGATGCCGATCATCAGGCATTCGTAGGTGACTTCGACAAGGCGCCGCGCCTTGATCGGAACGTCGCCGATCAGGTACATCCGGCTCGTGTCGCCGTGCCAGCCGTCCAACAACGGCGTGACGTCGACGTTGACGATATCGCCCGATTTCAGCGTCTTCTCGCTCGGGATGCCGTGGCAGACGACATGGTTGATCGAGATGCAGACGCTATGCGTGTAACCGCGATAGCCGAGCGTCGCGGGGACGCCGCCGCCGGCGATGATGAAGTCGTAGATCAGCCGGTCGATCTCGGCGGTCGTCACGCCCGGCACCATGTGCGGCACGATCATGTCGAGCGTCTCGGCGGCGAGCCTGCCCGCCTTCATCATGCCTTCGAACGCGGCGGGGCCATGCAGCTTGATAGCGCCGGTGCGCGCGTCGGGCTGGTCCGAGGTGACGGTTACATATTCGGTCATGACGCGCGATATAGCGTGGCGGGCGGGCTTTTGCGAGGCTATGCGAGGGGCATGGTAGAGGAACGCATCTGGACGGCCGCGCTGACGATCATCGGCGACGAGATCCTGTCGGGCCGCACGCAGGACAAGAACGTCGCGCAGATCGCGGCTTGGCTCAACGTGCAGGGCATCCGCCTCGCCGAGGTGCGCGTGGTCGCCGACAAGACCGAGGCGATCGTCGAGGCGGTCAACATCCTCCGCGCACGCAACGATTACCTGTTCACGACCGGCGGAATCGGGCCGACTCACGACGACATCACCGTCGATGCGATCGCCGAGGCGCTGGGCGTCGCGGTCGAGCATCATCCGCGCGCGATGGCGGTGCTGGAGGCGTATTACGAAACTCGCGGCGGGCTGACCGAAGCGCGCGCGAGGATGGCGCGGGTGCCCGTCGGCGCGGACCTGATCGACAACAAGGTGTCGGGCGCGCCGGGGATCCGGATCGGCAACATCTTCATCATGGCGGGCGTGCCGCACATTACCGCCGGGATGCTCGACGCGCTGACCGGGACGCTCGAGGGCGGCCGCCCGGTAGTGTCGAAGACGATCGGCTGCTGGGTCGCGGAGAGCGAAGTCGCGGATATCCTGCGCGATGCCGAGAAAAGCCACGAAGGCGTCGCGATCGGCAGCTACCCGTTCTTCCGCGACGGCAGGACGGGCGCGAACTTCGTCGTGCGCAGTTCGGACGAGGCGCTGGTCGACCGCTGCCTCGCCGACCTGACGCGTGATCTCGAAGCGACCGGCCGCACCGTCAGCGCACAGGGCATCTGACGCGTCTCAGGCGCCCCATTCGGGGCCCTCGGGATCGGGATAGAAGACGTCAGGATCGTACCCCGGGCTGCGCGTCGAGGCGCGGACGGGTCTCTCTGTCGCGGTAGCCTCGGGCAGGGTCGGTGCATCGCCGCCGAAGCGGATGCGGACATAGCCCATCGTCCCCACCAAGGCCTGGAACACCAC
Organism: Sphingomonas sp. 4RDLI-65; assembly: GCF_049472435.1. Classification (NCBI taxonomy): domain Bacteria; kingdom Pseudomonadati; phylum Pseudomonadota; class Alphaproteobacteria; order Sphingomonadales; family Sphingomonadaceae; genus Sphingomonas; species Sphingomonas sp. 4RDLI-65. Next base: position 454,139 of record NZ_JBCEBT010000002.1, on the reverse strand, counting down.
GACGAAATCTTCGGATTGCATGCGCCGGCCGATGAATGGCGCTCGATCCGCGGAGAGATACCCCATCTGCACGCCGCGGATGCTAAATACCGCGACCGCATTGGCGTCATGCGGATTCTTCGGTTCGCGGCGCAGCTCGACGGGTTCGCCGGGCGTGCACAGCAACAGCTCCATCCGCCGGTTGCTCTTGCTCCTGTCCGCATTCGGAAAGTCGATGCCGACCACGGCGAGCGTCAGTTCGTCCATTCGCGGCATCCTATAGCGCGGACGGACCGATCGAAAGCGGCTCTTGCGTCGCTAACGGGCAACGGATAGAGGCTCACGACCGGCGTGCCGCACAGCGGACGCCGACGCCTGACATTACATAGTAATCTCAAGGCCGTGCGGGTGTAGCTCAATGGTAGAGCTTTTGCTTCCCAAGCAAGTGACGAGGGTTCGATTCCCTTCACCCGCTCCATTCCCCCATCGCCGTCCCGACTAGCGGCCGATCAGTCCCGCCAGCGTCGGTTCGATCGCCTCGGCCATCATCCGTTGGCCGACGCTGTCCGGATGGAGCGGCTTGCCGTGCTGGGGCAGGCGTGGGTCGTAGAATAGGGCTTCGTTCAGCGTGCCATCCGATCGGCGAAAGACCGCACCGATATCGCGGTAGGCGACGCGTCGATCGGTCGCGTAACGCTTGGCCAGATAGGTGTTGATCGCCGTGTCGGTCGCCGTCTTCGCAGGACTGATCGCGCTCGGCAGCAGCCCCATCAGCAGGATGCCGGCATGCGGCAGCCGGCGTTTCAGATCATCCACCACCGCATCGATCCCGCGCTCCGTCTGCGCGGCAGTCCGCCCCGCACTCCCGGTGTCGTTGGTCCCGATCAACAGCACGACCGTCTTCGGATGCAGCCCGGCAACTTCGCCATGCTGCAACCGCCACAGCACGTTGGCCGTCGTATCGCCGCTGAACCCCAGATTGAGCGCACGGCGCGGCGCATAGTATCTCGCCCAGGTCGGCGCGAAATTCTCGTCCGGCAGGATCGCCTTGTCGTAGTTGTTGGTGATCGAATCGCCGATCAGCACGACCTGCGGATCGGGATGCGTCGCGATCGTCGCCAGTATCGCCGCATGCCGGTCGGCCCACCAAGGCTGATCCAGGCGGTCGTGCGCAGGTGCGGCAGCCGCGGCTGCCGCGGGAGGCAGGGCAGGCGGGGCAGGCGCGGCCCCGACTAGCAGCAGCAGGAGAGCGAGCAGGCGCAATGTCATTACGCCGCGTCCTCGCTGGCGGAAGCCTCGCCCGGATCGAACCATCCCAACGCTTGCGAGATATCGGCCGCGGTGCGCTTCAACGCGATCAGCGTGTCCGCGGCGGAGATGTGCGGGGTCTCGTCGATCACTTCGAGGAACGGGATCGTCAGCGCCGCGACGACGTGCCCGTCATAGCCGAAGATCGGGCAGCTCATGTCCGATACGCCCGCCATCCGCGCGCTCTTGAGCGTTTCATGGCCGCGCGCGCGGATCGTGGCGAGGTGCGCGTCGAGCGCCGCCGCGCCGGGGATCGCAGACCGGGCGCCTGCGCTCATGAACGCGAGCAGGACATGGCCCGAACAGTTGGTGGCGAGCGCGATGCTGGTGCCGAGGCGGACCGCGAACCCGGTCGGACCCGGGCTTTCCTGGCGATGGACGATCAGGCCGTGTGCGCCGCTGACCACCACGAGGTGGCAGGATTGCATCGCCGCGGCGGCCAGCGCGAGCATCAGCGGGGCGGCGACCTGCGTCAGTTCCTGCGCCGGCGTCGCGCGATGTGCCGTCTCGAGCAGCTTGTACGTCACCCGGTAGCGATCGCTGTCGCGGTCCTTGTGCAGCCAGCCGCGGCGATCGAGCACGACGACCACGCGAAACAATTCGCTGATCGACCGCGACAGGCGGTTGGCGATTTCGGTGATCGTCAGTCCGCGGGGTTCGGTCGCGAGCAGTTCGACGATGTCGATCGCCTTCTCCAGCGCCGGGGCGGAGTAGACGCGCCGCCCGGTATCGGCCGCCGCGGCGGCGGCAGGGCCGGTATCGGCCGCCATGACGGCGGCAGGGCCGGTATCACGCGTAGGAATGAGGTCGAGCGGCACGTCGGACATGGCGGGATCGATCGTCGTTGCAGGCGCTCCCCCTATGCCGCAACCGTCCCGGACACGTACATCAATCTTTTACAGGGGAAAGTTGCCCGATCGGCGCATCGCTTGCTAGGGATCGCGTAACGCCACGATTTTGGGATCGATGCGCACGATATGGGAGCTGCCGCATGACGATCGCCTCGACGCTCGATTTCCGCGAGGCCGCGCGCCGGCGCCTGCCGCGGTTCCTGTTCGACTATGCGGATGGCGGCTCGTATGCGGAGGCGACGCTGGCGCGCAACGTCGACGACCTGTCGGCGATCGCGCTGCGCCAGCGGGTGTTGCGCGACGTGTCCGATCTCGATCTGTCGACGACGCTGTTCGGCCACCGCCAGGCGTTGCCGGTCGGGCTCGGCCCGGTCGGGATCGCGGGCATGTACCATCGTCGCGGCGAGACGCAGGCGGCGCGTGCGGCGCATAAGGCGGGCGTGCCGTTCTGCCTGTCGACGGTGTCGCTCTGCTCGCTTGGCGAGGTGGTGAAGGCCGCCCCCGCCGGGCCGACCTGGTTCCAGCTCTATGTCCTGCGCGACCGTGCGTTCATGCGCGACCTGCTGGCGACGGCGAAAGCAGAGGGCGCGACCGCGCTGGTGTTCACGGTCGACATGCCGGTGCCGGGCGCGCGCTACCGCGATCAGCATTCGGGGATGTCGGGGCCGCATGCGCCGCTGCGCCGGGTCCTCCAGGCGATGGGCAGGCCGGGCTGGGCGTGGGACGTCGGCTTGCACGGGCGACCGCACCAGCTCGGCAATCTCGAGCCTGTGCTCGGCAAGGCGAGCGGGCTGAACGATTACATGGGCTGGCTCGGCGCGAATTTCGATCCGTCGATCGCGTGGAAGGACCTGGAATGGATCCGCGCCGGTTGGGACGGCCCGCTGATCATCAAGGGCATCCTCGATCCCGACGACGCGCGCGAGGCGGCGGCGATCGGCGCGGACGGCATCGTCGTGTCGAACCATGGCGGCAGGCAGCTCGACGGCGTCCTGTCGAGCGCGGCGGCACTGCCCGCGATCGCCGAGGCGGTGAAGGGGCAACTGACGGTGCTGGCGGATTCGGGCGTTCGTTCGGGGCTCGACGTCGTGCGGATGCTGGCGCTGGGCGCGGACGGCGTACTGCTCGGCCGCGCGTGGCTCTATGCGCTGTCGGCACGCGGGGAGGCCGGCGTCACGCAGCTGCTGACGCTGATCGAGCGCGAGATGCGCGTCGCGATGGCGCTCACCGGCGTCCGCTCGATCGCCGAGATCGACCGAAGCATCTTGGCGTAGCCGTCCGAAGCGCGGCGCTCGCGCCAATAGCGCGTTCGTGTCGCCCGGTACCGATGACGTGAAGCAGGTCGCCGCGCGCTGGTGGAGCCGAAGGGAAGCCCCGGCAAACCCACTAACTACTGATAAACGAAGGCTTTTTATTTCGGCGTCGGGACCATGGTGTTAGCCCTTTGTACTAGCTGAGGCAAGTCCGCGCAGTCGCCTTTCGTGCTACGATGATGGCGCTAGCGTCGGATCGACCTCGAACGTCATCAGCGCCTTGCCAAAATACCTCGTCATATCCTTATTATACTGCACCAAGCATTGTTGCAGCTTCGAGGTGTTTTCATCAAGTAGAACCATCATGCCTTCCAGCAATGATTCCAGCATAAGGGTGTATGGTGTGATCCTAGCAAGCTCCTCCGGTGTGAGCTTGTGAGTAAACCGCATTCCCTCATTGGCAATAGGCGGAGGCATTAGCTCGTACAAGGCTTCATGTCGATTCCTATACTCACCCATCGAAAAGACTATGGATGAATACCGACCAAAGCAAAGCTCAAGCTCCATTAGCAATTCTGCGGATTGGGACTTTAAGAGTAAGTCAGTCTCGCTTTGATTTAGCTCCTGCGGACGCCTATCAGGAAAACCTAATGGCCTAACGAGCGGAAACTTCATGTTAGGCGGGTACATCGGCTCGCGATTAGTGAGACTGCCTTTGATATGCCGATCAATGTCAGCATTTTGATTTAGCAGGGTGAGCACCTTCCAGCCGATACCCCGACCAATCTCCTTTTCACGCTGCCGGTCGTTTTGCCGCTTTTGACGCTTGCTAATCGGGTAAGCTGCCAAAGCCACAGCAACAGCAAGCGCGGACATGGAACCAGAGAACCAATCCGCCCAGCTTCCCGGCTCCAAGCTAACAAGGCCCAGCAGCGAGAAAGTATCACTCATGTCCGCTTTTCCAGTTTGAAACGGTAGCTGCCTACAAGAGTAACCAGCCCAGCAAGCGCTATGGCAAGAATGACCCAGCGCGGCACATCGATCAGCATAATCTTGGCATGGTGGATTGCAGGCCCGAGACGTTTCAGTTCATTCTTGGAGTTCGAAGCGGCAAGCGTCTGGCTTTCCCGTATCTGGCTGGAATAACTAGCCTCATCTATCAATCCGGCGGCATCCGGGGGGAAGTCAATCGGTTCGAACTGGGCCGATATCAAGTGTTGCTCGTATGATCGCGAGTTTGCCAACGAGACATATTCCCCTGCCCAATATGCCATCCAAACTGAAACCGCTAAAGACGCCGCCAACAAAAGCCTCTGCATGCGAATCATGAAACCCCCTACGGCCTATTTTCGCTAAGGATATGCGAGAGGGCAATTCAGACAAGAGTGAGCGCGGTTCTCCCCGTATACCCGGCTAGCCCCTCAGGCGATTATGACACGCCTAGCGCGACCTGCATTATCGCGCGTGGTTCTCCATCCCTGCACTACGTGTCACAGTTGCCAAGCTCTAGCCCAGCCCATCGCTAGCCCTGCCGATACCCTGCCTCTCAACTTGTAGCTTGTGAGTCATGCCGTATCGGTATCCCTGATATGCCTCACAAGATACTTGACAGGGTTATGAGCATGCCTCATTAAGCCGTCATACCTTGTGAGGATGAAGCCATGAGCCGCGTTGCCTACTTCCGCGTATCGACCGAAGCCCAGAGCATTGAAGCCCAGCGCCAAGCGTTAGGTGATGGCTTTGACCGTGAGTTCAGCGATGAAGGCGTAAGCGGAGCCACGTTGGCGGCAGACCGTCCCGGCTTCGGAAAGCTCCTGGACTACATTCGGGAGGGTGACACGTTGTACGTCTATGCCCTTGATCGCTTGGGCCGTGATGCCTTGGACGTACAGGCCACGGTTCGCCGCCTGCTAGAGCGGGGCGTAACGCTGGACGTAAAGGGGCTTGGACCTATTGGCCGTGGCGTAGGCGAGTTGATCGTGGCTGTCCTAGCTCAGATGGCAGACATGGAACGGCATCGGATCAAGGAGCGGTGTGAGAGTGGGCGGGTAGCGGCTCGGGCCTCGATAGCTGCAACGGGGCTGACGCATCGCGGTAAGGCTAGCTTGGGCCGTCCGTGGGCCGCTGATGCTCAGGAGGTGGCCGATTGGCGTAAGGCGAACGGGGCCACGATCAGTCAGACGATGGCGCACTTCGGTATCTCGAAGGCCACGGTATCCCGGTATTGCGCTGCATGATCCGGGTACTCCCCAAGCTGATACCGGGCAGGCGATGGGAAGGGCCGCGCATCCGCCTCAGGGAGTCGCTGGACTCGACTAGGGAGGGTCCGGGTACTTGCCCAGCCTGAGTGTCGGAATGCTTCTGAGAGGAGCTTATTCCGGCAAGGACATATTGGGACCGTATAGCATAGAGAAAACATCACCTTCGCAACCGGTCCCTTCCAGTACCGTATGGCATAGAAGAAACTGCACGGTCGAATGCAGTACCGTAGTCCAATATGATCTATTGATACCGCCCAAGCTAGGAAGCCCTAGGACGCCTGACAGTGCGATAACTGTAGGACCCACAGCCAGCAATGGTTAGCTTTAGAGCGAGGGGGTGTGCCATTCTTACGAATAGGTACATGGCGTCCAAACCGATAGCTCTACAAGCGACGTATGATCTAACTCAAGATGATGCTGCTGTAATGGCTTTCCCAATGACTGTAGCTGAGGCATTCCGCCTCATCCTATGTAGTCGATTATCCTGCATCCGTTCTTACGGGTAGAGTCCGTTCTCGGTGGCTTGGGGGTAAGGGGGAAACCGATAGATACAGCTTCTATATTCCCTAATCTAAGATGATACCTATAGTATTATCTATGATACCCGGATCAATCTCCGGTACTCTACGGCCATAATTCGTATCTCCCACAAGCATCCTTCAGATTAGCTCAGTAATCAATATCGAAGCACCCCTAGTCTTTGTATTGACATGGCTTACGATACGCTGGTTTCCGTCATTGGTTTTCCAGATATTCATCCATTGAGCTAATCTGAGGAATGTAGGAGCGTTGAATCTTAACAGGTCCGCTTCACGGCAAGCAATATGTACGGCGCATAGGCTTGCCGCTCCTCTCCCTATAGTATCCCGCATCTATCATCCCGGACAAATCCAAATCCATCGAGTTGCGCCCATGATAGAGGCAGATACTACGGCCTGTCAGCTAGTGCATTGCCCCTGTTGGTAGCTGGCAGGCCACCCCTTTCCATACCATCAATTTACCCGTTCCCGTTTGCTTATACGCAAGGGGGCTATCTCTCTATTACATTGGGACAAGTTCCTACACACCATGAAAGGATAAGCCATGAATATTGTCACCGTTAATACCGACCGCATCAATAACAAGCCGGTTGCTGATTACCTCGCATCTACCGACCGCCGAGTAACGATTGGCGTTCGCTTCACATTGGAAGCCCTAGGCATCGAGTTGCCTGACTTCCTCTGCCGTAAGCCCGCAGGCCGACCGGGACGGGCCGCTCTAATGGCCGCAGTCGATGCCGATACCGGCACAATCCATACCTACCGCGCCGAGAAGCTACGGGTCGGCCCGTTCGCTTCGCGTCCTTAATCCCCTCAATACATTTCAAGGAAAACCAATGACACAGAATAATACGCTTGCAGATATCGCCACTGAGATTGAAGCCCTCGATACCCAGTTGCTTAAGATCAAGGACCTTATTGATTTGATCGGCCAGTCCGCAATCCTTAAAGCTGATGAGGTTGCCAAGGCTTTTGCTGATGCGAAGGACCGATTTGCTGATGCCCTTGCTAATCAGGGTGAGGTAGAGCGAGAAGAACGGCTTAAGAACTTTACCGATATCCGCATTGTCGCCTCCCCCGGTCATAACCTGATGACTACGGCTTTCACAATTTACTATACCCGTAAGGCTTGGGATAATGATGCAAAGGAGTCTCTCCCCAAGGTGTTTGAATGCAAGGGGTTTGCTGGACTTGACGATGCTGCATACGAATATCTCGTAACGGTGAAGCCGCATCTGATCCCTGCCGAGATCATGGCACTAGCACCGGGAAACGCACAGGAGGCGTTCGGCCTGTACTTTGTAGGTAAGCAGCGAGGCTATGTTAAGGGCGCGGCAGTAGCGGTCTAATGTCTAACCTTGATGATCCGGGGACTGGGGATGCACCAAGGCCATCCCGCCCTGATTACGTTCCCAAGGTCGCTATCGTCCCTCAGACCCTAGACGATCTGATGCAGCAAGCAGGCCCCTACGCCGATGCCGTCAAAGCCCATCTGGAATGGTCCGCTGTATCGCTATGGCTAATGAAGACAGACGGCGAGCAGCTTGAAGCCGCATCGTTGCCGGTCCGTGTCGCTCACCTCTCTGTCATCCTGACAAGGGAAGCTGAGGAACATGCAGCAGGATGGCCCCGCCTATCAGGCCCTGCCGCAACTCCCGCAATCTACGGCTATTCTGTGGATCGGCGTGGAAAAAGGACCCCGGTAGCGGGGTGATCGGCGTCGAAAAAGGACCCCTCATTCCGTTGGTCTAAGGCTGTCCGCTTGGCAGATGTCAGGCGGCGAGATCGGGATGTTGGTATTGGAGACGGTATTGAGGATCCGGCGCGAGCACGCGTCGGGCAAAGCCATCAAGGCGATAATGCGAGACCTGCATTTGTCACGCGGTGTCGTGCGCAGGGCGATCCGGGCGCCGGAGGCGGACACCAAGTACCGGCGAGAAGTACAGCCGTTGCCAAAATTGGGGCCGTTTCAGATGCGGCTCGATGCGCTGTTGGAAGAGGATGAGGCACGACCGCGGCGCGAGAAGCTGCGCATTACGCGTGTCCACGATCTGCTGCTGCGCGAGGGGTTCGATGGCTCGTACGATGCGGTGCGCCGCTACGCTACCCGCTGGCGGCAGGCTCGGCGTCGCGACGTAATGGACGCGCCAGCGTTCATCCCGCTGCTGTTCCGGCCGGGCGAGGCCTACCAGTTCGACTGGAGCCACGAAGACGTCGAGATCGCGGGCAAGCCGATGCGGGTGAAGGTTGCGCATGTGCGGCTGTGCGCATCGCGGGTGATGTACGTGCGAGCCTATCCGCGCGAGACGCAGGAGATGCTGTTCGACGCCCATGCGCGGGCATTCGCCTTCTTCGGTGGCGTGCCGACGCGGGGCATCTACGACAACATGAAGACCGCCGTGACGAGCGTGTTCACAGGCAAGGAACGGGTTTTCAACCGGCGCTTTCTGGTCATGGCGAACCACTACATGGTCGAGCCGACCGCATGCTCGCCGGCAGCCGGCTGGGAGAAAGGCCAGGTCGAAAACCAGGTCCAGACGGCACGCGGTCGGTTCTTCCAACCGCGCCTGCGCTTTGTCAGCCTCCAGGAGCTGAACGGCTGGCTGGAGGCGGAATGTTGCCGCTGGGCCGACCTGCACCAGCACCCTGAGCAGAAGGAACTGACGGTCGCCCAGGCATGGGCTGCCGAGCGCGGTGTGCTCCAGCCGGTCGCCGCGCCCTTCGACGGGTTCTACGAGAGCGAGCATGCGGTGAGCGGCACGTGCCTGATAAGCTTCGACCGCAACCGCTATTCCGTCTCGGCCAAAGCCGTGCGGCGCACGGTTCAGGTGCGTGCCTATGCTACGCGCATCGTCGTGCGCCTCGGCGGTGAGGTACTCGCCGACCATCCTCGGTTCTTTGGTCGCGACCGCACCATCTACGACCCGTGGCACTATCTGCCGGTGCTCGTGACCAAACCCGGCGCCTTGCGTAACGGCGCGCCATTCCAGGACTGGGAGTTGCCGCCTGCGCTGTCACGACTGCGGCGTAAGCTCGGCGCTGGCGATGATGCAGACCGGCGGTTCGTGCGCGTGCTTGCAGCGGTGCTCGACGACGGGCTCGATCTCGTCGAGGCGGCCGTCCGTGAAGCATTGCTGGCCGGTATCACCAGCGACGACGTCATTCTCAACATCCTTGCCCGTCGGCGCGAGCCGCCACGACCGTTGGCCATCGCCACACCCGAGGACCTGGCGCTGCGCCATCCGCCTCGTGCTGACTGCGGCCGCTACGACAGCCTGCGAGGTTTCCATGCAGCGGCATGAGATGATGACGGCCATGGCCGAGTTGGGGCTCAAAGGCATGGCTGGTGCCTTCGACGAGGCGGTCACCACCGGCCTGCAGCGCAAGCGTATGACAATGGAAATCCTGACGGACCTGCTGCGGGCAGAGACGGCCCATCGCCATGCAGCGTCGGTCCGCTACCGGATGTCAGCCGCCAAGCTGCCGGCGGTGAAGGACCTCGACGCCTTCGTATTTGACGGCACGCCCATCAACGAAGGCCTGGTGCGCTCGCTGCACAGCGGCTCCTTCCTGGCCGGCCAGCGCAACATCGTGCTCGTCGGTGGTACGGGCACCGGCAAGACGCACCTCGCCAGCGCCATTACCGCCAACGTCGTGCGAAACGGCGCCCGCGGCCGCTACTTCAACACGGTCGACCTGGTGAACCGGCTCGAGGAGGAAACCCGCCTTGGCAAGGCCGGCGCGCTTGCAGCTCAGCTGTCACGCCTCGAGGTCGTGGTGCTCGACGAGCTTGGTTATCTGCCGTTCGCCCGCTCGGGCGGGCAGCTGCTCTTCCACCTGGTCAGCAAGCTCTACGAGCGCACCTCAGTCATCGTCACGACGAACCTTGCCTTTGGCGAATGGCCGACCGTTTTTGGCGACCCCAAGATGACCACCGCGCTGCTCGACCGCATTACGCACCACTGCGACATCGTCGAAACCGGCAACGACAGCTGGCGCTTCAAGCACCGCAGCTAGCCCTCGGGAACCCGACAGAGGAACGCTTCGCGCTGGTTACGCCTCCGGACGGGCTACGCCCGCCCTACGCCGCAACCAGCGCGAACGGCGCGTCCGTTACCGTCACGCCGCCCAACGAAGGGGGTCTCTTTTGGACGCCGATAGGGGGTCCTTTTTGGACGCCGATTGACAGCCAGTCATAATCCAGACCGTTGCCTAGTCCCGCGACATCCTGTCGTACGGCCAGTTCGCATATGAGATGTGCTACACGCGCCAGAGCGCTACGCCGGCCCATGCTGAACAGCCATTCTTTCGAAATAGATAAGTCTTTTAGCATATTCCGTAACAACGCCTGCCTGAAGGCATAATTACCTTCGAATGCATCCAGGACCGCTTGCTTGGGTATTAAAAAAATCGATGCGTGGCTCAGCACCTGAATATGATGATCAGATTCATCGAGGAATATGCTCTGAAATCCAAACAAATCGCCATTTAAGTGGAAAGATACAATCTGCCGAGAACCATCGCCGCCTATCTTCGAACTACATAACAATCCCGAGACGACCAGGCCACAATGGATAGCAACATCACCTTGACGAACCAGGTACGTCATCGGCTCGAAATCAGCGATCCGATAGGGCAAACCGGATATTGTACTCATATCGGCAGAGCCAAGACCCAATCCTTGGGCTAGCTTGTCCATAAGCGGGGCGAGGCGTAACTGATCACGGGTATACAGTATTTTTTGCCTTTACTGGGAATAAGGGACCTCGCCGTGCTTGATGATTACCATAAAACATAGCCGAATTCATTCCAAGGTCGCGTGGGGCCCGGCACGACATACCCGTCATGGACCCGCGATTACAACGCGACGGCCAGTCTCGTCGCTGGCTATTGATCGACGAGGGAGCCGGCCCCCTTCCAAAATACGTTAGCTACCGCAGGCCGATCGGATTCGGCTTAATGCCCGTTCCCGGTGTCGGCACTGAGAAGGGCTCAGGCCGCAGAGTGCTATTTGTATGATGAAATACTTTGGGGCCCAACCGACAGCGCGCACCCTCGCCAATCTCCAGCCAGCGCGGGCATCTATCGTGCAGCTGTATCGTCCTTCGCGCGCTGTACCTCCCCATCGCTCTTGCGGATAAAACTGATTTTGCCTTGTGTCTCCAGGATCGCCCAGGCCACATCATGCATACGCGCGATGCCGGCGAGGCGCATTTCCGCTTCCACCTCGCCGCGCGTGATCCTGTCACGCCGAAGGTTTGCTTCGATCAACTCGCCATCCCGTATGATTACTTGAGGCCGACCGTCGAGTAGCGTTTCGAGCCGTGGAGACAGATACGTCGCCCAACTCATCACCAGCGCCCAAAATGCGAAGGTCGCGATTGCGAGGATCGATCCGATCAGACTGAAGTCGTTATGCGTCACCCCCTGCTGAACGAGATCACCCATCACCACGATGACGACCAGTTCAAAGGGAGTGAGCTGGCCGATCTCGCGCTTTCCCAAGAGGCGTAGCAGCAGGTAAAGTGCGGCGAATGTGACGCTGGCGCGAAGGACGATATCCATCAGGGAAGCACCGGAATCGAAACGCGCACTCCGGCCAACCGGGTATCGTCGTCAAGCAAGGTTATGGCTCCGGCGAGGTGCCCGACCAGCGGGGGATTGGTCTGGCCGTCGATCTTGATATCGAGCGTGTCGCCAGCTTTGAGCGCCGCGTAATCAAAGCGAAACTGTCCCTCTTTGAAGCTCTCGTCGGCGGCGGCGGGAATCTGGCTGTTGATGGTCAGGTCGCGCCACAGCGGCGCATCGATACCGATTACCGGCTTGGCAATGTCGCGCCGCGCGACGACCCGGATGTGCGTTTCAAAAACCAAGCCGCTTCGCAATGGTCGAGCGAGCTTTACCTGCAGCGACGCGCTCGGGGCGTTCACGACAGTGACCGGCGCAGGACTGCCCCCAAGAACGCCCGTCATTGCTGTCACCATCAGTCCGCCAAGCATGAAAAACGCGAGTGGACTGGCATGCGCGCGCATACCCTTCACGGCCTTGGCATGGCTTGCATCGAGTCCGTCTGGGAACGCTGCAACGTGTTTCTCGGCCATAATGCGGTGTTCTGCCCCCTCTCCGCCTGACGGGCAATAACGACGACGCCGTTTTTGCCATGCCCGCGCATTCGGCATTGCCATGGATCGCTATCGAATAAGCACTCGACTTCGGGAAGACCGAGGCAGTGCAACTACGACTGGCGGCGCCACCATGGTCGTTTATTGGAGCAAGGTCTCAACCGCGCCGTGACATCTTCCGCAGAGCCCTCGACAGCGCATCGATCGAGTAAGGTTTGTGCAGCAGATCGAACCCGTGCGTCCCGCTTTGCGCCAGTACCTCGCTATACCCGCTTGTCAGCATGACTGGCAGCGCCGGATAAAGCCGGCCGATCTCCTGACCGAGTTCCACACCCGACATACCCGGCATCATCACGTCGGAAAACACGACATCAAACCGGTCCACCCCTGTTGCCAGCTCGGCAAGCGCCTCGGCGCCGTCCATCGTCAGCACGGTGTTATAGCCCAGCTCCGCTAACGCTCGCGTGGCAAACATGCCAACCTCGACATTGTCTTCCACGACGAGGACGCAGGCACCTTCGCCAAGCGACAGGGGCTGTTCGCCCGCCTCGACAGCGACCCGACCGACACCTTCCACACGCGGCAGGTACATGGTGAACATTGCCCCTGCGCCTTTGGTACTTGCGACCAGAATGTCGCCACCGGATTGTTTGGTGAAGCCGAAGACCTGGCTAAGCCCGAGGCCGGTGCCCTCGCCGACGCCCTTGGTCGTGAAAAACGGTTCGAAAATCTGGTCCAATTTGTCTGCCGGGATCCCGGGTCCACTGTCGACGAGCGACACCATGACGAACTGACCCGACACCGCGGGATGCGACCGAATGACGGGCATGTCGGTCGCCTGCTCGACCGTGATGATCAACTCGCCTTCGCTCTTCATGGCATCGCGCGCGTTGACGGCCATGTTGACGACCGCAGTGTCGAACTGGCTACGATCGGCATTTACATAGCAAGGTCCCGACGGGAGCCTGAGCGTAACCTTGACCCGCGCGCCGGCCAAGGTTCGGATCATGTCGCCAAGCGTTCGCACGCTGTCGGTTGCGTCGAAAACCTCGGGCTTCAAGGACTGCCGACGCGCGAAGGCGAGCAACTGGCCAGTCAGCTTGGCGGCACGATCCGTCGTATCCGAGATCGCATCGATATACTTTTGGCGACGTTCATCAGAGACGCTCGCGCGGCGCAGGAGATCGACCGATCCCCGGATCACCGTAAGCAGATTGTTGAAGTCATGGGCGACACCACCAGTCAGCTGCCCGATAGCCTCGACCTTTTGGGATTGGCGCAGCGCATCCTCGACTTGCATCAGGTCGGCAGTGCGTTCGGCGACGCGCTGCTCAAGAGTATCATTGAGCGAGCGCAGGGCAGCAAGAGCTGTGTCGCGCTCGGCCTCGACGGCACGTCGATGCTCCACATCGATAAGCACACCGGGAAAGCTCAGAGGCGTTCCCTCGGGATCGAGATTGACCCTGCCGTTAGCCTCGATCCAGTAATAATCCCCATCGGTTCGACGAACCCGGTATTGATGAGCGTAAGAACCGCCGCGGGTAATTGCCTCGTCGAGAGCTTGCGCCAGGCCCGCTTGATCATCCGGATGAACGGTCGCCACGATCTGGGCGAGCGGAAGACCTTTGCGGCCCAACGCCGGGTCCAGACCAAAGGCACGGGCGAACGCCTCGTCGACGGTAAACTGGTCTCTGGGGAGGTCCCAATGCCATGTGCCAATGATCGCCCCTGCTGCCAGGGCGAGCTGAACACGCTCCACATTCTCTCGAGCCACCGCTTCACTGACCCGTAGCCGCTCTTCCGCCTCGCGCCGCGGTGTCACGTCATTGAAGAAGATCGCGATCTGTCGGTCGGCGGCATCTCCTACCCGAACGGCTCTAACGTCGAACCACCGCTTGAAGGCGTCCGCATAGCTCTCGAAATTGGTCGGCTCGCCCGTCCTGGCCACGCGTCCATAGGTTTCGAACCAGAATTGCTCCAGGTCAGGGGCAAATTCGGTGACCCATTTCCCACGAAGGTTCACGCCCGACTGACGCTCGAAAGCCGGATTGGCTTCGACAAACCGGTAGTCCACAGGGCGGTCATCGGCATCGAACTTCACTTCGACAATCGCAAAGGCCGCGTCGATCGTATCCAGGATCGTTTGGAAGCGGTCTTGGGCTTGCCGGAGGGCGACACCTGCAAGGTGCTCATCCGTACGGTCGCGCAGGATTTTCACAAAACCGAGATGTTCGCTCGCGTCGCCGAGAAGCGGCATCATCTCTCCCGATGCCCAGAACAGATGGCCATCCTTGCGCAGGTGCCAACGCTCGTCCGCGGCACGTCCGTCCTTAAGCGCTCGGCGCATTTCTGACGCGACCTGACCGCCGGCCCGATCTTCAGGCGTAAAGAAGAATGCTCCGTCTTGCCCGCGCACCTCTGCGGCCGTCCATCCCATCACGTTTTCAGCGCCTGGGTTCCAGTCCGCGACCACCCCGGCCGGGTCGGTGACGATTATTGCAAAGTCGATCGCGCTTTCGAAAATTGCACGTTGCCGTGCTGTGGCGCTGACGGGGCCGTTGTCGTACTGGTTCCTACCAATTTGGCGCTCGGCGATAGGCAGCAGATTCGTCGTCGCGGCTTCAAGGGCTGCGCGCAGACGCGCATTCTCTGCTTCAAGCTCGTCGTAGGTCATCGCATCAGCGTATCCCGCTCATCCGTCCTTGCCCAGAGGGCAGGCAGCAGCTTCGGAGGCTCTTCGCCGATCTAAGTCCCCTCCCGAAAACGTCTGCAGTAGACCGCCTGCAGAGACCGCTGCACCAATGCGAGATAGCCGAAATGATCACTGCGCTTTTGTCCTTCGCAAAACGTCCGCTAACGGGCGATGATTAGCGCTGGCCTCCCCATTGCGAACAGCGACCAGGGCCGAATAGGCCGGACCGGGAGCCATATCGAAAAGGCGGCGGCGGTGATGATTGCGCCATGGCGTGCGCAGCACCGCCAGCTTAGCCGAGCGCTTCAAGCCCCATCCACACCGCCATCGCGATCATCATGAGGTTCTCCGTCAGCGACAGGAAACCGAGCGGCACGTTGCTGGCTCCACCTACGCAGGCGCATTTCAGCTCGCGCCTATCGAGGTACACCGCCTTGAACACTGACACGGCACCCACGGCTCCAATGAACAGCGCGACAGACGCCGACAACCAGGTCAGCACGCCTGCGATCATCAGCACGCCCGCCAAGCCCTCCGCAAACGGGTAGATGTAAGAGTAGCGTACCCAGCGCTTCGCCAGCAGATCGTAATTGAGGAACATGGTGGCGAAGCTCTCGATGTTCTGGAGCTTGAGCAGCGCCAGCACCGCCATGCTGAACCCGATGAACCACTCGCCCGCTCGTAGCGTGAAGGGCGTGCCGTAAGCGGCATGACTTGCGGCGAGCGCCATCACCGCGGTCACTGCGAAGAGCGCGACGACCGGCTTGTAGGTGGTCGCCTTGGGATCGGCGACAGCCTTGCCGAAATAGTGGCGCACGTCGTCATAACCGCCGATCCGCTCGCCCCCGATGAAGGTCTGCGGCGTCGTCCTCACGCCATTTTCGGCCTTGAAGGCGTCAGTTTCCTCTCGCGTGGTCAGCCAGCGGTCGTCAACGGTGTAGCCCTCGCGTTGCAGTAGGTCCTTGGCCTTCAGGCCGTAGGGGCAGACGTGCTTGTCCATTACCATCCGGTACAGGGTGGCGCGGCGGGGATCGGCGATCGTAGTCATGGCAGCGGCTTTCGAGCTAGTATCCTTCAGGTTGGCGTCCATATAGGGTCCGGACCATGGTACGGAGTCAAGGGTTGCAACAGATGACTATTGCCGGGCTGGCGCGCGAGGCAGGCGTCGGCGTCGAGACCGTGCGCTACTATCAGCGGCGCGGGTTACTTGAGACGCCTGAGCGGCCAAGCGGCATCGGACGTGGAAGCGTGCGGCGCTACGGTATTGAAGACGTTCGCCGGCTGCGCTTCATCCGCGCGGCGCAAGCGGCTGGTTTCACGCTTGCGCAGATCGAGGAATTGCTGGCGCTTGACGCGACCGACGATCGAAAACGGGCGCGTGAACTTGCCAGCGAGCAGATAGCGGCGTTGGACGTCAAGATCGAGGGATTCGAGAAGGCCCGCGCATCGCTGCGCCGGCTCGCTCACGAGTGTGGCAGCGGCGCGGCTGGGCCGTGCCCGATCCTGACCTCATTCGAGCAGTCCCATGACTAAACTCTGCGCTTCCCAATAAGGACCGCGTTCGCAATCGCGCCGCCTCCGATACTGTCATCACGCCGTACTTCGAATTCCAGTTGTAAAACGTCGCATCGCTGATCTCGTGCTTGCGGCACAAATCCGCCGTCTTCACGCCGGCCTCATGCTTGGGCAGCACACCAGTGATCTGATCCTCGGTAGATCGGCCTCGCCCCATCACTCGTCTCCATCTGACGAGCCAACTTATCAATGGCATGATTTCCGAGAGCAGGTTAATCTGTCGCAGGCAACGAACGTCTCCTTTGGAGATGCTACAATGCAGAGCGATTGTTCGAAGGTCGGCGAACGAGCCGACGTTCCGGGTCGAACCGGTGTCATAGAGTGTGTCCGGCGGAGAGCTAAGGGGAGGCCTGAAAACCTCCCCAGCCCATTACTGCCTTTCCGCATGTCTATGATGCGGAACAGAGCCAATGCGGTTTACGCGTTCTTACGCGCAAGACAGTCTTTTCGAACAACGCTGGGCGTGCGCCTGTCAATGGAGTCGGCTCCGACCACATTTTGATTAATGGGTAATGCCGATCAAATGTCCATATCCAGGCCGCTAATCCGACGATTTCGCTGCCACGGTGGCGCCGATTTTCAATTGTTCTTTCCAGAATCGGCCGTCGCACAAATTGGTAAGGCGCGCCATTTTGTTGGTGCCGGTATGAGACGCTGTTTGGCGCGATCGTGCTTCCGAAGCTCAAACTTTCGACAACCAGCGCATTGCCAATAACCTGCCGGACAGAGCTTCGCCTATAGCAAGCAAAACCCGCGTCACACCGGGACGCATCCTAGAAGCCAAAAGCGTCGGCAGGGCCCCGAACGACAAGCTGCGAATCGTGCAAATTATTGATCCGAAAACCATGCATCACGACGTATTTTTCCTCTAGAAATTTCACTAAAATTCATGCCAAACCATCGAAATTCAGACGTTGGTGTTGGTACCTCTGTTGGTATCGCCAATTTACGTCGCCATATTTATCAATGACTTAAATGTCTTATTTGAAAGTTCACAGTCCTCTTCCGGCACCATCTTCCCCCCATGGGGTTGAGACGACGAAAGATCTCCACATTGCCGCGAGTTACGCTCCCAAATCCGGTACGCGGAATGGGGCAAACTCCGTCACCGGCGGGTCGCTCGGCCGGGTTCGATGAACCGACAGGCCACCTCGTTTTTCGTCGCACCTTTCCAGAAGCCATCCGAGCGCTTCTCCCGAACGCCAGACAGCGGGAGGTGAAGCTCCCGTTGCGGCCCAAGCGCTACATGACGCCGGAAGCGTTCCGATTGTACGACCAAGCCACCACGCGCTTCGAAGCGGACGTGCGCCATGCCCTCGCCGTCCAGGCCGTAGAGGGCCGGGAGGTTACAGGGACGGTCGACGCGCTCACACTGGACTTGATCGCCTACCTCGTCACCGCCTTCAAAGCCGACGACCTGGAGCTGGAACAGGAGCTATGGTGGACCGCTCGCCCCCCTCGAAAAGAAACGAGAGGCCCGTCAGCGACTGGATGAGAATTGCCGGACGGACCTAACGGAAGCGCTCCAGCTTAGCGCCCTCGGGGACATGGAAACAATCCGCAGCCAGTGGGCCGGACCGGCGTTCGATCACGCGAACCTTCACGGCGTCTTGGCCGACAGGGATGACCCGAGTTCTCCAGCTACGTCCGCGCCTTCCATGATGCCCAGATTGAAACTTGGCAGGCCATCCTCCGGCTCCTCCAGGGCGAAGACGCTCCCCCACACGTCGTCTCTCCGAGCCCAGCCGAGCCCGCCAGTGTCGCCGCGATGAAGCGGCATCGGGACGTCCGCTAGCCTCTCCATCTCGGACATTCCCGACCGTCCCTCATGCCGTCTGTCCCAGCTCGCCTTCGCAGTCGCCGACCGGGCACCGAAGGACGCCGTAGAGACCCGCCGTTCTCTTTGGCTCCCCTACCGCCGCGTCGGGGAAGCCCATTGCGATCGCCATCGACCGGGTTCGAAATAGACGGCTTCGCTCGCGCCACCACAGCGCCAGTCCGACTCTGAGTATGCCCGCCGGCCCCTGGGAGATCGCCAAAAAGGCGTTCGACTATATCATGGCAGCTCCGCGCCGGACGCTTTAGGCGACTAGACCGAGACGATCCGAAGGGGCTCAGGACACTGACCTCGCGCGTGAACGAGGACAACCTGACGAACAGGCGATATTGGGCGACGGGTGGCACGACCCTCTGTGTCGGCGCGGCTCGCATGGTCAGGATGTCGGCGTCTTTCGCCCAGTAGAACGGCCACGTCCTGTTGCTTGAACGAGGCGTACTTCATCTCGGCACGGTTCAAATTGTACCTGTCAGAGCTCATCCGTCCTGCCCCCTATCCCCTACGATATACGTCCGATGACGTATGACGTCGCCCCGCGATCTCGGGCATTTACCCCTCGAGACTTGATATCGCGGGGACAAGATGAACGGAGTTCGCGTCGGCAAGAGGATCATCGGAGCACAGGCGCCGGTCATCGTGGGTTGGGAAAACATTCCCAAGGTCGAGGGCGGCCCGGTGAAGCAGATCTTCTTCACCTGGTTCCAGCCGACGATGCTGTTCGCGCTGATCGCCTTCTGGTTCTACGCGCCCAATTCGATCGCCAAGGCGTCGACCGCGATCGGTATCGGCATCGGCTTCAAGCTCCTTCTGCTGGGGCTCGAATGGCTCGCCCCGCGCCATGAAAGCTGGCGGCTGACCTGGAAGGAGCTGACCACCGATCTCTTCTATGTCGGGATCGGCTTTACCGTCGTCCGCCTGATCGACAGCTATATCGGCGACGGCGCGATGATCGAGGCGATCCAGCATTCGTTCGACTGGGAAAAGTTCGCCTGGTTCACCGGCCTGCCTCTGCTGGTGCAGGCACTGATGATCTCGCTGGTGTTCGATTTCGGGCAATATTGGATGCACCGCGGGATGCACAACTGGCATCCGCTGTGGCTGGCGCACGCGCCGCATCACTACATCACGCAGCTCAACGTCAACAAGGGCGCGGTGGGCAATCCGGTCGAGCTGTTCCTGATCGGGCTCGGCATCGGCGGATTCTTCGATTTCGTGCCGCGCGCCGCCTTGCTCGCGGGGGCCTTCGGCCTGGCGGTCGGCACCTACCAGCACATCAATGTCCGCTTCAATTCGCCGCGCTGGTGGCGCTTCCTGTTCAACACCACCGAGCATCACAGCGTGCATCACTCGCAGGACTTTGAGGCGAGCCGCAGCAATTATTCGAACACCTGGGTGATCATCGATCGCCTGTTCGGGACCTGCGTCGACGGCGAAGCCGAACTGCTCGGGATGGAGGGCGGTCGCCCCATGTCGGTCCGTGAGACGATGACCTACACGTTCACCGAAGGGTGGAAGTCGGCCAGGGAACGGATCGGTCGGCGGTCGATGGGCGCCATGGTGCCGGCTCCAACGGTACCGGGCCAAATGGTACCGGCAGAATGACCGGAGCTGTTTCGGCAGACCGGGCTTCGGCGTTCGATGCAACGTCCCCCCGGGCATCGCTAGGATATTCGGTGTATCGGCGCTTCATCGACGGGATCTGGCATGTCGAGGGCAGCCTTCCTCTCGTGCCGGGCCAGTCCGTCGACGACGCCTTCGAACGGCTCGACCCATTGTTCCAACAAACCGGGACGACCCACGACCGGGCAGGCGACACGCTGACGTTTCGGAAGGAAAGTCAGGCCGCCCAGGACAAGATGGCGGTTTTCGATGGCGGCGTCCTGCGGATCGAACCGGACGCGCCCGGCCTCATGTTGCGATACCGCCTCGCCAGCCGCGCTTTGCTGTTCTGCTTCCTCGCGCCCTTCCTGTTTCTCGCCTTCGCCCAGGCGACGATCGTCCTCGGCAAGTTCGAGCAGGCGAGGACCGCAGCCAAGGGCAAGAAGCCCGAGGTCAAGAAGCCGCCCGTGGTGCTGAACCCGATCGACAAGGCGCTGGGCGCCCCTGAACCCGACCCGCCGAAAAAGAAGAAGAAGGCGGACGAGGACGACAAGAAGCCTTCGCCGACCCCCGCCTATGTCTTCGCAGGCATGTTCGCGGCACTCTACGTCATCGGGCGGGTTCTCGAAGATCGGCGGATCAAGGCGCTGTTCCGACGACGCCTGCTGGACGCGTAGCGTCGCGACGATCGACCGGGTTCCCGATGCTCCCCCATGAATTCCGGGCGCACGTTGCGTATGAACGCCGCGCGGCTAAGGATGCGCTCCAAGATCCTGGAGCCATGTGTTTGGTCGATAGCGCATTCCTGCCTGACAAGACGTTCGCCAGTCGGGTCGACTGGAACCTGCTGCGGACCTTCGTCGAGATCGTTCGCGCCGGCGGGATCGGCGCGGCCGCCCGAAAACTGAACAAGCAGCAGCCGAGCATCAGCGCCGCGCTGAAACGGCTGGAGGAACAGGTCGGCGAACAGCTGCTGAACCGCTCCTCGTCCGGCGTCGAGATGACGGCCGCGGGCACCGCCCTGCTCGGTATCTGCGAGGAGATGCTCGAAGCGGCGAGGATGGTGCCGCACCAGGTCGCGCAGGCGACCAAGCGAGTCGAGGGCATCGTCCGCATCCAGCTGATTTCGGCGGTCGCCTCCACCGAGTTCGACGAAGCGATCGCCAGCTTCCACCGCCGCAATCCCAACATCCATATCGAGATCCGCGTCTCGCCCTGGCGCGCGGTGCTCGACGCGCTGGAGCATGGCGAGGCCGAGATCGGCGTCGGTTACGACAGCAACGCGCGGAGCAGCCTGGTCTACGAACCGCTGTTCGTCGAACGCCAGCAACTCTACTGCGCGCGCAGCCACCCCCTGTTCGGCCACCGCGTCGAGCGGCTGGGCGAACTGAAGGACGAGGGCTTCGTCCTGACCGGCGAGGACGAACTCGACACCATCACCCGCCTGCGCCGTCGCTACCGTCTCGGCACGAAGGCGAACGGCCATGCGGAGGACATCAACGAGGCGGCTCGACTGATTACACTCGGCGTCGGCATCGGCTTCCTGCCCGTGCTCGCCGCCGCGGACGCCGTCGCGAAGGGGCGATTATGGCCGCTGCTCTACGCCGATGCGGAGCCCGCCTACGACATCTTCCTGCTCGCGCGGGCGGAGCCGTCACGCGATACCGCCACACAGTTGTTTTTGGACGAAGTCACCCGAAGGCATAGGGCACAACGCAGGGCATAGATTTTATCTATGCCTTTCATCATTATTTTATGTCTTCATCGATGATCCCTGGCACGCCAACGTCGCCAAAGGGTGATGCCTGCATATGCCGTCCTGTTCCCGGTCATACCGGAGGACGGCGGCGCACTGGCATCACCGGGTGGCTAAGGGGTGTGCTTGATGGTGTCTCGACCGTGGCTGAATGGCGTTGCAGCCGTCGCTGTACTGCTCGCGCTCGGCGGTTGCGGCAGCAAGCCGTCGGGATCGGCGACCGACGCCGGCATCGTGAAGAAGGATTTCGCGATCGGCTGGTCGATCTACACCGGGTGGATGCCGTGGGCGTATGCGCAGCAGTCCGGGATCGTGAAGAAATGGGCCGACAAATACGGCATCCAGATCCGGCTGGTTCAGGTCAACGACTATGTCGAATCCGTCAACCAATACGCCGCCGGCAAGCTCGATGGCGTGGTCTGCACGACGATGGATGCGCTGACCATTCCGGCGGCGGGCGGCAAGGATACCACCGTGCTGCTGATCGGCGATTATTCCGACGGCAATGACGGCGTGGTGCTCAAGAACGGCCGGACGATGGCCGACATCAAGGGGCGCTCGGTCAAGCTGGTCGAACTGTCGGTGTCGCATTTCCTGCTCGCGCGCGGCCTGGAACTGAGCGGCATGAAGCTCGCTGACGTGAAGACGGTGAACACAGGCGACGCCGACATCGTCGGGGCGTTCGCATCGTCGAGCGTGAACGCCGTCGTCACCTGGAACCCGCAATTGTCGACGATCCGTGCGACGCCGGGCGCGACGCAGGTCTTCGACAGCTCGAAGATTCCCAACGAAATTCTCGACACGCTCAACGTCAGCACCGCGACGCTGAAGGCCAATCCGAACCTCGGCAAGGCGCTCGCCGGCATCTGGTATGAGACGATGGCGATCATGACCCGCAACGACGCCGCGGGCCGCGCCGCGCGCGCCACGATGGCAAAGGCCGCGGGCACGACCGAGGCGAGTTTCGACGAACAGCTCAAGACGACGCATCTGTACGCGAAGCCGCAGGACGCGGTCGCTTATGCGCAGAACCCGGACCTGATCACCGTGACCGACCGGGTCCGGCAGTTCAGCTTCGCGCACGGCCTGTTCGGTCCGAGCGCGAAATCCGTCGATACGATCGGCATCACCTTCGCCGGCGGCAAGACGCTCGGCGATACCAAGAACGTGAAGCTGCGGTTCGACCCGAGCTACATGAAGCTGGCGGCGGACGGGAAGCTGTAGCCTCACGCCAGCACGACGGGGGCAGACACAGACGACGAGCACCGTCGGGACAGCCGTTCCGACGAACGGAGGAGCATGCCTTGGCCATGCGTGAAATCGGGGAATGAAATGAGCGTATTGCCAACACATTCCGCCATGCCGACGCCCGACAAGCGCGCCCGGAGCATTGCGCCTGGGCATCCGCATTGACCCGGCTCGTCGACATTCGCCTCGGCCGCGGGGCACGATTGCTCCTGGGCGCGCTGCCGATCGTGGCGCTGCTGTTCGTCTACCTGCTCGCCTCCGAGGCGCGCCACCTCGACAATCCCTCTGACAAGGTGCTGCCGACCTTCGAGGCGATGGCGCAGGCCATTCGCGGCTTCACCACGGATCGCGATCCGTCCACCGATCGCATCATCCTCGTCGCCGACACGCTGGCGAGCCTGTACCGGCTCGGCATCGGCCTCGCCATCGCAACCGCGACCGCGCTGGTGCTCGGCCTGCTGCTCGGCGTCATGCCGCTCGCGCGCGCCGTTCTCGGCCCCATGGTCGCGGTGATCGCGGTCATCCCGCCGGTCGCGGTGCTGCCGATCCTGTTCATCGTGCTCGGGCTCGACGAAGCGTCGAAGATCGCGCTGATCGCGATCGGCATCGCGCCATTCATGACACGCGACCTGACGAGCTTCGTCGCCAATTTGCCGGTCGAGCAAACCGTCAAGGCGCAGACGCTGGGCGCCAATAGCTGGCAGCTCGCGATCCGCGTCGCGCTGCCGCAGTTGATGCCGCGCCTGATCGAGGCGCTGCGGCTGTCGATGGGGCCCGCCTGGGTGTTCCTGATCGCGTCCGAGGCGGTCGCCTCCGATGTCGGGCTCGGCTACCGCATCTTCCTGGTCCGGCGCTATTTCGCGATGGACATCATCCTGCCTTACGTCGCCTGGATCTCGCTGCTCGCGATCGCGGCCGACGCGCTGCTGCTGTTCGTCAGCCGCCGAGGCTTCCCCTGGGCACACGGAGCCGGCCGGTGACTCCGCTTCTCGAAATGCGCAACATCTGGGTCGAATATGGCGACAAGGTCGTGCTCGAACGCGTCTCGCTCGAGATCGCCGAGCGCAGCTTCGTCGCGGTGGTCGGCCCCTCGGGTGCCGGCAAGAGCACCTTCCTCCGCCTGATCCTCGGCCAGGAGGCGCCGAGCCGCGGCCAGGTGCTGCTCGACGGCCAACCGATGCGCGCCGAATGCGGCCCCGATCGCGGCGTCGTGTTTCAGCGCTATTCGGTGTTCCCGCATCTCACGGCCTTACGCAACGTGATGTTCGGGATCGAATGCGCGCAGGCGCCCTTTGCCGCGCGGCTGTTCGGTGCGCAGCGGCGCGCGGCGCGCGACACCGCGGTCGAGATGCTCGCAGCGGTCGGTCTCGAACACAGCCTCGACGTTTATCCGGCACAGATGTCGGGCGGCATGCAGCAGCGGCTGGCGATTGCCCAAGCGCTCGTCAAGCATCCCCGCATCCTGCTGCTCGACGAGCCGTTCGGCGCGCTCGATCCGGGCATCCGCCTCGACATGCACGCGCTCATCACGCGGCTCTGGCAGGAGCGCGGGCTGACCATCGTGATGGTGACGCACGACATCGGTGAGGCGTTCAAGCTCGGCACGCGCGTGCTCGCCTTCGACAAGCGCCGCCACGATCCGCACGCGCCGCACCGCTTCGGCGCCACCACCACCTACGACCTGCCGCTCGATCGCAAGACGCTGCCACCGCAAGCGCTGGTCGACGCGATCGGCGGCGACGACCTTCCACGGCCCGATCTTCTACGGAGACCCTTAGCATGACCACCACGACCGCCGATCCGTACGGCGCCCGCGATCACGCCCGCGCGATGACGGGCACCCGGGTGGAGGCGATGCCCACCCTCCCCGCCGTTGCCGACGACGCGCCCGGCGACACCGTCTGGGAAGAGACGATCGCGCCAGCGGGCTACACGTCGCGCCGGATCGCCCGCGGCACACGCCTGCGGCTGATCGACGTCGCCGGCGACGCCTGCGCCTCGATGCTGGTCTTCAACGCCGAGACGCCGACCGAACGGCTGAACGTCGCCGACACGCTCAAGGTGCAGTGGAACGGCTATCTGGGTGCGGGCCGGCTGCTGCTGTCGGACATGGGCCGGGTGATGATGACCATCCTGGAGGATGACGCCGGGACGCACGACGCGTTCTGCGGCGCGTCGAACGAGGCGTCCAACGCGCGCGCTTACGGCGACGGCAAGAATTACGGCGCGCATCCGAACGCGCGCGACCGCTTCATGCTGGGTGTCGCCAGGCACGGGCTCGGTCGCAAGGACGTCCACCCCTGCATCAACTGGTTCAAGGGCGTCCGGATCGCCGAGGACGGCGCCACCCTGCCCGAAATCGGGCCCTTCCCGCCCGGCCGGACGCTCGTCCTGCGCGCGGAAATGGACCTGGTCGTCGTACTCGCCAACTGCCCGCACGTGCTCGACACCCGCGCCGATTTCACGGTGACTCCGCTGCGCGCGACGGCGTGGCGTGGCGCGCCCGCCGCCGAAGACGACCCTGTACGCACCGCGACGCCGGAAGGGCTCCGCGCCTTCCTGAACACCGAAGATCTCTACGCGCGCTGAAGGACCGACATGACCACTCCCCCCCTCCCCGGTACCATCCGCCACGACGAGATCGTCCCCGCCCGCGCCCCCTGGATGCACCGTGTCGCCGCTGGTGAAACGCTGCGCATCGTCGATCTCGAAGGCAATCAGGCGGTCGATTTCCTGATGTACGCCGACGACGACGATTCCGAGCGGTATAGCGCGCAGGACACGATCGCGGCGCAGCGCAACCTGTTCTTGCGCGAGGGCGCGGTACTGCTGTCCAACGAAGGCCGGCCGATGATGACGATCACCGGCACTAGCGTCGCGTATCACGACACGATCGGCGGCGCCTGCTCGTGCGAGTCCAACACCTTGCGCTACGGCCACCATACCAAGGCCCAGCATAGCTGCGTCGACAATTTCCTCGACGCCAATATCCGCGCCGGCCGCGGCAAGCGCGACATGGTGTCGAACATCAACTTCTTCATGAACGTGCCGGTCGAGGCGGACGGCACGCTCGGCATCGTCGACGGCATCTCCGCGCCGGGGCTTACGGTCGACCTGCGCGCCGAGATGGACGTCATCGTGGTCGTGTCCAACTGCCCGCAGATCAACAATCCCTGCAACGGCTTCAATCCAACGCCAGTGCGCATGCAGGTTTCGGCGTGATGTTCAAAAAGGTCCTGATCGCCAATCGCGGCGCGATCGCCTGCCGCATCATCCGCACGTTGAAGACGATGGGCGTAAGCTCGATCGCAGTATTCAGCGACGCCGATGCCGGCTCCGCGCACGTCGCCCAGGCCGACGAGGCGGTCCGTATCGGCCCCGCACCGGCTGCGGAAAGCTATCTGAACGTGGAAGCGATCCTCGCGGCTGCCGAAGCGACCGGTGCCGAGGCGATCCACCCCGGCTACGGCTTCCTGTCCGAGAACACCGCCTTCGCCGAGGCCTGCGCCGCGCGCGGCATCGCGTTCATCGGTCCGACCCCCGACAACATCCGCGCCTTCGGACTCAAGCACACCGCGCGCGATCTCGCCGCCGCGCAGGGCGTACCGCTCGCGCCCGGCACCGACCTGCTCCGTGACGAAACCGCGGCGATCGAAGCGGCGGCGCGGATCGGCTATCCCGTCATCCTCAAGGCTACCGCAGGCGGCGGCGGCATCGGCATGAAGGTCTGTGCGGACGAAGCCGATATCCGCGAAGGCTTCGCCACCGTAGCCCGCCTCGGCGCAGGTAACTTCGGAGACGGCGGCGTATTCCTCGAACGCTATGTCGCCCGCGCACGACACATCGAGGTGCAGGTGTTCGGCGATGGTGCAGGCCACGTCGTAGCACTCGGCGAACGCGATTGCTCGCTGCAACGCCGCAACCAGAAGGTCGTCGAGGAAACCCCCGCCCCGCTGCTCCCCGCCGCGACACGCCAGGCGCTGATCGCCGCCGCTGTCCGGCTCACCGCCGCCGCAGATTACCGCTCGGCGGGCACGGTAGAATTTCTCTACGATGCCGAACGTGACGACTTCTTCTTCCTCGAGGTCAACACGCGCCTCCAAGTTGAGCACGGCGTCACCGAACAGGTCACCGGCGTCGACCTCGTCGAATGGATGGTCCGCGGCGCGGCCGGCGACTTCACCTTTCTCGACGGGTTCGCGGCGAAACCCGTCGGCGCATCGATCCAGGTCCGCCTCTATGCCGAGGATCCCGCACAGGATTATCGCCCCAGTTCGGGCCGCCTTGTCGGCGTCTCGTTCCCGGAAGGTCCGCGCGTCGACAGCTGGATCGCCGCCGGCACGGAGGTGTCGAGCTGGTACGATCCGATGCTCGCCAAGCTGATCGTCACCGCCCCCTCCCGCGACGCCGCGGTACAGGCGATGCAGGACGCGCTCGACGCCACGTCGATCGCCGGGATCGAGACCAACCTCGACTGGCTGCGCACAGTCGTACGCTCGGCAGCGTTCACCAGCGGCAAAGTCTCCACCCGAGCGCTCGCCGACATCGCCTACACGCCACGGTCGATCCGCGTGCTGGCGGGCGGTGCGTCTACCACGGTCCAGGATTATCCCGGACGGCTCGGCCTGTGGGACGTCGGCGTACCGCCCTCGGGACCGATGGACGCGCTCGCCTTTCGCCTCGGCAATCGCCTGGTCGGCAATCCGGAGGGCACCGCGGGTCTAGAGATCACCGCCGCCGGGCCGACGCTGCTGTTCAACGTCGCCACCCGGATCTGCCTGACCGGCGCCGATTTCGGTGCGGTCGTCGATGGCACGCCAGTGTCGTCCTACGAGCCGATCGACATCGCAGCAGGCCAGATTCTCAAGATCGGGCGCGTCACCGGTGGCGGCATGCGCGGCTATATCGCGATCGCCGGCGGACTCGACGTGCCGCTGTTCCTCGGCAGCCGCAGCGCCTTCACGCTCGGCGAGTTCGGCGGCCACGCCGGGCGCGCGGTGATGACCGGCGACACGCTGCATCTGGCCCGAACCGAACTGCCCAGCGCGCCTACGGCAACGCTCGCGCTCGCCGACCGACCGGCGATTACGCGCGAATGGACGCTTGCCGTCCTCTACGGCCCGCACGGAGCTCCCGATTTCTTCACCCCCGACGACATCGCGATGCTGCGCAGCACGGCGTGGAAGGTCCACTACAACTCCAACCGCACCGGCATCCGCTTGCTCGGGCCGAAGCCGCAATGGGCGCGCAAAGATGGCGGCGAGGCGGGGCTCCACCCGTCGAACATCCACGACAATGCCTATGCGATCGGCGCGGTCGACTTCACCGGCGACATGCCGATCATCCTCGGCCCGGACGGTCCCTCGCTCGGCGGCTTCGTCTGTCCGTTCGTGGTCGCGCAGGCGGATCTTTGGAAGATCGGGCAGCTCGCACCGGGCGACAGCGTACGCTTCGCACCGATCGACAATGCGACGGCGGTGGCGGCCGAGCAGGCGCAGGACCGGCTCGTCGCCACGCTCGCCGCGCCGCCCCCGCCGGTTGAGGCGGGCGACCATCTCGGCTCGCCGATCCTACGTGCGATCGAAGCGCAGGGCGTACGTCCGGCGGTAACCTATCGCCAGCAGGGTGATCGCAACCTGCTGGTCGAATACGGCCCGATCATGCTCGATCTCGAACTCCGGCTCCGCGTTCACGCGCTGATGCTCGAAGTCGAGAAGGCCGCGCTCACCGGCATCATCGACGTCACGCCGGGCATCCGCTCGCTTCAGATCCACTATGACAGCCGGCAACTTTCGCAGGCATCGCTGCTCGATGCACTCGCCGCGGCCGAAGAGCGCCTCGGCGGGCTCGACGATTTCGAAATCCCCTCACGCGTGATCTATCTGCCGTTGTCGTGGAAAGACCCGGCGATCTACCAGACGATCGACAAATACATGGAATCGGTGCGCGACGATGCGCCGTGGTGCCCCGACAATATCGAGTTCATCCGCCGCGTGAACGGGCTCGACAGCATCGACGACGTGCAGCGGATCGTATTCGACGCCGAGTATCTGGTGATGGGCCTCGGCGACGTCTATCTCGGCGCGCCGGTCGCGACCCCGATCGACCCGCGCCACCGGCTCGTCACCACCAAGTACAATCCCGCGCGCACCTGGACCCCGCCCAACGTCGTCGGCATCGGCGGCGCATACATGTGCATCTACGGCATGGAGGGACCGGGCGGATACCAGCTGTTCGGCCGCACCATCCAGGTGTGGAACGCCTGGCGCCAGACCGACGCGTTTCGAGACGGCAAGCCCTGGCTGTTGCGCTTCTTCGACCGCATCCGCTTCTTCCCGGTCAGCCACGACGAACTCACCGAGTGGCGCCGCGACTTCCCGCTCGGCCGGCGCGCGATCCGGATCGAGGAGGAGGTGTTCCGCCTTTCCGAATACCGTGCCTTCCTTGCCGACAACGCCCCGTCGATCACCGCTTTCCAGACGCAGCGGCAGGCAGCGTTCGATGAGGAGCGTGCCGATTGGGAGCGCAACGGCGAATTCGACCGTGTCGCGGCGCTGACCGAGGAAGCGGACGCCGGCGGCGCCACCGTCGAGATCGACCTGCCCGAGGGCTGCGAACTGGTGGAGGCCCCGTTCGGCGGCAGCTTGTGGAAGCTGCTGGTCGCGGTCGGGGCCGAAGTGACGGAAGGCGACACCATCGGCATCATCGAGGCGATGAAGATGGAATCGCCCGTGATCAGCCCCGTCACGGGGACGATACGCCGCATCTACGTCCAGGAACGGCAACCGCTCTCGCCCGGCGGCGCGATGCTAGCGGTGGAGGTGGCATGATGGACGAACCGTTCGAAGTCGGCCCGATCGCCGCCGCCGTCTCGTCCGGGCGCATCGATGCGGTCAGCGTCGCCCAAGCCGCGCTCGCCCGCATCGACGCCTATGCCGCAATCCAGCCTGCGGTGTGGATCACCCGCATCGCCGACGCCGATGTCCTGGCATACGCACACCGCGTCGATGCACGGATCGCCGCGGGAGAGGTGCTGCCGCTCGCCGGCGTGTCGTTCGCGATCAAGGACAATATCGATCTCGCCGGCGTGCCGACCACCGCGGCTTGCCCCGACTTCGCCTATACGCCGTCCGTGTCGGCAGAGGTCGTAGAGAGGCTGGTCGCCGCGGGTGCGATTCCAATGGGCAAGACCAACCTCGACCAGTTCGCGACCGGGCTCAACGGCACCCGCAGCCCCTACGGCGCGCCCGCCTGCGTGTTCAACCGGGCCTATGTCAGCGGCGGATCGAGCTCTGGTTCGGCAGTCGCGGTCGCGGCCGGACTGGTGGCGTTCGCGCTCGGTACCGACACCGCAGGCTCAGGCCGCGTCCCCGCCGCGTTCAACGGCTTGATCGGGATGAAACCCACCAAGGGCCGCTGGAGCACCACCGGGCTGGTGCCGGCGTGCCGCACGATCGACTGCATCACCGTGCTCGCGCACTCGACAGCGGACGCCCGCGCGATCGACACGGTGCTGGCCGGCTTCGATCCCGCCGATCCCTATTCCCGCCCGCGCGAGGACCGCTCCGTCGCCGCCCGCCGGATCGGCGTACCCGCGCCGGACCAGCGTATCTTTCTCGGCGATGCCACCGCCGCCCGCCTGTACGAACAGGCGCTGGCAACGCTTGCCGCGAACGGCGCCGAACTGGTCGAGGTGGACATGGCGCCGCTCCGCGAGGCAGCGATGCTGCTCTACGGCGGCCCGTGGGTGGCGGAACGCACCGCAGCGGCCCTTCCACTGCTCGATACGCACCCCGAGGCGATCGACCCGACCGTGCGCTCGATCATGGAAGCCGGCTGTTCCGTCAGCGGCGTAGACGTGTTCGAGGGCCAGTATCGGCTTGCCGCGCTTCAGCGGATCGCCGACGCGATGTGGCAGGATATCGACCTGCTCGCGCTGCCGACCACGCCGACGATCTACCGGATCGCCGAGATGCGCGCGGCACCGATCGCGCTCAACAGCAACCTCGGGCTCTATACCAACTTCGTCAACCTGCTCGACATGGCCGCGCTCGCGCTTCCAGCTGGCTGGCGCGACAACGGGACCGGCTTCGGCATCACGCTGATCGCCCCCGCCTGGACCGATCAGGCCCTGCTCGACGCCGGCGAGGCCTATCTCGCCGTCGCCGCGCTTCCCCCACCCCCGCCCCTGAATATCGAGGACAGTATGGAAACCGTGAAACTCGCCGTCGTCGGCGCCCACCTCGACGGCATGCCGCTCCACTGGCAGCTGACATCCCGCGAAGCGCGTCTGGTCAGTGCCACCACCACCGCGCCGACCTATCGGCTATACGCGATGGCCAACTCCACGCCGCCCAAGCCCGCGCTGATCCATGTTGGCGAAGAGGACGGTGCCGCGATCGCGGTGGAAGTCTACGAGCTCGACGTGGCCGCCTTCGGCAGCTTCGTCGTCGAGGTCCCGGCGCCCCTTGCGATCGGCTCGGTGACGCTTGCCGACGGATCGGTCGTCAAGGGCTTCGTCGCCGAGCCACGCGCGATCGTCGGCGCCGAGGACATCACCGCACTGGGTGGCTGGCGCGCCTATATCGCCACGCTCTCACGTCCAAGCGGATCATGACCGCGGCGAACGAATCCCATGCGGCGACCCTGGCCGAGCTTCAGCGCGCCAAGGTCTCGGCGGAGGCCGCCAACGAGGCGAAGACCCGCTACCTCGTCGCGGTCAGCCATGAGATCCGTTCGCCCCTCAACGTCATCTACGGCTATGCGCAGTTGCTGGAACGCGACGACACGCTGTCGGGCGCGGAAGTCGGGACGATCATCCGTCGCTCCGCCGAGCACGTCACCAATCTGGTCGAAGGGCTGCTCGAAATCTCGCGGATCGAGAGCGGCGTCCTGACGATCCGCTCGGACCTGATCGACATCCGCGCGCTGTTCGACCACATCGTCGACATGTTCCGGATGCAGGCCGCCGCCAAGGGCCTGGCGCTGACGCTCGAAATCGACGATCGGCTGCCCGCGCAGGTGAAGGCGGATGAAAAGCGCCTGCGCCAGATCCTCATCAACCTCGTCTCCAACGCGATCAAATACACCCAGTCGGGCAGCGTCGCCGTCAAGGTCCGCTACCGCAGCCAGGTCGCCGATATCGAGGTGCGCGATACCGGCATCGGCATTGCCGCAGGCGATCTCGACCGCGTGTTCGAACCGTTCGAGCGCGGCAACTCGGCGGAGGCGCAAAGTCAGCCCGGCATCGGGCTGGGCCTCGCCATCACACGCGTCCTTGCCAGCGTGCTCGGCGGCGACATCGCGGTGGAAAGCACGCCGGGAGTCGGAAGCAGTTTCCGCTTCCGCATCATGCTGCCCGCCCCGATGGTCGCGTTGCGCGCGCCCGTGCAAGGTGCCAGGATCACCGGCTATGCGGGACCGCCGCGGACCGTGCTCGTGATCGACGACGATCCTGCGCAGCGTGCCATCCTCCAGGCGCTGCTCGCCGCGCTGGGCTTCGTCGTGCATACCGCGGCGAATGGGACGGAGGGGCTCCTGCTGGCCGAGCGCACGCCCGCCGATATCGTGCTGCTCGACATCCAGATGCCGGGGATGAGCGGTTGGGATGTCGCGGCCCGACTGCGCGCGACGCACGGCGCGGCGCTGCGGATCGTGATGGTGTCCGCCGACGTGCATGAACTCCACATCGGTGGCGAGAGTCGCAGCAACCATAATGCGTTCGTGACGAAGCCGGTCGAACTCGACGCGCTGATCTCGCTGATCGGCACGCAGCTCGATTTGCGCTGGGACGAGGCAGCATTGCCCGACCTACCCGACACGCCAGCAGACCTG
This sequence comes from Sphingomonas sp. 4RDLI-65, assembly GCF_049472435.1. NCBI lineage: Bacteria > Pseudomonadati > Pseudomonadota > Alphaproteobacteria > Sphingomonadales > Sphingomonadaceae > Sphingomonas > Sphingomonas sp. 4RDLI-65. The sequence goes on along the minus strand of NZ_JBCEBT010000002.1, from coordinate 421,285 downwards.
CCCCCCTTGCCGGCGGCGGCCTTGCCCTTCCTCGATCGCTTGCGGGACCTCGCAAGGATCGGTCACCTCCGCGGGTTGGAAAGCGCACTCGATACGCTCGAGCAGACGATACCGACCACCGCCCCCTTGGTCGCGGTGCTCCGGCGCCAGTTGCGCGACCTCGATCTCGCCTCGCTCCAGAAGACGCTCGACGATGCAGCGCGTTGAACCCGCAGACGCGGCACGACCAGTCATCCTGGTCGTCGACGACACCCCCGAGGCGTTGCGGTTCCTGACCACGATCATCGAGAGCGCCGGGATGACCGTCCTGATCGCGATCGATGGCCTAGCCGCGCTCGCGCTGCTGAAGAACATCACGCCCGACCTGATCCTGATGGATGCGGTGATGCCCAATCTCGACGGGTTCGAGACGACCCTGCGGATCAAGGCCATTCCGGCGTTCCAGCATCTGCCGATCATCTTCATGACCGGGCTAACCGAGACCGAGCATGTCGTCCGCGGGCTCAACGCCGGCGGCATCGATTTCGTCAGCAAGCCGATCGTTATCGAGGAGCTGCTGGCACGCATCCGGGTTCACCTGGCCACCGCGCGCGTCGCGCATGGCAGCCAACTGGCTCTCGATATGAGCGGTCGGCCGGCCCTCGCGGTCGATGGCACCGGTGAACCGCAATGGCTGACCCCGGCCGCTAGCGCGATGCTGGAACGCTTGTTCCCCGGCTGGTCCTGCGCGTCCGGCGGGCTACCCGAGCCTTTCCTCGCAGCCCTCCGCCTGTTGCAGGCAAGCCCGCCGATGCCGGGTGCACGCGTCACCGTGGCCGCCGGCGATCGCACGCTGGAAGCCGGCCTGCTGCGCAACACCGCAGCGGACCAATGGGTGTTCCGCCTGACCGAGCGCCACGAAGGCGAGGAACAGGCGATGCTCGCCGCCCAGCACGGCCTCACCTCGCGTGAGGCCGAGGTCCTGCTCTGGATCAGCCGAGGCAAGCAGAACCGCGAGGTGAGCGAGATCCTCGAGATCAGTCCGCGCACCGTGAACAAGCATCTCGAGCAGATCTTCGAGAAGATGGGTGTCGAGAACCGCGCGTCGGCAACGGCGATCGCCGTCACCACGCTGACGCGCTAGGTCGAGCGAGCATGGATCGACCCGCAAGCAGGGCCACCCGCGCCACAGCTATCCGAGCGGCACTCGCGCGTGGCGACAACGAGGGCGCGCTCGCCGCCGCAACCCGCTGGCGCACGGAAGCGCCGGACGCAGCTGAAGCCCATTTTCTCGCTGGGATCAGCGCGGCCGCGCTTGGCAAGATACGCATCGCGATCGACCTGATCGAGACGGCCGTCACGCTTGACGGGTGCGGCGAATTTCAGGCCCAACTCGCACGCCTCTACACGCTTGTCCGACGGGATGCGGACGCCGCATCGGCGCTTGCCGCCGCCGAGCGGTCGCCCCCGGGCGATGCGCTCGGGCGTGACACGATGGGCTGCGTCTATGCGCGGCTCGGCGATCATGCCGCCTCGCTTCCCCATTTCGTCGAGGCGGTGAGACGAGCGCCCGCCAACACCGCGTTCCGCTACAACCAGGCCGCGGCGCTAAGCTTCCTCGGGCGACAGGACGAGGCGGAGCAGGCGTTGGAGGCGCTGCTTACGCTGGCGCCGACCGATGCCCGCGCGCATCATTTGCTGGCAGGGTTGCGCCGCCAGACACCGGACCGCAACCACGTCGACCGGCTCTCGGCGGTACGCAAGGCGACGCGGTCACCGCACGATCGCCTGCTGCTGGGCTATGCGCTCGCCAAGGAGATCGACGACCTCGCCGACCCGCGCGCCGCGTTCGCCATCCTCGCCGAGACCAACGCCGAGCACCGCGCCACGCTGCCGTATCGCTTTGCCGACGACGCCGCCAATTTCGACGCGGTCGAGGCGTGCTGGCCGATCCTCGCCAGCGCGCAGGTTTCCGATCCGCCCCAGGCGTCCCCCATCTTCATCATCGGCATGCCGCGCACGGGCACGACGCTGGTCGACCGCATCCTGTCGTCGCACCCCGAGGTCGAGAGCGCCGGCGAACTCCAGGCCATGCCGCTAGCCGTCAAAGCCGCCGCAGGAACGCGCAGCCGAACCGTGCTCGACCCCGAGACGATCCGCGCCGCCGCCAGCGCAGACCTAGGCACGATCGGCCGCGACTATCTCGCGCGCGCCGCTTCCCACGCCTCGGGTACGAAACCTCGCGTCGTCGACAAATTCCCCGGCAATTTTCTCTATGCCGGCATGATCGCGCGCGCATTGCCCAACGCGACGATCGTATGCCTTCGCCGCGACCCGATGGACACGATCCTCGCCAACTTCCGCAACCTGTTCGCGATCGGCTCGCGCTATTACGACTATAGCTACGACCTGCTCGACATCGCCGCCTATTACCAACGCTTCGACCGCATGATGGCGTTGTGGCGCGAGGTGCTGCCCGGCCGTGTGCTCGAACTCCGGTATGAGACGCTCGTCGACAACCAGCGCGAAGAGACCGCCCGCCTGCTCGACCATTGCGGACTGGAATGGTCGAACGCCTGTCTCGATTTCCATACCAACACGGCGCCGGTCTCGACCCCTAGCGCCGCGCAGGTCCGCCGGCCGCTCTACCGGGACTCGATCGATCGCTGGCGTCTCCACGCCGACGCGCTGGCGCCCGCGCGCGACTTCCTAGAGCGCCACGGGATCACCGTCGACTAGCCGCCCGCGTACGTCATTCGCACACCTGCCACGGTCGCCTTCCCATCCTATCGTCACGGCGCAGTGCGGCGGTTTTCACCAAACAGGGGCCTATGATGCAGAAAGTGCTTCTGAGCTACGTGCAGCCCGTGATGGTCGCGGCGATCATCCTGTTCTGGGCATTCGGCCCCGCGGACTGGATCCTGAACCCCTGGTCGATCGTAGTCGCGACCCTGACGACGACCGGGCTGATCCAGGCGCTGGAATGGGTCAAGGAGCGGCATTCGAGCTGGCGCCTGACCAGGCAGGAGTTCTTCACAGACGTCTTCTACGTGGTGCTGAGCTACACCGTGATCGCCTGGGCGACGAAGACCTTCGCCGACGAGCCGATGATGGCCGCCAAGCGTGCGCTCGGCATCGCGACGCCGTGGGCGATGCATTTGCCGTTCGTGGTGCAGGTCGCGCTGGTCGTCGTGCTGATCGAGTTCGGGCAATATTGGCTGCACCGCCTGATGCACAACCAGTCGTTCTTCTGGTCGACGCATGCGCCGCATCACCACCTGACGCAGCTCAACGCGATGAAGGGCGCGGTCGGCAATCCGCTCGAACTGTTCCTGATCAGCCTCAGCGTGATCGCGTTGCTCGACCTGCCGCAGGCCGCGATCTTCTGCGCGCTCAACATCCTCGCGGTGGTCTCGACCTTCGCGCACGCCAACACGCGGTTCGATCCGCCACGCTGGTACGCGTTCGTCTTCACCACGATCCGGAATCACAGCCTCCACCATTCGGTGGCCTATGAGGACACGCGCTGCAACTATGGCAATTCGCTGATCCTGCTCGACCGCATCTTCGGCACGTACCGCAGCGGCGAAGCCGAACTGGTGGGCCAGGACGAGCGTCGACGGCTGTCGATCCCGGAACAGTTCCTGTTTCCGGCACGCCCGCTGATCGACCGGGTCAAGGCGCGGCAGTCCGATTCCGATGCAGAGGTCACTGCGTGATCGGCACTATCGAACAACTACGGGGCGCCACAGATTGAAAAAGACAATGGTAATGAAATGCGCCGCCGTGGTGTTCGGCATCGTCGTGGCCGGAGCGCCTGCCTTCGCCGCCAAACCGCGCGAGCAGGTCATTCCCGTGCCCGGCTTCGCGGACTTTCTGGCGGTCGATGGCAAGACGGTTTGGGCGACCAACAGCGGCCGGGTCGAACGCTGGTCCCGCAAGGGCAAGCGCGCCGAGGTGCCGTTGGCGCATCCGTGCGGCGCGATGACCATTGCGTTCAAGTCGCTATGGGTCGCGGACTGCGAGGATTTCACGCTCACCCGGATCGACCTGAAGACCGCGAAGATCACCGCCGTCATCGCGACCGGGATCGCCAACCCGAAGGGCGAACTCAACGTCGTCGCCGGCGCCGGATCGATCTGGGTAGCGAGCGACGCGAAGGGCGTGATCGCGCGCGTCGACCCCGCCACCAACGCCGTCGCCGCGTCGATTCCGACCAATCCCGACAGCTATTATTTGACCTTCGGCATGGGGGCGCTCTGGGCCGTCAGCGGCACGCAGCAGACATTGCAAAAGATCGACCCTGCCACCAACGCGGTCGTCGCGACGACCCCGCTTGGCCGCGAACCCGGTTTCCTGGCGGCAGGCGAAGGATCGATATGGGTCCAGGAACAAGGTGACGGCACGGTCGCCCGGATCGATCCGACGACTGCCGCGGTCTCAGGGCGGGTCAAAGTGGACGAGACGCTGAAATACGGCGACATCGACACCGGCGGCGGCAAGGTGTGGCTGCGCACCACCGCCGGGCAGACCTTCGTGGTGATCGACCCCACATCGCTTGCGATCACGGCGCGTATGGGCGCACCCGCCGGTAGCGGCGCGCTCCGCTATACGCGCGCGGGCGTATGGACGACCGCGCATGACGCGCACACGATGTCGTGGTGGCGCAAACCCAAGACGATCGGGAACCGAGCTACCGCACCATGATCGGCGCATCCTGAACGTCAAACCGGCTTGGGCTCGACCGGATAGACGATGAAGTCGGGATGGCGGTCGATCTCTGGCGGCGACTTCACCGCGGCGGCCGCCTTCTCCAGTTCGTCGATCGCCGACGGCGGCAGCGCAAGGCCGTGTTCGGACGGATGGGCGGCCGCTTCCATCGGGTAATCCTGCCCGGGCGTCGTCGTCATCTCGATATGCGCGCCAAGCAACGCGCGGACCGGATGGGTCTTGGCAAAGCCCGCCAGCCGAACCGCGCTCGCACGAAACACGTCGAACCGATCGCGTGGCACATAGAGCCTGCCGGGATACAGCATGTCGCCCGAAAACATCAGCCGCGTCCGCGCGTCATAGATCATGATGTGCGCGGGCTCGTGCCCCGGGGTCGGCATGATATCGAGCACGCGATGCCCGAGGTCGTAGCGGCCGATCGTGTTCGGCCAGTCGCGGATGCCGAAAAAGGCGGCAACCTGTTGCGGCTGAAGCCCGACCAGATCGGTATCCGGCCGATCGCGAAACTCTGCGTCGCCGCCATGATGATCGCCATGCGAGTGCGAGTGCGCGACGACCAGCCGGACCGGCCGATCGCCGTGCCGCGCACGCCAGTCGGCGATCAATCGGTCCACCGTCGGGCGAATCTTCAGCCCGCCTGCACCGCTGTCGATCAGCAGTACGCGATCGGTACCGAACAGCAGATAGAGGAAGGGCGCCTCGAAATTGGTCCTGACCGATTGGCGGATGACGAACGTATCGACATCGATCCGCTGCACCTGCGTCTCGGATTCGCCGGGCGTGGTGCCATCGATCCAATGGGTGAACCGCGGCGCGCTACCGGTCGGGGCCGCGCCGATCGACATCATCGCCACGCAGACCAGCGCACTCGCGCGAAGGAGGTCACGGCCTTTGCCATGTATCGGGACCGTATTTTTCATGCGCAAAGCGTAGCCGCCGCAACCCAGCCAGCCATACGCCATTTAACGGAGCGCAACCGGGGCGCGAACCGATCCGGCCGCACCCCGGTCAAACGGTCAACGCGACGCGAGCTGCACGCCACGCGCCGGATCATGCGATGCCGTTGCCACAGCAATCCGCGTCCGCATGTCGGCGATCACGTCCGCACGGCATCCGCGTGCCTGCGCACCGAGCGTCAGGTGAATCGAACTCAGCCCCTCGCCGCACACCGCGTTCGCGACGTTGTCCATACGGATCGCGAGACGCTGCTGTCCCTCGACGCTGGCGAGATCGATCCCGCTGAGATTGAGGACGGCGCTGTCGGCCGAAAAGGGATCTCCGCCGGGCGCGGCAATGGCAGGCGTCGCCATCAGAATTGCGGCACATGCCGCCAGGCCAATCTTCATCATCGTCTCCTGCGTTCGCGGGCCTATCGCTCTCCGGCGATCAGGTAACGATAATGTAAGACTGCCCCGGCACGATCACAAGCGCGCGACAATTACGGGAGCCTCAGCGGGCGCTGATGATCAGCGACGCGATCTCGGTGCGGGATCCCAGCGACCCCGGCGGCAGCATGACCGTCTCGACCCGCTCCGTCCCCGCATCGGGATCGACAAAGGCCAATCGCACCGCATAATTCCGGGCGATCGGCCAGGCACGCGCGACATTCAGCGGCACCGTAGCCTGCCATGCGCGGTCGCCCTCGACGGCGAGATCGCGCTCTCCGATCCTGACGACCATGTCTGCCCGCGCCCGATATCCCGACAGCCGCAAGCAGCTGTTCTCACCGCAGGCTACCAGTCGAGCCCGCGTTTGCCGCTCCGCCTGCGCTGGCGCGATCATGGCCAGCGCGCAAACCAGGCCAAGTGAGTTGCGTATCGCGCGAGAAGTGGCGTGACGATCCATGGCTACTGAATACCGTTCCGCGCCCGCGCGCGGCATGCGCCGTTTGACGTAGATCGTTGCCGCACCCCGGTCCGGATGCGCGACCGGCTTACGTCAAACGCCCCATGTTGGTCCGCCGATTATATCCACACTCTGCACCCAAGCGATTGGCCCCGGACGAGGCGCCGACGTCGTCAGGAAGAACATGGAGAGGCGATAGCGTTTTACGTACCAAGGGGGCTTAGATGGCAGGACGATTCTCGCGCGCGGGTTTATTGTGCGCGACGGCGCTGGCGAGCGTGGCTGGACTTCCCGCGCTGGCGCAGGATGCTCCACAGGCGCCGGCCGCGTCCACCGCGGGGCAAACCGCAGAGTCCGACCCCAACGAGATCATCGTGACCGGCAGCCGACGCCGGACCACGCTCCAGGACGCGCCGATCAACATCAGTGCGATCTCCGCCGAGACGATCCAGTCGCAGCGGCTAGACGACGTTCGCTCGCTCGCCTCCTTCGTCCCGGGCGTCACCGTGGCGGATACCGGGCCGGGATCGACCGGTGGCATCATCCTGCGCGGCATCGCGTCCGGCGATACCAGCGTGTTCGGTGCCAATGCCGGCAATTCGGTCGGCGTGTATCTCGGCGAGGTCCCGCTCTACCTCGATTTCAAGCTGATCGACGTCAACCGGGTCGAGGTGCTGCAAGGGCCGCAGGGCACGCTGTACGGGCTCGGCACGCTGGCCGGCGCGGTGCGCTACATTCCCAATCGCCCGGAAACCGACCGCTTCTCGATCGACGTCCATGGCCGCGGCTATGCGCAGTCGCATTCGGACGATTTCGGCGGGGTCGGCGACGTCGCGATCAACGTGCCGATCGTCAGGGATCACATCGCCTTCCGCACGTCGACCGGCTATTACGACAATGCCGGCTTCATCGACTATGATTACCTGCTGCAGCAGCCGGGCATCTCCAATCCGCAGCCGGGCCGCGCGACGTCCACTTCGACCGGTTCGCTCGGCACGACCGCCGACTATGCGGCCAATTTCAAGCGCAAGGAGGATGTGAACTACGAGCACACCTTCACCACGCGCAACCAGCTGCTGCTCGAATACAACCCCAATATCAAAGCGTACCTGACCTACGCGCACCAGACGACCAAGACCGGCGGGCGCCAGGCGAATGGCGCCGGTGTGCTGGGTACCGGCAAGTACGATGCGCCGTTCCGATATCTGGAGCCCGTCGATCGCAGCGCCGACCTGTTCTCGGCCGAGTTCAATATCAATCTGGGCAGCATCGCCCAGCTCGTCAGCACGACCGCCTATACCAAGCAGCATATCAGCAGCGTCGACGACAACACCGATCTGCTGCTCGACTTGGACTATGGCTACGAGGCGTTTCCTGCATTCTCGTCCTACGCCAACAACGAACGCAAATATAAGCAGTTCAACCAGGAAGTACGCCTCGTCTCCACGCATGGCGGCCCGGTTAGCTGGGTGATCGGCGGCTTCTACAACCGCCAGAAATATGCAAGCGACCGGCACGAATATACGCCGGGCTTCTCGGACTTCGCCGGCGCAGGGCGGCCCGACGATCTCGAATATGTCTCGAAGCTCAACAGCAAGAACGTCGAGAAGGCGCTCTATGGCGAGGCGTCGCTTCACCTGACCGACGCGTGGCAGGTGACGGGCGGCATCCGTTACTTCAAATACGATGCGACCATCGTCGGCGGGTCGGCACTGCCGCTGATCGGCGTCGGCATCGGCGCTTTTCCGTCCACGACGATCAACGCGAACCGGTTCAAGCCCGGCTCGACCGGCAAGGACGGCATCGTCTGGAAGGCCAACACCTCGTACAAGTTCAGCGACAATCTGCTCGCCTATGCCACCTATTCGACGGGCTACCGCGTCGGCGGCGTCAACCAGGTCATCGCCTGCACGCCGGAGGATCTGGCCAGGGCCGCGGCGGGTGGGCAGGTGCTGTGCGCGCTGCCCAACGAGGTGGGCTATGGTCCCGATCGCACGCGCAACGCGGAACTGGGCGTCCGCGCCAGCCTGTTCGACAAGCGGCTCCTGCTCACGCTGGACGGCTATCACGTCAAATGGTCGGGGGTGCAGGTGCCGAGTCAGACGGTCAACGGCGCGATCGGAATCACCGTCAACGGTGCCGAGGCGGTGTCGCAGGGCTTCGACTTCCAGGGCACGGTAAAGATCACGCCGAACCTCACGCTCACAGGCACCTACTCCCACGTCGACGCACATCTCACGCAGGACGTCACCGGGCTGGTGGTGAGCCAGGGCATTCGATCCGATGCCTTTAACGGTGATCGGCTGCCGGGGTCAGCGAAGAACTCGGGCAGCGCGCAGCTCAACTACAGCTATCCGCTGGGCGACGGCCGCAAGATCGAGGCAACCTGGGCGACCATCTACCGCGGCGAGATCTATTCGCGGGTTGGCCTGCGTGGCAATGGCGAGGCGATCCCGGGCTATGTGACGCACAGCGCCTCGCTCACCTACGTTACCAAGCCGTTCGAGGTCGGGCTGTTCGCCGACAACATCTTCGACAAATATGCGGTGACCGCGATCAGCAACGACATATCGTCATACAACCAGGTCCGCACCGACGTGGTCGAACGCTATTATTCACGCGGCGTGCTGACCCCGCGCCGCGTGGGCGTCGAGTTCAGGTTCCACTATTGATCGATTTTGGAGCGTTGCGCGCGGTTGCCGGATCGACATGATCCGGCGACCGCGCGTCAACACTGCCCGTATTTATTAACCGTCCCCCTGCCCCGCCGGCGTTTCGCCGATCGGGTTCGTACGCTTGCTCCAGGACTTGCCATGACCACTCTCGCCATGACTCATCTTATCGTAACGACCCGCGAAGGCGCCACGCGGACGCTGTCCGCCATCCCCGGGTTTTCTTTGATGGAAGTCATCCGCGACGGCGGGGTCGACGAACTGCACGCGCTGTGCGGCGGCTGCCTGTCATGCGCCACATGTCACGTCGTCGTCGATCCGGCGCAGGCCGCGTTGCTGCCGCCGGTCACGGACGAAGAGGACGCCCTTCTCGACGGCCTGGATACCCGCACCCCGACATCCCGGCTGTCGTGCCAGATCCCGTTCGACGAAACGCTGGCCAACCGTCACGTGACGATCGCGCCACACTACATACAGTGATGCTGCCTGACCTCACACCTGATTGCCGACGAGGCGGCTACAGAGGCACGTGGGCCGTAACCAGCCAGCGATACGCCTGGCCCGATTCGACCGTCGCTCATTCGAGGATAGTACGCCGCCGACCTGTCAGCAGGCCGGCGGCATTGGCATCTCAGTACGTCGTCGAGGTCGACGTTGACCGATAGCGATCGCGCTCGGCGGCGACTTCGTCCCGGCTATAGGCTGGCGCGGTATCGTCGAACGACGACCAGCCATCCTGACGATACGCGGTCCCCCGGGTCGTGGCATCTACCGACCGGTGACGGTCGAGTACGGCTTCGGCCTCGGTCACCAGCGTGTCGTCGACGCGTGCGCTGAACAGCGTGCCACCGCGGCGAACGCCTTCCGAATAGACGTGCGCCTCGTCGTCGGAGTGGCCTGCCTCCTTCAGCGCGCCGACGATCGTCCCCGTTGCGGCGCCACCAGCGGCACCGATACCTGCGCCGACCACCGTCGATGCCAGCCAGCCGGCCGCGACGATGGGGCCGAGGCCGGGGATTGCCAGCAGGCCCAGCCCTGCGAGCAGGCCACCGACACCACCGACCGCAGCACCGGTCGAGACGCCACGGCTGACGTCGCCGTGATCGTTGACGTCGCCGAGCGTGGAGGTCGCGTCGCCGTGCGCGCCGTCGGCGTTATTGGCGACAATGCTGACCGAGTCATGCGACACGCCCAGTCGTTCGAGGTCGTGCAACGCCGCGGTCGCGTCCGAATAGTCGTCGAACAGGCGTGTAATGGTCTTGGTCATGGTCTCTCTCCTATCGAATTGCTTCAGCGCGACGACACGTCGCCCTTGTAGTCGAGCCCGACATGGACCGTCTTGCCGCCGCGCGTGCCCGTGCCCCGCCAGACGCCGTCCTTGTCCTTCGCCAGACGCGAGATCGCGCGATAGCCGGCCTTGGTCAGGCGACCGCGGGCCTGGTCTTCCGAGAAGGAATTGGCACCGCTCGCAGGGGCGGCGACGTGGGCCGCGGCACTCGCCTTGACGGCGGGATTGTGCGTACCGGTATGCGTCGCGGTCTGTGCGACGGCGCCGGAGGCCAGCAGCATCGCGCCGCATGCCAGGATAACTCGAACGGTCATTGCACTCTCCTAAGTGTCTTTGATTTTCGAAGGGCGGGAGGGCGTCGCGAGCGCGCCCTCCCGTTCGCTCAGCGCACCGTACCGCGACGAAACATGTTGACGATCGCGAGCAGGATCACCGCGCCGACCAGCGAGATCAGGATCGACTGGATGTTGAGCGCGCCGTCCATGATCGATGCGCCACCGATCAGCGGCGTGATCAGGAAGCCGGCGAGCAGCGCGCCGACGATGCCGACGACGACGTTGAGGAAGACGCCCTGCTGCGCGTCGGTCCGCATGATCATGCTGGCGACCCAGCCGATGAGTCCGCCGACGACGAGAAGGATGATTAGGTTCATGATAAGGCTCCTGGACGATATGGTTACAGACGGCTCAACGGTCTCGGCGTGCGATCCGTTCAGTTCGCCAACGTGCCGGCAATTTTGAAATTAGTGCGCAAGTACCGGGTCTATTGGTATATTTATCCTGGCTCGACTGGAACCAGGAGCCCCGCACGGCGCTGAACCGGGATGACCAAGATGCCCACGAAACCGCTGCACGCGCCTACCCTGCATCATCTCGAACAGCTGATGACCGGGCTGCTCGAAGGCGTGATCCTGATGGATCCGACCGGAATCATCCTCAGCGCCAATCCGGCGGCGCTGAAGATGCACGGGGTGCGCGCGGTCGAGGATCTCGGGCAGACCGCGGACGAGTATGCCACGCGGTTCCGACTGCGCTACCGGGATCACCGCAAGCTGCCGCGGCGCGACTATCCGCTGATGCGGCTGCTCGCAGGCAAGAGCTTTCCCGACCTGATCGTCGAGGTCGCGCCGGTCGATGCCGACGAGCCGCGCTGGGTCCATCAGGTGCGCGACATCGTCATGGACGAGGATGGCGGCGAACCCGATTGCCTGGGCCTCGTCATCAACGACGTGTCCGAACGGTTCGACGCGGAGGACCGGTTCGAGGCGATGTTCCACGCCAACCCCGCCCCCGCGCTGATCATCCGTGTCGCCGACCAGCGCTATGTGCTCGTCAACCAGGGTTTCCTCGACCTGTCGGGCTATGAGCGCGACCAGATCGTCGGCAAGACACTGTTCGATTTCGATTTCCTGGCGGAGGTCGACCGAAAGGCGTTCGTCAAGGAGTGCGTCGCGGCGGGCAAGACGATCCCGCAGCTCGAGGCGGAACTGCCGCTCGCCGGCGGCGAGACGACGCTGGTCATTCTTGCGGGGCAACCGATCGAGGTCGCCAATCAAGATTGCCTGTTGTTCACCTTCGCCGACCTCGAACCGCGACGGCGCGCGGAACATGCGCTGAAGGCGAGCGAGCGCCACTTCGCATCGGTGTTCGAGATGGCGCCGGTCGCGATGGTCGTGACCGAAGGCGGCGACAACCGCATCGTCCAGGTGAACGCGGCGTTCAAGGCGCTGACCGGCTACACCGACCGCGCGGTGATCGGCCGCATCGCCGACGACCTGCAACTCTGGAACGATGCCGCGCAGCGCCAGCAACTCGAAACCGAGATCGGCGAGCATGGCGGCTTCCGCAGTCGCGACGTGCAGCTGTTGCACAAGGCCGGCGAGGCGCTCGACTGCCTCGTATCCGCCGAACGGATCAGCGTCGACGGCACGCCGTGCGTGCTGTGGCTATATCAGGACATCTCGGCCCGACGACGCGGCGAACTGGAACTGGTCGAGGCGATCGACGCGGTGATGAAGGACGCCAACTGGCTCAGCCGGTCGATCATGGACAAGCTGGCAACCTTGCGGAATCCCAGGACCTCGACCGGGTCCGCGGCGCCCACGGCCGATCTCAGCAAGCGCGAGCGCGAGGTGCTCGAGCTGATATGCCAGGACCTCGACGACGCGGCGATCTCGGAGCGGCTCGGGCTGTCGCGCAACACGGTCCGCAATCACGTCGCGCGGCTGTATGCGAAGATCGGCGTCAATCGGCGCAGCGCCGCGATCGTCTGGGCGCACGAACGCGGCGTAGGGCCATGACGTCGGATAGACAGCGCCATCAGCAGAGATCGGCATGACGTCTCTGCGACGAACTGCGATCATATCGCCGCGTCGCTCCGGACTATCGAAGGGCCGGACTATCGAGGGATCTGCGAACGGAGCGAACTTGCAGGTTTCCAGCTCGGGGCCGCGGGTTGATCCGCGATGCGAGCGACGAGCGTGGTGAAGAACCGGTTGAAGTCCGTGGCCGCTTGCCAGTCGATCGGCTGATCGAGATCGTCCTGCGGCTTGTGATAGCCGGTCCGGTACCATTGCCGGTAGATCCGCTCGCTTTCGCTGCCAGCGCGGTAGCCGAAGACGAAGGCGGTCGCCGGTATGCCGGCCTGGATGAACGGCCATTGATCGGCACGGCGCAGCAGGTTGCGCTCGGGTTCGGGATCGCGCTGCACCTCCACCCCCATCGCAACGGCAACCGCGCGTGCGTCGTCGCCGAGCGAGGTATCGTCGAGTGCGTGCACGGTCAGGAGCTTGAGCGGAAAGATCGGACGGATCTGATCGAGATTGATGTCGGCGGCGATACGCGACTTCGCCACCGTGGAATGGTCGACGAACCAGCGCGCGCCGAGCAGCCCCTTCTCCTCACCCGTGAAGGCGGCAAACAGCAGTGGCCGGCGAAAACCCTTGCCGGCGCGACGCTCGGCAAGACGGATCAGCAACGCGACATAGGCGGCATCGTCCAGCGTCCCGTTATAGATGCGGTCGCCCGCGACCGGCTCACCCGGCCCGTAGCCGTCGAGATGCGCCGACAGCACGATCGTCTGCGCCGCCATCGACGGGTCGGTTCCCGGCAGAAACGCCAGCACGTTGGGGCTATCGATCGACCGCTGCGTCAAGCGGATCGACGCGCGGAACGGCCTGGGTGGATCGAACGACGGGAGCGGCTGCCCCGCCGCCCCGGCGGCGATCAGTCGCGCGGCGTCCCGCCCGCTGCCGGCGATGACGGCGGCCAAGGCGTCGGCGTTGAGCGTGAAGCGAACCGGCCCGCGTGCCTCCGGCGGCTTGCCCGCGATCCAGACGGTGCGTGCATAGGCGAACGGCCAGCGCGGCGGCTCGACCGCAAAGCCCGGGTCGGCAATGGTCACGACACCGGCGCCGCCTGCTGCCTGAACGGCCACGGTCCGCTCGGCATCGCTCGGGTGACCCGCGCGGTGCGTGCCGTGGCAGATCACGATCCTGCCGCGCACATCCCCGAGTGCGTCCGCGGCACAATAGCCACGATAGGCGAGCGCGGCATCCAGCGTTGCCGGCATGCCCGGCACCGGATTCATCATGATGTCGTGGAGGAAGCGGAGCGGCCGCCCGCCGACGCTCACCGAGATACGCTCGACGCGCACCTCGTGCATCGGCACGCGCTGGAAATAGCTGCCCCCGTCGCCCGCCGGCTTCAGCCCGGCCTTGGCGAAGCGGTCGGCGACGAGCCTGGCCGCGCGCTCATGGCCGGAGGAGCCCGTGTCGCGCCCTTCCATGACGTCGCCGGACAGGTCGGCGGTGGTCGCCCACCACGCCCGTGTCTCGGGATCGGACGGCAACGGTCGCTGGGCGGCGAGTGCGAGGCAGCAAAGCGGGGCGATGCGACGGACGATCGGGTTCATGCGCCGATGCTGCCCAAAGTCGCCGGGCCGGGCAAGAGCGTCTCCATCGGCCAAGCGCCGCCGAGCGCCAAGCCGGGCTCGACAAAGCCGGTCGGGGCCCTCAGACCATGCGCATATCGCGCAGGGTTTGCGTCACCGATCGGTCTGGAGCGTTCATGCATCGTCGTCACTTTCTCGCGTCCGTCAGTCTCACATCGGTTTTGATGGCCCTGCCGGCGATCGCGCGGGCTGCAACGGGCCGCGACGACGCCAAATTGAGGGCGATGCTCGACCGGTTCTTTTACGCGCGGCTGGACGAGAGCCCCGAACAGGCGACCTCGCTCGGCCTCGACACGGGTGCGCGGGCCCGGCTGAAATCGAAGCTCGACGATACCTCGCGCGCCGGCGAGCAGCGCCAGTTCGCACGGGCGAAGAAGGAGATGGCTGCGCTGAAGACGATGTCGCGCGACGCGCTGGGCGACGCGGCGAAGCTCGATTACGACGTGGTCGAATACAGCCTGGACCGCGCGATCGCGGGGCAGCGCTATGCCTATGGTGCCAGTGCCGGTCGGTACGCGCCCTATGTGCTGACCCAATTGACGGGCGCCTATCGCGACGTGCCGGACTTCCTGGCCAACCAGCACGCGGTCCGCAGCGCGGCCGACGCGGATGCCTATGTCGCCCGCGTGCAGGCGTTTGCGGGCGCGATCGATGCCGAAACGGAGCGTCAGCGCGAGGATGCTGCCAAGGGGGTGTTCGCGCCGGACTATATCCTCGACACCACGCTGAAGCAGCTGGCGTCGGCGCGCGACAAGGCGCCCGACCTGTCCGGCCCCGCGACCGACCTGGCCGCCAAGCTGAAAGCGGCCAACTTGCCACCCGAGCGCAGCCAGGCGGTAGCGGCGCTGATGCGCGACCAGGTGTTCCCCGCGCTCGATCGGCAACGCGCGCTGGTGACCGAACTGCGCAGCAAGGCGACGCACGATGCCGGCGTCTGGCGCTTGCCGGATGGTGACGCGTATTACGCAGCCGCCGCGAGCGCCGCGACCACGGTGGAACTGACGGGCGACGAGATCCACAAACTGGGCCTGTCGCAGGTCGCGGAAATCAGCGCGCGCATCGACGGCATCCTCAAGACGCAGGGCATGACGCAAGGCAGCGTCGGCGAGCGTCTGGTCGCGCTCAACACGCGACCCGATCAGCTCTTCCCCAACACCGATCCGGGCCGTGAAGCGCTGCTGGAGCAACTCCGTGCGCAGATCGCAGCGATGGCGAAGCGCCTGCCCGAGCAATTCGGGGTTCTGCCCAAAGCACCGGTCGAGGTCCGCCGCGTTCCCGAGGATATCCAGGCCGGCGCGCCTGGCGGCTATTACCAGTCCGCGTCGCTCGACGGGTCGCGGTCGGCGATCTATTTCATAAACCTGCGCGACACGTTCGACCGCCCGAAATTCGGCCTTGCGACGCTGAGCTATCACGAGGCGATCCCGGGCCACCATCTCCAGGTGATGTCGGCGCTGGAGAGCGAGGACATCCCGCTGATCCGCCGCCGCGGCTTCTATTCCGGGTATTCCGAGGGTTGGGCGCTCTACGCCGAACAGCTTGCCGACGAGATGGGCGTGTACGACGGAAACCCGCTGGGCCAGGTCGGCTATCTCCAGTCTCTGCTGTTTCGCGCGACCCGGCTGGTGGTCGATTCAGGGATGCACGCCAAGCGCTGGAGCCGGGAGAAAGCGACCGATTACCTCATCGCCACCACCGGCATCGCGCGTGGGCGGAGCCAGGGCGAGATCGACCGCTACACGGTCTGGCCGGGACAGGCGTGCAGCTACAAGATCGGCCACACCGTGTGGACCCGCCTGCGCGACGAAGCCAGGCTGAAGGCCGGCGCGAATTGGGACCCGAAGCAGTTCCACCGCGTGCTGACGATGGGCGCGATGCCGCTGACGGTGCTGGAGAAGGTCGCGCGCGAGCGGATCGGGTAGCGGAATCGGGCGCCGAACCCGCGCAGCCAGCGCGACATCGCGAACTAGGCGATCGTTTTCGCGATCATCTTCGCAGGGAGGACCCGCTCGATGCTAGCCGCCACCGATCGCGCGGACCGTGTCGACCGCGATCTGTAGCCGTGTGCTCTGCACTTCCAGCAGCAGGCGTTGCGCGTCGAGCGCGGCAGTCTGCGCGGTGACGACGTCGAGATAGTCGGACGCGCCGTCGCGGTAGCGGATCAGCGCGAGGTCGCGCGTACGCTCGGCGGCGCGGGTCGCGGCGAGCTGGTCGCGTTCCTGCGCGACCAACGCACGCGAGCGGGCGAGGTCGTCCTCGACTTCGCGGAAGGCGGTGAGGACGGTCGAGCGATAGGACGCCGCCGCTTCGTCATATTGCGCGCGACTGATGCGGACGCGGGCGCGCCGTGCGCCGCCGTCGAAGATCGCGAGCGCGGCGGATAGCGGGCCTAACGCCCAGAAGCTGTTCGAGGCGCGCAGGATGTTGCCGTTGCCGGCCTCGAACCCGCCCGAGCTGCCGAGCGTGAGCGATGGATACATCGCCGCGCGTGCGACGCCGATCTGGGCGTTGGCGGCGGCGATCCGACGCTCGGCCGCGACGATGTCGGGGCGGCGCTGGAGCAACGTCGAGGGTATGCCGACAGGGATGACGGGCGGCCGCTGCAACGTGTCCGCGACGGGGATCGCGAAGGTCGAGGGGGTCTCGCCGACCAGTGCCGCGATCGCGTGCTCGAACGCCGCGCGCGCGCCAGCCACGGCCGACAGTTCCGCGCGCGCGCTCGACAGCAACGCGGCCGAGCGGCTGACGTCGATCCCCGACGCTATGCCGCCGGTATGGCGCGTGTCGGTCAGGTCGTAGGCGCGCTGGAACGCGGCGACGGTCTGGCGCAGCAGCACCGTCCGGGCATCGAGGCCGCGCATCTGGAAATACGAGTCCGCGAGCGACGCCTGGAGCCCGAGGCGGACGGCGACGACGTCCTGTGCGCTGGCCTGCGCCGAGGCTGCATCCGCGCGGACCGAGTTTCGCACACGGCCGAACAGGTCGATCTCATACGCCAGCGACGCGCCGACCGAGAGAGTGTTATACGTTGCGGCGTTGCCCGGTGACAGCGGCCGCCCGGCCGACACACGCGAACGACCGCCATCGGCTCCTACCGATATCAACGGCAGTTGCGCGGCTCGCGTCTCGCCGAGCAGGCCGCGTGCCTGATCGTAGCGGGCGACGGCGGCGGCGAGATCGGGATTGCCGGCTTCGATCCGCGCTTCGAGCGCGGTCAGTGTCGGATCGTCGAACGCGGTCCACCATGCGGCGGGCAGCGACGTGTCGGTCGCGACGGGCTGCCACGGCCCCTGCCCTTGCGGCCCGAGTTCCTTGTACGCCGCCGCGGCCGGGCTCGGCGGAATGCTGTACGGTGGCGCCAGCGAACAGCCGGCCAGGCTTGCCGCGACGACCGCCGCCGTTCCGAGCCTAGCGCTTCGCACGAGCCGGTCCTGTGCGCGGTGCGATGCGGACCGGATCGCCGGTCTGGAGCGAGTCCGGCGGGCTGTCGATCACCCGGTCGCTGGCGGTGAGCCCTGCGCTGATCGCGACGCTGTCGCCATCGTCGCGGCCGATCGTGATCGTCTTGAGGTGCGCCTTGCCGTCCGCGCCCAGCACCGCGACCTGCGTGCCCTTCGCGCCGATCACCAATGCGCTCGACGGCATCCGCACTCCGCTGCCGCCCGCACCGACCGGGAATTTGACCTGCGCATAGGCGCCAGGCTTCAGCGCACGGTCGGCGTTCGCCGCCTGCAACTCGACCAGCACGGTGCCCGACTGGGGATCGACCGCGTCGGCGCTGCGGGTCAGCGTCACGTCGAAGGCGCGTCCCGGATATTCGGGCACGGTCAGCGTCGCGTGCATCCCCTGCCGGGTCTGTCCCGAATAGGCCTGCGGCACGCGGACGTAGATTCGCATCCGGTTGACGTCGGCGATCGTGAACAGCGGCGTCGAGGCTGCGGTGCCGGCGGTCACCAGCGCGCCGACTTGCGTCGAGCGGCTCGTGACGACGCCCGAGAACGGCGCGGTCAGGCGCGTGAAGCCCTGCAGCGCGCCGAGCCGACGGACGTTGGCCGAGGCGGCGTTGGCAATCGCGGACTTGGCGGCGAGGTCGCCGATCTTCTCGTCGGTCTCCTGCTTCGACACCGCATCCTTTGCCAGCAGGTCACGCCAGCGCGTCGCGGTCGACTCGGCGAGCGACCGGTTTGCGCGCGCGGTCTGGAGATCGGCCTGCGCGGCGGCGACCTGCTGGTCGACTTCGGGCGCGTCGAGGATCGCGAGCGTCTGGCCGGCGCGGACCGGATCGCCGATGTCGACGAACCATTTGCGGATATAGCCCGTGGTCCGCGCGTAGATCGCCGCGCTGTTATACGCCTGCACATTGCCCGGCAGCGTCAGCGCATCGCTCGCGCCCTCGGCGGTAGGGCGGATCACCGTGACGATCGGAGTCGACTGCGCGGTCGTCCAGGTCGCGAGCTGCGAATCCGAACGGTGGCGGGTGAAGATGCCGAACGCTACCAGCGCGAGCGCGATCACCGCCGCTACGATGCCGACTTTCTTGAGCGACCCGCGCTTCGGCTCGGTAGTGATTGGCTCCGAATGAACGATCTCAGACATGCGCTTCCTCTAAAATCTCGTCGCGGCGGGCTTTGGCGGCGGCGCGCTCTGCGTCCTTGCGGTGCACGAGGCTGAAGATGACGGGCACGAACATCAGCGTCGCGAACGTCGCGACGATCAACCCGCCGATCACCGCGCGGCCCAGCGGTGCGTTCTGCTCGCCGCCCTCGCCGAAGCCCATCGCCATCGGCAGCATGCCGATGATCATCGCGAGCGCGGTCATCAGCACGGGGCGGAAACGGGTCATTCCCGCTTCCATTGCCGCCTTGTGCGAATCCCCCAGTTCGGCGAGGCGCTCGCGGGCGAAGCTC
This sequence comes from Sphingomonas sp. 4RDLI-65, assembly GCF_049472435.1. Lineage (NCBI taxonomy): Bacteria > Pseudomonadati > Pseudomonadota > Alphaproteobacteria > Sphingomonadales > Sphingomonadaceae > Sphingomonas > Sphingomonas sp. 4RDLI-65. The sequence continues at coordinate 401,912 of NZ_JBCEBT010000002.1, read as the reverse complement.
ACCACCAGGATCGCGTTGGCCGTCGCAACGCCCATGCACATGATCGCGCCGGTCAGCGCCGGCACCGACAAGGGCGTGCCGGTCAGGAACAGGATCCAGACGATCCCGGCGATCGCGCCGGGCAGCGCGGTGATGATGACGAACGGATCGAGCCAGCTCTGGAAGTTCACGACGATCAGCAGATAGATCAGCACGATCGCGCCGATCAGCCCGAAGAAGAGGCCGGAGAACGCACTGTTCATCGTCGCATACTGACCGCGCAACGCGACCGTCGTGCCCTTCGGCGCGGAGGCCTTCGCGTCCGCCAGCACGCGCTTGATGTCGCCCGCCACCGCGCCGAGATCGCGGCCGTTGGGGGTCGCATAGATGTCGATCGCCTGCGCGATGTTATAGTGCGAGACCACCGCCGGCGAGGTGCCGCGGACGACGGTAGAGAGCCCGCCGAGCACCTGCGACGTGCCGCCTGCATTGGTGCCGGTGACGGGGATGTTCGACAGGTCGCTCATCGAGCCGACGCGGTATTCAGGCGTTTGCGCGACGACGCTGTACGACACGCCGTTCTCGGGGTTGAGATAATAGACCGGGGCGGTCTGCAGCGTACCCGCGAGCGAGGAGCCGACGCTGGCGGTCACGTCGCGCTCGGTCAGGCCGAGTTGGCCGATCCGGCTGCGGTCGATGTTGACGCGCAGTTCCGGGTAGCGCGCCGATTGCTGGATACGCGCATCCGCAACGCCGGGGATCGCCGCGATTTTCCGCAGCAGCGTCCGGGCATAGGCGTAGTTGCCTGCTGCATCCTTGCCGGTGATCTGGACATCGATCGGCGCGGGCGCGCCGAAGTTCAGGATCTGGCTGGTGATGTCGGCGGGCAGGAACGAAAAGGTCGCGCCGGGGAACGCCCCCGGCAGCGTCTCGCGCAGTTTGCGCACGTAATCCGCGGTCGGCGCATGCTCGTGCGCGAGCTGGATCAGGATGTCGCCGTCCTGCGGGCCGATCGTGCCCGAGTTGTTGTAGGTCGCGTTGATCGAGCTGACCGGCAGGCCGATGTTGTCGACCACCGAGACCAGTTCGTTCGCCGGGATGATCTGGCGCACCCTCCGCGCGATCCGGTCGAACTGCGCCGACGTGCTCTCGATCCGGCTGCCGATCGGCGCGCGGACGTGCATCGTGATCTGGCCGGCATCGACCGCGGGGAAGAAGTTCTGGCCGAGGAACGGGATCAACAGCATCGACAGCGCGACCACCGCGAGGAAACCGATCAGGAACGGCTTGCCGGTCGCCAGCGCGCGTTCGAGCAGCCGGCCATAGCCGTGGCGAAAGCGCTCGAACCGCGCCTCGAACCCGCGCTGGAACCGGACGAGCGGATTGCGCGAGGTCGGCGTACCCGCGGCGTGGACGTCGCCCGCGTGCGGCTTGAGCAGGTACATCGCCATCGTCGGCACCAGCGTGCGCGAGAGCACGAACGACGCGATCATCGCGAACACCACCGACAGCGCGAGCGGCACGAACAGGAAGCCCGCGACGCCGGGCAGGAAAAACATCGGCACGAACACGATGCAGATGCACAGCAGCGACACGAACGCCGGCGTGACGATCTGCGCGGCGCCGTCGAGGATCGCCTGGCGGACGCTCTTGCCCTGCTCCAGATGCCAGTTGATGTTCTCGATCGTCACCGTCGCGTCGTCGACCAGGATGCCGACCGCCAGGCTCAATCCGCCGAGCGTCATCACGTTCAGCGTCTGGCCGGTCGCGGACAGCGCGATGATCGCGGCGAGGATCGCCAGCGGGATCGAGATCGCGATGATGACGGTCGAGCGCCACGAGCCGAGGAACAGCAGGATCATCAGGCTGGTCAGCGCCGCCGCGATCGCGCCCTCCTTGACGACGCCCTCGACCGCCGCCTTCACGAACAGCGACTGGTCGCCGATCGGCACGATCTTGAGGCTGTCGGGCAAGGTCGCCTGGATCGCCGGCAGCGCGTCCTTGATCCCCTGGACGATCGCTAGCGTCGAAGTCGACCCGTTCTTCAGGATCGTCATCACCACCGATCGCGACCCGTCGACGTGCACCACGTTGGTCTGCGGTGCGCTGCCGTCACGGACATGCGCCACATCGCGCATGTAGATCGTCGCACCGTTGACGACCTTCACCGGCAGATTGTTCAGCTCGTCGATCGACCCCGGCGCGTTGTTGAGCCGGACGTTGTACTGGAACCCGCCGATCTTCGCGAAGCCGGCCGGGTTGATCTGGTTCTGCGCGGCGATCGCGAGGCCGACATCCTGCGCGGACAGGCCCTTCGATTGCAGCGCCTGCGGGTCGAGATCGATCTGCACCTGGCGCTGGCGCCCGCCCGACGGATACGGGATCGCCGCACCCGGCACGGTGACGAGACCCGGGCGGATCTGGTTGACCGCGGTATCGAACAATTTGCCCTCAGACAGCCCGACGCCTGACAGCGCGAGCTGGAGGATCGGCACGGTCGAGGCGCTGTAGTTGAGGATCAGCGGCGGGGTGATGCCCGGCGGCAACTGGCGCAGCACGGTCTGCGACACCGACGTCACCTGCGCGGTAGCGGTGCGGATGTCGGCACCCGGCTGGAAATAGATCTTCACGACGCCGATGCCCGGCATCGACTGGCTCTCGATATGGTCGATGTCGTTGACCGTGGTCGACAGCACGCGCTCGTACGGGGTGATGATGCGCCCCGCCATGTCGTCGGGCGACAGGCCCTGATAGGTCCAGGCGGCGGCGATCACCGGCACCTTGATGTCGGGAAAGATGTCGACCGGCGTGCGGACGGCGGCGAGCACGCCGACGACCGCGACCAGGATCGCCATGACGATGAAGGTGAGCGGGCGCGACAACGCGGTCCTGACGATACCGATCACGGAAGAATTCCTATCCGAACGCGGCACGACTGGTGGCGACTCCCGGAGCCGCCAGACCTGCCCGACACGTCCCCTTTGCGGCACCGCAACACAGAAATGCAAGGGTCAATGTTGCTTACGTTTCCGCTTCGGGCGTGCCGGCCACATGCCGCTGCGCCAGCAAACGTTCCATCCCGAGGCATCGTCCGCTCGGCGTTTTGCGCCAATGCGGGCGGCGAGCACGAGCCAGTTTTCAACATCTCTGCACATCAGCCCGCTTGGGCAAACCGAGTTCGCATCCGAGCCGGCGATGATCTTGCTTTGATCCAAAGCAATCAGAATGAACTAATCTCGCACTTCGGCGACTTCCAATGGCGGATTTTTTAATTTAAAATCGTGCATACCGCTTCATGTGGTTGAACCCAGTGTCGCACGCCGTTACGGCGTTCGCAGATAATGGAGTGCACCATGGCCGAAGATACCACCGACCTGAACGCTGTAGAGCTTGCGACCGAACTGACGATTGCTTGGCTCGGCAACCCCAATACGCGGAGTTCTGCCGACGACGTGCCTGCCTTTCTTGGCAAGATGCACGAAACCGTTGCAGCGTTGCTCGGCAACTCGGTCGAGGCGCCTCCGGCCGAAACGATCACCGAATACACGCCCGCGGTCACCGCACGCAAGTCGCTCGCGTCGAAGGATCACATCATCTCGATGATCGACGGCAAGTCGTACAAGACCTTGCGCCGCCACCTCGCGACGCACGGCATGACGCCGGCCGAGTATCGCGAGCGGTACGGCCTGAAGCCGGACTATCCGATGGTCGCCGAGAATTATTCGGAAAGCCGCCGCGCGATGGCGAAGAAGATCGGCCTGGGTCGCAAGCCCGGTCCGCGCAAGACCGAGGCAGCACCTGCTGCTGCGCCGACCCGCAAGCGCAAGGCAGAAACCACCGCCGCCGAGTAATCGGTCGCGACATCGACGATTCCGAGAGGATCGGATCGATAAAGACAGGACCGGCGTCTCGCGACGCCGGTCCTTTCGTGTGTCTAATGCAGTGGAAGACGGCCGGAACCCTGCGCCGACCGATTATTTGCCGAACACGCCGCGGCGATACAGCAGCGTGATCGCCACGCGCCGGTTGCGCGGATCGGACGGGTTCTTCGTGACCAGCGGTTCGCGGTCGGCGACGCCTTCGATCCGCTCGAACCGGGCCTCCGGCGTGCCGCCCGACAGCAGCCGGCGTCGCGTCGCCTCGGCGCGGCCCGACGCCAGCATCCAGTTGTTCATCGCGCGGGGATCGCCATACGGCACGCTGTCGGTATGGCCGCGGATCATGATCGGGTTCGTCATGCCCGCGATAGAGCCGGCGATCATCCCGATCAGCTCGCCCGCCTGCGGATCGAGCGCGGTCGTGCCGAGCGCGAACATCGAATAATCGGCGTCGTCGACCAGATCGATCCGCATGCCGTCCTGCGTCGGCACAAACCGGACATGGCTCGCCAGCCGCGACAGCTTGGCCGATCGCTGGATCTGGCTCAGCACGCGCTTGCGCATCGCCTCGAAATTCTTGCGGTCCTCGCTCGCGAGTTCGCGGCTTTTCAGCGAGCCCTTGTCGCCGGTGCCGGGTTTCGCGCCGCCCTGCCCCGCATCGGGGATCGCGATCGCCGGCAGGCTCGTCTGGCCGGGCTTGGGACCGATCTTGTTCTCGTCCATGACCGATTCGCCACCGAATAGCCCGCCGCCGCCGATACCTAGCGAGCGCGTGTCGATCAACGTGGGGGCGAAATAGTCGGCGATGCCCTTGCGTTGCTTCTCGGTGGTCGCGCCGAGGATCCAGAGCAGCAGGAAGAACGCCATCATCGCGGTCACGAAATCGGCGTACGCGACCTTCCACGCGCCACCGTGATGGCCGCCATGCCCCTCGATATAGATCTTCTTGACGATGATTTTCGGCGGCTGGATGTTGCCGTGGGGCGCGCGAGCCATCGCCCTACTTCCCGCGCAGGCCGTCGAAGACTTCGGCGAAGCCCGGCTGGTTCTTGTGCGCGATGCCCGAGCGTGCGGCCTCGATCACCAGCGGCTGCGGATGGCCGTGCAGCGAGGCGATGATGATCTGCTTGACCACGCCGTAGATCGCCGCGTCGGCATCGAGCACCTGCTTCAGCCGGTTGGCGAGCGGGGCGACCATGCCATAGGCCAGCAGCACGCCCATGAACGTGCCGACCAGCGCCGAGCCGATCATCGCGCCGAGAATCGTCGGCGGCTTGTCGATCGAGCCCATCGTCTTCACCACGCCGAGCACCGCCGCGACGATACCGAGTGCGGGCAACGCATCGGCGAGGCTGGTCAGCGTGGTGTGCGCGCTCTCCTCCTCGTGATGATGCGTCTTGATCGACTGGTCCATCACCTCCTCGACCGCGTGCACGTCGAGCGTGCCCGACGACACCACGACCAGGCGCAGCGTGTCGGCGATCAGGTTGACGAGCGTCTTGTCCTTCAGAAGCCGGGGATATTCGGCGAAGATGGCCGACGATTGCGGGTCCTCGACATGCGGCTCGAGCGCGATCGGCCCGTCCATCCGCAGCATCTTCATCAGCTTGCTGACGAGGAAGATGACGTCGAGATAATCCTGCTTCTTGTATTTCGGCCCCTTGAAGACCTTGCCGAGCCCGGCGCCGAGGCCTTTGAGCTCCTTGCCCGAATTGCCGATGATCAGCGCGCCCGCCGCGGCGCCGCCGATGATCAGCATCTCGTGCGGGATCGCCTCCAGCACGGGACCAAGGGCGCCGCCGGTGAACGCGAAGCCGCCGAACACCATGACAAGGAGGACAACGATGCCGATGACCGGAAACATGGTACTGGAAATTCCCCTTGGGCCGATGACGGCGAATGCGTAGCCAGAGAATTAACCGGATTTGGTAGCCAACCGGTTACCAGACGCGCGTCAGGCGCTGATAAATTTCACCGCGTGGATTTTAGCGGCTAAAATTCCAGGGCCCTGAAAGTTCAGCGCAGATAATCGAACAGCGACAGCGCCGACAGTTTCGAGAAGCTGGCCTGCGTCGCCGACAATACCGTCATCGTCTTCTGCAACTCGACCACCGCGCTGGTGATGTCGGTATCCTCGAGCCCCGACCGGGTCGCCTCGCGGTCCGTGCCGACATCCTTCAGCCGAAACGTCTCGAGATCGACTCGCGCCGCACGCGCGCCGAGCGACGCCTGCACGGTCGACAGCTGGTCGGACGCGGCAGTGATGTCGGTCAGCGACGTATCGAGCGCGCTCGGCGTGAAATCGTCCGACTGCAGCGCGGTCGCGATCGCCGCGAGCATCGCCAAGGTATTGGTGCCGCCATCGATGCTGCCATCGGACTTGGTCGTGCCGCCGACGGTGAAGATGCGCGCGGCGGTCTCGTTGGCCTGGATGCTCTGCCCGTCGCCGATCGGGATGCCCGACACCGGCTTCGACGCAAGCGCATAGCTGCCGTCGGTGGCGACCGCAGTCGCTCCGTCGCCGCCGCCGAACAAAGGCTGGCCGCGCGCGTCCTTCGCGTTGGCGAGGTTGGTCATCGTCGCGACGATCCCGGCGATCTGTTCGCCGATCGCCTTGCGGTTCGCCGCGTTCAACGTGCCGTTCTTGGCCTGCGTCACGAGCCCGACCGCGGTCTGCAGCTGGTCGGCGATCGCGGTCAGGCTGGTGTCGGCCTGAGTCAGCACCGAGTCGGCGGTGCCGAGATTGGCGGCATAGATCTTGTCGTTGGCGGTATCGCGCGCGAGCCCGGCGAGCCGCTGGTACGCGACGCTGTCCTGCGACGGCGCCGAAAAGCGCTTGGTGGTGGCGATCTGCGTCTGGAGCGAATCCGCCTTCGCCGACAGCGACGTCAGCGTGCTCGCCGAGCGATCGTAGAACAGGCTGGTCGCGATCTGCATGGGTGTTACCGGATCTCGAGGATGGACTGGAAGGTGTCGCGCGCGGCCTGGATCACCCGGCTCGACGCCTGATAGGCCTGCTGGAACCGCAGCAGATCGACCGCCTCGCTGTCGAGATCGACCCCGGACGCGGATGCAAGCGCGCTGACCGCACCGTCGCGGATCGCCCCTTGCGCCTCGGCGACGGTCTTGCGCTGTTCGAGCGCTGCGGCGTTGCCTGCGATCAGGCCGGTGGTGCGCGTCTCGAACCCGCCACTGGTACGGACCGCCTGCAAGGCGGCGAGGTTGGATGCGTCGCGCGCCCCGCCGGTCGCACCCGCCGCAGCGATCCCGCGCGGGTCGGTCATCGCGACGGAGATATCGGTCGGCGTGGCGCCGGTTGCGAACAACGCCGCCCCCGGATTGCCGTTCAGATCGCGACCTTGCGCCTGGACGGCGTTGACCTGGCTGGTGAAGTCCGCGGCGATACCGTTCAGCGACTGGCGCGCGACCGCAAGCCGTTGCGCGCCTTCCGCCATGCCAGCAAGCGCGCCGCTCAATGCCGGCAGCTCCGACGTGACGCCTGCGCGCGTGACCGAGAACTGCATCGCACCTTCGTCGTTGCGGGCGAACGAGGCTTGCCCGGTCTCGTTGCCGACCACGAATACCGGACCGCTCGTCCCGCCGAGCCGCACCGTGGCGCGCCCGAGCTGGTCGAACGACGCGTTCACGTCGGTCAGCGTGCTCATCTGGTCGAGCAGCTGGTCGCGCTGATCGGCGAGCTGCGCCGCGCTCGACGATCCCGGCGGTGTCCGCGCGAGCCCGTCATTGACCTTGGCCAGCGCGGTGCCGAGCGAATTGAGCGAATCGACCGCCTGCGAGGCGGACAGATCGAGTTCGGCGGTCGCGGTATCGAGCGCCTTGCCGGTCGCGGCAAACGACGCGGCAGCGGTGCTGGCCGCCTCGAGCATCACCGCCCGCGTCGGCTCGGATGTCGGATCGGCGGACAGCGCCTGTGCCGCGGTGAAGAAACTGGTGAGGCGATCGCTAAGCTTGTTGTCGGTCAGCGACGATTCGATCCGGCTCATCCAGGCGATGCCGGTCTCGGTCTTGCCGAGATCGGTGCTGGCCGAGCGGACCGCCTGCGAGCGATACGCGTCGGCGCTGCGACCGATGCCGACGATCGTCACACCGCTGCCCGACGAGGAGGTCCGCGCGTTGATCCCGCCGCTGATCGACGACACCTCGGCCAGCGTCGTCGTCCGCCGCGTATAGCCCGCCGTGCCGGTGTTCGCGATGTTCTCCGACACCGTGGACAAAGCGGTCTGGTACGCGCGGACGCCCGAGGCGCCGATCGAGAGGAGATCGCTCATGGCGGTGAGTCTGCCGCGGGATCGTTAAGATCGGATTGAGACCTTGCCAGGAAATCGGTCATCGCCTTGCCGATGCCGAGCGGCGTGTGCTCGGCCATCGACTTCGCGACCAGCCCGTCCTGCATGTCGGTGAAGGTGTCGATCGCCTTCGAATCGAACAGCGGGTTGGCGAGTTTCGCCTGCCGCATGCTCTTCAGCATCATGCCGGTAAAGACCGCCTCGAACTGCTGGCCTGCCTTGTCGAGATTGTCCTTCGACTTGAGGCGGCTCGTATCCGTCGAGATGCCGGTCGTGGGCGCGGCCGGCGTGATGGGTGTGGTGATCGCGCTCACAGGACGATCAACTCGGCCTTGAGCGCGCCGGCTTCCTTCAGCGCCTCGAGGATCGCGACCAGATCGGCCGGCGATGCGCCGATCGCGTTGACCGCCTTGACGATGTCGGCGAGCTTGGGGCCGGGGTTGAGCAGGAACATCGGGCGACGCTCCTCCTCGACCGCGACCGCGCTGTTCGGGGTGACGACGGTCTGGCCGCCGCTGAACGGGGCCGGCTGGCTGACCTGCGGCTTCTCGTCGATCCGCACCGTCATCTTGCCGTGCGTGATCGCCGCCGGGCCGACGCGGACCGCCGAGTTGATGACGACGGTGCCGGTGCGTGCGTTGACGATCACCTTGGCGGAGGGTTCGGCGGAGACGACGTCGAGATTCTCGATCGTCGACATGAGCGTGGCGCGGACGTCGGCACCGAACGGTGCGCGGACCGCGACCGAGACCGCGTCGATCGCCTGCGCGCTGCCGAAGCCCAGTTTCGAATTGATCGCGCCGGCGACGTTCTGCGCGGTGGTGAAATCGGCGCGCGCGAGGTTGAAGGTGAGCGTCGGTGCGCTGTCGAACCCGGTCGCGACCGCACGTTCGACGGTGGCGCCTTCGGGGATACGACCGGTCGAGGGCACGTTGACGACGATCTTCGATCCGTCCGCGCCTTCCGCGCCGAGGCCGCCGACGGCGAGGTTGCCCTGTGCCATCGCGTAGATCTGGTTATCGGCGCCTAGCAGCGGGGTCATGATCAGGCTGCCACCGCGGAGCGACTTGGCCTTGCCCATCGAGGCGACGGTGATGTCGAGGCGCTGCCCGGGCTTGGCGAACGGCGGCAGTTCGGCGGTGATCATGACGACCGCCGCGTTCTTCATGCCGGGGTTCGCGGTCGGCGGCAGCTGGAGGCCGAAGCGCGACGCGACCGCCTTCAGCGACTGCACGGTGTATTCGAGATTGTCGTCGCCGGTGCCTGGCAGGCCGACAACGATGCCGTAGCCGGTCAGCTGGTTCGAACGGATCCCCTGGAACCCGCCCAGGTCCTTGATCCGGTCGGCCGAGGCCGGCGCGGCGATGAGGAGCGATGCCATGAGAGTGGCGAGGAGACCTGCGAACAAACGAAACACGGTCTTTAGTCCTTTACCGTTCGTGCTGAGTAGCGACCGAGTAGTCGCGCAGCGGCGTATCGAGGGTGCGTATCGAAGCATGGGTTCCGCGCCCCAACCTGTCCTTCGATACGAGCCCTCGATACGCGCCTTCGGCACTACTCGGTCTCTACTCAGGACGAACGGCTGGGTGTTGCGCATCAAAACGGGCTGACGACGGAGAAGAAGCGGCCGAGCCACCCCTGGCGGCCGGCGCGGGCGACGTCGCCCTTGCCGGTGTACGAGATCTGCGCATCGGCCACGCGGGTCGACAGCACGCGGTTGTTCGCGTCGACGTCGGCGGTGCGCACCAGGCCCTTGATCTTGAGGAACTCGTCGCCGCGGTTGAGCGTGACGCGCTTCTGGCCCTGCACGAGCATCGTGCCGTTGGGATAGACCTCGGCGACCGTCACGCTGACTTCGCCCGATAGCGAGTTGGCCTGGTCGGCGGCCCCTGCCCCGTTGAAATTGCGTCCGCCGCTGATCGACGCATCGGTCTTGTTGAACAGGTTGAGCGCACCGGTGGTTGGCGGCGTGATGCTCGCCCCGCCATTGCTGTCGAGCTTGGAGCCCGACGACTTCGATGCGGCGGTGCGCTCGACCAGCACGATCGTCAGCGGATCGCCGACCTTCCGCGCACGCCAGCCTTCGTACAGCGCCGCGTAACCGTCCTGCGCCTGGAAGATCGAGCCGGTCGCGACGACCGGCACCGGCTGGACCGGCAAGGGCCGTACGACCGAGAAATCCTCAGGCGGCGCCTTCTTGCCGAAGAGGCCGGCGTCCGCCGCCTGCGGGCTCAGGCCCGCGACGACAAGCGCACCGGCGATCGCGGCGAGCGTGATCTCGATCCAGTGCGCGCTAAAGCGGAAGGGAGTGGGTGCCTTGGATGCCATGGTCCGGATCAGATGTTCTGGTTGACGTATTTGAGCATGTCGTCGGTCGCCGAGATCATCTTCGAATTGACCTCGTACGCGCGCTGCGTCTCGATCATGTCGACGAGTTCCTCGACGACGTTGACGTTCGACGCCTCGAGCATGCCCTGCTTGATGTTGCCGCGACCGTCCTGCCCGGCGATGCCGACATTGGCGGCGCCGCTGGCGGCGGTCTCGACGAGGTAGTTGTCGCCGGTCGCCTGCAGGCCTGCACCGTTCGGGAAGCTGGCGACCTGGATCTGGCCGATCTGGCTCGCCTCGGTCTGGCCGGGCACGGTCGCCGACACGGTACCGTCCGAGCCGATCGTGATCGCGGTCGTGCCCTCGGGCACGGTGATGCCGGGCTGCAGCTGATAGCCTTCGCTGGTGACCAGCAGGCCTTCCGCCGAGCGCGAGAAATTGCCGGCGCGGGTATAGCCGAGCGTGCCGCCGGGCATCTGCACCTGGAAATAACCGTCGCCGTCGAGCGCGAGATCGAGGCTGTTGCCGGTCGTCTGCATCGCGCCCTGCGTGTCGATCCGCGCCGTGCCCTGGAGCCGGACGCCGGTGCCGAGGTTGAGCCCGGTCGCGTATTTCGTCTCGGCGGTGCTCTGCGTACCGGGGGTCGTGACGACCTGGTAGGCGAGCGCCTCGAACGCCGCACGGTCCTTCTTGAAGCCCGTGGTGTTCACGTTGGCGAGGTTGTTCGAGATGATACGCATGCGGGTATCCTGGGCGTCGAGCCCGGTACGCGCGATATGCATGGCTGCGGATGACATTCGTCGGTTCCTTCTAGCTCGGCAGGCGCATCAAAGATGCACCGCTTTCATCCATGTCCTTGGCGGACTTCAACATGTTGGCCTGGACTTCGTAGCTGCGCTGGTTCTCGATCATGTCGACCAACGCCTGCGTCATGTTGACGTTCGATCCCTCGATCGCACCGCCCTGCACCTTCGCATCGAGATCCTCGGGCAGCGTGCCGCCGCCCTTGACGCGCAACAGGTTGTCGAGGCCCTTGACGGTGTCCGACCCCTTGGTGTCGGCAAGCTTGAGCTTGTCGATCACCTGCGGGTTCTGCGCGTCGCCGCCCTGCGGGATGATCGAGATCGTCCCGTCGGCAGCGATCGACAGCGACTGGTAGGGCGGCAGGGTGATCGGCCCCCCCGAGCCGATCACCGGATGCCCATCTCCGGTCTGCAAGACGCCGGAGGGAGCAACTTCGAGGTCACCACGACGCGTGTACGCCTCCGAGCCGTCCGATGCCTGCACCGCCAGCCACGCGGTGGTGCCGGTGATCGCGACGTCGAGCGGACGCCCGGTCTGCTGGATCGCGCCGGGTGCGCGGTCTGCATCCGTGACTTCTTCCGAGGTCGGCGCGCGCGCCTCCAGCGTGGCGCCGTCGCCCTTCAGGTTGAGCCGGTCGAACACCACGCGATCGGCGCGGAACCCGGTGGTCGACGCGTTCGCCATGTTGTTGGCGATCGCCGCCTGCGCCGCCATGTGCGCGCGCAGGCCCGTCGCCGCGGTGTAGACCAGCTTGTCCATTCAGGGTCCCCTGCGCGCTACCGGTTAGGCGCGGATGTTGAAGATGGTCTGCGAGATCTGGCTGGCGGTATCCAGGGCCTTCGAATTCGCCTGGAAGTTACGCTGTGCCGCGATCAAATTGACCAGCTCCTCGGTGATGTCGACGTTCGAGCGCTCGATCGTCCCGGACATCAGGTTGCCGAGGCCCTTCTGCCCGGCCGACCCTGCGATCGGGGTGCCCGAGACACCGGTCGACGCCCAGCCGCTGTCGCCGATCTGACGCAGGCCCGACGGGTTCGAGAAGTTGACCAGGGCGACCTGGCCCAGCGCCTTGATGTCGCCGTTCGAGAAGCTTGCCTTGACGATGCCGGCGTCGTCGACGGTCACGCCCTGCAGCTGGCCGACCGCGAGGCCGTCCTGCGTCTGCGCAGCGAGCTTGAACGGCGCCGAGGTCTGCGTGCTTGCGGCAAGGTCGAGGCTGATCGCCTGCGCGGCTCCGCTGGCGGGCGTGAACGCGTCGAACTTGGTTGCGGGCGTCGCCGGAGCCAACTGCCCGGTATTGCCGAAGGTCAGCTGTACGCTGTCGCTGCCGCCGGTGGTGCCGCTGCCGCCGCCCACGGTCATCTTCTGATCGCCAACGAAGCTGTAGACGGACCATGTCGACGACAGATCGTCGGCCACGCCGGCGGTGGAGGCCATCGGTGCGGTGTCGCGGACGTAATAGCTCGTCATCGTCATCGGGTTGCCCTGCGCGTCGTAGACCGACGTCGTGGTCGCCTGGCTATAGGAGGACACGTCGAACCGGTTGAACGGCGTGGTCGCCGGCACTGCGGTCTTGGCGTTCAGGTTGACGCCGAGCGAGACCGTCTCGGTCGCCTTGACGGTGCCGCTGGTCGCCGGCAGCACCAGGTTCTGCAGCGTGTCCATGCTCGACTGGATGAGGTTGCCCGACCCGTCGACCGGATAGACCTGGAGGAAGTTGCCGTTCGCGTCGGTCACGTTGTTGTTGGCGTCGACCAGGAACGAGCCGTTGCGGGTGTAGTTGACCGTCGCCGACGCGGCGTCGGGCTTGACCGCGAAGAAGCCGTCGCCCGACACGGCGAGATCGAGCGCGTTCGCCGACTGGATCAGGTTGCCCTGGCCGAACTGCTGGCGGTTGCCCTTGACCATGACACCCGAACCGACCTGCTGCGCGGGCGCGAGCGAGACGCTCGAGGCGATCACGTCGGCGAAATCGGTGCGGCTCTTCTTGAAGCCGTTGGTCGAGACGTTGGCGAGGTTGTGCGAGATCGTGGCCATCTCAGACTGCGAGGCCTGGAGACCGGAAAGCGAAGTGTAGAAGGACATGCGTTTGACTCCTTTGAATTAGAAACGGGGTGCGATCAGCCGATCTGGCGGACGCTGCTGACCGGCACTTCGCCGATCCCGGGAAGGGTGAGGATGGCGGTTCCGGTGGTGGTCGAAACCGATTGGACGGGCGCCCAGACCAGGCTGGTCGCAGCGACCGCGGTGCCGGCGTTCTGCGCCGCGATGCTGACCTTGAACGGGCCGTTGCCGGCGTCGGCGCCGGTCGAATCCTTGCCGTCCCAGTCGTAGCCGACGGTGCCCTTGGCCTGCGCCCCTAGCTGCATCGTCGTGAGCGCCACGCCGTTCGCGTCGCTGATCGTGACGTTGACGTCGCTCGCCGCGCCGGCCAGCTCGACCGAGCCGGCGATGCCGCCCGACGACCGCCCATACGCGGTGGTCCCTTCGGTCAGGACGGTCTTGCCGACGTACGACAGCGCGTCGCTCGCACTGGTAGTGTTGAGCTTGTCGGCGATCGACTTCATCGTCGTGCTCATCTCGGTGATCCCGGCGAGGCTCGAGAACTGCGCCATCTGCGCGACCATCTGGGTGTTGTCGACCGGGTTGAACGGGTCCTGGTTCTGCATCTGCGCGGTCATCAGCTTCAGGAAATCGTTCTGGTTGAGCGTTCCCGCCTCGGCCGCGGTGGTCGTCTTGGGCGCGGTGGTCGCCGACGTGCGCGTGATGCCGAGGGTGGCCAGCGTGGTATCGAAGGAAGTTGCCATGATCAGCGGCCTAGCTTGAGGGTATCGATGATGAGCGACTTGGCCGTGTTCATCACTTCGATGTTGTTCTGGTAGCTGCGGGCGGTCTCCATCATGTCGACCATCTCGCGGGTTTCATCGACCGCCGCCTCGAAGATGTTGCCATCCTTGTCGGCCATCGGATTGTCGGGGTCGTAGCGCTTGGTCGGCGCTTCGCCGGCGGTGACGACACGCTCGACGTCGACCGTCGACATGCCGCTGGCCGCGTCGAAGCTGGTGCGGAACACCGGCTTCATCGTCTTGTAGGCGGCCTCCGCGGACCCGGCGGTGCCGCCGGCATTGGCGAGGTTCGACGCGGTGGTGTTCATCCGGACGAGCTGCGCGGACATCGCGCGGCCGGCGACCTGGAAGATCGTCATGGGCTGGCTGGACATCTTATTCCCCCTTCAGCGCGCGGGTGATCTGGCCGATCCGCCCGTTCAGGAACGACAGGGTCGTCTGATACTGGACGGCGTTCTCGGCGAACGCGGTCTGCTCCTGGCTCAGCTCGACGGTGTTGCCGTCCATCGAGGTCTGCGTCGGAATGCGGTATTTGGTGGCCGCATCGGTGCCGCCGTCGTGCTCGACCGACGCGAGCGCCGACTGGAAATCGATGTCGCGCGCCTTGAAGCCGGGCGTCGACGCGTTGGCGATGTTCGACGCCAGCACACCCATGCGCTGCGAGCGCACCTCGAGTGCCGCCCCGTGAACTCCGAAAAGCGTGTCGCCTGACACAAGCCCGTCTCCTGGCGCAACCATTGCGCAATCGGACATAAGCAATGGCCGTGCCAGTTTTGGCGATCAGGGTGGCGGGGGTGCGTTTGCCGGGTGGCGGCAGGCGGGCGGCAAGGCGAACGGCAAGCGGTTGCCGGTGTTGCAGGGGTGGGCGGCAAGTGCGTTGCCGCCTCGTCGCCCCGCTCGGATACCGACCCCCGACCGCATAATGTTTCCCCGCGAAGGCGGGGATCCAGACTGGGCTCCCGCCTTCGCGGGAGAACAAGAAGGGGAGTGCTGTCGCTCACCCATTTCCACCACCCCGGCGAAGGCCGGGGCCCAATTGGAGAGGTCGCAGTAATGCAGCGCAGCCTTAGTTAGCGACGTCCCCCAATTGGGCCCCGGCCTTCGCCGGGGTGGTGCTTGTGGGGGATGGCTCATGCGCCAAACGATTGCCCGCCCGCTCCGCAGCCCCGAAACTAGCCCGGCATGACGAAGGAGCCCCACAACCCAATCCGGCACACCCCTTGCATATCCCCACACACATGATCACGCTCGCTCAACTCCTCGACCCAGCAGCGCTCGCCATCGTCGTTGGCGGTACGGTGCTGGCGGTCGTCCTCCGCACCCCGTTCCGCGATCTCGGCCGGGCGCTCGCCGCGGTCACGACGCTGGGCCGCAGTCGGTTCGATGCCGACCCACTGCTCCAGCAGATCACCGCGCTCGCGCGGATCGCCAAGCGTCACGGCGTGATGGCGCTCGATCGTTCGGTCATCACCGACGCCGACGTCGCCGCAGGGATCGCCGCGATCGTCGATGGCGGCTCGGCAGGCGACGTCGCGACGCTCGTCCAGCACCGCCGTCGCGCCCGTATAGAACGCCATGTCGCCGCCGCCGACGTCTGGGCGGGCGCCGCCGAAGTCGCGCCGGCGATGGGCATGGTCGGCACCCTGATCGGCCTCGCGCAGATGTTCGCGACGATGAGCGATCCCGGCGCGATCGGCGGCGCGATGGCGGTCGCCTTGCTCGCGACGCTGTACGGCGCGCTGTTCGCCAACCTCGTCTTCATGCCGATCGCCAACCGCCTGCGCGCGCAAGGCCGCAACGAGGCGTTCGAACGCGCCCGGATCGAGGCGCCGCTGGTAGCGCTCGCCGAACGCGAGACGCCGCGCGGGTATGTCGCGCCCCATCCTGCCCCAAGCCTGGCCACCGTCGCGTGAACGCCAGCGACTATCCCGACGTCCCGACCGGCAAACCGCTCTGGCTGATCACGCTCGCCGACCTCGCGCTTCTGCTGGTCGGCTTCCTCGTGCTCCTCCAGGCGACGCAGCACATCGGCGGAAAGGACTTCGCACGGGGTATCCGCGAAGGCTTTGGCGCCAACGATGCCGAGCCCGCGCCGATGCCCGTCGCCGCCGCCGGAATCCTCGATTTCGCTCCCGGTTCGGCGATCCTGCCGACCACGCCCGGCGCGCTCGTCGCCTGGGCGCGCGAGGCGGCGCGTGACCCCCGCGTGATGCTCACCGTCACCGGATCGACCGACGGCACGCCCGCCGACATCGACCGGGTCACCGGCAGCGCCGCGATCCTCGCCGCCGACCGTGCGCGCACCGTCGCCGCTGCGCTCGCCGCGGTCGCGCCGTCCCGGGTCGCGATCGTGACCGCCACCAAGCCCGGCCGTCGTGCCGCCATCGTCTCCGTCGCCTTTGTCGGCGAACCGCTTAGGACAACCCCATGATCCTCCCGCTCCTGCTCGCCGCCGCAAGCTTCCAGGATACCGCCGCGCTCGATCGCTCGGTCGCGGCCTTTACCGGTCGCCCGACGGGTGCCGAGGGCGGCGCGCGTACGCCGGTCGACGCGCGGCTGCGGCTGGCGACCTGTCCGACGGTGTCGCTGTCGTGGCGCACCGAGCAGCATGACGCGGTCGTGGTGTCCTGCGCGGGGCCGGCGTGGCGGATCTTCGTGCCCGTGATCCGGCCGGCCAGCGCCCCCGCCGCGATCGCCGCGTCGTTCGTGCCCGCGGCCAAGGTGGCGCCGGTCATCAAGCGCGGCGATCCGATCGTGATCGAGGCCGGCACCGAGGGCTTCTCGATCAGCCGCGAGGGCGTCGCGATGGGCGATGCCGCGCCCGGCGGCCGCTTCATGGTCAAGGTGGACGCGACGCGGACGCCGGTCCAGGCGATCGCCGTCGAGGCGGGGCGCGCGACGCTGCCCGGTTGGTCGAACTAAGCCGGGTCGAGCTGGCAAACCTGACCGAATAGTAAATTTCCGACATTTTAATTTTGCTAAAGCTTTTCGCGATGCGGCCGTTTCTCCTGATGTCAGCGCAAACCAAAGGATGCGTACATGGTGGACTCGATCGGTGCGAAGCCGTCAGTAGCAGGAGATCGCTCCGTCGCGCGCGTCGCCGCCGCGACGCCGGCGACGGTCGTACAGACCCCGGTGCAGACGTCCCCGCAAGCTGCGGCTCCGCTGCAGAACGCGGTGGTGTCGGACTCGATCGCGCTCGCCAAGACGATGGCCTCGTCGCCGCCGATCAACGCGACGCGCGTCGCCGAGATCAAGAAGGCGATCGCCGCGGGCAATTTTCCCATCCTTCCCGCGACCATCGCCGATCGGCTGATGGCGCTGAGCCTGGCCTGGAATTCCAATGACAAGGCGTGATGCCCTGATCCGCGTGATCGACGCGCTGCACGCCGAGATCGACGCGCTGAAGTCGAACGACGTCGCCAGCTTGGAGCGCGCGACCGCCGACAAGCTCGCCGGGATCGAACAGGTCGCGCTGCTGGGCACGGGGCCCGCGGGCACCGAGATCCGCGAGCTGGCCGACGAGGCGAACCGGCTCAACGAGACGTGCCGGATCTACACGAATTTGATGGCGGCAAATGTCCGCCGCCGCCTGCAAACCCTGACCGGCGACGGCGCCGTTGCCGGGTATCGGCCGGGACTTAGGGCGGCGTACGCGTAATAGTCCGGCCTGTATTCCTCCCCTGCAAGGGGAGGTGGCAGCGCCTGCGCTGACGGAGGGGTGACCCGCTTTCGATAGGGCGACACCCCTCCGTCGCTACGCGACACCTCCCCTGCCAGGGGAGGATAAGACGAACCATTACAAAACTGGCACGCCCCTTGCTGAGTACCCCCTGAATCAGGGGCACCGCACACGGGCATGACCGTCAATCCTATCACTACCAGCCGGATCCAGTCCGCGATCGCGCTTGCGAGCAGCAAGACGGGCGTGGATTTCGACTATCTACTGGGCCAGGCGAAGCTCGAAAGCGGGCTCAACGCCAACGCCAAGGCCGGCACGTCGAGCGCATCCGGCCTCTATCAGTTCATCGAACAGAGCTGGCTCTCCGTCGTCAAGAAGCACGGCGCCGAGCACGGCATGGCGTGGGCCGCGAACAGCATCGGCACATCGTCGAGCGGGCGCCTCTCGGTCGGCGATGCCGGCACCAAGGCGGCGATCCTCGCGCTGCGCAACGATCCCAACGCCGCCTCGCTGATGGCCGCCGAATATGCCTCGGACAACAAGGCCTCGCTAGAAAACACGCTGAACCGCCCGGCGTCGGGCACCGACCTCTATATGGCGCATTTCATGGGTCTCGGCGGCGCGACCAAGTTCCTGAAAACGATGCAGACCAACCCGCAGGCGAGCGGCGCCGCGCTGTTCCCCGCCGCCGCGCGCGCCAACCACAACGTCTTCTACGATTCGAACAACCAGCCGCGCACCCTGTCGGCGATCTACGACCGCTTCGCCGACAAGCTCGGTGGCGCCGCAGCCGGTGCGAGCGCGACCGCGACGCCCACCAACTTCGCGTCGCAGGCGCTCGACATGGACGGCAGCACGGTCATCACCGGCAGCAACGAAAGCGCCGACGACGCGCTCGCCTGGGCAACGACCGCGATGAACAAGTTCACCGGTCGGACGACGCAGGCCGCCGCCAATATCCTGCGCCCAACGCCCGATACCGCGCGGCTCGCGTACATGATGCTCGCACGGTTGGGCGCCTAAGCCATGAACCGCATTCTCTCCAACGCCAGGGCGTCGGTCCTGCCGCTCGCGATCCTGCTGCTCGTGCTCGTCATGGTCGTGCCGATCCCGGCGTTCATGCTCGACATCTTCTTCGTGGCGAACATCGCGATCAGCCTCGCGGTGCTGATGGTCGCCTTGAACGCGCAGAAGCCGCTCGACTTCTCCGCCTTCCCGACCGTGCTGCTGTTCGCCACCCTTTTCCGTCTCGGCCTCAACGTCGCCTCCACCCGCATCGTGCTGGTCCACGGCCACGAGGGCGAAAGCGCGGCGGGCCACGTCATCGAGGCGTTCGGGACGTTCCTGATCGGCGGCGATTACGTCGTCGGCATCTTCGTTTTCGCGATCCTGATGATCATCAACATGATCGTCGTCACCAAGGGCGCCGGCCGCGTGTCGGAAGTCAGCGCGCGCTTCACGCTCGACGCGCTGCCCGGCAAGCAGATGGCGATCGACGCCGATCTGAACGCGGGCCTCATCACCCCCGACGAAGCCAAGGCACGCCGCGTCGAAGTCTCGACCGAAGCCGATTTCTACGGCTCGATGGACGGCTCGTCGAAGTTCGTGAAGGGCGATGCGGTCGCCGCCATGCTGATCCTCGCGGCCAACATCATCGGTGGCCTGATCCTCGGTCCCGTCAGCCACGGCATGACGATCGCCGATGCGGCGCACAATTACATCCTGCTCGCGATCGGCGATGCGCTGGTCGCGCAGCTGCCGAGCCTGATGCTGTCGATCGCCGCCGCGTCGATCGTCACGCGCGTCACCTCCGACAAGGACCTTGCCGGCCAGATCGGCGGCCAGTTCGGTAGCCCACGCACCTGGACGCCGGTCGCGGTGATCCTCGCGCTGCTCGGCATCCTGCCCGGCATGCCGCACATGGTGATCCTGCCCGCCGCGGCGATCGCCGGGTTCGCCGCGTGGAAGCTGCGCCAGATCGAGCGCCGTCCTGCCCCCGTCGTGGTCGTCCCCGTCGAGACGATCGACCAGTCGAAGATCGGCTGGGAGGAAGTCACCGACGGCATGCAGGTCAATCTCGACATCGGCTACGGACTGGTCCCCCTTGCCGACGAGCGTCGCGGGTCGCCGCTGATGGGGCGGATCACCGGCGTCCGCCGCCAATTGTCGAAGGAACTGGGCTTCGTCGTGCCGCAGGTCCGCGTCCGCGACGACATCAACCTCGCGCCGTACGTGTACCGGATCCTCGTCAACGGCGTCGTCGTCGGCGAGGACACGGTCTCGCCCGACGAGATGCTCGCGCTCGACACGGGGCAGGCGTTCGGCGACCTGTTCGGCAAGAAGGTCAAGGACCCGACGTTTGGGCTCGACGCGACCTGGGTCGACGCCAGCGATGCCGATGCCGCGACCGGCGCGGGCTATCTGGTGGTCGATCCCGGCACCGTGATGGCGACGCACCTCAACCACCTCCTCGGCCAGAACGCGTCCGAGCTGCTCGGCCAGGACGAAGTGCAGGCGCTGCTCGACGGTCTCAAGGAGCGCGCCGCGCAACTGGTCGCCGCACTCGCGCCGCTGCCGATCACGACGTTGACGCAGGTCCTGAAAGGCCTGCTCGCGGAGAACGTGCCGCTCAAGGAATTCCGTCGCATCGCCGGCGCGATCGCGGTCGCCGCGCAGCGCACGCAGGACGCCGAGGAGATCATCGAGACGATCCGCCCCGAGCTCGGCGCGCTCATCATCCAGAAACTGTGCGGCGTGCGCGAACCGCTGCGCGTCATGACGTTGGAGGGTCAATTGGAAGGTCTGCTCGGCCAGGCGATGCGCGCCGATCAATCGCGCCGCCACGTCATCGAACCCGATCTCGGCCGCCGCATCGTCGAGGCGCTGCAACGCGCCGCCGAACCGCTGATCGCCGAAGCGAAACCGTTCGCGCTGGTCGTCCAGCCGACCATCCGCATCGCGATCCGCAAGCTGGTGCGGACGTGCCTACCCGACACGCCGGTCATGTCGTTCTTCGAAGTGCCCGAGGAGAAGGCGGTCGAAGTCGTCGCTGTCATCGGTGCCTCGCAACAGGCGCTGGCGGCATGAGCGCGCTCCCGATGCGCGGCGCGTTCGCCGATGCCCAGCCCTTCACGGGCCAGCCTCTCACCTACCGCCCGCACCAGCGCCCCGGCGGCGACGCGGACCAGTTGGTGAAACAGCATCTGCCGCTGGTCCGCCGGATCGCCTGGCACGTCCACGGCAGCATGAGCAGCAGCGTCGAGGTCGAGGATTTGATCCAGGTCGGCTTGGTCGCACTGGTCGAAGCCGCGGCGAATTTCGACGAGCGCGGCA
Source organism: Sphingomonas sp. 4RDLI-65 (assembly GCF_049472435.1). Lineage (NCBI taxonomy): Bacteria > Pseudomonadati > Pseudomonadota > Alphaproteobacteria > Sphingomonadales > Sphingomonadaceae > Sphingomonas > Sphingomonas sp. 4RDLI-65. The sequence continues at coordinate 380,755 of NZ_JBCEBT010000002.1, read as the reverse complement.
TGCCGTTCAAGACCTACCTCATCACCCGCCTGCGTGGCAGCATGATCGACGAACTCCGCCGCCAGGCCACGAGCACGCGCGGCGCGATGCGTCGCCGCCGCCAGTACGCCGAGGCGATCTCGACGCTCACCGCCCGCACCGGCAAGGCTCCCGGAGAAGACATGATCGCAGAGCATATCGGCGTGACGATCGAGAAACTCCGCACCGACTACGTCACCGCCGACGCGATTCGCTTCGACTCGATCGACGACATGTATTCGGACGACTTGCCGTGGTTCGCCGACGACACGCCCGATGCGTTCGAGCAGCTCGCCGACAGCGACATGCGCGAGGCCCTAATCAAGGCAATCACTGCGCTCCCCGAACGCGAGGCGCAGGTGATCCAGCTTTATTACGTCGAAGAACTCAACCTCGAGGAGATCGGCGAAGTCTTCGGCGTCGGCTCGGCGCGCGTGTGCCAGATCAAGGCGTCCGCGCACGCAAAGTTGAAGAAAGCGCTTGCGCGGCAGGTCTGACGGCCAGGACCGATAATCTTACGAAAGTGTTGCCTCCGATACGGAGCCACCTTCTATAGACCGCGACCGCACCGAACCGCATCTTGTTCACCGAGCTATTCGGGGGAGCGAGCATGCTACGCATATCGACGATATTGATCTCCGTGCTCGCAATGGCTGCGGCCATTCCCGAACGGGCAATCGCGCAGAAGCGAACATCCGATCAGATCGCCGCCGAATGGCGCGAAGCGAAATATCAGGAGCTGATCGCTCAGCGTGATGCCATCGAGGCGCAGATCTCGTCCTTGGATGACGACGAGGTGACGCCCGATACGCGTCAACCGCCCCCCGCGGTAGCGGGCGCGGCGGCAGCAGGCGCCCATACGAAAGATGGCCGCAGTTCCACTGCCGCCGCATCAAAGCTCCGTGAAGCACCGCCGACCGCAGCCGACATCGCAAAAGCGATCAAGGCGCTGGACAAGAAACCGGGTGGGACGTTCGGGGGAATTGATTTCGGCGGCGGCATCTCGTTCACGCTTGATGTCGGCACCAGTGACCGGATCAGCGATGCAGCGCTGGTCAACGGCATCGTGCGCGTGAACGACGAAAATAACGGTCGCGCTCGGATCATGCTGGAGTCGCACTATTTCTTCACCCCGCGCGCGAACATCGACTTCCTCGATCTCAGAAATACGCGAGACGAAAAACAATGGGGCTGGGGCCCGTTCATCGCGCTCCAGCCCGGCACCGACGACGTCATCGAGGCGGTCGGCATGGGCGTGATGTTCGGTGCGCGGCGCGGCGCAGGAGACGACAGCTTCAACCTCGGCTTTGGCGTCGTCGTCGATCCGAACACCCGTATCCTCGGCGAGGGGCTTAGGGCCAACAAGCCTCTTCCTGCTGGGGAGAGCGCGATCCGCTACAAGGAGGAGATGCAGACGGGTATCCTGATCCTGTCGTCCTTCTCGTTCTAGGACGGGTCTACCTTTACCGGTTCGGCACGAGCTGGTTCGTTATTTGCGGCCTCATAAGAGGGCCGCGGTCGTACCCGAACGACAGTCTGCTCGCTCTTGTCCTCCCGCGAAGGCGGGAGCCCAGACTGGGTCCCCGCCTTCGCGGGGAAACACACTCCACCTGCCCCGATGCTACGGTACTGGCCTGGGCCGGAAGGTCGATGCGGCGAGCCGCGTGCCGTCGGCTGCGGGCCACATAGGCGAAAACCCCGGGGGCTTGCGCCACCGAGGTTTTCTCCGCCCCTGCTTCTGTGAAGCAAGGCGGGTCCGAGCGGCACCGACACCCTTTGGGGGGCGGTGCCGGTGCCGTTCCGGATTACTGGAGCAGCTTCAGGACGCTCTGCTGGCTCTGATTGGCCTGGCTGAGCATCGCGGTCGATGCCTGGCTCAGGATCTGGGCCTTGGCGAGCGCGGTCGTTTCTGCCGAGAAATCGGTGTCTTCGATGCGGCTCTTGGCGTCCGACAGGTTGGTCGCGTTGGAGGTCAGGTTGTTGACCGCCGACTGGAGGCGATTCTGATCTGCACCCAGGCCGGCGCGCGTCGTCGCGATCGACGCGATCGCATCGTCATACTGCTCGAGCGTGCCAGTCGTCTTGAGCACAGTCGCGTCAGTTGCCGTTACATCGACAATGTTCGAGAGCGCAAATCCCGCGCCATCCGGTGTGGGATCCGTACCATCCGTAACATCGGTCAGATTGCCTACCGACAGCGTGATCTGGTCGAGGTCGGTGGCACCCGCCTGGATGACGACCGCGGACGAGTCGCCGTTGAACAGCTTGGTACCGTTGAACTCGGTGTTGTTGACGACCGATGCGATCTGCTTGGCGAGCGCGACGCGCTCCTTGTCGATGTTCGCCCGGTCATCGACCGAATAGGTGTCGTTCTGGCTCTGCACGGTCAGTTCGCGCATACGCTGCAGGTTGTTGCTGACCTCGTCGAGCGCGCCCTCTGCGGTCTGCGCCAGCGAGATGCCGTCGTTGGCGTTGCGGATGCCCTGGTTCATGCCGCGGATCTGCGAGGTCATCGACGACGCGATCGCGAGGCCGGCGGCATCGTCCTTGGCCGAATTGATGCGCTTGCCGGTCGACAGGCGCTCCATCGAGGTCGAGAGCATGCTCGAAGCCTGGGTCGAAGCGTTGGTGGCGCGCATCGCCGAGGTGTTGGTACCGATGACAGTCATTGCGAAATCTCCGTGAATGTTCCGACGATCCGCGCCGCCCCCATGGCGAAAACCCCGTGCCGTCGAAGTGAGTAACGGCCGCCCGCGAACGAGCTTTAGGAAATAAATTCGGCCCTCGCGGTGGGCCGGTGGGCGCTCGCATGCAGGCCCGGACACGCCCCCCGTGCAGGGTCGCGCGCGCGAACGTGTCCGCATGTGCGCGCTCGTCTGCGCGTGTGACCGCGCGGACACGCCCGGATAAAACTTGCCGGCCGGCGGCAGCGTTTAACCACGTGTTTACCAACCTTGGCGCATTCCCGAATCGTCCAGGGGGAACACCATGCGTTCGATCTTTCCATCAGCCGCGGTCACTTCGCGAAAATACGCGCTCGTCTCGTCACTGCGCGCGCAGGGGTTTGGCATAGGCTCGTTCGAAACGAGCCAGCCGGGCCCGAACGACCTGTTCCTGGTCGCGGACGGCGAAGGCATCACCGCCCCAGCCCGCACCGTGGTGATTGGCTGCGACGGTCGCCAGGTGACGCCGTCGCGCGATGGTTCGCCGGCCCGGATCAGCTTCCCGCCCGAAGACACCGCCGTCGGCAACGGCTTTGCGCGCGCGCTGATCGGCGGGCCCGAGATGCCGACCGCCGCCGACCCCGAATCCCTCGCGCTGCTGGCGCTGGCTGAGCGCGTTGCCGCCGCCGACATCACCGTGCTGATCAACGGGCCGACCGGGACCGGCAAGGAAGTGCTCGCCCGCGCGATCCACAATGGCTCGGCGCGCAAGGACAAGCCGTTCATCGCGATCAACTGCGCCGCGCTCCCCGAATCGATGCTCGAGGCGCTGCTGTTCGGTCACCAGAAGGGTGCGTTCACCGGCGCATCCAGCGGCGGCGACGGGTTTTTCCGCGCAGCCAATGGCGGCACGATCCTGCTGGACGAAATCGCCGAGATGCCGCTGCAATTGCAGGCGAAACTGCTCCGCGTGCTGCAGGAGCGCGAGGTCGTGCCGCTTGGCGCCTCGGTGCCGCAGCCGATCGACGTGCGCGTGATCGCGTGTGCCAACCGCGATCTCCACGCCGAAGTCGCCGCCGGCCGGTTCCGCGCCGATCTCTATTACCGCCTCGCCGTGTTCCCGCTCGCGACCAAGTCGCTGGCCGAGCGCCCGCAGGACATCCCCGCGCTCGCCGCGACGCTGATCCTGCGTCATGCCGGCGCCCGCAACGTCATTCCCTGGCCAAGCCACGCCGCGATCGAGCAGCTGATGGCGCACGACTGGCCGGGCAACGTTCGCGAGTTGGAGAACGTGATCCAGCGCGCGCTGCTGTTCTGCGGCGGCGACACGATCGAGGCGAGCCACATCCTGTTCGACCGCCCGGTTTCGATGACGTTTCAACGGACCGCGACCGTGACGCCGATCACGCCGATGGCAGCGCCGGCAGAACCCGAAACCCTGGGCAACATTGTGCAGATGAGCGAGTTCGCGGCGATTCGCGAGACGCTGAAGGCGTGCAACGGCAGCCGGATCGAGACTGCGAAACGCCTGGGCATCTCGGAACGCACGCTGCGCTATCGCCTCGCCAAGGCACGCGAGCAGGGTGACGATATCGGCAGCGTCCATAACTGGGCGGCCTCGGCATGAGCGGCGTCAGTGGAGTCGGCGGCGGCGCGATGAGCGTCGACCGCGTCATGGCGCTGCGCTCGCAGATTCTCGAACGCAACCAGGCGCTGTCGCGTGCTGGGGCGGCGGGGAGCGTGGCGCCGACGGAGACGGTCAAGCCGACCAGCTTTGCCGATACGATGGAAACCGCGCTGAAGAGCGTCAACGACGGCCAGACCCAGGCCGCCAAGCTCAGCGAAAGCTATGAGCGCGGCGAGACGGTCGACATCGCGAAGGTGATGCTCGCCCGCCAGCAGGCGTCGGTCGGGTTCGAGGCGACGTTGCAGGTCCGCAACAAGCTGCTGTCCGCCTACAAGGATATCATGAGCATGCCGGTCTGACATGAGCACCGCACTCATCCCCACATCCGGTGCGACCGAACGGTTCGCGAACCCCCTCCAGCAGATCAAGGGCGTCATGGCGCAGCCGGCCGTGCGCCGGTCGCTGCCGATGGCGCTGATGGTCGGCCTGATCGCCGCCGCCGCGCTTGCGTGGATGAGCCTGTCGACGCCGACGCAGAAGACGCTGTTCAGCGGGCTGCCCGATTCGGACAAGGCTGCGGTCACGTCCGCGCTGACCACGGCGAACATCAAGAGCCATATCGACGAGGGCACCGGCGCACTGACCGTTGGCGAGGACGATTACAGTCGCGCCAAGATGCTGCTGGCGGGCCAGGGCCTGCCGAAAGCAGCGCCCGGCGGGTATGCGATCCTTGACCAGTTGCCGATGGGCGTTTCGCGCGCCGTGGAAGGCGAGCGCCTCCGCCAGGCACGCGAATCCGAGATGGCGAAGTCGATCGAGGAGATCGACGCGGTCGCCGAGGCTCGCGTGCACCTCGCGATGCCCGAAGCTTCCGTGTTCGTCCGCGACAACGCTGCGCCATCGGCTTCGGTCATCCTGAAGTTGCAGGGTGGCCGTTCGCTGAGCGACGCGCAGGTCAGCTCGATCATCAACCTCGTCGCCTCGTCGGTGCCGGGGATGAAGCCCGAGGCCGTGACGATCGTCGACCAGATGGGCGCTTTGCTCACCAAGGCCGGCGGCAATGACGGTGCGGGTGCGGCAAGCGACGCGCGGATCGATATCCAGCGTCGGATCGAGGACAAGTATCGCACCCAGCTGATCGCGCTGCTGACGCCCCTCGTGGGCGCAGGTAATTTCACCGCCGAGGTGCAGGCCGACGTCAATCTCGACGAGAGCCAGGCGACGCGGGAAAGCTATGAAAAGCAGGGCGTGCTGCGCGCCGAGACGGGTAACTGGACCGGCAACCAGAAGGACGGTGCCGCCGGTGCTCCGGGCGGAATCCCGGGTGCGCTGAGCAACACGCCGCCTGCCGCCAGCACCTTGTCGACGCCGCAGCCCGCGACGGGCAATCCGGGTGCGGCCGCGCAGCCGGTCGCCGGTGGCGCTGCGCCGGACGCGATGAAGCAGTCCGACCAGTATCAGCGCGCCTATGACCTCGGCCGCGAAGTGTCGGTTACGCGGGCGACGCCGGGTGGCGTGAAGCGTTTGTCGGTCGCCGTCCTCCTGCGCGATCCGGACAAGACTCGCCGGACCGCGATGGAGATCAACCAGATCACCGATCTGGTGAAGAGCGCGGTCGGCTTCGACCAGGCACGCAACGACAACGTCACCGTCATCAGCCGCAAGTTCGCCGGCGCCGATGCGACCGCGACGAGCGGCCCGGCCTGGTACGACAATGCGTGGCTGCCGGTGCTCGCACGCAACGGCACGGCGATCCTGATCGCATTGCTGGTGCTGCTGCTCGGGGTGCGCCCGATCGCCAAGGCATTGATGAAGAAGCGCGAGGATGCGACCACGCGTCCCGCGTTCGGCCAGCCGATCGGCGAGGCGGGTGGCGAAGGCGCACCAGCCGGGATCGGCGTCGCCGCGCCTGTCAGCCTCGACCAGCTCGAGAACACGCGCGGCTATGACGACCGGATCGGCGCGGTCCGCGGCTTCACGCGCGACAATCCCACGCGCGCAGCTCTGGCGGTGCGCGACATGATCAAGGCGGACGCGAAGTGAGCGACGTCGCTATTCGCACTTACACCGGCGTCGAGCGCGCCGCGGTGCTGATGATGCTCGTCGGCGAGGAGGAGGCCGCGGCCATCCTCCAGAAGCTGGAGCCCGAAGAGGTGCGACAGCTTGGCGCGGCGATGTTCAAGGTCGCCGATGTCTCGGAGCAGGAAGTCGAGGACGTGCTCGACGATTTCGTCGACCGCGCGCGCGAGCGGACCGCGATCGGGTTCGATCCGCGGCCCAAGATCGAGGCGGTGATGAACCGCGCGCTTGGCCGTGAAAAGGCCGAGAGCGTGCTTGCGCGGATCACGCCGGCCGAGGCCGCGTGCGAACTCGAATTGCTCGACTGGCTCGACGCGCCGGAGATCGCTGCGATGATCGAGAAGGAGCATCCGCAGATCGCCGCGGTGCTGATCGCCAATCTCGACGCATCGGTCGGCGGCCAGGTGCTCGAACTGCTGCCCGACGCGGTCCAGCCCGACATCCTCCACCGCATCGCGCGGCTTGGGCCGATCACGCCCGAGGCGGTCGATACGCTGCGCACCTTGCTCGCCAACCGGACCAGCACGTCGTCGGCCGGTGCCGGCGTCACGCTGGGCGGCACGCGCGAGGCGGCCAAGATCCTGTCCGGCGCGCGCAAAGCGACCGAGCAGCGGGTGATGCCGAAGCTGTTCAAGATCGATCGCGACGTGGCCAAGGCGATCGAGGAGGCGATGTTCGTCTTCGACAATCTGCTGGAACTCGACGACAAGAATCTGGGCACGCTGATCCGCAACGTCGACAGCGAAATCCTGACCAAGTCGCTCAAGGGCGTCGACGAGACGATCCGCAACCGCTTCCTCGGCTGCATGTCGGCGCGCGCCGCCGACGCCATCCGCGACGAGATGGAGGCCCGCGGGCCGATGAAGCTTGCCGAAGTGCTCGAAGCGCAGAAGGCGATGATCGCGATCGCGCGCGGGCTGGCGAAGGACGGCACGATCCAGATGGGCGGGGGCGAAGACGATTATGTCTAATGGGTTCACCGCGGGTTTCGCGTCGCGTCACACGACCACCGCGCATATTCTGGCGAGCGCGTTCGCACCGCCATCCGGGTTCGCCGCGGCGGATATCCGCGAGCGTGTGACCGCGCGACCGACGAGCAATTTCGGTTCGCCGAGCTTCACGTCGCAGCCGGTGACCGAGCCGAGCGCGCCGAAACACTTCAGCCCGGCCGACAAGGACGTGAACCCGACCGCCGGGTGGGATCCGCTCGATCCGGTCAGCGAATCGTCGTTCATCGATCCGCTCGCCGACGCGCATGCTGCTGGTTACGCCGAGGGCCTCGCCGCCGCTGCCGCCGCCGCGCAGGATAGCGCGAACCGGGACGGCGCGCTGCTCGGTGATCTTGCGGCGGCACTTGGCGGGGATCGGATCGACCGCGAGCGCGTCGCGGCGCAGCTTCGCCAGACGGTGTTGTTCCTCGTCTCCAAACTCGTCGGCGACGTCGGCATCGCGCCCGACGTGCTCGCCGGCCGGATCGAGACTGCCGCCGAACTCCTGTCCGACTCCGCGGAATCCGCCTTGCTCCGCGTTCACCCGGACGACGTCGCGCTGCTCGAAGGTCGCCTGCCAAAATCGATCTTCGCAGCGGGCGATCCCGGCGTCGCACGCGGCAGTTTCGTGCTCGAAAGCGCGTCGACGATCGTCGAGGACGGTCCGGAATTGTGGCTCGACCAATTGGCGCAGGCGATCGACCGGGTGCCGGTGCCCAAATGCTGAACCGCTTTACCGCCGACTATCTCGAAACCCTTTCCAACGCCGATTTCGTCGCGAAGCCCAAGGTCTCCGGCCGCCTCGCCTCGTTCGACGGCCTCCTGATGGAAGCCGTCGGCCTGACCCTCCCGGTCGGCACCGTCTGCCAGGTCGGCGAAGGCGCGGCGAGCGTCGAGGCGGAAGTCATCGGCTTCCGCAACGGCAGGACGTTGATGATGAACCTAGGCGGCCCCGCCGCCCTCCTCCCTCGCGCGCCGGTCAAGCCGATCGGCCCTCCGGGTGAGGCGGAAGTCGGCGCCGCGCTGCTCGGGCGCGTCGTCGATGGCGCCGGCAAGCCGATCGATGGCCTCGGTCCGATCCGCGGCGCCGGTCGCTGGCCGCTCGCCGGCAAGCTCCAGTCGCCGCTCGATCGCGGCCGCGTGCTCGAACCGCTCGACGTCGGCGTGCGTGCGATCAACGGCCTGCTGACGATCGGCCAGGGCCAGCGCGTCGGCATTATGGCCGGCTCGGGCGTCGGCAAGTCGGTGCTGCTCGGCATGATCGTGCGCGCGGCGCAGGCCGACGTGATCGTCATCGGGCTGATCGGCGAGCGCAGCCGCGAAGTCGCCGACTTCCTCGAGACCAAGGTCGCCGGCGAAGCGCGCAAGCGGTCGGTCGTGGTCGCGGTGCCGGCCAACCATTCGCCGGTCCTGCGTATCCGCGGCGCACTTCGGGCGCATGCGATCGCCGAATCCTTCCGCGACGAGGGCAAGAAAGTCCTGCTGATCATGGATTCGCTGACCCGTGTCGCGCATGCGGGTCGCGAGATCGGCCTAGCGCTAGGCGAGCCAGCGTCGGCAAGAGGCTATCCACCCAGCGCCATCGCGATGCTGCCCAACCTGATCGAGCGCGCGGGCGTCGACGTCCACACCGGCGGCTCGATCACCGCGATCTACACGGTGCTGGCGGACGGCGACGACGGCAACGATCCCGTCGTCGACTCCGCCCGCTCGATCCTTGACGGCCACATCGTCCTCAACCGCCACCTTGCCGAGCGCGGCGTGTATCCGGCGATCGACATCGGCCCGTCGGTCAGCCGCGTGATGACCGATATCGTCAACGCACCGCACGCCAAGGCCGCGCGGACGCTCCGCCGTCACCTCGCGACCTACGAGGAAAACCGCGATCTCGTGCTGATGGGCGCCTATCGCCACGGTGCCGATCCGGCGATCGACGCGGCGATCGCATGCCATCCGGCGGTGATGGAATATATCCGCCAGGACGCCGACGAAAACGTCTCGCTCGCCGATGCGGTCGCCGAGCTGACCGGCGTGTTCGGCAGCTGACATGACGCGCGGCAAGACTCTCGCGCGTATCCACCGCGTGCGCACGCTCCAGCTCGGCCTGACCCGCGCCGACGAAGCGCGCGCGCACGACAAGTTCGCCAGCGAACAGACGATGTCCGGCCGCATCGCGGTGCTCGCCGAAGCGGTCGCGCCGGTCCACGAAACGCGCGTTGCGGTGTCGCTGGGCGCGTCGGCGCACTACCGCGAGCGGCTCCACCAGTCGGCCACGGCCGCAGTCGAGCGGGTCCGCGCGGCAGAACAGCACGTCGAACGCGCCGCCGAAGCGACCCGTGCCGCCAAGCGCGACCAGAGCGCGGTCGAAAAGCTGTTGGCGCGCGCCGACGCCGATGCGGTGCTGAAAGCGATCCGCGCGATGGAAGAATCTCCCGTGTTCCGAAAGGTTCGGCACGATCCTTGCTGAGTAATGGGCAGACGCCCGAACTCGAGTGACCGCATGATCCAGACCGCGACCCTTTCTCCCGCCATTACAGTGTCTCGCGGACCGGCCCTGCTTCAGGCGGGCGCGCAGATTGCCGTCGCGGCAAACGATTTCGCGGGCTCGTTTGCCAAGGCCAGCGACGATGCGGTTCCAGTCGCGGGCCTGGTCCCACATCCTGTCCCGAGCCCTGCCGCGGTTACCTCGACGATCGGAGATGCTCTCCCGGTGATGCCGATGCCGGAGACTGCCCGGCAGGAGTGGGCCGCGACCGGCAATGCCTTGCCGATTCCGATCCTCGATGCCGCCACCGCTGCCGATGCCGCCGTTACCGCCTGGCAGCCGATGCGTACGCCGAACCCTCACTCGACGGACTCCGAACCGTTGCCGACACTCCCGGTCGACCCGGCGGCGATCGCTGCCGCGGCGGTGGCGGCTCAGACCCCGGCGATCCGACCGGGCGCACGCCCAGCCACGACGATCGGGCGGCAGGGACCTGCCACATCGCCGCGCCCTGCCCTGGCCTCCGGTCAGGATGGCGAGGCGGACGACACCGCCCAGGACGGTGACGCGGGCGATGCCAGCGCGCCGACGAGCGCGAGCGCAGCGGCCCCTTCGCAGACAGTCGCCGGCCAGACGCCACCAGCCGGTGCCGACAGCCTAACGCCAAGGGCCAATCCGTCGGCGGCCGCCACGGACGTTCACGTCGATGCCGAAATGCCCGAAGCCGCCGGCGCGGACACTGCGCGACCTGCGTCGCAAGTTCCGCCGCGATCGCGAGCCGCCCGCCGGACCAAGCCGGCCGCTCCAACTGTGACTGCCGCCCAGCCGATCGTGACGCAAGGCAAGGCCACCGGGCCGAAAGTCCCACAGGCCGAAGTGCCGTTGGTCGCATCGACAACCACTCTGGCCATGCCGACAGGCTCAGCTGCCCCGACCCTGCTGGTCCCCTCAAGCGCGACGTCGGGTTTGCCGATTAGCTTGGCCTCCGAGATGCCCATAGTCGGATCGCGTGCGGTGCCCTTGACGACGATCCCGTCGGACAGCGTCCTATCGCCGCCCGCAAACCGTTTCGCGCGGCAGGGTCCGGCGGGGCTTCGGACCAGGTCGGAAACCGAAACGCTGGTAGCGCAGACGTCCATGCCGGGACCCTTGCCGTCGTCGCTGGCCACCAGCATCTTGCCGATACCGGTCGCGGGCAGCGCGCCAACGACGCCCGCCTCGCGCGCAACCGCGACCAGCGCACCGGCTATGCCGGGCGGAGATCCCGTACGCATTGCCGAGCCCGCCGTGCCGTCGCCCAATCGCAGAGCGCCCCTCCACGCTGGCGCTCCCGCGCCCATTTCGTTGACGGGCGTGTCGAATAGTCCCAGTTCGGGCGGGTCGGAGCCGGTTCTGGCCAATCCGGCGCAGACGGATGCGACCTATCCGGCGATGATCCTGTCAGACATGCCACTGGCGACCGTGGATGGCCTGAAACCCATGCCGGTGCGGAACGGCGGTGCCAAGGAGGCTGCGCCGACCACGTATATCGCACCCGATGCGCCGACGGGCGATGGCGTACCTACCCGGTCGCCCCCTGCCGCGACTTTGGCTTCGGCATCCTCCGAGCCGCTCCCGCCGATAGCCGGCAAACCTGAGACCGCGTTTGCATCGCCGACGCTGGCGACGGCATCCGCCGGTACGCTGGCGCACGAGCCGCAGGACCCTTCCCTCTTTCCGGTAGTGGCGCCAGCGGTGACTGCGCCCGCCACTGACGTGGTGCGCGTGCCGGGTATCACCGTGCCGACGGCAAGCGTGCCAGCCAAGAACGCAGCACCCCTCGGGACGGATGCTGCGCGCCGGACTGCGAACCGCGCAACGGTTTCGGTCGCGGATGCTCTCCTGCCGCCACGTGCAGCGATCGCGCCGTCGATCCCGACGACCACCATCCAGGGTGCGTCGGTCGCTGGATCGCAGGGGCTTCCGATCGTTACGACAAATCCGCTGGTACCGCTCGCGGCCAAGGGCGTGTCGGCCGCGACTCCGGTAGAATCATCGGCGAGCCCGTCGCTCGTGGCGAGCACGCCCCCGCTGACAGGCACGCTGCGCTGGACCGCGACCGAGGCAACGACGCCGGTCGCGCTTGCCGTGGCACAGCCCGACTCGTTCCAGCCGCAGGCCGGCACGGTCGCGTCGGCCGCCCAGGTTTTCGGTGCGGCGATCCAGGCGGCGACCAAGGCGCGCGATACGGAGACGACGGGATCGATCGATGCCGCATCGGTGTCGGCTGCGCTCGCCCCGGCACCGCAGGTCGTGGCGGCGGCGGCACAGCAGGCGCCGCTCGACATGCGGCAGGAGCGCTGGCCGCACGCGATGATCGAACACATCGAGATGATCCGCGACGCTGCCGATGCGACCGACACGCGCATCCGCCTGATCCCCGATGCGCTCGGTGCGATCGACGTGTCGGTGAAGACCGATGGCGACACGGTGCACGTCCACTTCAATGCCGAACAGGCCGCGACGCGCACGTTGCTGGCCGACGCACAGCCGCGGCTGGCCGAACTGGCCGAAGCGCGCGGGCTGAAGCTGGGGCAAGGCGCGCTTGGGGACGGGAATACCGGCTCCAGCCAGCAGCGTGCACCCACCCCATCACAGATTCCGAATCGTACGGCGACGGCTACCGCCGTGATCGCGGACGCAGCCGAAGACACCCGAATCGCTTGACCCGAAGGACCCTGACATGAGCGACAAAAAAGAAACTTCAGATGCCGCCCCGAAGAAGAAGGGCAAGATGAAGACGATCCTGATCGGCGGCGTCGCGCTGCTGGTGCTGGTCGGCGGGGGCGTCGGCGCGGGCGTCTATGCGTCGAACGCCGGGCTGCTCGGCGGTGGCCATGCCGAAGTCGACGACGGCAAGCCCAAGCTGGTTCCCAAGAGCGAGCAGAAGCATGCCGGCGAGGGTGGCGAAGAAGGCGGTGGCCATGGCGGCGGCGAGGAGGCCGCCCCCGAAAACCACGGGATGAAGCCGCCCGCGGGCGAAGGCGGCGACAAATATGCCTCGACCTACTACCCGATGGAGAAGGAGTTCACCTCCAACCTTCAGGACTCGGTGCACTTCGTCCAGGTCGGCATCGCGGTCGCCACGCCGTATGACGATACGGTCATCACCAACCTCAAGACCAACGATATCGCGGTCCGCTCGGCGATCCTCATGGCGCTCGGCGACACCACCGAGGAGCAGGTCATGAGCAGCGACGGCAAGCGTCAATTGCAGGTCAGATTGGCGAAAGCGATCAACGATACGCTCAAGCAAAAGGAAGGCTTTGGCGGGATCGGTAACGTTTACTTTACCAGTTTCGTTGTTCAGTGAGGCATGGTTAACGAGGCCCCAGCAAAGACACGCGAGCGACGCGACCGGGATCGCTCCGGCGCACCCCAGGGCGGCGTGCTGCACCAGGGCGTGCTCGGCGGGGCCAAGCTCAATCCGTTCGGCGACCTGCATTCGTTGCAGCATCTCTCCGCCCGGTTCGCGCGCGGTCTGCGCGGCGTGTTCGAGCCGTTACTCCGCCAGGAGGTCCGCTGCTGGGCCGAGCCGCTGGTGGTCCAGCGCTTCACCGATTACCGGGCCGAACGCAGCGATGCGCTGACCGCGTGGCTGCCGCTGATCATGACGCCGGGCATGGCGCAGGCATTGTGCATCATGGACGGCAAGTTCGTGCTCGAGATGCTCGACATGTTCTTCGGCGGCACCGGTGCTGCGCCGCACACGCTGCCGACCGAGTTCTCGCCCGCCGCCGAGGCGATGGTCGCGCGGATCGGCCAGATGATCGCCGCGCCGCTCAAGACCGCGTGGGAGCCGATGGCGCGGTTCGATTTCCTGCCGACGCGGGTCGAGGTGAACCCGGCGATGATCGCCGATCTCGACGGCGAGGACGCGATGATCGTCACGCGCTTTGGCATCGCCGCGGGCGCCGCCAAGCCGGTATTCCTCGATCTCGTCTACCCCGTCTCTGCGCTGAAGCCGCATGCGCCGTCGCTGACCGCGAAGGTCGTCGGCAAGTCGGCCGAGCCCGATCCGGCATGGCGCAACGAGCTGACGCGCGCGGCGATGAACGTGCGCTTCCCGATCCGCTCGGTGCTCGCCGAGCCGGTCGTCAAGCTGACGATGCTGATGGACCTGAAGCCCGGCGACGTGATCCCGATCATCATCTCCGGCGACGTGCCGGTGATGGTCGGCAACAACCGGCTCGGCTGCGGCACGGTCGGCACGTCCAACGGCTTCGCCGCCATCCAGCTCACCTCGATTACCCGTTTCGACGAAGGATTTGCAGCATGAACGACATGACCGGAGGCTTCCCCGTCGACGCCGCCGTGGCCGCCAATTTTCGGCTGCTGCAGGATGTCGACGTCAAGCTGACCGTCGAGATCGGCTCGACCAGCCTGACGCTGCGCGAACTGCTCGCGCTCGGCGAATCCAGCGTGATCGAGCTCGATCGTCAGGCCAACGAACTGCTCGATGTATTCGTCAACGGCACGCTGATCGGGCGCGGCGAAGTGGTGACGGTCGGCGAACGCTTCGGTGTCCGGATGACCGAACTCGTCAGCCCCGACAAGCGCGGCTGATCCGATGCTCTGGACCTACATCCTCAAGCTCGTCATCCTGCTGCCGCTGGTGTGCGGCCTGATGTTCGGCTGCCTGTATCTGTGGCGCAAGTTCGAGAGCCGGATGCCGGGCAAGCCTTCGACGCGGCTGATCGGCGTCAAGGAAACGATGATGATCTCCCCGGGGCTTCGTCTCGCGGTGATCGATTTCGAGGGCCGCCGGCTGCTCGTCTCGGTCGGTCGTGGTGGCGTGCACCTGATCGACAAGGTCGACGCATGAGCGCGATCGCCCGTCCGACAGTAACGCGTAAGGGCTCGGGTCCTGCCCTGTTCGCAGCGCCGAAGCGCTCTTCGTATTCCCGCGAACGCGGGAATCCAGGAGCCAAGACCGTCGCACTCCATAACCCTGGATCCCCGCGTTCGCGGGGAAACAGCTTGGTGTGGATAGCGCTCGCCCTTCTTCTCGCCCTGTTCCTTGCAATGCCGGCGTTCGCGCAAGGCGTCCCCGCCCCGACCAACCCCGCCGTCGGCGACGCGGTCGATCGCGCGCTCGGCCAGCTCGGCGGTCAGGCCGCGGGCAATACCGGACAGAGCGGCTCGCTGTCGCTGAGCCTGCAAGTCCTCATCATCATGGGGCTGCTGACGGTCCTGCCCGGCATCCTGCTGATGATGACCAGCTTCACGCGGATCATCATCGTGCTCGCGATCCTGCGCCAGGCGCTGGGCCTGCAGCAGACGCCGCCGAACCAGGTGCTGCTCGGGCTGTCGCTGTTTCTGAGCTTCTTCATCATGGCGCCGACGATCAGCCAGATCAACACGACCGCGATCCAGCCCTATGCCGCGGGTCAGCTCGCCGGCACGCAGATGATCACGACGGCGGGCGTGCCGCTGCACGCGTTCATGGTGAAGCAGACGCGGATCAAGGACGTCACGATGTTCGCGCAGATCGCGAAATCCGGACCCTATGCGACGCCGACCGACATCCCGTTCTCGGTGCTGCTCCCGGCGTTCGTCACGTCCGAGCTCAAGACCGCGTTCCAGATCGGCTTCCTGATCTTCCTCCCGTTCATCGTCATCGATCTGGTCGTTGCGACCGTGCTGATGTCGCTTGGTATGGCGATGCTCTCACCGACGATCATCTCGATGCCGTTCAAGCTGTTGCTCTTCGTGCTGGTCGATGGCTGGGCGCTGACGATGGGCAGCCTCGCCAACTCGTTCGCGACCTGACGCAATGGACGCGCAATATTTCCTGACCGTCGCGAACCAGACGATGTGGGTGCTGGCGCTCGCCAGCGCGCCGATCCTGATCCCGGCGCTGCTCGCGGGGCTGATCCTGGGGATGATCCAGGCGGCGACGTCGATCAACGAGCAGACGCTGTCGTTCGTGCCGAAGCTGGTCGTGGTCGCCGTGTCGATCCTGATCTTCGGGAGCTTGATCCTGGGGCTGCTGAGCGATTTCACGATCGGGATTTTCGAGCGCATCCCGGATCTTGTTAAGTGAGCCAAAATTTCCGTTCGTCCCGAGTAGACTTCGAGCTCGTCGAGAAGGCGTATCGAGGGACAGGCACCTCGATACGGGCCCTCGACTTCGCTCGGTCCCTACTCGGCACGAACGGCAACTGAGATGTTGGGTTTTGGGCTCAGCATCGAGCCGCAGCTCTGGGCGCTCGTGTTCGTGATGATCCGCATCGGGGCGACGTTCATCGCCGCGCCGGTGTTCGGCTCGGTGTCGGTACCGCTCACCGTGCGCGTCACGCTGTCGGGCGCGATCGGGTTTCTGGTGCTCGCCGCTCATCCGATCGTGCCGCCGCAGAACATCTTCGCGGTCACCACGATCCTTTCCGCCGCCGCCGAAGCGCTGGTTGGCCTCGCGCTCGGCTTCGTCCTGCAGATCGCGTTTGCCGCGCCCGTCATTGCCGCCGAGATCATCGGCGGCGCGATGGGCCTCGGCTTCGCCTCCTCGATCGACCCGCAGAACGGCAAGTCCTCCCCTGCCCTCGGCCAGTTCTTCTCGATCATGCTGACGTTGCTGTTCCTCTCGGTCGACGGCCACCTGATCCTGATCGACCTGCTCGTGAAGAGCTATGACGTGCTCCCCCCCGGCGCCGCGTGGATCGGCGTCGAGCGGTTGAAGGCAATCGCGTTCTTTGGCGGCTATGCGTTTCTCGCCGGGCTGCTGCTCGCGCTGCCGGTCGGGTTCCTGCTGCTGTGCCTCAACATCGTCGTCGGCATGCTGAGCCGCGCCGCGCCCTCGCTTAACCTCTTCGCGGTCGGGCTGCCCGCCAGCCTCGCGGTCGGTGTCGTCACGCTGGCGATCGCGTTCCCGACGATGGGCGACTACATGCTCGTCATCGTCCGCGAAGGCCTTGCCGCCACCGAAAATCTGGTGCTCGGCTGATGTCTGAGGATTCGGGTGAAAAGACCGAAGCCCCAACCGCCAAGCGCAAGAAGGATGCGGTCGAGAAGGGCGACATCCTCAAGTCGCGCGACTTTGCGACCGCGCTGAGCATGCTCGCCGGCGTCGCGTGGCTGATCTACGCGGGCCCGACGCTGATCACGGCGTGCAAGGCGATCATGAGCTCGAGCTTCCAGTTCACGCATGCGGACGTCGAGGATTTCTCTCCCTGGCGCCCGCTGATGGAGGCGGGCGGCAAGCTCGCGCCCTCGCTGATCACATTGTTCATCGTCAGCGTCGGTGCGGCGATCCTGAGCCAGGCGGGGCTCGGCTCGCTCGGCTTCAACGGCGGCCTGCTCGCGCCCAAATACAGCCGCGTCGATCCCGCCGCAGGGCTGAAGCGCATCTTCGGGTCGAACGGCTGGATCGAGCTCGGCAAGTCGCTGCTGAAGGTGATCCTGCTCGGCACGATCGGCGGCTGGATGCTGTGGAACGCCGCGCATTCGACGATGGGGCTCGCCTCGTCCGCCGATCTCAACCAGGCGCTGTCGACGCTCGGCGGGATCTTCAAGGGCATCCTGATCGCGATGGCGTTCGGGCTTTGCGCGATCGCCGGCGTCGACCTGCCGATCCAGATCATCCGCCGTCTTAGCAAGATGCGGATGTCGAAGCAGGAGGTGAAGGACGAGCACAAGCAGACCGAGGGCAATGGCGAGGCGAAGGGCCAGATGCGCGCGAAGATGCGGGCGATGGCGAGGGGGGGCCTGCGCAAGTCGGTTGCGGAGGCGCATGTCGTGCTGACCAACCCGACGCACTTTGCGGTCGCGCTGCGCTACGATCGCGGCAAGGACCAGGTGCCGGTGGTGGTCGCCAAGGGGCGCGGCGCCACCGCGCTGGCGATCCGCGAACTGGCTGGCGAAGGCCGCGTGCCGGTGCTCGAATATCCGATGCTGGCGCGTGCGATCTACTACACCAGCAAGGAGGGCCAGGAGGTCCGCGACGACCTGTACATGGCGATCGCGACGGTGCTCGCCTTCGTGTTCGGACTCAACGTCGCGGCCGGGGGCGCTGCGCCACCGATCCAGCCGTTCGTCACGGTGCCGAAGGACGCGCGCTTCGACGAAAACGGGATGAAACAGGCCTAAACATCCGCGTCGCGCGGCCGTTACTGATCGTAAGCGCGCACGTGCAGGGATTTCGCCATGGTAACATCGACCACCAGCACGACGGCCACGCCGACTCCCACGCCTGCGCCGACCGCGCAAAGTGCGGTCAACACCGCGACGCAGGCGCTGCTGGAGGGGCTGAGCGCGGGCTCGGGCGTCGATACCGGCACGCTGGTCACGTCGCTGGTCGCCGCACAGTTCGCGGCACGTACCGCAGCGCTCAAGGCCAAGTCGGAAACGCTCACCGCGCAGATTTCGGGCGTCGCCACGCTCAAGAGCATGATGAACGGCTTTTCCGCCGCGCTTGCCACGCTGGTGAAGGGCGGCACGCTGCAGACGCAGCCGAGCAGCTCGAACAGCGCGGTCCTGAGCGCCACGGCGATCTCGAGCGCGAAACTGTCGAACCTGTCGGCGAGCGTGACGGTCACGCGCCTGGCGACCGCGCAGGTCGCACGCACGACGACGGCGGTGCCGGCTGCGGATCGCGCGACGTCGCTCGACACTGGTGCGCTGACGCTGAGCATCGGCGGTGGCGAAGGAATTCCCATTGCCATCGGCAATGGCAGCATCGATGCGATCGCCGCCGGCATCAACGCGGCGAAAAGCGGCGTCACCGCGTCCGTCGTCACCGATGCGAACGGCGGCGCCTATCTGTCGGTCAAGGGCGGCACCGGCGATGCGCAGGCCTTTACCCTCAAGGGCGACGCCACTGGCAGCGGCAAGGTCGACATCAGCGACGGCGCGACCAACACCAGCCTGGTTTCGACCGCGCAGAACGCCCAGCTGACGGTCGACGGAATCGCGGTCGAGCGGGCGAGCAACACGATCAGCGATCTGGTCGATGGCGTGAAATTGCAGCTCAATGCGGTATCCACCGTCCCGATCACGCTCGGCAGCACCACGCCGACCGATGCGCTGACGCAAGCGGTCAACGACGTCGTCACGACTTATAACGAAGTGCTGGCGGCGATCACCGAACAGACCGATCCGATCACCGGCAACCTGCGGTCCGACCCCGCCGCAACATCGCTGCTGCGATCGCTGAAAGCGCTCAGTTCGAAGGCACTGGTCGGCGGTGCCGTATCGGGTGTTCCACGGTCGTTGTCCGAGATCGGCGTCGCGACCAACACCGACGGTACGCTGCGGGTCGATGCCGACCTGCTCGCGCGGCAGATCGCGGCGAACCCCGACACGATCGAGGCGATGTTCGCACCGTCGAGCAGCAACGTATTCAGCCTGTCCGCGTCGCTCACCGCGCTGACCACTAGCGCGACCAGCATGGTGACCGGGCTTGGCGCCTCGACGACGCGCTACACCGCTGCCGTCGGCGACGTCACCGAACAGCAGGACAAGGTGACCGACCAGTCCGCGCAGCTGACCACGCGGCTGACGCAGCAATATGCCAGCATGAACGCGCGCGTGTCGGCGTATAAATCGACGCAGACCTTCCTCACCAACCAGATCGCAGCCTGGAACAAGAGTTCGTGACCTACGCCAGCACGCTGATGCGCGACCCGTTTGCGACCTATCGCCAGATCGACGCGGTCGGCCACACCGCCACCGCGGACGGCCCGGCGCTGGTGCAGCTGCTGTACAAGGAGCTGGTGGCGGCCTTGCGCGCGGCCGCCTGGGCCTGCGAAAAGCGCAAGTTCGCGATCAAGAGCGAGCGTATCACGCGCGCCACCGCGATCCTGTTCGCGCTGGAGGCAGGGCTCGATTTCGAGAAGGGCGGGCAGGTGTCGGAGACGCTCGCGCGGCTGTACGGCGGTGCGCGAAAGACCGTGATCAACGCTTCGCTGGGCCATGACCCGCAGCCGTTTCGCGACTCCGCGGACATGCTCGACGAGATCGCCCAGGCTTGGCGGACCGCCAGCGCGGCGTAACCTCAATCCTCCCCCGCCAGGGCGAGGACCGCTACCTACCGCCGAAACCAGTGGCGCTGGACGAAGTAGATCACGATTCCCGCCGACAACGCCGCACAGGCACCGGCGATCGCGTCAAACGCCCAGGGCTCGTCGGCATAGGGCAGCCCCTTCACGTTCATCCCGTACAGGCCGGTGAGGAACGTGAGCGGCAGGAATACCATCGCCGCGATCGAGATGATCAGCGAGCGATTGTCGATCTGCTCTGCGCGTAGATCGGTGAGCGATTCGTGGATCAGCGCCGAGCGTTCGCGGATCGACTCCAGTTCCTCCGCCATCCGCGCGGCGCGATCGGCGGCGGTGGCGAGGTGGAGGCGATCGTCGTCCGCGAGCCAGTCTCCCGGCAATGCCGCGAGTTTCTCCAGTGCGGAACGTTGCGGGCTGAGGAAACGCTTGTAGCCGATCGCCGCGACACGCACTTTGCTGACCGTGCGGCGCAGTTCGAACACGCGGTTGGCGTCGAGCTGTTCCTCGCAATCGTCGAGCTGGTCGCCAAGCGAGGCGACGTCGGGATCGAGATCGGCGGTGATCGCTGTGGCGAAGGCGGCGATCAGGTCGCCGGGATCGCGGACTTCGCCGTGCTCGACCATCTTTTCGACATGGGTGACCGCGATCAACGGCTTTCGCGTCACCGAGAACACCCTGCCCTTCACGACCCAGATGCGGAGCGAGGCCAGCAGGTCGGAGGTGTCGAGTTCTTCCTTCGATCGCCCGCGCAGGTTGAGGAACGCACCGTCGCCGATCGCCTCGCAGCGTGGGCGCGTCTCGGTGGCGGTCAGTGCGTCGACGACGTAATCGTCGAGCTTGCCTTCATCGCGCAGCCAGGTTTGCGCGTGTTCGGCGTTGGTCGACAGATGCACCCAGACGAGGTCGGCGGTGCAGTCGAGGGCTTCCTTCACGTCGACCCGGGTCGCCTTGCCGTCGGTAATCCGGAACCCGAAGCCGCTCACCGCGCCATCTCGACCGCGACGGTGAGGCCCGTACCCGGGTCCGCCGGCACCACCGCACACAGCCGCGCGGCATCGGCGCGCGCGCGGTCGAGGATCGCCGGGGGCACGTCGGGGCGGTGATAGACACGGTCGGCGCTGGCCAGCGCGCGCGCCTGGCGCAACGTCAGGTCTTCGGGATCGTCGGAGAGCAGGACGAGGGTCACGACCACATCTCGCACCGCGGCAGGCGTGCCGGTCGGCGCCAGCCACGCGTCGACGTAATGCGTCGGCGACAGCGGATCGAGCATGCCGCCTGCCCCCATCGCGGTCGCCAGCGCACGGCGACGTTCGCCCATGTCGGGCCAGCGCTTCCGCAACGCGCCTCGCGCGGCCTGCAACGCCAGTGCGAGCCTGCCGAGATCGGCGGGGACGATTGCTTCCAGGCGTTGTCGCAATGCCGCCGCCAGCCCCGCCGACACGCCGCTCGTGCCGATCGCGATCAGCACCGGTGCGCGGTCGACGATCGCGGGCAGCGTGAAGTCGCACAGCGCCGAGCGGTCGACGGCGTTGACGAGAATGCCGCGCGCCTTCAGCCGCGCGACCGCCGCCAGCGCTTCGTCCTCGTCGTCGATCGCGACGATCGCCAGCACCGCGGCCGCATCCTCACCGACCACGTCCGCGCCTGCACGATCGAGCAACCGGCGTTTCGCATCGGCCGCCTCGCCCTCGCCCAGCAGGATCACCGGGCGCCCCGCCAGCCTGACGAACAGCGGCAGGCTCTGTAGCGAGGGAGGAAGCGTCACCGCTTGAGCCATTCCGGTACGCGCTCGGCGGCCAGGATCGTCTCGGGATGGATGCGGTCGGCGACCACCGCGAATTGGTCGCCATCGACCAGCACTTCGGGCACCAAGGCGCGGCTGTTGTAGGTCGAGGCCATCGTCGCCCCGTACGCGCCCGCGGTGCGGAAGATGCCGAGATCGCCCGACTTCACGACGTCGATATCGCGGCCCATCGCGAAGGTGTCGCCGGTTTCGCAGACGGGGCCGGCGATGTTGGCGGTCATCCGTTCGCCGGTCGGTTCGACCGCGACGAAATCATGATACGCGTCGTACATCGCGACGCGCGCGAGGTCGTTCATCGCGGCATCGACGATGACGTACGGATTGACCACGCCCGGCTTCACCCAGATCACCTCGGTCAGCAGCACGCCGGCATTGCCGGCAATCACGCGACCGGGCTCGAACATGAGTTCGACGTCCCAGCCCGCAGTCGCGCTCGCGACCATCGCGCCGTATTCGGCAGGGCTCGGCAGCACGTCGTCGGGCTTGTACGGCACGCCGAGCCCGCCGCCGAGATCGACGCGGCTGATGGTGTGACCGGCGGCGCGCAGTTCGGCGACGAGTTCGCCGATCCGCGCATAGGCAGCCTCGAGCGGCGCGAGGTCGGCGAGCTGGCTGCCGATGTGGATCGCGACCCCGCGCAGGTCGAGACCGTCATGCTTCGACAGGCGATCGAACATCGCGACGGCCTGGTCGATCGGCACCCCGAACTTGTTCTCCTTGCGCCCCGTCGAAATCTTCGCGTGCGTGCCGGCGTCCACGTCGGGGTTCACGCGCAGCACCGCCGGTGCGCGTTCGCCGCGGGCATGCGCCAGCGCGGCGAGCACTTCGCCCTCTTCCTCCAGCTCCAGGTTGAACTGGCCGATGCCGGCGTCGAGCGCCTGCGCCAGCTCGCGCCGCGTCTTGCCAACGCCCGAGAACACGATGTCCGAGGCCGGGATGCCTGCCGCCAGTGCTCGGGCCATTTCGCCGGCCGAGACGACATCGGCGCCGTAGCCCTCGTCGGCGAGCACGCGCAGCACCGCGACGTTGGGATTGGCCTTGATCGCGTATGCCAGATGGACGCGGCCGGCGGGCTTCAGCGCGTCGCGGAACACCTGCGCGTGGCGGCGGAAGGTAGCGGTCGAATAGACGTAGACGGGGGTGCCGACGGCCTCGGCGATCGCCGGCAGGGCGACGTCCTCGGCGTGCAGCACGCCGTCACGATAGGCGAAATGGTCCATGGTTCGGCTCGATCAATTGGGCGGCGGCAGGTCGAACTCGTCGCTGCGCCGCGGCTGGGACGTGGTGAGCAGCTCGTCGCTGCGTTGCGGGCGTTGCTGCGTGGTGGGCGCGAGCAGCTGCGCGGCGGTCGGCTGGGTCTTCGCACCATAGGGCGCGACCGGGAGCGTCTTGCCCTCCGCCGGCACCAGGCCGTCCGCCGCACCGCAGCCCGACAGGGCCAGCACCAGTCCCGCCAATCCCAGAAGCCGTTTCATGCCGTCCCTCACCCTGCAGTCGCTCGCGCCACGCGGATCGCGGCACGCACATTGTCGGGCGCAGTGCCGCCGAAACTGGTCCGGCTGGCGACCGACGCGTCGACCGAGAGCACGCCGTACACGCGTTCGTCGATCCGCGCATCGATTGCCTTCAGGTCGTCGATCGGCAGCGCATCGAGCGCGACCTTGCGCTCCTCTGCCAGCTTCACCGCGCGCCCGGTGACATGGTGCGCCTCGCGGAACGGCAGCCCCGCCTCACGCACCAGCCAGTCGGCGAGATCGGTCGCGGTCGCAAAGCCGCTTTCCGCCAGCCCGCGCATCCGATCGGTGCGGAACGTCGCGCTCTCGACCATCCCGGTCATCGCCGCGATCGACAGCGCGAGCAGGTCGTGCGCTTCGAACACCGGCGGCTTGTCGTCCTGCATGTCCTTCGAATAGGCGAGCGGCAGGCCCTTCATCGTCACCATCAGCGCGGTCATGCAGCCGAGGATCCGCCCGGCATGCCCGCGCACCAGTTCGGCCGCGTCGGGGTTGCGCTTCTGCGGCATGATCGAGCTGCCGGTCGACCATTGATCGCTGAGCGCGACGAACCCGAACGGCTGCGACGCCCACAGCACGAACTCTTCCGCCAGCCGCGACAGATGCAGCGAGGTCTGCGTCGCGGCGGTCAGATACTCGATCGCGAAGTCGCGGTCGCTGACGCCGTCGAGCGAATTGGTCATCGGCCCGTCGAAGCCGAGCGCCTCAGCGGTCATCTCGCGGTCGATCGGAAAGCCGGTGCCCGCGAGTGCCGCGGAGCCGAGTGGCGAACGATTCATCCGCGCCCGCGCATCAACGAACCGCCCGACGTCGCGCGAAATCATCGCGTGATACGCCATCAGATGATGGCCCAGCGTCACCGGCTGCGCGGACTGCAAATGCGTAAAGCCCGGCATGACGCTAGCCGCATGCTCTTCCGCCCGCGCGAGAAGCGCCGCCTGGAACCCCGCCAGCGCCGCCAGCGCCTGGTCGATCGCATCGCGCACCCAGAGCCGGAAGTCGGTCGCGACCTGATCGTTGCGCGAGCGCGCGGTGTGCAGGCGCCCCGCAACAGGCCCGATCGCATCGGCCAGCCGCGCCTCGGTCTGCATATGAATGTCTTCGAGGACCAAATCTTCCTCGACGCCGTGCTCGGCATAATGCGCCGCCACCGTGTCGAGCCCGGCGGAGATCGTCGCCGCATCCTCGGCCGAGACGATACCCTGTTTGCCGAGCATTGCGACATGCGCCTTCGAGCCGGCAATATCCTGCTGCCAGAGGCGCTTGTCGAAGGGAATGGAGGCGTTTATCTCGCGCATGACCGCTGCCGGCCCCTCGGCGAACCGCCCACCCCACATCGAATTGGAACCGTCCATGTTCTCGAATCCTGTATTCAAAGCGCGGCCGACCCTCTGTTTCGTGGGACTGGGCCTGCTGGTCGCCGGCTGCGATAGGAAATCGCCCGCGCCGGAGCAAGCAAACGTCGTCGCCGCGAACACCGCCTCCGCCGACGAAGTGCCCGCCGGCCCCGCTCCCGACGAAGCGACCGGACCGACGGCAAGCGCCGAAAAGCTCGACCGCAGCCACAAGGGCGAGACCGGCCCGACGGTCGCCTTCACCGCGCCCGACGGCAAGCCGGTCACGCTGGCCACGTTCAAGGGCAAGCCGTTGCTGCTCAACCTGTGGGCGACCTGGTGCGCGCCATGCGTCGCCGAGATGCCGACGCTCGATGCCGCCGCCAAGTCGCTCGCCGGCAAGGTGCAGGTGATCGCGGTCAGCCAGGACATGCAGGGCGCGGAGAAGGTGACGCCGTTCTTTGCCGCCAAGTCATTCTCGACGCTGAAGCCGTATCTCGATCCGAAGCTTGGCCTCAGCCTCGCTTACCAAGCGAACCTGCCGACCACGATCCTGTACGATTCGGCCGGCAAGGAAGTGTGGCGGATGACCGGCGGCTACGAATGGAACACGCCCGAAGCCGCCAAGCTGATCGCGGAGGCGTCGTGATCGGGTGATGTGCGGATCGGTGTGACGGGACTGCCATCTGATGTGGTGCCATCCACCTGCCCCAATGCTGGCTGGCGGGGATATTGGGAAGTTTGCCGGCCCGCCTTGGTGACGAGCCAAAGGTTGATGGCGAGCCGACGCGCTGCCTTAACCTACGATGTGACGATCGGCGGCATCAATAACGTCGAGATTCGGCCTAACGACATGGGCCGTGCGATGGTGGGTCCGCCGGGGCTCGAACCCGGGACCTCTCGATTAAAAGTCGCTTGCTCTACCAACTGAGCTACGGACCCCCGCCATCGTGGACCGCGCACCTAATCGCGTGGCCGCTTTCGGTCAACCACATGTGCCAATTGACGTATCGTCCGCCCGGTCAGCGGATCGCGCCAGGTCGGGACGAGGCTTGCGAGAGGGCCGAGCACGAAGCCGCGGGTGCGGAACGCCGCGTGCGGTACGGTGAGGCCGGGCGACGACCAGGCGCCGCCCGACCAGAGCACGATGTCGAGATCGAGTACGCGGCTGCCCCAGCGGCGCCCGGCGCGGCGGCCGGCTTCGCGTTCGATGCGCTTGAGGCGGACCAGCAGCGCGCTCGGATCCTCGGCCGACTCGATCAGCGCGACCGCATTGGCATAGCGGCGATTCGACGGCCCGAGCGGCGCGCTGGCAATGATCGGCGACTGCGCGACGACCCGGCCGACCGCGTTTAGCGCGGCGACGATCTCGCGCTCGGGCGCACCGTGCCGACCGCGTCGATTGGAGCCGAGCGCGATGGCGTAGGTGGTTGCGACCTGCGCGATCGGCGGGAGCGGGGTTGCAGGCGACATTTGGTCCGCCTAGCGCAATCCCATGGATTCCACACCTTACCCCACCGAACTTCCCGACGCCGCGATCGACTCGACAGGCGAGGTCGACGTCACGACCGTCTTCGTGCCCGTGTCCGCCCTGCCCGACACCGAGCCGCCGCATGATTGCCCGCTCTGCCCGCGTCTGGTCGGGTTGCGCGAGACGTTGCGGACCGAGTTCCCGACATGGTGGAACGCCCCCGTCCCCGCGTTCGGCGATCCCGCCGCGTGGCTGGGCATCATCGGCCTCGCGCCCGGCAAGCATGGTGCGAACCGTACCGGGCGCGCGTTCACCGGCGACTTCTCGGGCCAGTTCCTGTTCGAGACGCTCGAGCGGTTCGGGCTCGCGACGGGCACCTACGCGGCCAAGGCGGACGACAAAGTCGCGCTCGACGGCGCGATCATCCTCAATGCGGTGAAGTGCCTGCCGCCCGAGAACAAGCCGACGCCCGAGGAAATCCGCACCTGCCGCCCGTTCCTCGAGACGCAGGCCGATGCGGTGCCGAGCGCGCGCGTGTTCGTGGCGCTGGGGCATATCGCGCATCAGTCTGCGGTGAAGATGCTCGGCGGACGGCTGCCCAAGGCGCGGTTCGCGCATGGCGCCGAGCACCGCATGCCCGACGGCCGCATCCTGATCGATAGCTTCCATTGCTCGCGGTATAACGTGAACACCGGCGTGCTGACCGCCGAGATGTTCGACGCGGTGTTCGCGCGGGCGCTGGAGTTGCGCGGTCAGATGTCCTGAACGAGGCGGCCGTACAGGTCGGGGCGGCGATCGCGGAAGAAGCCGAACGCGGCGCGGTGGCGCTTGACGATGTCGAGGTCGATCGTCGCGGTGATCACGCCTTCGTCGTCGCGGCCTAGCTCGGCGAGGATGTCGCCGCGCTCGTCGGCGATGAAGCTGGTGCCGTAGAAGGTCTGGCCGTGCTCGACGCCGACGCGGTTGGCGGCGACTATGGGCACGACGTTGCTGACCGCGTGGCCGACCATCGCGCGACGCCAGAGCCGGGCGGTGTCGAGCGAGGTGTCGTGCGGCTCGCTGCCGATCGCGGTCGGGTAGAACAGGATCTCGGCGCCCATCAGCATCATCGCGCGGGCGGTTTCCGGGTACCATTGGTCCCAGCAGACGCCGACGCCTAGCTTCCCCGCAGGATGTGGCCAGACCTTGAAGCCGGTGTTGCCGGGGCGGAAGTAGAACTTCTCTTCGTAGCCGGGGCCGTCGGGGATGTGGCTTTTGCGGTAAACGCCCTGGATGTTGCCGTCGGGGCCGATCATCGCCAGGCTGTTGTAATGATGCGGGCCGTCCGCCTCGAAGAAGCTGGTCGGGATGGTGACCTTGAGCGCTTCGGCGAGCGCCTGCATCGCGAGCACCGCCTTGTGTTCGCCGACGGGGGCGGCGTTGGCGAAGAGGCCCTCGTCCTCGACGCGGCAGAAATACTCGCCTTCGAACAGCTCGGGCGGCAGGATGACCTGCGCGCCGTTTGCGGCGGCCTCGTGGACGAGGCGCGAGACGTTGGCGATGTTGCGGTCGATGTTGGGCGTGAAGCCCAGCTGCAGCGCGGCGACGGTGATTGCGGTCATGACGGCGCATATAATGGGGCAAGGCGCGGAGTGCGAGCCTTTCGCGCCAAGACCCAGAAGGTCGCCGTTCCACCGCGGAGGCGGGGGTCCAGGGTTGCGGACGGTATCGCTTGTGATCCTGGGCCCCCGCCTTCGCGGGGGAACTAGCGCGGTAATTGACACCACCCTGCCCTGTCCGACATGCGCCGGGGATGATTGATCATAAGCTGCCCCCAAGCTGGCAGGCACTCACTGCCGAGTTCGAGGCGCCGTACATGCAGGCGCTCGATGCATTCCTGGAGGCCGAGCGCGCGGGGGGCGCTCGCGTCTTTCCGGAGGATGCGGACCGGTTTCGGGCGCTGGAGCTGACCCCGCTCGATCAGGTGCGGGTCGTGATCCTGGGGCAGGATCCGTACCACGGCGAGGGGCAGGCGCACGGGCTGAGCTTCTCGGTGCGGAAGGGCGTGCGGACGCCGCCTAGCCTGGTGAATATCTATAAGGAGCTGGAGGCGGATCTCGGGATCCCGCGGGCACGCCACGGCATGCTCGATCATTGGGCGGCGCAGGGCGTGCTGTTGCTCAACGCGGTGCTGAGCGTGCGGATGGGGGAGGCTGCGTCGCACCAGAAGCGCGGGTGGGAGCGGTTTACCGATGCGGTCATTGCCGCCGTGAACGCGCAGGACAAACCGGTCGTGTTCCTGCTGTGGGGGGCGTATGCGCAGAAGAAGGCGGCGTTCGTCGATGACGTGACGAAGGGCGGGCGGCACCTGGTGATCCAGTCCGCGCATCCTTCGCCGCTGGCGGCGCGGACCGGGTTCTTCGGATCGCGACCGTTCAGCCGGGCCAACGCCTTTCTCGAAACCCATGGGCGCACCCCGATCGATTGGGCGCTGCCGGAGACCGACCGATGAGCGACGAATACATCTATGACGAAGCGACCGGCGAGTGGGTCGCCGGCGGTGCTACGACGGCTGAAGCAGCGGATGACGGCGCGGTCGTGGTGCGGGATTCGGTCGGCAATGTGCTCGCGGATGGCGACCAGGTGACGCTGATCAAGGACCTGACCGTGAAGGGCGCTGGCCAGACGCTCAAGCGTGGCACGGTGATCAAGTCGATCCGGTTGACCGGCGACGCGCAGGAGATCGACTGCCGGTACGAAGGGATCAAGGGGCTAGTGCTGCGCGCGGAGTTCGTCCGGAAGCGGTAGGTCTGAGGAATGGCCGGCGTCAAAGGTTACGATAAAGTCACGCTCGGGAACGGCGCTGCCCGCACCGGCAAACCCGAACCGCTCGGCGGCAACCTGTCGGGCTGGTGGTCGCGCCGGATCAGCCACGAACACCGGCTGGTGTACCGCGTGATGGGTAGCGCCGATGCGCAGACGGTGCAGGTCGCGCAGTGCCGGTATCATTATTGATGTGCTTGTCGCGTACCCGGCGAAGGCATAGGATCGGAACATGGCACAGATCAGTGTATCTCTTCCTAACGACCTGATGGCTTGGGCCGATCGGCAAGTTGCTGAGGGTCGCTATGAAAGTGTCGGTGCCTATATCATCGATCTCATTGCGCGCGATTTGGATCATGCCAAGAAACTGGCGGCGTTAAAGGCTGCCATCGAGGAGGGTCTTGCTTCGGGGGTGAGCGAGCGCGATCCGTTCGATTACCTTGACGATCTGCGCACCGGCGACAGTGGTTCGCTCGATGCACTTCGGCGGTCCTGGGCTCAAGGCATTGACAGCGGCGCTCCCGTCGACGGCAATTTCGATGCCGAAGATATCGCCCGCCGCGGTGGCCAATCCCGTGAGGCGATCCGCAAGCACGGATGAAGATCCGTCGCCTTCCGCAGGCGATACGCGATGTCGACGACATATGGCTGTATATCGCGCGGTACGATCCCGATGCGGCAACGCGACTGGTCGAGCAACTTGTATCGAGTGTGGCTCGGTTAGCGGACTATCCCGAAAGTGGTCCGGCCCGGCCTGAGATCGGGGGTGGAGCAAGAAGCATCACAGTTGGCAACTATCTCGTGCTGTATCGAGTCGAGCGCGATAGCGTCGATATCGTACGGGTCGTGCATGGTACCCGGGTACTGGATGTGCTGGCGCAGTAATTACACCTTATAAGATTTGAGTTGCCACGCTGATCGTGTGCGCAACGCATCGAAGGAAGGTTTAGGGACGGCCAACATCTTTCATGTACAAAGCCAGCATTAATTTCGAGCAAAATTTCTGTCTTGACTGAAATTTATCATAAAATTCCTAAGCTCTTACAAAGTATAGCTTTTCGTTATGTTGCGCAGTCGACATAATGCAGATCATTTCGCCATATCTTAGTAATGGTAAAAATGAACAATACTCAATTTTCTCATTCGGGATAATGCTTGTTGGGCTCGATTGTCGGCGACCTAAGAAAACGAGATATTGGACTAGGTAACAACCGATACATTACCAGATGGGAGATATGACTTTGGCCAATAACGCGCAAATTCAATGCATCAATAAAACTGATCGCAGCAGTGCACACGATCGAATCACGAATGTCGGGGGTGCTACTCCTTCACGCTGGAAAATGACGCAAACTGAGGCAATTGCTGCAATTGAAGGGGGAAGTTGGCAGTTTTACGTCAGCGTAGCTGGATCGAGCGTGTGGGTCATCGTAGCGGTTTCGGCGAGTGGTAACAAATACCTCAAAACGCAGAATGACGGTGAGCAACCGAATAACTTACTAAGCTTACCCGAATGTCCCTGAGGCAAGATGGACCGATAATCGACTTTTGATTACCGGTCGATTTTCTTACTCCGCTGGCAGGTAGATCTCGCTGCCTTTTTCACGGAATTTTTCGCTCATGTCGGCCATGCCCTTTTCCGCATCGGCATGGCTGCCCTTGGCGAAGATCGCTCGGTCGGTGTCGGTTTGATCGACGTCTGCGGCCAGGAACGTGTCAGCCGGGCTGTTCTGCTTGGCCGCGAAATTTCGCACCTCCTGCGTGATCTTCATCGAGCAGAATTTTGGGCCGCACATCGAGCAGAAGTGGGCGGTCTTGGCACCCTCCGCTGGCAACGTCTGGTCGTGGTATTGTTCGGCCGTGTCCGGGTCGAGGGAGAGGTTGAACTGGTCTCTCCAGCGGAACTCGAACCTTGCGCGGGACAGGGCGTCGTCGCGCATCTGGGCGGCGGGGTGGCCTTTGGCGAGGTCGGCGGCGTGGGCGGCTAGTTTGTAGGTTACGACGCCGACCTTTACGTCGTCGCGGTCGGGGAGGCCTAGATGCTCTTTCGGCGTGACGTAGCAGAGCATTGCGGTGCCGTACCAGCCGATCATCGCGGCGCCGATGCCGCTGGTGATGTGGTCGTAGCCGGGGGCTATGTCGGTGGTGAGCGGCCCTAGCGTGTAGAAAGGTGCCTCTCCACACACTTCGAGTTGCTTGTCCATGTTCTCCTTGATCTTGTGCATGGGCACGTGGCCGGGGCCTTCGATCATGACCTGGACGTCGCTCTTCCATGCTCGATGCGTAAGTTCGCCTAGCGTGTAGAGTTCGCTGAACTGGGCTTCGTCGTTGGCGTCGGCGATGCTGCCGGGGCGCAGGCCGTCGCCGAGGCTGTAGGCGATGTCGTACGCCTTCATGATCTCGGTGATCTCGTCGAAGCGCTCGTAGAGGAAGCTCTCCTTGTGGTGGCTGAGGCACCATTTCGCCATGATCGAGCCGCCGCGCGAGACGATGCCGGTGACGCGTTTCGCGGTCATCGGGATGTAGGCGAGGCGGACGCCGGCGTGGATCGTAAAGTAATCGACGCCCTGCTCGGCCTGTTCGATCAGCGTGTCGCGGAAGATCTCCCAGGTGAGGTCTTCGGCGACGCCGCCGACCTTTTCGAGCGCCTGGTAGATGGGGACGGTGCCGATCGGGACCGGCGAGTTGCGGAGGATCCATTCGCGGGTGTCGTGGATGTTGCGGCCGGTGCTGAGGTCCATCACCGTGTCGGCGCCCCAGCGGATCGACCAGACGAGCTTGTCGACTTCGGCGGCGACGTTACTGGCGACCGCGCTGTTGCCGATGTTGGCGTTGATCTTGACCAGGAAGTTGCGGCCGATCGCCATCGGTTCGGATTCGGGGTGGTTGATGTTGTTGGGGATGATCGCGCGGCCGCGGGCGATCTCGTCGCGGACGAATTCCGGGGTTACGAAGTCGGGGATCTGGGCACCGAAGCTTTCGCCATCGCGCTTGTAGTCTTTGAGCATGGCGCGGCCGAGGTTTTCTCGGGTGGCGACGTATTCCATTTCGGGGGTGATGATGCCGCGGCGGGCGTAGTGCATCTGGCTGACGTTGTGGCCGGGTTTGGCGCGGAGGGGGCGCTTGATGGTGGCGGGGAACTGGGGGACGCCGCCGGAGCGGTCCGGGCCGAGCTGGCCGTTGTCTTCGGGGCGGAGTTCTCGGGCTTCGTAGGATTCTACGTCGCCTCTTGCTTCGATCCAGGCGCGGCGGAGTTGGGGGAGGCCGGCGTTGATGTCGATCGTCGCGCGTGGGTCGGTGTAGGGGCCGCTGGTGTCGTAGACGCGCAGGGGGGGCTCGCTGCACGACGGGTCGAGGACGATCTCTCGCATGGCGACGCGGACGTCGGGGCTGGAGGGGACCGCTACGTGGATTTTCCGGGAGCCTCGGATCGGGCCGGTGGTTACGCCGATATCTGCTGTCGGGGTGCGTGCTTCGATGTCGGCCATGCGCTTGCTCCTAAAGGTCTCGGAGCAAGGATTGCGGTTCTGTGGCGACCGCTCCCTCCCTCCGCCGGTATCAACCGGATCAGGTTCAGCGGGTCGAAGGCTCCTGCCTTCCTCTCAAGCGCGGATAAGCGCTCCCCCGGGGTGGGGTGAGCATAGGCGGCTTGGGGTCGGGTGCAATGGGAAATTTGGCGGTCGTTGAGAGCGAGGGCAGTGATTATTGCACGCTCGATAAGGCTTCACCCCGGCGAAGGCCGGGGCCCAATTGGGGGACGGCGATAACGACGCGATGTGCTTCGTTATATCCACCTTGCCAATTGGGCCCCGGCCTTCGCCGGGGTGGTGGTAGCGCGGGTGGTGGGTTTCTGACGGTGAGCGCACGCTTTCGGAAGCTAAAAAGGCCGCTGCCCCCGGTTTGGGGCAGCGGCCTTTTCGACGTGTATAAGTGATCGCATCCCCTCGCCCGTTCGTGCTGAGCGTAGTCGAAGCACCTGGGTTTGGGACTTACCCTTCGACTTCGCTCGGGGCGAACGGGAGGTGGAAGGCGCTTCTACCTCAGAATCTAAACGACACCGTCCCGCGCAGGCTGTGCCAGCGCAGATAGTCGTCGCTGCGGCGGAAGCTGGTGCCGCTGGTGTTGGGGGCGATCAGGAAGGGGTTGTTGGCGAGCAATACCGGGCTGCCCGCGAGCGTCTGCCCGGCGGTGACGCGGACGCGGGCGTCGTTGTCCTGATATTGGTGGAACATGTATTCCATGCCGATCGAGATGTTCTTGGTCAGCTTCTGTTCGATGCCGCCGCCGCCGAGGATGCCCCACTGGTTCTTCGAGCCGGTCGCCGCGAACGCGTTGGCGGTGTTGGTGGTGAAGAACAGATTGTCGATCTTGGCATAGCCGGCGCCGAACGTGCCGTAGAACAGCGTCGTGTTGACCGCATAGCCGGCGCGGCCGCGGACCGAGGCTTCCCAGTCGACCTTGCGCGCCATCGTGTAGCTGGCGGGGGTGGTCGAGAAGCCGGAGGTGCTGTCGGTGATGTCGGTCTTGCCGAATTCGCCGACGACGCCGACGACGATGTTGCCGCGCTGTGCGTCGAAGCCGGCGCGGCCGTAATAGGCCCAGCCGTCATCGTCGTTGCGGCAGCCATAGGCCGCGGCGCCGGTGCGCGCGGAGCCGTTGCAGAAGCCCGGCGAGAAGGCGTTGGCGCCGGTGATCGTGTTGACGTTCTCGTTGAAATTGCCATCGCCGTTGCGATCGAACAGGATCGACGAGCCGACGTCGTTGGGCTGCACGTCGTAGCCGCCGGCCGCACCGATGTAGACGCCCGAGAACGGACGATCCTCGGTCACTTCCTGCGCGGCGGCGGGAACGGCAAAAATGCCCGCGGTGGCGAGGCCGGCGAGCATGGTGAGCGTCGTGAAGTTTTTCATGGTCGTTCCCCAAACGAGGATCGCGGCGCTCCTGAATGCGCCGCGATCCGAGGTTTCTGATTTAGTCGGTGGCTGCGATCACGCGTTGGCGCCGCTGGTCCGCAGTGAATCGAGGCGGTTGTTGGTCCCGTTAGGGAAGAAGCCCCCGCCGATCTTTGCGGTGTTGGTCAGGTAGACGATGTTGTGCACCTGAGCGACCGAGCGGCTGTACGCCAGGCCGTTGGCATCGGTGGGCACGATGTTCGAGATCGTCGGATCCGACCCGGTGATGCCCTGATCGTCGTCGCCGATCACACCCGTCGTCGCATTGTCGACGGTGCCGTCGAGGCTGTCGCGTGCGTTGCTGATCTGGTTGGCGGCGGTAATCAGCGACGGGATCGGGTTCGGCGTCTGCAGCCCCTTGCGGTACAGGATCGTGCGGATGAGCCCTGCGTGATACGCCTCTGCCGCGAGGATGCCGGCGGCCGCCTCGAGATAGGTCTTGTTGGCGATCAGCGGTGCTGCGCCCTTGTAGGCCGAGACGCCGACGTCCTCGAAGATGTACGCGCCGAGCAGGAAGCTGTTGTCGTCGGCATAGGGGTTGAACACACCCGTTGCACCGATGACACCGGCTGCGCGGGCGGCCGCGGTGAACGCACCCGGCGCGGCTGCCGTGCCGACCGAGATGTCGATCGCGGGCTGGGCGACGGCGGCGGTGCCGAGGGCCGAGCGCAGAAAGGCGACGTGTGCGATTTCGTCGATCGCGATTTCGCGCGCATATTCACGGACGACGGTGTCCTGGAACGGCACCTGTGCACCGCCGGTGACCGCACCCTGCGTACCGATGCCGGTCAACAGGCTGGCGTTCAGGCCGACGCCGAATGCCGCGAACGCGTAGAACTGCGCCTCGAGATATTCGAGGTTCAGTGCGACGTTGAGCACATCGGCATCGTTGAGCGCCGCTGCCGGGGTCGGCGTAGGAGTCGGTGCGGGCGCGAGATCGGAATCGTCGTTGCCGCATGCCGCAAGCAGGCTTGCACCACCGATAGCGAGAGCCGAGCCGCCGGCGAAGCGGAGGAAGCCGCGGCGCTCGTTACGGCGGGCGGCGATCGCATCAAATATCTCGAGCTTGGTATTGAGATCGGTCATTGGGTTAATCCCCTGAATATCGAAGAAGGCGCGCGGTCGGTCTGAGCGATCAGACCGCTGCGTTGCTCGTCTTGACGTTGCCGTTCATGCCGGCCGGGAAGAACCCGCCTGCGGAGGCTGCACCACTGTTGAGGTACACGATGTTGAGCACCTGGCTCGGCGAACGGCTGTACGCGACGCCGTTGCTGTCGAGCGGGACGATGTTCGACACGGTCACCGCGGCCTGCGTGGTGGCCAGGTTGATCGGCGTCGCGCTGTACGACGAGATGCCCTGATCGATATCGTTGGTGCCGAAGATCGTCGTGTTGGCGCCACCGCCGTCGAGGCTGTCGCGCGCCTTCGAGATCGCATCGGCCGAGGTGCGCAGCGACGGCGTCGCGATGCCCTTGCCGTATAGCGTCGTGCGGACGATCGCGGCATGATACGCCTCGACCGCGAGCAGGCCTGCGGCGGCCTCGAGATATGCCTTGCTGGTCAGCAGCGGCGCGGCGCCCTTGTACGCGGTCACGCCGACGTCCTCGAAGATGAACGCGCCGAGCAGGAAAGCCTCGTCGGTCGCGTAGGGATCGAACGCGGTGCCGGCTGGGACGAGCCCGGCGGCCTGTGCTGCGAGCGAGAAGGCGCTGGTCGGCGAGACGCTGACGTCGATCACCGGCTGCGCGACGGCGGCGGTGCCGAGCGCGGTGCGGAGGAACTTGACGTGGGCGATCTCGTCCTGCGCGATCTCACGCGCATATTGCGAGACGATCGGATCGGTGAAATTGACCTGGCGGCCACCGCGGACCGCACCCTGCGTACCGGTACCGCCGAGCAGGCTGTTGTCGAGCCCGGTGCCATAGGCGGCGTAGGAGTAGAATTGCGCCTCGAGATATTCGAGGTTGAGCGCGAAGTTCAGGACGTCCGCATCGGTGACGGACTGGGCCGACGCCGCACTGGAGAAGGAGAGCGCGGTCGCACCAGCTGCGGTGATCGCGGCGGCGCCCAGCGCGTTCTTGAAGAATTCACGTCGCTCGCTGCGCCGTTCCACTCGCGCATCGAGGGCTTCGATCAGGTGCACGCTCTCGGTCATATCAGGGTCCTCCCCTTGTTGTTGCGGACGTCGAAATGCTCTGCGGCAGCCGCGCAACAAACTATGTTTCACCTGGCCCCGTTCTACCGGAACTCAGGCGCAACACGCTCTGTTACGGACATAAAAAAGCCGTCCGCGTCGAGTAACGACTGCGGAAGACGTTTGGATGCGGGTTTCAAGACCCGGGTCGAAATAATTCTATTTTGGAAGG
Organism: Sphingomonas sp. 4RDLI-65; assembly: GCF_049472435.1. Lineage (NCBI taxonomy): Bacteria > Pseudomonadati > Pseudomonadota > Alphaproteobacteria > Sphingomonadales > Sphingomonadaceae > Sphingomonas > Sphingomonas sp. 4RDLI-65. The sequence goes on along the minus strand of NZ_JBCEBT010000002.1, from coordinate 344,617 downwards.
GATTGGCGCCTGAACCGACGGGTGAACCGAAGGGCGAGGCCGCCATCATCGAGTGGCTGAACGGATTCAGGGCTCGAGCAGTTTTACCGCGCAACCGTCATCCCCGCGGAGGCGGGAATGACGGCTATCAGGGGTCAGATAGCGTCGGTCGGGCGGTGCAGGTCGCACCGGGCGGTCATCGCTTTTTAGGCCATCGCTTTTTAGAAGGTGTACGTCAGGCCGACTGCGCCGAGCCACTGGTCGGCATCGCCGACGTCGGCGACGATCGGGCTGTCCTTGTACCTGCCGACCATGCGGCCGTAGAGCACGCCGGCACCGACGCCGAAGCCGTGGCGCAGATCGCCCGAGAGGCTCTGCACGACGAACAGCGATGCGTTCACGCGGCGGAAACCGCTGTCGTTGACGTCGTAGGTGCGCAGGCCGCTGGCGAGCGTGCCGATCGGCGTCACCGCCGCATAGGTGCGACCGAAGCCCTTGCCGGCATAGTCCGCGGCGACGCCGAGCGAGACGAGCGTGCGGACCGACAGCGGCGTGGTGTAGTTCACCTGTGGGGTGATGACATAGCTGTCATAGGTGCCCGACACGTCGTGGACATAGGCGACGCGCGCGGTGAGCGTGTCATAGTCGCTGGTGATGACGCCGGTGCGGGCGATGCCGACATAGCCGCCGAGTTCATAGGCGGTGTCGATCTTGCCGAGCGCGCGGACCTGGCGGTTGTCGATATCGCCGGTGCGATCGCGACGGACGCCACCGATGACGCCGACTTCGTAGTTGATGCCGACCTCACCCGTGTTCGGGATCAGGTTGAAATAGAGCTGCGTGCCGCGGAGGAAGAAGTCATGACCGCGCACCGTGCCGACGAACGCACCGGCAGGGGTGAAGGAATTGCTGTCCGCACCCTCGTAATCGGGCATCGACACCACGCCGAGCGCGACCGTGACGCGGTTGTTGTCCGCAGGGTCGGTGATCGTCGGCGACGGGTTGGGGTCGGTCTGGGCGAAGGCAGGTGTGGCGACGCCAAGCACCGCGATTGCGGCAGACGTGAAGAGAGAGAATGCGCGCAAGGAAATGCTCCGGAGAAGAAGGTTCCATCGCGGAACGCCGTGGGAGTGGTTTTGGTCCGTCATGATTCGTCAGAAGATGTAACGCATCTTCACCTGTTGCATTTCAGCATCACCGGCGACCATGAACCGGGCTGCGGAAAAGCGTGGCGGACCGAACCGGACCGCGGCGTTGCGCGAGAAGCCATAGCCTTCGCGCGGGATGCCCGCGATCGTATCAAGCTTCGCGTTGCTGTTCTCGTCATGAATGACCGCGAGCGCATAGCCGCGCTGCGGAAGCCCCGGGAAACTGGTGGTATGAACACTTGCGGGCAGCGACCGGGTCAGCGCGTTGGCATCGTCGACGCAGGCCGGGAAATTATCGGGATCGGCGGTGAGGCAGATCCGGATTATACCCTTTGCCGAACGGAGATTGTCGATCTCGACGTCAAGCCGCGTGACGGGGGCCGCCGCTGCCAGCGTCAGCCATGCCAACGTGCCCGCCACCACGAGCGGCAGCTTTCGCATGCGCCTTGGTGAAGTCGCCGAGTCCCTTATCGGTGCCGCAGAGCCGATCCCAAAAGCGGAAATATAGGCCATAGTTGCACCCGTATTGTTCATGATGGCGCTGATGGTGACTCGCCGTGATCAGCCAGCCGCCCAGTGCGCCCCGCCACATGAACCGGGGGAAAACCTCCCACCCCATGTGATTGGTCACTCCCATAACGGTCATGATCGTCAGTACCAGACCCAGCGCGCCGACATTGATCGGAATTAAGAACACCAGTAGCGGAATTATCACAGCGCCGGTGATCGCCTCGATCGGGTGAAACGCCATCGCCGCCCATGCAGTCGGCGGGCGGCTGGCGTGATGCACCGCGTGCGCGAGCTTGAACGGTTTCGGCCGGTGCATCCAGCGATGCGTCCAGTAGAACCAAGTGTCGTGCGCGAACAGGAAGGCAAGCACGGAGACCGGCAGATACCAGAGCGGGTAGGCGTGGACGTCGGTGTAAATCTGCGTCCAGCCGCGATTCTGCCAGCCCCAGGCGACTATTCCGGCGGGCACGCCGTAGATCGCGGCCGAGGCGATGCTCCACCAGATTTCGCGCCGCATCTGCGCATCGAGCCCGCGGTAGAGGCCGGGATGGCGCGCGCGGGTTGCCGCAGCGAACGCGCCTGAGACGATGAAATAGCGGACACCGACGATGGCGGTCATCGCAATCGCGGAGAGGAGGATGGCGAGCCACATGAGGCGCTTATAGGGGATTTCCGAGTGTGGGGTAATGGGGTTGCGCAGGCCGGAGACGCCGCGCGCCGTACCCGCTGCGAAAACGACCACGGGCGACGGCGGCGACGACGCGGATTTTCACGTAGCGGCGGTGATCGGCAGGCGCCTTTACGCCGCGCCTCCAGCAACCGGCACATTCCGGAAGCTTAAATCGCTGCGAGTCGGAGCGCGTACGGCAATACTCTTAACTATAGTCGCTCCCGAAAAAGGTGATCCACTACAACGGGATAGCGTATCTTCGCCTGTATTCTTCGCACCGCTTGAAAATATCGTCGCGGTGCCCCGAAATTTGGCCGATACAGTTTGCGGAGAAATTCGGGGGAGGGACTATCGTGCCTGTGAAGACGATGACGATCGCCATGCTTTCGAGGGCCATGCTTGCGGGGGCAGCGCTTGCGGGGACGACGACGATCCTGGCGGTGCAGCCCTCCGCCGCGCAACGCCTCGCCAAGCCGTCGGGCACGCAGAAGACGCAGGAGACGACGATGAACGACGTGCCCCGCTGCGCGCGGAAGCTGGGCACGGTGTCGGTGATGGATGGCGACGACCCGTCGGCGTGGACGCAGTTCCAGCTGTCGGGTCCGCAGAAACTGATCAAGGTGCTGGTCCAGCGATCGGGGTGCTTCAACCTGGTCGATCGCGGATCGGGCCTGAGTGCGGCGCAGCGCGAGCGCGACATCGGCGGCAACCTCGGGCTGCAACGCCAGTCCAATGTCGGGCAGGGCCAGATCAAGGCCGCCGACTATGTCCTGATCGCCGAAGTGCAGGCGTCGAACCGCAATTCGGGCGGCAGCGGGATCGCCGGCGGGATCGGCGGGCTGCTCGGCGGTCGCGCGATCGGCGGGCTGATCGGCGGGGTCGGCAGCAAGAAGATGGAGGCGAACACCGTGCTGTCGCTGACCAACGTGCGCACCACCGAGACGATCTCGACGGTCGACGGCTATGCGGCGAAGAACAGCCTGAGCTTCGGCGCGGGCGGCGGCGGATTCTTCGGCGGTGGTGCGGCGGGCGCGGTCGGTGGCGGCTATGACAATACCGATATCGGCCGGATCGTGACGCTCGCCTTCATCCAGGCGTACAGCAAAATGGTGACCGAGCTGGGGCTGGTGCAGCCCGGCGACGCCGGCACCGCGCAGGCCGCGCCGAAGAAGACGTTTACGGCACAAGGACCCGTCGCGATGCGCGCGGCGGCGTCGGCGACGGGCAAGATCGTCCGCACGCTGCCGCCCGGCGCGATTGTCTTCCCGACCGGACCGCAGAGCGGGCTTTGGTGGGAAGTCGCCGACGAGAACGACAATGTCGGCTGGGTGCTGAATACCAAGCTGGCGCCGTCGCAATAGGGCGCGGTCGGCTGGATCCTAGGGATACCCGCCGAATCCCCGGGGTGCGATAGGCTCTATGCAGGGGGCGGGAAAATGATAGCCTCCCCCTCCAGAGCAGGATGACCTGCCAATCGGAGAGTGATGCATGGCAGACCACGGCGCCGCGCGCGGGGATATCGGTGGGGAGACTGGCCGGGATATTCGCCAGGATACCGGCAAGGACCATAAGGGGCTGATCTATGTGATCGCCGGCAGCATCCTGGCGCTGGGGCTGGTGTTGATGGCGTTCTACGACCGGGCGGGCGATCCGATGCCGATCGCGTCGGTACAGAAGCCGGTTCTCACCGCACAGAAATAATCGCGGGATCCGCCGCGGACGCCGTGCGGTCGAAGATCAGGATCGGTGCGTCTCGGTACGTCCCTTCCGTGCGCAGGCGGTAGCCCAGGCGCTCGGCGAGGCGGATCGAGGGGGCGTTGGCGGGATCGATGATGCAGGTCGTCGCGGGGATACGCGCGTCGGTCCAGGCGAGGATCGCGGCGAGCGCTTCGGACGCGTACCCCCGGCCTTGCGCGTCGCCGGTGAGCGTCCAGCCGACCTCCGGTGTGGCGTCGATCGCGGGCTCGATCGCGCGGCGTGCCTCGATCAGGCCGAGTTCGCCGATCAGGCGGCCGGTGGTCGTGTCGCACGCGATCCAGCTGCCATAGCCGAACAGCGTCCATTGGCCGATCGAGCGGAGCAGGCGGATCCACACGTCCTCGCGCGACCGGGGCTGTCCGCCGATCATCGTATAGACGCGGGGGTCGGTCCACATCGCTGCACAGTCTTCGAGGTCGGTGGCGGCGTGGCCGGTGAGGGTCAGGCGGGCTGTGGTCAGCGTGGGGGCGGATGCTGGGACGGACATGGGGCGCAGCTTAGTCATGCAGAATGGCGGATGAAACCGCCCTCACCTCTCCGACGCCTGAAGGACACGGCGTTCATCCTCACGATCCTCCCCCGCAAGGGGGAGGTGGCGCCGTAGGCGACGGAGGGGGAGGACGACGCAACGAGGATTATCGCTTACCGCCCCCTCCGTCTGGCAAGCGCCAGCCACCTCCCCCTTGCGGGGGAGGATCGTGGGCCCTGCCCTCAGGCGATCCCGGCAACGCAGGTTGTCTTCGGCGGTGATTGCCTTGCAAAGGTTGTTTTCGGGGCTCTCGCTTTGCGCTAGTCGGAGGCATGGCATCGACGATCTCCTGCGACGTCGCGATCGTTGGCGCGGGTTTGGCCGGCGGGATGATCGCGCTGGCGCTGAAAGCAAAACACCCGGCCTTGGACGTGCGGCTGATCGACTCGGCGCAAGACGTCGGCGGCAATCATCTGTGGTCGTTCTTCGGCAGCGACGTGGCGCAGGCGGATCGCTGGATCGTCGCGCCGCTCGTGGTGCATGCATGGCGTGGGTATGACGTCCGCTTTCCGGCGCACGCGCGGACGATCGACGCGACCTATTATTCGATCGAGAGCAGCAAGCTCGACCGCGAAGTGCGGCGTGTCCTGCCTGTGGACGCATTGATGCTCGGGCGGAAGGTGTCGGGGGCAAGTGCGACCGCGGTGGTGCTGGCGGATGGCGACCGGATCGAGGCGACCGGCGTGATCGATGCGCGCGGGCCGGGCGACCTGTCGCTGCTCGATCTCGCGTGGCAGAAGTTTCTCGGGCGCGAACTGGCGTTGAGCGTGCCGCACGCAAGCCCGCGGCCGATGGTGATGGACGCGACGATCCCGCAGATCGACGGGTATCGGTTCGTGTATTGCCTGCCGTTCAGCGCCGACCGGATGTTCGTCGAGGACACCTATTATAGCGATACGCCCGATCTGGACGTGCCGGTGATCGGCGCGAGGATCGATGACTATGTCGCGGCACGCGGCTGGGACGTCGAACGCGTCGTTCGCGAAGAGTCCGGCGTGCTACCGGTCGCGATGGGCGGCGATTTCGAGGCGTATTGGCGCTCGGGCGGTGCGAAGGTCGCCAAGGCCGGGATGCGCGCGGGGATGTTTCATCCGACCACTGGGTACTCGCTGCCAGACGCCGTTCGAACCGCTTCGATGCTGGCCGGGCTCAACGATTTCTCGGGCCCCAAGCTGCACGACGCAACGCATGCGATGGCGCGGGCGACGTGGAAGTCGCGCGGCTTCTACCGGATGCTCGACACGATGTTGTTTCGCGCGGCGGAACCGGAGGAACGCTACCGTATCCTCGAACGCTTCTACCGCCTCTCACCTTCGCTTATCGGCCGTTTCTATGCCGGACGCTCGACCCTGACCGACAAGGCGCGCGTTCTGACCGGCAAGCCCCCCGTCCCCATCGTGCGCGCCGTCCGCGCCATCGCAGGCAGTATGTAATCATGAAGACCGCAATAGTCATCGGCGCAGGTTTCGGCGGGCTGGCGCTCGCGATCCGGCTGCAATCCGCGGGCGTGCAGACGACGATCGTCGAAAGCCGCGACAAGCCGGGTGGGCGCGGGTATTTCTGGGAGCGCGACGGGTTCACGTTCGATGCGGGGCCGACCGTCATCACCGATCCGGATTGCCTGCGCGAACTGTGGGCGCTGACCGGGCGCGACATGAGTGAGGACGTGACGCTCGATCCGGTGCTGCCGTTCTACCGGCTGAACTGGCCCGACGGGACGAATTTCGATTACACCAACGACGACGTGCAGATGCGCGCCGAGATCGAGAAGCTGCATCCCGGCGACTGGGCTGGGTATGAGAAGTTTCTGCAATATTCGGCGGGGGTGTTCCACGAGGGCTATGAGAAGCTCGGCCATGTCGCGTTCCTCGACTTCGGGTCGATGATCAAGGCGGCGCCGGCGCTGGCGAAATATCAGGCGTGGCGGTCGGTCTATTCGATCGTGTCGAGCTTCGTGAAGTCGGAGAAGCTGCGCGAGGCGTTGAGCTTCCATACGTTGCTGGTCGGCGGCAATCCGATGACGACGAGCGCGATCTATGCGCTGATCCACAAGCTGGAGCGTGACGGCGGGGTGTGGTTCGCGCGGGGCGGGACCAATCGGCTGGTGGCGGCTTTGGTGACTCAGTTCGAGCGCTTAGGCGGCGTGTTGCGGCTCGACGATCCGGTGACGTCGATCGAGACTCTGGGCGACCGCGCGACCGGCGTGACGACCGCGAGCGGCTGGTCGGGTCAGGCGGATGCGGTGGCCGCGAACAGCGACATCATGCATACCTATCGCGACCTGCTGGCGACCTCGCGTAGTGCGAAGCGCAAGACGGGCTCGCTCGAGCGGAAGAAATATTCGCCGTCGCTGTTCGTGGTGCATTTCGGGATCAAGGGCACGTGGCCGGGCATCCCGCACCACATGATCCTGTTCGGGCCGCGCTATAAGGGGCTGCTCGAGGACATTTACGACCACGGCGTGCTGAGCGAGGATTTCTCGCTGTATTTGCACCATCCGACCGTGACCGATCCGTCGCTGGCGCCGGAGGGGCATTCGACGTTCTATGCGTTGGCGCCGGTGCCGCACATGGGGAAGTTCCCGGTCGACTGGGACGAGATCGCGCCGATCCTGGAGAAGCGCATCCTCGACGAGATCGGGCGGCGGTTGATCCCGGACATCCACGAGCGGATCGTGACGAAGTTCTCGTACGCGCCGAAGGATTTCGCGCAGGATCTGAATGCGCATCTGGGGTCGGCATTCTCGCTGGAGCCGGTGCTGACGCAGAGCGCGTATTTCCGCGTGCACAACCGCGACGAGCATATTCCGAATTTGTACTTCGTGGGGGCTGGGACTCATCCGGGGGCGGGCATTCCGGGGGTTGTGGGGAGTGCGAAGGCTACGGCTCGGCTGATGCTGGAAGGCGAGAAGTAAGGTTTGTTCGCGCAGAGGCGCAGAGGACGCTGATGTGTTGCGCTTGTCGCGGAGCGACCTTCCGCCAATCGGAACTGGGCGTTGATGCCCGTTCCGGGCGATTCTCCTCCGCGCTCTCTGCGCCTCTGCGCGAACAAAATCTTCCCTTGCGGCACCCCGCGCGCATCCCGTAGCGGTGCGGAATGAAGAGACTTGCTGTGTATTGCGGGTCGGCTACGCCGGCTGATCCCACCTATATCGAGGGCGCTCGCGCGCTGGGGCTGGCCTTTGCCGAGCGGGGGATTGGCCTCGTTTATGGCGGTGGGCGGACCGGGCTGATGGGCGCGATTGCCGATGGCGCGCTTGAGGGCGGCGGCGAGGTGATCGGGGTTATTCCGCAGGCGCTGGTAGATGCGGAGGTTGCGCATCGCGGGCTTACCGAGTTGCACGTCGTCAGCGGCATGCATCAGCGGAAGCAGATGTTCACCGATCTCTCGGACGGGTTCGTCACGATTCCGGGCGGGACGGGGACGATGGACGAGTTGTGGGAGGCGCTGAGTTGGGCGCAGCTTGGCTATCATGCGGATCCAGTCGGGTTGCTGAATACCGCGGGCTATTACGATCACCTGATCGCGTTCTGGGAGAAGATGGGCGAGGTCGGGTTCCTGCGGCCGCAGCACCGGGACCTGCTGATCGTGGCGGATACGCTGGACGCGCTGCTCGACCGGATGGCCGCCCACGTGCCGACGCAGCCGATCGTGCGGATGAACGCGTCGGATTTGTGAGGTTGACGGCTCACTCCCTCACCTGCCGCCACCCCAAAGCTCGCCGCCACCCCGGCGGAGGCCGGGGCCCAGTTTGGAAGGCTGGGGTAACGGTGCGCAGCGCCAGCCAAATCTTGTCCCCCAACTGGGCCCCGGCCTTCGCCGGGGTGGTAGAAGAGGTGGGAGCATGACCTCCCCCCTCCCCTCGCGCGAAGCGATCGTCACTACCGCGCATGAGTCGATCTCGCGCGGGTCGAAGAGTTTTGCGGCGGCCAGCCTGTTGTTCGACAAGCCGACGCGGGAACGCGCGTGGCTGTTGTATGCGTGGTGCCGGCGGTGTGATGACATCGCGGATGGGCAGGATCATGGCCACGGCATGACCGTGGTCGACGATGCTCCAGCGCGGTTGGTGGCTTTGTCGGCGATGACCGAGCAGGCGCTGGCCGGCGAAGTCGTCGGTGAGCCGGCATTCGATGCGCTGCGCATCTTCGCGGCCGAGACCCGGCTGCCGAAGCGGTTCGCGCGCGATCTGGTCGAAGGGTTTGCGCTGGATGCGCGCGAGTGGCGGCCGCGGTCGGAGAACGACCTGTACAAATATTGCTACCATGTCGCGGGCGTCGTCGGGTGCATGATGGCCGTGGCGATGGGCGTCGATCCCGAGGACGAGGACACGCTCGACCGTGCGTGCGACCTGGGGATGGCGTTCCAGCTCGCCAATATCGCGCGTGACGTCGAGGAAGATGACCGGGTCGGGCGGTGTTACCTGCCCGAGGACTGGCTGGTCGAGATGGACTTCCCGCCGGGGCAGCACATGAAGCCGCCGTTTCGCTCGCGGCTCGCGGTGCTGACGCGGCGGATGGCGGATCGGGCGGCGGCGTTCGAGGCCAGCGCACGCGAGGGGACGCCGGCGCTGTCGTTTCGTTCGGCCTGGGCGGTGTTGTCTGCGGCGGGGATCTATGGGGCGATCGGGCGTACCGTTGCGGCTCGGGGGGAGCATGCGTGGGATCACCGCGTGACGACGTCGGGGATGCAGAAGCTGGGGTTTATCGTGACGGCGGCGCGCGAGGCTGCGCGGCGGGATACGCTGTATCCGCGGACTGCGCGGGATGCACGGTTGTGGACGCGGCCTCGGTGATGGACGCCTGAGCAAGCTTGTTCTCCCGCGAAGGCGGGAGTCGAGTCTGGATCCCCGCCTTCGCGGGGAAACAGTTCAGCCCTGCGGCTTGGCCTTGCCGACCTTCGCCATGGCCATGCCGCTCGCACGGCAGTTCGCGCCGATCATCGGGTAGGGAACGTCGGTATTCTGCGCCAGCTGGTCGGGCAACGCGGCGCGGCACTGCGCCATCGTCTCGTAGCGCGCCGGGATCACGCGAGCCTCGGTGCAGTTCACATTGCCGTCCCCGCAACCCATGATCGCCATGACGTAGAACAGCGGTTCCATTTCACTCTCCGGTTGCGACGCGCCGTTGCGGCAGGACGTGTCGATAAAAGCGACGAAGTGGCAGGATTGTTCCCCCAAATGCTTTTACCGGGGCTTGACTGCGCCTACATCGCGTCGATCCATGCCCCCTGATACCTACACCTCCACCCGCGCGGACCAGCCCCTGCTGCCGACGCTCCGCCGCTTCCTGCCGTTCCTGTGGCCGGCGGGGCAGCCCAAGCTGAAGGCGCGGATCGTCGTCGCGATGCTGCTCGTCATCGCGTCGAAGCTGATCCAGGTTTTCGGCGCCGCGTTTACGCTCAAATACGCGGTCGACCGGATGGCGGGGAACGATCGCACCGCGCTGACCTTGGTTGTGCTGCTGGTGGTCGGGTATGCTGCGTCGCGGTTCGGGACGACGTTGTTCGACAATCTGCGCAACGCGGTGTTCGAGCGGGTCGGGCAGGATGCGTCGCGGCGGCTGGCGGCGCAGGTGTTTCGTCATCTGCATGCGCTGAGCCTCGATTTTCATCTGTCCAGACGGACGGGTGCAGTTACCAAGGTGGTCGAGCGCGGCACCAAGAGCATCGACACGATGCTGTATTTCCTGCTGTTCAACATCGCCCCCACCGTATTCGAGCTCGTGCTGGTGCTCGGGCTGTTCTGGACCAAGTTCGGCTGGCCGCTGGTCGTCGCCACGGTGGTGATGGTGGTCGGCTATATCGCGTTCACGCGGATGGTGACCGACTGGCGCAATGCCCTCCGAGCACGCATGAACGACCTCGATACCGGCGCGGTCGCGCATGCGGTGGATTCGCTGCTCAACTTCGAGACGGTGAAGTATTTCGGCGCGGAGGAGCGCGAGGCACGGCGCTACGACAGCGCGATCACGGCGTATTCCGAGGCGGCAGTGAAAAGCGAGAATTCGCTGGCTTGGCTGAACCTCGGGCAGGCGCTGATCACCAATCTGATGCTGGCGGGCGGCATGGGCTTCGTCGTGTGGCGGTGGAGTCGTGGGCTCGCGTCGGCGGGCGACGTGGTGTTCGTGTCGACATTGCTGGCGCAGCTGTTCCGGCCGCTCGACTTGCTGGGGATGGTGTATCGCACGATCCGGCAGGGCGCGCTCGACATGGCGGCGATGTTCGACCTGATCGATACGCCCGCGACCGTGGTGGATGCGCCGGGCGCGCCTGCGCTGGCGGTGAGCGCGGGGCATGTCCGGTTCGAGAACGTGTCGTTCGGGTACGACGCGGGGCGGCCGATCTTGCGCGACCTGGAGTTGGACGTGCCGGCGGGATCGACGCTGGCAGTGGTCGGGCCGTCGGGTGCGGGCAAGTCGACGCTCGCGCGGTTGCTGTACCGGTTCTACGACCTGACAGGTGGGCGGATCACCGTCGATGGGCAGGATATTTCCGAGGTTCGGCAGGCTTCGTTGCGCGCGGCGATAGGCATCGTGCCGCAGGATACGGTGCTGTTCAACGACACGATCGGGTATAATATCGCGTATGGCCGCGAGGGGGCAGAGATGCCCGAGGTCGAGGCGGCGGCGAAGGGTGCGGCGATTGCTGGCTTCGTCGAGCGCCAGCCGCTTGAGTATGAGACACGGGTCGGCGAGCGTGGGTTGAAGCTATCGGGCGGCGAGAAACAGCGCGTGGCGATCGCGCGGACGCTGCTGAAGAACCCGCCGATCCTGATCCTGGACGAGGCTACGTCGGCGCTGGATAGCCGGACCGAGGCGGAGATCCTCGATACACTAGAGGCGATCGAGCGCGGCCGCACGACGATCGTGATCGCGCACCGGCTGTCGACCGTGGTGCATGCGGACCAGATCGTCGTGCTGGAGGCGGGACGGATCGTCGAGAAGGGCACGCATGGCGACTTACTGCGGCAGGACGGCGTGTATGCGGAGATGTGGAACCGGCAGGCGCAGGAGCGGGCTGGCGATGATGATGGAGCGTTGGCGGCGGAGTAGCGGCGTGGGCAGCCGCGCGTAGCCATCGGTCATGAGCGCGCGCGCCGCCGCGTCGGAGGTGTTCGGTGCTCTTCCCGTAAAGGAAGTGCGACGGCCGCATTCGAACGGCGACGTCCTCCTCCTTGTTCTCCCGCGAAGGCGGGAGCCCAGTCTGGGTCCCCGCCTTCGCGGGGAAACATGGAAGCGCAGAGCGTGGGTCTGCGCAATTCCCCACCCCGGCGGAGGCCGGGGCCCAATTGGGGGACGTTGCTAACGAACGGCAGCGCGTCGTTATTGCCACCTTTCCACTTGGGCCCCGGCCTTCGCCGGGGTGGTTGTGGGATGGGTGCCGGGGTGCAACCTAAAGGGAAGCGTCGCGATGTACGCAACCTCCTCTGTTCCCTCGCGAACGCGGAGGCTAGGAATTACAAGCGATGGCACTGCTTGGTCCTGGGCCCCCACTTTCGCGGGGGAACGGAAGAAGAGCGAGGACTGGTTGGCGCCCGCTACGCCGGGATCGAAGGGTCCAGCTCCCGTAACCGCGCCTCGATCGCTCCCGAATATTGATAGATGTGCGTCAGGTCGGACAGCAGATGGCGGGTCTCGTCCTTGCCGGCGAACATGCCGAGATACTTGGTGGTGATACCGTTGAAGTGCATCCGCGCGACCGTCTTGCGATTGTTGTCGTCGAGCAGGATCGCGCAATACGACTTCGCATCGCGGACGATTACACGCTTCGGGTCGACCAGCCGCGACGCGATCGCCTGGACGATGTGGAAGCCCGAAATCTCCTCCTGCGTGGTGACGATGCCGTCGCCGTCGGACGGGTCGTCGGACGCGCCCACGGGGAGGTCCTCGACCGGGCTCGATGCCTTGAGCGCGGACGACAGCCGTTCGTTGACGAAATCGCGGATCAGCGCGGCGATCGCGGGCGCGAGGAGCTTGGCGAACCCGTCCTTGATCGCGGGCGTCAGGCGCCCGCCATGGACCCGCTGCGCCATCATCCGGACGAACTCGTCGGAGGGCTCGGCGAACTCCTTTTCGAGTTCGAGGCGGATCAGCGACTGCGTCTTGAGATTGCCCGCCTCCTGGACGATCTTGTCGATGTCGAACGCGGCCTTGGTGAACTTCTCAAGCGTGCGGATGTCGGCGGGCTTGATCGCGTCCATCGTGAAGGTGAAGAACGGCTTGTCGTCCATCTTGTTCGGGCGCTCGATGTCCGAATAGAAGTGGTAGACGACGCCGTTGGTGAGCACCGCGAGGCGCGCGTCGGTGACGCTGAAATAGCGGAACAGCTGGCCGGCGTGGTTGACGTTGAGCTGGACCGAGGACGGCTTGCACTCGATCAGGATCGACACTTTCCCGCCCGCGCAGATCGCGTAGTCGACCTTCTCGCCCTTCTTCGTGCCGACGTCCGCGGTGAATTCGGGGACGACTTCGGACGGGTTGAACACGTCGTAGCCGAGCGACTGGAGGAACGGCATGACGAGCGCGGTCTTCGCGGCCTCCTCGGTCAACAGCACCTCTCGGTGTTCGATCGTGCGCTTCTGTAGTTCGGCCAGCCTGATACTCAGTTCCATGCGATTTCCCCCGTGAACATCGAAGGATGCGCAGGGAACAGACGCCGGTCCATGACGGTACCGAACAACCTGCGCCGATTTCGATCTAGTCGTCGCAGCGGCGTGACAGCAACGATCGTGGATCACGCATTGCGGCGAGGGCGATCGAACCCTAGGTCCGGGGCAATGGCACTCGACCCCCTTCCCGATCTCCAGCGCATCTTTGGCTTTCCTGATTTTCGTGGCGTGCAGCGCGATGTCGTCGACCGGGTGCTCGCGGGGCAGCGGACTCTGGCGGTGATGCCGACGGGGGCGGGGAAGTCGCTGTGTTACCAGCTGCCGGCGACGATGCTGGAGGGGACGTGCGTGGTCGTGTCGCCGCTGATCGCGTTGATGCATGACCAGTTGCGCGCGGCGACGGCGGTCGGGATCAAGGCGGCGACTCTCACTAGCGTGGATACCAATCGCGAGGAGACTATCGCGCGGTTTCGGGCGGGCGACCTAGACCTGCTGTATGTCGCGCCGGAGCGGGCTTCGAACGAGAGCTTTCGGAACCTCTTGTCGCAGGCCAAGCTCAGCCTCTTCGCGATCGACGAGGCGCACTGCGTCAGCGAGTGGGGGCATGATTTCCGGCCCGACTACCGGTTGCTGCGGCCGTTGCTCGACAGTTTTCCGGACGTGCCGCGGCTCGCGCTGACCGCAACCGCGGATGCCCATACGCGGGCGGATATCCTTGAGCAGTTGGGGATTTCGCAAGACGGCCTGATCGTGTCGGGGTTCGACCGGCCGAACATCCGCTATGCGATCTCGGGGCGCGACAACGTCAATCGGCAGATCGCGGATATCCTGGAGAAGATCCCGGGGCCGGGGATCGTCTACGCCCAGACGCGCGCGGCGACCGAGAAGCTGGCGGAGGCACTGGGGCGGAGCGGGCGGCCGACGCGGGCGTATCATGCCGGGCTCGACCCTCAGGTGCGCGCGAAGAACCAGGCGGATTTCGTCGCGAGCGAGGACATGGTGATCTGCGCGACGGTCGCGTTCGGGATGGGGATCGACAAGCCCGACGTGCGGTTCGTGTGCCATGCCGGGCTGCCGAAATCGATCGAGGCTTATTATCAGGAAACCGGGCGCGCGGGGCGTGATGGCGATCCGGCGATCGCGCACCTGTTCTGGGGGGCGGAGGATTTCGCGCGCGCCCGGCAGCGGATCGGCGAGGTCGAGCCCGAGCGGCAGGCGGGCGAGCGGCAGCGGCTGACCGCGATGGGTGGGCTGGTCGAGACCGCCGGGTGTCGGCGGCGGATCCTGCTCAAGCATTTCGGCGAGGAGCGGCTCGAGGATTGCGGGAATTGCGACAATTGCCTCGGCAATGTCGATGCGGTCGACGCGACCGAGACCGCGCGGAAATTCCTGTCGGCGGTGTTCCGGACCGGGCAGATGTTTGGCGTGGGGTATATCGAGGGGATCCTGACGGGGGTGTCGTCGGAGCGGAGCCTCATGAACGGGCATGAGGCGCTGTCGGTGTACGGGATCGTCGATGGCGACGAGGTGGCGTTGCTGAAGCCTGTGTCGCGCGCGCTGATGCTGAAGGATGCGTTGCGCACCAATCCGCATGGCGGGTTGGAGTTCGGGCCTGCCGCGAAGGCTATCTTGAAGGGCGAGGCGGCGGTTTCGATCGTCGTGCCGCCGAAGCGCGAGCGGCGGCGCAAAAGCGCGGCTGGCGCTGTGCCGAACCCCGTGGACGATCCGCTGTTCGAGGCGCTGCGCGTGCGGCGGCGCGATCTGGCGAAGGAAGCGGGCGTCCCACCGTATGTGATCTTTCACGATTCGGTGTTGCGTGACATGGCGGCGCAGCGGCCGGCGTCGCGGGCGGCCCTCGCGGTGCTTTCAGGCATTGGCGCGCGAAAACTCGACGCCTATGGGGATGCCTTCCTCCAGGTGATCCGCGAGTCCGCATGATACGGCAAATCAACGAAAGTATTTCGGTCGCGCCGCAGATTGCGGTCGACGACGTGGCGGCGATTGCCGCAGCGGGGTTCAAGTCAATCGTCAACAACCGGCCCGACGACGAAGATGCGGGGCAGCCTTCGGGTGAGGCTATCCGTGCCGCGGCGGAGGCGGCGGGCCTCAACTACGTCGCGATTCCGGTGACGCATGCGGGGTTTTCGCATCCGCAGATCGACGCGATGACGCAGGCGCTGGTCGAGGCGGACGGGCCGGTCCTGGCCTATTGCCGGTCGGGGACGCGGAGCTGTAATTTGTGGGCGCTGGCGGCGGCCAAGGCGGGGCGGAACCCGAACCTGCTGCTCGCTCAGGCTGAGGACGCCGGGTATGACCTGCGCGGAATCCGACCGATGCTGGACGCGCTCGCAGGGCCGCGATGACACCGGCGATCGTCGGCGGCATCGTGGCCGTCGTGGTGGTTCTGCTCGGGGCCCTGGGCTGGGTTTTCGTGCGGATGCGGCGAGTCGTGAAGATCGAGACGCCTGAGGAAGCCGCAGAGGCGGCGCAGGCGCAGCTTGCCGGATTTGCTGTAGCGGGCGCTGTGGTCGGGGCGGATGGCCGGGGGGCGCTAGCGATTGCGGACGATGGGCGCGTGGCGGCGGTCAAGCGGATCGGCAAGCGGTTGGCTGTGCGCGAGGTTTCCTGGCGGCGCGTGCGCGCTACGCGGGAGGGGATTCTAGTGGAAACCGGCGACCGGGCGCTGGGGGCTGTGATGCTCGCGCAGGTCGACGTGCTGGATATCCGGCGGTTGACGCCCAAGGGCGTTCGGGTTTAGCGACGCACGCGGTCGCTGGGGTTGCGGGCTGCGCGCACTTGCGTTGACCTCCGCTGCTCCGCCCCCTTTCCTCGCCCGTTCGTTCCGCCCCCCCCGTTCGTCCTGAGTAGCTGCTGAGCTTGTCGAAGCGGCGTATCGAAGGACAGGTTGGCGTGCGGAACCTATGCTTCGATACACGCCCTCGATACGCTCCTGACGGAGCTACTCGGTCGCTACTCAGCACGAACGGATGGGGGTGTTCGCGCTGGTAGTATTGGGTTTCCGTACCGCCAGAGGCCGGGATCCGATTTGCGAGGTCGATGTAACAAGGGACAGTCCTTCGTTATCGCCGTCCCCTAATTGGGCCCGGGCCTTCGCCGGGGTGGTGCCGGCGCTTAGGACTTGAGTGCCGATCGATGCCGGCGAACGGCAATCTTCTGCTCCCCTCCCGCAGGCGGGAGAGGGATCTAACCATCGTCGCTTTGCTTGGTTCTGAGCTCCTGCTTTCGCGGGCGAACAGGAGCGCCGTTACCCTTCCTCCACGAACTCGATCGAAGTCCCACTTCGGTCGACATAAAAAAAGGCCCGGTGTGTTGCCACACCGAGCTAAGGTTGTCCGCAGGAGGAACGTCGTGGGTGCGGGCTCGACTGGCCCGCTACCGATCAGTTGTAGGCGCGCTCGCCATGTTCGCCGATGTCGAGACCCTCGTGCTCGACTTCCGGCGAGACCCGCAGGCCGGTGACGGCCTTGGCTACGTAGATCGCGATCGTGGTGCCGATCGTGGCCCAGATGATCGTCACGATCACCGCCTGGAACTGCACGAAGAGCTTGGCGCCCATCGCATAGTCCGCAGCCCCGGGCCCGCCGAGCGACGGGGCGTAGACCACCGCGGTGCCGATCGCGCCGATCATGCCGCCGATGCCGTGGATCCCGAAGGCGTCAAGCGAGTCGTCGTAACCGAGCATCGGCTTGAGCTTCGACACCGCCATGAAGCAGACGATCGAGGCGATCGCGCCGAGGACGATGGCGCCGAACGGGCCCGAGTTGCCCGCAGCCGGCGTGACCGCGACGAGGCCGGCGACGATGCCCGAGCAGAAGCCCAAAGCCGAACCCTTGTGACCCGAGAGCTTCTCGGCAAGCATCCAGAACAGGCCGGCAGAGGCCGTGGCGACGAAGGTGTTGAGCATTGCGAGGGCGGCCGAGCCGTTCGCCTCGAGTGCCGAGCCGGCGTTGAAGCCGAACCAGCCGACCCAGAGCAGCCCGGTGCCGATCCCGGTCATGACCAGCGAGTGCGGTGCCATCGGCTCCTTGGGGTAGCCGATACGCTTGCCGAGGATCAGCGCCGCGACCAGCGCAGAGACGCCGGCGTTGATGTGGACGACGGTGCCGCCGGCGAAATCGAGTGCGCCTGCCTTGAAGAAATAGCCGCTCGATGCCCACACCATGTGCGCGATCGGGAAGTATACGATGGTGAGCCAGACGAGGCCGAACACCATCACCGCCGAGAACTTCATGCGCTCGACGACCGAGCCCAGGACCAGCGCGATGGTGATCGCGGCGAAGGTCATCTGGAAACAGATGAAGACATATTCGGGGATCTCGACGCCGGCGGTGAAGGTCGCCGCCTGCGAGGCGGGCGTGACGCCCTTCAGGAACGCCTTGTCGAAGCTGCCGATGAAGTTGCTGAGCAGCGGGTTGGTAACGTCCGGACCGAACGCCAGCGTATAGCCCCACATCACCCAGATAAGCATCGCGAGTGCCGCGACGGCGCCGATCTGAGTCATGGTCGACAGCATGTTCTTCGACCGCGTGAGGCCGCCGTAGAACAGCGCGAGGCCGGGCAGGATCATCATCAGGACGAGGACCGTCGAGGTCATCATCCAGGCGGTGTCGCCCTTGTTCACGGTCGCGACAACCGGTGCGACTGCAGGAGCTGCAACCTCCTGTGCCCAGGCTGGTACGGCGGCGATCATCGCAGCACCGAACCCCATAACCGCCGCAGCGGCTGTCTTCATATCATGCTTCATCGTGTCCCCCCTCGCGTCGTTCGTCATTACAGGGCTGAATCGTCGGTTTCGCCGGTGCGGATGCGTACCGCCTGGCCGACGTCGAGCACGAAGATCTTGCCATCGCCGATCGCGCCGGTGTTCGCCGAGGCCTGGATCGCCTCGACCACGCGGTCGGACAGGCTGGCGGCGCAGACCACCTCGATCTTGATCTTCGGCACCATGTTGGTGCTGTATTCGGCCCCGCGATAGATCTCGGTCTGGCCCTTCTGACGGCCGAACCCCTTGACCTCGGTGACCGTCATGCCCGCCACGCCGATCGTGGTGAGCGCTTCGCGCACCTCGTCGAGCTTGAACGGCTTGATGATGGCAATGACGAGTTTCATCGCGCCCCTTCCCCTTGTTACGGCAGGCGCCTCGCAATGTGCGTGCCAGTCGGGTTGTGGAGGGGTGGGGTGTGCTCGGAGAGCGGACAGCGGGGGTTTTGCGGTTAAAACTTGTGCAGTGCGGCGTGGGTGCCTCTTTTATGGGCAGCCTTGCCGCAGCCCCTGTTCTCCCGCGAAGGCGGGAGCCCAGGGTTACGAACGATGGCGTTTGTGGTCCTGGGCCCCCGCTTTCGCGGGGGAACAGTTAGAGCATGCGGTCTTCGAACTCAGTGGCGGAAGTGGCGCATGCCGGTGAAGACCATGGCGAGGCCGGCTTCGTCCGCGGCGGCGATGACGTCGGCGTCGCGGATCGAGCCGCCGGGCTGGATCACCGCCGTCGCGCCGGCCTCGACCGCCGCCAGCAGGCCGTCGGCGAACGGGAAGAACGCGTCGGAGGCGACTGCCGAGCCGATCGTACGCGGGGCGGGCCAGCCGGCTTTTTCGGCGGCGTCCTTGGCTTTCCATGCGGCGATGCGCGCGGATTCGAGGCGGTTCATCTGGCCGGCGCCGATGCCGGCGGTGCTGCCGTCCTTGGCGTAGACGATCGCGTTGGACTTGGTGTGCTTGGCGACGGTCCAGGCGAAGCGGCAGTCGAGGAGTTCCTGCTCGGTCGGCTGGCGCTTGGTGACGACCTTCAGCTCTCCGGGCGTGCCGTTGTCGCGGCCCTGGACGAGCCAGCCGCCGGCGATCGACTTTGCCGTCAGACCTGCGCGGGCGGGATCGGGAAGGTCGCCGGTGAGCAGCAAGCGGAGGTTCTTCTTGGCGGCGAACAGCGCGATCGCTTCTTCATCCGCGTCGGGGGCGACGACGACTTCGGTGAAGATGCCGGTGATTGCGCGCGCGGTTTCGGCGTCGAGCTTGCGGTTGACGGCGATGATGCCACCGAATGCGGAGACCGTGTCGCAGGCGAACGCCGCGGCATAGGCTTCGGCGAGCGTGGCGCCGGTGGCGACGCCGCAGGGGTTGGCGTGCTTGACGATCACGACCGAGGGGGCTGCGTCGCGAAATTCTGCGATGAGTTCGAGCGCGGCGTCGGCGTCGTTGAGGTTGTTGTAGCTGAGTGCCTTGCCCTGAAGCTGGCGGGCCTGGCCGATGCCGCGGACGTTTCCTGACGCTGTATAGAACGCGGCGGACTGGTGGGGGTTCTCGCCGTAACGGAGCGTGTCGCCGCGCTTGAGCGTGATCGGCAGGGTGGTGGGGAATTGCTCGGCCTGGTCGACGGTGCCGAACCAGGTGGCGATGGCAGAGTCATACGCGGCGGTGGTCGCAAAGGCCTTTGCGGCGAGCTTCTTGCGGTCGTCGAGCGTGGTGGTGCCGCCGGAGACGAGCGCATAGTCGGCGGGGTCGGTGACGATCGCGACATAGGCGTGGTTCTTGGCCGCCGAACGCACCATGCTGGGGCCGCCGATGTCGATGTTCTCGATGATGGTGTCGCGGTCGGCGCCCTTCGCGACGGTGGCCTCGAACGGGTAGAGGTTGACGATGACGAGGTCGATCGCGCCGATCTTGTGCTCGGCCATCGAGGCGGCGTGGCCGGCGTCGTCGCGGACCGCGAGGAGGCCCCCGTGGACCATCGGGTGCAGCGTCTTGACGCGCCCGTCCATCATTTCGGGGAAGCCGGTGAGTTCGCTGACGTCGCGCACCGTGAGGCCGGCGGCGCGGAGGGCGGTGGCGGTGCCGCCGGTGGAGACGAGCTCGACACCGTGGCTCGCGAGCGCCTTGCCGAGATCGACGATCCCGGTCTTGTCGGAGACGGACAGGAGGGCGCGCTTGATCGGGATGCTGGTCATGGGAGTCTTTCGTCGGGGGTCGCCGTGCGGCGGTGCCTTAGCGTCGGTTGAGGTTTGGGAACAGGGGGCGGGTTGCTCCAACAACCGCGTGCGTCGCCCCAACCTCGTCATCCCCGCGCAGGCGGGGATCCATATACTCTGGAGTCGGCGCATCTATCGCGAGGTTAGCCAGTATGGGTTCCCGCCTCCGCGGGAATGACGAGTCTAGCTGTCAGGCCTTCTTCAGGGCCCAGCTTACGCTCGCGCCACCCGCCGCCGCCTCACCGGTGATCATCAGCTGCTGCGTTGCGACCGGGCGGCCATCGGCGTCGATCCAGACGCTGTCCTCGACCACCAGCGCGCCGCCGCGGCAGCGGAATTGCCACAAGGGGCCGCCGGGGAGGCGGAGGATCGCGCCCAGGCTGTCCGCGGTCGGGGAAACCTGCACGCCCGCGCCGAGGTGGAAGCGGATTGCGAACAACGACAAACCTGTGCGGCGTTTGCGGCCTTGCGGCAACAGCGCGTCCTCGCCGCGGAGTTCGCGGCCGTCGCCGGTCAGCATCAGCTGGCGGCGGTGGAGGAAGCCCCAGCGGCGGACATAACCGTCGTGACTCGCCTCGATCCGGCTGGCGGCATCCGATTCCTGGCGGCTCAGTTCGACTTCGCCGACGCCGCGGCCGAGCGTGCCATCGGCTAGGATCGCGGTCGAATTGCTGTCGGCGATCGTCAGCGTCGAGTGCGCCGCGGTCGAGCGCAGGCCCTCGACCATCGCGGGCGGGAGTTGGGCGATGCCCCCGCGCGCGCCGCCGCAATTGACGACGATCCGCGCCGGGCCGTCCGAGAATTCGAAGGCCAGCGTCGAGGCGCAGCCGCCTTCGACGAGGCGTGCGATCGGGGGCGGTGCGGCATCCACGATCAGCACCGCGGTGCCGGCGGCGAGGCGTTGATAACCCCAGTCGCGCGCCTGGCGCAGGGGGCGGGTGCGGACGCCGCTGGCTTCGATGACGGCGGCGACCTGCGTTTCGCTGGCCGGGCCGCCGCCCTGCCAGCTCGAAAGGCCGCGATCGGCGTGCGCTACGCCTAGCAATGCCGCGACCATCCGGGTGAGCGTGACCGCGACCGTCTCGGGGAGTTCGGCGCTGCGGGCGGCGTAGCTTTCCTGGAGCAGGGTGAGCAGCTGGATCGAGTCGAGCAGCATCGCCGGGCTGCGCGAGACCGAGCCGCCGTCGTCGAACAGACCGGTGCCTAGCGCGCGGAGGAGGCCGGCTTCACCGAACGCCTGGCGAGGCTCGCCGCCGGGGATCAGCAGGCCGGCGGCGACGACTCCGCACCAGGCGGCGATGCGGGGGGCGCCCGCCGGGGCCTTATCGGCGGTACGATCGAGGTGGAGCGCGCCCTTCGCGAGCGCGTTGAGCACCTTCGAGCGGTAGATCTGGTCGGAGGAGGACAGGATCAGCGGCGCGTGCGCGGTCCAGGCGAGGATGCGGCGGCCCCACATGTCCGGGCGCCACGCGATCCCACCCTGGGTGTCGGCGTGCGCGGTCAGCCAGAGGCCCATGAGGTATTCGGCGATCGGCGCACCCCGCGCGCGGGTCGCGACGGTCGACAGGTCGCGCAGCCAGGCGAAACTGTGAAGGTACTCGGCGAACGGCTTGGGGAGCGGCTTGGCGAGATCGAGCGTCTCGATATCGCGCGCTTCGCCGCGGAACGAGAGCACGCCTTCCAGCAAGAGCGTGCCGCGCGCAATGTCGCCCAGGATGGGGTCTTCGGGGACCGCGATCAGTTTGAGCGGATAGCGACCCTTGAGGCGGAGCGTGTGGAGCGGGGTGCGCCAGGTCAGCCGGTGGAAGCGCTCGGCAAGGCGATCGGCGAGCGACAGCCCCTTGTCGCCGCCGAGACGGATCAGGCGGCGGCCTTCGTCGATCCCGTCTGGCGCGGGCTCGGTCACGGGATCAGAGGTGTCGTTCACCCCCGCAACGCGGCGATGTTGGCGGCGTATTGTGACGGACCGCCGCGGAACACCGAGGTGCCGGCGACCAGCGCGTCGGCGCCCGCCTCGATGCAGCGTTTCGCCCATTCCGCGTCGACGCCGCCATCGACTTCGAGATCGATCGCACGGCCGCTTTTTTCGATCATCGTGCGGATCGCCGAGATCTTCTTGAGTTGGCTGGGGATGAAGCTCTGGCCGCCGAAGCCCGGGTTGACGCTCATCACGAGGACGAGGTCGACCATGTCCATGAGGTAGTCGAGCATCTTCGCCGGGGTGCCGGGGCAGATCACGACGCCGGCGCGCTTGCCGAGGCCCTTGATGTGCTGGAGCGAGCGGTGGATGTGCGGGCCGGCTTCGTAATGCACGGTGATGCAGTCGGCGCCGGCCTCCGCGAAAGCGTCGAGATACGCGTCGACGGGGGAGATCATCAGGTGGACGTCGAACGGCTTGGTGGTGACGCCGCGGACCGACTTCATGACCGCGGGGCCGAACGAGATGTTGGGGACGAAATGGCCGTCCATGACGTCGATGTGGATCCAGTCGGCACCGGCCGCGTCGATGGCGCGGACTTCCTCGCCGAGTTTCGAGAAATCGGCGGAAAGGATCGAGGGGGCGATGCGGACGGATTGCATGATTTTGTCCTAGCGCGGGATTGAGGTGGTGCGAAGTCGTGAAAATTACAGGCGTGCCCTCACCCTTCCCACGGCCAAGAGGCCGCGGGCCCCTTCCCTCTCCCCCGAGGGGAGAGGGGTATTGAGTTAGCTGCGCTTCAGGCGAGCGATGAAGAAGCCGTCGCAGCCGCCCTGGTCGGCGAGCATGCCGGGGAGCGTGCGGATGGTGCCGGTTTCCGTGGGTGTGATGCCGGCGGGGAGTTCGGACTGGTCGACCGGGGCGATCGTGTAGTCGCTGCGCGCGGACAGGAAGGCGTCGAGTTGCGCTTCGCCTTCGGAGGGTTCTAGCGAGCAGGTGGCGTACACCAACGTGCCACCGGGCTTCACCCAGTCGGCCGCCCTTGCGAAGATCCGCGCTTGCAACGCCGCGGTTTCGGCGATGATCGAGGGGCGGACGCGGTGGAGAACGTCGGGGTGGCGGCGGAAGATGCCCGTGGCGCTGCACGGCGCGTCGATCAGGATCGCGTCGGCGGGCTCGCTCGGCGCCCATTCGAGGATGTCGGCGTTGACGACCTCGGCCTTCAGATGCGTGCGATAGAGGTTCTCGCGGAGGCGCTTGATGCGGCTCTGCGAATTGTCGACCGAGGTGACGGTCCAGCCGGCCGCGGCGAGTTGGAGCGTCTTGCCGCCGGGGGCCGCGCAGAGATCGAGGACGTGGCCCTCCCCCTTCCCCAGCAACCGCGCGGGGAGCGAGGCGGCGATGTCCTGCACCCACCAGGCGCCGTCGCCGAACCCTGCCATGTCGGGGACCGGGTCGTGGTCACCCAGGCGCAGGTGGCCGGGCATGAAGCTCTCGCCGCCGAGCTTCTCGCGCCAGCCTTCGGTCTCGGACGGATCGGCGATCGTCAGGTCGAGCGGCGGCACCTGGGCGATCGCGCGGCCGGCGGCGTCGACCATCTCCTCGCCCCATGCGGCTTCCCAGCGCAGTTCGACCGGCGCCGGCAGCGTCGGCACTTCGGGGAGCAGCATGTTGGCGCGGAACAGCGTGCCGAACACGCCGTGCACCAGCTTGCGCGGACCGCCGTCGACCAAGGGCAGCACGGTCGAGATCGCGGCGTGCGAGGGGGTGCCGAGGATCAGCACCTGGACGAGCGCGATGCGCAGCGCCATTCGCGCCTTCGCATCGTCGGGCAGGTTGGTCTTGGTGACCGAATCGATCATCGCGTCGAGATCGGGGAGGCGACGCAGCGTCTCGGCGGCGATCGCGTGCGCGAGGCCGCGATCGGGACCGTGGATCGCGCGGGTCGCGGCGGGCAAGGCGGATTCGAGCGACTCGCCGCGACGCAGGACGGCGTCGAGCAGGCGGAGCGCGGCGCGGCGGGTCGGGACGCCGAGCGGCTCGGGGGCGTGGGTATAGTCGGGCATATGAAGGTCCTTCGCGTTCGGTTTGCCGCGTGGCTGTTATGGCAAAGTCGCGCGACAGCGCCCATGTGGCGGTTACGACGCCAACACGCAAATCCGGAGAGCGACGATGGGCCAGCGCCCCGATCATGTGAAGCCACCCGAATATCTGGCGAAGATGACGCCGGTACCGAAACCCGAGCCGATCGTGCCGGACAAGGACCCCGAACCGCGCGATCCTACGCGCTATGGGGATTGGGAGCTGAAGGGCATGGCGATCGATTTCTGATCGCGTTTTACCTTCTTCCACCCCGGCGGAGGCCGGGGCCCAATTGGAGAGGTGGTCGTAACGTAGCGCCGCCCTTGGTTAGCGACGTTTCCCAATTGGGCCCCGGCCTTCGCCGGGGTGGTGTATCGTTGAGAGCGTACGGTATTAAATCTACGCCAGCGATCCTGACGCAGGCGGAACGAATGCCCGTTCGGCGCGTCGCGGTAAGATGAGGGGATTCTTCGAGAAACGCTGGGTCAAGGTTACCGGCATCGTCGTCGCGAGCGTGCTCGTGCTGGGGCTGGTGGGGCTTGCCGCGTTTCCGTGGGGATCGCTGAAGGGCGTGATCGAGCGGCAGCTGACCGCAAGGTTCGGGCGGCCGGTAACGATCGGCGGGATCGAGCGAGTCGACACGTTCGGGTTCAATCCGACGATCCGGATCACTGATGTGCGCATTCCGCAAGCGGCATGGGCGGGCAAGGACGACTTCGTTCAGCTGCGAGAGGCCGAGGCGACGTTCTCTGGAATGGGCTTGATCAAAGGCGCGTTCGGGCCACGGGACGTGAAGGCGCGCGGGCTGCATCTCGTGCTGGTGCGCGACAAGAACGGGCGCACGAATTGGGAGCGGCCGGGCAAGCCCAAGGGCGGTGGGAGTTCGACCGATCTCGACGGGCTGACGATCAGCGACAGCGTGATCGAGTATCGCGACGACAAGCAGGACCGCTTCGTCAAGGCGCGGTTCGCCTCCGATCCGGTGCATGGGATTCGCGCCAACGGTAGTGGGACCATTCGCGGTGCGGCCGTTCGGATCGCGGTCGCGGGGCCATCGGTGGAGAAATTCCAGGGCAAGCCGTGGCCGTTTACCGCGTCGATCGATGGCGATGCTCTTTCGATTTCTGCCAAGGGGCTGATGGACAAGCCGCTTGATACCGATGCGATGAGCCTCGACGTGACTGCACGCGCGACCGACCTGAAGCTGATCGACGCGGTGATCGAGGCGGGGCTGTTCCGGACGCAGCCGGTATCGTTCAGCGCGCATGTCCGCCACGACCAGCCGAAATGGACGATCACGCAGCTGAAGGGCGTTGTCGGGCGCTCCGATTTCGCGGGGCACGTAACGGTCGACAAGCAGGCGGGGCGCAGCAAGGTCGATGGCGACATCGTCTCGCGCCAGTTCGACTTCGGCGATCTGGCGTCGGACGAGGGCAAGGCCGAGGGCGCCGCGCTGGAACGTCGGATCGGGCCGCGGCTGGTGCCCAATACGCGGATCGACATCGGCAAGATCGATACGACGGACGCGCGGATGGGGTTTCGGATCGGGCGGATCGTCAGCGGCAAGGGCAAGTCGCCGATCCTGTCCGCGAAGGGCACGCTGGCGATCGATCACCAGTTGCTGACGCTCAGCGATCTGGTCGCGCGGCTGCCGCATGGCAATGTCACGGGCAAGGTGACGGTCGACCAGCGCGGCGACCGGACGGTGCCGACGGTCGATATCGACCTCAGGCTGCGCGGCAGCAGCGTGCAGGATATCGCGGGCGGCGGCGGCGATTTCAGCGGCAACGTCAGTGCGCGGGTGCGGTTGAAGGGGCCGGGCGCGACGATCCGTGCGGCGGTCGGGCGGTCGAACGGCTCGATCGGGTTCGTCGCGCGCGATGGGCACCTGCCGCAGGGGATCGCGGCGGCGCTGGGGTTCGATGCGGCGCGGGCGCTGCTGGCTAAGGATGGCGAGCGCGCGGGTCTGCGCTGCGTGGTGTTGAAGCTCGACGTGACGCGCGGGCGCGGGCAGGTCGATCCGATGATCGTCGATACGACGGCCAGTCAGTTGCGCGGGGCTGGGAGCGTGGTGTTTCCGGGCGAGACGCTGGATATCCGGCTGACCGGGACGCCGAAGGAGCGGGCGCTGCTGCGGTTGCCGGGGTCGGCGTACATGACCGGGACGATCGAGCGGCCGACCGTGACGATCCCTCCGGAAGTGAAGTCGGTGGGGAATATCTTCAAGGCGATCGGGCGGGCGATTTCGGGGAAGCAGGGGCCGACGGCGAACGACGCGGATTGCTCGGGGCTGGCGGCACGCGTGTTGCGGTGACCTCTAATCCTCCCCCGCCAGGGGGAGGTGTCGCGAAGCGACGTAGGGTGAGGACATGATGCAGAGGTTACCTCTTACCTCCCCCTCCGTCTGGCAAGCGCCAGCCAACTCCCCCTGGCGGGGGAGGATCGCAAGGTCAGCGCCCTTGTTCTCCCGCGAAGGCGGGAGCCCAGTCTGGGTCCCCGCCTTCGCGGGGAAACAGTCTTGGGGTTAGCCCGCCTCGCCCTTTAACGGCCGCGCCAAGAGGTCGCCGATTACGTCGCCTACGGGGGCGCCTTCCAACAGGCGGCAGACGGCTTCGGTGATGGGCATGTCGACACGCGCGTCGCGCGCGGCTTCGCGGAGGACGGGGGCGGTGAAGGCGCCTTCTGCTACCGTGCGGCGATCGGACAGGAGGGTGGCGGCGGAGTCGCCTCGCCCCAGACCGACACCGAGCGAGAAGTTGCGGGAGCTGGTCGAGGAGCAGGTCAGGACGAGGTCGCCCAGCCCCGACAGCCCGGCGAGGGTTTCCGCGCGCGCGCCCCTGGCGAGGCCGAAGCGGGTCATTTCGGCGAAGCCGCGCGCGATCAGGGCGGCGCGGGCGTTCTGGCCGAGGCCTGCGCCCTCGACGACGCCGCAGCCGATTGCGAGGACGTTCTTCACCGCGCCGCCGATCTCCGCGCCGGCGACGTCGGTCGAGGCGTAGGTGCGGAAATGGCGCGCTGCCAAGCGCGCCGCGAGGCGTTCGCCGAGGTCGGCGTCCTCGCAGGCCAGCGTGACCGCCGTGGGAAGTCCGGCGGCGACTTCGTGCGCGAACGTGGGCCCGGAGAGCACGGCGATCGGCGCATTCGGGTGGACGGCGCGCGCGACTTCGCCGACGAGACGCTTGCTGCCGGCTTCGATGCCCTTGGCGCAGAGGACGAGCGGGATGCGGCCGATCGGCGCGGCGGCGAGGACGCTTCCGACATGCTGTGCGGGAGCGACGACGAGGATCGCGTCCATGTCGGCGAGTGCGGCGAGATCTTCGGTGGCGCGGATCGTTGGGGAGAGCGCTACGCCGGCTAGGAACAGCGCGTTCTCGTGGTGCGCGTTGATCGACTCGACGACCGCGGTTTCTCGCGCCCAGAGGATCACGTCGCGGCCTTCATGCGCGGCGACCTGTGCGAGTGCGGTGCCCCAGGCGCCACCGCCGATGACGCCGATTTTCATGCCTTCACTCCTGCACCGCGGACCGCTTCGGCGGTCAGATCGAGCGGCCAGCGCGGGCGCGCGGCGACGTCGAGTGGGTCGGTGAGACCGGCGGCAAAGCGCTCGGCACCCGCCCAGGCGATCATCGCCGCGTTGTCGGTGCAGAGCCACAAAGGCGGCGCGACGAAGCGGAGGCCGTGGACGCTCGCAAGGGACTGCAATGCTGAGCGGACCGCGGTGTTGGCCGCGACCCCGCCGGCGACCACCAGCGCGGTGGCTCCGTGCGAGGTCCGCAACGCCTTGGTCGTGCGGTCGATCAGGCAATCCACCACGGCGGCCTGGAACGAAGCAGCGAGGTCCTCGGGCGAATATTGGCCGACGACGCGCGCGACCGCGCTCTTGAGGCCGGCGAACGAGAAATGCGGTTCGGCCGAGCCTTTCAGCGGACGTGGCAGCGGGACCGCCTTCGGATTGCCGAGCGCGGCGGCGCGTTCGACCGCGGGGCCGCCGGGAAAGCCGAGGCCGAGCAGCTTGGCGGTCTTGTCGAAGGCTTCGCCTGCCGCGTCGTCGATCGTCGTCGCCAACCGCCGATACGCGCCGACGCCTTCGACGAGCAGCAGCTGGCAATGCCCGCCAGAGACCAGCAGCAGCAGATACGGAAATTCGAGATCGGGGTCGGACAGTCGCGGTGAGAGCGCGTGGCCTTCGAGGTGGTTGACCGCGATCAGGGGCTTACCCGCAGCGTGCGCGAGCGCCTTGCCGGTGACCAGCCCGACCATGACGCCGCCGATCAGCCCCGGCCCAGCGGTCGCGGCGATCGCGTCGACGTCGGCTAGCGTCAGCTTCGCGTCGGCGAGGGCCGCGACGATCAGCGGTTCGAGTGCCTCGACATGCGCGCGCGCGGCGATTTCGGGGACGACGCCGCCGAACGGGGCGTGCGCCGCCTCCTGTCCGAGCAGCCGGTGCGCGAGGACCTGGCGGTCGCCGGTGACGAGCGCGGCGGCGGTTTCGTCGCAGGAGGATTCTATGCCGAGGATGATCATCGCGGCTTTCTATAGTGCCTGCCGGTGCTTGTCGAAGGCCTGCCGTTTATGCATGGCGCACGGGATGACTCGTTTTCGGCTCGGTACGCGCGGTTCGCCGCTGGCGCTCACCCAGGCGGGCATGGTGCGCGATGCACTGTGCGCGGCGCATGGCTGGTCGCCCGACGCGATCGAGATCGTCGTGATCCGCACCACCGGCGACCGCGTGCAGGATCGCGCGCTGGCCGAGATCGGTGGCAAGGCGCTGTGGACCAAAGAGCTTGATCGCGCGCTGCACGATGGCGATATCGACTGCGCGGTGCATTCGATGAAGGACGTCGAGACGATCCGTCCCCAGACGCTGCGGATAGCGGCGATGCTTCCGCGTGCCGACGTCCGCGACCGGCTGATCGGGGCGGAGACGCTTGCCGATTTGCGGCAGGGCGCGGTGGTGGGGACGAGTTCGCCGCGACGGCGCGCGCAGATGCTGCGGCTGCGGCCCGACCTGGAGATCGTGCTGATCCGCGGCAACGTCGACACGCGGCTCGGCCGGGTGGCGAGCGGCGAGATGGATGCGACGTTGCTCGCCGCCGCTGGGCTCGACCGCCTCGGGCGCGATGATGGCCACGCAATTCCGACCGACGTGATGTTGCCGGCACCCGCTCAAGGTGCGGTCGGCGTCGAGGTGCTCGCCGGGAGTGCGGCGGGCGAGATCGTCGCGGCGATCGACCACCGCGACACGAGCCTGTGCGTGCTGACCGAACGCGCGCTGCTCGCGCGGCTGGGGGCGGATTGCCATTCGCCGGTCGCGGCACTGGCATCGCTCGCGGGTGAGACGCTGACGTTGCGCGCGGAACTGATCGCCGAGGATGGATCTTGCGACGTCGCGGGATCGATCGAGGGCACGGTCGACGACGATCTCGGGACGGCACTGGCGGAGGATCTGCTCGCGCGGGCGCCGGCGAGCGTCAGGCGGTTGTTTTCCGCATGAGGCCGGTCGTGGTGCTGCGGCCGGAACCGGGCAACACGCGCACCGCTGACGCCTTGCGCGCGCTAGGGCTGGAGGTGCGGCAGGTTCCGCTGTTCGCGGTGGCGCCGGTCGTCTGGACCGCGCCCGATCCTGCCGGGTTCGACGGACTGTTGCTGACGAGCGCGAACGCGGTGCGGCATGGCGGCGGGGGGCTGGACCTATTCAAGCGGCTGCCGGTCGTCGCGGTCGGCGCAGCGACGGCGGCGGCGGCGAGCGAGGCCGGGTTTGCGGTCGCGGTGACGGGCAGCGAGGATGCGCGCGCGGTGGTGGCCGAGGCGCGGGACCGGGGATTCGCGCGGTTGCTCCATCTCGCCGGGCGCGATCGGGCGCAGAGCGATGCTACCATTGATGGGATTGGTGACGGGATTGGTGACGGGGCCGGCGTCGAGACGGTCACGGTCTATGCGAGCGATGCCGTGCCGCTCGATGCCGATATCGGGCGATCGTTCGAGAATGCCCTTGTGCTCGTACATTCCGCGCGGGCGGCTGCCCGGCTGGGGGACATCGTCGCTGGGCGCGCGGATCGGGCGCGGATCGAGATCGTCGCGATCAGTCGCGCGGTGGGTGACGCCGCCGGACAAGACTGGGCCGCGGTCTCGATCGCGCCGCAGCCGAGCGATCCCGCGCTCGTCTCGCTCGCTGCTGCGCGGGCGGCGCGCCCTGTGGCTCGCGGCCCGGCCGAACACGCGGTGCAGCCCCCCGCCCCGCCACCCGCCCCGCCTCATGCCGCACCTGCGAACACGCGCGCGATTGACCATCCGGTGCGTGGCGGGGATAAGCACGCCATGAGCGACTACGTGCCGACCGATCGCCCACGGGCACGCGGGCCCAAAATGAGTGTAATCATCGTCCTGACGGCGCTCGCGTTCGTCGCCGGGCTTGGGCTGATGGCCTATGCGGCGAGAACGCTGCCCTGGTTTGGCGACAAGCAGGCGGCGAGCGCAAGTTCGACCGCGGCGGCGCAGAAGCTCGCGGCGGGCAACGCGGCCTATATTCCGTCGCAACCGCTTGGCGTGAACGGCGAGCCACAGGCCACGCCGCCGGTCGATACCGCAGTTCTGGCGACGCGCGAGGCGACGCTGGCAGGCCAGTTGTCGGTACTGGAGGCGCGCACCGCGGCGGTCACCACCGATGCCGCTGCCGCCGCGGGCCAGGCGACCCGCGCCGAAGGGCTGCTGGTGGCGTTCGCCGCGCGCCGTGCGCTGGATCGCGGGGTCGGGCTTGGTTATCTCGAGGAACAGCTGCGGCTGCGGTTCGGCCAGGCTCAGCCGCGTGCGACGACGCTGCTGATCCAGGCGGCGCGCCAGCCGGTGACGCTGGAGGACCTGCGCCAGGGGCTCGACGCGATCGCGCCCGATATCACTGCGTCGACCGGCGAGGGCTGGCTGGACACGATCCAGCACCAGATCGACACGTTGATCGTGCTGCGCAAGGCGGGCACGCCGTCGCCGATGCCCGCCGACCGCCTTGCGCGAGCGCGGCGGTTGCTGGCGGCGGGCCAGGTCGAGGCGGCCCGTGCGGAAGTCGCGCGGCTGCCGGGCGCTGACCAGGCGAGCAACTGGATGGATGCGGCGCGACACTATGTGGTTGCCCGCCAGGCACTCGACGTGATCGAGAACACCGCGCTGATCGGCCAGGCGGGCCAGCCTCAGCCGGCCCCGGTGGTGATCCCGGCGCCGGTCGTGGAGGTGCCCGAAGTCGAGACGCCGCCGGTGGCGACCGGGCTGTAACGGCCGGGTTGTAACGACCGGTCTTGGACCGGAAAAACGCGGTCAGTGGCGTCGACGGCCTGCGAAACGGCTCATTCCGCGGGGTGGCGATATTCAGGCGGGACAGGCTTGAAGATCGCCGCCAACGCGCACCCTATGACCAGGCCTGCAAGCACCAAGGGGCTGGGGCGGGCATCGCCGCGGATCACCTCGATCGCGCCGGTCACCGCGAGCCACGTGACAACCAGCAGGGACAATCTGGACACGAACATGCGCAGTCGAGGGGGTATCCGGTTTTTCAGTTGCGCGGTCCAACCCGTCATCGATATCTTCCTGTTTTGCAAAATACTGCCCAAACCACGGCCACGGGCTAGCGGCCGACCTCGGCTGGAAGCGTTGCCAGTGGCTTCCTCCTGCCCTTCAGGCCCGCTGCAAGCACGATGACCGCGCTGGACAGCAGGATACCGGAAACCAGCACGCCGACCGACAGCAGGCCGACGGTCGTGATCGAGGCGTCGAATGTCGTATGCGTCCCGATCCTGACCAAGACCTTGGCGGCGGGGTCGGTATCGATTTCGGTTCGGTCGAGGCGATCCAGTTTCGTCATGCACGGAAGGCTGAACCTTCGTCGGCCTGCGGGCAAGCCCCGTCCCGCTCGATCAAACCCGTTCGATCACATCCGCTCGATCAAACCCGTTCGATCAAACCCGTTCGATCAGGGCCATCGCGGCGTGTGGTGCACGTACCTTCGCGCCGTTGATGAAGAAGACGAAGGTGTCGCGGAGCTTCTTCGCCGGCGCCGCTTGCTCGACATAGGGCAGGCCGTCGGGTCGGCCGCCTGCCGCCCAGGTCTTGGCCTTCGCCGCCCACTCGTCGAGCGCGGTCGGGGCGTAGCCTGCGACGAAGCGCTCCTCGGCATCCTCGAGCCGCGCGTAGACGAAGTCGCCGGTGAGGTCGGCGATCGCGGGATATTCGGCGGACTGCGCGAACACGATCGCGACGCCCGCGTCGCGGCACATCGCGACGAATTCGGGTACCGCGAAACTCTCGTGCCGAACCTGGATCGCGTGGCGCAGCGCAAGGCCGTCCTGGCTGGCAGGCAACAGCTTGAGGAATGCGGCGAAATCGTCGGCGTCGAATTTCTTGGTGGCCATGAACTGCCACAGGATCGGTCCGAGCCGGTCGCCGAGCTCGACGATGCCCTGGCCGGTGAACTTCGCGATCGACTCGCCTGCGTCCGCGAGGACTTTCCGGTTGGTGCAGTAGCGCGAGGCCTTCAGCGCGAAGACGAAGCCGTCGGGCACTGCCTTGGCCCAGGAGGCGAAGGTCGCGGGCTTTTGGCTGCCGTAATAGGTGCCGTTGATCTCGATCGCGGTGACGCGTTCGGCGGCATAGTCGAGCTCGCGCTTCTGCGGCCATTTGTCGGGATAGAAGGTCCCGCGCCATGGCTCGTAGGTCCAGCCGCCGATTCCGATTCTTATGGTCATCGCGACAGTGTAGCGTGATCTCGACCGACTTGGCGATTGCGTCTTTCGGGTGATGGCGACCGCGTTGCTGGTCGAGGCAGAAGTCATGCTAATCTCGATCAGTCACTTTGCGACACGGCAACGGGCCCACGGCCGCAACCTTCGACCTGAACCGTACGTTAATGGCGGTCGGATCCGAGAGATCCCGTTTTACAAGGTTTAGGGATTTTGCCTGTTGTTCATCCTGTCGATCGCGCTTGGCGGATGTCTTAAGGGACCACCGATCGAATTCGGGATTACCGAGGATACCGGGGGTCACATCACCTATGCGCTCGGCGCGGCGCAGGCGCTGGCGGCGCGCGACGATGTCGACAGGGTGGAGATCGTCACCCGCCTGATCGACGATCCGGTGCTCGGCCCCGCCTATGCCGTGCCGTTCGAACCGGTCGCGGCGAAACTGGCGATCCGCCGGATCGACACCGGCAATCGCGGCTATCTCGGCAAGGGAACCGGCGCGGCCGACCGGCCCGCGTTCGCGCGGGCCCTGATCGCGCACATCGCGACGCTCACGCATCGTCCCGACGTCATCCATGCGCATTTTGCGGATGCGGCGGAGGTTGCGGCGCTGGTTCGCGACCGGTTCGACATCCCATTCGTCTACACCGCGCATTCGCTCGCGATCGACAAGGCAGGATGCTTCGCGGATCCGCATGCCGCGCTGGCGCCGCGTATCGCGGAAGAAGATCGTGCGATCGCCACCGCCGACGCGATCATCGCCTCCTCGCGCGACGAGGCGGAGCGGCAGTTGATGCTGTATCCGTCGGCCTGCCCGGCGAAGATTCACTGCGTGCCGCCGGGTGCCGGCCTTGCGGACACCGCGCCCGTGGACCTGGACCGCGCCCGCGCCCGCGCGCTGATCGCCCCGTTCCTGCGCGATCCCGACCGGCCGATCATCCTCGCCATCGCGCGACCGGTCGCCAAGAAGAACCTTGCCGGCCTGATCGACCTGTTCGCCGCCGACACGCGGCTGCGCGACCGGGCCAATCTGGTCATCGTGGCGGGATTGCGCGACGGACCCGATACCGGCGAGGACGAGCAACGGACGGTCATCGGCGCGCTGCTGGCCGGACTGGACCGCCACGACCTGTACGGAACGCTCGCCTTGCCCAAGCGGCACAGCGCGGGCGACGTCGCCTCGCTCTATGCGCTGGCCCGCGAGACCGGCGGCGTGTTCGTCAATCCCGCGCTGACCGAACCTTACGGACTGACGCTGACGGAGGCTGCGCTGCACGGCGTGCCGGTGGTCGCGACGAACCATGGCGGCCCCGCCGACATCGTCGCACGGCTGCGCCATGGCCGGGTCGCCGATCCGCGCGATCCCGGCAGTTTCGCCGACGCGATCAATGCGCTGCTCGACGACCGCGCCGAATGGGCGCGCGCCTCGCGGGCAGGGTCGATCAATGCGCGCATGCTCGACTGGAAGAGCTATGCCGCACGCTTCGTCGGCATCGTGAACGGCCTGCGCGCGGTCATGCCCGTGCGGCCGTCGCCCGCGCGGCTGTTGCTGTGCGACATCGACAATACGCTGACCGGCTGCACGGTCGGGGCGATCGGGATGGCGGCGTATCTGAAAAGCGAGCCGCGGCTCGCCTTCGGGGTCGCGACCGGGCGGTCGTTGCAGGAAGCGGAGCGGCTGCTGGTGGAATGGGGACAACCCGCGCCCGACGTGCTGATCACCTCGGTCGGCGCCGAAATCTACTGGCGCACGGGTGCCCGCCTGATCGCGGACGCCGAATACGCTGCACATATCGACGCGGGCTGGAACGCCGATACGATCGACGCGCGGGTCGCACGGCTGGTGGGGGTGGAACGGCAGCCGGCGGTGGAACAGCGGCGCCACAAAAGGAGCTATTTCGTCGAGGAACCCGCGGTGATCGCCGCGATCCGGATGGTCGTGGCCGACTTGCCCGTGCGCGTCATCCACAGTCACGGCCGACTGCTCGACATCGTGCCCGAACGCGCCGGCAAGGGCGCGGCAATGACCTGGGTGGCGCGCGTGCTGGGTATCGCGCGCGATCATGTCTATGCCGCAGGCGACAGCGGCAACGACCTCGACATGCTGACGCTGTGCCGCAACGGCATTCTCGTCGCCAACCACAGCGCCGAGCTGGCCGGACTGGTCGGCCGGCCGACGATCTATCTCGCGCGCGCGCCGCATGCCGCCGGGATCGTCGAAGGCATGCGCGCGCTTGCCACGGAGCGCGCCGCATGACGCGGCCGATCGGGTATTTCGTGCATCACCAGGGGCGCGGCCATGCCGAGCGCGCCGCCGCGATCGTCAACGCGCTGCCCGCGGACCGGCCGGTGACGCTGTTCTCGGCGCGGGCGGACATCTTTCCGCCCCTCGCGCCCCATGTCGCGGTCCAGACGATCCCGTCGCTGTTCGAGGCGACAGGCGATGCGCCGCCCGCCTTGGCGAACGCACGGACACCCGCGACGATGCACTGCGCGCCGCTCGGCTGGCACAGCATCACGCACGCGGTGGCGACGATCGCGACGTGGTTCGACAGCGCGCAGCCGGCGCTGTTCGTCACCGACGTGTCGGCCGAGCTCGCGCAGCTGGCGCGGATCGCGTCGATCCCGTGCGTCAGCGTGCTGCAGCACGGCGACCGCAGCGACGCCGGGCACATGGCGGCATATGAGTCCGCGCTCGGCATCCTGGCACCCTATGCGCCTTCGCTGGAGCAGCCGGGTCGGCCCGACTGGATGCTGGCCAAGACGCACTATGCGCCGGGCGTCGGTGTCGAGGTGGCATCGACCAGCCGCCACGATGCGAGGCTGGCGCTCGGATTGCCGATCGACGGCGAGATTGTCGTCGTCGTCGCAGGGGGTGGCGGCACCGGCACGCCGGCGACGCCGCTGACGCTCGGCGCGCGGGCGGAACCGAACGTGCTGTGGCTGACGATCGGCGCGGTCGAGCAGGAATGGCACGCCACCGCGCCCGGCAATCTGCGGCATCTCGGCTGGGTCGATACGCCCGCTTTGTATATCGCGGCGGCGGACCGGATCGTGTCGTCGGCGGGCAATACGACGGTGCACATGATCGCCGCGATCGGTCGCCCGTGGATCGTCGTGCCCGAATGGCGCTATTTCGACGAGCAGCTTTGGAAGGCGCGGATGCTCGACCGGGCCGGGGCGGCGATCATGCTCGACCATTGGCCGTCGCATGCCGGCGCGTGGACGCAGGCCTGGACGCGCGCGGCGGCGATCGATCTGGCACGTCAGCAGGCGCTGTTCGATACCAACGCCGCCGCCGATGTCGCATCATGGCTTTCGACGCTGGCCGACGATGCCTGGGCATTGCCGGTCGCCGCGCCTTCCCCCGATCCTATCCCCCTGCCCCTCCGTTCGCCCGTGAAAGCCTGACATGACCGTCTCGATCTGTACCCTTGCGCATGGCCGTGCCACGCATCTCGCCAATGTCGTCCGTGCGCTCGACGCGCAGACGACGATGCCCGACGAACTGGTGATCGCGGTGATGCAGGCCGCGCCGTACGACCTTCCCGAGACGCGGTTCCCGGTGCGGCAGATCATGGTGGGCGCCGACGGCATCCCCTTGGCGGCGGCGCGCAATGCGGCTGCCTGCGCGGCGCATGGCGAGCACCTGATCTTTCTCGACGTCGACTGCATTCCGGCGCCGTCGCTGGTCGCCGACTATCTGGCGCAGCTGGACACGGTCGACGCGGTCCTGATGGGCGAAGTGCTGTACCTGCCGTCGGGTGCCACCGCCGACGGGCTCGACTTCGACCGGTTCGCGGCGATCGGAGTCAAGCATTCGGAGCGCGCCGGGCCACCGGTCGCGGCGTTGGGCGACTGCTCCGACTATCGTTGCTTCTGGTCGCTCAACTTCGCGATGCGGCGCGCGACGTTCCTGTCGATCGGCGGGTTCGACGAACGCTATGTCGGCTATGGCGGCGAGGATACCGATTTCGGGCGGGTCGCGATGACGGCGGGGATCCCGATCCTGTGGGTGCGCGGCGCGCGCGTGTATCACCAATATCATCCGCACCACATGCCGCCGGTCCACCATGTCGACAGCGTGATCGCGAATGCCGCGCGGTTTCGCGACAAATGGGGGCATTTCACGATGGAGCATTGGTTGCGCGCGTTCACGCTGATGGGGCTGATCACGTTGCGCGACGGCGAGCATGTGCGGTTGCGCGACGTGTCCGAGGACGATCTGGCGCTGACGCGGCAGCAGGTCGACCAGCCTTATGCCAGCACGTCGGTCGTGCTGGCGCAGCTGGAAATGCGCGAGCCGGCGATCGCCGACGCATAGGCGCGTTCGTAGCCGGCGACCATCGAGGCCAGCGAGAACAGTCGTTCCACCCGCTCGCGACAAGCCTCGCGGGGGATCGTGACGGCCACCGCGATCGCCGTGGCGAGCGATGCGGCATCGCTCGCGAGCGCGCCGCACGCGCCGATGACCTCACGCATCGCACCGCGATCGAGGGCCGCCACCGGCACCCCGCAGGCGAGCGCCTCCGCGGCGATCAGCCCGAACGGCTCGTCCCACATCGGGGTCGACAGCAGGACGGAGGCGCCGCCGATCGCGTCGACCAATACCGCGCCGCCGAGATGGCCGTGATAGACTCGCGTCTGGTCCAGCCGCGGTGCGACGTGGTCGGTGAAATAGTCCATGCAGTCGATCGGTCCGATCACGTCGAGCGCGATCCCGGCGAGCCTCGCCGCGTCGAGCGCGACCGCGGTTCCCTTGTTGGGCGTGATCCGCCCCGCCCAGACCGCGCGGCCATTGCCCGTCGCGTGGAACCGCCACAGGGCGGTATCGATGCCGTTGTGCACGACCGAGGCAGTCGGGGGCGGCGTGGTCCACCAGGTCGCGAGGTGCGCGTACGACGTCGCGGTCTGATGCAACCAGGCCGCGCTGGTGCCCGCGACCGCGTTCGCCAGCCCGGCAAAGGGCGGGACATGCAGCGACGTCACCATCGGCGTGCGATCGCGCTGCGCCAGGACATGGAGCACCGGATGCATCGTGTTGTTGTGGACGATATCGAAGCCGCCGGTCGCGATCGCGTCCCAGGTGCGACCGAACGCGGCGTCCTGGAAGGCGGTGAGTTCGGGCGTGCCATGCCATTGCGCCCAGGGCAGGACGGCCTCGTAATGCCGTTCGGCGATCGCGTGCAGCGGCAGGGCGGGATCGCTGTCGCCGCTGGCGAACAGCGTGACGTCGTGGCCGCGTTCGACCAGCGCGCCGACGAGCTGATGGCAATGCGCCTCCATGCCGCCCATGAACGGCATCGCGATCGGATGCCGGAGATGCGCGACGACGGCGATCCGCAACGGTGCGGCCCCATCGCGCGATCGGGTCGGGTCGGGCCGCGTGTCTGCATCGTCGCCGGGAAAATCTCGTATCGTCATGAGGCGTGAACCATCGGGCTCGGCGATAGTGCCAAGCGCGCGCCCTGCCCGATCAGTGGCCACCGACGAACCAGTGCTCGGCGGCGACGCGGAGTTTTCCATCGAGGTCGGCCTGGCGCAGATAGAGGCGCAGATCGCGCGCGAGCCTGCCGACTTCGCTGCCACGGCGATGCATCGCGGTGCCGTGGATCCGCTCGACATCAACAAGCAGGCGGGTTGCCGCCTGTTCGATCGCCTCGCGCGCGAACAACGCCGTCGCCACCGCCTCGGCCGGGGATGCCCCCGCCGCCTCTACCGCGAGACAGGCGGTGCGCGCCCACAAGGCCGCGCCGCGCGCCTCCATCGCCAGATGCCCGAGGCGATGGGCCGACAAGGAGTCGCCGCGGCCGTTCGCGCGATCGACATGCTCGGCCGTCAGGCGCGCCAGCCGTGCCATCGCGCCGGCGTAACAGGCACACAGACGCCATAGCCCGCCGTGGAAATCGGGCTCGACGAACAGCGCATCGACCGCGCCGAGCCGGTCGGACGGCCCTGCCGGCAGTCCGGTGCAGTCGAACCGGCCCGACCGGCTGCCGACCATGCCGTCGACGTCCCAATCGGACAGGTCTCCGCGGTCCGGGGCGGTCGCGTCGATCAGCACCATGCGCAGCCCGTTCTCGTCTCTCGCGGTGACGATCGCCAGCGTGACGTCGCCAAGCCCCGACGCGAACGTCTTGACGCCCGCCAGCGCGTCGCCGCCGATCGTCACCGGCCGGTCGCGTTCCGCGCCCCAGACCCCGAGGATCGCCCCGGCCTCGACCGCGGTACAGACCCGGTCGCGCTGGGACTGGTCGCCGTGCCGCAACACCAGCTTGATCGCGTTGACATGCCCTTCGTAGATTCGCGCGATCGGCAGGCTGGCACCGCCGAGTTCGGCCAGCAACGCGAGCATCGGCTCTGCACCGGCCGCGCTCGTGCCCCATCCCCTGCCGCCCCGGTCCACTGGCAGCGGCGCGGACAGCAGCGCAGCGTCGCGCAGCAGTGCGAGCGCGATTCCGGGACCGTGCGAACCGCGATCGAGCGCTTCGTCCTGCGCCCGGATCGCCACCAGAATGTCGGCCGGCAGCATCGTATCGGTCATCAAAGGCTATCCATTGGCGGAGGCTATCATCTCTCGGAGGCGGGCGATCTGGGCGGGGAGATCGGCCGGCGTCAACCGGGTGGTGACATGCGACCGCCGCGCGATCGCCCATTCGGCACCGAAGGTCGCACCTGCGACGGGACCACGCCATGCGGCGCGGGCGGCATGGCGGGCCCGCCACATCGCGACCAGGGCATCGGCGGGCGCAAGCTGATCGTCGCACCGATAGTCGGCCGCCAGCCGCAGCCGAAGGGCATCCGCCATGCCACCGCCCGCGCGCCCCACGAGCCGTGCGGACGCGGTGACGTGCGGCGCGCGATCATGCCGGATGCGTCCGTCGGCGTGCTCCACCGCCACCAGCAGCGCACGATCCTCGCCCGTCGCCAATGCGGGCACGCCGCCAACGTGGTCGAGCATCGCGCGGGTGATGCCGAGATTGGCACCGCAGCGCTGCGCATGCCGGGGCGCGGGATCATGGGGGACGGGATCGAAAAGCGGCTCGGCGTCGGCGATGAGACCCAGATATTCCCATTCGAGCTCGCCGATCCGCAGCGCCGGCCGAGGGTGCAGGCTCAACTCCGGCCAGTCCGCACTGACCCGCCCGGCGACCGCATCGACGCCGCGCGCGAAAGCCGCGCGGTGCGCCCGGACCCAGTCGCGATCGACGACGCAGTCCGCATCGGTCGTCAGCACGATTTCGCCGTAGCGTGCCGCCTGCGCCATCGCCATGCGGCGGGCGGCACCGGCACCGCGCTCATGATCGGCGAACGCATGCTCGATCACCTCGACGTCGATCGATCGCGGCGCCCGCGCGATCGCGGCGGTCGCGTCGCTGCAATTGTTGGCGACGACGACCACGACGATCTTGCCCGGCTTCTGTTGTGTGGCGAGCGAATCGAGGCATCGACCGATCCGGTCTGCCTCGTCGAAGGCGGGGATCGCGATCGCAACGACGTTTGTGATCATCGTCGCGCTCGCGACTGGCTGGTACTCAACGCCGGGCCATCACGTCGATGCGGAGGCGATCGGTCCGCTCGACATGCGTCCGCACCCAGCCCGGCAAGTGTGCGATCGCGATTTCGGCGGCCATCTCGCCGGTGACGCGGGTGTCGGTCTCGCCGAGATAGCTCGCCATGAGGATACGGCAATCCGGCGTCGCGCAGATTTCGATCGCCGCCATCAGCGCGACGATGCCGTCGAGCCCCAGATAATAGAGCATGTCGCTTGCGACGATCAGGTCGAACGTGCCGCGAGGCATATCATGTGGCATCGCGCGCCGTTCGAGCGTCACGTTTGGCAGATCGACGACGCGCGCGCGCGCGGCGCCCAGCGCGGCGTTCGAGGCGTCGGTCGCCAGCAGGCGGTCACACAAGGGCGCGAGCTGCTCGGTCAGCGCTCCGTTGGCGCATCCGAGTTCGAGCGCCGAGCGATAGCGTCGCCCAGCAAGCGCCGCGACGGTGCGCCGGAAGCGATCGCGCTCATAGGGTTCGTCGTCATAGCGCCATGGATCCGCCGACCGGGTGAACAGCGCATCGAAATGCGCGGCGGGGGTTGCGTCGTCCGCCCGATCGTCGCGGTCATAGGCGGTGCGAAGATATTCGACCGTGGCGAAGGCGTCGCACACGTCGGGCGCGAGCGAAAACCCCGCCACAGGATCAAGCTGACTCGTGTGGCAGGCCAGCGCGGCGCGCTTTCGGTCGGCGAGATCCTCGACCGCAAACGCCTCATAGCCGCGCGGATCGAACAGGCGATCGACGCGCTGGCTAACCGGCATGACGCGGAGCAGGCGACCGGTTCCGGCGCTGACCAAGCGGCTGGCGAGCCCGAACGCGGCCTTGTGATCCGGATGCCCGTCGGCCGGATCGGTGACCAGGATCGTATCGGGCGCGGCTGCCTCGACGAATGCCTCGAGCGTCGTCATCAGCTGGGGCGGGATCGCCGAACTCGACAGGCCCCCATCGGGTTGCTCGAGGAACAGCAGCGGGGGGACATATCCCAGCATCCGGGCGAGCCCGGCGCGGCATTCCTCACGCCGCATCGACACCAGCACCGCCGGGTCGCGGCCCGGATCGGACTGCGCGCCATCGGTCGCGACGACGACCGCGATCCGTGCGCCTGCGTTCGCGGCACGGGCCATGATCGCCCCCGCGCCCAGGATCTCGTCGTCCGCATGCGGCGCGATGACGAGCAGCGACGCGGTCACGCGAGCGCCGCCACGACCGTGTCCAGTCGCGCACGCGTCGCGCCGGTCATCGCGATGTCGGTCGCCACGGCCAGCGGTTGCGGCATCGCGGCGAACGCGATGGTCAGCTCCGCCAGGTC
Organism: Sphingomonas sp. 4RDLI-65; assembly: GCF_049472435.1. Taxonomy (NCBI): domain Bacteria; kingdom Pseudomonadati; phylum Pseudomonadota; class Alphaproteobacteria; order Sphingomonadales; family Sphingomonadaceae; genus Sphingomonas; species Sphingomonas sp. 4RDLI-65. The sequence continues at coordinate 302,849 of NZ_JBCEBT010000002.1, read as the reverse complement.
GATCGGCACCGGCGCCGGCGCGGTCCCCGGGCGCCAGTCCGCGATCGTCCGCCACAGGGCGCTGCGATCGTCGCGACGCCGCGCGCTGGAATAACCGGTCGCGCCGGCGGCGGTCAGGCTGTCGGGCTGTTCGTATTTGTCGAGCAGGACGTCGTCGATGAACCAGATATGCGCGCCCGCCATCAGCGCGCGATTGCGCAGGTCGCGGTCTTCCTCGACGCTGTCGGCATAACCGCCGATCCGCGCGAACAGATCGCGTCGGAACAGCCCGCTGTTGATCAGCACCCAGTCGCCGGGCGGCCCGGCAGAGAATTGGAGGTTGGGGAAAAAATCCTCGACCAGCGACAGCGTGCGGGCGATGCGCGCCGCACGGCCGTCCGCCGACAGGAAGCGGTGCGCCGTCAGCACCAGATCGAGCTGCGCGGGCGCGTCGGCGACTTGCGTGCCCCCCGCCAGGTGCCAAGGCGCGCAATCGGCGGCGACCAGCCCGGTTCGCGACAGCGTCCGCTGCTGGCGCAACAGCTTGTCGACGTGCGGGATATCGTCCGAATCGTGAAAGGTTATCGCGTCGAACGGCAGCAACGCGAGCGCGACGTTCTTGGCGGCCGCCGTACCGAGATTATGCCCCAGCCTCAGATAGCCGAATCGCGGATGGCCGAACCAGCGCGCACAGGCCGCCTGGGTATCGTCGGTCGAGGCATCGTCGATCACGACGACGGTGACGTCATGCTGCGATTGCGCCAGCGCGGCCTCGATCGCGCGGCCGATCTGGTGCGCGCGCTGGTAGGTCGGGATCGATATGAGGCTCTGCATGACGATTTAACGTCCGGGACGCCAAAACGGCATCGCGCGTGCAAAGTATCCCGCGCGCCATGATGATGACGAGCCGCAACGATTATTGGCTGAAAGAATGCGGGGATTGACCCGAGAATGCTGGCGCGGCGGATTTTTGAGATATCGCATCGGCCTGGGCCGCTGTCTTCCACCGGGAAAACTGGAGCGGGCGAAGGGATTCGAACCCTCGACCCCAACCTTGGCAAGGTTGTGCTCTACCCCTGAGCTACGCCCGCTCTGGCGCCGTAGTCTCCGGTCTGAAGCGACACGGTGACTGGGTGAGGCGCGCTGTTAGCCCGGTGTTTCGGGGACGGCAAGCACCTTTTCACCTTTCGCATGAAATTCGCCACGATTGTCGTGCGCCGCGTGTTGCGATTGTTGTGCACCGCACAAAGCGTCGAGCCGATGCGAGATTCCGCTTGGCGACTCCACCAATAGAACATTACAAGAACAATTGTGAACGAGTCGCTTGCCCTGATCGCCCGCCTGAAGCGGATCGCCACGACGGGCATGCCGACCCAAGGCGATGCGCGCGCGGACGATGCGTGGCTGACGCAGGGGATGGCGAAGGGGCAGCTCCACGAGGTTTTTGCGTCGGTCGACGATTCGGCGAGTGGTGCGGGGTTTGCCGTCGCCTCGGTATTGGCAGCACGCGCGGCGCCGATGATGTGGCTGCGGACCGAGGCGAGCGAGCGCCAGGGCGGGCGGCTGCATGCGACCGGGCTGGTCGAGATGGGGCTCGACGTGACGTCGCTGGTGCTGGGGCTGGTCGAGGACGAGGCGGACTTGTTGCGCGCCGCCGCGGATGCCGCGCGGTGTCACGGGCTCGGCACGTTGCTGATCGAATCCTGGGGACGCGCACCGAAGATCGACCTGACTGCGACGCGGCGGCTGATGCTGGCCGCCGAAGCCTCGGGCGTGACGATCCTCAGTCTTCGTATCGGTGCCGAGCCGGTGCCGAGTGCGGCCGCGTCGCGCTGGCAGGTGGCGGCATGCCGTTCCCGGCCCTTGGAAGCCGACGCACCGGGCAAACCTGCCTTCGACATCGAATTGCTGCGCCGACGCGGAGGCCAGGCCGGGCTTCGCTGGCGTGTGGAGTGGGACCGTGACGCGTACATCTTCGACCAAACCGCCTTCGCCTCTGGTGATTCCGCGGCGCTACCTGGCGCTGGTATTCCCGTGGCTGCCGATCGAACGGCTGCGGACGATGCGGCCGCATCTGTTCGTCGGACGGGCTGAAACGCCGATCGCGTTCGTCGAGACGGTCTCGGGCGGGGTGCGGCTCAAGGCGCTCGATCGCGAGGCGGTGCGCGCGGGGCTCCAGCCGGGGCTGACGCTGGCCGATGCACGGGCGCGGGTGCCGGAACTGGAGGTGTACGAGCATGATGCGCATGCCGATCACGAATGGCTCGAGCGGCTGGCGGACGGGTGCCAGCGGTACACGCCGTCGGTCGCGCTCGACGAACCCGATGGGCTGATCCTCGATATCGCCGGGTGCGTGCACGAGTTCGAGGGCGAGCGGCGACTGGCGGCCGATCTCGAGGAGCGCCTCGCGCGTCGTGGACTGCTGGTGCGGCATGCGTTCGGCGACACGCCCGATACGGCGCGGGCGCTCGCTCGCTATGCCGGCGCGCCTGCTCCCGACGAGAAGCGCGCGGTGAAGCGGTTGCCGGTGGCGGCGCTGGGGCTCGACGAGGATGCGATCACCGCCCTGTCGCGCGCCGGACTGAAGACGGTCGGCGACGTGATGGCGCGCCCACTTAGCGTGATCGCGGCGCGATTCGGCGAGGAGGCGGCGATGATGATCCGCCGGCTCGACGGGTCGGTGAAGGGGCCGATCGTCGCGCGCCGCACGGTGGCGAAGATCGGTGTCGAACGCCGCTTCGCCGAGCCGATCGCGCGAACCGAATACGCGCTCGAAATGCTGGCCGAACTCGCCACCGAAGCTGCGGGCCAGCTTGCCGACCGTCACGAAGGCGGCCGACGCTGGGAGGCGCGGCTGTTTCGCGCGGACGGCCTGGTCCAGCGGTTGCGGATCGAGACCGGCCAGCCGACGCGCGACGTGACGCTGTTGATGCGGCTGTTCCGCGAACGGATCGACAGCCTCGCCGACCCGCTCGATCCGGGATTCGGGTACGACTTGGTCCGGCTCGACGTCGCGTTGGCCGAGAAGCTCGACGCGTCGCAATTGAAGCTGGAGGGCGGCGAGGCGCAGAAGGGCGAGGTCGCGCAGTTGGTCGACCAGCTCGGCACGCGGCTGGGCCGGACGCGCGTGCGCCGGTTTTCCGCACGCGACAGTCATATTCCCGAACAGGCCGAGCTGATGCTGCCCGCGGCCGAAGCCCCTGCCCCGACACCGTGGACCGCGCCCGAGACGGGCGAGCCGCCGCTCCGCCCGATCTATCTGTTCGATCCGCCACAGCCGATCGAATCGATGATGGCCGAGGTCCCCGACGGCCCGCCGCACCGCTTCCGCTGGCGCCGCACCGTGCACGACGTGGCGCACAGCGAAGGTCCCGAGCGAATTGCCGGCGAATGGTGGCGCCGCCAGGATATCCCGACGCGCGATTACTACCGCATCGAGGACCGCCGCGGCCGTCGCTTCTGGATCTTCCGCCACGGCCTGTATTCCGAGATGGAGACACCCCGCTGGTACCTCCACGGCGTCTTCGCGTGACCGCGCCGGCGCCATGACCGGGTTCGCTGAACTCGTGGCGGCGACCAATTTCTCCTTCCTCGATGGGGCGAGCGATGCCGGCGCGATGGTCGGGCGGGCGGTGGAATTGGGATTAAGCGGGATCGGGATCGCCGATCGCAACACGGTTGCTGGCGTGGTCCGCGCGCATCAGGCGTTGAAGAAGGCACGCGACGGCCTGCTCGGCCTGGCGATGCCGCAGATCGATTTCCGCCTGCTGGTCGGTGCACGGCTGGTCTTCGAGGACGGTACGCCGGACATCGTTGCGTATCCTGCCACCCGGCGTGGCTGGGGGCGGCTGACCCGGCTGCTGACGGTCGGTAACCGGCGTGCCGAAAAGGGTGGCTGCATCCTCGGGCTTGGCGACCTGATCGCGCATCATGCCGACATGATGCTGGTGGTGATGCCCGAGAGCAGCGCGCGCGGCGCGACGCCGGTGTCGCCGCTGCCGGAGGGGGATGCACTTCCGCAACGGCGCGAGCGCGACTTGCCGACGATCCTCCAGTCGGTGAAGCGACTGGGCGCGGATGCGGTCTGGCTGGGCGTGACGATGCCGCGTGGTGGCCGCGATCGGCGGCGACTGGCGCGGCTTGGTCGGATCGCGGATGCGGCCGGCGTGCCCGTCCTTGCGACGACCAACGCGCTGTATGCCTATCCCAACGATCGGGACCTGCACGACGTCGTCACCTGCATCCGCGAGCGTACGACGATCCACAAGGCCGGGCGGCTGCTCGCGGCGAATGGCGAGCGGCATTTGAAGCCCGAGGTCGAGATCGCCCGGCTGTTCCGCGATCGTCCAGATGCGGTAGCGCAGAGCGCGCGGTTGCTGTCGCGGATCGCCTTCACGCTCGACGATCTGAAATACGAATACCCGCATGAGCCAGTACCGGAAGGTTGGACTGCGCAGGACTGGCTCGAACATCTTGTCCTTGAGGCGGCACGGGCGAAATACCCGGACGGCATCCCTGCAAAAATGCACACGCTGCTCGACGAGGAATTTCCGCTGATCCGCGAGCGGAATTACGCCTATTACTTTCTGACGGTGCACGACATCGTCCGGTTCGCACGCGCGCAGGACCCGCCGATCCTGTGCCAGGGTCGGGGGTCCGCGGCCAACTCCGTCGTCTGTTATCTGCTCGGCGTCACCTCGGTCGATCCGATGAAATACGACCTGTTGTTCTCGCGGTTCGTGTCGAGCGAGCGCGACGAGCCGCCGGATATCGATGTCGATTTCGAGCATGAGCGACGCGAGGAGGTGATGCAGTACATCTACCGTCGCTATGGTCGCGACCGCGCCGCGATCGCCGCGACGGTGATCCACTATCGGCCGAAGAGCACGGTGCGCGAGGTCGGCAAGGCGCTGGGCCTGACCGAGGACGTGACCCAGCGGCTGACGAGCACGGTCTGGGGCAGTTTCTCGAGCCGGTTCCAGGAACAGCGCTTTGCGGAGACCGGCTTCGACGTCGACAATCCGGAGATCGCGCGGCTGCGCGAGATGGTCGACCGGCTGCTCGAATTTCCGCGCCATCTGTCGCAGCATGTCGGCGGGTTCGTGCTGACGCAGGGGCGGCTCGACGAGATGGTGCCTATCCATAACGGCGCGATGGAGGACCGCACCTTCATCGAATGGGACAAGGACGATATCGACGCGCTCGGGTTGATGAAGGTCGATATCCTCGCGCTCGGAATGCTGACGTGTATCCGCAAGGCATTCGACCTGATGCGGACGCATGGCCACGGCGATCATCTGCTCGACACGATCGCGGTCGCCGAGGACCCGCGCGTGTACGACATGCTCTGCAAGGGCGACAGCATCGGCGTGTTCCAGGTCGAGAGTCGGGCGCAGATCAACATGCTGCCGCGTTTGCGACCCCGCGTGCTGTACGATCTGGTCGTGCAGGTCGCGATCGTCCGGCCGGGGCCGATCGAGGGCGACATGGTGCACCCGTATCTCCGGCGACGGAGCGGCAAGGAGGTGGTCGAGTTTCCCTCGCCCGATCCCAAGTTCGGGCCGCCCGACGAGCTGCAGCAACTGCTCCGCTTCACCTACGGCGTGCCGCTGTTCCAGGAACAGGCGATGAAGCTGGCGATCGTCGCGGCCGGGTTCACGCCGAACGAGGCGAACCAGTTGCGGAAAGCGATGGCGACGTTCCGCAAGGTCGGGGGGATGGACAATTTCCAGGCCAAACTGGTCGGCGGCATGGTCGCACGCGGGTATCAGGCGGAGTTCGCGGAGCGTTGTTTTAAGCAGATCGAGGGGTTTGGGTCGTACGGGTTTCCGGAGAGCCATGCGCTGTCGTTCGCACGGCTGGTGTATGTTTCGTCGTGGATCAAATGCTTTCATCCGGCGGTGTTCTGCTGCGCGCTGCTCAATTCGCAGCCGATGGGGTTCTACGCGCCGGCCCAGCTGGTGCGCGATGCGGTCGAGCATGGGGTGACGGTGCTGTCGGTCGATGTGAATGCGAGCGGGTGGGATAGTTCGCTTGAATCCTCCCCGGTACGGGGAGGGGGACCGCGCGAAGCGGGGTGGAGGGGGGCTTCCACGGACGTAGCGGTTGCAACTGGGCCTGTTCCGGGCGGCACGGATAGGCCGACCACCCTTCCGAGCCGGACGTCTGCGGCGCCCCCCCTCCACCATCCTGCGGATAGTCCCCCTCCCCGTGCCAGGGAGGATTTGCGGCTGGGGTTTCGGCAGGTGGATGGGTTTCGCAAGGACTGGGCGGAGGCGATCGTCGAGGCGCGGGCGGGCGGGCCGTTCGTCGGGATCGAGGACCTCGTGCGGCGGGCGAATTTGCCGCAGCGGGCGATGAACCTGCTGGCCGATGCGGATGCGTTCCGATCGGTGGCGAAGGAGCGGCGCGAGGCTTTGTGGGACGTGCGCCGGACGCCGCCGAAGCAGCTTGCGTTGTTTGCCGCGGCCGACGTTCCCGAGCTTGGCGTGGAGCCCGACGCGCATCTGCCGGCGATGCCGCTCTCCGAACAGGTGGCGGCGGATTACCAGACGACACGGCTGTCGTTGAAGGGGCATCCGATGGCGTTCCTGCGCGAACGCTTTGCGGCCGAGGGCATCCTGTCGAGTGCCCAGGCCAACGCCACCAAGGACGGGCGGCGCGCGAAGGTCGCGGGGGTCGTGCTGGTCCGCCAGCGGCCGGGCAAGGGCAATGCGATCTTTGTGACGATCGAGGACGAGACCGGGATCACCAATGGGCTGATGTGGGCGCGCGACTTCGAGGCGAACCGCCGCGCGGTGATGGCATCGCGGCTGATGGTGCTGGAGGGCGTGATCCAGCGCAGCGAGGAAGGGGTGACGCATCTGATGACGGCGCGGGTGCAGGACCGGACCGAGATGCTGCGGCTGTTGTCGGAGGATCATGCGCTCGAGCCGCCCTTGGCACGGGTGGACGAGGTGATCCGTCCGGTGCTGACGCGGAGTCCGGATGCTAGGGCGCATCATCCGCGGGCGACGCATCCGAGGGATGTGCGCGTGCTGCCCAAGTCGCGGGACTTTCATTGAGGACGGATCGGCGTTCGACCCCGCGATCCTCCCCCGCCAGGGGGAGGTGGCTGGCGCTTGCCAGACGAAGGGGGAGGAAAGGAAAACCTCGGGTCCGTGTCCTCCCCCTCCGTCGCCTTCGGCGCCACCTCCCCCTGGCGGGGGAGGATTGGTTCGATCGTCCGGCGACTACGGGGGTCCAGAGCCGCCAGAGGCATCGTTCGCGGTCTTGGATCATGGCTCGCGCGCATTGATGGCTGGCGCCGTGTGACCATATCACGCGTTTGTCGTGCCGGGCGTTCCAACCTAGAGGTGGCATTCGCCGCGGACGCCCCCCAAATACCGCACTAGAACCACACGGGAGTTGAACTTGGCCACGCTTGGAATGTCACCCGCGGAGAAGGACGCCGTCGAGGCGTTCCGTCGCGACGTCGTCGAACCGTCGATGACGAGCCTCGTGATCATCGATTTCTGGGCGGAATGGTGCGGGCCGTGCAAGGCGCTGACGCCGACGCTGGAGAAGGTCGCCGCGGATTATGCCGACAAGGGCGTCGTGCTGGCGAAGGTCGATACCGACAAGAACCAGTTCATCGCCGCGCAATTCCAGATCAAGTCGATCCCGACCGTCTATGCGATGTTCCAGGGCCAGCTGGTCGCCGACATGACCAGCGCCCGTACCGAAACGCAGTTGCGCGTGATCCTCGACCAATTGCTCAAGCAGCTGCCGATCGAGGCCAGCGCGACCGACGCGGCGCCCGATGTCGAGCCGTTGATCGCGGTCGGCGAAGAGGCGCTCGCGGCGGGTGACGGCGAGCGTGCGCTCGGCATCTTCCGCGAGATCGCCGAGATCGCGCCCGAGCATCCGCAGGTCCATGCCGGCTTCGTCCGTGCGCTGGTCGCGACCGGGCAGCTCGACGAGGCGGCGGACTGGCTGGCGAACCTCGATCCGGCGATCGCCAAGGACCCCGCGATCACCCGCGCGCAGGCCGCACTCGCGCTCGCGCAGTCGGCACCCCCGGTCGCGGACCTGTCGCCGCTGCTGGCTGCGGTCGAAGCGAACCCCGACGACCTGCATGCCCGGTTCGCGCTCGCCAATGGCCAGATGGCGGCGAACGACCGCGATGCCGCCGCGGACACGTTCCTCGGCATCATCGCCACCGAGCGCGACTGGAACGAGGGCGCCGCGCGGACGCAGTTGCTGAAGCTGTTCGAAGTCGTCGGGCTCGAAGACCCATGGGTGTCTGGACAGCGACGCCGTCTGTCTGCGATCCTGTTCGGATGACAACCGAGTCCGCCCCCCCTCGCGCTACCACGCGTCTGTCGATCTTCCCGCTGCCGGGGGCGCTGCTGTTCCCCGGCATGCACCTGCCGCTGCACATGTTCGAGCCGCGTTATCGGGCGATGATCAGCGATGCGATGGCGCGCGACCGGCGGATCGGCATGATCCAGCCGCGGGGCGGACCCAATGACGATGCGGACGCGCTGTACGACATCGGCTGCGTCGGCAAGATCGCCGAGGTCGAGGCGCTCGACGACGGACGGTACAACGTCGTGCTGGAGGGCATCGCGCTGTTCCGGATCGTCCGCGAACTCGATGTGACGACCGCGTTCCGCCAGGTCGAGGCGGAGCTGCTGCCGTTGATCGAGGACGACGCGCTGTCGCTGGGGCGGCGCTCGTCGCTGGAGCTGGAGTCGCGTCGGTTTGCGGATATGCAGGGCTATGCGGTCGATTGGGACGCCGTCGCGCGGCTCGACGACGAGAGTCTGGTCAACGGCATCGCCCAGATCGCGCCGTTCGATGCGGCCGCCAAACAGGCATTGCTGGAGGCGCCGGACATCGAGCAGCGCGCCGAACTGATCATCCAGCTGATGCAGTTCTTCGGGCGGCACGACGGCGACGAATCGGTGACGTTGCAGTGAGGTCGCCCAGCAAGGGTCGCGTGCACGGTGCCGTGATGATGATCGGGATGTTCTTCGCCAACCTCTTCGATCCGAAGAAGATTACCGCGATCGAACACGTCGCGACGCAACGCCGGATCGGCAGCGACGCCAGCCGCACCGCGCAGGCCGCTGCCGCGCCACCGTCCGGGGGCGAGCGGGCATGACCGCGACGCCGCTGGATCCCTGGCTGCTCGAACGGCTGGTCTGCCCGATGACGCGCACGCCGCTGCGCTATGACGAAGCCGCGCAGGAACTCGTCTCGGACGCGGCGGGCCTGGCCTATCCGATCCGCGACGGCATCCCGGTGATGCTGGTCGAAGAGGCACGCAAACTCGGTTCGCGCTGATCACCCGGCACGGCATGCCGCGGTCTTGGGCTGCGGTCATGGCCCGCGGTCATGTCATGCCGACTTACGGCCTTCATTCATTTTCAACGGCGAGCCCTGTAAGGGTCGTCGGAGACGTGAAGGGTTCGGTCGATGCGGTTGTCGGTAGTGTTGAGCGTCTATAACGACGCGCCGTTCGTGGAACGCGCCGTCGCCAGCGTGCTCGGGCAGAGCTATGCCGATTTCGAATTCATCATCGTCAACGACGGCTCGACCGACGGCTCGACCGACATCCTGCGCCGGCTGGCGGATGCCGATCGCCGCATCATCCTGGTCGAACAGGAGAATCGCGGACTGGTCGCGAGCCTGAACCGCGGCTTCGCGATGGCGCGCGGCGCGCTGGTCGCGCGAATGGACGGCGACGACGAATCGCTGCCCGACCGGTTCGCAACGCAACTCGCCTTTTTCGATACGCATCCCGATTACGGCGTCGTCGGCTGCCAGCAGATGAACGTCGACGTGCAGGGCCGTCCGATCCGCCTGATCGACGTCTATCCTCGCGATGCCGAGGCGTTCCTAGCGGCGATGGAATCGTCGGCGGTGATGAGCCATCCCGGCGCGATGATTTCGAAGGCCGCATTCGAGAAGGTCGGCGGATACCGGGCGCTGTACCGGCACTGCGAGGATTACGACCTGTGGCTGCGGCTGTCGGAGGTGACCAAGCTGTGCAGCGTCGACGAGGTGCTGCTGCGCTATTGCATCAATCCGGACCAGGTGACCGTGCAGCACCTGCTCCACACCGCGATCGGGGCCGCGGTCGCGTGGGAAGCGCATCTCCAGCGCCGCAGCGGGCATCCCGATCCGACCGACGGCCTGCCGATGCTGCCCGATGTCGATCATCTGGGTGAGCTGGACACGATCTTCGGCATACCCGGCATCGCGCGCAGGGTGCGCACGCGGGTCGCCCCCAAGCTGCTATATTCGTTGCCGGCGCTGTCCGAGGGCGGCGTCAGGCTGGTTGGCGATTATGTCGCGGAAGGGGGCGATCGCGGCCCGGCGACACGCGCGGTGGCCCGCCTGTTGCGTCACGGCAAGGTTCGCGGCGCCGGGCAGCTCGCGACTAGCCTGTGCCGGTCCTACCTCGCGCCAAGGGCCGGCTGATGGCGGTCCGCAAGGCCGCCCTGTGGTCGGTCGGCAGCCAGTGGTTCGTGTTCGCGTTCAACTTCGCGGTCAGCGTGTATCTCGCGCGCTATCTGCTGCCGCCATCGGCGTTCGGCACCTTCTCGGTCGGGTTCGCAGCCGCCGGGATCATCTCCAACCTGCAGGATTTCGGGCTCAGCCGCTACGTCGTCCGGTCCGACGATCTCTCCGACGAAATGCTCGACACCTGCACCACCATCACCGCGTGCGTGGGCGTGGCGATCTGCGCGACGATCGCCGCGCTGAGCGTGCCGATGGCGTGGTATTACGACAATGCGCAGCTCGTTCCGATCATGCTGCTGATTGCGGCGGCGTTCCTGTTCCTGCCCTTCAACACCGTCCCGATCGCGCTGCTCCAGCGCGCGGTCGATTTCAGGACGCTGTCGTTCATCAATATCGCTGCCGCCGCCGCCAACGCGGCCGTCTCCACGACGTTCGCGTTATGGGGCTATGGGCCGATAGCGCTGGCGCTCGGCTTCCTGGCGCAACAGGTCGCGCGCGCGACGATGGCGCAGCTGCTCGGGCCGCGCAGGGTCCGCCTCAAGATGAGTTTCGCCGGCGCGAGGCCGATCATCTCGTTCGGGTCGGGTACCACCGTGCTCGCGGTCAGCGGCGCGATCGGCACGCGATCGCCCGACCTGATCATCGGCAACGTCCTGGGCATGCACGCGGTCGGCCTGTTCGGGCGCGCGGCCGGCATGGTCGAGGGCCTGCGCACGTTGCTCGACGGTGGCCTGTCGTCGGTCTTCTTCAGCCATTTCGCGCAGCTGCTCCGCGAGAAGCGGACGCTGGCCCAGCCCTATATCGATCTGGTGAGCTGTTATACGAGCGTGATGTGGCCGGCGATGCTGCTGCTGTCGCTGTTGTCGACGCCGATCGTCACGCTGATCTACGGCCAGGGCTGGGGCGATGCGGCGCGGGCGCTGCGCTGGGTGGCGTTGAGCGAACTGCTGTTCTTCGCGCTGCCGCTCCATACCGAGGTGCCGCTGATATCGGGGCATCTGCGCGAGCTGCTGGTGCGCAACGTGGTCGACACGATCGTCGCGCTGGTGTGTCTCGGCGTGCTGGTCCGGTTCGGGCTGGAGGCCGCCGCCGCCGCGCGTCTGGTCTATGCGGTGATCTGGTACGCGATCTATATCGGCATGATGCAGCGGATCGTCGGCTTTTCGGGGCGCGCGCTGGCCTGGACCTATGCGAAAAGCGCGGCGAGCACTCTGGCCGCGTGCCTGCCCGCGGTCCTGCTGATCCAGCACGACCAGTTACTCTCGATCCGGACCGTCGTCGCGGTCGTCGCGGGCGCCGGCCTGTGGATCGTCGCGCTTGCCGTGATGGGGCATCCGGCGTGGCGAGAGCTGCGTCGCGCGGCGATCGACCTGCGACATTCGCTGACCCGCCGGGCGCTGACCTGACCGACGCCGTCATCCGCATGATGGCGCCCGGCCAGCCCCGGCGATCCACGCGAGCAGGCGTCGGACACGGCACCCGTTCCTCGCCGCCGTCGCGCCGTGCTGCGCCTGCCACCGCGCCCGCCTCTTCCCGAAGGATCCCTGCATGAAGATCGCCGCGCTGATCCGCGCCTATCACCGCCCGGAGCAACTGGCGCTGTTGCTCGACCGGCTCGAGGGAGACCTGTGGGCGCCCTTCGTCCATATCGATCGCAAGGCGGACATCAGCCAGTTCGACGCGTGCCGCGCGAAGGCGGTGTTCCTGACGGATCGCGTGCAGGTGAACTGGGGCGGGCTGAGCCAGGTCGAGGCGGCGATGCGGCTGTTGCGGGCGGCGATCGCGGATCCCGCGGTCACCCATTTCTATCTCATGAGCGGCGAATGCTATCCGGTCAAAAGCGATGCGCAGATCCGCGCACGGATCGAGAGCTTTCCGCCGGGCTCGGCCAACTTGATGGAGCTGACGGCGATGCCGGTGAGCCACAAGCCGATCGAGCGCTATACCAGGCGGTGGCTGCACGACGTCCGCAACCCGTTCGCGTGGCGGATCCTGCGGCGGCTGTTCCCGCGCCTGCCGGACAGGTCGTTGGCGGGTCTGCGCGGCATCCATCTGCATGGCGGCGGCGCGTGGTGGCTGTTCGAACGCCAGGCGATCGAGGCGTTCCTGCGCTTCATCGACGGCAATCGCTGGTACTGGCGCAGCTTTAGATACACGGACTGCCCGGACGAGATGATGCTGCATTCGCTGGTGGCACCACTCGGAATCCGGATCGGCGGCGATTCGCCGACGGCCGACACATGGATCCAGGGCAAGGCCCATCCCGAGACCGTGACCGCGGCGATGCACCGGGATTTCACCGAAGGCCCCGCGCTGTTCGGCCGCAAATACGTGACCTTCCACCCGGCCTTGGCGACCTAGCGCAAAGGGCGTTCCGGCGGACGATGCGGTGGGCGATGGGATGGGGATGCGGTGGGGTTTCAACCGCCTGGGCGGGAAGCGCTGGATGCCCCGTGAGGATTCGAACCTCAATAGGCGGTATCAGAAACCGCAGTCTTACCATTAGACGACGGGGCATCAGCGAGGGCGCGATCTAGGCGGGCGGTTTGCCGCTGTCAACGCCAAGATGTGGCCGATCCGCCACGTCGCTTGCGTAATCGCCACGCCGCGCTACATTCGCCTCCAAGCACCGGGCGGGTATTTTCCCGCGGCGGCAGACATAGATAGCGAGTTTTACGGCGATGGGGGATGTTTCCGCCCGAATGCCGTTCCGGCAGGGCTCTCCTGCCCGTCCGGCGGCGACCCGGCCCGGTCGAGGGCGGTGGTCCGATGCGCAGGCGTTTGCCGCGCTGGATCTTGGCACCAACAATTGCAGATTGCTGATCGCGCGACCGCAGGCAGGCGGCTTCGCGGTGATCGATGCGTTCTCGCGAATCGTCCGGCTGGGCGAGGGCCTGGCCGCGACCGGCAAGCTGAGCGATGCGGCGATCGAGCGCACCATCGCGGCGCTCCGCGTATGCTCGGACAAGCTTCAGCGGCGCAACGTGACACTGGCGCGGTCGGTTGCGACGGAGGCGTGCCGGCAGGCGTCGAACGGTCCTGCGTTCATCGCGCGGGCGCTCGCCGAGACGGGCATCCATCTCGACATCATCTCTGCCGAGGAAGAGGCGCGGCTGGCCGTGCTAGGCTGCCATGCGCTGATCGAGCCGGGCGAGGACCCCGCGCTCGTGTTCGACATCGGCGGCGGGTCGACCGAGCTCGTGCTGGTCGATACGTCGACGCCGATCCCGACCGTGCTCGACTGGCATTCGGCGCCGTGGGGCGTGGTGTCGCTGACCGAGCATGCCGGTGGCGGCGAGGGCGAGGACGGCCGTCGTGCTGCCTATGCGCGGATGCGTCAGGTGGTCGCGGACAGCTTCGCGGGGTTTGCTAGCCGCCTGCCCCGGCATATCGAGCGGCCGCGGCTGCTCGGCACCAGCGGCACCGTGACGACGCTCGGCAGCGTGCATCTCGGGCTCAGCCATTACGACCGTTCGGTGGTCGACGGGCTGATCGTCCCTGCCTCGGCGATGCGGCGGATCAGCGCCGACCTTTCCCATATGTCGATCACGGAGCGCGCCAAGCTGCCGTGCATCGGCAACGAGCGCGCCGACCTGGTGGTCGCGGGCTGTGCCATTCTGGAGACGATCATGGATTTGTGGCCCGCCGAACGGCTCGGCATCGCCGACCGCGGTATTCGCGAGGGTATCTTGCGCGGACTGATGGGTTCGCCCAAGCCCGGCAAAGCCACGGGAGTCGCGGCATGAGCCGGGGCGGTTCCGGCGGGCATGTCCGCGTCCTCACCGCGCGGAAACGCACGGCGCAGTCGACGCGCTGGCTCGAGCGGCAGCTGAACGATCCGTATGTGAAGCGCGCGAAGGCCGACGGCTATCGCAGCCGGGCGGCATACAAGCTGATCGAGCTGGACGAGCGGTTCGAGCTGATCCGGGGATCGAAGCGTGTCGTCGATCTCGGCCTTGCGCCAGGCGGCTGGGCGCAGGTGATCCGGCGGCGAATCCCGAAGGCGACGGTCGTGGGAATCGACCTGCTGCCGGTCGATCCGATCGAGGGCGTGACGATCTTCGAAATGGATTTCCTCGACGATGCCGCGCCGGGCAAGCTGATCGAGGCGCTCGGTGGCGCACCGGACCTGGTGCTGTCGGACATGGCGGCGAACACGGTCGGGCATCCGCAGACCGATGCGCTCAGGACGATGGCGCTGGTCGAGACGGCGCTGCACTTTGCCTGCGAGGTGCTGGAGCCGGGTGGCACGTTCGTCTCGAAGGTATTCGCGGGCGGCGCCGATTCGGAGCTGGTCGCGGAGATGAAGCGGAACTTCAAGACGGTGAAGCATGCCAAGCCGCCGGCGAGTCGCAAGGGGTCGGTCGAGTGGTTCGTGGTGGCGCAGGGGTTTAAAGGCCGAGACCCGAGATAGCGCAGCTATTTTCGGATGAGTCGAAAGCCCGGCCAGCGGCGCATAGCGACGACTGACGACGTGGCTTTGCCACGGCGGGGACCTGCTGGTTCTATCACAAGGCCGCCGGCAAAGCCGTCGTCGGATGGGTTCGCCGAGGCGACCCACCGGCCGAGCCAGCGATTGCGCGTTCGCGCATCGGCTCGGGCGTGGCCGAGCCTATCGCTGGCTTAGCGCTACAATATGATCGAACACCGCGGGATGCAGCGGCTTCGCAAACGCACAGCCGTATTTGAACTTGTCGCGCCACGCGACCACAGCCTCGAGCGCAGCCAGACCCGGCAAGGTCAGCCACACCACCGTGCCCGGCCACAACGTGAAACTCGTCTCCGCGCGAAATCCCGACAGCGACAGGTCGGTGACCTCGATCTCGAATCGCGTCTGGCCCCGATCGCGCAGGTGCGCGCGCATCTTTACGGCCTTGCGAAACGCCTGACGAAGCTCTTCGCCAGTCGATTCGGCGGGAGGGAGGGAGACGGGCTGTGTCATGTCGGGAACACTGCTCCCCAAAGGGTTACTTTTCTCCAAACGCACGCGTCCCGACCGGTGCGCGGACACCCACTTTACCCGCCCGCGCGCGGCGCTTGAGTTCGGCCTTCAGGTCTTCGGGCTTGGGCGCGACGAGGAAGCCGAAGCTGACATTGCCCTCCTTCGTCTCGACGACGTGATGCAGCCGGTGCGCCTGAACGATGCGCTTCATGTATTTCGATTTCGGCAGATACCGGGTCGGGATGCGCTGGTGCACGATCACGTCGTGAAACCCGAAATAAATCGCGCCATAGGCGGCGATTCCCGCGCCGATCCAGGCGAACCCCGGCCACCAGCCGAGCTGTACGCCGCCCAGCAGCAGCACGAACGACGGCACCGCGAAGATCGCCGCGTACAGGTCGTTCAGTTCCCAATTCCCATGCCGTGCCCGGTGATGGCTCTCATGCAGGAACCAGCCGAAGCCGTGCATCACCCAGCGATGCGCGGCATAGGCGAACGCCTCCATGCCGATAACAGTCAGGAAAAACAGGAGGATGCCGGTCGGAATTGACATGCGCCTTCCCTAGACCAGCCGGCAGGCCTTCGCATCCGGAAACTTTGCCCACCTCCCGCCTCGATCCAGCCTCGATCCAGTCTCGGTACTGCATCCGATTTGGCGGCTTCGTACCCGTTGCAAGTTATACTGCACCGCAAAACAGAATATTCTTGTGAATACACACCAATACATCGTGCAAATCGGTTCTATTGTTATGGATGTCATCCGATGTTATAGACTATACCGATAGTAGACAGCGAGTCGAAATGATCGAGAGCGGTGTATCCTAAGGGGAATACTGATGATCACGCGTGCCATGGATAATAAGTTTGTCGTATTGACCGAGAACGACCTTCACGCTGTATTTGATCGGTCGTCGCTTGCCGTATCCGTGGCGCATGGCAATGCCACTCTCCCCGAACTCGGCCCGCGCCACGATCCTCCGCATCGCAATGCCGAAGGCCCTGTGCTTGATCGCCGCCCCGCGCTGCTGCCGCTGATCTTCGGATCTGAGAATATCGATGTCGGTCGACCGCGACTCGGTCGCTTCACGATCAACATCAGCAATGCCTGCAACCTCGTCTGTTCCTATTGCTACGCCGATCACGGGCTATATCACGCCGCCCGGTCGCTGATGTCGGTCGAGCGTGCGCGCCAGATCGTCGACCGGGTCAGCGCGATGTACGGACGGATCGAGACCATCCATCTGTTCGGCGGCGAACCGCTGATGAACGTCAAGGCGATCGACGCGATCGGCGAGGCGTTCGAGGGCGCGGTGGCGGCGGGGCGACTCGCCAAGATGCCGCAGTTCGTCGCCACCACCAACGGCACGCTGTGCGGCGCGCGCGTGGTCGCCGCGCTGGTTCGCTGGAAGGTCGCGCTGACGGTCAGTTGGGACGGCCCCGACGCGATCCACGACGTCGTACGCCCGACCGCGAGCGGCAAGCGGAGTTCGCAACTGCTGCGCCGGTCGCTCGACGTGTTTCGTGCCGCCGGGATCCCGTTCGAGTTCGAATGCACATTCAGCCGCGCGCATATCGACGCCGGCATGACGGTGGTCGACCTGATGGGGTTCTTCGCCGACGTGACCGACGACCGGGTCATCCACATCGCGCCCGCCTTCCTGCCCGACAACGACCGCGACGAAGCCGCGCTGGGATCGGGCATCTTCGATCACCAGGCCGATTGGCAGCAATGGTCGGTCGGCATGGGCGACCTGGTGCCGCAATATCGCGCCGCCGCGCGCGCGACGATCGACAACGTCGTCGCCGGCAAGGGCCCGTTGCTGGAGTTCGCGGTGCGTATCATCGAGCAGATCGACGAACGCCGCGCCTCGACCACCTATTGCCCGGCGTTCTTCAACCAGCTGTCGATCGCTGCCGACGGATCTGTGTTCCCTTGCTTCATGTTCATCGGCGACGATCGTTTCCGGCTCGGCAACATCTTCACCGACAGTTTCCCGACCGAGGACAGCCGCCGCGTCTTCACCCGCTATTTCGACGAGTTCGGCGATGGCGGCATCGGCAGCGACGCCTGGTATGCGCCGCTCGCCAGCGGATGCATCGCGGGCGACGCGATCGTGACCGGTTCGTTTGGCCGCCGTGCGCTCGGGCCGATCTTCGAAGCGATGGCGGAGGAATGCCTGATGGGATTCGCCCGCCACGCATCACCCCATCCCGACATGGTGCCGGGATCAACCGAGGAGACCGTCGATGCCTGAGACAAACCGAGTCGCGCAAGCCGTGCTGCGCGAAGTGCCGATCGGCAAATTATCGTCGTTCATCAAGACCATCAAGCCGGGCGTCGAGGTCGCGATGGGCGACGGCTGCGGTGGCGGTTGCGGCGGCGGGGCGGGCTGTATCGATCAGTTCGGTCATTCCGGCATCGACCAGGACGTGTTTTCCAAGGCGCTGCACAACAAGACCGCGCTGACCGCCGCGTTGCAGACCGAGGTGAAGACGGCGCTCACACGCCTGTAGGGCAGACCGAGGTGAAGACGGCGCTCACACGCCTGTAGGATAGCCGTCGGCTACGCCCGTCGACAACAGGTGTGCGAACGAGGCGACCGCCCTGCCCTTATGGCTGGGCGGTCGTCCTGGTTTTGATCCATTCCAGCCATCATCGCAGCTGCTTGAAACCCTCTATTGCAAACGAGACGCATATGCAGGTGCCTTAAGGGTGGATTTGCTGGCCGCCCTGTGCTTTACGCCGACGCAATTCCCGAGTTTCCTAAAAATTGCGTGGAGCCTTCCCGATGAACATCCATGAATACCAGGCCAAGGAACTGCTGGCCAAGTTCGGCGTCCCCGTGCCTGCCGGTTTCGCGGCACTGACCGTCGAGGAGGCCGTGGAGGCCTCGAAGAAGCTTCCCGGACCGCTCTATGTCGTCAAGGCGCAGATCCATGCCGGCGGCCGCGGCAAGGGCAAGTTCGTCGAGCTCGGCCCCGATGCCAAGGGCGGCGTCCGCCTCGCCAAGACCGAGGACGAGGTTCGCGCAGCCGCTACCGACATGCTCGGCAACACGCTCGTCACCATCCAGACGGGTGATGCCGGCAAGCAGGTCAACCGCCTGTACGTCACCGACGGCGTCGACATCGACAAGGAATTCTACCTCGCGCTGACGCTCAACCGCACCACCGGCCGGGTGATGATGGTCGTCTCGACCGAAGGCGGCATGGACATCGAGGCGGTCGCGCACGACACGCCCGAGAAGATCCAGTCGATCGACATCGACCAGGCGACCGGCTTCATGCCGCACCACGGCCGCGCTGTCGCTGCCGCGCTGAAGCTGACCGGCGATCTCGCCAAGCAGGCCGCGAACACCGCGTCGAAGCTGTATGACGCGTTCATGGGTACCGATGCCGAGCAGATCGAGATCAACCCGCTCGCCGTGACGAACGACGGCAAGCTGATGGTGCTCGACGCGAAGGTCGCGTTCGACGGCAACGCGCTGTTCCGCCACAAGGATCTGCTCCAGCTGCGCGACGAGACCGAGGAAGATCCCGCCGAGCTCGAGGCGTCGAAGTACGACCTCGCCTATATCAAGCTCGATGGCGACATCGGCTGCATGGTCAACGGCGCCGGCCTCGCGATGGCGACGATGGACATCATCAAGCTGAACGGCATGTTCCCGGCCAACTTCCTCGACGTCGGCGGCGGCGCCAACAAGGAGAAGGTGACGGCCGCGTTCAAGATCATCCTCGCGGATCCGAACGTGAAGGGCATCCTGGTCAACATCTTCGGCGGCATCATGAAGTGCGACATCATCGCCGACGGCATCGTCGCCGCGGCGAAGGAAGTGAACCTGTCGGTGCCGCTCGTCGTCCGCCTCGAGGGCACGAATGTCGAGAAGGGCAAGGAAATCCTCGCAAACTCCGGCCTCGCGATCGTTCCCGCGAACGACCTCGGCGATGCGGCCAAGAAGATCGTCGCAGAGGTGCAGAAGGTCGCGGCGTAATCGCCCGGTCCTTCACATACTGACTTCGCGAAAAACGGGGCTCGGACGGAAACGTCCGGGCCCTTTTTCGTTGGACATGCGACTTGTCGGGCTCGTCGCTCGCCGTGACGCTACGGCACGGCGATGTTTCCATACCGGACTTGCGAAAACGGCTCGAAACAGCCATCTGTCGCCGCAACGGCCCCTGGGCAACAGGCGGGCGAAACGAATAGATTCACCTTGGAAGGAATCCCGATGAAGGTGCTGGTGCCGGTCAAGCGCGTGCTTGACTACAACGTGAAGCCTCGCGTGAAGGCGGACGGAACGGGCGTCGATCTGGCGAACGTCAAGATGAGCATGAACCCGTTCGACGAGATCGCGGTCGAAGAAGCGATCCGCCTGAAAGACAAGGGCGTGACCGAGATCGTCGTCGTCTCGATCGGCGAGCAGAAAAGCCAAGAAACGCTGCGCACCGCGCTCGCGATGGGTGCCGACCGCGCGATCCTCGTCATCAGCGAGACCAAGGTCGAGCCGCTCGGCGTCGCCAAGATCCTCGCCAAGATCGTCGAGGAGGAGAAGCCCGACCTCGTGATCCTCGGAAAGCAGGCGATCGACGACGACAACAACCAGACCGGGCAGATGCTCGCCGGGCTGCTCGGCTGGGGCCAGGGCACGTTCGCGTCGAAGGTCGAGATCGCCGACGGGTCGGTCAACGTGACCCGTGAAGTCGATGGCGGTGCCGAGACCGACACGCTGAAGCTGCCCGCGATCATCACCACCGATCTTCGCCTCAACGAGCCGCGCTATGCGTCGCTGCCGAACATCATGAAGGCGAAATCGAAGCCGATGGCGCAGAAGACGCCGGCCGATTTCGGCGTCGACGTGACGCCGCGCCTGACCACGCTGAAGGTGGTCGAACCCGCCAAGCGCTCGGCCGGGATCAAGGTCGCCGATGTCGACGCGCTGGTCGGCAAGCTCAAGGAAATGGGAGTCGCCAAGTGAAGACGCTCGTCTGGGTCGAACATGACGGTCAGGCCGTCAAGGATGCCACGCTGTCGGCGGTGACTGCCGCTTCGCAGCTCGGCGAAGTCCATCTGCTGGTCGTCGGCCAGGGCGTCGACGGCGTCGCGGCCGAAGCCGCCAAGATCGCGGGCGTCGGCAAGGTGCACGTCGCGGACGACGCTGCATTCGCGCATTCGCTTGCCGAGAACGTCGCGCCGCTGATCGTCGAGCTGATGGCCACCCACGACGCGTTCGTTGCGCCGTCGACCACGCACGGCAAGAACATCGCGCCGCGCGTGGCAGCGTTGCTCGACGTCATGCAGATCAGCGACATCCTGTCGGTCGAGAGCGAGGACACGTTCACGCGTCCGATCTACGCGGGCAACGCGATCGCGACGGTGCAGTCGTCGGATGCGAAGAAGGTCATCACGGTCCGCGGCACGGCGTTCGCCAAGGCCGCGACCGAGGGTGGTTCGGGCGAGATCGAAGCGGTCGCATCGACCGGCGACAAGGGTCTGTCGACCTTCGCCGGCTCGGAGATCGCCAAGAACGAGCGTCCCGAACTGACCAGCGCGAAGATCATCGTCTCGGGCGGCCGTGCGCTTGCCTCGAGCGACCAGTTCCACGCGCTGATCGATCCGCTGGCGGACAAGCTGGGCGCCGGCGTCGGTGCTTCGCGCGCCGCGGTCGACGCCGGTTACGCCCCGAACGACTATCAGGTCGGCCAGACCGGCAAGATCGTCGCGCCGGAAGTGTATGTCGCGGTCGGCATCTCTGGCGCGATCCAGCATCTGGCGGGGATGAAGGACTCGAAGGTTATCGTGGCGATCAACAAGGACGAGGACGCGCCGATCTTCCAGGTCGCGGACATCGGTTTGGTGGGCGATCTGTTTAAGATCGTGCCGGAGTTGACGGCGAAGCTGTAGGCGAATGCCGATGCGCAAGGCGAAGCCAAGCGCAACAGCAAGCCCGGCCGGCGGCGCTTCAGCGCCGACCGACGACGCGGGATTTACTCCCGCGGCGCGCGCCACGAACGGGCGGTGTGACTTAGGTCGCACCGCCCGTTCTTGCGTCTGCCGAACGTGCAGGTCGCCAATGCCCAACCGATACGCTTACAAACCGACGTCTATTTCACCCAAAGTGACCACCACCCCGGCGAAGGCCGGGGCCCAATTAGGAAACGGAGGTGACGACGGACGGTCCTTCGTTACATCGACCTTTCCACTTGGACCCCGGCCTGCGCCGGGGAGGTGCATCTGTCGGAGCGGGGTAAGTACCGAACACGTCCGGAGTACCGAGATCGTTCTCGCGCTCTCTCACACAGTTGCCGCACAATACCCGCCTACCCAATTACCCTGCATGTACGGCGCCCACCCGAACCCGCGCGACCGCCTGATATCCGCGGCCAGCGCCGCGGTACTTTGCGCCATCGTCGGCTACGCCCTCATCCTCGGCCTCGGCGTCAGCATCCCCACCGCTATCCCCAACGCGCTGAAGACGTTCGCCGTTGGCCTCACACCCCCTCCACCGCCGCCGCCTGAAAAGATCATCCCCCGCCCCGCGAAAAGCCACCGCCCTGAAGGCGCGGCCTCCCCGGCAAATCTCCGTTCGAAGGCGACCGAAGTCGTCGTCCCCGAACCGATCGTGCCGCCGATCATCCCTCCACCACCCGTCATCGCCACACTCAAACCCGGCCCCGGCAGCGATGCCACGATGGGTGCCGCGCCCATCCCCGGACCGGGCGCAGGCGCAGGCGGAGAAGGGAACGGCACGGGCAGCGGCCGCTCAGGGGATGGCGACGGCGACGGTGGCGAGGAGACCCCGCCCCGCCTCCTCAAGGGCCGCTTCAAGAACAAGGATTTCCCCAACGCCGAGGCGGTGATCGGTGCGGGCGGGATCGTCGGCGTACGCTACACCGTCGAGACCGACGGCAGCGTCACGCACTGCAGCGTAACACGCTCCAGCGGCAATGCGGTGCTCGACGCGACAACCTGCCGGCTGATCGAACTGCGCTTCCGCTACCGCCCCTGGCTCGACTCCGCCGGCCTTCCGGTCCGTTCGACCGTCGTTCGCAACCAGGAATGGGTGAACCAGCTCGGCCCGCCGCCACGCAGTAACTGAAGCCTACCGCCCCAGTCGCCCCCCGCTGAGCACCCGCGCCGCGGCTGGTGAAACCGTCATCACCCCCCGCCCCAGAACGACCGTGGCCCCGAGCACCAGCAACGGCTGCACCAGCAGATATGCCGGATACAGCCCGGCCCCGAGCGCGCCTGTCGCCAGACCGATCACCGGCCCGAACAGCCACAGCAGCACCAGATGATCGCAGAATGCGAGAAACCCGTAGCGCTCCGCAGCCCGCAGCCCTTCCGAAAAGCTACTCCCCGCCAGCGCCCATGCCAGCCGCCAGAACAGCATCGCCGACGCCAATCGAAACAATACATCGAACGCCGCCATCGCATGCGGATGCGCGTCGAAGAAGACGTTCCCCAGCAACGCGGTCCAGAGCCGCGGCGCGATCAGCACCACGAACGGCAGTGCGCAAAGGGCGACCGGCCACCCCGCCACCCGTTCCGCCACGACAAACCGCCGCGCGGCGATCCCGGCGGTGAAGAACAACAGGATCTGCGGCCGCAACAGCAGCGGGATGTGCACCCCGGACACGCTCCACACGACCACCACAAGCGAGACCAGCGCCAGCCAGATACTCGACGCGCGCACTAGAACCGGCGCGATCATCATGCAGACAAACAGATCGCGCAGGAACGGCATCTGCACGTTGATGTCGTTGGCGTGGGCGATCGGCACGAGTTCGTTCAGCGTCCAGCCGATGCTCGACGGTGTCGGCGCCTTCAGATCGCCGAACGTTGCCGCCGCCCCGACCAGCATGATCGCGATCGCATTCCACAGCAGCATCGGCAGCAGGATCGTCCGCGCCCTGCCGAGCAGGAACGGGCCGTAACCTTGGCGCGTCGCAGTCGAGACCACCAGCCAGCCGGAGATCATCCCGAGCAGCGGCACCGCGCTGCGCCCGAACATCTCGCTCAGGACGGTACGAAGAACCGCCTGCCAACTGAACGCGACCGCCGCCAGTTCCTCCGCGGTCCGTCCGGTCCAGGCATGGACATAGACGATTCCCATGATACCGATCAGTCGCGCGATCGCAATTGCGGTGGAGAGGCGGGGATCCGCCTTGCGCGCCGGTTCGGCCGTTACTGTGTCCACTTCCGCCCCTCTTCTCGCGTTCGGCGAGCGCCTTAGCCGGCTTGTCGCATGCGAACACCTCCTTCAGGATGGAGCGGACGCCACGGGGGACCAAGACATGATCGCCGCATTCCTGCTGCTGGCCGCGCAGGCGAGCCCGGACGCTGCCCTGTCGCGCCGGGTCGAACGCGTGCTGGAGCGTAGTCCGGTGATCGACGGGCATAACGACCTCGCCTGGGAAATCCGCGACCTGCACGACGCGAGAGTCGAGGCGGTCGATCTTTCCGTCGACACCGCGCGGCTGCCGAACCCGCTCCAGACCGACATTCCCCGTCTGCGCAAAGGTCATGTCGGCGGGCAGTTCTGGTCGGTCTACATCCCCGCCGACGCGCCGCGTGCGGTCGAGATGACCCTGGAGGAAATCGATATCGTCCGGCGATTCGTCGCCGCAAACCCGGCGACGTTCGAACTCGCCACGACCGCCGCGGACATCCGCCGGATCGAGAAGGCGGGACGGATCGCGTCGCTGATCGGCGTCGAGGGCGGGCACCAGATCGATGGGCGGCTGTCGGTGCTGCGGCAATATCGTGCGCTAGGTGTGGCGTACATGACGCTGACGCACGGCAAGAGCCTGAACTGGGCGGACAGTTCGACCGATGCGCCGCGTGCGAACGGGCTCAGCGATTTCGGGCGGCAGGTCGTCGCCGAGATGAACCGGATCGGGATGATCGTCGACGTCAGCCACGTCTCGGACGCGACGATGCCGGCCGCGCTGGCTGCGACCAAGGCGCCGGTGATCGCATCCCACTCCAGCGCGCGGGCGATCGCCGACGCGCCGCGTAACATCCCCGACGAGTTGCTCCGCGCGATCGGCGGGAACGGGGGCGTGGTGATGGTGAACTTCTACCCGTCGTTCCTGTCGGCCGAGTGGCGTGCCTGGGACGTCGTGCGGTCGGCCTATGCGAAGAGCGTCGGCGTGCCGGCGAACGTCTACGGCGCCAAGTCGCCCGCACCGCTGGTGGCTTGGGACGCGGCGCATCCGGAGCCGCAAGTCACCGCCGCGACGGTCGCCGATCATGTCGAGCATATCGCGAAGATCGCCGGTCACGACCATGTCGGGATTGGCGGCGATTTCGACGGGATCCAGGGGACCGGGCCGATCGGGCTGAAGGGCGTCGACGGCTACCCGCTGCTGTTCGCGGAACTGGCGCGGCGGGGGTGGAGCGATGGCGACTTGGCGAAGCTGTCCGGCGGCAACGTCCTCCGCGTCATGGAACGGGTCGAAGCGGTCGCGAAGGGGATGGCGGGTATGCCGCCGGTCGACGCGACGGACGTGGCGTCGCGATAGAGGAGGCGAATACTCGTTATCGAGCTTCGACCAAGCCTGCCAAATCTCGTCACCCCAGCGAAAGCTGGGGTATCCCTTCGTATCAGATGACGCGTGCCCCACCATGATATCCCAGCTTTTGCTGGGATGACGGGAATGGTTGGGATGCCGGATGGAGGGGCGTCAAGGATCCGGCATCCGCTGCGGCGCGGGCGGTTCCACCACCAGCGGTGGCACCGTGCGCAGCACCAGACCGATCAACAACGCGGCCACGCCGAGCAACAGGCAGAACGCCGTCACCCCCGGCCACCCGGCATGCGTCCACGCGAATCCGCCAGCCGATCCCAGCACGCTCGACCCCATATAATAGAAGAACAGGTAGAACGCCGCCGCCTGTCCCCGTGAGCCCTGCGCGCGACGGCCGACCCAGGCACTCGCGATCGAATGCGCGCCGAAGAAGCCGATCGTCACCACCGCGATCCCCGCGATCACCAGCACCAGTGGCGTCATCGCGGTCAGTGCGACGCCGGCGATCAGCAGCACGACGGGGATCCAGAACACCTTCCGCCGCCCGAGTCGTCCGGCGAGCGTCCCGAACTTTGCCGAACTGACCGATCCCAGCACGTAGAGCAGGAACACGCCGCCGACCGCCGCCTGGCTGAGCCCATAAGGCGGGCTCATCAACCGGAAGCCGGCATAGTTATAGATCGTGACGAACACCCCCATCAGCAGGAATGCCTCGATATACAGCAGCGGCATCGCGCGGTCGGTGAACAGCGACCCGGCACTCCGCACCAACGCGCCTGGCCGCCCAACACTCGGCGTGAAATTCCGCGAGAGCGGCGCGAGCCGGCGAAACGCCTCCGCCATCGCGAGGCCCGCGATCCCGACCGCGGCGAGCGCCCAGCGCCAGCCTTCGAGATCGGCGACGACGCTGACGACCAGCCGCCCAGCCATCCCGCCGAGCGCGCTCCCGGCGATATACAGCCCCATCGCCGCGCCTACCGCGCCCGCATCGACCTCCTCCGCGACATAGGCCATCGCCACCGCCGGCACGCCTGCGAGCGCGACGCCGGTCAGGAAGCGCAGCACCAGCAACCCGCTCCACCCCGGTACGACCGCCGCCGCCAAGGTCAGCGCACCCGCCGCGAACATCGCCGCGATCATCAGCGGACGCCGCCCGACCCGGTCCGAGACGAACCCCGCGAACAGGATACCGATCGCCAAAGGCCCGGTCGCGAGCGACACCGCCAGCGATGCCGCCTCTGCGGTCAGCCGATATTGTGCGGCGAACAGCGGCAGCAACGGCTGCACCGAATACAGCAGCGAGAAGGTCGAGAAGCCCGCGAACAACATCGCCAGCGTCAGCCGGCGATAGGCTGGCGTGCCCAGAGCGATCGGCGTCTCAGAAGCCACTCAGGAAGCTCGCGACGTTATGCCCCAGCGCGTCGACCGCGTAGCCGCCCTCCATGACGATGACGGTCGGCCAGCCGCGTGCCGCGATGTCGGCGGCCAGCACCGCATAGTCGGGCGTGGTCAGTTTGAAATGCGAGATCGGATCGCCCTCCCACGTGTCCGCGCCGAAGCTTACGACGAGCAGGCCGGGATCGAACGCAGCGATCGCATCGAGCGCGGTCGTCTGCGCCGCACGGAAGGCATTGATCGTCGTGCCGTGGGGGAGGGGGAGGTTCAGTGTCGTACCACGTCCTTCGCCTTCGCCGGTCTCGTCGGCATGGCCCCAATAGAACGGGTAGTCGGTTTTCGGATCGGCGTGGACCGAGGCGTAGAACACGTCGCCTCTCGTGTAGAAGATATCCTGCGTGCCGTTGCCGTGGTGATAGTCGATATCGAGGATCGCGACGCGGGCGACACTGGCGTCGCGCGCGGCTTGGGCGGCGATCGCGGCGGTGTTGAGGTGGCAGTATCCGCCGCAATAATCCGCGCCGGCGTGATGGCCGGGCGGGCGGCACAGCGCGAACGCTGCGCGGTCGCCGTCGAGGACCGCGTGCGTCGCAGCGAGCGCGGACTGGGCGCTGCCATAGGAGGCGGCCCAGCTCTCGGGCGTGATCGGCGTGGTCGCGTCGAAGCTGTACGCGCCGATCAGCGCGTCGATGCGGGTGAGGTCGAGCGGACGGCGGCCGCGGATCGGGAAGGTGTAGGGGATCGCGTCGCCGTCTCGCCCCGCTTCGCGCCAAAGTAGCGCGGCGTCCTTCAGGAACGCGACATAGGGCGCGGAATGGACGGCGAGGATCGGCGCTTCACCGCGATCCTCCGGCACCTCGACCGGGCCGATCGCGCGGAGGATCGAGTCGACGCGCGCAGGCGTCTCGGCATAGGCGGTGAATGCGCCATTGTGGAGTTCGCGCGCGGGCGCATGGGTCCGCTGAGCCTCGTCGAAAAATAGTCGCATTGTCGATCCTCCACGCGCGATCACTAGGGAAGAACCAACCGATCGCGCTGTGGGTCCTACCGGGTCGCGCGAGCCGGGCAAAACCAAAGCCTCAGAACAGCGCCAGTTGTCGATCGTCGTCGCCGTTCAGCAACCAGCGGCCGATCACGTCGTGACGCGTCCGGCCGACATGGCTGTGGACCAGCACGAACGCATCCACGTCCCAGCCGATCGGCGCAATGGGCTGTGTGAACGACACGCCGTCGCGGTAGCCGAGCGTCATGTGCGGGCTGAACCGATAGTGTTCGCGAGCGCGCAACCCCGCGGCCTCGCGCGCCACTGCGATCCGTTGATGCAATGCCGCGAGCGAGGCGTTCTTGTTGCGTGGACGCAGCGCGATGGATCGATCGCTGCCGATCGCCGTGTCGAACTGGAGCGCGAACGGCGCCGCTTCGACCGCATCGCCGATTGCCTTCAGGTCGCGTTCCAGCGCGGTCGAGACGCGATCATGGTCGTCGAGGATGTCGATCGTGACGTGGAGGTGCTCGGGGCGCAGCTTGTCTCCGTCCGTTTCGAACCACACCGCTGCGGCGGTAATCTGGCGCGCGAGCGGCAGTGGTGGGCGGATCGCGAAGAACAGGCGATGACGGGCGATCGCTCGATGAAACATGCCGGATTCCGAATCGGGGGAGGCGGGCCTGTTGCTAATATGTTCCACTGCTTTCGTCTAGTTGGCGCGAGAGATCGGACGACTCAAACACCACCCCGGCGAAGGCCGGGGCCCAATTGAAAAGGTCGGAGTAACGAGGCGTGGCGGCCAGTTAACAGCGTATCCCAATTGGGCCCCGGCCTCCGCCGGGGTGGATATCTCCTTCCGGGGTGAAGCCTTACCGCGCCAACGCTTCCGCAATCAGCTTCCGCGAGTTCGCCACGCTGTACAGCGCGATGAAGCTCCCCATCCGCGGGCCCTGCTCAGAGCCGAGCAACGTCTCGTACAGCGCCTTGAACCAGTCGCGCAGGTTCTCGAACCCGCCGGTCTTGCCGATCTCGTAGACGATGTTCTGAATATCCTCCGCGCTCGCCTCCGCCGGCAGCGCCGCGAGTTCCGCGTCGAGCCGCTCCAGCGCCGCGACCTCGACACCCTCGGGCGCGCGGCGCTTCAGCGTCGGCGCGACGAAATCGCGGCTATACGCCAGCGCATAGCCGATCAGCCGGTCAAGCTCGGGGTATTTCGCAGCGGACGCATCGGGCACGTAGTTCGCCAGATAGCCCCAGACCTGCTCCTTGCTCGCATCGCCCATCACGCCGACGAGGTTGAGCAGCAGCCCGAACGTCACCGGCAGTTCGCCGGTCGGCAGCTTGCCGTCGTGGATGTGATGAACCGGGTTGCCGAGCTTCTGCTTCACATCTTGGCCCGCATAATTGCCGCGGAACTGCCAATATTCGTCCACCGCGCGCGGAATGACGCCCATGTGCAGCGACTTGGCCTTCTTGGGCTCGCGGTACGCGTAGAACGCGAGCGATTCCTCCGGGCCGTAGGTCAGCCACTGCTCGAGGCTCAGGCCATTGCCCTTCGACTTCGAGATCTTCTCGCCATTCTCGTCGAGGAACATCTCGTAGTTGAACCCCTCGGGCGGGCGCCCGCCGAGCACGCGCGCGATCTTCGACGACTGGGTGACCGAGTCGATCAGGTCCTTGCCCGCCATCTCGTAATCGACGCCGAGCGCGACCCAGCGCATCGCCCAGTCGACCTTCCACTGGAGCTTGGCCTTGCCGCCGAGCACGCTCTGTTCGATCCGCTGGCCTTCATCCTCGAACGCGATCAGCCCGGCTTCGGCATCGATTACTTCGATCGGCACCTGCAGCACGATGCCGCTGGTCGGCGAGATCGGCAGCACCGGCGAATAGGTCGCGCGACGTTCTGCGCGGAGCGTCGGCAGCATCACGTCCTGGATACCCTGGAAGTGACGAAGTACGCCCTTGAGTGCCTCGTCGAAGCGGCCGGATGTGTAATATTCGGTGGACGAGGCGAACTCGTAGTCGAAGCCGTAGCGGTCGAGAAATTCGCGCAGAATCGCGTTGTTGTGCGCGGCGAAGCTGGAGTGCGTGCCGAACGGATCGGGGATCTGCGTCAGCGGCTTGCCGAGATGCTCGCGCAGCATGTCGCCGTTGGGGACGTTGTCCGGAACCTTGCGCAGGCCGTCCATGTCGTCCGAGAACGCGATCAGCCGGGTCGGCGTATCGCTGAGCGCGTGGAAGGCATTGCGCACCATCGTCGTGCGGAGGACTTCGTTGAACGTGCCGATATGCGGCAGGCCCGACGGTCCGTACCCGGTCTCGAACAGCACCGGCGCGCCCTGCTTGCCCTGCGGGTAGCGTTTGAGGAGTTTGCGCGCCTCCTCATACGGCCAGGCTTTGGACTCGAGGGCGGCGGTGCGGAGTTCGTCGGTCATGCTGGCGGCGATAGCGTGTGCGTCGTATTTCGTCACCCCGGCCGGTTCGGCATTATCGTCGCAAACCAACTGCACCTCCCCGGCGGAGGCCGGGGTCCAGTTGGGAGACGTTGCCAACGGAGAACTGCACGTCGTTACAACTGCCTTCTCTACTGGACCCCGGCCTCCGCCGGGGAGGTATAGTTGGTAAAGGCGAGCAGCCGCGCGAAAGCGCACTGCAAAAGGTTGCCCTTTCGTTCCTCTTCGCACAAGGTCGCGCGGTGCTCCCCTATCCCGCCCTCCACGCCAGCCACGCCGGCATCTGGATCGCGAACGCCGAGGGTGCGCGTCCGATCGGGCGGGGCGAGGCGATCCGGATCGCTGCCGATACGCCGGTCATCATGCTCAACGCGCCGCTGGTCGGGCAGCGGCTGGGCTATCCCGATCTGTCGGGGCTCGACCTGCTCGAACTCTACGCTTTCTTACGCCCCGCGCAATTCTCGGTGCCGACCCCCAAGGGGATCGCGCGGGTTACCGGGCTGGACGTGCCGAGCGAGGATGCCGAGGTCGCGCCGTTCCTGCTGCGCGCGGCGGAGGCGATGCTGGCGCTTACCGATGGCGACTGGCCCGAGCGTGAGGGTGCGTGGACGGCGGCGCAGTCGCTGTTCCGCCTGCGCTGGCCGTGGGCGCCGGTGGTTGCGGAGCGGCTGAAGAAGCCTGCGGTCAACGAACGCTGGCTGTTCTCGTCGCTTCCCGAATGGGAGGAGCACGCGCCGCGTCCCGCCCCGCGCACCGTGACGATCGAGCCCGGCGACGCGGAAGCGCGGCTCGTCGACCTCACCGGACACGGTGCCGAGGAGCGCCCGGGCCAGCGCGCTTATGCCGGCGCGGCCACCGCCGCGTTTGCGCCGCGGGCGATGCGCGACACGCCTAATCTCGTCCTCGCGGAGGCCGGCACCGGGATTGGCAAGACGTTGGGGTATCTCGCTCCCGCCTCGCTCTGGGCAGAGAAGGCGGGCGGCGCGGTGTGGATCTCGACCTACACCAAGACGCTGCAACGCCAGTTGGGGCAGGAAACCGCGCGCCTTTACCCCGACGCCGCGATCCGGAAAGCAAAGGTCGTCACGCGCAAAGGCCGCGAGAATTACCTCTGCCTGCTCAACCTGGAGGACGCGCTGCAAGGCGGGTTCGCCGGCCGTGCGGCGATTCTCGCGCACCTCGTCGCGCGCTGGGCTGCCTATAGCGCGGACGGCGACATGGTCGGCGGCGACCTGCCCGGCTGGTTGCCGACGCTGTTCCGCCGCAACGGCTCGACCGCGCTGACCGATCGGCGCGGCGAGTGCGTCTACGCCGGCTGCCCGCACTACCGGAAATGCTTCATCGAGCGCGCCGCCCGCGCCTCGTCGGACGCCGACATCGTCATCGCCAACCACGCACTGGTGATGGTCAACGCGGCACGAGGCCGCGAACTCGCGACCCGGCCGACGCGGTACGTGTTCGACGAGGGGCATCACATATTCGACGCCGCCGATTCGATGTTCGCCACCGCGCTGACCGGCGCCGAGACGATCGAACTGCGGCGCTGGATACTCGGCCCCGAATCGAGCGGTCGTGGGCGGCGTCGAGGTCTCGCCGCCCGCCTGTCCGATCTTGCCAGCTATGACGAACAGGGCGCGCGGGCGATCAGCGACGCGGTCACCGCGGCGGGGGCGCTGGCGTCCGATGGCTGGCTGCAACGGCTTGGCGAAGGCGCGCCGTTCGGGCCGATCGAGACGCTGCTCGCCGCCGTCCGTGGGCTTACATACGCGCGGGCCGAGCAGCCGGGCGACGCGGGCTATGGCCTGGAGACCGAACTTGCCGAACCCGACGCTACGCTGATCGAGGCCGCCGCGCCCGCTGCCGCAGCCCTCGACGCACTCGTCCGCCCGCTCGTCACACTCGGCCGTCGCCTCGAAGCCGTGCTCGCCGAAGCGCCCGACTGGATGGACGCGCCCGCCCGCGCGCGGGTCGAGGGCGCGATCGCTTCGATCGGCTGGCGCGCGGAGACGGTGGCGTCGTGGCTATCGTTGCTCGCGCGCGTCGGCGGGCCTGTCGATGGCGATTTCGTCGACTGGCTCGCGGTCGACCGGATCGAGGGCCGCGAGTTCGATATCGGGCTGCATCGCCACTGGCTCGACCCGACCCGCCCGTTCGCCGAGATCGTTCTGAAACCAGCACACGGTGCGCTCGTCACCTCGGCGACGCTCACCGGCGGCGGCGATTGGGAGGTCGCCGAAGCCCGCACCGGCGCCCCCCACCTCCTCCGACCCGCCGCAAGGTTCGAGGCGAAGAGCCCGTTCGACTATACGCGGCAGGCCGAAGTGCTGATCGTCACCGACGTGAAGCGCGGCGATATCGGCGCGCTCGCCAACGCCTATGCGCAGTTGATCGTCGCCAGCCGTGGCGGGACGCTTGGACTGTTCACCGCGATCCGGCGCCTGCGCGGCGTCCACGGCCGCATCGCTGATCGACTCGCGCGCGAAGGCCTGCCGCTCCACGCACAGCACGTCGACCCGATCGATACCGGCACGCTGGTCGACATTTTCCGCGACGATCCGGGGGCGTCGTTGCTCGGCACCGATGCACTCCGCGACGGCGTCGACGTGCCCGGCGAGTCGCTACGACTCGTGGTGATGGAGGGCGTGCCCTGGGCGAAACCCTCGGTGTTGCACGCCGCGCGGCGTCTGGCCGGTGGCGGTTCGGCGTACGACGACCGGCTTGTCCGCGCGCGTCTCGCGCAGGCATTCGGCCGACTGATCCGGCGCGCCGACGACTCCGGCGTGTTCGTGATGTTGTCCGCCGCGATGCCCTCCCGACTGCTCAGCGCGTTCCCGCCGGGCGTGCCGATCGCCCGCGTCACGCTCGAAGAAGCGGTGGCCCGAGTCGCGAGCCGGCTTTCCTCACGGGCTTCGGTAGGGCATGAAAGCCGCGAACCGGCTTGAGGATTGCCATGAAGACGTTGACGCTGTTGCGCCACGCCAAGTCCGGCTGGGACGATCCGGTCGCGCGCGATTTCGACCGTCCGCTCAACGCCAAGGGCAAGCGCGCCGCGGCGATGGTCGGCCGGCACATGCGGTCGCTGGGGCTCACGTTCGACCATGCGATCGCGTCGCCGGCGGTGCGGGTGACGGAGACGTTGGAGCAGATCGAATCGGGCTATGGCCGGACGATCGCGCCTGATTGGGACCGGCGGGTGTATCTCGCGTCGGCGGCGACATTGCTCGACGTGGTGCACGGCTTTCCGGCGGAGACGCAGAGCGCGCTGCTGGTCGGGCATAATCCGGGGTTGGAGGACCTCGTGCTGATGCTGGTTGCGGATGGAACTGACCCGTTGCGCGATGCGGTCGAGGATAAGTATCCGACTGCCAGCATTGCGGAGCTTCAGTTCGAGGGGGATAGCTGGGAAGACATTGCGTCTGGCAATGCGCGGCTGACCCGGTTCGTACGGCCGCGTGATCTCGATCCGACCTTGGGCCCCGACGCGGACTAAAGCGTGTTTCCCCGCGAAGGCGGGTATCCAGTCTGGGCACCCGCCTTCGCGGGTGAACACAGGGTCGGGAGATTGCCGCTCCTCCAACTGCACACCACCCCGGCGGAGGCCGGGGCCCAATTGGAGAGATGGATGTAACGGCGGACCGCCCTACCTCACTATTCGCCCCAATTGGGCCCCGGCCTTCGCCGGGGTGGTGCGGATGTTGGTGTGCGCTGATCTTTAACAAGCCCGCGACAGCAAACCTCACCCCTTACCCGCCATCCGCGCCTTCAAATCCGAAAACGCATTCGCCGGCCGGAACTCGTCCTCGCTGATCACCCCCGCCGCCGCCAGCGCAGCTGCGGCGTTAGGCCCCCTCGGGAACGGGTCGATCGCGAGCGCCAGCGTGTCCGCCGCCGCTTCGCCGAGGTCGATCGTGCCGCCTTCGATCGCGACCATGTCGAGCGCGTCGCCGGACAGTTCGACCTCGTCACCCTCGGCGATCAGTTGTTCGACGAACAGCAGCGCGACGGGCTCGTCGATCTGCGTATCGAGCGGGTCGTCGGTCACCGAACACGCCTGCACGCCCGCCCCCGTCACGCGGCCTTTCACGACGATGCCGCTGTCGGTGCGCTTGATCCCGAACCGCGCCTCGAGTCGCGCGATCGAGACCATGGCGAAACGCTTGGCCAGCGCCGCGCGCTCGTCCTCGGTCGCGACGATCTCGACGATCCGCTCGCGCTCGCCGATCGTGTCGAGGCGTTCGGGGCGGCTGAACTCGGTCTTCACGGCAGGTCTCCAGATAACAGGTTCGATAGCGGCGTCGCAGCCAGCCCGGCATGAAACGCCATCACCGACTCGCGGACGTGGACAAGCGCGGCGTCGTCCGGCGCGGCGCCGCGGTACAGGTTTCGCACCAGCGCCGGCGCGATATCGCCCGCCGCCAGCCCGTCGCGGTACGCGCCGAGCCGCCCGCCGAGCATGCTCATCATCTTGCCGATATGCTTGCCGACGATGATGTCGCCGATGCCGATCTCGCGCAGCTGCCCATCCATGTCGTCGACGAAGCGCTCGGCGAGCCGCGCCGCGGGATCGCCGCCCGCCGGCTCCGCCTCGAGCCGCAGCATCGTGAACGCGAGCAGCGTCGCGATCATGTCGAACCGGCCGTCGACCGTGTCCGGCACCGCGCCGTCCCTGTACCAGTGCTCCGCGCGCGCGCGCGCGACCACCGCGTTATACAGCGGCAATGCCTCGTCCGGCTTCTCGCCGAGCAGTCTTCCGAGCCAGCTCAATCCGTCGTCCTTCGGGTCGTACCTGCGCTTCGGCTTGTTTGCCCGCGCAACCTCGCATATCGAGGCGATCGGCGGTCGATGCAATCGGCCCGTGTTCCGCGTTACCAGTCTCGGCAGAGTATATGCCCCGGGAGAGTTTATGAGCGTCGTTTCCCCCCGTATCGTCCAGGTCGCGGCCATCGGTCTCGTCGCGCTGGCGAGTGCGGGCTGCACCCAGCTGCGTTCGCACCAGGGCTATGTGGTCGACACCGACCTCGTCAACTCGGTCCAGCCGGGCGTGGATAACCGCCAGTCGGTGCTCCAGACGCTCGGCAAGCCGACGCTCGCGGGCCAGTTCGACCAGGGCGACTGGTATTATCTCGCGCGCGACAGCCGCAACCTCGCGTTCCGTAATCCGCGCCCGAACGCGCAGATCACGCTGCAGATCAGCTTCGACCAGAAGGGCACCGTCACCGCGATCCGTCGCGGCGGGCTCGAGCAGGTCGCCTCGATCAGCCCGTACGGCAAGAAGACGCCGACGCTGGGCCGCCAGCGTGGCTTCTTCCAGGATCTGTTCGGCAACATCGGCACGGTCGGTGCGGCGGGTGCCGGCGGCGGCGCGGGCAACGGCAGCAACACCGGCGGCGGTGGTCGCGACCGGCCGTAATCGGCGCCGCGCCGGCGTCCTGGCCATCCGGCGCTTAACATCCGGCATACATCCGACGCCAAACATCCGATTCCGATCGGACTGAATCCGAAACGGATTTAACCTGCTGTAGCCTCGTCCCCGGGGGGCGTAGCGTGGGCGAGTCGCTGTGGATCATCGACACGATCGCGCATGAAGCGCTGCTCTTCGCCGCAGTAGGGCTGTGTGTTGGCGGGATCGACGACCTGCTGGTCGACATGGTCTTCATCGTCCACCGGGTCCTGCACGGGCGACGGCCGCGTCTCGCGCTGGATACGCTGCCATTGCCCCGCCGTCCGGGCCGGATCGCGGTGTTCGTCGCCGCATGGGACGAGGTCGCGGTGATCGGCGGGATGCTGTCGACCGCGCTCGATCGCTACGACCATGACGATTACACCATTTATGTCGGGGTCTATCCCAATGATCGCGGCACGATCGATGCCGCAGCCGCTGTCGCCGAGCGAGACGATCGCATCCGGCTGGTGATCGGCCCCCGCGACGGACCGACCACCAAGGCCGATTGCCTCAACACGCTGTGGCATGCGCTGCGCCGCGACGATGCGCGCGAAGACCGGCGGACCAAGGCGATCGTGCTCCACGACGCCGAAGACGTCGTGCACGCGCAGGAATTGCGCGTCTTCGACAGCCTGATCGATCGATACGAAGTGGTGCAGTTGCCCGTATTGCCGCTGGTCAATCGCGGCGCGCGGCTGGTGTCCGGCCATTACGCGGACGAATTCGCCGAATCGCACGCCAAGCAAATCATCGTCCGGACGGCGCTGGGCGCGGGCATGCCGCTGGCCGGCACGGGCTGTGCGATCGCCCCCGACGTGCTCGCCATGATCGCGCAGGGACGCGGCGGCGATCCGTTCGATGCGAGCAGCCTGACCGA
Organism: Sphingomonas sp. 4RDLI-65; assembly: GCF_049472435.1. Classification (NCBI taxonomy): domain Bacteria; kingdom Pseudomonadati; phylum Pseudomonadota; class Alphaproteobacteria; order Sphingomonadales; family Sphingomonadaceae; genus Sphingomonas; species Sphingomonas sp. 4RDLI-65. Next base: position 266,735 of record NZ_JBCEBT010000002.1, on the reverse strand, counting down.
GGATTACGAGCTCGGCCTACGTCTTGCCGAACTCGGCGCGCGGGGCATCTTCGCGCGCGTCGCGGCGGACGATGCCGGCGCCGTGGTGGCCGTCCGCGCCTATTTTCCCGGCACGATGAAAGAATCGATCCGCCAGAAGACGCGCTGGATGACGGGCATCGCGCTGGCCGGATGGGATCGCACCGGCTGGGCACGGCCGCATGCGATCGCCGATCACTGGATGCGCATGCGCGACCGCCGCGCGCCGCTGGCGGTGGTGGTCCTCGCCGTCGCCTATGCCGGGATATTGGCCTGGGGGCTGTCGTTGCTGGCGCATTGGCTGTTCGGACGGACGCTGCCCTATCCCGATCGCGCCGACCCGGTCGAATATTGGCTGCTCGTCGCCAACAGCGCGTTGCTGGCCTGGCGGCTGGCGATCCGGATGCTGTTCACGAGCCGCAGTTACGGTCCGCGCGAGGCGTTCTGGTCGCTGCCCCGGTTTCTGGTCGGCAATCTGGTATCGCTGATCGCCGCGCCGCGTGCGGTGCTGCGGTATATCCGGATGCTGCGCGGTGCGGCGCCGGTGTGGGACAAGACGCGCCATGATTTTCCCGACCTGCCGGCCGATCCGATCGGCTTGCCGGGCAGCGCAGGTCTCCTGACCGCACGGCGGGGATGACCGGCGGTCGCCCGCTGCGCTTTCTCGCGCTGGCCCTTGGCGGCTGGGTGGCGGTTCGAGTCGTCGTGCTCCTGCCGGAGATCGGCGCGCTTCCCGCCTCGGCAGTGATCCCGCACCTGATCAAGGCCCTCATCCCCGAGATATCCGCAACGGGCCTCAAGCGCACGCGCGCGGTGCCGGCGGTCGGGCAAGCACAAGTCGTCATGCCGCTCCCGATCGGGCGTGGCGAAGTGCCGCGGGTATCGGCTCACGCCATCCGGGCAGCGCCTTCGAACGCCGTGGTTATCCTGGCATCGCACGTCGCGGTGGCGGGTCATGTCGACCAGATCCCGTCACCGATCGCACCGCCCGCGCCGCTTCGCGGACCGAGCCGGCTGAACGGCAGTGCCTGGCTGCTCGTCCGAGGCGGCCCTGCGGGCACCGTGTCGGGCGGGCAGCTCGGCGCGTCGCAAGGCGGCATACGACTGACCTACGCGCTGGGCAGCCGCCGCCGGTTCGCGCTGGCCGCACGGCTGGCCGCCCCGCTCAAGGGGAAAGGCCGCGAGGCGGCGCTCGGGCTCGAGTGGCAACCGACCCGGCTGCCGATCCGCCTCGTCGCCGAGCAGCGCGTCGTGCTCGACGGTGGCCGCGGCGGGCCAACGCTGGGTGTGATCGCCGGCTATGGTCCATCCGATATCGCCCCCGGCCTTCGCCTCGAGGCGTACGGCCAGGCCGGCGGGATCGCCCGCGACGGGCTCGAGGGTTTCGTCGATGCCTCGGCCAGGATCACGCACCCGCTCGGACGGATCGGACGCGCGCGGATCGATATCGGCGCGGGCGCATGGGGCAGTGCGCAACGTGCCGCCGCGCGCTTCGATATCGGTCCGTCGATCGTCGCCACCCTACCCGTCCAGCACAAGACGATCCGCCTGACGCTGGACTGGCGCGAGCGGGTCGCCGGTGACGCACGGCCAGGCTCCGGGCCAGCGCTCTCGATCGGCAGCGACTTCTAAAGGCAGCATGGTCGCGTCCTGCCTAGCCCCGCGCGCGCAATCCGGTGTAACGCTGCTGGCGTGGATCTGTATCTCCCCGTCGCCAACCTGTCGGTCAACGCGCTCGTCATCATCCTGCTCGGCGGGGGCGTCGGCTTGCTCTCGGGCATGTTCGGGGTCGGCGGCGGCTTCCTGACGACGCCGCTGCTGATCGTCTACGGCATCCCGCCGACCGTCGCCGCCGCCTCGTCCGCCAGCCAGGTGACTGGCGCCAGCGTCTCGGGCGTATTCGCGCATTTCCGGCGCAAGGGCGTCGATACCAAGATGGGCGGGGTGCTCGTCGCGGGTGGTATCCTCGGCTCGTTCTTCGGCGCGTGGCTGTTCCGGCTGCTCCAGCAGAGCGGGCAGATCGATACCGTGATCGCGATCGTCTATGTCGTCATGCTCGGCTCGATCGGCGGCCTGATGGCGAAGGAATCGATCGGCACGATCGGTCGCGCGCGTACCGGACGGCCTCCAAAGGCGCGCAAACGTCGCCATCATCCGCTCGTCGCGGCGCTCCCGCTCCGCACGCGCTTCTACGCTTCCGGCCTCTACATCTCGCCGCTCGCGCCGCTGTTGCTCGGCTTCTTCACCGGCATTCTGACGATCCTGCTCGGCATCGGCGGCGGCTTCATCCTCGTCCCCGCGATGATCTACCTGCTCGGCATGGCGACCTCGGTGGTGGTCGGCACCTCGTTGTTTCAGACGCTGTTCGTGACCGCGGTCGCGACGATGGTGCACGCGACCACCACCAAGGCGGTCGATATCGTGCTTGCCGGGCTGCTGCTCCTCGGCTCGGTGGTCGGCGCGCAGGTCGGCGCGCGGTTTGCGACCAAGTTCCGCCCCGAATATCTCCGCCTGGCGCTGGCGGTGATGGTGCTGCTGGTCGGCGCGCGGATCCTGCTCGGGCTGGTCTGGCGCCCGGAGGAGATCTTCTCGGTCACGCTCTCGTGAGGCGCGCGCGCTGGCTCGTCCTGCTCGCGCCACTGCTCATGGCGCAGGCCAAGCCGGTCCTCGTCCCCGACGTGTCACAGCGCAATATCGAGATCGCCTACAGCTTCACCGGTGCCGAGCTGCTGCTGTTCGGCGCGATCCTCTACCCCGGCGGGCGCCTGCCGAGCGACGAGCATCCGACCGACGTGGTCGTCGTCGTGAAGGGACCCACGCAATCGATCCTGATGCGCGAAAAGGAGAAGGTCGCCGGCATCTGGGTCAACGCGTCGCGCCTGCGCTATCGCTCCGCCCCCAGTTTCTATGCGATCGCCTCGTCGAAACCGATCGGCCGGCTGGTCGACGATCGCACCCGCGCGATCTACGAGCTTGGGCTCGACAGCCTGCAATTGTCGCCCGCCTCCAGCGCCCCGACGGCGACGCAGGACCGCTTCCAGAAAGGCTTGGTCGACCTGAAGCGCCGCGCCGGCCTGTATTACGAGGCGCCACGCGCGGTCGAGATCACCGACGGCGTGCTCTACCGCGCGCGCGTATCGATCCCGGCGCGCGTCCCCGTCGGCCGCTTCACCGCGGAGACGTTCCTGATTCGCGATGGCCGCGTGCTGGCAGCTGCGGTGCGCGACATCGACATCCGCAAATCGGGGTTCGAGCGATTCGTCGCACGGGCCGCGGATCGCTCGTCGGTGATCTACGGCCTCGTCGCGGTGGCGCTGTCGGTGTTCCTCGGCTGGGCAGCCGGCTGGATCGCACGCCGGATGTAGCCGAATTCGGCATGCTCACCGTATGTTTACGCCTTTGACGCCATAGCTTCGATGCGACTGATCAGGGACTTAGCGAGAATGACCGACATGCCGGGGCCCAATGCATTTCTCCGAGCCATGCCGCTGAGTGGTACCGGGGTGGCAGGCGCGCCGATCCCCGACCCGATCGCCGACCCGCTGCCCGGACCGGCCGGCGCCGCCCCGATCGGCGCCGCACCGATCGGGGTAGTCTTCGCGATCGCCGGTTCCAGCAGCCGCGTGCTGCTCGATCGCGCGTCGATCGCCGCCATGTTCGACGATCCCGACCCGGTCGTCGCCGCCGCTGGCCAGGTCGGCAGCCAGATCAAGATGCGGGTCGGCAATGCGTGGCTGGTCGCCAACGTCCGCTCGCTCAAGCTTGAGGACACGGCCGGCACCTGCATCGCCGCCGATATCGATTATCTCGGCGAGGGCGACGAGGAACGGCTGACCGGCAAGCTCTACAAATTCCGCCGCGGCGTGACGCGGTATCCGATGCCCGGCTGCGAGGTGTTCCCGATCACCACGGCCGATCTCAAGCAGATCTATGCCGCCGAGGACCGCGCCAACATCACGATCGGCACGGTTTACCCGACCACCGACATCCGCGCCGCGCTGTATGTCGACGCGATGCTCGGCAAGCATTTCGCACTCGTCGGATCGACCGGCACGGGCAAGTCGACCAGCGCCGCGCTGATCCTCCACCGGATCTGCGAGATGGCGCCGCAGGGCCATATCGTGATGATCGATCCGCACGGCGAATATGCCGCCGCGTTCCGCACCAACGGCGCGATCTACGACGTGACGAACCTGCAGATGCCGTACTGGCTGATGAACTTCGAGGAGCATTGCGAGGTCTTCCTGACCAGCAGCGGTTCGGCGCGGCAGTTCGACGCCGATATCCTGGCCAAATGCCTGCTCATGGCGAAGGCGAAGAGCCGACTCGGCCAGGAGATCGCCAAGCTGACGGTCGACGCGCCGATTCCCTATCTGCTGAGCGATTTGACCAACATCATCGGCCTGGAAATGGGCAAGATGGACCGCGCCGGCGACACCGCGCCGTACCTGCGCCTGAAGACCAAGATCGACGAGATCAAGGCCGACCCGCGCTATGGCTTCATGTTCTCGGGCATGCTGGTCGCCGATACGATGGCGAGCTTCCTCAGCCGCATCTTCCGCCTGCCCGGCGACGGCAAGCCGATCTCGATCATCGACGTCTCGGGCGTGCCGTCGGACATCACCTCGGTGGTGGTCGCGGTGCTGGCGCGGATGACGTTCGACTTCGCGATCTGGTCGCGCAACGAGCCGCAGCGCCCGATCCTGCTCGTCTGCGAAGAGGCGCACCGCTACATTCCCGCAGGCCAGGAAACCAGCAGCTCGGTCGGCCGCATCCTCGGCCGGATCGCCAAGGAAGGCCGCAAATACGGCGTGTCGCTGGGTCTGATCACGCAGCGCCCGTCGGATTTGGCGGAAGGCGTGCTGTCGCAGTGCGGCACGATTATCGCGATGCGCCTCAACAACGACCGCGACCAGGCATTCGTCCGCGCGGCGATGCCGGAGGGCGCACGGGGGTTCCTCGATTCGATCCCGGCCTTGCGCAACCGCGAGTGCATCATCTGCGGCGAAGGCGTGACGATCCCGATCCGCGTGAGCTTCGACGACCTTGCCGAGTCGAAGCGCCCGGCGTCCGGCGACCCGCTATTCTCGGAACTGTGGCGCGACGTCGGCGGCGAAGACCAGATCATCGGCCGCACAATCCAGCGCTGGCGGGCGCAGGGGAAGTAGGCGCGTTTCGCTAGGGACGTCCGGATTTGGCTATGAAGAGTCGAACGCGACCGGTTGATGCGCGTAGGATGCACCAGACTTATGCATCGTCGTACCACGAGGTTTCGCGTCATTTATCGGCGGATAAAACTTGCGAGTTTCGCATCCGGTCAGGTCTACCAGACGGTTTTAAGTACCTCTTCGGCCGCGCTGCGTAGCAGGGGTTCGTTTCGTGACTGCACCTGGGGTCCAACGCGTTGAGCAAAGGGCATGAATGATCTTTGATCATTTTTCTGCATCGCGGTGCATGCTTGGCCAATCTCGGCGGCGCTGAGCGACTGCCAGCTAATAACCAAGTTCTTTTCCCACTCGGCGCTATGACGCTTAACGGCTGCGTCGATTGCCTGCGCAAGCTTTTGGTCACCCGAAGCACCGTCCCGGGCCTTCACCATAGCGGCTGTTTGGGTTCGCCCAACCGCCATGGTCAGTATCGACTTGAACTGCTCAGCGGGTTTCATCGAGGCAACGAGGCCCTGCGCATCGCGAGTGGCGCACTGTGCAGACGCGCTGCCACAGCTCGCGAGGGCTAAAGAGGCGGTGACGATCGTGAGAAGCCGTATCATGCTCAAAGCATGCGTTTGAAGGGTTAGGATTAACTGAAGACCGGATTCTTCGAACCGCTCTGTGCCGCGCTACTGTCCTCTCTGATGCGATACTTTTGCTTTTTGCATCGGGAGAGGGCGCTATCCGCCGACCCGCACCGCCATCAACCGCGCCACCTTAGCCTTGAACGCGCGCAGTTTCTCGCCCGACAATTGCGCAACGCTGGCGAACGACACCGTGCGCGGGTTGATTGCCGCGCCGTTCTTCCACACTTCCCAGTGGAGATGCGGGCCGGTCGACATGCCGGTCGAGCCGACATAGCCGATCACCTGCCCCTGCCGGACGCGCGTGCCCGACGACACCGCGATCCGGCTCATATGGCCGTAGCCGCTCGCCATGCCGCCGCCGTGCAGCAGCTTGACGAAATTGCCGTAGCCGCCGGTCCGCCCCGCGAACGCGACGATGCCGTCGGTCATCGCGTGGATCGGCGATCCGTAGGGCGCGCCGATATCGAGGCCCTTGTGCATCCGGGTGAAGCCCAGCAGCGGGTGCATGCGCAGCCCGAAGCTCGACGTGATCCGACCGATCACCGGCATGCCCGAGACGGCGCGGCGTTCGGTCTGGCCGTTCGCGTCGAACCAGCCGCCGCGGCTCGCTCCGTCGTTCGCGCCGGGGTCGGCATCGGCGGTTGCGGCATCGGGTGCGAACCGGACGAGCTGCACTTTCCTGCGGCCCTGGTCGATGCCGGCGAACAGCAGGTCGCCGATCCGCGTTTCGCCCGTGGCGGCGCGCTCGCGCTCGACGATCACGTCGAAACTGTCCGCCGCGGTGACGTCCCGGCCGATCGACAACCGCGTCGAGATTGCCTTGATGAACGATTCGACCGCCTTTGCAGGCACCCCCGCCGCGCGGGCAGAGCGGTAGAGGCTGGAGCCGACCAGGCCCTGGATGCGCAGCGGGGTGGAGTCGATCGCGATCGGCCTGCGGTTCACCGTCAACCCGCCCGCACCGCGCGCCAGCGACAGCGCCAGATCGAACCGCGCGCGGAAATCGAGCGTCTCCAGCGGCCGCGCGACGGTACGGTCCGCGCGCCGGCCGAGCGTGAGCGCGATCCGCGTGCCTGCCGGGATCGCGTGCGGATCGACCGACTGCGCGACCAGAGCCGCCGCCGCTTCGGCATCATTCCGGCCGACGCCAGCGCGGATCAGCACGCGGTCGAAGCTATCCCCGTCGCCCAGCGTCGCGGAGAGGTCTACGCTCGGCCGTTCGGGCACTTCGGCGAGCGGCGCGACGAGATCGTTCGCCGCCATCCGCCGCCCTGTCGTCGCGCCCTGCGCCAGTGACGCGATGCCCTGCGCCCGCATTTCATCCCATTCGGCACCGGCCAGCGGCGGCGGCACGGCGCCGACCAGGGGCCTGAACCCCGGCGCCAGCGCCCAGGTCGCGGCGCACAGCGCGGTGCACGTCGCAAGGCCGCGCCACCAGTCGAGACTGCCGATCCGGTGACCGAGATCGGGCACCCAGTCGATCCGCGTCGCGCGGTCGCGTAGCCCGGCAACGCCGAATGGCACGAGGGCGGGCATCGGCACAGGCATGACGGCGGGCATGACTGCGGGCGCACGGCCAAATCCCCGGCTCGCCGCAGTGCCGGCCAGTTCGAAGCCCTGATCGTTACGAAGATACACGCAAGGCCGCCCCGATGGTGCCGGTCCCCCCGGCGTCACGCGGTGGTTGTGATCGCTACATGCTAAAGTCAAATTAACCGATGTGTACGTGCGGATCGCTTTGCGGCGAGATGTGCCTGCTCGACGGCGGATCGTTAATGCCGAGGAAACTCTTGGCAGGTCATTGCGCCGCCACGCTTTACCCACGATGTTGCTGCCATGAACGATGCCCGGAATGATGGTGCGAACGACGGGATCACGGCGGTTCTCGGCCCGACCAATACCGGCAAGACGCACCTCGCGATCGAGCGGATGTGCGCGCATTCCAGTGGCATGATCGGTTTTCCGCTGCGACTGCTGGCGCGTGAGGTCTATGACCGGGTGGTCGCGATCAAGGGCGCGAACCGCGTGGCGCTGGTCACCGGCGAAGAGAAGATCGTGCCGCCCGATGCGCGCTGGTTCCTGTGTACTGCCGAATCGATGCCCGATCGCGACGTCGCGTTCGTCGGGCTGGACGAGGCGCAATTGGGGGCGGATCCCGAGCGCGGGCATGTCTTCACCGATCGCCTGATGCGCGCGCGGGGGCGCGAGGAGACGATGATCCTCGGTTCCGAGGCGCTGCGGCCGATGATCAAGGCGCTCGTGCCCAAGGCGGAGATCGTCAACCGGCCACGCTTCTCGACGCTGACCTATGCGGGCGCGAAGAAGATCAGCCGGCTGCCCAAGCGCTCGGCGATCGTCGCGTTCTCGGCCGAGGAGGTCTATGCGGTCGCCGAGATGCTCAGGCGTCTGCGTGGCGGTGCGGCGGTGGTGATGGGTGCGCTTTCACCCCGCACCCGCAACGCGCAGGTCGCGATGTTCCAAGCGGGCGAGGTTGATTACCTGGTCGCGACCGATGCGATCGGGATGGGGCTCAACATGGACGTCGCGCATGTCGCGTTCGCCAGCCTCAACAAGTTCGATGGCAAGCGCCAACGTCGCCTCACGGTGGCCGAAATGGCGCAGATCGCTGGGCGTGCGGGGCGACATCAGCGCGACGGCACGTTCGGCGCGCTGTCGGACGATGGTCCGGGTGCGTTTCTGCCCGAGGAAGTGCTGGCGATCGAGGAGCACCGGTTTCCGCGGCTCGAGAACCTCTATTGGCGGCAGGGCGAGCCCGATTTCTCCAGCATCGACGCGCTGGTGGCGAGCCTTGAGGCGCGGCCTCCCGCGGGTGTTTTGCGCGCTGCGCCACAAGCCCTCGATCTCGGCGTATTGAAGCGGTTGGCTGAAGAGGGCTGGGTGCGTGAACGGGCGCGGCATCCTTCGATGGTCGCGCGACTATGGGCGGCGTGTGGCGTGCCCGATTTCCGGAAAGTCGGGCTCGATCCGCATGCGCGCTTCGTGTCGCGGGTGTTCGGGCATCTGAGCGAGGGGCGCGGGCATATCCCGCACCAGTGGTTCGCGGACGAGATCGCGCGGCTCGATACGGTGGCAGGCGACGTGCCGGTGATCGCGGGGCGGATCGCGGCGACGCGGATCTGGGCATATATCGCGCAGCGGGCGGACTGGCTGGCCGAGCCAACCCTGTGGGCCGCGCGGACGGCGGCGTTGGAGGAACGGCTGTCGGATGCGCTGCATGCGAGCCTGACGCAGCGGTTCGTCGACAAGCGTACGACTGCGTTGATGCGCCAGATCGGCGCGGATGCGGGCGCGCTGCCGGTGGTGATCGGGCCCGAGGGCGAGGTGATGGTCGAGGATCATCCGATCGGCCGCCTCGACGGGTTCCGCTTCACCGTCGCGGCGGATGCGCGGGCGAGCGACAAACGGCTGTTGCTCGCGGCGGCGGAAAAGCGGCTGACCGGCGAGCGGTCGCGGCGCGGGCAGTCGCTGGTCGATGCGCCGGACGCCGATATCGCGCTCGACGATGCGGCGCAGGTGATATGGGCGGGGCACGCGGTCGCCAAGCTCGGCCCAGGGCCGTCGTTCGCACGGCCGAAGCTGATCCTCGATCGGTCGCTCGATTGCCTCGACAAGCCCGCGCGCGATCGAATCGAGGCGCGGCTGGCGCTTTGGCTTGGCGCGATGCTGAAGCGGCGGATTGCGGTGCTGGTCCACCTCGCCGAGGTGAGCCGCGATCCGAACGCCACGCCGGCGTTGCGCGCGGTTGCCAGCGCGATCGAGGAGGCCGGCGGGATCCTGCCGCGGTTGCCGATGCGGCTCGCGCTCGACGCGATCGATCCCGAGGAGCGCAAGCGGTTGCGCAAGATCGGGATCACGGTCGGCGCTTTGGATCTGTTCGATGCGCGGTTGCTCAAGCCGGAGTCGGCGCGCTGGCGGCGTATCCTCGCGGCGGCCCGCGGTACGACGATCACCGCCCCGCGTGATGGCGCTACGGTGCTGGCGCGTGGCAGCGAGGGAGCTGTCCTTGAGGCGGGGTTCCGTCCGCTCGGGCTGCAGGCGGTGCGCGTCGACCTGATCGAGCGGATCGCCCGGGCCGCGCACGATTCGCGGCAGGGTCGCACGCCGTTCGCGCCCGATCCGGCACTGGCGACGTCGATTGGCGTAGATCAAGCGTCGTTGGAGCGGTTGATGGCTGAACTCGGGTTCAAGGCGCTGGCGGGAGATACGCCGCGCTGGGTCTGGCGTGGGCGTCCGCCGGCGCGTGCCGTCGCCCCTGCCCCGATCGATCCGTCGCGGCAGAATGCCTTTGCCGGGTTGGCTGCACTGGTCCGCCATGGTTGAAGGCGCGATGCGGATCGATCGGTTCCTATGGTTCGTGCGGCTCGCGAAAACGCGCAGCGCCGCGCAGACGATCGCGGAGAAGGGGCATCTCCGCATCGATGGGCGTCCGATCGACCGCGCGCATTGTCCCGTCCGGGTGGGGAATGTCCTGACGTTTGCGATGTCGGATCAGGTGCGGGTGATCCGGATCGAGGCTCTGCCGGTCAGGCGAGGGCCGGCTCCCGAGGCGCAAGGATGTTATCAGGATCTGATTGCCGGGAGAACGCCTGCCGGAACAGTGCGCGATCCTGCCTCCGAGTAATCCTCCCCTGCAAGGGGAGGTGGCTGGCGCTTGCCAGACGGAGGGGTATCCGTACCATCGAGAGGGTGTCACCCCTCCGTCAGTCCTGCGGACTGCCACCTCCCCTTGCAGGGGAGGATCAACACGGCGCGACAAAGCCTGATAACGTCTCGCAGAAGGCTTGCTATGATTGACGCGACGGGCGTGCGCGCATAGTCGCTGGCGCGTTCGTCGCCGGGAAGGAATCCGGCCCAGGAGTTCTGCAATGACCTACGTCGTCACCGATGCCTGCATCCGCTGCAAGTACATGGACTGCGTGGAAGTGTGCCCGGTCGACTGCTTCTACGAAGGCGAGAACATGCTGGTGATCAATCCCAGCGAGTGCATCGACTGCGGCGTGTGCGAGCCCGAATGCCCCGCCGAAGCGATCCTGCCCGACACCGAGAGTGGGCTGGAGCAGTGGCTTGAGCTGAACACCACCTTCTCGGCGCAATGGCCCAACGTCACGCGCAACGACAACCAGACGCCGCCGGATGCCGACGCGATGAAGGGTGTCGAGGGCAAGTTCGACAAGTATTTCTCGCCCGAACCCGGCGCAGGCGACTGATCGATCCCGGTTAGGTCAAGCCGCCTGCCATGTACGGGCATGGGCGGCTGGTAATTTTGTTGCAAAGCTGCTATTGGGTCCGCGACGGGCGCGATGACGATAGTCGTGCGCCTGGCGTGAGTTAGACCTATCCCTCCCCCGATGCAGCAGCGACGAGTCCTTCGTCGAGGCGTCGCGTGGAGGCCTGATCCGGAAAGGCCCCAAATGGCTGCCAAGGCACTGTCCTTCGATGTCGGTGATTTCGTCGTTTACCCAAAGCACGGGGTCGGCCGTGTGATCGAGCTCCAGCGCTCGGAAATCGCCGGCATGACACTGGAACTCTACGTCCTCCGGTTCGAGAAGGAGCGCATGACGCTCCGCGTGCCGACCAACAAGGCCGAAAGCGTCGGCATGCGCAAGCTGTCGTCGGACAAGACGATGCGCGAGGCCATGGACACGCTCAAGGGCAAGCCCAAGGTCAAGCGCACCATGTGGTCGCGCCGTGCGCAGGAATATGAGGCGAAGATCAATTCGGGCGACCTCGTGTCGATCGCCGAAGTGGTCCGCGACCTGTTCCGTGCCGACGACCAGCCTGAGCAGAGCTATTCCGAGCGCCAGATCTTCGAAGGCGCGACCAGCCGCCTCGCCCGCGAACTGGCCGCTATGGAAGAGATCGACGAGCCCAAGGCGCAGGAGAAGATCCTCGACATCCTCCGCGCCGCGGCAGCGATCTACAACAAGGACAAGGTGCCGGCTTAATCGCCTTCGCCTCCGATCCGAGTATGAAAGGGCGGTCCTGCGGGGCCGCCCTTTTTCGTTTGCACCGAACTCAACGATCCTCCCCCGCAAGGGGGAGGTGGCACCGAAGGTGACGGAGGGGGAGGACACAGAACCTACGTTGCCCTTACCTCCCCCTCCGTATGGCAAGAGCCAGCCACCTCCCCCTGGCGGGGGAGGATTGAAAGGTGGCACCCTCCACGACCACCCCGGCGAAGGCCGGGGCCCAATTGGAGAGGCTGGAGTAACGAGACGCGACCTCGGTTTAGCGACGTTTCCCAATTGGGCCCCGGCCTCCGCCGGGGTGGTGCAAGTCCCTCAAGTATATCCCGCGATCATTTTTGTTGATTCCGCTAATCTGAACGTAAGCTTGCCATCGATCAAGAAAGCGACCGGCAGGATCGTTGCACACAAAATCCAGTCGCAGACTCCATCGTCGGACAAGTCTCGCCCTATCGAGTGAACGTCTCGCCGGATAGAGCGAACGTCTCACCGGATATCGATTGTTATTCCGCCGGCTCTCCGCTGACTGACGCCATCCATGTTTGGAAAGGTTAAGTCTATGCGTACGAATCTCCCGAAATACCCGACGGTCGCCCTGATCCTCATCGCCGGCATCGGCCTGAGCGGCTGCGCCACCAAGGGCTTCGTCCGTGAGCAGATCGGCGTGGTCAACACCCGGATCGACGGCATGGACGGTCGCTTGCGGACCGTCGAAGGCACGTCCGGCCAGGCCCTCGCCCAGGCTCAGGCGGCTGCCGGCCAGTCGCAGCAGAACGGTCAGCGTATCGATCAGCTCAACGGCCGCGTCGATGGCCTCGACCAGCAGATGCAGCTGCAGGCCCGGCAGCGCCAGCGCAAGCCGCGCGGCTAAGTCATCTTCGCTAGCGCCTGCTTCGACGGACAGCCTTGCTGGACACTGTCATCATGACGTCCGCGGGGCTGTTTCGCCGTGCCTGCCTGACGGGCATCGGCGTGGGGCTGGCGCTCGCGCTCGTCGCACCGCAGGCCGCATTGGCCGGTGGGGCGACAAGCGGGGCGACAAGTGGGGCGGCGGGCAAGTCGGCCGTCTCCACCAAGTCGCGCAAGGCGAAGGCTGCGAAGCGGTCTGGGACCAAGGCCGCCAAGCCGGTGGAGGCGCCCCCGCTGCTCCTGCCGCCGCAATCCGAGCCGACGAGTCGCATGATCGCCTGGATCGTGGCCGAACACGACAATGCGGGCCTGCCCTATGTCGTCATCGACAAGCAGGCAGCCTCGTTGCTGCTGTTCAGTGGCAAGGGCGAGTTTCTCGGCCAGGCGCCCGTACTGCTCGGTGTCGGCGTGGGGGATGATTCCTCGCCGGGCGTCGGCGCGAAGGACCTGTCGGACATTGGCCCGGCCGAGCGGACGACGCCAGCGGGGCGATTCGTCGCCAAGTTCGGACGTGCCTTTGGTCACCAGCGCGTGATCTGGGTCGATTACGCCAATTCGGTCGCGCTCCATGCTGTGATCACGACCCACAAGAGCGAGCACCGCGTCGACCGGCTGTTGTCGCCGACGCCGGACGACAACCGGATCAGCTTCGGCTGCATCAACGTCGGCACCAAATTCTACACCCGGACGCTCACCCCGCTGTTCCAGAAAAAGGGCGGCGTGGTCTATATCCTGCCCGATACCAAATCGCTCGACGACGTCTTCCCGCGCGTGCGCCTGCTGCCCTATGTCGGCGCGGCCGTCGCCAGCTAGCCCGCTGTCCGGCGCAAGGGAAAAACGATGATCCTGCTGATGCTTGCCACGCTCGCCGCGGCTGACCGACCCGCCGATCGACCAGCCGCTAAAAAGCCCGAGCGACCCGTCGTGGTGAGTTCGCTAACCACCCAGCAGCTGCTGGAATTCTGCCAGGGCAAGGACGGCGATCCGACCGCAAATTTCTGCACCGGCTACATCCTCGGCGAATTCGACGCCTTGTCGCTGGCCGGCGACATCTGCCCGCTGCCGGCGCGTGCCTCGAACATCGAGGTTGCCGCGGCAGTGCGGAAATATCTGCGTACGCGGGCCAAGAAGACGGGCACCGGTGCGCCGTCCTTCGTCGTGCGCGATGCGCTGCGCGACGCCTATCCCTGCAAGGGTCGCTAGGCTCCTAAATCCCCCCCCGCCAAGGGGGCGGATACCCAAGCCACGCCCCCCGATATTTCGCTTTGTTACGCTCCCGATCAGGTGTATTGTCAAAACAACACACAGGAGGATGCGATGAACTTTCTTGCGCTCGGTCTGATCATTCCTCTCGCGGCCTGTTCGTTCAGCTGGAACGGCGACGACGAAGGCTCGGGTGCCGCGGCATCGGGCTCGGGCACGACCCGCACCTACCAGGTCGCCGGCTTCAACGGCATCGACCTGCGCGGGTCGGACGATGTCGACGTCCGCGTCGGCACCGGCTTCTCGATCCGCGCCGAGGGCCCGAGCGAGCAGCTCGACCGGCTGCGGATCGACCGCGACGGCGACACGCTCGACATCGGCCGCAAGAACGGGACGAATTTCGGCTGGAGCAAGGGCGCCAAGGTCAAGGTGTACGTCACGCTGCCGCGGTTGACCGAGGCGAACGTCTCGGGATCGGGCAACATGGCGGTCGACCGCGTCGAGGGCGGCGGGTTCAAGGGCGGGATCGCCGGATCGGGCAATCTCGACATCGCCGCGATCCAGGTCGACGATGCGCAATTCTCGATCGCGGGCTCGGGCACCGCACGCGCGAGCGGCACCGCGCGCGACCTGAAGGTCGAGATCGCCGGATCGGGCGACGTCGACGGGTCGAAGCTCCAGGCGCAGTCGGCCAAGATCGAGATCGCCGGCTCGGGCAGCGTCCGCGCGATCGTCAACGGTCCGGCGAGCGTCGACATGATGGGATCGGGCGACGTCGATCTCGGCCCGAATTCGCGCTGCAAGACGTCGAAGATGGGCTCGGGCAAGGTGCGCTGCGGCGGCTGACTTGCGTGCCGGGGAGCTTGCGTGACAATCGGGAAGCGTCGACGGTCGCGGGCATGAGATATCTGTTCGCACCGCTGCTGCTCCTGTCCTTGCCGGCCGTCTCGCAGGCCTCTGCCCAGAGCCGTACCGTGTCGGTCGGCAGCTTCGACCGTATCCGGGTCGAGGGACCGTTCGAGGTGCGCGTGACGATTGGCTCGCCGCGCGCGACGATCACGCGCGGGGGTGGGGCCCGGGGCGAGGACGGCGTCGCGGTCCGGGTCGATGGCACGACGCTGTCCGTCCGCAAGGGCACGGGCGGCTGGGGCGAACAGCCGCGTGCCGGTGCCACTGGGAGTGGGAGCGGGCCGATCGTGGTCACGCTCTCGACTCCCGGCCTCACCTCGGCCAGCGTATCGGCGGGCGGGCGCATGACGATCGCCCGGATGCGCGGCATGCGGGTCGACGTGACGGTCAGCGGCAATGGGAGCCTGGCGCTTGCCGCCGCCGACACCGACCAGCTGAACGCGACGCTGATCGGCACCGGCGAGATGACGCTCGCCGGCCGGGCGGCGCGGGCGCGACTGATCACCAGCGGGCCCGGCATGATCGATGCGTCCGCGCTGGCGGTAAACGACCTCACCGTCCATCTCGACGGGGTCGGCGAGACCAAGGCGGCGGCGCGCTATACCGCGCAGGTGACGAACGGCGGCTTGGGGACGGTCACGATCATCGGCCCTGCGAAATGCCGCGTGGATGCGGCGGCTGGCGGGCCGGTGGTATGCGGCAAGCCGGGTGCGATGGCGCCGTAAGGGCGGCGCCGATCGCTCCGAACCGACCGCCATTATCTGATCCTCCCCCGCCAGGGGGAGGTGGCGCCAAAGGCGACGGAGGGGGAGGACACGCTACAGACTTGGTCGCAAACCGCCCCCTCCGTCAGGCTGACGCCTGCCACCTCCCCCTGGCGGGGGAGGATCAGACAGTCGCCCCGTCTCCACATCCGTCACCCCAGCCGTATCCGTCACCCCAGCGAAAGCTGGGGTATTTCACGGGGCACGCGACGCTGGCCAAACGGGGAGATCCCGGCTTTCGCTGGGATGACGGGAAGGGCGAGGGATGACGGGAGGGGATCGGATGGCGGCCCGGGGGCGGCGGCGGGGGATCGACAACGCCGCCGGTATTCCGCTCAGATCAGCGCCAGCTCCGCCAGCTTGGTCATCAACGCCGGTGGCATCACGTCCAGTCCGGTCGCATCGCCGCCCAGATCGAGCGGTGCGTCCGCGCCCTCCAGATACCGCCAGCCCTGGTGCGCGCGCTTGGGGCGCGCCTGCACCAGTACGAGCTTCGGATCGATATGGATCGCAACGCGCCCGCCCTCGGCCTCGCCAAAGCCCAGGATCGGCGAGCGCGCGATCAGCTGGTGCTTGAGGATCCAGAACATCGAGCCCTGACCGGCGACCTCCTCATGCCGCTTGGGCAGATAGCGCGTGGTGAGGAACACCGGCCCCTCCTCGCCACGCAGGCGAAGCCGCTCGGCGAGATGGTCGACGCTTTCCGCGCCGAACGCGACTTTGGTGAGATGGAGCGGCATGGCGTTGGAAATGGGCTTTAAATGCTGGCGATCAACCGTGCAGTCCCCACAATGCCGCCAGTCCGAGGAACGAAAAGAACCCCATCGTGTCGGTCATCGTCGTCACGAACACCGCGGACGACACCGCCGGATCGATCCGGAACTTGTCGAGCGTGATCGGCACCAGCACCCCGGCAAGCCCCGCGGTCAGATTGTTGGTCAGCATCGCCGCCGCGATCACGATGGAGAGATCGGTGTTGCGGAAGATCACGTAGGTCCCAAGGCCGATCAACGTCCCCAGCATGACGCCGTTCGCCGATGCGATACGAAACTCGCGCCCGATCATCCGCCGCGTATTGGAACTCGTCAGCTGGTTGGTCGCGAGCGCACGCACCACCACCGCCAGCGTCTGGGTGCCCGCGTTGCCGCCCATGCCCGAGACGATCGGCATCAGCACGGCCAGCAGCGCGAAGCTCGCGATGGTGCCCTGGAACAGCCCGACGACCGACGACGCGACCATCGCAGTGCCGAGATTGACCACCAGCCACGTGAACCGCGTCCGCACCGTCAGCCGGATCGGCTCGTTGATGTCGCCGTCGCCCGCACCCGCCAGCCGCAGCGAATCCTCGCCTGCTTCTTCCGAAATGATGTGGACGATGTCGTCGACCGTGATCATCCCGACCAGCCGCCCGCCATGATCCACGACCGCAGCCGAAATCAGCGCGTATTTCTGGAAGCGCAGCGCGACTTCCTCCTGGTCCATGTCGACCGGGATCAGCGTCTGTTCGCGCTTCATCACGTCGGCCATCGCGATCCCGCGCGGCGTGCGCAGCATCCAGGAGAGCTGGCACGTGCCGATCGGCTTGTGCGCCGGATCGACGACGAAGATCTCCCAGAAATCGGTCGTCAGTTCCTCGTGCCCGCGCAGATAATCGATCGCGTCGCCGACGGTCCAATGCTCAGGGACAGCGATCAGCTCGCGCTGCATCAGGCGGCCGGCAGATTCCTCGGGATAGCTCAGCGCCTCCTCGATCGCCGCACGATCGTCGGGATCGAGCGCACGCAGCACCGCGCGCTGCTCGTCCTCGTCCATGTCCTCGATGATCGCGACGGCATCGTCGGTATCGAGTTCCGACGCGAGATCGGCGACCTCGGTCGGCGTCAGCGCATCGATCAGGTCCTCGCGGACGTAATCGTTCATCTCGGCGAACACGTCGCCGTCGAGCAGGTCGGTGACCGCCCGCGCCAGCGCGGCGCGATCTTCCTGCGGGGTCAGCTCGAACAGATCGGCGATGTCGGCCGGATGCAGCGGCTCGACCAGCGCGCGTGCCGCCTCGTCGTCGCCATTCTCGACCGCATCGAGCACGGCGCGAACGAATTCGGGCCGCAGATGGTCGTCGCGATCGAGTTGGTTTTCGGGCTGGGTGTCGGTTTCGGGCTCGGGAAGCTCGAGTTCGCTCATGGCTGCCTCCCTTAAAAGATGGTCGGTTGGGCCCTAACGTGGCGCGCATGCATTTGCCAGTCGGAGTGCGGCTCCCTATCTGCCGCGCATCAATTCAGGAGAAGACTCAAATGGCCGATACCCCCGAAACGCTGACGCTGACCCTCGACGGCGGCGACGTCACGATCAAGCTGCGCCCCGATCTGGCGCCCAAGCACGTCGAGCGGATCGTCGAGCTGGCCAACGAAGGCTTTTACGACGGCGTTCCTTTCCACCGCGTGATCCCGGGCTTCATGGCGCAGGGCGGTGACGGCGGTCGCGGCGACGGCACCGGCGGCTCGAGCAAGCCCAACCTCAAGGCGGAATTCTCGGCCGAGCCGCACGTCCGCGGCGTGTGCTCGATGGCGCGCACCAACCAGCCCGACACGGCGAACTCGCAGTTCTTCATCGTGTTCGACGACGCGCGCTTCCTCGACAAGCAGTACACCGTCTGGGGCGAAGTGACCGACGGCATGGACCTGGTCGACAAGCTGCCCAAGGGTGAGCCGCCGAAGTCGCCGGGCAAGATCGTCAAGGCACGCGCGGCCTGAGCTGAAGACTGCACCGGCGCAGCGAAGCTGCGCCGGAGACAGCCAAAGCCGGCCGGCGGAGCAACGCTCCGTCCGACGGCGCGGCATAGCCGCGACGCGCTTCGTATTCCGAGCTTCGGGCTCAAGGCGCGTCGCGGCGAGCACTTCTTATCTTCCCCCCACACACCGTCATCCCAGCGAAAGCTGGGATCTCCCGGGTCAAGTCTCAGCGCGTCCCAACAGGGATACCCCAGCTTTCGCTGGGGTGACGGTAGAGTGGGGCAGAGAATAAGAACCCGCTGCGCAAGCTGAATTCCCCTCCCGCTTGCGGGAGGGGCTAGGGGAGGGCGCGACGTACGTACTGGCGTCCGGTACATTAGGCACGCCCCTCCCCCGACCCCTCCCGCAGGCGGGAGGGGAGTAGCGGTCAAACTTCTGCCAAGGTCCGAATCAACCAGTCGTGAAACAACCGCACAGGCTTGGTCTGCAACGCCCGCGGGCGGCAGACGAACCAGTAGCTGTACGGGCTCTCGACCTCGATATCGAACAGCCGCACCAGCCGCGGATCGTTCGCATCCGCAAAATGACTCGCATGCATGAACGCGACGCCCAGGCCCTGCGCGGCCGCCTCCAGCATCAGCGCCCCTGAATCGAAATGATCGATCGCCAGCGGCTCGATATCGTCGAGCCCCGCCGCCGTCCGCCACGCCGTGAAGGTATCCGTCATGTCGCGGTGCACCAGCGCGGTCAGCGTCGAGAGTTGCTCGGGCCGCGTGATCGGGTCCGCACGCTCCAGCAAGCTGCGCGCGCCGATCACATACACCGAGTTCCGATCGAGCCGCCGCGCGTAGAAGGACGGATCGATCTCGCGCGACAAGGCGATCACCGCATCGAGTCCGTCGCCAAGCCGCGACACCAGATGCGCCGCAGTATCGATGTCGAGGTGCAGCTCGGGATGCGTGGTGCGCAACTCGCCCAGCCGTGGGAACAGCTTCTGCGACGCGTACAGCGGCAGGATGCCGAGCCGCAGCCGCAGCACCTCGGTCGTACTGGTCAGCGATTCGACCGCATCGGACAATGAATCCAGCACCGGGGCGATCTGTGCCAGCAGCCGTTCGCCATCCGCGTTTAGCACCATCGCCTGATGTCGCCTCGCGAACAAAGGCTTGGCGATGAAGCGCTCGAGGCTCTGCACACGCCGGCTGAGCGCGGGCGCCGACAGCGCCAGATCCTCGGCCGCGGCCTTGATTGACCCCAGCCGCGCGACCTGCACGAATGCCTCGATAGCCCCCAGTGGCGGCAGCCTGCGCATGATCCCTCTTTCGACTCGACGATTGTGACAATGACCGCTGGGCGCATTCATGCATGCGATTGCAGTTAGCGCAATCGTAGCTGATCCCTTCGCACTTGCAACACGAACCGTCTGGACGCAAAAAGACCTCGCCTTTCAGGCATCCTCTCCTAAAAACTTTCATGGGCTGGCCTTTATTGGCCGGCCCTTTTTTTTGTGTTTTTACCGGCCCGCGTGCCGTTCAAGTCCTCGCACCGGCGGAACCGGCTCCCCATCTCACACGCTTCGAGTTCGAAGGAATTGAGATGCCCGACAGCGAAGTGCCAACGCGGAAAATCCAGGTAGCCAATGCGCGTCCCGAGGATAGCGGCCGTGGCCTGGCGCATTTGCCGCGCGCGTTGATGGCGACGCTCGGGATCGGCGAGGGCGACGTGATCGAAATCCTCGGCAAGCAGAACACGCCCGCGCGCGCCGTCGGGCCGTATCCCGAAGACGAAGGCCTCGACATCCTCCGTATCGACGGCCTCCAGCGCGCCAATGCCGGCGTCGGCTCGGGCGATTTCGTCGAGGTGCGCAAGGCCGAATCCAAGCCCGCCACCCGTGTCGTCTTCGCCCCCGCGCAGCAGAACCTTCGCCTCCAGGGTTCGACCAACGCGCTCAAGCGCACCTTTCTCGGCCGGCCGATCTGCCAGGGCGATATCGTCGCGACCGCAGGGCATCAGCGCGTCGGCAACATGCCCCCCAACGTCCAGCAGTTCATGAACGCGCCGGCGTACGCGCTCCAGGAGATCCGCCTCGCGGTGATCGCGGCCAGCCCCAAGGGCGTGGTGCATATCGACGAGAATACCGAGATCGAACTGCGCTCCGAGTACGAAGAACCGCAGGCCGCACGCCGTGCCGACGTCACCTATGACGATATCGGCGGCATGGCGCAAACCATCGACCAGCTGCGCGAGATGGTCGAGCTGCCGCTGCGCTATCCCGAACTGTTCCAGCGGCTCGGCGTCGACCCCCCCAAGGGCGTGTTGCTGCATGGCCCTCCCGGCACCGGCAAGACGCGTCTCGCGCGTGCCGTTGCCAACGAATCGGATGCGCAGTTCTTCCTGATCAACGGCCCCGAGATCATGGGCTCGGCCTATGGCGAATCCGAATCACGCTTGCGCGAAGTGTTCGAGGAAGCCGCGAAGGCAGCGCCTTCGATCGTGTTCATCGACGAGATCGATTCGATCGCGCCGAAGCGTGGCCAGGTGTCAGGTGAGGCCGAAAAGCGTCTCGTCGCGCAGTTGCTGACGCTGATGGACGGGATCGAGTCGCGCGCGAACCTCGTCGTGATCGCCGCCACCAATCGCCCGGAAGCGATCGACGAAGCGCTGCGTCGTCCCGGCCGGTTCGACCGTGAGATCGTCGTCGGCGTGCCGGACGAGCGTGGCCGTCGCGAGATCCTTGGCATTCACACGCGCGGCATGCCGCTGGGTGATCGTGTCGATCTCGACGAGCTATCGCGCACCACCTACGGCTTCGTCGGCGCCGATCTCGCCGCGCTGACCCGCGAGGCGGCGATCGAGGCGGTGCGCCGGATCATGCCTAAGCTCAACCTCGAGGAACGAACGATCCCGCCCGAGGTGCTCGACGAATTGTCGGTCACCCGCGAGGATTTCCTGGGGGCGCTCAAACGCGTGCAGCCGTCCGCAATGCGCGAAGTCATGGTACAGGCGCCGACCGTGCGCTGGGCCGATGTCGGCGGGCTCGACGATGCGCAGATGCGGCTGAAGGAGGGCGTCGAACTTCCTCTGAAGAATCCCGACGCGTTCCGCCGGCTCGGCATCCGCCCGGCCAAGGGCTTCCTGCTCTACGGCCCGCCCGGCACCGGCAAGACGTTGCTGGCGAAGGCGGTCGCGCGCGAGGCGGAGGCGAACTTCATCGCCACCAAATCGTCCGACCTGCTCAGCAAATGGTACGGCGAAAGCGAACAGCAGATCGCCCGGCTGTTTCAGCGCGCACGCCAGGTCGCACCCTGCGTGATCTTCATCGACGAACTCGATTCGCTGGTGCCCGCACGCGGCAGCGGCTCGGGCGAGCCGCAGGTGACCGAGCGTGTCGTCAACACGATCCTGGCCGAGATGGACGGGCTGGAGGAACTGCAGTCGGTCGTCGTGATCGGTGCGACCAACCGGCCCAACCTGATCGACCCGGCGTTGCTGCGTCCGGGCCGGTTCGACGAACTCGTCTATGTCGGCGTTCCCGACAAGGCAGGCCGCCGCCGCATCCTCGGCATCCAGACCCAGAAAATGCCGCTGGCATCGGACGTCGACCTTGATCGCCTCGCTGACCGCACTGATCGTTTCTCCGGCGCGGACCTGGAGGACGTCGTCCGCCGCGCCGGCCTGGTGGCATTGCGCCGCTCGATCGACTCGACCGACGTGACGATGGCCGACTTTGAAGGCGCGCTGAAGGAGTCGCGTGCCAGCGTCACGCCAGAGACGGAACGCGAGTACGAACAGATGGCCGCTCGCTTGAAGCAGGATGCGACGGCGATCCAGCCGCTCGGTTTCGCCTTTCCGTCGAGGGCCGACGACTAAGCCCCGTTCTCACCCTTCCCAACCGGAATGCGTCGGACGGGAAGGGTGAGAATTAAGCGGTCGATCAGCAGATCGCCAAAGCAGACCGGCTGCTTACGACGCTTCGAATGAGTTAGTTGTCGTTATTCAATCCCGGCGTGCGAGGCCCCGGCCACTCATCACGGGGGGCGTCGGACACCACGCTCATGCTTTTACCTTTGGTGGCCCGCACCGGCAGGGATCCAACGTCAAAGCCGTCCAAACAGAAGACATTTACCCCAAAGTGATCAGGTGCGGCCCGCTTCCGATGAAAAACATATATGCCGCATTGGCGGCAGAAATGATGCTTGGCCTTCCGACTGTTCCACTCATAGGTCGCAAGCAACGCGTGGCCCTTCTGAAGCGAAAGAGCAGCCTCCGGCACCTTCACCATCAGGGCGTTGCGTTTGATGCAAAGAGAGCAATCGCAGGTCGTCAGCTCGACCGGCTCGTAGTTCACGGTAAAACGAACGCCACCGCAATGGCAGGAACCGGAGTGGATCATCGTTAGACGCTACGCAAAATCTAACGGCATCGCCAAGCATGAATGAGCGTCTGCAATCGGACAGCGCGAGGGCGGCCTTAAGCGGCTAGCTATGGGCGCTAGCGGACAATCAAGCGCCGAGCAGGGAGTTTTAGTCTAAAGTGGCCTGCCAGTCCTTCGGATCCTTCAGCGCCACATACGCATATGCGATCATCACCACGCACGCCGCACCCGCGACCAGGTACGGGAGCGAGTGCTGCGCTTCGTACAGGCCGACGCCGATCGACGGGCCCAGCACGAAGCTCGCGCCGTTGATGCTCGTGACCTTGCCGGCGACCGAGCCTTGCGCATTTGCCCCAACCGCCAGCGACGAACCCGCGGTGAAGCCCGGTCGCGTGAAGCCGAAGCCGAGGCTCGCCAGCGCATAGGCGGTCGCGATCGTGTAGAGCGACGTCGCGATCCCGGTCAGCGCGGTGCCCGCCGCCGCCAGTACCAGTCCCGTCAGCACCAGCTGACGCGGGGTCATGTTGAGGCGCGGGATGATGCCCCATTGCGCGAGCAGAGCGGCGCCCGCGCCCATCATCAGGACGATGCCCGTCGGCTCCAGCGCGAGTGCGGGGGCGAGGTGGAGGCGGTCGATGACGAGGAAGCCGATCGCCTGACCCGTCATCGCCTGCGCGTGGCCCATTACCAGCCCGGCGATCATCCACGCGCGGATGCGGGGGTCGGTGTAGCCGACATGCTCGACATGCGATCCGGTCGCGGCGGCAACCGAGGCCCCGGTCGGTGCACCGCCGATCGAGGGATAGGCCGAACTCGCGCCATGCGTCTCGTGCGGGGCGACTATGCGGTCGTCGGGCAGCATCCGCCGCACCGTGATCCACACCGCCACGCCGAAGAGCGCGAACAGGAAGGCGGGGCCGGCCAGCCCGATCTCGACCCCGCCGATCGAGCCGAGGATCAGATACGGCGCGATCGCCGGCCCCAATATGGTGCCGAGCCCGAACGCCGACGCCAGCAAAGTCAGCGCCTTGGTCCGTTCTTCGCGCGTCGTCTCGCCGGCGACCAGCGCCTGCACCGCGGGTGGCGCGGCGGCGCCGAACGTGCCGTAGATCAGCCGCCCGCCGATGAAGCACAGGAACGCCGCGGTGCCGCCGATCCACGCGTTGATCCCCGCCATCAGGAACACGCCGCACAAGCTCAGCGAGACGCTGAACCCGCCGACGCCGAGCAGGATCATCGCGCGCCGGCCATGCCGATCCGACCGGTTCGCCCAGAACGGCGCGGCGATCACCCACAGCAGCGCCGACACCGAGAACGCCGCCGCCACCGCGCTGTCGGCGACGCCGAGCGAGCGGCCGAGCGCGGGCAGCACCGATTGCAGCGCGGTATTCCCCGCCGCGATGGTCAACATCACGAGGAACATCAGCGCGAAGCGGCGGTCGATCCTCGGGCCTTCGGTCGCCCCACCGATCGACGGGCCAGCCACCCCGCCAGCCACTGGGCCGATCATGGCCGCACCCAGTCATAGCCGCGCTCGACCCGCGCGACGGTCACCGAATAGCGATCGTACCAGCGCGCGCGCCCAGAGTCGCGAATCGCGGCATGCTCCGGGTGGTTACGCCACGCGATCGCGGCGGCGTCGTCCGCCCAGTAGCTGACGGTGATCCCCATGCCGTCCGCCTCGCGCGCGCTGTCGACTCCGCGATAGCCGGGCTGCGCGGCGGCGAGCGCGTCCATCGCCGCCGCCGCCTCACCATACCCGATCACGTCCGCGCCGTTACGAAACGACACGAAAATGACCGCCACTTGTCCTGTTCGATCGTCGTGCATGGCCTGTGCTTAAGCGATGCCACGGGCTTGGCAACGCTCTTGGGAAATCGGCGGAACCGCTTGTCGCCGCACGACTTCCGCTTCGGTTCGTCGCCGCATGCAACCCGCGGCCCTTGAAACGCGTTCGGAATTCGTGCGACGGGAGGGGCAAAGCTCCGCCACCGTGCGGGACCCCTGATCGTAAGGAACACGATGCCCAGTTCGACCACCGCCACCCGGCGTGCACGCAGCCGACCCGCCGGCGTGCCGTCCCCGTGGCAGATGTTCTTTTCAGGGTTCCTGAAACATCCGGTCATGGTCGGTTCGATCGTGCCGTCGTCCGACAAGCTGATCCGCAAGATGCTGGGTCCGGTCGACTGGGCGAACTGCAAGCTGTTCGTCGAATACGGCCCGGGCGTCGGCACCTTCTGCCGCCCGATCCTCGACCGCATGGCGCCCGACGCCAAGCTGGTGGTGATCGACACCAACCCCGAGTTCATCCAATATCTTCGCCACACGATCACCGATCCGCGTTTCTTCGCGGTGCTGGGCTCGGCGGACGAGGTCGAGACGATCGTTGCCGACCACGGCTTCGAAAAGGCCGATTACGTGCTGTCGGGGCTGCCGTTTTCGACGCTGCCCCCCGGTGTCGGCCCGGCGATCGCGGCGGCGACGCATGCGGTGCTGCGGACCGGCGGCGCGTTCCTGGTCTATCAGTTCTCGCCCAAGGTGAAGGACTTCCTGACCCCGCATTTCGAGTCGATCGACCACGACATGGAGTGGTGGAACGTACCCCCGGCGCAGCTGTACTGGGCGTGGAAGGACTGACGCAGGCGTGGCCACGCCCGCGCCGCTGCGCAAAGCGATAGCGAAGCGCAGCGTCAGGCCCGGCCGGCGGGTCGGCCAAGCCGAACCCGGCCGACGGCGGCTTTGCCGTCGGCGCATTGCCGTGACGAGAAGCTAGCCCCGAGCGACTTCGCCCAACCACCGTTTGGCGTCGGCAACAGCCAGAAACACGCGAACCCGAGGATGCACGAGCGTGCGCTCGGCCTGCACCTTGTTCAGGTGGCTGCCGACCACGACCGCCGCATGGCCGCTGGTCTGTGCCATCCCGCCGCGCATGATGTTGATCAGCAGATCCGCGACGTCGATCGCCTGGACGGGAAAGCCCAGCGACTCGACGATCACGTTGAAGTCCGTCCGGATCGCGATCACCTCCTGCACCTTGGCGCCAACGCTCGCGGCGAACGCCGCGACGTCGTCCGGCTGCCAAAAGCCTGCGACCGTCAGGGTCAGAAGATTGGTGCGGGCGTCATATTCGACCTGAAACATGGGCTCTCATTCCGTCGTGAAAATGCCGAGACTGCGAGAGCGGCCTTCTGGCATGCCATGGCTAACGAGACATTAGCGATCGGGTCGCCACACGCCCTTACTCGTCGATCCCGAAGTTCAGCCCGCGCGACAGGCTCGGGTCCACCACCGCCACCACGAAATACGCGCCAAGCTGCTTCAGCCGCTGCACCCAGCCGGTGTTCGCCTGGTACAGCGCCTTGGTCACTTCGGTCGACTTCGCCACTTCGCCGTCGACATAGCGGCGGACGTGCGCGGCGAACGCGGCATCCTCGATCCGCAGCATCAGCTCCATGTTGATGAACAGGCTGCGCATGTCGAAATTCGCCGAGCCGATATGGACCGCATCGTCGATCACGTAGAGCTTGGTATGCAGCTTGGTCGGCTGGTATTCGAACAGCCGCACGCCCTTGCGCAACAGCCCGGCATAGGTGAACCGCGCCGCGGCGATCGTCGCGTTGTTGTCCGATTTGCTCGCGGTGACGATGCGTACATCGGCCTTGCGCCGACCTGCCCGATCCAGCCGGCGCAACAGCGTCGGGCTCGGCGTGAAATAGCCCGCGATCACGTCGATCCGCCGCCCCGCCCGCATGTCGTCGCGCACCGCCCGCGCCCAGGGCGACAGCTTCCGCGTCGGGCCGCCGATCAGCCACCGCGTGGCGCCCTTGGTCTCGCTCCAACGCGACAGAGCCGCATTCAACTTGCGCAGCTTGCCCTTCGGCTCGTGGATCCAGTCCTTCAGCGCATCGAAATAGCCGGCGAGCCGGCCCGCCGCCGGTCCCTCGACCAGCAGGCCGAGATCGCGCCACGCCTGTTCGGCGGCGGTGCCGAAATAATCGTCCTCGATGTTGAAGCCGCCGATGATGATCCGCGCCTCGTCGGCAAGCGCGAGCTTCTGGTGGTTGCGCAGCAGATAGCGGCGACCGAACCTGGCGGAGAAGCGGCAGACCGAGATGCCGGCGGCTTCGAGCGGCTCGAAGAACGCGTGCGGGGCGTCGTCGCTGCCGAAGCCGTCGACGATCAGCGCAACCTCGACGCCGCGCTTCGCAGCGGCGATCAGCGCGGCATTCACGCGCTTGCCGGACTCGTCGTCGGCGTAGATGTAATAGAGCACGCGCAAGGTGCGTTCGGCGCCGTCGATCAGCGCGAGCACCGCATCGAGGCGGCGCGGGCCGGTATCGAGCAACGTCATCTGGTTGCCGTCGACGGCGAAAGTCGGCTGGTCTGCAAGATCGTCCATGCCGGGCGTGATGGACACCGGGCGCCCGGGTGGCAACCCGGGCACGCCGATCCGCGCATTTCTTGACTTTGCAGGGTATCGCCCGTAGGCGACGCATTCTCATTCTATCGTTGTTACGAAGGAAGCCGCATGGCGCGCGTTACCGTCGAGGATTGTGTCGACAAGATCCCCAACCGGTTCGACCTGGTGTTGTTCGCGGCCCAGCGTGCGCGCCAGATCTCGGGCGGCGCCGAACTGACGCTCGAGCGCGACCGCGACAAGAACCCGGTCGTCGCGCTGCGCGAGATCGCCGACGAGAACGTCAAGCCGGCGCATCTCAAGGAACAGGTCATCCAGGGCCTGCAGAAGGTTCGCGTCGACGACGACGACGAGGTCGATGCCGTCGGCAGCCTGGCCGCGTCGGCCGAGGCCCTCCGCCTCACCGCCGCCGCACCGCCGCGGAACCAGAACCTGGGTGCTGATTACGAGGGCTGATCGGCTCTTCGGTTTGGTATTGAAAAGACCCGCGGCACTGGGTGTGCCGCGGGTCTTTTCGTGTCTGGCAGCTGAGAGAAGGCGTGAAGGCGTGAAGGCGTTCACGAACTTCTTCCGTCAGGATGACGGAGGTCAAGGTGGTGCCGTTGGCGAGCCGCCGGCAAAGCCGTCGTCGGACGGTTCGGCGTTAGCCGACCGCCGGCCGTGCCGGGCGCTGCTCGCTCGTGCGAGCATCGGCGCGGGCGTTGCCGCGCCTGCGCCCGTCAGTCAAACAGGCTCGACACCGACGTCTCGTCCGCTATCCGCTTGATCGCCTCGCCGAGCAGCGGCGCGATCTGGAGGTGGCGAATCTTGCCGCCGGCGCCCTTGATGATGTCGTGGTTGCCGATCGAATCGGTGATGACCAGCTCGCGCAGTTCGGAGCCTTCGACCCGTGCGACCGCGCCACCCGAAAGGACGCCGTGCGTGACGTAAGCGACGACGTCCTCGGCGCCCGCTTCCTTCAGCGCCGCCGCCGCATTGCAGAGCGTGCCCGCCGAATCGACGATGTCGTCGACCAGGATGCAGAACCGCCCCTCGACTTCGCCGATGATGTTCATCACCTCCGACTCGCCCGCACGCTCGCGACGCTTGTCGACGATCGCGAGCGGCGCGTTGTCGAGCCGCTTGGCGAGCACGCGTGCCCGAACGACGCCGCCGACGTCGGGCGACACGACCATCAAATTCTTGCCCTTGAACCGCGCGAGGATGTCCGCCGACATCACCGGTGCCGCATAGAGATTGTCGGTCGGGATATCGAAGAAGCCCTGGATCTGGCCGGCGTGCAGATCGACCGACAGCACGCGGTTCGCACCCGCGACGGTGATCAGGTTGGCGACGAGCTTGGCCGAGATCGGCGTCCGCGGGCCCGGCTTCCGGTCCTGCCTCGCATAGCCCATGTACGGGATCACCGCGGTGATGCGGCGCGCCGACGCACGCTTCAGCGCGTCGATCATGATCAGCAATTCCATGAGATTGTCGTTGGCGGGGTAGCCGGTCGACTGGATCACGAACACGTCCTCGCCGCGGACGTTCTCGTTGATCTCGACGAACACCTCCTCGTCGGCGAAGCGCCGCACGCTGACGTCGGTCAGCGGCGTTTCGAGATAGGCGGCGATCTCCTGCGCGAGTGGCAGGTTCGAATTGCCGGTCATCAGTTTCATGAAAGTCTTCCCCGCTCGATCACGCGCACCCCTTAGGCGCACGAATCGTGTCGTGGAAGGGTTTGCCCGTCGCCGCACTCCTACTAGAGCAGCCGCATGACCGTAATCACCCGTTTCGCCCCCTCGCCTACCGGCCGGCTGCATGTCGGCAACATCCGCACCGCGCTCCACAACTGGATGTTCGCGCGGGCGAACGGAGGCAAATTCGTGCTGCGGATCGACGATACCGACCCCGAACGCAGCGAGGAGCGCTTCGTCGATGCGATCCGCGCCGATCTCGACTGGCTCGGGATGACGCCCGATGCGGAGGAGCGGCAGTCGGCAAGGTTCGCGCTGTACGAGGCGCGGTTCGCGGCGCTGGTCGCGAGCGGGCACGTGTATCCCGCGTACGAGACGACGCAGGAACTCGACCTGAAGCGCAAGATCCAGGCTGGGCGCGGGTTGCCGCCGATCTATGATCGCGCGGCGCTGGCGCTCGATGACGAGGCTCGCGCAAAGCTGGAGGCGGAGGGGACGCGGCCGCATTGGCGGTTCAAGCTCGATCACGACTCGGCGATCGCCTGGGACGATCTGATCCGCGGCGCGGCGCATTTCGAGGCGAAGACGATGAGCGATCCGGTCATCCGCCGCGCGGATAGGTCGTGGCTGTATATGCTGCCGTCGGCGATCGACGATGCCGAGATGGGCGTGACGCACGTGGTGCGCGGCGAGGATCACGTGTCGAACACCGCGCTCCAGTTGCAGATGTTCGCAGCACTCGGCGTCGCGCCGCCGCGGTTTGCGCATGAAGCATTGCTGACGGGGGCGGAGGGCAAGCTGTCGAAGCGGCTCGGCTCGCTCGGCGTCGATCATTTCCGCGAGGTCGGGATCGAGCCGCAGGCGGTGCGTGCGCTGCTGGCGCGGATCGGGACGAGCGACCCGGTCGAGCCGATCGCCGACGCCGCGCCGCTGATCGCGGGGTTCGACTTCGCGCGGTTCGGGCGCGCGCCTGCGCGGTTCGACGAGGCGGAACTGGCGGCGCTGAACGCGCGGATTTTGCATGCGCTGCCGTTCGAGGCAGTGGCCGAGCGCTTGCCTCAGGGTATGGATGTGCCGGCGTGGGAGGCGGTGCGGCCGAACCTCGTGACGCTGGCCGATGCGGCGGACTGGTGGGGCGTGATCGAGGGGCCGGTTGCCCCCGAGGGCGACGTGGAGGCAGAGTATCTCGATCAGGCGCTGGCCGCGGCGGGTGAGATCGATTGGTCGAGCGATCCGTGGCATGCGCTGACCGCTCGGCTGAAGACGGAGACCGGACGCAAGGGCAAGGCGCTGTTCCTGCCGTTGCGCCGCGCGCTGACCGGGCGCGATCATGGGCCGGACATGGCGGCGCTGCTCCCGCTGATCGGGCGCGAGCGGGCTTTGGAGCGGTTGGCGGCCCGCTGATCTAGCCTCCTCGAAGGTCACCCAAAAAGCATGTTCTCCCGCGAAGGCGGGAGTCCAGCCTGGGCTCCCGCCTTCGCGGGAGAACAAGGAGGGGGGCGCTGACGGTCGAGTTGGACGTAACAGACTAGCTTTACCGACGGCCGAAAGAAGCATCGCCCCACCACAAACACCACCCCGGCGAAGGCCGGGGCCCAGTTGGAAAGGTCACAGTAACGAAGCGCCGGCCTTGGTTAGCAACGTCCCCCAACTGGGCCCCGGCCTCCGCCGGGGTGGTATGGGGATGAGAGCGAGGGATGCTGCCCGACTGGCTCAACCAGCACGGCAGGCCAGTCCGCCGTGTCCGCCGGATCGAGAAAGTCACTGGCGCGGATCTTACACCGTTCAGCCAGCCCATACCGCATTCCCTACCCTCCCCCCAAACCCCTTGCCCCATAAATGTAATGATGTACCATACCAACCGGCGGTACCTATCTCGCCGCCATCCTCGAGGAGAAGCAGGGGAGACGGAAAATGTACGCGGATCGACCAAACCGGACGGGCGGATTCAATCCCGGGAGCCTCGGCGTCGCGCTGGCTATCAACTGCGCGGTGATCGGAGCGTTGTTCTTCGCGGCGCCGAACGTGCGGCCGTTCGTGCCCGACAAACCGCTCATAACCTATGTGCCGTACACCCCGCCGCCGCCGCCCGAACCGGTGCCACCCACAGACCCGCTGATCCGCCAGCAACCGCGCCCCGCCCCGCGTCCCGATGCGCCGATCACAATAGTGCAGATACCGCAAACCGACGGCTTTACGGTCGCCCCCGATCCGCTCCCCTACACCCCGCCCATCGGCGTCGAAGGCGTCGGGACCGGCACCGTCGCGGTCGATCCCCCGAAACCCGCGCCGCTGTTCGTCCAACCGGGGATCGACCCGCGCTATGCCGCCGACTTCCAGCCGAGCTACCCGTCCGAGGAACGTCGCGCCGAACGCGAGGGCAAGGTCGTCGTTCGTGTGCTGGTCGGCACCGACGGTCGCGTGAAACAGGTCGAGCGGGTCAGCGCGACCACCGACGCGTTCTACCGCGCGACGCTCGATCGCGCGCTGGCGAAATGGCGGTTCAAGCCGGCGACGCGGGACGGCGTTCCGATCGAGGCGTGGCGATCGATGTCGCTCACCTTCGTCCTGCAGAACTAAAGCGCCAGAAACCAAAGCTGGGGCGTGCAGGGCTGGCCTAGCCGGCCAAGCCCCCCTATCTTGGCGCGCATGGGCTTTTTCAGTCGTTTCACGCCGATCGTCGCCTATCGCGACCTGCGGCTCTTCCTCAGCCAGCGCCGGCCGTACGAGCTCATTTTTCTCGTGGCCGCGCTCGGCGTCACCAGCTTCCTGATCTACGCGTTCATGAAGGATTCGTACGTCGAGCAGGAATACCGCCCGAAGATCATCTATGTCGAGCAATGGCCCGCGGATCGCACCGATGCGCAAATCCTCGCCCAGCAGAAGATCGACGCGCCGATCAAGGCCAAGGCGCTCGCCGAGCAGAAGGCCCGCGAGGATGCGCAGCGCGCCGCGTTCAAGCGACTGGACGACAAGCTCAAAGCGATGGGAATCTGACCGACCAGCGCTGGATGGGCGCCGCGTTGGCGCTTGCCGAGCGGGGCCGTGGACGGACCGCGCCCAATCCCAATGTCGGCTGCGTAATCGTGCGCGACGGCCGCGTCGTCGGGCGCGGCTGGACGCAGGCGGGCGGGCGACCGCATGCCGAAGCGATGGCGCTGGCCGAGGCTGGCGCGAAAGCACGCGGCGCTACGGCTTACGTCACGCTCGAACCCTGCGCGCACAAATCCCCCCGCGGGCCGGCCTGTAGCGACCTGCTGATCGAGTCGGGCGTCTCGCGGGTCGTCGCAGCGCTTGAAGATCCAGACTTACGAACGGCCGGCCAGGGATTCGCCCGGCTTCAGGCGGCCGGCATCACCGTCACGCACGGCGTTCGCGTGGAAGACGCCCTTCGCTCGATGGCTGGGTTCCTGACCCGGCAGGCGCGCGGCCGCCCCCATGTCACCCTGAAGCTCGCCACATCGCTCGACGGCTGCATTGCGATGGCGGATGGGTCGAGTCGCTGGATCACCGGTCCTCAGGCGCGCGCCCATGCGCATCTGGAGCGGAGTCGGCACGAAGCGATCCTCGTCGGACGTGGCACGTACGAGGCCGATGCACCGCGACTCGACGTGCGGTTGCCGGGTTTGGAAGACCGTGGGCCGAAGCGGGTGTTGCTTTCAACTACCCTAACCGCCCCCTCCCCCCGTCATTCCAGCGAAAGCTGGAATATTCCCGTTGGCGACCACGACCGAGCCTCACCGGGAGACCCCAGCGTTCGCTGGGGTGACGGAATTGGAAATTGGACCGTCATCTCCTCCCCGCAAGCTATCACTACCCTCCCCAACACCGACCACATCCTGGTCGAAGGCGGCGCGGCCGTAGCGTCGGCTTTCCTCGCCGCCGACTTGGTCGACCGACTCCTCCTTTACCGCGCACCGATCCTGATCGGCGGCGGCAAACACGCACTCCGCGACATCGGCCTCACCGACTTGGCAGACGCCCATGGTCGCTGGGCGATCGTCGATGCACGGCAACTTGGCAGCGACCGGCTCGAGGTCTACGAGCGCGAACGAAACGAGGCATAATGTTCACCGGAATCGTCACCGACATAGGCTCTGTCACCAGCGTGGAATCGCCCGGCGATACGCGTGTGGTCGTCAGCACCGCCTATGATACCGCCACCATCGATCTCGGCGCGTCGATCTCGTGCTCGGGCGTCTGCCTGACTGTCGTCGATAAAGGCCCGAATTGGTTCGCGGTCGACGTCTCCGGCGAGACGATCAGCCGCACGGCCAAGGATCAGTGGACGCAAGGGCGCAAATTCAACCTCGAACGCGCGATGAAGCTCGGCGACGAACTCGGCGGCCACATCGTCACCGGCCATGTCGACGGCCTCGGCACCGTCGTCGCGCTGGCGGAGGAAGGCGGCTCGCACCGCGTCACCATCCGCGCCGGTGCCGACATCGCGCCGTTCATCGCGCCCAAGGGTTCGGTCACGGTCGACGGCGTCTCGCTGACCGTCAACGCCATCAAGGATATCGATGGTGAAGTAGAATTCGGCCTCAACATCATCCCGCATACCTGGGCGGTCACCACGCTCGGGACGATCCAGATGGGGCAGTCGGTCAATATCGAGATCGACGTCCTCGCCCGCTATCTCCAACGCATGGAACATTACCGTGTCAAAGCCAGCTGAACTCGCCCGTCTGAAGCACGGCTATCTGTCGAGCCCCGAAGAGATCATCGACGAGGCGCGCAACGGCCGGATGTTCATCCTGGTCGACGACGAGGATCGTGAGAACGAGGGCGACCTGGTCATCCCCGCGCAGATGGCGACGCCGGAAAAGATCAACTTCATGGCGAAGTTCGGCCGCGGCTTGATCTGCCTCGCGCTGACCAAGGATCGCACCGAGGAACTCGGGCTCGAACTGATGAGCCGCAACAACGGCACGCGTCACGAGACTGCGTTCACCGTGTCGATCGAGGCGCTGGAAGGCGTCACGACGGGTATCTCGGCCGCCGACCGTGCGCGCACCATCGCGGTGGCGATCGACGCGACCAAGCAGAAGGCGGACATCGTCACCCCCGGCCACGTCTTCCCGCTGGTCGCGCGCGAGGGCGGCGTGCTGGTCCGTGCGGGCCATACCGAGGCGGCAGTCGACGTCGCGCGGCTTGCCGGGCTCAACCCGTCGGGCGTGATCTGCGAGATCATGAACGAGGACGGCACGATGGCGCGGATGGACGATCTCGTCACCTTCGCGCAGTTCCACAACGTCAAGATCGGCACGATCCGCGACCTGATCGCGTATCGCCGCCGCTACGACCACCTCGTCGAGAAGCGCGCCGAGGCCAGGTTCACGTCGGAATGGGGCGGCGACTGGACCGCGCTGACGTTCTGGAACAAGGCGACCGGCACCGAGCAGGTCGCGCTGGTCAAGGGCAAGATCGACCCCGCCAAGCCGACGCTCGTCCGCATGCACGCGCTGTCGCCGTTCGCGGATATCTTCGGCGAATCGGGCGATCGCGGCCGTATCCTGGCGCGCTCGATGCAGATGATCGCCGACGAAGGCGCCGGCGTGATCGTCGTGATCAGCCGCCCGCGCAGCAACACCTTCACCTCCGCGGTGATGAAGAAGGCCGGCGCGGAGATCACCCCGGACATGGAGGAACTGCGCGACTACGGCGTCGGCGCGATGATCCTGACCGAACTCGGCGTCCATGACATGGTGCTGATCACCAACACGCACCACACGCTGGTCGGGCTCGACGGCTACGGCCTGTCGATCGTCGGCGAGCGTCGCATTGCCCCCCTGGATACCGAAAAGAGCAACTGATGGCGCATCTCCTCATCGTCGAAGCGCGCTTCTACGACCATCTGAACGACCTCCTCGTCGAGGGCGCGAAGGCGGCGATCGAAGCCGCCGGCCACACCCACGAGACGATCACCGTGCCCGGCGCGCTCGAAGTCCCTGGCGCGATCGCGCTGGCGGCGGAGAGCGAGACGTTCGACGCCTATGTCGCGCTCGGCGTCGTGATCCGCGGCGAGACCTATCATTTCGAGATCGTCGCGGGCGAGAGCGCACGCGGGATCATGCAGCTGACGATGGACGGGCTGCCGATCGGCAACGGCATCCTGACGACCGAGAACGAGGCGCAGGCGCTTACGCGGGCCAAGCCGACCGAGGGCGACAAGGGCGGTGGCGCGGCCAAGGCGGCGCTGGCGATGCTGGCGCTGAAGGACCGCTTCCTCGCGTGAGGCGGGCCCGTGGGTGAGGTGATCAACCTGCGGCTTGCGCGAAAGCAGCGGGCACGGGCCGAGGCTTCGACGCGGGCGGACCAGAACCGGCGGCTGTTCGGGCGGACGGCGGCGGAGAAGGCGGCGGAAGCGGTGGTGAAGGCTCGGGTCGAGGCGACGCTCGACGGCGCGAAACTCGATAGCCCCAAGCCCGGCAAACCCTAAGCCCCACCACCCTACACAACCACGGTACCTATATCGCTTTCAGCAAGTACGTGTCGGCAGTTGTGCGGCACCACGCCGTTCCTCGTTCTCCCGCGAAGGCGGGAGCCC
The DNA here is from genome assembly GCF_049472435.1 of Sphingomonas sp. 4RDLI-65. Lineage (NCBI taxonomy): Bacteria > Pseudomonadati > Pseudomonadota > Alphaproteobacteria > Sphingomonadales > Sphingomonadaceae > Sphingomonas > Sphingomonas sp. 4RDLI-65. The sequence continues at coordinate 231,401 of NZ_JBCEBT010000002.1, read as the reverse complement.
AGTCTGGATCCCCGCCTTCGCGGGGAAACAAACTTACGGGTAGCCGCCGACAACCACACCCCATTGCGCCTGCACAGGAACGTCGCGGCCACCGCGCCGTTATGCCCCCGTAACAAAGGGGCATTCATGATTTCGGACGCGAACGCGACACTGCTCGCCAAGCTCGGCTTTGCCGCCCGCGGGGTGGTCTACATCCTCGTCGGCTGGTTCGCAGTCGACGCGGCACTGCGCGGCGGCAAGATTGCCGACAACCAAGGCGCGATCGGATCGATGGCAGACGAGCCATTCGGGCCAGCACTGCTCGCGATCGTCGCGGCCGGGTTGCTCGGCTACGCGGTCTGGCGCCTGACCGAGGCCGCGGCCAACCCTGAGGGGATCGGCAGCGACATCAAGGGCAGCCTCAAGCGGATCGGCCATGTCATCAGCGGGATCGCGCACCTGGTCCTCGCCTGGACCGCGGCCAAGCTCGCCATGAAAACCGGGTCGCGCGATGCCGCCGTCTCGCCCGGCGACGAGAGCGCCCGCGACTGGACCGCGCTGCTGCTCGACCAGCCCGCCGGCCGCGTTCTGGTCGGCGCGGTTGCGATCGGGATCCTCGTCGCCGCGTTCCAGCAGGCGCAGAAGGCATGGCGCGGCGACTTCATCCACGATCTGCGCGGCGATGCCCCCGCGCCGGGCTATGTCTGCACGATGGGGCGGATCGGCTACGGCGCGCGCGCACTCGTATTCCTGATCGTCGCCGGGCTGTTCGCGCTGGCGGCATGGAGTTCGCATGCAAGCGACGCGGGCGGCGTCGCCGAGGCGCTGGAAACGCTCCAGTCGCAGCCGGGCGGCAAATGGCTGCTCGTGCTGACCGGGATCGGGCTGGCGCTGTTCGGTGCATACAGCCTGATCGAGGCGCGCTTTCGGCGGTTGCATGTCGACTTGCCCGGCACCGACTGATCCGCAACGGCCAAAGCGGTGGCTCGCCGGTGACAGGATCAGTCCTGTGGCACGGTCTCGGCGAGCGCCGCCTCGACCTCTTCGATCGTGATGCCGAACGCGCCGGCGAGCCCCGATAAGGACGCGCCGCGATCCGCTAGCGTGCGGATTCGGGCAGTATCGACGATCGTCTTGTAGCTGCGCGTGTCGCGATCGGTCTTCGACTCCGCGCCGCTGCGCGCGAGCGCGCCCGAGCGGCGGCGTTTGGAGATTTTCAGCGCCTCGACGTCGTTGGTCGGCGGCGCATCGAGCCGCGCCTTGATCCGCTGATCTTCCTCGATCCGCCGGCTTTCGCGGGCACGTTCGCGTTCCTGGGACTGGAGATCACGCTGGGCAGCGCGCGACTCGGATCGCTGTTCGGACGCGGCAAGCCGCTCCTTCGCGCGCTGCTCGCGACCGTTGGCGCGCTCCTCCGCCCGCTTTGCGGCCCGGTCGGCGGTGCCCGGCATGAGCGGCCCCGTTCCCCTGCCGCCGCTCGGCCAGCCGTCGGTCATTGCATATCCTGTCACCGATGCGCCGTACGACGCGGAGGCGCGCTGCTAGGCGATGGCGGCGCGGGTGACTAGGGCAAGGATCACGTTAAAGAGCGACTAACCAGCCTCCGTCATGCCGGGCTTGTTCCGGCATCCACCGTTCCGCAAGATCGAGAGGATCGATCGTGCGGAACAGTGGACCCCGGAACAAGCCCGGGGTGACGGGGTGGTTTGGGCGATCCTCGCGGATCAACGCTGGACGTCGATCCATCTATCAGAAGTTACGCGTTCGCAGTCTCGAGCGCGGGGTAGTCGATATAGCCCTCGGGGCCCTGGCTGTACCACGTCTTCGCATCGTCCTTCGCAAGCGGTGCGCCGGTGCGCAGACGCTCGGGCAGGTCCGGGTTGGCGATGAACGTACGGCCAAAGCTGATCGCATCGGCATTGCCCGAATCGAGCTCGGCCTGGGCCTTCTCCAGCGTGTCATAGTCCGAGTTCACGACCAGCACGCCCTTGAACACTTTCCGGATCGCAGGGCTAAGCTTCGGCACGTCGGTCTTGCCGAAGGTGCCGTCGGGGCCGGGCTCGCGCAGTTCGAGGAACGCGATGCCGAGGTCGGACAGCGCCTTGGCAGCCGCGGTGAACAGCGGCTCTGGGTTGCTGTCGTCGACGCCCTGCGAATCGCCGTTGGGCGACAGGCGGACGCTGACGCGGTCGGCCCCTGCGACCGAGATCACGCGCTCGGCGACTTCGCGCAGCAGGCGGATGCGGTTTTCGATCGAGCCGCCATACTCGTCGGTACGCAGGTTCGCGTTGTCGCGCAGGAACTGGTCGATCAGATAGCCGTTCGCCGCGTGAATCTGCACGCCGTCAAAGCCTGCCGCCAGCGCGTTCTTCGTTGCCAGCTCGTAATCGTTCAGCAGGCGCGGAATCTCGTTGGTCTCGAGCGGACGCGCGACCTCGAAGTCCTTCTTGCCTTCGAACGTGTGCGCCTGACCTTCGGTCTTGGTGGCCGACGACGACACGGGCTGCGTCTCGTACACCGATGAGTGGCCCTGGCGACCCATGTGCCACAGCTGGGCGACGATACGGCCGCCGGCAGCATGGACGGAGTCGGTGACGGGCTTCCAGGCGGCGACCTGCGCATCGGTCCACAGACCCGGCGCGAACGGCCAGCCTAGGCCTTCGCGGCTGATGCCGGTGGCTTCCGAAATGATCAGGCCGGCGCTCGCACGCTGCGTGTAATATTCGACCATGATGTCGGTCGGCACCGCATCCCTGTCGGCACGCCCGCGGGTGAGCGGAGCCATGATGATGCGGTTCGGCGCTTCGACGGCACCAAGGGTAATCGGATCGAAAAGGCTAGGCATGGGGGCTCCTTATTGGCCTGACGGGCGGAAGATAGGAGGCTACAGGGCGGCATGCATCGCCCCGACCCGCAAAGATTATCTAGCACGCCCGATACGCCGCACGGTTTGACCATGGGGGCGAACACTGTCGCTGTTGCGGGCGCCGCGCCGGGCCTGATCGCGTTCGCGGCGCTGGTGGTGGCGAACGTCGCGCTCGCATTCGGGCCGTGGTTCGTCCGCGCGACCGAGGTCGGGCCGGTGGCGGCGGGATTCTGGCGGCTCACGCTGGCGGTGCCGTTCCTGATCGTCCTCGCGGTCCAGCAGGGCGCGCGGCCGAGGCGGCTCGGGTGGAAGCTGTGGGCAGGGCTGCTCGCGGGGGGCGTGTGCTTCGCGGCCGATCTCGGCACGTGGCACCTCGGGATCCTGCGGACGACGCTCGCCAATGCGACGCTGTTCGGCAATGTCGCGACGCTGATCTTCCCGATCTACGGCTTCCTGATCGTGCGAAGCTGGCCGACGCGGACGCAAGGGTTCGCATTGGCGCTCGCGGCGGCGGGCGGCGCGTTGCTGCTCGGGCGGTCGTACCAGCTCGATGCGAAGAACTTGGCGGGCGATCTGTTCTGCCTGCTCGCGGGGCTGCTCTACACCGTCTATTTCATCCTGATGGCGCGCGCCCGGGCGACGCTCGCCCCGGTCTCCGCGCTGACCTTGTCGACACTGGCGGGGATCGTGCCGCTCCTGGTGTTCGCGCTGGCGATGGGCGAACGCGTGCTGCCGACGCACTGGGGCCCGCTGATCGGGCTCGCCTTGTGCAGCCAGGTGCTCGGCCAGGGCTTGATGATCTATGCGCTTGGCCGCTTCACGCCGCTGGTGATCGGGATCGCACTGCTGATCCAGCCGGTGCTGGCAGGGCTGGTCGGCTGGCTGGTGTATGGCGAGCGGCTCGGTACGGCGGATCTCGTCGGTGTCGTGATGGTCGCGGTCGCGCTGGTGCTCGTCCGGCAAGGCCCTCCCCCCGAATTACCTCTTGAAGACGCGCTTGATACGCCTGATTTTGAACGGCAGGAGACGGTATGACCCAAGACCTCACGCTCGACGAAATCCGCGCAAAGCTCGCCCCCGGTATCGCCGCCAACGCGGCGTTCGACGGCTGGAGCGACGCCGCGCGCGACATGGCCGCGCAGGCGGAAGGCATCGACACCGACGTCGCCGCGCTGGCGTTCAAGGACGGCCCGGTCGACATGATCGACGCCTGGTTCGCGCATATCGATGGCGTGATGCTCGCCGCAGTGTCCCCCGAACGGCTCGCGCTGATGAAAATCCGCGAGAAGATCACCGCGCTGGTCGAGGCACGACTCGATGCGACGTCGATCGATCGCGAATCGCTGCGTCGTGCGCTGGCGATCCTCGCGCTTCCGCAAAACCTCGCAAAGGCGACGCGGCTCGGCTGGCGGACGGTCGACACGATCTGGCGCGCCGCAGGCGATGTCGCGACGGATTATAATTACTACACCAAGCGGACCATCCTGCTCGGCGTGTATGCCTCGACGATCACCGTGTTCCTCGACGACGAGAGCGAAGGCCTTGCCGAAACGCGTGCATTCCTTGCTCGCCGGATCGACGGTATCATGCAGTTCGAAAAGGCCAAGGCCGGGTTCCTCAAGCGCACCGAGCACAGCTTCAGCCTGTCGCGATTCGTTGGCCGGCTACGCTATCCGACGGCCTGAAGCCGCGAACAGTCCGCTAAGTAACTCTCTCTCCGGACTTTCGTCCGAACGACGCGACGTTGGGGTGGTGCCGACTAACGACGGTTAGGGCTTTCCTTCGAACGGGGTTACTGATAATCAGTCGCATCATGGACACTCGCCCCGATCGTTCCGTCAGCCTCGAAACCCTGCCGCGCAAGCAGCACGCCATTGTTGCGGCAATCGAGTGGGCGCGGCTCGCCGGGCCGGAAGCACGCCGGCTTCGCGAACTGGGCTTCGACGAGGGTGTCGATGTCGAGGTTCTGCACCGCGCGACGCTTGGCCAGGGCCCGATCGCCTGCCGTATCGGCCGCATGACCGTCGCGCTCCGCCGCGCGGTCGCCGGCGCGATCCAGGTTTCTCCGATGCCTGCCGCGGCCGAATAATCCTTTAGAATGAACGCAGCACCGCTGGTTGCGCTGGTCGGCAATCCCAATGCCGGCAAGAGCGCGCTGTTCAACGCGCTCACCGGTGCGCGGCAGAAGGTCGGCAATTACCCCGGCGTCACGGTCGAGCGGAAAGTCGGGCGGCTGATGCTCGACGACGGACGGCCGGTCGAGCTGGTCGACCTGCCCGGTGCGTACAGTCTCGAACCCTCCTCCCCCGACGAGCGGGTCACGCGCGACGTCGTCACCGGCACGCAGGACGGCGAACGCCTGCCCGACGCGCTGGTCGTCGTCGTCGATGCCGCCAATCTCGACAATCACCTCCGCTTCACGCTCCAGCTGATCGCGCTCGGCCTGCCGGTGGTGGTCGCACTCAACATGGTCGACCTGGCCGAGCGCGACGGCCTGAAGCTCGATCCCAAGGTACTCGAACGCGAACTCGGCGTGCCGGTGATCCCGACCGTCGCGGTGCGCAAACGAGGCCTCGACGAGCTCAAGGCAGCGCTGTCGAGCATCGTCGTCAACGGCCCGATGCGCCTGCGCAAATCGGACGGCAGCGTCCAGGACGACATCGTCACGCTCCAGCGCCGCGCGCGTGCGATCGCGACGTCGGCGACGGTGTCCGAGACGACCGTCCGCCGCTGGACGCACATGCTCGACGCGGTCGCGCTGCACCCTGTCGCCGGCCCGATCCTGCTGCTCGCGATCATGTTCCTGATGTTCCAGGCGGTGTTCAGCTGGGCCCAGCCGTTCATGGACGCGATCGATGCAGGCTTCACCGCGCTCCAGGCGTTCCTCACCGCAGAACTCCCCGCCTCGCTCCTCCGCTCACTCCTCGTCGACGGCGTGATCGCCGGCGTCGGCGCGGTGATCGTGTTCCTGCCGCAGATCCTGATCCTGTTCCTCTTCATCCTCGTGCTCGAGGCGAGCGGCTACATGGTCCGCGCGGCGTTCCTGATGGACCGCGTGATGGCGAGCGTCGGGCTGTCCGGCCGCGCGTTCATCCCGCTGCTGTCGAGCTTTGCCTGCGCGATTCCGGGCATCATGGCGACGCGGACGATCGACGACGAGAAAGACCGGCTGACGACGATCCTGATCGCGCCGCTGATGACGTGCTCCGCGCGGCTGCCGGTCTACACGCTGATCATCGGCGCGTTCATTCCCAACACGAAGATCCTGCCGTTCGTCGGGCTTCAGGGCGTCGTCATGCTCGGGCTGTACGTGATGGGCATCGTCGGCGCGTTCGTCGCCGCGCTGGTGCTGCGCCGGACGGTGACCAAGGGCGTGTCGTCGGGCTTCATGATGGAGATGCCCAAATACCAGTGGCCGCAGTGGCGCGACGTCGGCATCGGCCTGTGGAGCCGCGCGCAGATCTTCCTGAAGCGCGCCGGCGGCATCATCCTGACTTCGACGATCATCCTGTGGGTGCTGCTGAGCTTCCCCAAGCCGCCCGAACAGCCCGCCGGCGCACCGAAGATCTCGGCCGTCGATTATTCGGTCGCCGGTCGCATTGCGAACGGCATTGCGCCGATATTCGCACCGATCGGCTTCAACCGCGACATCGTCCTCGCGCTGATCCCGGCAATGGCCGCGCGCGAAGTCGCGGTTGCGGCAATCGGCACGGTTTACGCAATCGACGATCCCGACAGCAACCAGGGCGGCAAGGCGATGGTCGAGAACCTGCGCGGCCGCTGGAGCCTGCCGACCGCACTCGCCTTCCTGATGTGGTTCGTGTTCGCGCCGCAGTGCATTTCGACCATCGCCGTCACCCGTCGCGAGACCAATGGGTGGAAATGGCCCGCCTTCATGGTTGGCTATTTGTTCGCCGCCGCGTACATCATGGCTGGCATTACATACTGGCTGGCGGTGTTCGCCGGCCTCTGAGGGGCATCATGGCAGGCAGCGTCAACAAGGTCATCATCGTCGGCAATCTGGGTCGCGACCCGGAGAGCAAGGCGTTCCAGAACGGCGGCAAGGTCGTCAACCTGCGCATCGCGACATCCGAGTCCTGGAAGGACAAGATGTCGGGCGAGCGCAAGGAAAAGACCGAATGGCATTCGGTCGCGATCTTCAACGAAGGTCTCGCGAACGTCGCGGAGAAGTATCTCCGCAAGGGCTCGAAGGTCTATATCGAAGGCGCGCTCCAGACCCGGAAGTGGCAGGACGCGCAGGGCCAGGATAAATATTCGACCGAGATCGTACTGCAGGGTTTCAACAGCGTGCTGACGATGCTCGACGGCCCGAACGGCGGCCAGGGTGGCGGCGCAGGCGGCGGCGGTGGTAGCCGCGGCGGTGGCGACGACTGGGCCGGCGGCGGTGGCGGCAACGACTTCGGCGGTGGCTCGTCGGGTGGCGGCGGCGGTTACGGCGGCGGCGGTCGTGGTGGCAGCGCACCCTCAGGCGGCGGCGGCGCCCGCGGCGGCAGCTTCGGCCAGACCGGCGGCTTCTCGGACGATCTCGACGACGACGTGCCGTTCTGATCTCCATGCCGACGCTGACGTCTCTACCGGCGACCACTTCATTCGACGAGGTCGCACGCGCGCGCGTCATCGCGTCCTACGACGTGGCGGGCGCGCGCGCGAAGGGCCAGCTGGACGACATCGTGTCGTTCGCGGCCGAGCTTTGCGACGCGCCGGTCGCGCTGCTGAGCCTGGTCGAGGAAGAGTATCAGCGTTTCCTGTCGCGCACCGGCACCGATCTGGAGCAGACGCCGCGCAGCATGTCGTTCTGCGCGCACGCGATGCACCATCATGAGGTGATGGAGGTGCCCGATGCGCAGCAGGATCTGCGCTTCGTCGCCAATGCGCTGGTCACCGGCCCGCCTTATGTGCGGTTCTATGCGGGGGCGCCGCTGGTCTCCAGCGAAGGCGTGCCGCTGGGCGCGCTGTGCGTGCTGGCACCCGATCCGCGCGAGGGGCTGACCCGGTTCCAGCGCGACGGCATGACGTTGCTGGCAAAGGCCGCCATGGGCCGGCTCGACGATCGCCGCGCCGCGCGCGAGCAGGCGATGGCCGAGGCCAAGGCACGACGGACGCTGGAAGCGAGCGACCTGCGGTTCCGCACGCTGGCCGACACGATGCCGCAGATGGTCTGGTCGACGCTGCCCGACGGCTTCCACGATTACTACAATGCGCGCTGGTATGAATTCACCGGCGCGCCCGCGGGCACCACCGACGGCGAAGGCTGGAACGGCATGTTCCATCCCGAGGACCAGGATCGCGCCTGGGCATTGTGGCGCCACTCGCTCGATACGGGCGAGCCGTACAACATCGAATACCGGCTGCAACATTTCGACGGCACCTACCGCTGGGTACTCGGCCGTGCGCTGCCGGTGCGCGACGAAAGTGGCGCGATCCAGCGCTGGTTCGGGACGTGCACCGATATCCACGAACAGAAGCTCGCCTACGAAGAGCGCGAGGTCATCAGCCAGGAACTGAGCCACCGCATCAAGAACATCTTTGCGGTGATCGCCGGGCTGATCGCGTTCGCGGCACGGGGCAAACCCGAGTTCGCCGGGATCGCGACCGATCTGCGCCACCGCATTACCGCGCTGGGCCGCGCGCACGACTTCGTCCGGCCCCACAGCGCGAACTCGCGCCCGTCGGCGGCACAGAACAGCCTGCACGGGCTGTTGAAGGAGCTGTTCGAGCCATACCAGCGCGTCGACGGCATGCGCGTGATCGTATCGGGCGACGACGTGACCATCGACGATCGCTCCGCCACCCCGCTCGCGCTGCTGTTCCACGAGCTGGCGACCAACGCGACCAAATATGGCGGCCTCGCCACCGAACTGGGCTGCGTGAGGATCGCTGTCGCCACGAAAGGCGACATGGTGATGCTGACGTGGTCGGAGGAAGGCGGGCCGGTCGTGACCGAACCGAACACCCCGGCCGGCTTCGGCACGCAACTGATCGAAATGAGTGCCGTGCGTCAGCTGGGCGGCAAGATCGAGCGTCAATGGAATGGGTCGGGACTGACCGTCGTGCTTGATATCCCGAAGGCCGCGTTCAGCCGTTAGACGATCCGGATGACGTCGTCATGAACGACAGGCTGCTCGTCGCAGGCAAGCGCGGCAGCCGCCAGGATTGCCGCATCGCTGAATGGCTTGCGGATGTAGCCGAGGCATTCGGCATCGCCGATCTGCGCGGGGTTTGCCGTCACGAACACGACCTTTACGCCGTAATCCGCGGCCATACGCTTGGCGATCTCGGGTCCGGTCGGTCCATCGCGCAGGTTGATGTCGACGAAGGCGAAGCTGCAACCGGGAGCAGCCGCGATCGCACTCTCGCGATCGGCCGCAATCCCCACCACGCCGTAACCCGCATCGGTGAGGATTCTCTCGAGGTCGAGCGCAACGAAAATCTCGTCTTCGACAATGAGGGCGGTCTTGGTCATCGGCGTGTTAACCGGCCGCCGACCAATCGGTTCCGTAGCGATACTGATCTCAATCAGTATCGGGCAACATAGTGTTACATTTATCGCGGTGCGGTTTACCGGCGCAGCAGGAATACCGCATGCTCGGCGAGCAGGTTGGCGGCGCCCGCACCGGTGCGCTGGTCGCCCGACAGGAACCAGGCGTCCTCGACCGTAATGCCGCGCGCCTTCACGAAGCTGCGGAAATCGTCGATCGTCACGTGGTGGATGTTGGGCGTGTCGTACCAGCTCTCGGGCAATTGGCGCGTCACCGGCATGCGGCCGCCCCACAATAGCGACAACCTCACCCTCCAATGCGCGAAATTGGGGAAGCTGACGAACGCACGCCGGCCGATCCGGAGCAGGTGATCGAGCACGAGATCGGGCGCGCGCGCGGTCTGAAGCGTCTGGCTGAGAATGGCGTAGTCGAAGCTCCCATCGGGGTAGCCGGCAAGGTCGATATCGGCATCGCCCTGGATCACCGACAGCCCGCGCGCGACGGCGGATGCAACGTTGCGCGCGTCGATCTCCAGCCCGCGCGCATCGACGTCGCGGGTGTCGCGGAGCGCGGCCATCAGCGCGCCGTCGCCGCAGCCGATATCGAGCACGCGGCTGCCTTGCGCGACGTTTTCGGCGATGACGGCGAGATCGGTGCGTAAGGTCATGGTGCGGTCCGGAGCTGCTCGGCGAGGCCGGGGGCGAGCCTCTCCATATAGCGATCGGCACGGACCAGCGGGTGGAAGCCGAGCCCCGCATAGACGCCGTGCGCATCGGCGGTGACCAGCCCGATTCGTCGCAGCCCTGCGAACGAAGGGTGCTCGAGGAACCAGCTCACCATCTTGCGCCCTAGTCCCTGCCCGCGCACCGACTCCTCGACCCAGACGTCGGCGAGCCAGGCGAACGTCGCGTGATCGGTGATCATCCGAGCAAATCCGACCTGCTGCTCGTCCTGGTACGCACCGAGGCAATGCGAACCGGCGATCGCGCGTTCGACCAATCCGCGCTCGATCCCCGGCGACCAGTAGCTGCTTGCCAGCCAGCCATGGATGCGGTCGACCTGCAGCTTGTCCACGTCGTCGGACAGGATGATCGTCATCGCCCTGCCCTTAGGAAGCCGTCGACGACCCGGTTGAGATCGGGCGCCTCCAACAGGAACGCGTCATGGCCATACGGGCTCGACAATTCGACGAAACTGACAGGTGCGCCCGCTGCGTTGAGCGCCTGAACGATCGCGCGCGACTCGGCGGTCGGATACAGCCAGTCAGTGTCGAAACTGACGAGGCAGAACCGCGATTTTGTCGCGCGAAAGGCATTGGCGAGCAGCCCGCCATGCTCTTCCGCGAGGTCGAAATAATCCATCGCCCGCGTGATGTAGAGATACGAGTTGGCATCGAACCGGTCGGTGAAGGCGAGTCCCTGGTGGCGCAGATAACTCTCGACCTGAAAATCCGCGTCGAACCCGAACGACTTCGCGTCGCGCGCCTGGAGGCGGCGGCCGAACTTCTCGGTCAGCCCGGCTTCCGACAAGTATGTGATGTGCGCCGCCATCCGAGCGACCGCGAGCCCCGCGGTCGGCGCGTCGTCGTCGTGATACTCGCCACCGCGCCAGTTCGGGTCGGCCATCACCGCCTGGCGCCCTACCTCGTGGAAGGCGATGTTCTGCGCGGTGTGGCGCGCGGTCGAGGCGATCACGACGCACGCCTTCACCCGATCGGGAAAGGTGGCGGGCCAGCTTAGCGCCTGCATGCCACCCATCGATCCGCCGACCACCGCATGCAGCACGTTGATGCCGAGATGATCGAGCAGCATGGCTTGCGCGCGAACCATGTCGCGGATCGTGATGACCGGGAAGCTCATCGCCCAGGGGCGACCGGTCGCCGGATTGATCGTCGCCGGGCCGGACGTGCCCATGCAGCTGCCGAGCACGTTCGCGCAGACGATGAAGTGCCGCGCAGGGTCGATCGGCTTGCCCTCGCCGACCATGCGGGTCCACCAGCCGGGCTTGCCGGTGCGCGGGTGGTTCGACGCGACATGCTGGTCGCCGGTCAGCGCGTGGCAGATCAGGACGGCGTTCGAGGCGTCGGCGTTCAGCGTGCCGTAGGTTTCGTAGGCGATGTCGACCGGCGACAGCAGCACGCCGCCGTCTAGCCGTAGCGGTCCCGGCAGCGTCACGCGGCGCGCGAGGCCGAAGCGCTGGTCGGTGTCGTGGCCGATGCTGGGGTCGAGAGCAGGCGTGTCGAGCATGACGCGCGCTACCATAAGGGGCCGCCGTCATGCCAGCGTGGTGGTCATCTTGTGCGCGAACGAAGGCAGGCCATCTCGATCCTCCCCCGCAAGGGGGAGGTGGCTGGCGCTTGCCAGACGGAGGGGGCGGAAAGGGAAACCCCTGTTGCGTTGCCCTCCCCCTCCGTCGCCTTCGGCGCCACCTCCCCCTGGCGGGGGAGGATCGTGAAATCCGGCGATCGACCGCCCCCCCACGCACAAATATTTGCCACCGCGGCACCGCGCCCGCTATGCCCCGCGGCCATGACAAACATCATGCCCGCACCCGCGCCGAAGCCCTGGATCCTGGGGATCGCGCCGTACACGCCCGGCCGCTCGACGACCGATGATGGCCGCACGGTGATCAAGCTGTCGTCGAACGAAAACCCGCTCGGCACCAGCCCCGCCGCCAAGGCCGCGTTCGATGCCGCCGACCGGACGCTGGAACGCTATCCCGATGCCGGCGCGGTCGCCCTGCGCGAGGCGCTGGCGGCGCATTACGACCTCGATCCGGCGCGCGTGATCTACGGCACCGGCTCGGACGAGATCCTGCACCTGGTCGCTGGCGCCTATGCGGGCCCCGGTGACGAGATCATTCACGTCCGCTACGGTTTCGCGGTCTACGAGATCGCGACGCGCCGCGTCGGTGCCGAGCCGGTGATCGTCGACGACCGCGACTATGCGACCGACGTCGATGCGATCCTCGCTGCGGTGACCGAGCGTACCCGCGTCGTGTTCGTCGCCAACCCGAACAACCCGACCGGCACATTCACCCCCCGCGCTGAAATCGCGCGACTGCATGCGGGCCTCCCGAAGTCGGTGCTGCTTGTGCTCGACCAGGCCTATGCCGAATATCTCTCGCCCGAAGAGGACGATGCGGGCTTGGCACTGGCGATGACCGAGGCGAACGTGCTGGTCACGCGGACCTTTTCGAAGATCCACGGGCTGGCGGCCGAGCGGATCGGCTGGGGCTATGCCTGCGCGCCGATCATCGACGCGATGCACCGCATCCGCGCACCGTTCAACGTGACCACCGCGGGCCAGGCCGCCGCGGTCGCGGCGATCGCCGACACCGCTTTCGTCGACGCGACGCGCGCGCATAACGACACGTGGCGCGGCTGGTTCGTCGAGCAGATCGGGCAGATGGGCAATGCCGGCTTGCGTACGGTGCCGTCGAAGGCGAACTTCGTGCTGGTGCTGTTCGAGGGCAAGCTGACCGCCGATGCCGCCTATCACGGGCTGATGGAAGCGGGCTACATCGTCCGCTGGCTCCCGGGCCAGGGCCTGCCGGGCGCGCTGCGCATCACGATCGGCACCGAGGAGGAAACGCGCGGCGTCACCGCGGCGCTGCGCAACCTGGTCGACAACGCCTGATGCTGCCGTTCGCGCGCGTCACGATCATCGGGCTGGGACTGATCGGCTCGTCGGTGGCGCGCGCGGTACGGGAAACGATGCCGACGGTCCGCGTCACCGGCTACGATTCCGACGCGAACGTGCGCGAGGCGGCGGACCGGCTGAACTTCTGCGACGACGTTGCGGACTCGGCCGGCGCCGCGGTGATCGACGCCGACCTCGTGATCCTGTGCGTGCCGGTCGGCATCATGGGCGACGTCGCGCGCGAGTTCGCAGCCGAGCTCCCCGCCGATGCGATCGTCAGCGATGTCGGCAGCTGCAAGGCCGAGATCGTCCGCGCACTTACCGACGCACTGCCCGGCGCGACGGTGATCCCCGCGCATCCGGTCGCAGGTACCGAGCGGAGCGGCCCCGAGGCCGGTTTCGCGACGCTGTTCCGCCATCGCTGGTGCATCGTCACGCCGCCGGAAGGCGCCGACCCGGTCGCAGTCGAGCGCGTGTCCGAATTCTGGCGACGGCTTGGCGCACAGGTCGAGACGATGGCGCCCGAGCACCACGACCGCGTCCTGGCCGTCACCAGCCACCTGCCGCATCTGATCGCCTACACGATCGTCGGCACCGCGGGCGACCTCGAGCAAGTGACCCAGTCCGAAGTCATCAAATATTCCGCCGGTGGCTTCCGCGACTTCACGCGGATCGCCGCGTCCGATCCGACGATGTGGCGCGACATCTTCCTGAACAACCGCGAGGCCGTGCTGGAGATGTTGCAGCGCTTTTCGGAGGATCTAAGTCATCTGCAACGCGCAATTCGCTGGGGCGACGGCGATGCACTGTTCGATCTGTTCACGCGGACCCGGGCGATTCGCCGGAGTATCGTCGAGCAAGGTCAGGACGACGACGTGCAGGATTTCGGCCGCACGCACATTTGACTAAGTCGTTGTTCCACGTGGAACAATTACGTAGTTAGTCGAGCGCGTTCATCGCCGCGTGGACACGGTGCTCGGCCTCTTCGCGCGGAAGACCGGCCGGGACCACCTCGCCGAACCGGAAGGTAATGACACCGGGAAGCTTCGGCCCCTTCTTCGGCCAGACGAGCCCGCTGTCGCATGCGATCGGCACCGTCGGCATCTTCAGCGCACGGTAGAGGCCCGCGAACCCGGGCTTCAGCGGCGGATGCTCGCCCGGCGATACCCGCGTGCCCTCCGGAAAAATGAGTATCGAGCGGCCGGTCGCCTTGGCGGCGGTCGCCTCGCGCATCATGCTGCGCATCGCTTTGGCCGACGCTTCGCGGTCGACGACGATCGCGCCGTATTTGCGTGCGGCCCAGCCCCAGGCCGGGATATCGGCGAGTTCGCGCTTCAGGACGATCGCCGGCCCGTCGAGCAGCGCCTGCAATTCCAGCGTCTCGAACATCGCCTGGTGCTTGCAGGCATAGAATGCCGGCTCGGTCGGCCGAGTACCCTCAATCCGGATATGCACGCCGAGGATCGCCCGCGCGCACCAGCGATGAAAGCGGGTCCATATCGTCGAATGTACGATCACCGCCCGCGTGCCGAACAGCGCCGAGATCGGCACGGTCACCACGATCGGCACCGAGATCGTGTAGAAAACGAGCATGAACGCCCAGTTACGCAGCCAGATCATCCGCCATATCCAATCCACAACGCGATCCGGCGAAGGATCAACTTGTTGTATTCGTTGACCAAGGTCCCGAGCCGCGGCGTTCCCGGAACGCCGTCGCCGAGAATGATCACGTTTTTGCCGAGCGCCGCGGCCAGCTCCATCCGAGCACGCGCGAGATGCCAGTCGGAGGTCACCAGCCGCACCGACCGGTAGTTATGGACACGCACCCACTGCGCGGTTTCCTCCGCGTTCGAGCGCGTATCGACCGCGTCGGCGCCGAGATCGATGCAGCACGCGAACAAGGCAGGCGACGTCCGGTATTCGAGCGCGAGGTCGATCGGCCGCACGCCCGGCGCCACCCCGGTCACCAGCATCCGCCGGGCCTGGTGATCGCGAAGCAGCGCGATGCCGCGGTCGATCCGCCCTGCCCCACCAGTCGGCACGACGATCGCATCCGAGGTAAAGCCGTTGAGCGGCGTGGGCAGCAGCAGCATGAACACCGCGAACCCGAATGCCCAGGCGAGCCCCAAGAGTCCGAACAGCCGGACGATCACAGGATGTGCCTCAGCGCGCGGACGATCGTCACGCGCGCCGCCAGTGTCGCCAGGATGACGAAGGCGAACGGGAGCAACGCGAGCACCACCCAGTCGACCCCGCCGAGCGTCACGCCGCCGAGCAGTTCGGAGCCCAATCCGTGCAACCGGATGCCGATGAACGCCACCACCAGCAGCGCCATCACCCCGCCGCCGACGCCGCCGATCGTCGCATCGAGCGCGATCCGGCGCTGGAACAGGCGTGCGACCTGCAGGTCGGTCGAGCCGAGCATGTGCATCACCGCGATCGTCGCACGGTGCGTTTCGAGCCCCGCGCGCGCGGCGAGCACGACGACCGCCGCGGTCGCGCTCGCCATCAGCAGCACGAGCGCGAGGGCCAGCAACGTCATCGACCGCATCACGTCGTTGACCGGCGACATCCAGCTCTCGTGGCGATCGACGCGGACGACTGGGCTCAGACGCCGCACCGTGGCAGCAACACGCGCGGCGGCCGCCTCGTCGTGATCGGCGAGGTCGACGTCGATCATCGCCGGCACCGGCAATTGCGGATCGGCGCCATCGGACCCTAGCCAGGGTTGCAACAACCGGGTCAGCTCGGCGCGATCGACCGGCATTGCGGTCGCGACCGCCGGCATCGCGCGCAACGCAGCCAGCACGCGCACCGCGACGGCGTCACGCCGGACCGGATCGCCATCGACGACCTGCACCGTCAACCGCCCCGCCAATTGCCGATCGAGCAACCGCGCAGCCCCCGCGGTCGCCAGCCCCAGTGCGGCGGCGAGCATCGTCAGGAACAGCATGATCGCCATCACCCACGTCATCGCGCGCAGGCCGCCGGCCTCGTCGAGCACGCGGCGTTCGGCCGAGGACCGGGCTTTGGTCGCGCGACTCATGAATCGGGCCGCGTCGGCGGATAGCGCAGCGACCCGGTCGGATCGAGCAGCCGCCCGCGATCGAGCCGCATCATCTGCGCCCCCGGAATCCGCCCGAGCAGATGGAAGTCGTGCGTCGCGACCACCACCGTGGTGCCGAGCTTGTTGAGCGATTCGAACAGATGCAGCAGCCGCTCGGCCATGTCGGGATCGACGTTGCCGGTCGGCTCGTCCGCGACCAGGATCTCGGGCCGGGCGATGACGGCGCGGGCGATCGCGACGCGCTGTTGCTCGCCGCCCGACAGCGTCGCGGGTCGCGCGTCGGCGCGGTCGCCGAGCCCGACCCAGGTCAGCATCTCGCGTACCGGTTGCTCGATATCCGCCTCGGGCATGCCGGCGACACGCAAGGGGAGCGCGATATTGTCCCAGGTCGACAGATGCGGCACGAGCCGGAAATCCTGGAACACCACGCCGATCCGCCGGCGGAATCCCGGCAGGCGATCGCGCGACAACACGACCGCGTCCTCGCCGAACAGCCGGATCACACCGCGGGTCGGGCGTTGCGCCAGGTACAGCAGCTTCAGCAGCGAGGTCTTGCCCGCGCCGCTTGCACCGGTGAGGAAATAGAACGCACCACTGCGCAGCGTGAAGCTGACGTCGGACAACGTCTCGGGCCCCGCGTCCGGGCCGGTCCCGTAGCGCAGCCCGACATTCTCGAATTGGACGATATTCGCCATGACGTGGTTGCGCCCGCTCTCGCCCGCTTGATGCCCGTGCCAATGCCCGTATCGGCGCTTTCGCATGAAAGCGCGCGCCGCTTCAAGCTTGCCACCGATGCGGGCCGCGTGCTTATTCACAGCCAAGAACGGTCGCGCTCCGGCGGCCGCTGGTAAAGCGTCTCCATGATCCTCCAATGTCCCGAGTGCAGCACGCGCTATCTGGTCCCCGACAGTGCGATCGGCGGCGAAGGACGCACCGTGCGCTGCGCCAATTGCCGGCATAGCTGGTTCCAGGCGCCCGCCCCGGTGGCAGAAGAGGCGCTGGAGGTGCCGGTCACGACGCCGCTTGCACCCATGCCGCCCCCGCTCGCGCCCTTGCCGCGAACGCCCGATCCGGTCGAGCGATTCGCCGCGCCTGCGACGGCGCCCGTGACGGCACTGCCCGTACCGCCGCCGTCACCGTCGTCACCGCTCGCCGAACCCGCGTTTGTCGCGCCCACCTATGCGGTGGTCGAACCGCGGTACGATTCGAATGCCGAGCAGCCGCCGTTCCGTCCGCGCCGCAACATGGCGCGGCGCTGGACGATCGTGGCGGTGCTCGCCGGGTTGCTGATGCTGCTTGCGGCGGGGGCGATCGTCTATTTGGGTGCACCTGGCGTCGCGGCGAAGCTCGGTCTTGGGCTAGGCAGCGACGAGACGCCCTTGCGGCTGCGCGACAATCCGATCGAGCGACGCGAGCTGGAGAACGGCTCCGAACTGTTCGCGGTCAGCGGCCAGGTGACCAACCCGTCGGACCAGCGCCAGCGCGTGCCGGACATCCGCGCCGAACTCCGCGATGCGCAGGGCCGGCTGGTGTACAGCTGGACGATCACCCCGCAGCAGCGCACGCTGGCGCCGGGCGGCACGATCGATTTCAACTCCGCGACGCTGAACGTGCCGCCCAATTCGAAGCGGCTCGAGTTGAGCTTTGCCGGCGAGGCCACGCGCTAGGCGCGCTGCAACCGCCGGCTGACGATCCAGAAGCGGGCGCCGTGCAGCGTGGCGGCGGTGAGCATGCCGAGGCCCGACGCATAGACCAGCGCCATCGGCCCAATCCCGACGTGCACCATCCACCAGCCCGCGCCGCCAGTGACGACGAAATAGGCGACGATGCTGTTGACCCCCGCGACGACCTGATCACCGAGCGAGCGGAGCGCGTACACTAGCACCACCTGCGCGCCGTCGAATAGGATGAACGGCGCCCACACCGGCAACATCGCCAGCGCGACCCCGTGCGTGGCGAGATCGGCGGGAAACGCCGCGACGATCGGGCCGCGCGCGACGATCAGCATGATACCGCATAGTCCCAGCGCGAGCATCGACAGCCCGGTCGCGATCAGCGCGCGGGAAATGCCGGCCTTCGGATCGCCCTCGCCCACTGCGTTGCCGACGCGTACCCCGCAGGCGGACCCAAGCCCCAGTGCCAATCCAAACGTGACGTTGTGGACCGAGAACACGATCTGGAACGCATGGGCGACATCGTCGCCGAACTGCGTCGACAGCGCGATCAGGATCGAAAAGCCGGCAAGTTCGAGCCCCGATGCGATAGCGGGGACGATCCCGAAGACCGCAAGTGCAGCGATCCCCGCGGGCACGCCCCGCCATGCGGCCCTATCGAGACGACGCACCCCGCGCTCCCGTGCGCGGGGCAAGGTCAGCGCGGCGGCGATCATGCCGACCGCACCAAACCCTGACGCGATCGCGGTGGCGGTCGCGGCACCGACCGCGCCCATAGCCGAGAACCCCAGATGCCCGCCCGACATCGCCCAGGCGAGCACCGCGTTGAGCGGCAGGATCGACAGGTTCACGACGGCGACACGGCGGGGTCGGCTGACACCCTCCAGGAAGAAGCTGGCGGCGACGATCATCAGCTGCGGCGGGTAGGTGAACGCCATCACGCGGACGACGCGCCCGGCGGGGTCGACGAGTGCGGGCGCGACGCCGATCCCCGCGAGCATCGAATCGGCGAACAGGAACATGACGCCGCCGACCACCAGTCCGAGCAGCAGCCCGAGCACCAGCCCCTCGCGCAGCACCTGACCGGTGCGCGACAGATCCCCTGCCCCATCGGCGCGCGCGGTGTGAACGAGCACGCCCGACAGCCACGCAAGCCCAGTGACGATCGCGATGAAAGTGAGCGAGCGACTCGCGCCGAGCGCGGCCACCTCGTGCGCGCCGACCAGCCCGACCACGATCACGTCGGTGACGTGGAGGATCGTCCAGTTGAGGCTGGTCAGCATCACCGGCCAGGCGAGCGCCAGGATGCGCCAAGTCTCGTGGGGCGTTTCGCTTCGGGTATCGGTCGAGAAGAGGCGGAGCATCGTTTGCGGTACCGGACGAACGGTTTTTCGCAAAGGCCGTTGCGTAGCGTTCAAACCCTTGCTAGTGGCGCTCGCCTACCAGATGCCGGGTCCGCCCGGTGATGTTTCATGGGCGGCCATGGCGGAACTGGTAGACGCGCAACGTTGAGGTCGTTGTGGGCGAAAGCCCGTGGAAGTTCGAGTCTTCTTGGCCGCACCATTTTTTACAGATCGAGTGAACCACCCCGTTGAGGGTCCCCCTTGCCACGCTTGTGCGTTGGCGTGCTTGAAGAGATTTGGGCCCGCGTGGAGGAATTTGCATGAGTTCGATCGACGACACGATCATCGACACGCCCGAAGGCCCGATGACGTTTGCGCAGTGGAAAAAGAAGAACCCGGTCCAGCTGCCCTCGCGCCGGACCAAGGGGAAGAAGCTGCCCAACAAGGTCAAGCTGACGACCGACGAGAAATAGGCAGACTATTCCCCTCCCGCTTGCGGGAGGGGTTAGGGGAGGGGCTGGCCCAACCCGCCAGCTCGCTTGCGGCACGCCCCTCCCCCGACCCCTCCCGCGAGCGGGAGGGGAGAAGTCAGTGCGGCCCCACTCCCGTCCCTGCGCCCATCTGCGCGCGGATCATTCTTGCCTGGAATTTCACGCGTTGCCAGAACGTCGCATCGTCGAGGCGCCATTGGCGGATCGCCTGCGTCGCGAGCGTCTCGATCAGCGCTTCGCTGGCCGCCGCGTCCTGCTTGGCGAATTCGCGCGCGAGGTCCTCGACGCACGGGCCGTGATCGGTGAAGTCGCGCGGGGGCGTCATCGGTGGGGCCTGGCTCGGCATCGGCATGTCTCTCTCTCCCTGTAAATGGTCATCGCCGGCCGCCGAACAGCGCGCGCGTCGCGCTGCCCAAAGTCGAGCCTATCGTCGTCTGGTCGAACTTCAGCCGCATCGTCACGTACGGCCCCTGCCGCGTGTAGCGGTCGTCCTCGAAATCGCGGTCGCGGTAGCCCGAGACGTTGTAGCCCGCGGTCAGCCACATGTTCTGCGCAGGCGACACGCCGACCGACGGCCCGCCGCTCCACGACCACGCACCGCGCGACCACGCGTGCTGGACCGATCCGCTCACGCCGACGTCGATCCGCGTGCCGATGTCCTGGCGCAGTTCGAACCCGGTGACGTCGATATACCCGTCATACGTGTCGTCGGCGAAGCGCCCCGCGACGTATTTCGCGCCGTAATAGAGCGTCGCCTCGGTACCGTGGCCAAGCCCCTCGGGGCCGGTGCGGTAATTGACGGCAAGATTGTTGATCGCCCGCGTGGTGACCTGATCGCCGCCGCCATACGCGGGCACGCCGAGTGCGTTGGAGTCCGTGAACCCTGAATCCGCACTCTCGTGGCGCAGTTCGAGGCGTTCGAGCAGCGACCAGCGGCTGTCCAGTGGGCGGAAGGCGAGCGCGACGTCGGCGGTGGCGTAGGTGGCGACCGCGCCGGTCTTGTCCCTGATCGTGTACGCCTTGATGCTCGACGCGAGCGTCTTGCCCTGCCCCAGCGTACGCAGGAAGTTGGTGGTGATCCCCCACCGATCGCCGCTGTCGGCATTGCGGTATTCGAGCCGCCCGTTCACCGACCAGCGGGCTTGGCGATAGGTCGCGCCGAGCGTGGCGGCGGCGTAATCGCCATTCGTTTGGTCCTGCCCGACATAGCCGCCCGAGGTGACCGGCTGGAACGCATTGACGACTGCGCCCTCGGGGATCTGCCCCTTCAGCGTATTGCTGGCATCGAGCGTGCCGTCGATCGTCCAGTTCTTGCCGAGCGGGACCGACTGGCTGAGGCCGTATTGCGCATAGGTCCGCGCGCCGTTTTCGCCGATGGCCTGCTGGTTGAGCGTGCTCATCAGCTTGGCGCCGGTCCAGGGCGCGACATCGACGCCGAACTGCTTGGTATGCGCGACGAAGCCGTTGCCGTCGGCGATCTCGTAGCCGCCGATCAGGCGGATGCCGGGCGTGATCCGGTAGGCGAGCTGGATCTGGTGGCGGATCGGGAAGTCGACGCTGTCGCTGTCGCCGCCGGGCGCGAACTGGGTCTGGCCGGTGATCGTCACCGCGTTGCCGAACAGCGCCTGGCTGCCACCGACGGTGAGCAGGCGGCTGTCGCGGTTGCGACCGTCGACGCCCTTGTCCGACGCGTACTGGCCGCCGACGAAGATCGTGCCGGAGTCGCGACGATATTCCAGGCGGATATCGGCGGCGGATCGTGTGCCCGCACTGTCGAGCTGCTGCTGGTGCCAGGCAACGCCGGTGATGCTGAGGCGATCGGTCAGCCGCACCCGGCCGTCGAGCCCGAATTTGCGTGTACCGGCTTCGACGAGGTTCTGCTGGCCGACGCCGAACGCGGTATCCTGTTGGCGGGCATAGGCGAGCAGGTCGAGCTTCGACCCATGGTGATCGACTTCGGCGAGGTAGGCGAGGCCCTGCCCCAGCCCCTGACGTCCACCCTTGGCGATCTCGCCGCGGAGTTCGGTATTGGCGGTCACGCGCGCCTTGATGTCGGCGCCGAGGACGGTGGCCTTGCCGACGGTCTCGTCGCGGATCGCGGCGACACCGATTTCGACGCGGCCGTTCGCCAGCTTGGTCGCGACGCGCGCGGCGGCGGCGAGCTTTGCCGACCTACCCCCCTCGACCTCGTAGTCGGCGACGATGAAGATCGGGTTCAGGTTGTTGTCGCGGCTGAGGATCGGGCTACGGAAGCGGACCGTGCCCATCGACGTGTCGATGTCATAGTCGATGTGGCGCGTCAGCTCGGTGGTCGCGACGATCAGTTCGGAGCGGAAGCGGTCGCGCGTCTCGATCCGCAGCTTGTCGCTGTTCGGGACGATGTTGCGGCCCGACAACCGGTACGGACCGCTGAGGCCGTTGCCCTGGATCTCGTCGCGCGAATACAGCGTGTCGGTGTTGGCCGCGAACCCGGTCGCACGCACCCGCTTGCCCTCGTACGCCGCCTTCACGCCGTTGAGCGTGCGGTTGTAGCGGGTCAGCTGCGTGTCGGTGAAGCCGGTCTCGAAATCGCCGAACAGCGCGTAGAATTCGCGACGCTCGAGCCGCAGGTACAGCTTCCGCTTGGTGGCGGCGTCATAGCCCTGGCGCGAGCCGTCGCCGTACACGGTGTAATAGCGGTTGGGATCAATCGTGCCGAGCAGCCCGCGGTCGGGATCGTATTTCCGGTCGCTGTCATACGCGATCGTCGCCAGCCACGAACCCTTGACGCGACCCTTGGCGTAGAAAGCGAGCTGGCCGTCGGTGACCACGCTGCCCCGCTGCGAGCGCGGCAGGCCAGACTGGCGCTTGCTGAGCATGTCGTAACCGAGCGAGCCCGCACCGAACCCGACGACCACCCAGTCCTTCTGCGACGCGGCGAGCCACGCGCGGACGTCGTTGGCGTGAACCAGCTTGTCCTCGGTCAGCGAGACGACGACGTGAACCGCGCCCGCCTGCGTGGTCGGCTGGAGCGCGATGAAGGCAAGCCCGTCGTCGCCGACCACCCGCGCGGTCGTCGCCGCGCGATCGCGACCGGCAAGCTGGCGGCCCTGTTCGAGCTCGGCCTCGACCGCCGCCGTGTAGGGCTGGTCGACGCTGAACGGGACGAGCGTGCCCGCACGAACGGGACGTCCGGTCTTGTCGGTCACGCGCACCGCGATCAGCGGACGGGTAAGGCCGTCGGCGACCAGCCTGCTGCTGGCGGCGTCGAACACCGCGCGGACCGGTGCACCCGAATAATGCACTACCCGGTCGAGCGTCTTCACGACGCTGCCGTCGGCGGCGAGCACACGCGCCTGGAGACGATTGTCGCCGTCGATCAACGGGATACCGGTCCAGCGCGACACCGCGATGTTGCTGCCATCGCGCGCATCGGTACCGTCGAACGCGAGCGGCTCGACCTGCCTGCCGTTGATCGTCAGCGCGATGCGCTGGCCCGGCATGTGCTTGACGACGGCGCGCAGGATCGGCGCGCGCGGGTTGTGGTCGGCAGTCGGGAACAGCCAGTCGATGCCGGCCGCCTGCTCGCCCGCCAGCCAGTCGCGACTGCCGGCAGCGATGGCGGCATCCGCGACCGCGACCGGAAGCCCCGCGTCGGCCGCCTTGGCGTTGCCGGTCGGCTTCAACTGGAAATCGACGCGCTTCAGGAGGCCACCGTCTCCTTCGACGAAGCGCGAGATCGGACTGTTGGCCTGCCGGGTGTCGATGTCGCAGGCGACCGGCGCGTGCGTCGCGGGGATGCTCGAAATGTCGATCTGGACGACGTGGCGCCCGGCGCGGACGCCTTCGAAATGATACAGGCCGTCGCGATCGGTGACGACGAACGTGCCGTCCTCCATCAACAGGCGGATTCCGGCCACGCCCTTGCGCTTGTCGACCGGATCGCCGCAATTCCCCTCGGTCACGCGGCCGATGATCGTCATCGCGTCGGTGAACAGGAGCGGACGCAGCCGCACCGACGCAGCGGCTTCGTTGCTGGTGACGGTGCCCTGCCCGACCACGCGTGCGCGATTAAGCGCTTCGCCGGTCGGTGCGCCCGGCGCGATGCTGACGACGTATTTGAGTTCGGTCGAGGCGCCGGCGGCGAGCAGCGGGATCGCGAAGTCGAGGCTGCGGCCATCGCTCGACACGGTCGGCTCGTCCCCGCCGCGCGCCGAATTGCGTTCGTAGCGCAGCCCCTTGGGCAACGTATCGGCAACATGGAGCCCGCGCGCGGCAATCGAATCGCGGTTGGTAATGCGCAGCAGATACTGGACGAAATCGCCCGGCGACGCCTCGCGGACGGAGGCGACCTTGGTCAGCAGCAGCGTACCGGCGCCGGGGCTGTCGAGCGGAATGTCGGCGGAAAAGGGCTCGGGCGTCGACAGCGTCAGCGAGCCGCCGAAACTCGTGTCGTTGAGGATGAACGCGCGGCCTTGCGGGTCCTTCAACGCGGCCAGCGTCGCGCGATCGACCGTCGAGGGCGCGGTGTAGGTGCCGGGCGGCGCCACCTTGAGGAAATAGCGCCCGGCAGGGGCCAGCGGAAAGCGATAGCGGCCGGTCTCGCCGGGATAGACGCGGCCGCTGGCGTCGGTGACGGCTGCGCCGGTGACCACGGTGGAGGGATAACGGCTGACGCCGTCGTCGCCGAACACGGTCGCGGGCTGGCCGCTGTCGTCGACCAGCGACACGGTGGTGCCGTCGACCAGCGCACCGGTCCGCGAATCGAACGTGTAGCCGGCCGGATCGATCAGCAGCGACGCCATCGAGGCCAGGCTGTAGCCATCCTCGACAAAGCTCAGCTTGATCGTCACGCCGCGCATGTTGCGGATGTCGCAGGCAGCGAGGTCGGGATGCTTGCCGGTCGCGCTGGCGGGGATGCCGCCGGCGAAGATGCCGCTGTCGGCCGCGGTTTCGGTCAACGTCAGCGTCGTGTGGATCGTGCCGACGTCGACATCGATGACCGACGTCTCGCGCAGCTCGGGATCGTGGTTGCCGGCCTGGTTGTCGAGCACCAGGATCATGTCCGCATAGATATCGACCGCCGCGACCCAGGGCGATGCGGCATAGGTCGCGGCATCGATCGGCGCGGGGGTGAACAGGAACGACGGCGCGGTCTGGCACGTCGCGCCGGTCAGTTCGTAATTGGGCGGCGGCAGGCGGAACGTGAGTGTCGTCGGACGCTTGGCCCGGTTCACGTCGAGCGCCACCATGTTGGACGATATCGTGCGCGATCCGGATGCGCTCGCCGCATCGTCGAACGTCAGCGTCGCGGTGTTCTCGATACGCGTCTGGCCACCGGCCTGGGCGCTGGCCGGCAGACAGCCGAGCACGAGCCCGGACAGGATAGCCAGGAACAGGGCGCAGAGGCGCAAAAGGCGGTGGGCGCTGGGCATGAAGGGCCCTCTCCCGACACGCGTCGCCACGCGTGCCGGGATCGGTCGATCCTTGTTCGCGAGGGACGGGTTAGTTGATCGTCACGCGGAAGCTTGCCGCGACCGTCGCGCCCCCGATCAGGGTCGGAATCGTCGCGGTCACCTTCTTCGTGCCGGTATCGTACGAGCCGGTGAAATTGGTCCCCGGAATCGCCGCCCCGTTGTCGCTCGCGATGAAGCCGGCCAGCGTACAGATCGGATTGACGCCGGGCAGGCCGATCACGATCGACCCGGGCTGATACGTCGTGTTCGCCGGGATGGTATCGGTCAGGTTGACGTTCTCCGCCGACACCAGCAGCGTCGCGTTGTTGACCACGAGGCAATATTGCACGGTCGCCCCCGGAATGGCCTTGGGCAGCACGATGCCCGACACCGGATCCGATATCACCGTCGAATATTTGGTCACGGTCAGCGCGACGTTGCGCGTGGTGATCTCATAGCCCAGCGATGCACGGCCCTGGCCATTGTTGGCGATATCCAGGCCGAGACCATCCGAATCATTGTCGGCAAACACGATATCGACCGCATTGTCGTCGTTGGCGAGGATGCTGGGCGACAGTGCAGCGCCCTGGACCGCGCCATTGCCACCGGCGGCGACCTGCGCGATCAGCGTGATGCCGGCGAGCGCGGCGGTCTGCTGGTTCGGCACGTCGCCGACGATGAACACGGTCGCGACCTGATCGGCGCCCAGTTCGCTGATGTACGTCGCGGTATCGACCCCGACGTCGTACGTGCCGTTGCCGTTCGAATCGACGAAGATCCGGATGTTGGTCACGTCGAAATTATCGCCGGTGAACAGGTTCTGGATCGGCGTCTGGCTGGCCGACAGCAGGAAGTCCTGCGTGCCGTTGGTGTTGTTGGTCACCTGGAAAGCCACCACCGCGTTGGGCTGGCCGATTGCCACCTGCGTGTTGTTCTGCGTCGCCGGGACGACCGTCAGATTGACCTTGCGATCGACCACGAACGTCGCTGCGTTCGACGTCGCCGACTGTTGCACGCCATTGACGGTGTAGCTCGCCTGCGCGGTGTTGGTGATGGTCGTGCCGGCGGCGGTGCCCGCGGGCCCCGGCGTCTGCGCGCTGGCGGTGCCGGCCATCGTTCCGATCGACACGATTGCCGCCGTACCGGTCAGCAACGTGCGTATTACCCCTTTTGCGTACATTTCTAGGTCTTCCTTCTGCGTGGTCGTTCAGGTTTCGAGAGCGTGGGACGGGATCATTTGAGGACGGCCTGGAAGGCGAACTGGCCTTGCGCGCCGGCCGGGATCGGGCTTGCGAGGCGCCACCGGACGCTGGTGACATCGTTGGGGCCCGCCGCGCGCGTGCTGCCGTCGAGGCTGCGGACGCGCAGCGAATCGAGCGCACCGAAGATCTTGCCGTCGACCGATAGGTCGGGCGCAGGCGAACCGGGGCTGGCCGAGCGATAGGAAATCTGCCGCGGCAACGGGTTGGCCAGCACGACGTTCGCCAGCGGCTGCGCGCCGGTGTTGCGATAGGCCAGCACGAAGATCACCTTGTCGCCGGGCGTCACCCGCGACGGCTTGACCAGCGCGATGCGGGTGGTGCCGTCGGCGGCCGCGCTGCGGCTCTCGACCATGATGCTGCTGGTGACCTGCAACGGACCGGCCGCGGCGGATGCCACGGCAGCGGTCGTCGCCAGGACGACGGCTATCGTCGGACGCGTAATCATGGGCATGCTCCTCCTGAGAATTCGGGTCATTGAATCTTGGCCTTGAACTGGACGGTGTGGACGGACGCCGCGGCGACCTGGCCGAGCGCAACGGCGATCGCGCCGCCCTGCACGGATTGGGGCGCAGATTGGGGCGCGGATTGGGGATCGAAGCGGCCCGCATCGCCGTCGCCGGCATCGGTCAGCGGCGTGCCGTCGAGCACCAGGCTGCCGGGCACGAACGCGGTGCCGCCGGGGATCGGGTCGAGGATCCGCGCGCCGGCGACCGCATCGGTAAAGCGCGCCTCGAGCGTGTAGGTGATGACCGCGTCGCGCACCGCGTTCTGCGATCCGTCGGCGGCGCGCACCGACTGGCTCTTGAACAAGGCCGGCCCCGAAAGCGCGGTCGTCAGCGGCACCGCGACCCGCGCGATCGCCCCGGTCGGGCCGACCACCGCATCGCTGCCGCCGTCGCCCAATCCCGCATACGCGCTGCCGGTGCTGCCCGATCCGGTGCTCGACTGCGCCGTCACCGTCAGGGTCGCCGTCGCGCCGGTAGCGCCCCCGGATGCCGCGACGATCGCCAGCAACGCGATCGACTGGCCGGGCGCCAGGACCGGCGTCCTGCCGTCGACCGGTGCCAGATCGATGGCCGGATCATAAAGGCCGTCGCCATTGGCATCGGTCACCAGCGCGCGCAGCGTGATCGGACCCGACGACACGCTGGCCGCGACAACGAAGGATTCCCGGCCATTGTCCATGTTGGTCAGCGTCAGCGGCACCACGGTCGGCTGGGCCGCAACGACGATCCCCCCCTGCCCGTTGCGCACCAGGCCGACGTCGAGCCGCTCTGCGACGATGATCGTCACGGTGTTCGAGACGGTCGACTGCGCCGTCCCGTTCAGGTCGAAGCGCAGACCCGCGGTGTTGACGATCGGCGTTCCCGCGAGGGTCTGGGCCGTAACAGCCTGGGCACCAACCTGGGCACCCGTGTCTTGCGCCCGTGCAGCAAGCGGCATGAGACCGACCGCCGCACCGATGAGCAGGGCGCACGACAGGGCATTGGCAGCCCAAAGCCACATGTCGTTACTCGCCAAGATTGTCCGGAGACGAATCAATTACTGCCCCAATCCTCTGATCGGAGGCAGAAATGCCGGATGTCGCTTAATCAAATACTACAAAGTCATAATGGCGAACTTTGCTGTAATATTTGTTCGAATATCAAACGGATGTGAATGCCATTATTGGATATAGTATAGCGTTATCGGGCCGAAAAAACCGTTTCACCTGACAACTACCAGATTAAATCACATCGTTATGGCAACAGGTACGCGACATTGACCCTTTTCGTAGAAAAGGCAGGCGCCCCAGAACTTGTTGGTGCACCTTTCGAATACGCGAGGGTTCGCAATGCGACAGCGTCGCCCCTTGTTCTCCCGCGAGCGTGGGCGCCCGGTCTGAATCGTCGCGCTTGCGGGAAACAGGCCGGGGACGATGCGGTAGTTTCGATCTATACCGGCACGCCTGAGCGCCGGGGATCGACCAGGCCTAGCGCTGCTTGAGCGCCCGCAGATAGGCGGTCATCGCCAGGTCGCCGGCATGGCTGAGCGAGATCTCGACGCGACGGCGGTCGGTCGGATCGATCACGCGGTCGATCAGCTTCAGCTTGTGGAGATGCTCGATCCAGCGCTGCGACGTGGTGACGGGCGCATCGGACATGCTCACCAGCGCCTTGATGTTCATCGGCAGCCGCTCGTCGCGCGACACGAACAGCGCGAGCAGCATATCCCAGGCGGGCTCATGGAACAGTTCGCCCGGCAGGAACTGGCGGCGCAGGCGGCGTTCGGCGAGGACCGTCTGCGCATGCTCGACCAGCACCGCGGTGTTGGGCACTTCGCCGACCGATGTCGGCTGGGCCGCCTGCGCCACGCGCCCGTTGAATTCCTCGGCAACCGCCGACAGCTTTGCGGTCAGATCCTTGATCAGTTCGACTACGGACTCGTTCTTCACCAATGGCTCCCCGTCGCTCCTATGGGATGACACGACATCCAAAAATCCGGCCCGCGGCTTGAACCGCTATCGCCCGATACCGTCATACACCGTAATCATTGTCGCCTTCCGTAGCGATAATTCAACCCAATCCTTTGATAATCGGTAATTCGGAGTAATAATTACATCGAAAACAGTGTGCATCTCCCCGGCGAGACTATTGTGCTGCCAAAAGATTGATCCAAAACGGTTTTATTCGTCCCAATCTGATGCTTTGTTGTGGACATATGCCAGGATAGACTTCTGGCGACCATCGATAGGCCGGGCTATTGCGCGATCGCCGCGCGATACGGTGCACGGCGCTGATAGCGGAAAGCCTGCCATGAACGCGATTCGCGTCTATTCCCTGCTGCACGATGCCTGCCAGACGCTGGACGCGGCGGAAGACCATGCGATCGCCGCGCATGTCGGCTACGCGATGGCGCTGCTCCAGCAGAAATACGACATCGACGAAAACCAGATGGACCGATCCACCTCCGAATGATCCCGGACAAAGATGCCGGGGACGATCATAGTCCGTTTGACCATCCGGCGCGTTGCTGCCTACGCGATCTTACCGTGTCGTGACGTCCCGGGTCGGGGCCGCGCAGGGTGACGTCGATCGCGTGCGAGAGGGTATTGTGTCCGCTTATCTGAATGCCGTCGGGTCCGCCGTTCCTGGCCACGACATCCACGGTGCCTTCATTGCCTGGGCGCGATCGCGGGTCGACGCGCGGGCGCAGCGCGTGTTCGACCGGATGACCGGCCGTGCGGGCATAGTGCATCGCTGGTCGGTGCTGCCACCGACCGAAAGCGGGGGATCGCCGGTCGACGATAGCGGGTTCTACGCGACCGAACCGCACCCGGGGACGGCAACGCGGATGACGCTGTACGCCGAGCACGCTCCCATTCTGGCGATCCGCGCGATCGAGGCGCTGCGGGATCAGATCGCGCTCGACGGGATCACGCATCTGGTGGTGGCCAGCTGCACCGGCTTCGTCGCGCCGGGAATCGACCAGATCATCGCGAGGCGGCTCGGGCTCGCGCCCGATGTCGAGCGGCTGCTGATCGGGTTCATGGGATGCTATGCCGCGATCGTCGCGCTGCGCAGCGCCCGCCACATCGTCCGGTCTGAACCGAACGCCCGCGTGCTGGTCGTGACGGTCGAGCTGTCCACCCTCCACCTGCAGCCGGCGACCGAGATCGAATCGCTGCTGGCCATGCTGCAGTTCGGCGATGGCGCCGCGGCCGCACTCGTCACCGGCGATCCGCACGGGTTCGCGCTGGAGACGCCGTTTGCCGCGACGCTGCCCGACAGCGAGGCCCTGATCCGCTGGGACGTCACCGATGCCGGGTTCGCGATGCATTTGTCGGGCGAGGTGCCGGGACGGATCGCCACCGCGCTGGCGGATTCGGCGTTCCGCGATATCGTTAGCGGCGGACGATCGCCCGATGCGATCGATGGCTGGGCGATCCATGCCGGTGGCCGGTCGATCCTCGATGCGGTCGAGCATGCGCTCGATCTGAAGCCGGATACGCTCGCCGCATCGCGTCAGGTGCTGGCGGACAATGGCAACATGTCGTCGGCGACGCTGATGTTCGTGTTCCAGCGGCTGCTGGCCGGGCCGCCGGTCGAGAACGGCGTGGCGCTCGCGTTCGGGCCAGGGCTCGCGGCGGAGGGCTTCGGATTCCGGAGCGCGGCATGACCCTCTTTTCGACCGGGCTGGCCACCCGCAGCCAGGCCGAAGAGCTGATGGACGCCGACGATCTCGACGCGGCGACCTATGCCGATGTCGTCGGCGATCTCGCGATCGTGAACAGCGTGACGATGGCGCGCCGTCCGACGCTCGATTTTCTTGCGCGTGCTACGGCCGGGCGGAAGAAATTTCGGCTGCTCGACGTCGGCTTCGGCGACGGCGACATGCTCCGCCGCATCGCGCGCTGGGCAAGGTCGAAGGGCATCGAGGCGGACCTGGTCGGGGTCGATCTCAACCCCCGCAGCGAACAGGCGGCGCGGGCGCATGGCAGCGATATCCGCTATGTCACCGGCGACTATGCCGACCTTGGGGGCGAGCCCTGGGACGTGATCGTCAGCAGCCTGGTCGCGCACCACATGACGCACGACCAGCTAATCGCGTTCCTGCGCTTCATGGAGGCCCATGCCAGCGCCGGATGGTTCGTCAACGACCTGCACCGTCACGGGTTTGCGCATCGGGGCTTCCCGATCCTCGCAACGCTGGCACGCTGGCATCCGATCGTGCGGCATGACGGGACGCTGTCGATCGCGCGCAGCTATCGTCCCGACGAATGGCCCCCCCTGCTCGCCGAGGCTGGCATCACCCAGGCGAAGGTCGCTCGCGTCTTTCCGTTCCGGTTATGCGTCGAACGCCTGCGCTGATCGTCGGCGGCGGGCTCGCGGGCGCCGCGACCGCGATCGGGTTCGCGCGCGCGGGGCTGCCGCACCTGCTTGTCGAGCGATCGCGCGAAACCGGCGATGCGATCTGCGGCGGGTTCCTCAGCTGGCGGACGCTGGAGACGCTCGCCGGGCTCGGGATCGATCCGGACACGCTGAACCCGGAACGCGTTACGCGGGCACGCATTTTTGCAGGCCGTCGCCGCGCCGAAGCCGCCCTGCCCCACCCCGCCGTCTCGGTGACGCGCCACCGGCTCGATACGGTCCTGCTGGCCGAAGCGAAACGCCTCGGCACGCCGGTCGAGCGCGGTGTGACCGTACGCGAGATCGACGGGACCAGCGCACGGCTCGCAGACGGCACGACGATCGCCACCGACGCGCTGTTCCTCGCGAGCGGCAAGCACGACGTACGCGGCATGGCGCGCCCCGAAGACGCACGCGGCGCCGACCCGACGCTCGGGATCCGGGTGCGGATCGCGCCCTCCGCGGCACTCGGCAAGGCGCTGGCCGGGGGCATCGAGCTGCATCTGTTTGATCGCGGCTATGCAGGCCTGGCGATGCAGGAGGATGGCACCGCCAACCTCTGTCTCGCGGTTCACCGCTCGCGACTCCAGGCCGCCGGATCGCCCGCGCAACTGCTGGCGGCACTCGGTCGCGAGATGCCGGCCCTCGGCGAATGGGTCGCGCTGGTCGATCCGGCCGCACCGATCGATGCGATCGCCAACGTCCCGTACGGCTGGCGCCAGCGCACCGGTGTCGATGCGACGTTCCGGCTCGGCGACCAGGCCGGCGTGATCCCGTCGCTCGCCGGCGAAGGCATGGGCATCGCGCTCGCCAGCGGAGTCGCCGCGGCCGACGCCTACGGACGTGCCGGACCAGCCGCCGCGGCGGCCTGGCAGGAGACCTTTGCGCGGCGTCTCGCCCGGCCGATCGGCATCGCAGGGCTCGTCCGCCACGTCGCCGAGAGCGAACGCGCGGCATGGCTGTTGCCGCTAATCCGCCCCGGACTGATCCAGGTGATCGCCAATGCGACCAGGATAGGCCATTTTCCACCCCGCGCATGAGAGTCACTCCAGCACGAGGTGTAGGCCGATGGACCAGCTCAATCTGTCCGAGGCGGAATGGCGCAGGCGGCTCTCTCCCGAGCGATATCACGTGCTCCGCGAAGCGGGCACCGAGCGTGCCTTTGCCGGCGTGCTGACCGACACCAGCGCGGACGGGGTCTATCGCTGCGCGGCGTGCGGCAACGCGCTGTTCGACAGCGCCGACAAATACGAATCCGGTTCGGGATGGCCCAGCTTCACGCAGTCGATCGGTCCGGATGCGGTGACCGACCACACCGACAGCTGCCACGGCCCGACCAGCACCGAAACCCGTACCGAAACGCGCTGTGCCCGCTGCGACAGCCATCTCGGCCACGTCTTTGCCGATGGCCCGCCACCGACCGGACAGCGTTATTGCATGAGTTCGCTGTCGCTCGAGTTCCGACCGCGCAAAGCGAACGGCGCAGCCTGATGCCGCTTGTAGGGCAGGGGCATAGCGCGTAATTCCGCGACCTACATGGCTCGTGCGCGTTCTGCTTCACCGTCCCGTCGGCCCCCAACTCCACCGGCGTCACGCTGGCGGCGGCGGCTGGTCGTCTTTATCCAGGTCATGGTCGGGATCGGCGTCCTCGCGCTCGGTGCGCTGGCGATCGCGGTCTATATCGCGATGTCGCAGCTCCCCAGCTTCGACAGCCTGAAGTCCTCGCCCAACGGCCAGATGATCCGCGTCCATGCCGCCGACGGCACCGTGATCGTGTCGATGGGCCCGAGCTTCGGCGAGTGGCTGCCCTATACGCAGATCCCGCAGGTGATGCGCGATGCGACCGTCTCGGTCGAGGATCGCCGGTTTCGCTCGCATATCGGCATCGACCCGGTCGGCGTCGCGCGCTCGGTGAAGGCGCGGTACGACCGCGGCCACTGGACGCAGGGCGGGTCGACGATCACGCAGCAGCTCGCACGGACCGTCTTCCTCAACAACCAGAAGAAGTTCGGGCGGAAATTCCGCGAGGCGATCCTGGCGTTCGCGCTCGAATGGAAATTCTCGAAGGATCAGATCCTCGAACTCTATCTGAACAAGGTCTATTACGGCGGCGGCGCCTACGGGATCGACGCAGCTAGCCGAAAGTTCTTCGGCCACGGCGCGGATCATCTGAGCCTGGCCGAGGCTGCCGTGATTGCGGGCCTCGTAAAGGCACCGTCGAACTATTCGCCGACCGCCGATGCCGAGGCCGCCGTCGGGCGTGCAGGCGTCGTGCTGGAAACGATGCGCGAGACGGGCGCGATCACCGCGTCCCAGGCGGCCGATGCGGACGTTTCGGGGCTGAAGCTCGCGCCCGAGCCCCGGCAGAACAGTGTCCGCTATTTCACCGACTGGGCGCTGCCGCAGCTCGATACGCTGATCGACGAAACCACCGAGCCGCTCGAGGTCTGGACCACGCTCGACCTCAACATGCAGCGCCAGGCGGACGAGGCGATCCGCGCGAACGCCCCGCCAGGCGCGCAGGGCGCTCTGGTCGCGCTCGACCGCGGCGGCGAAGTGCGCGCGATGGTCGGTGGCAAGGATTACGTCTCGTCGATCTACAACCGCGCGACGCAGGCGGTCCGCCAGCCGGGCTCTGCGTTCAAGCTGTTCGTGTATCTCGCCGCGCTGGAGGCAGGCCACAAGCCCGAGGATTCGATCGTCGACGAACCCGTCACGATCCAGGGCTGGAGCCCGCGCAACGATTCCCGGCGTAACTCCGGCGCGGTCAGCTTGCGTACCGCGTTCGCCTATTCGCTCAACACGATCGCCGCGAAGCTGGGGCAGGAGGTCGGCTTCACCACGGTCGCCGACATGGCGCGCCGGTTCGGCATCACCACCACCGTCAACACGCACCCGTCGATGGTGCTGGGCACGTCCGAGGTCCGCGTGATCGACATGACGCGCGCGTTCGCGTCGGTCGCCAGCAAGGGCGTCGCGGTCACGCCGTACGGGATCACGCGCGTCACCGCGAACGGCCAGACGATCTACACGCATGAGGTCGATCGCAGCCATGTGTTGGTCGCGCCCTACGTCGCCGCCGAGATGACCGACCTGCTTCAGACCGCGGTCAATACCGGCACCGGTCGTGCAGCACAGATCGGCCGGCCCGTCGCGGGCAAGACCGGCACGACCAGCTCGTCGAAGGATGGCTGGTTCCTGGGCTTCTCCAGCGGCATCACCACCGGCGTGTGGATGGGTCGCGACGATGCCAAGCCGATCGCGGGCCTGCACGGCGGCACCGCGCCGGCGCGCGCCTGGGCGGCGTTCATGAAGCCCGCCACCGCAAGCCGCCCGATCGAGCAGTTCGATACGCAGGTGACGTTGCCCGAATGGCAGCTGGAACCCGACGAGGAGAGCTATTTCGGCCAGCCCGACAACGGCCAGATGGCGGTCGACGAGAACGGCAATCCGATCGAGCAGGGGGCGACCCCGGTCCCGACCGACGCGCAGACCGGCGACACGATCCCGCGGCCCGATGCGGATCAGCCCGAGGCGCCGCCAGCGGCACCGCCACAGCAGTTGAACCAGGACTGGATCGACCGCGTCACCGGGCGCGAGCGGCGCGAGCCGTCACCGGCGGGGCGTCAGCCGCTCCAGCGCGACATGTCCAGAGATGGCCAGCGCGATCAGGTTCAGACCCAACGCTTCCAGAGCGACCGGGATCAGGACCCCCGCTATCAGGATAATCGCCCGAACCAGTGAAGTGTCGCGCCATGCGTGCGCAGCCAGACGCGCGCGGGCGTCGGGTCTTCGCCGTAAAGCTCTTCGACCAGCGCGTGGAAGGCCGGCGCGTGGTTCATGTGGACGCGGTGCGCGACCTCATGCGCGACGGTGGCGCGGCGGACCCAGCCCGGCGCAAGGATCAGCCGCCAGCTGTAGCGGATGATGCCACTCGACGCGCAACTGCCCCAGCGGCCCTTCGCGTCACCGATCGCGACATGGGCGACGCTGACCCCGGCCTTGGCGGCATATTCGGCGGTTTCGGTTTCCAGGACGGCGAGCGCAGTGCGTTTCAGCCACGCCTCGACGCGGCGCGCGATGGTCTCGGGCGGGCCTGACAGCGACAGGACGGCGCCTTCGCGCACCACGGTGCGGCGGCTGCCCGGCGTCCACTCGATCGTCAGCGGTTCGTCGGCGACGGTCAGGATCGCGCCGGGGACGAACGGCCGCGGCTGGGGCAGCAACGCGCGCTGTTCGGCGATCCAGCCCGCCTTGTCCTCCGCCCAGGCCAGCGCCTGTTTCAGCGCCGCGCGCTTGGGCAGCACGAGCCGCGCCCGGCCACTCGCAGGATCGATCGACAGACGCGCGCGACGGGCGCGGGGATGACGAACGATCTCCAGGCCCTCGATCATGCGGCGATCACCGGCTCACAATTCGCGATCGATGACGTGATATTCCAGCTCGCCCGCCTCGTCCTCGCTGACGGTCCAGCCGCGCACCGACTGCTTGGCGCGGTGGACGGCCTCGCGGTCGCCGCAGACGAGGTAATGCCACTCCGGCAGCTGCTCGCCAGCCGCGCGCAGGCGATACGCGCAGGTCGAAGGCAGCCAGTCGATGCCGTGGACGTTGCCGGTCGTCAGTCGCACGCACTCGGGCACATAGGCGTGGCGATGGCGGTAATCGGAGCATTGCCCGCTGCGCCGGTCGAGCAACCGGCACGAGACGTTAGTTGCGACGAGCTCGCCCGTCTCCTCGTCCTCGAGCTTGTGGATGCAGCATTTGCCGCAGCCGTCGCACAACGCTTCCCATTGGCCGCGGTCGAGTTGCTCGATCGGCGTATCTTCCCAGAAGCGCGCGCTCACCGGACCCAGCGCTTGATCTCTGTCGCCACTGCGTCGGGCCCTTGTTCCTGTGGCAGCAAAGCGATCGGCTTGCCGTCCGGGTCCATCAGATAGGCCTGCCGGCTGTGGTTTACGAGGTAGCCACCTCCGGGTGAAGGATCGCCCTTGCTCGAATATACCGCATATTCGGTCTTGATCCGCTCGATCGCTTGCGGACTGCCGGTCAGCCCGATCATGCGCGGGTGGAAGGCGGAGACGAACTGCTTGAGCACGGCGGGCGTATCGCGCGCCGGATCGACGGTCACGAACACCGGCACGATCTTCGCGGCGATCGCAGGATCGCTCGCCTCGAGCTTTTTCACCGCGGCACCGATCGCCTGGACATCCGTCGGACACACATCGGGACAGAAGGTGTAGCCGAAATACATGATCCGGTATTTGCCCGCGAAACTGCGTTCGGTGATGGCTTTCCCGTTCTGGTCGGTCAAGGCGAAGGGACCACCGATCCGGGCGCCTTCGAGCGGCGGTTTGGCAGGGGGTGCCGACGCAGTGCACGCGGACAGCGCAAGGGCCGGGATGAGGAGGAAACGCAGGTTCATGATGCCGCCAGCCTTGATCTGTTAGACCCTGCGGCGCAAGCGTCGCACTGGACCATGAGCGGCGCAAACCGTCGCGCCATATCCAGGACGAACCAAGGAAGTCTCTCGATGCGTATTCGCCTGATGCTCGCCGCTACTCTCCTGACGCCGATGCTCGGTGTCGCGGCACCCGCGTTCGCGCAAGGCCAGTCGGAGGGCTACAAGTTCCTCTCCGCGGTGCGCGATGCCAAGAACAACGAAGTGCTGGAGATGCTCGGCAAGCCGGGCAGCAACATCGTCAACGTGCGCGACGTGACGAGCGGGGAGGGCGCGCTCCACATCGTCATCAAGCGGAGCGACGAAGTGTATCTGCGCTTCCTGCTGCAAAAGGGTGCCGACGCCAATCTGCGCGACGGCAAGGGCAACACGCCGCTGCTGCTCGCGGTGACGCTGGGGCAGACCGGCATGATCCCGATCCTGACCGCCGCGGGCGCGAACCCGAACCTGGCGAACTCGGCCGGCGAGACCCCGCTGATCCGTGCGGTGCAGCGCCGCGACGTCGGCATGATCCGGGTGTTGCTGAACGAGAAGGCCGATCCCGACCAGGCGGATATCATGGCGGGCATGTCGGCGCGCGATTACGCCAAGCAGGACGGCCGCAACCCGATCGTGTCGAAGCTGCTGGAGGATGCGCCAAAGACGGTGAAGAAAGCCGTCTCGGGCCCGAAATTCTAACCGTCTTCTGATCCTCCCCCGCCAGGGGGAGGTGGCACCGCAGGTGACGGAGGGGGAGGATTGGGAGCAGCGGTTACCCCTTCCTCCCCCTCGTCTGGCGAACGCCAACCACCTCCCCTGGCGGGGGAGGATCATCTCGCCTTCAGAACGCCAGCCCGTCCGCATCGGGGTCCATCTGCGCGATCAACCGTCGCGCCGCCCGCCGCGCAAACGCCAGCGTACAGCGTTTGCGGACGTGCGCGGGCAGGGGGATGGTATGCGCCTCGCGCACGATCGCCGCGTCGTAGCGGTCCGCGACGATGATCCCGGTCCGCTCGGGCAGGAAGGCGGGGCCATGCAGCGGGCCGACGTCGAACCCCGCCGGCACCGCCCAGAAATACCGGTCGCAATGCCCCAGATAATCCGGCCACTTCCCGTCGCCGAGCAGGTCTGCGCGCGATACCTTGATCTCGACGATGACGATCTGCCCGCGCGCATCCACCGCCATCAGGTCTGCCCGGCGGCCGCCGTCGAGCGGCACTTCGGTCATCGCGGTGAGGTCGTGGCGCAGCAACATGCGAATGACGCCGCGCGCCACGTCGGCGGCACAAAGCGGCGATCCAGGTTCGTCAATGCAGGAGTCCGGCGGCATGTCGAGCATGCCCCGGAAATAGAACAATCCGCGAACGAGGCAAGCTCATTCACGGATTGTGGTCGTGTTCTGGCGATTGTCGGCCCGCCCCCTTTGCCCGTTCGTGCTGAGCGAAGTCGAAGCACCTGAGTTCGGGGCACACCCTTCGACTTCGCTCAGGGCGAACGGGGTTGGAGTGAGGAGGGGGCAAGCTGACTTGAGAGACCTTTAGGTCTCAGCGATAGAAGACGTGGTTGCCGATCGAGGCGACCTTGACCGCGCGGACCGAAGGGCGGCGATCGGGGGTGTTGAAGTAGAGCGCCTTCTGGGCCGGGCTGTTCCACGCATCGGCGAGGGCAACCTTGGCGACCGCGATCGCGGTGCGATAGGCGGTGCCGGCGTTGATGTTCGGGATCTGGCCACCGCGGACGAAGCTGAACTGGCCGCGCTGCTTGACGACGGCGCAGACGTCGGCGGGGAAACGACCCGACTTGGCGCGATTGATGATGACCTCGGCAACCGCGAGCTGGCCGGTCAGCGGCTCGCCCTTCGATTCGAAATAGATCGCGCCGGCAAGGCACTGGAGCGCTTCGTCGGCGGCGGCGCTATCCTGCGCGGCAACGGCCTGGGCGAGCGTGTCGAATTCTTCTTCCTCGGCAGCTGCGACTGGCTCGACGCCAATCTTCTCGGGGGCGATCTTCTCGACGGCTGCAACGGTGGTTGCGGCGGGAGCGATCTGCGGAACATTCTGCGGGGAAAGGGCGTTTAGATTTGCGAGAGCGGTAAGGCTGACCGTGGAACGATCGAGACCCGTCGCCTGACCGGGTGCGCTGTTGCCGAGCAGGCCAGCAAGAGAAAACGTCATGACTGCGATTGTCGCAGCCCGCTGAAGTATGGTCATTCAATCGTATTCAGATGCGGTTGGACCGTGGAAGCAATCGTACAAGCCGATCGTCCAGGCATCCCCCCGACTGCGTAACCGATCCGGATCGCACCCGTCCCAGCACAACGCCAATCAATGTTGCAATCCCCCTCTATTGGGGGGGCTTTGGAGTCAATCGTCGAGGATCGTTTCAGCGGCGAACCGTTCCGCCGCTGCGATGTCCACCTCGACGACCCACAAATCGGGGTCGCGCGCACGCCTGCGCCGCCAATAGCCGTCAAGGTCTTCGACCGGAGTCGAGTCGATCAAGGCGGTTCGCCCGTCGGGCCCGATTCCGCGTTCCAGCAGCCGGGGAGGGGCGCCCTTGTCGACCGCGATGACGAGGATCGCACCGCCTTGCGCGTCGCCTTTCGCCATCACCGCGCCGAACCCGCCAGCGTCGTTGACACGGCGGAGGAGGGCGCTGACGAGCACACCGCTGGGTAGCCTGCCGCTCATGCCGGCGCCCGGTATCCAGGCAGCCCGGCGAGAGCAATCCGCGAGCGCATGAACGTGCCGGTACCCCGCGCCGCCTCTTCGCCGTCCGCATCGATCAGTCGCGCATCGGCGACGAACACGCGTCGCTTGCCGCTGATCCAGCGGCCCTCGGCGATCACCGGGCCGACCTTGAGAGGGCGCGTGAGCAGCAGGTTGAACGCAGTCGTCAGCAGGAAACGATCGGTGACGAGGCTGTTCGACGCATAGAACGCGGCATCGTCGAGCATCTTGAAATAGCTCGTGCCATGCGCTGCGCCGCCTGCGTGATAATGCCGCTCGTCGATCGTGAAGTGAATCCGCGCTACACCCGCTTCGGGGATCTCCAGCGACGATTCGAAGAACCGATTGATCGGCGCCTGCGCATACAACGATTCCAGCGCGCGGAAATGCGCATCCGCGCCCCCCAGACCCGGGTCCGGCTCACGCGGCATCGCGCACCTCGTCCGCCGTGAACAGCGCGTACAGCGCATCGGGCGAACCCGCGCCGCGCAGTTTTTCGAGGAACGCCTTGTCGCGCAACCGCCGCGAGACGCGGGCCAGCGCCTTCAGGTGCACCGCCCCCGCGTCGGTGGGGGAGAGCAGCATGAAGACGAGGTCGACCGGCAGATCGTCGACCGCCTGGAAATCGACCGGCTGCGCCAATCGCACAAACACGCCGGTGACCTGCGCGAGCCCCTCCAGCTTGGCATGCGGGATCGCGACGCCGCCACCAAACCCGGTCGAGCCCAGCTTCTCGCGCGCCGTCAGACGCTCGGCGATCGTCTTCGCGTCCGCATCGACGATCTCGGCCGCAACCGTCGCGATATGCTGGAACACCGCCTTCTTGGTCGCGGCAATCACGCCCGTCTGCACTGCGTCGGGACGCAACATATCGCTGAAATCAGTCATTCTGTTCAATGTCTCAAGCGCCCCCGCGCGCATCCGCCTTAGCGGGTTGCGCGGGGGCGTAAAGGCGCGGCCGTGAGACCCGCGCCTTTATGGACCCTTCTTTACTGGGGAGGGGAGGCCGTGCCGGTCGAAGCGGCCCGCTGTGGCTCGACCCAACCGATCGTACCGTCGCCGCGCTTGTAGACCATGTTGTGCGCGCCGGTGCCCGCATTCTTGAACAGCAGCGCGGCGGTGTTGCGCAGATCAAGCATCATCACCGCATCCGATACGCTCGCCTCGGGGATATCGACACGCGTCTCGGCGATGATCAACGGTGCGTCGGCGACATCGTCCTCCTCGACGCTCTCCTGGAACAGCGTGTAGCCGGCGTTATCATAGCCGTTGCTCTCGGCCATCGCGACCGCTTCGCCGGCATGGCGATCCTTCAGGCGGCGCATGTAGCGGCGGAGCTGGGTTTCGATCTTGGCGGCGGCACCATCGAAGGCGGCGCGGGCGTCATAGGCCTCGGAATGGCCCTTGAGCACGAGGCCCTTCATCACATGCGCGACGATATCGCATTTGAAGCCGGCATCGTGCGGACCCTTGCCGAACGTGACTTCGGCCGAGATGGCGCGCGAGAAATACTTGTCGGCGATACCCTGGAGTCGGTCTTCCACGTGGCTGTTGAGTGCTTCGCCCGTGTCAACCTGGTGACCAGAAATCCGGATATCCATTATCGTCTCCTTGTCGGCGTTACAGTCTCGGGCGGTCCTGTTGGCTCCACCCTGCCAGCGTCATCCGGACGCCACGGCCCCCCAAATCGGATCCTTGATCCCCTTCATAAACGCCGCATGCGCCGCAAGGTCTCCCTCGCTCACCGCGAAAACACGCGGCGGACGAACGACCCGAGGCGCCTGTGCGACGATCGGAGTCGCGGCGTTGCCGGCCGCTTCGTTAAGAAGTCCCAGGCCGATCTGGCGACCGCCCATCAGCTCGACATAGACCTGCGCCAGCAACTGCGCATCGAGCAGCGCGCCGTGCAGCACACGGTGGCTGCGATCGATCCCGAACCGCGAACACAGCGCGTCGAGCGAATGCTTGGCGCCGGGGTGACGGCTGCGCGCGATCTGCAGCGTGTCGACCATCCGCTTCATGTGGATGATCTGGCGTCCGCACTTGGTCAGCTCGCCGTTGAGGAACGAGAAGTCGAAGCCGGCATTGTGCGCGATCATCGGCGCATCGCCGACGAATTCGAGCAGGTCGTCGACCGCATGGGCGAACTTGGGCTTGTCGGACAGGAACTGCGCGCTCAGCCCGTGGACGTTGAACGCCTCGACCGGCATGTCGCGCTCGGGGTGGTAATAGGCGTGGAATGTGCGTCCGGTCTCGACCCGGTTGACCATCTCGACGCAGCCGATCTCGACCATGCGGTCGCCCCCGGAAAAGCTGAGGCCAGTGGTTTCGGTATCGAAGACGATCTCACGCATCCCGATGGTATCGGCTCAGATTTCCAAGGATGCAAGCACCGCCCGGACTTGCGCGCGGGTTGCGTCGAAGCTGGTGTCGGTGCGGATGACATGGTGCGCGCGGGCGCGTTTTTCCGCATCGGGGGTCTGGCGGGCGAGGATCGCGGCGAACTTCTCCGCGGTCATGCCGGGACGGGCGAGGACGCGCGCGCGCTGGACGTCGGGGGCGGCGGAGACGACGACGATCAGGTCGACATTGCGGTCGCCGCCGGTCTCGAAGAGGAGAGGGACGTCGAACACGACGTGTTTCCCCGCGTGCTCGGCGAGGAAGGCAGCGCGCTCTTCGCCGACGGCGGGGTGGACGATCGCCTCGAGTCGCTTGATCGCGGCGTCGTCGCCGAACACGGCTGCACCAAGTTTCGCACGATCGACCGCGCCGTTTACGGTCGAACCGGGGAAGGCGGCTTCGATCGCGGAAACCAGCCGGCCGCCGATACCCTGCAACCTGTGCACGGTCGCATCGGCGTCGAACACGGGCACGCCTTCGTCGGCGAACATCGCCGCGACGGCGGACTTGCCCATGCCGATCGACCCGGTCAGTCCGATGATCATTTGATGAGCAATGCCCGAAGCTCCTCATCGCGATCGCGCGGTGGTTCCACGTGGAACAATATCTCGAACGCGACGGCCGCCTGGCCGATCAGCATCTCTAGGCCGTCGACCGTTTCTAGATCCCGCGCCCGCGCCGCTTTCAACAAACCTGTTTCAAGCGGCGAATAAACGATGTCGTAGACCAGCGAGTCCGGATCGAGCGCGCCGAGATCGATATCGAGCGGCGGCTGACCCGCCATCCCGAGCACGCTGGCGTTGACGAGCAGGCGAGAGGGCGGGGCGGCAGGACCGATCGGCAATGCCTGCCCCTTGAGCCCGAACGCCGACAGCAACGCCGCACCCTTCAGCGGATTGCGGTTGAGGATCGTCACCGGGCCAACCCCCATTCGCGACAGCGCAAACAGAATCGCGCGGGCGGCGCCACCGGCACCTATCACCGTGACGGGCTGGCCGGCAATATCGAGATCGTCGATCGGCGCCCAGAATCCGGCGGCATCGGTGTTGGTGCCGATGCAGTCGCCGGCCTGGTTGCGGAACACGGTGTTGATCGCACCGATCGTCCCGCGGACGTTGCCAGGATCGGAGACGTGGTCGAGCGCGGCGAGCTTGTGCGGCATGGTGATGTTGCATCCGCGCCAGGCTGGGTCGGCTTTCCGTTCGGCGAAGTAGGCGGGAAGTTCGTCGGCGGTGACGTGTTTATGGCGATACTCGGCGTCGATCCCAAGCGCATCGAGCCAGAAGCCGTGGATCAGCGGCGATTTCGACTGCGCAATCGGATCGCCGATCACTTCGGCATAGGGACGGGTGGCGAGAGTCATTCGAAGCTCCATGTGTCCCCGCGAAGGCGGGGGTCCAGTCTGGGCACCCGCCTTCGCGGGTGAACACGGTTTAGTCTAGCGCTGCGGAATTGCCACGCACCGCCCTCACCTCTCACCCGTCATCCCAGCGAAAGCTGGGATCTCTCCGTTTGGCGGGCGTAGTCTGCCTCGTGAGATACTCCAGTTTTCGCTGGAGTGACGGACAGGGGGCTCGTGAAAACGAAAGATACGTTACGCAGGCAGTTCGCCACGCACGCGCAGGAAGTCGAGCACGTCCAACAGCGGCATACCAAGCACCGTGAACTGGCTCCCCTCGATCTTGGCGAAGAGTTGCGCGCCCGGGCCTTCGATCCGGTAACAGCCGACGCAGCCGGAGATCGCGGGCCACTCCGCATCGAGATACGTCTCGATAAACGCCTCCGATAGCGGCCGAACATGCATCTTTGCGCGCTCGACATGCCGCCAGATCGCCTGCCCGTTCTCGGCAATCACCGCAGCGCTCCAGAGATCATGCCGCTTGCCCGACATCAGTCGCAGATGCGCCGCCGCATCCGCCCGATCGACCGGCTTGTCGAGGATCGTGCCATCCTCCAGCGCGACCAGCGAGTCGCTGCCAAGCACCAGATACCCCGGCATCCGCGTGGAAACCTTCAGCGCCTTCAACTCCGCCAGCGCATCAGCCAGATCGCGCGGCGAAAGATCGCGCAGCGCCGCCTTCG
Source organism: Sphingomonas sp. 4RDLI-65 (assembly GCF_049472435.1). Classification (NCBI taxonomy): domain Bacteria; kingdom Pseudomonadati; phylum Pseudomonadota; class Alphaproteobacteria; order Sphingomonadales; family Sphingomonadaceae; genus Sphingomonas; species Sphingomonas sp. 4RDLI-65. The sequence goes on along the minus strand of NZ_JBCEBT010000002.1, from coordinate 187,607 downwards.
CCGCATCCTCGTCCACACCCGCGAACGTCGCCTCGAACGGCACCCCCGCAGCCGTCAGCATCGCCCGACGCGACGCACTCTGCGAGGCAAGGATCAGGCTCATGCCTCGACCTTCGCGATGTCGTCGCTCCGCCGCTGGTTGCACAGCGCAATGATCGCTGCCGCCGTCTCCTCGATCGACCGCCGCGTTACGTCGATCACCGGCCAGCCATTGTCGGCGAACATCCGCCGCGCAAAGGCGAGCTCGCGCATCACTGCTTCCTCCTCGACATACGACGTATCCGGCTGCTGGTTCAGCGACAGCAACCGGTTACGCCGCACCTGGATCAGTCGGTCCGCACTGGTCGTGAGGCCGACGATCAGCGGGTTCTTCAGGCCATAGAGGATCTTCGGCGGCGGGCTCTCCACCACGATCGGGATGTTCGCCGTCTTGTACCCGCGGTTGGCGAGATAGATCGAGGTCGGCGTCTTCGACGAGCGCGACACGCCCGCGAGGACGATATCGGCCTCCTCCCATTCCTCCCACGCGATCCCGTCGTCATGCGCGATCGTCCACTGGATCGCATCGACGCGCGCAAAATACGCTGCGTCGAGGACATGCTGGCGCCCCGGCCGCGCCTTAGCCTGCTGCCCCAGCAACCCCGACAGCGCGTCGTTGACCGGGTCGAGCGGCGCCACCGCGGGCAACCCCAGCGCCAGACACCGCTGCTCCAGAATCCGCCGGGTCGCGGGGTTCACCAGCGTGAACACCACCAGCCCTGGGTTCTGCGCGATCTCCTGGAGGATGCGCTCGAGATGCGCCTCGGTCCGGACCATCGGCCAGAAATGCCGCACCGTCTCGACGTCATCATATTGCGCCAGCGCCGCCTTTGCGATGTTCTCCAGCGTCTCGCCGGTCGAATCCGACAGCAAATGGAGGTGAAGCCGCATCATCGGCATTTTATCCCCAGCGAGCGGGTCATTGGGCGTGGATCTGTGGATAACATGGGGAGAACGGCTAGCGTAACTCGTCCCCCTCGCCAAGCGACCCTCGCGCCGTGGATAACAGCGATTCTGTCCACACGCTCGCGCACAGGGGCGGATTTTATCCACAGGCTGTGGGTAACGGGGAGCCTTGAATCGAATCAGCGCGTTTGAGGCGGTGCGACCGGGTCAAGCTGTTGGCAATTCGGGGATCACCGCATAAGTCCCGGGTTCAACCGCCCAACCACTGCAACAACCTATTTCTAGAATCTTCTTATAGTAGAAGAAGGGTGCTCCGCTGACCGATCCGACCTCCCATTCGCCTGCCTTCAAGCCGCTGCTGGCGACCCTTCGTGGTGAGCGCCAAGCGGTCCCTCCACTGTGGCTCATGCGGCAAGCCGGGCGGTATCTCCCCGAGTATCGCGAACTCCGCGCGGAGAAGGGGGGGTTCCTCGCGCTTGCGACCGATCCTGACGCTGCTGCCGAAGTGACGCTCCAGCCGATCCGCCGGTTCGGGTTCGACGGCTCGATCCTCTTTTCGGACATCCTCATGATCCCTTGGGCGCTAGGGCAGGACCTGAGCTTCGGGGTCGGCGAAGGGCCACGGCTCGAGCCGGCGCTGGTCGATCATGCGCTAGATCGGTTGCAGCCGGTGATGGGGCGGCTGGAGCCAGTCTACGGCACGGTCGCGAGGGTCGCTGCGGCATTGCCTCCAGAGACGACGTTCCTGGGCTTTGCGGGGTCTCCCTGGACCGTCGCGACGTATATGGTGGCGGGGCGGGGGTCCAAGGATCAGTCCGAGACGCGGCGCTTCGCCTATCGCGACCCGGAGGCCTTTGGTGCGATCATCGATGCGATCGCCGACAACACCGTCGAGTATCTCGCGCGACAGATCGAGGCGGGCGTCGACGTGGTGCAGCTGTTCGACAGCTGGTCTGGCTCGCTCTCGCCTGCGCAATTCGAACGCTGGGTGATCGCGCCGACCGCGTCGATCGTCGAGCGGCTCCACGCGCGCTGCCCCGGCGTGCCGATCATAGGCTTTCCGAAGGGGGCGGGGGGAAAGCTCCCTGCCTATGCGCGCGAGACAGGTGTCGATGCGATCGGGCTGGACGAGACGGTCGATCCGGTGTGGGCACACGCGTCGCTGCCGGCGGACATGCCGGTGCAGGGTAATCTCGATCCGCTGGCGTTGATCGCGGGTGGGGCGGATCTCGATGCGGCGATCGATCGGATCCTTGCGGCGTTCGTCGAGCGTCCGCACGTCTTCAATCTCGGCCACGGCATCCTGCCCGACACGCCCATCGCGCATGTCGAACAGCTGATCGCCCGCGTAAGGAGCACGACATGAGTGGTTTTCTTGGAGCGGCCTATGATTGGGTGAAAGCGGCGCATCTGATTTTCGTGATCTTCTGGATGGCGGGGCTGTTCATGCTGCCGCGCTATCTGGTGTATCATCAGGAGGCGCTGGCGGCCGGCAACGCGGGCGAGGCGGCGAACTGGGTCGAGCGCGAGGGAAAGATCCGCCACATCATCCTGACCCCGGCGATGATTGTCGTGTGGGTGCTGGGGATCGCGCTGGCGCTCAACCTCGGACTGGCCGACGGAGCGCCGGGGTTGGGGTGGCTGCACCTGAAGCTGCTGCTGGTGTTCCTGCTGACGGGCTATCACGGCTGGACGGTGGGCTATGCGAAGAAGCTCGCCGCGGGAAAGCCGACGCTCACGGGCAAGCAGTTGCGTATGCTCAACGAAGTGCCTGCGCTGGCGGTAACGCTGATCGTCGTGTTGGTGATCGTAAAGCCGTTCTAAACCCTTCCGTCATGCCGGGCTTGTTCCGGCATCCACCGTTCCGCAAACGCGATAGTCGTGAGAATGCGGAACCGTGGACCCCGGAACAAGCCCGGGGTGACGGAGTAAGTGGGGCGAGGTGCGCATCCCTAACGTAGCAAGCGTCCCCGCTTGACTAACCCGCCCCCCAATTCTAACTCCTTCTCCCAACACGGCCTCCTGGCGTCCTGCCCGGTCGTGTCTTGCCAGACTCGTCTCGCCCAGTTTCGCTTCCCAAGCGCACCGCCGACCGAGCGTTCTCCCGTTGATTGCTATCCGGAAATCCCCATGCATCTCAAAGACCTGAAGAAGAAGAAACCCGCCGAGCTGGTCCAGCTGGCCGAGGAACTGGGGGTCGAGAGCGCCTCGACACTGCGCAAGCAGGACCTGCTGTTCGCGATCCTGAAGGTCCAGGCGGACAATGGCGACCAGATCATGGGGCTCGGCACGATCGAAGTGCTGCCCGACGGCTTCGGTTTCCTGCGCTCGCCGGAATCGAACTACCTCGCCGGTCCCGACGACATCTACATCTCGCCGAATCAGGTGCGTAAGTTCGGCCTGCGCACCGGTGACACGGTCGAGGGCGAGATTCGCGGGCCGAAGGATGGCGAACGCTATTTCTCGCTGGTGAAGCTCACGGCCGTCAATTTCGACGACCCCGACGTCGTCCGCCACCGCGTCAATTTCGACAACCTCACGCCGCTCTACCCCGAGAGCAAGCTGACGCTCGATCCCGCCGATCCGACCGTCAAGGACAAATCGGCGCGCGTGATCGACATCGTCTCGCCGCAGGGCAAGGGCCAGCGCACGCTGATCGTCGCGCCGCCGCGCGTCGGCAAGACCGTCATGTTGCAGAACATGGCCAAGGCGATCACCGACAATCACCCCGAGGTGTTCCTGATCGTGCTGTTGATCGACGAGCGCCCCGAGGAAGTCACCGACATGCAGCGCAGCGTGAAGGGCGAGGTGGTCAGCTCGACCTTCGACGAACCCGCACAGCGCCACGTGCAAGTCGCTGAAATGGTGATCGAAAAGGCCAAGCGCCTGGTCGAGCACAAGAAGGACGTGGTGATCCTGCTCGACTCGATCACGCGTCTCGGCCGTGCCTACAACACCGTCGTGCCGTCGTCAGGCAAGGTCCTGACAGGCGGTGTCGATGCGAACGCGCTGCAGCGTCCGAAGCGCTTCTTCGGTGCCGCGCGCAACATCGAGGAGGGCGGTTCGCTCTCGATCATCGCGACCGCGCTGATCGACACCGGCAGCCGCATGGACGAGGTGATCTTCGAGGAGTTCAAGGGCACCGGCAACTCGGAAATCGTGCTCGATCGCAAGGTCGCGGACAAGCGCATCTTCCCGGCGCTGGACGTCGGCAAGTCGGGCACCCGCAAGGAAGAGCTGCTGGTCGACAAGGCCAAGCTCAGCAAGATGTGGGTCCTGCGCCGCATCCTGATGCAGATGGGCACGATCGACGCGATGGAGTTCCTGCTCGACAAGATGAAGGATTCGAAGACCAACGAGAATTTCTTCGATTCCATGAATCAATAACCGAGTGCGGCCTGCGCCAAGCTGGCGCAGGACTCGCACCGGTTCGGCCGGCGGGGGCGCGAGCCTCCCGACCGACGACATCGGCTTTGCCGATGTCCGGCCAAGCAGAACGACGCAAAAGCGGCACGCGAGAGCAATGGCTTTCGCGTGCCGCTCCGCTATTAAACACATGAAATCCGTCACCACCGCTCGCGTTGGTGACCCACGTCACCGGGAGCTGACATCTTGAGTATCATCGCCATGCTGGCCGCCGCCGCATCGGAAGTCGCCGGGCCGGGCTCGCCGCTCGACATCTGGCACCACATCGTCGCCGACTTCTCCAACCTCGGCGACCCGAAGGCGCTCGCCGCGTTCGGATCGGTGCTGATGATCGACCTCGTCCTCGCGGGCGACAACGCGATCGTCGTCGGTGCACTCGCAGCGGGTCTCCCCGCCGACCAGCGCAAGAAGGTCATCCTGATCGGCATCGGCGCGGCGCTCGTCCTGCGCATCTTCTTCGCGCTGATCGTGACGTGGCTGATGGGCATCGTCGGGCTGATCTTCGCGGGCGGTCTGCTGCTGCTGTGGGTCAGCTGGAAGTTCTGGCGCGAAATCCGCGAGGGCGCGGAGAACGCGGGATCCGAGGAAATCCAGGGCGACGAACGCTCGGGCATCCGGTCGTCCAAGGGGTTTGCGAGCGCGGCTTGGGCAGTCGCCGTTGCCGACGTCTCGATGAGCCTCGACAACGTCCTGGCGGTCGCCGGCGCAGCGCGCGAGCATCCCGGCATCCTCGTCATCGGCCTGCTGCTGTCGGTCGCGATGATGGGTCTGGCGGCGAACTACATCGCGCGCGTGATCAACAAGTATCGCTGGATCGCCTATATCGGCCTCGCAGTGATCCTCGTGGTCGCGGTGAAGATGATCTACGAGGGCTGGGTCGGCACCGGCGACACGCTGGGGATCATCACGCTGCTGCGTTGATCGCGCTGGTATTGGGATAAGGAAAAGGCCTCGCCGGATGATCCCGGCGAGGCCTTTTTCATGTCCGCCGTCGGCCCCCCGTCACCCCTGAACACTCGGCGATTATCCCTCCCGAGCAAGTAAGACTGTTTCCCCGCGAAGGCGGGGATCCAGACTGGGCTCCCGCCTTCGCGGGAGAACAAGGAGGGGATGGCGCCGTACGACTGCTGACTCGCACTTGTCCGATGGGGATAAGCACCGAACACATCCGGGGTGACGGGAGGGGTGTTAGCCCAGATTCTCCGCGAAGAACTTCGCCGTACGCTCGTCCGCCAGCTTCGCCGCCGCATCCGAACGCCGCTCGCCGAACTCGGTCGCGAACCCGTGGTCCTCGCCCGCATAATCGTAGATCGTCACCTTGGGGTGATCGTCGAGCCCGGCATGCATCGCCGCCTGAGCCGCCTTGTCGACGAAGTGATCCTCCTCCGGCACATGCAGCAGCACCGGATGCGCGATCGCGTGCTTCTCAGCCAGCAACCCATCGATCCCGACGCCGTAATAACCGACGCTCGCATCGACGTCGGTCCGTGCCGCGGTCATGAATGCGAGGCGCCCGCCGAGGCAGTAACCGACCACGCCGACCTTCGCACCGTCACCGAGTTCGGCGCGGACTGCACGGATGCTCGCCTCGATATCGGCAATGCCCTTGTCCTGGTCGAACTGGCCCATCAGTTCCAGCGCACGATCGAACTCGGGCTTCATGTCCGGATCGAGTTCGATGCCGCGCTCCAGCCGCCAGAACAGGTCTGGTGCGATCGCCAGATAGCCCGCTTCGGCGAGCGTATCGCACTTGCGGCGAATGCCGGCATTCACCCCGAAGATCTCCTGGATCACGATGATCGCGGCCTTTGGCTCACCTGCCGGCGTTGCGCGATATGCAGTGAATTCGCTATCGCCGTCGAGCGTGGAAATCGTGGTGGTGTTCGTCATAACAATCCTCCTTGCGGCCGCTCGTGGTCGAGCAGCCTAAATTTGGTGATGGGGCCGTTGCCCGCGGAATACGCACCAAGCGCGCCGCCGGCTCCAAGGATTCGGTGGCACGGGACGACGATCGGAAACGGGTTGCGCGCGCATGCTTGGCCGATCGCGCGCGGGCTCGATCCGATAGCTTTCGCGAGCGCCCCGTAACTCGCGGTTTCGCCGAAAGCGATGTCGACGATGCCCTGACGAAGGACTGCGCCACGCTCGGTAGGCGAGGGGGCGAGCGGCAGATCGAACGCTTTAAGCCGTCCCGCGAAATACGCTTCAAGCTGTCGGAGCGCTTCCCGGATCGCGGGCACATCGCTCGCAGCCGCGTCGCCCGTCGCCAGAATATCGATCGCGTAAATCCGGTCCGCGGAGCCGGTCACGCGGACCAGTCCGATAGGCGTTGCGATCGAGGCTACATCGCGCGCATACATTGCCACGCTATGCAGCGCGCGGATGGGCGGCTCAAGCGCCATCTGGGACGCGGTACATGAAGATGAACATCGAGATCGAATGCACCCCGGACGAGGCGCGCCGCGCGGTCGGCCTGCCCGATCTGACGCCGATCCACGACCGCTATGTCGCGATGATGATGGACGCGATCCCCGCCGGCCAGATGAAGCCCGAGATGCTCGAATCGATGATGCGCGGCTGGCAGCCGATGGGCGAGGCGGGCATGGCGATGTGGAAACGGATGTTCGACACCGCGACGAAAAGCGGCAGCTGAGTTCCACGTGAAAACGATCTTCGCGGTATCGAGCGGGCGTCCACCAGGGGCGATCGCCGTAGTCCGGATCAGCGGACCGCAAGCTTTCGCGGCGGCCGAAGCCCTGGCAGGTCCGTTGCCAGCCGCCCGCCACGCAAGCCTGCGCGGGTTGCGCGATGCCGACGGCGCGTTGATCGACCGCGCGCTGGTGATCGTCTTCCCAGGACCGAGGACCGCGACCGGCGAGGACCTAGTCGAGCTTCACTGCCACGGCGGTCGCGCCGTGATCGCTGCCGTCGAGCGCGCCTTGTCCGCAATGCCCGAGCTCCGTTTCGCCGAACCCGGCGAGTTCACCCGCCGCGCGCTGACGAACGGCCGTATCGACCTGACCGAGGCGGAAGGCCTCGCCGACCTCCTCGAAGCCGAGACCGAGGGGCAGCGCGTCGCCGCAATGACCGCAGCCGAGGGCCGCGTGAGCCAGGCCGTTCGCGGCTGGATGGCCTCGGTCGCGATGCTGTCCGCTCGGATCGAAGCGATGCTCGACTTCGCCGACGAGGACGACGTGGCAAGCGATACCGCCGCGTTCGACGCACTCGTCGGAGAGATCGACGCGCTCGCCGGGGAGATCGAAACGGTGGTCGATGCCCCGCCGGTCGAGCGCCTGAAGGACGGGCTTCGTGTCGTCATCGGCGGTCCCCCCAACAGCGGCAAGTCGACGCTGCTCAACCTGCTCGGCGAGCGCGATGCGGCAATCGTCTCGCCCATCTCGGGCACTACGCGCGACCGGATCGAGGTGCCGGTGATCCGCGACGGCGTTGCGTACGTGCTGACCGATACCGCCGGGCTGATCGATACGCTCGACCCGATCGAGGCGATCGGCGTCACACGCGCCGAGGATGCAATGGCGGCGGCGGACATCGTCCTGTGGCTGGCGGACACCCCCCCGCCACGCGCCGATGCGATCTGGCTTCACGCGCGTGCCGACCTGCCGGGGCGGGGGGAAGTGCCCGCAGGCCGGACGTTGGCGATCGCGCAAACCGATCGCGGTTCGCTCGATCGGCTTTGGGCAGAACTGCACCAGCGGGCTGCGGCGATGCTTCCGCGTGGCGATGGCATTGCGCTCAAACAGCATCAGCGGCGGCAATGCGGGCTTGCCGTCGAGGCGCTGCGGGACCGCAGTTTCGATCCGCTGATCGTTGCCGAACATCTCCGCCAAGCGCGTGCAATCCTCGCTGGAGTCCTCGGCCTCGACGCGACTGGCGAGATGCTCGATGCGCTGTTTGGACGTTTTTGCATCGGCAAGTGATGTTCCACGTGGAACATCTTTGACGCACTCGTCCTGTCGTTCTACGGCAATTCCATGTTCGATGTAGTGGTGGTTGGCGGTGGCCATGCCGGAACCGAAGCCGCAGCCGCGGCGGCGCGGAGGGGCGCGCGCACCGCGCTCGTGTCGTTCGACGCGCAGCACATTGGCGCGATGTCGTGTAATCCTGCGATCGGTGGCCTGGGCAAAGGGCACATGGTGCGTGAGGTCGATGCTTTCGACGGGCTGATCGGGCGCGCTGCGGACGCCGCGGCGATCCATTACCGCATGCTCAATCGCAGCAAGGGATCGGCCGTGCAGGGGCCGCGGATCCAGGCGGATCGCAAGCTCTATTCGCGTGCTATCCAGGCGATGCTGGCTGCGACCGCGGGGCTGTCGATCGTGGAAGGGGAGGCGATCGCACTTCATTTCGAGGGTGCTCGCATGGCGGGCGTCGTGCTCGCCGACGGCGCGATCGTACAGGCTCGCGCGGTCGTGTTGGCGACCGGGACGTTCCTCGGCGGCCGCATCTTCCGCGGTGATGATCGCGAAGACGGCGGCCGGATCGGCGAGCGTGCGGCCAAGCCTCTGGCGGATCAGTTGCGCGCACGCGACCTGCCGATGGCCCGACTGAAGACCGGGACACCGCCGCGATTGGACGGCCGCACGATCGACTGGGGTGCGCTCGCCGAGCAGCCATCGGACCTCGATCCATGGACGATGTCGCCGATGACCCGCGCACGTCCGCTGCCCCAGATTGCCTGCGCCATCACCCGCACGACCGACCGGACGCACGCGATCATCCGCGAGGCGTTCCATCGGTCGCCGCTGTTCACCGGCGCGATCGAGGCGGCGGGGCCGCGCTACTGTCCGTCGATCGAGGACAAGGTCCATCGCTTCGGCGACCGTGACGGGCATCAGGTTTTCCTCGAACCCGAGGGGCTCGATGACGCGACGGTCTATCCCAACGGCCTGTCGACATCGCTCCCGGACGAGGTCCAGGCCGAGATGCTCGCCAGCATTCCGGGGCTCGAGCGGGTCAAGATGACGATGCCCGGCTATGCGGTCGAGTACGACTATATCGATCCGCGCGCGCTCGACACGCGGCTTGCACTCGGCGCGATCGAGGGCGTGTTCTGCGCCGGCCAGATCAACGGGACGACCGGGTATGAGGAAGCGGCAGGGCAGGGGCTCGTCGCCGGGCTCAACGCCGCAGCGTATGCGCGCGACCTGGCGCCGGTGATCCTCGATCGCGCCTCCAGCTATCTCGGCGTCATGATCGACGATCTCACGCTGCAGGGCGTAACCGAGCCCTATCGGATGCTCACCGCACGCGCCGAGTTTCGCTTGTCGTTGCGTGCGGACAATGCCGAGACGCGGTTGGGTACGATCGCCGAAGCCGCAAGGTGCCTCGGACCAGAGCGGCTCGCGCATCAGCATGCGATGGCCCAGAACCGTGCCCGCTTCCGCGCGTCGCTCGACGGCGAACGCACCGCGACCGAGGTGGCTGACCAGGGCGTTGCGATCGGTCGCGATGGTGCGCGCCGGACCGCGTTCGACTGGCTCCGATTCGAAGGCGTGACGCTCGCGCATGTCGCGCCCGACGCAGCGCAAGGCATCCCGGTGACAGTCGTTGACGAAGTCTTAGAGGACGCGCGCTACGCCCCGTATATCGAACGCCAGGCGCAGGAGGTTGCGCGCCTGCGTGCCGACGAGGCGATCCGCCTGCCCGAGGACCTCGCCTATGATCGCATACCTGGCCTGTCGAACGAGATGATCGATCGCCTGACTGCCGCGCGGCCGACGTCGCTTGCCGCAGCGGCACGGGTGCGCGGGATCACCCCGGCGGCTTTGTCCGCGGTATTATTGCATACGAAACGAGTGCCAGCATGATCGAAGACGACGCACAGGCCTGGGTCACCGAACGGTTCGGGGCAGAGGCGACCGAGCGCCTCGCGGCGTTCGTCGCGATGGTCGTCGAGGAAGCGCCGCACCAGAATCTGATCGCACCGTCGACCATCCCGACGATCTGGGACCGGCATGTGGTCGACTCACTCCAGCTCGTCGCATTGGCGGGAGCGGAGTCGTCGGCCAAGCGCTGGCTCGATATCGGAACTGGCGGCGGCTTTCCGGGCATGGTCGTCGCGCTGGTTCGCGAGGGTCCGGTCGATCTGGTCGAGCCCCGGCGACGGCGCGCGGACTTCCTCCAGCTCTGCGTCGCGCGTCTCGGGCTCGGCGATCAGGTCCGCGTTCACGCCTCCAAGGTCGAAAACGCCAAGGCAGACGCGACGATCATTTCGGCGCGCGCGGTCGCCTCGTTGCAAAACCTTTTGCGTGGCGCGGCGCACTGCGCCACAACGGAGACGCGGTGGTTGCTTCCTCGGGGGCGTTTCGACGAGGAGGAGTTCGCCGCGCTCAAGCAGCATTGGCGGTTTATGTTCCACGTGGAACAAAGCGTCACGAACCCGGAGTCGTCGATCGTGGTTCTGGATCGGGTAAGCGCGCGATGATCACCATCGCGGTCGCCAATCAGAAGGGCGGGGTGGGCAAGACCACCAGCGCCATCAACCTCGCGACCGCGCTGGCGGCGACGGGCATGCGCGTGCTGCTGGTCGATCTCGATCCGCAAGGCAACGCATCGACCGGGCTCGGCATCGGTCATTCGCAGCGCGAGCGGTCTAGCTACGACGTGCTGGTCGGCGAAACGTCGATCGAAGAGGCGGTCGTCCACACGCGCGTACCGCGGCTCGATATCGTGCCGGCGACGGTCGACCTGTCGGGCGCGGAGATCGAACTGGTCGATTTCGACGCGCGCACGCACCGGCTAGATCGCGCCGTCAAGGCGGCGCAGGGGCCGTGGGATATCGCGCTGATCGATTGCCCGCCCTCGCTCGGACTGCTGACAATCAACGCGATGGTTGCGGCGGATTCGCTGCTCGTGCCGCTGCAATGCGAGTTCTTCGCGCTCGAAGGGTTGTCGCAGTTGCTCAGTACGGTCGAGCGCATCCGCCAGCGGTTCAATCCCGGCCTGTCGATTCTCGGGGTCGCGCTGACGATGTTCGATCGGCGTAACCGGCTGACCGACCAGGTCTCGGCGGACGTCCGCGCGGTGCTCGGCAAAGTCGTGTTTGAGACGGTGATCCCGCGCAATGTGCGCCTTTCCGAGGCACCGAGCCATGGGCTACCCGCGCTGATCTACGACCATCGGTGTTCGGGGTCGCAGGCGTACATCGCGCTCGCGCGTGAACTCATCGGCCGGCTCCCGGCAACAGCGCAGGCGGCGGCATGAGCGACGGTAATAAACGTGGTCGTCCGGGGCTGGGCAGGGGCCTCAACGCGCTTCTCGGCGAGATGGCGCGCGAAACGCCGGTGTCCGCCGATGGTGCAGCGCAGCAATCGTCCGGCGTGCGCATGCTGCCGGTCAGCTCGCTGTCGCCGCATCCCGATCAGCCGCGTCGGCATTTCGACGAGGCGATGCTCGACGAGCTTGCCGCGTCGATCGCGTCGCGCGGGCTGATCCAACCGATCGTCGTGCGGCCGCACGGGCATGATTTCCAGATCGTCGCGGGCGAGCGGCGCTGGCGGGCGGCGCAGCGTGCGCGTCTGCACGAGGTGCCGGTCGTCGTTCGCGACTTCGACGACGCCGAGACGCTTGAGATCGCGCTGATCGAGAACATCCAGCGCGAGGACCTGAACGCGATCGAAGAGGCGCAGGCCTATCAGCGGCTGGCGGGCGAATATGGCCACACGCAGGAGGTGCTCGCCAAGATCGTCCACAAGTCGCGCAGCCATGTCGCCAACCTGCTGCGGTTGCTGGAATTGCCGGCGCAGGTGCAGTCGCAGGTGGTCGATGGTTCGCTGTCGATGGGGCACGCTCGAGCTTTGCTGGGTTCGCCGGATGTGGAGTCGCTTGCGGATCAGGTTGTCGCGCGGGGGCTATCGGTGCGCGAGACCGAGAAGCTCGCGCGCGATGCCAAGCCTGGGCGGAACCGGAGTGGCAAGCCGTCAGAGGCGCGTATTCCCGATGCGGATATCGCGGCGCTGGAACGGCAGTTGGCGGATCTGCTCGGGCTTCAGGTGCGCGTTGCGCATACCGAGACGGGCGGCACGCTAACGCTGAGCTATTCGACGTTGGATCAGCTCGACATGGTGTGTCAGCGGCTGACGGGCGGGGCGATCTAGGTCGCGGGTCAACCTGACCCAATCGCACCCCTTCCGTTCGTGCTGAGCGAAGTCGAAGCACCTGCGCACCGGACCATCCTTCGACTTCGCTCAGGACGAACGGGTGATAGGGGGGGAGGACCACTAATCTCCGTCATCCCGGCGGAAGCCGGGACCGACGGTTGCGGTCCGCTTCGTTAGTGATCGCACCCTGTCCATGGGTCCCGGCGTGCGCCGGGATGACGGAGGGTGGGTGGACGGGGTATTAGAAGGACATGCTGCGACGAAGCGCGGTCGAGATTAGTTTCGCCGGGCGATCGCCTGGGATAGCGCCACCACCGCCGCTTCCGCTACCACGCCTCCGGCATTCCCGGACGCCATGATCGCCCGCTCGGCGGTGCGGACGCGCTGGATTGCGGTGGCGAGCATCACCGGCGACCAACGGCGCAAGGACCGAGCGGTGCTCGCCTCTTCCTTGAAGAACACGCGGTGGCGTTTCATCACCGCGTCGACCGTGTCCCCCCGGTCGATCTCGCCGCGCATGTCGGCGAGCGCGATCAGGCGGCGGACGAGTTGGCGCAGCCACGGGATTGGCGAGGTACCGGCCTCTTCGAGCACCGCGAGTTCGGCGCCAAGGTCATCGACCCGGCCCTCGATCACCGCGTCGATCGCGCGGCTCATTTCTGCGTCGCCGAGGTCCGCACCGACCGCATCGAGCGCGTGGTGGTCGAGGTCCGCGGGGCGATCGGGCGCGGCGTCGAGGTAGAGCGCGAGCTTCTCGATCTCTCGCGAAATGACAGCGCGGTCGCCTCCGGTCGTATCAACGAGGCGGCGAGCAACGCCTGGGGCGGGGCGCAAACCGTTCTCGCCCGCGATCGTCGTCGCGAGGCGTTCGGCATCCTGCGCCGTCGGGGCATAGCAGGCGAACGCCATCGCGCGCGGCGAGTCGATCGCGAGCTTGACGATCTTGGCGGTCGACTTGACCGTCGGGGCGATCGCGACGACCGGGTTGCCGACGCGCTCGGCGGCCAACAGGTTGGTGAACGCTTCAAGGCTCTCCTCGCCCGCGGATGCGACGCGGACGAACCGGGCGCCCGCGAACAACGACAGCGAGGCCGCCTCGTCGGTCAGCCGGCCGGGGTCGCCCTTGAGCGTCGAACCATCGAGATCGACGCGCTCGGCATCCGCGCCCATCGCCTTGGCGAGCACGCGGGCAAGGTCGCTCGCGCCCGCCTCGTCGGGGCCGTGGAGCAGGTACAGACGGATATCGCCGCCCGGTTTGGCCAGCGCACCGCGGATCTGGCCGGCGCTGGCCTTCACTTTGCGGGCGTAGCGCCCTGCGCCGCCGCGACGGCAGGCGTATTGCGTGCGTACAGTGCGACGCGCGCGACGATCTGGTCGGCGACGATCTGTGACAGGCGTTCGAGCGCGGTGTTCTCGGCGGCGATCGTCGCATATTCCGAGCGGACGACGTCGATACCGGCGTCTGAGCCCGCGGTCGCATCTAGCAGTACCGAGCCGTCGCCGATCCGTACGAGCTGATAACGCGCGCGCAGAGTCCGGCGTTCGCGCGAGACGCTGTCGTCGGTACGAACGCCGAGGCCGCTGATCTGGTCGTCGAGACGAATGTCGATCCGGTACAGCGCCGGCGCGCCGTTCGACGGCAGGCGGTCTCGTAGAGCCGTCGCCATCAGCCAGCCGTTCTTGCCCTCGATCGGCGCGATCTCGACCTGACCGAGCGCGCCCGCGACCGGTCCGCTGCTGCCGCCCGCATAGAGCGGATGCAGTCCGCAGCCGGACACCATGGGCGCCAGCACCAGCGCGCTGAGCATCGCAAGCCGCTTCATGCGACGATATTCACGAGACGGTCGGGCACGACGATCACTTTCCGGGGCGGCTTGCCCTCGAGCAGGCGGACGATCTTTTCGGAGGCGAGCGCGGCGGCTTCGACCGCGTCCTTCGGCGCGCCCTTGGCGAAGACGAGCGTGTCGCGCAGCTTGCCGTTGACCTGCACCGCGATCGTGACTTCGTCGTCGATCAGCATCGCCGGATCGACGATCGGCCATGCGGCGTCGGCGATCAGGCCGTCATTGCCCGCGGTCGCCCAGGCTTCCTCTGCGACGTGTGGGACCATCGGGCTGACGAGCAACAGCAACGTGCGGATCGCCTGTTCGCGGTCTGCAGAGGGCGCCGCCTTCTCGATCGCGCTGCACAGTGAGTAGAGCCGCGCGACCGCCTTGTTGAACTGCAAGGCGTTGATATCGCTCTCGATACCCACGGTCGTGCGGTGACAGAGCTTGCGCAGGGCGATGTCGGCGCCCTCGGCCTTTGCCGCATCATCGGACTCGATCAGGCGCCAGAGACGCTGGACGAACCGCCACGCGCCTTCGATGCCGGATTCGCTCCAGGGGAGATCGCGTTCGGGCGGCGAATCGGAGAGCACGAACCAGCGCACCGCGTCGGCGCCATACTGGTCGACGATCGGCTCGGGATCGACGGTGTTCTTCTTCGACTTCGACATCTTCGTCACGCGACCGACCGTCACAGGGCCTCCGGTCGCGATCTCGATATACCCTGCATCGGTCTTGCGGACCTCGTCGGGAGACAGCCACTTCGTCTTCACCGGCGCGTCGCTCGAATCGTCGTCGTCGGTGTCGGCCTCCGGCTGCGCGTCGCCGGCGTCGCCTCGGCTATACGTCTCGTGCGTGACCATGCCTTGCGTGAACAGCCCGGCGAACGGCTCGGCGATGTCGAGCATGCCGATATGCTTCAGCGCGCGCGTCCAGAAGCGCGCGTAGAGCAGGTGCAGGATCGCGTGCTCTACGCCGCCGATATACTGGTTGACCGGCAGCCACTTCTCCGCGCCCGTCCGGTCGAACGGTTTCGCGTCCGGCTGGCTGGCGAAGCGGATGAAATACCACGACGAATCGACGAACGTGTCGAGCGTATCGGTCTCACGCCGCGCATCCGCGCCGCACGACGGACAGGGGACGTTTTTCCAGGTCGGATGGCGATCGAGCGGGTTGCCGGGGATGTCGAACGACACGTCCTCGGGCAGCACGATCGGCAACTGGTCCTTGGGCACCGGCACCGCGCCGCACGCGTCGCAGTGGATGATCGGGATCGGCGTGCCCCAGTAACGCTGACGGCTAACGCCCCAGTCGCGCAGGCGGAACACGGTCGTGCCCTTGCCCCAGCCTTCGCCCTCGGCGCGCTCGATCACGACGCGCTTGGCGTCCTCGATGTCGAGCCCATCGAGGAAGTGCGAGTTCACGATGGTGCCGGCGCCGGTCCAGGCGGTGTCCCCGACGAACACGGGGGCCTCGTCATCGCCTTCGCTCACGACGCGCTTGACCGGCAGGTCGTATTTGCGCGCGAAATCGAGATCGCGCTGGTCGTGCGCGGGCACGCCGAACACCGCGCCGGTGCCGTATTCCATCAGCACGAAGTTGGCGATGTAGACCGGGAGCTCCCAAGCCTTATCAAGCGGATGCACCGCACGCAGACCGGTATTGAAGCCCAATTTTTCCTGCGTATCGAGTTCGGCCGCAGTGGTGCCGCCCCGCTTGCACAGTTCGATAAACGCAGCCGCATCGGGGTTCGTCTCGGCGATAGCGCGCGCGATCGGGTGATCGGCAGCGACCGCGACGAAGCTGGAGCCGAACATCGTGTCGGGGCGGGTGGTGAAGACCTCGACGCTCTCTATTCCCCTTCCGCTTGCGGGAGGGGCTAGGGGAGGGGAGGCGTCCCCAACCACTGCCGTCGCGTTCGCGTCAGGCCCTCCCCCGACCCCTCCCGCGAGCGGGAAGGGAGCAGAAAGTTGGAACTTGAACTGCAACCCCTGGCTGCGGCCGATCCAGTTCTCCTGCATCAGCTTGACCTTGTCGGGCCAGTGCTCGAGCGCGCCAAGGCCATCGACCAGCTCGTCGGCAAAATCGGTGATCTTCAGGAACCACTGCGACAGTTTCCGCCGTTCGACCAGCGCGCCCGAACGCCAGCCACGACCGTCGATCACCTGCTCGTTGGCGAGCACGGTCATGTCGACCGGATCCCAGTTTACCGCCGATTCCTTGCGATACACGAGCCCCGCCGCGAACAGGTCGAGAAACAGCGCCTGCTCGTGGCCATAATACTCAGGCTCGCACGTCGCCAGTTCGCGCGTCCAGTCGAGCGCGAAGCCGAGGCGCTTCAGCTGCGCCTTCATCGTCGCGATGTTGGCGCGCGTCCAGTTGCCCGGATGCACGCCCTTTTCCATCGCCGCGTTCTCGGCGGGCATGCCGAACGCGTCCCAGCCCATCGGATGGAGCACTTCCATGCCCTTCATTCGACGGAACCGCGCGAGCACGTCGCCCATCGTGTAGTTCCGGACATGCCCCATATGGATGCGCCCCGACGGATAGGGGAACATCTCGAGCACGTACGAGCGCGGCTTGGTCGACAGATCGTCGGCGGCGAACGTCTTGCGTTCGTCCCAGACCTTCTGCCACGCCGCGTCCGCCTTCAACGCATTGAAACGCGACGCCATTATACGGTCCTCAGCCCGCGATCGAGGCGCGGCGCAGGTCGCGGGCCTTGGTCAGGATGATGTCTTCCAGCTTCTGCGTGGTCGCGGCCTGGACCGGCGATGACACCCACTGGCCGTTGCGGTTGACTTCGCGAAGCGCGGCGACGCGCAGCGCATCGGCGCGCAGATCCTGGTCGAGGATCGAGACGGTCACCTTCATGCGCTCGGTCGGCGTCTGCGGATTGATGTACCAGTCGGTGACGATCACGCCGCCATTGGAGTCGGTCTGGAGCAGCGGCATGAAGCCCAGCGTGTCGAGGCTCGCGCGCCACAGATAGCTGTTCACGCCGATCGTGGTGATCTTCGATGCGGCGAGATCCGCCTTGGGACGCGCCGAACCGCCGCCGCATGCGACGAGAGGCAGGGCAAACAGCACGACTGCGATACGCGAGCGGCGGAACATGGGCATCATCCTGGCAAGAAAATCAGTCCTTGCTCTACAGGCCAGCCTGCGCCCCCGCAAGCTGACGCCGGGATCGCGGTCACGGGGCGTGCGAACGGGGTACGACGACGAAAACGAGGCCTCAAAACCCCAAATCTGTGTGCTGATTGCAACACTATCTCATAATCGGCGCAGGAAGCCGCTCTTCGGTGGTTGCCATGGATCAATTCGTGATAGTCGCAGTTTCACGAGGGATCCGATTACGGGATTCGAGGAATAGATTCGTTGTGATGACGCGTGGGGGAATAGTCGGGGTGGTTGCCGGGGCGCTTGTCGCCACTGCCGCAATTGTCGCGCCCGCGTTCGGCGCCAGCGAACAGCCCGCCCGAATCGCCAAGAGCAACGTCGCGTCGGTCCGCGGTATCGGATCGTTCACCCCCGCCGCCGCCGATCCCCGCCTTGCCGCGATGTTTGCGCGCGGTGGCTTCGAAGCCGGCAGCTTCCGTTTCACGCCCGCCGAAACCCGGCAGAATAATCGCGCGGTGACCGTTGCGGTGCGTGCGCAGACCAATCGCGCCCTCGCCAACACGGCGAGCCTCGCGTCGTCGACGTCGACCGTCGGCATCGCCCCGATCGCGTATAATCTCGGCATGTCGGTCGGCTGGAAGCGCTTTGCGATCTCCGGCGACATGAACAAGCTCGATCTCGGCGCGATGCCGGGTAGCCGCGAAGCCGCCGATCTCGCGGTCAGCTACAGCGCCAAGCGGTTCAGCGGCACGGTAAAGGCAGCGGCGGATCGTCCGCTGTCGAACGCACCACACCTCGTCGAGGACGCGCCGAGCTATTCGGTCGATCTCGGTGGCTCCTACGCGCTGACGCGCAGCCTCGCGGTCACCGCCGGCGTGCGCTATCGCTCGGACCGCGAGCGCTTCGTAAAGGTCGACGACGACCGCCGCGACAGCCAGGCCGTGTATCTGGGCACCGCCTTCCGCTTCTAAGCGTCCGAGTAGCGACGGTTCGTCGTAGTGCTCGACCGGATTTCGCAATTTGCGGGTAAACCCGAACCCGTCCTTACCCATCGCCGCATCTCGTCCAATCCGTCACCCCCGCGAACGCTGGGGTCTCCCTCGATACAGGTGAAGCGTGCCCCACGATGAGATCCCAGCGTTCGCTGGGATGACGGTTAGGGGGAGGCGGACGACTAAGCCTAGCAAACCCAAGCGTCGATCGCGGCCCATCCGTGAAACCCGAACCGCCGAATTCTTCGCCAGCGCGACTCATCCATCCCCCCCAGCGCAATGACCGGTATCCCAAGTCCGCGCCCGATCCGCATCGCCCGCGCCGGCCCAAGCCCAGCCGCCCCCGCATGCGACCGCGTGGCATGAACCGGCGACACGAACAGCGCATCCGCCCCCGCCCGCTTCCCGGCCAAGGCTTCCCTACGATCATGCGCCGGCCAGGTCCTGATCTCCGACCTCGCCCGAGTCCGCACCCGGCCGTGCACGCCGTCCGCCCCGATCGACGACGCCCCGGCCACGACCACGATCAGCCCGCGTGCAAACGCGACGCGCTTCACCCGCAACAGCATCGCCCGCCGCTCCCCCGCAGGCGTAGCGTAATGCCGAAACACCACCCCCGATCCGGGCGGCAACCGGCGCAGCGCCGCCCCCAGATCGTCACCCATCCGCTCGTCGGTCATCAGCCAGCGCTCGGGGATGGGCTTTCGGAGCGTCACGTCGCTGCCTATAGCGCCCGGCATGACATCTGACGACACCACGCCACTCGAGTCCATCCGCACCCGGATCGCCAAGGCCGCCGAGATCGCCGACCGCCGCGTGACCGACATCACGCTGATCGCGGTCTCCAAGACGCACCCGGTCGCCGCGATCGAACCGCTGCTCGCACAGGGCCAGCGCGTGTTCGGCGAGAACCGCGTGGCAGAGGCGGCGGAGAAATGGCCGGCGCTGCGCGAGGCGTATCCCGACGTCGAACTCCATCTGATCGGCCAGCTCCAGTCGAACAAGGCCGCCGAAGCCGTCGCGCTGTTCGACTGCATCCACGCGGTCGATCGCCCGTCGCTGGTCACCGCGCTGGGGAAGGCGATGGACGCGAGCGATCGCCGTCCCGACTGCTTCCTCCAGGTCAACATCGGCGACGAACCGCAAAAGGGTGGTTGCGCGATCGCCGACCTGCCGGCGCTGGTGGAGCAGGCGCGTGCCGCTGGGCTGCCGATCGCCGGGCTGATGTGCCTGCCGCCCGCCGACATCGAGCCGGCGCCGTATTTCGCGCTGCTGGCGAAACTCGCGCGCGATCACGGGCTGACAGGGCTCAGCATGGGCATGTCCGACGATTTCGAAACAGCCGTGACGATCGGCGCGACTCACGTCCGCATCGGCAGCGCATTGTTCGGCGCACGGGGCATCGCGGCATGAAGTTCGACGCACTGCTGTTCGACTTCGACGGCGTCCTGATCGACAGCGAATCGATCGGCAACCGCCACATCGCCGAATGGCTGACCGCCGCCGGGCACCCGACCACCGCCGAAGACTCGATGGCGAACTTCATGGGGCTCGCCGGCCCGCAGTTCATCGACGCGCTCGAACGCTGGATCGACCGGCCGCTCCCCGCCGACTTCTACGCAGCGCGGAAAGCCGAGGACGAGCGTGTGATGGCCGCTGGTATCGACGCGATCGAAGGCGCGGTGGCGTTCGTCCGGTCGCTGCCCGCCGACCTGCCCAAGGCGATCGTCTCGTCGAGCCCGGTGAGCTGGATCGCGCGGCACCTGGAGCATATCGGCCTGCGCGACGCATTCGGCGACCACCTCTACAGCGGCCGCGAACACGTGACGAACGGCAAGCCCGCACCCGACCTGTACCTGTTCGGCGCGCGCCAGCTCGGCGTCGACATCGCGCGAACGGCAATCCTCGAAGACTCGCCCGTCGGCGCGACCGGCGCGGTGGCGTCGGGGGGCTACGTCATCGGGCTGTCGGCAGGGTCGCATTGCAACGCCGAACACGGCGCGCGGCTGAAGGCTATCGGTGTCGATGCGCTGGCGGACAATTTCGCCGACGTCGCGCGGTTGGTCGGGGCGCACTGACCACCCCCTCCGTCATGCCGGGCTCGTTCCGGCATCCACCGCTCCGCTTGATCATCGGCGGTCGATACGCGGCACGGTGGACCCCGGAACAAGTCCGGGGTGACGGAGGTGGGCGGCACAACCCGTTTTGCTGCGATCGCAGGAATCCAGGGTAACTAAGGGCCGAGCGCGGTATCCTGGGCTCCTGCGTCAGCAAAAACCCCGCTAACCCCGCTAACCCCGCTAACCCCGCTTCCGCCGCCAGATCGCCCCGACCCCCGCCACTAGATCATACGGAATCGCCGCCACTTCCCGCGAGCGCATCTTGAGCTGGTACCGCCGGCTCCCGCCATGCGGCACGTGGATCGCGCTCGCCGGCATGCCGAGCATCGCGAACAGCATGCGGATGCGCGGCTGGTGATAGCCATCGGTGCAGATCATGCACCGCGCGTACTGGCCAGCGCGCGCGAACGCGGTCGCCGCGACCACGCTCTGCAAAGTATCCACGCTCGCCTCGTCGAGATGAATCCGCGACCGGTCGACCGTCTCCGCCAGCACATCCGCCATCACCGAAGCCTCGGACGGCCCATGCGTCCCCTTCGCGCCCGAGCAGAACAGGTCGGCATCGACATAGCGCGCCGCCGCCGCCGCCGCGAACGCGATCCGCCGCGCGAGCGTCGGGCTGGGGCTGCCATCGGGGCGCACCGCCGCACCGAACACCACGATCAACCGTCTGGAGGGTGGGGGCGAGGGCGGAATATCGGTCAGAACTGGTGCCCCGTACGATCGCGCTTGGTCGCCAGATACTGCGCGTTATGCGGGTTGGACGGCAGGAAATGCGGCACCCGCTCGATCACCGTCACGCCCGCCGCCTCCAGACCCGCGACCTTGGCCGGATTGTTCGTCAGCAACCGCACCTCGCGCTGGCCGAGCAGCGTCAGCATCCGCGCCGCCACCCCGAAATCGCGTGCATCGACGGCAAAGCCCAGCCGCGTGTTCGCATCGACTGTATCGAATCCCTGGTCCTGCAACGCATACGCGCGCAGCTTGTTGACCAGCCCGATCCCGCGCCCTTCCTGCCGCAGATACAACAGGATACCCCAGCCGCTATGCTGGATCGCGTGGATCGCGGCGTGCAACTGCGGCCCGCAATCGCATTTGAGGCTGCCGAGCACGTCGCCCGTCAGGCACTCGCTATGCAGGCGGACCAGCGGCGGCTGGCCATTGGGCTGGCCGATCAGCAGCGCGATATGCTCGTCCGCGCTCTCGGGTGAGCGGAACGCGACGATCTCCGCATCCTCCGCACCCGCGACCGGAAGCCGCGCCCGCGCCGCAAGCGTCAGCCGGGTCGCATCCTCATGCGCGTCGATATCCGCGCGCGTGATCGCGACTTCGTGTTCGCCGCTGCCAAGGAAGAACGCCGGCAACAGCCCTGCGATCCGCGCCAGCCGCAACGCCGCCGCGGCCGCCTCGGGATCGGCCAACGCGATCGTCTGGAACGGCCCCTTCATCGGCGTTGCCAGATCGAACTGCGGATCGGCCAATGCGGCCGCCGCGGCAAAATCGATCCACGGCGCGCGATCGACCAGCACCGGCTCGGTCGGATCGGCAGCCGCCAGCTGGTTCGCCAGCTTCAACGTCGCTGCCCGCCCCGAGGAGATCAGCACGCCGCCATTCGCATCGGGATCGAACGCCGCCAGACGGTCCGCATCCGCCGTCTCGACCGCGAGCAGCACGAGCCCGTCGATCGCGATCGGCCAGCCGCGCCGCAACGCATCGATCGCGCGGGCAGCAGCGCGGGGGTCGGTCAAAACGCAAACTCGGTCATGATCGGCACGTGATCGGACGGCTTGAGCCAGCTCCGGCAGCGCTCATACACATGATGCGACACCGCCGCCTCGGCCGCGGCCCCGGTCGCCCACATATGATCGAGCCGCCGCCCGCGATCCGACGCTTCCCAATCCTTCGCGCGATAACTCCACCACGTGAACAGCCGTGCAGGGGCAGGGTGGAAATGGCGGCCGAGATCGACCCAGTCGCCCGCCGCCTGCAATCGGCCCAGCGCCGCGACCTCGATGGGCGTGTGGCTGACGACGTCGAGTAGCTGCTTATGGCTCCAGACGTCCGATTCGAGCGGGGCGATGTTGAAGTCGCCGACCAGGATCGTCGGGCCTGCAAGCGTCTCCGACCAAGTCGTCATGCGTTCGATGAAGTCGAGTTTCTGGCCGAACTTGGGGTTCACCTCGCGGTCGGGCACGTCGCCGCCGGCGGGGACGTAGACGTTCTCGAGCCGCACGCCGTTCTCCAGCCGGACGCCGATATGGCGCGCCTCGCTGTTCGCCTGCCAGTCGAACCGGTCATCCTCGACGATCGGCACGCGGCTCAGAATCGCGACGCCGTGGTGCATGCGCTGGCCGTGCAGGACGATGTGGTCGTAGCCGAGCGCGCGAAACGCCTCCAGCGGGAAGTCGCCGTCGATGACCTTGGTCTCCTGCAGGCACAGGATGTCGGGTTGCTCGTCGCGCAGGAACTGCTCGACGATGGCGATCCGGAAACGGACCGAGTTGATGTTCCAGGAGACGATCTTCACGGCCGCGATGTAGCGTTGCGCAGGGGTGGGGACAAGGAAGCGTCTGGGGCTTCTGGAGAAGGGAGAAGGCGCCACGGGCAAAGCCCATGTCGTCGACCGAGCTATCGCTCGTCGGCCGCGCTTGAGCGAGTCATGAAGACGCAGTCTTCCTGCCGCTCTACGCGAAAGACCCTCGCTCCGGGGGCATGGAGCGAGGGCCAACTCAGCGTTCGTCACGCAGGCGAGAGGTGAGGAAACCATCCGGGCAACAGGGGGAAAAATCCCGAATGCCCCACATCCGCGACCCGATATCTAGGAGACGGAACCTGTCGCTTGCATGAATGGCGACCGGGTTATGTCACTTTCTTCCACCTTTTTGACGCGGATCGTTCCAGCGGAAGGTGTTGTCGCTGACCGGCGCACCGAATTTCTGGTTGGTCAGCCGTACAGTCGTCCGGTTGTTCTGGCTGTCGAGCGCGACCCAGCCCTGCAGCATCAGACCCCCTGGGGCGCCAGCGCTTCGCACGAAAACCAGCGTGATCCTGCCAGTCTCGGGATGTTTGGGATCGTTTACCTCGACCGACACGATCCGCGAATCATACCCGGGAACGAGTTTGGCATAGCGCGTGATATCCCGTGTCGGATCGAGGAATACGACCAAGGGCGAGTTCTTGATCGGCCAGCGCTGCACCTGCTTGACCGAATAATCGATGAACGTCAGCGCACCGCCCTCCGCGACGATCAGGATCGGCACACCTTTCTGATACTGGAACCGGATTTTGCCGGGCTTCTTTAGCGTCAGAACACCAGTCAGGACCTTGCCGTTACGATCCGCTTGCGAGAAATCAGCGGTCATCGTCTCCATCGCTTGAAGAGACTTCTGCACGGCCGCGAGATCGCCGGTCGCCTGTGCGGCGATCGGCGCGGGCAGGGCCGCGACCGAAATGGCGGCGATCGTCGCGATCACCGCGGGGCGGGTATTGAACATCGAAATCTCCTTGCAGCGCGACCGTTGCCCGCCCGCGCTTGAACCGCCACTGAATTCGACGAGTTCCGCTACAGCGTGATCGCCGCCTTCATCCCCAGCACGCCGACGTCGTTCGCGTCGTGTACGCCGCCGGGATTGTGGATGAACTGCACATTGGGTCGCAGTTCGAGCCACCGCGTCGGATGCACGCTGTAATACAGCTCGGACGCATATTCCGCGCCCTGTACCGCCGGCCGCGTCGGATCGAGTTCCTGCCCCTTCGCGACGCGCCCGTTCACGTTGGTCCGCGCCACGCCGAAGCCCAGGATGTCGCCCGGCCGCCATGGCACCAGCCCCTTGTAGAACAGCCCCGCGGCGACCTGGTTGTCGGTGGTCGCGGTCGCGCGGTCGGCCTGCGTCGCGTTGAGGAACACGCTCAGCCCGGTCACCGACTTGCCGTCCTTCGACGTGCCGGTGATCTGCTGCTGAAGATTGAAATACACCCCGTAGCGCGCATCGCGGCGCAGCGGCGCAAGCCCGGTGATCGCGATCGGCTGGCGGTTCAGATCGTAGAACACGTCGTCGCCGTTCGACGTGCTCACCCAGCCGCCGACCTTGTAGGCGCCGACCCGGCCATCGTCATTGCCGCGATGCCATTCCGCCTCGACGGGTACGAGCACCCCGGTCGCGCCGTGAAAATGACCGATCACGAAATCGTTATCGAGGTTGCGCGGGTTCACTTCGTAGACGCCCGCCTTGAACGTCATCTGCTCGCTCTGGTCGTAGCGCAGCCGCGCGCCCCATTGGCCGACCGGCCAGTTCTGCCAGTAATCGCCGACCAGGTTGCCCGGCTGCGCGCCGCAGAAGCTGAGGTTCTGGAAATAGCACGAGAACACCGCGAAATCCTCGCCGGGATTGGTCCGGCCGACCTTTACCTCGAGCTTCTCGCCGAGTTTCTGCTCGTACCAGAACTGCGTGAGGCGCACCGTCTGGCCGCGGCCATAGACTTCCTGCACCTGCTGCAGCACGCCCAGATTGGCATCCGCACCGAGATCGCGACCGCGGCGATAGGTGACGGTCGCCTGGAACGCACCGCCCTTGAGCCCGACGACCTTGTCGAGATCGAGCAGCACGCCGACGTCGAACTGGCCGGTCTCGCGCAGCAGCTTCCGGTCGCCGCCCGAGAAGTTATACCCGCTTTCCGAGGCATAGCGCGCGCTGACTCCGATGCCGCGGTCCGCCAGGCGTTTGCGGATGTCGAACCAGTCGGCGAACAGGCCGGGCGGCGGCGTGCGCTGCGTATCTGCGGTCAGTGCGGACGGGGAGAGATCGCTGTCACGGCGAACGCCCGCGCGGGGGCGGTGCTGCGTGTCGGTGGTGGAGCTGCCGGGGGTCTGCTTAGCGATATCCTGCGCCGAAACCTGCCCGGATACGGCAAGCGCCACTGCCGCCGCACACAACCGCCGATACCCCATCACGCTCACCTGTTTTTCGTAACTTATATCAACCCCTTATAGCGGGTCGCCGCAGTCCGAAACCCTCCGGAAGGTTGAAGGCCGGAGTTTCAAGAATCCTCCCCCGCCAGGGGGAGGTGGCTGGCCCTTGCCAGACGGAGGGGGAGGGGGCGACAACGTAGGTTCCGTGTCCTCCCCCTCCGTCACCTGCGGTGCCACCTCCCCCTGGCAGGGGAGGATTGCAATGCAGCGCTAGATCGCATGCCCCTCGGTATCGCGCAGCACTTCGCGCCGGCCGACATGATCCGGACGGCCGACGATGCCGTCCTTCTCCATCCGCTCGATCAACCGCGCGGCGGAGTTGTACCCGATCCGCAACTGCCGCTGCAGCCACGAGGTCGACGCCTTCTGCGACTCGCACACCAACTGGATCGCCTGGCGATACTGCTGGTCCTCCGCCGAATCCTCACCCGTCGGCGAGCCCTCCAGCGCGAAGCTCTCCTCGGGCTCCTCAGTGACGGAGGAGATGTAGTCCGGCAGCCCCTGCGACCGCCAGTGATCCGCCACCAGCCGCACTTCGTCGTCGGTCACGAACGGCCCGTGCACACGGACGATGCCCTTGCCGCCCGGCATGTAGAGCATGTCGCCCTTGCCCAGCAGCTGCTCCGCGCCCTGCTCGCCGAGAATGGTCCGCGAATCGATCTTCGACGTGACGTGGAAGCTGATCCGCGTCGGCAGATTGGCCTTGATGACGCCGGTGATGACGTCGACCGACGGCCGCTGCGTCGCCATGATCAGGTGGATGCCCGCCGCGCGCGCCTTCTGCGCGAGCCGCTGGATCAGGAACTCGACCTCCTTGCCCGCGGTCATCATCAGATCGGCGAGTTCGTCGACGATCACCACGATCTGCGGCAGCACGTCGTATTCGAGCTTCTCCTCCTCGTACATCGGCGCGCCGGTATCGGGGTGATACCCCGTCTGCACCTTCCGCCCGAGCGGCTGCCCCTTCGCCTTCGCGCCGCGCACCTTGTCGTTGAAACCGGCGAGGCTGCGGACACCCACGGAGGACATCTGGCGATAACGATCCTCCATCGTCTCGACCGCCCATTTCAGCGCGCGCACCGCCTTGGCCGGATCGGTCACGACCGGCGACAACAGATGCGGGATGTCGTCGTACATGCTCAGTTCGAGCATCTTCGGATCGATCATGATCATCCGGCACTGGTTCGGCGTCAGCTTGTACAGCAGCGACAGGATCATGCTGTTCAGCCCGACCGACTTGCCCGACCCGGTCGTGCCCGCGACCAGCAGATGCGGCATCGGCGCGAGATCGGCGATCACCGAATCGCCCGCGATGTTCTTGCCGAGGATGATCGGCAGCTGCGCCGACTGGTCCTCGAACGTCTGGCTGCCAACGAGTTCGTGCAACGACACCGCCTCGCGCCGCGCATTCGGCAGCTCGATGCCGATCACGTTGCGCCCCGGAATTACCGCGACGCGTGCGGAAATCGCGGACATGTTGCGCGCGATATCGTCGGCCAGCGCGATTACGCGGCTCGCCTTGATGCCCGGCGCAGGCTCCAGCTCGTACATCGTCACGACCGGGCCCGGCCGCACCTCGATGATCGATCCCTTCACATGGAAATCGTCGAGCACGTTCTCGAGCAGCCGCGCGTTGCGTTCGAGCCCAGCCTTGTCGATCACATTGCCCTGGCTCGGCGGCGACTGGGTCAGCAGGTCGAGGCTCGGCAACGTGAAATTGTCGCGCAGGTCGAGCGACGACTGGCGCTCCTTGGGTTTGGCCTGCGATGGTGCGTTCTGGCGATCCGCGATTACCGGGGCAGGGCGCGGGTCGGGCTCGGCAACCGGGCGGGGCTCGACCGGTTTGCGCGTCAACGTCAGCGGCTCGTCGTCATCGACCACATCGTCGAAGCCGTCATAGCCGAGCGCCTCGGTGCGATTGCGGCGGGGCAGGCGCCATTTGCGCTCGCCGAGATCGATCTCGATGCTCTTGCCCCAGACGATCGCACCCGCAATCGCCGCGACCAGTCCGATTGCGCGCGCGGACCAGAGCTCGGCCGTAGGCTGGCCGATGAAGCTCAGCCCCCAATGCACCGCACTCGACACCGACAGCCCGATCACGCCGCCCCACCCTGCCGGCAGCGCCAGCACGGACGTGCCCGAGACGAACGCCAGCGCGCTCGCCATCAGCGCGACGCCGATCGCCGCCCCGCGCACCATCCGCAGCCAATGCCCCAGCGGCGCATCCCGCCACAGTCGCATCCCCAGGATCGGCCCGATCGGCAGCAGCAACGCGACCGCCGGCCCGAATAGCGTCAGCGCGATATCGGCGAACCACGCGCCCGGCGGCCCGACCAGATTGGCGGGGTAGCCGCCCGACGCGGTGTTCAGCGCCGGATCACTCGGGTGATAGCTCGCCAGCGCCAGCGCCATCAGCAGCGTACCGACGAACAACGCGATCGCCGCGATCAGCGCACCGCTGCGCACTGCCCCCGCCTTCACCGTCTCACGCCACAAGGCTGGCTGCGCGCGGCTGGCCATGACCCGTATTCTCCAGATTCTCTACAATAGAGAAATGCATCGTCCCCGGCAGCCTCAACGTCAAGATAACCACGCTGCAACACGGGTTAAGCTGCATCCGGATCGTCGTTGGCAGCGACCGGCTGGCGGGATAGAGCGGCGCCATGGACACAGATGTAATCATCCTCGGTGGCGGGCTGGTCGGTGCGACGCTCGCCGTGGCGCTCGGCGTGCACGGCATCTCGACGATCGTGATCGACCCCGCCGACCCCGCGGTGACGCTGGCCCCCGGCTTCGACGGCCGCGCCTCCGCGGTCGCGAGCGCAAGCCACCGCATGCTCGACGCGATCGGCATCGGCGCGACGCTGGCGGGGCAGGGCTGTGCGATCCGCCAGATCCGCGTCAGCGACGGCCTCGAACCCGGCGCACTCGATTTCGTCCCCGCCGCGGACGATGGCGCGCTCGGCACGATGTACGAGAACAAGCTGCTCCGCCGCACGCTGTTCGACGCCGCCACCGCCGCGCCGAACGTCGACCTGCGCATGCAGACGCGCGCGACATCGGTCGACCGCGCCGAATCGGGCGTCACCGTCACGCTGGACTCGGGTGACGTCGTCCGCGCGCCGCTGATGATCGCCGCCGAGGGCCGCAACTCGCCGACCCGCGAGGCTGCCGGCATCACGATCGCCCGCTGGTCGTACGAACACACCGCGATCATCGGCGCGTTCCATCACGCACTGCCGCATAACGACGTCGCCTACGAGATCTTCTATGCGAGCGGCCCGTTCGCGCTGCTCCCGCTCCCCG
The DNA here is from genome assembly GCF_049472435.1 of Sphingomonas sp. 4RDLI-65. Lineage (NCBI taxonomy): Bacteria > Pseudomonadati > Pseudomonadota > Alphaproteobacteria > Sphingomonadales > Sphingomonadaceae > Sphingomonas > Sphingomonas sp. 4RDLI-65. Next base: position 158,780 of record NZ_JBCEBT010000002.1, on the reverse strand, counting down.
ACGATGCCGACGGCCACCGCTCCGCGATCGTCTGGACGGTCGACGCGAAGAACGCCCCCGGCATGCTGAAGCTCGGCGACCGCGCGTTCCTCGCCGAAGCGGAAAAGAGCATGGGCGGCTTCCTCGGCACGCTCTCGATCGCCACGCCCCGCTCAAGCTACCCGCTGGGCTTCCACCACGCCGCCCGCATCACCGACACCCGCCTCGCACTGGTCGGCGACGCCGGCCACGGCATCCACCCGATCGCAGGACAAGGGCTCAACCTCGGCTTCCGCGATGTCGCGACGCTCGTCGAGGTGCTGGTCGAGGGCAAGCGCCTCGGCCTCGACCTCGGCGATGCCGCCTTGCTCGCCCGCTACCAGCGCTGGCGCGGGCTCGACACGTTCATGACCGCCGCCGCTACCGACACGCTCACCCGCCTGTTCGGCCTGCCCGGCAAGACCGCCAGCGCGGTGCGTCGATTCGGCATCAGCGCGGTCAACGCGATCCCGCCGCTGAAGGACCGCTTCATGGCCGAAGCACGCGGCGAAAGCGGCGATCTGCCGAAACTGCTACAGGGCATGACGGTATAGTGCAGCCGCCGCTGCGCACCACGCGCCGTCACCTGCCGGGGATCCTCGCGGGCGCCTCGATCGCCGCGGTCGGTATCGTGCTTATCCTGTCGATCGGACTCGCGGTCGATCATTGGCCGTTCGCGTTCGATCGCGCGATCATCCTCGGCGTCCGCGCATGGGGGGGGCCGGCGTGGTTGCCCAAGGTCGCGGCCGACATCACCGCGCTCGGCGGCGGCATCGTCCTGACGATCGTCGTCGTGATCGTCGCCGGCCTGCTGATCGTCCAGCGCCTCTGGCTGACCGCGCTGGCGATCGTCGCGGCCAGCGTCAGCGGCAATGTGATCGTCGAACTGGTCAAGCTGCAGATCGGCCGTCCGCGCCCCGACATCGTCGCGCACCTCGTCACCGTCTCGCACATGAGTTTCCCGAGCGGGCATTCGGCCAACAGCGCGATCGTCTATCTGACGCTCGCCGGACTCGCCTCGCAGGTCACGCAGGATCGCGCGACGCGGCGCTATCTGCTGGTCGTCGCGATCCTGCTGGTCGGCGCGATCGGCTGCAGCCGCGTCTATCTCGGCGTGCACTGGCCGAGCGACGTGCTGGCCGGCTGGAGCTTCGGCACGCTGTGGGCGCTGGCCTGGTGGCTCGCGACCGCCCGCGCACGCCAGGCGATCGGCGGCGAGCGCCACGCGTTCGGCACCCCGCCGCCCGATCCGGCCTCCTAGCGCCCCTTCTCGGCCAGCGTCCGCTCCCAGGCCAGCGCATCGCGGACGATCCCGTCCAGATCGGCATGCCGCGGCGTCCAGTCGAGCGCCGCCAGGATCGCGCGATTGTCCGATATCAGCATCGCCGGATCGCCCGCGCGGCGCCCTTCGAGACGCCGGTCGATCGTCAAGTTGGTCACCTTGTCGACGGCGTCGAGCACTTCGAGCACCGAGAAACCCTTGCCGTAGCCCGCGTTGAGCGTGTGGCTCTTCGCAGGTTCGGCAACTAGCACCGCCAGCGCGGCGACATGCGCGGCGGCAAGGTCGGTGACGTGGATGTAATCGCGCACCCCCGTACCATCCGGCGTGGCGAAGTCGGTGCCATAGACGCCAACGTGCGATCGCTTGCCGGTGGCCGCCTCGACCGCGATCTTGATCAAATGCGTCGCACCGATGGTCGACTGGCCGCTGCGTCCCTGCGGATCCGCACCCGCCACGTTGAAGTAGCGCAGTGCCGCGTAATTCATCGGGTGCGCCGCCGCGACGTCGCGTAGCATCGCCTCGGTCATCAGCTTCGACATGCCGTACGGATTGATCGGCACGGTCGGATCACCCTCCGCGACCGGCACCTTCTCCGGCGTGCCATAGGTCGCGGCGGTCGACGAGAAGATGAAGTGCGGCACGCCCTCGACCACCGCACTCTCGATCAGCGCACGGCTGGCGGCGGTGTTGTTGCGGTAATATTTGAGCGGATCGCTGACCGATTCGGGCACCACCACCGAGCCGGCGAAATGCATGATCGCACGGACGTTATGCTCGCGGATCGCCGCGCGCACCTTGGCATCGTCGGCGACGTTCGCCTCGACTAGTGCCGCGCGGCAGTCGACCGCCCAGTCGAACCCGGTGACCAGATTGTCGACCACGACGACGTCATACCCGGCATCGAGCAGCGCCAGCACTGCGTGGCTGCCGATATAGCCGGCCCCGCCGGTCACCATAACCTTACCGTCAATCACGCGCGTCTCCTCTTTGTTGCGCGGTAGCGACTTCCTACATTGGCGGAAAGGAGATCGTGATGACGGATTATGTAACGCTGGCCGGCGGCTGCTTCTGGTGCACCGAGGCGGTATTCAAGGATGTGATCGGCGTCGAGAGCGCCGAGAGCGGCTATATCGGCGGGCATGTGCCCAACCCGACCTACAAGCAGGTCTGCGGCGGCGACACCGGGCATGCCGAGGCGATCCGGATCGGTTTCGACCCTGAGCAGCTGAAGCTCGGCGACCTGCTCGACATCTTCTTCGCGACGCACGACGCGACGACGCTGAATCGGCAGGGCAACGACGTCGGCACGCAGTACCGCTCGGCGATGTTCCCGGCGGACGACGCGCAGAAGGCCGAGATGCAGGCAGCGCTCGAGCGCGCACAGGCGGATTCGCCGAAGCCGATCGTCACCACCATCGAGCCGATGGACACGTGGTACGAGGCCGAGGGCTATCACCAGGATTACTGGGAGACGTCGGGCCGCTCGAACCCGTATTGCATGGCGGTCATCCCGCCCAAGCTGCAGAAGCTCCGCAAGAGCTTCGCCGCACGGTCGAAGGCGGCGGTCAGCGCCTAAGATCGGACCATAGCCGTTCCCCCGCGGACGCGGGGGCCCAGCTAAATACCGCAGTACGACCTAGCTCCTGGACCCCCGCCTCCGCGGGGGAACGGGCGCTAGCGGTGAGCGGCACGGCGAAGACGGTCGTTGATCGCTTCGCCGATACCATCGAGTGGGATTGGTGCGACGGCAATCTTCGCACTCGCGTTCGCGTCCGCGGCGTGAAGCAGATCGAACAGCTTCGCGGCTGCTTCGACGAGGTTGCCCGAAGCCGACAGGGAAGCCTCGCCCGTCACGTCGCCAAAACCAATCAGCCACTCGTCCGACCCGGCGTCGGTAGCATTCAAGCGAAGCAGCTTCTTGGGAGCATAATGGCTCTCAAGCTGTCCAGGCGCCGTCACCCCACCCGTACTCCCCCCCGGCGAAGGCCGGGGCCCAATTGGGGGACGGTCATGATCCGCGTTGCGCTCCGTTACATCCGACGTTCCAATTGGGCCCCGGCCTTCGCCGGGGGGGTGCTGTTGGCCGGGTGGGTGTTGGAGGTGGGTTAGGAGCGCTTCGGCCGTCACCGGCCCCGGCCGCAGCACCGTCCGCCCGGCCACGATCGTCGACTCCAACCCAGCCTCGGTCGCCCCGTCGTCGATAATCAACGGCACGTTCCCCCCGAGGCTCCCCGCAACATGCGCCGCGCTAGTCGGTGAAATCCCCCCACTCGCATTGGCAGAAGGCGCCGCCAACGGCCGCCCCGAAGCCGCAATCAACCCCTGCATAGCCCGATGCCGAGGCACCCGAACCGCGATCGTGTCGAGCCCCGCGGTCACCAGCGAAGCGATCCCCGAATCCCCTCTTACCGGCAGCACCAGTGTCAGCGGCCCCGGCCAGAACGCCTCGGCCAACGCAAGCGCATCCGCATCGAACACCGCGATACGCTCCGCCGCGGCCAGATCCGCCACATGCACGATCAACGGATTGAAACTCGGGCGCCCTTTCGCGGCATAAATCCGCGCCACCGCTTCGGCATTGGTCGCGTCCGCGGCAAGCCCGTACACCGTCTCGGTCGGCACCGCGACGATCCCGCCATCGCGAATCAGCGCGGCGGCTTCGGCGATCGCGGCCGTGCCGTAGGGTAAAATCCGAGGGTGTGGACGGGTCATTCCACAGGCGTATAGCGGGTCCAAACCGTAGCGATAAGAGGATGCGATGGCCTTCACTCCAGCAACCACCGAACAGCGTTTCGTGCTCGACCATGTCGTCCGGATCGGCGAACTTGCCGACACCGAACGCTATGCCGCCGCCAGCGACGACGTCGTCGACGCGGTCCTCGAAGGCGTCGGCCAACTCGCGGCCGGCGAATGGGCGCCGCTCAACCGCGCTGGCGATACGGTCGGAGCCAAGTGGACCCCGGACGGCGTTGTCATGCCCGACGGCTTCGCGCAGGCGTACAAGGATTATGTCGAGGGCGGCTGGGGCACGATTGGCGTCGAGGAGGAATGGGGTGGACAGGGCCTGCCGTTCGCGATCCAGACCGCGGTGCTCGACACGCTCGGCTCGGCCAACATGGGCTTCGCGCTGTGTCCGACGCTGACCGTCGGCGCGATCGAGGCGCTCCAGCATCATGGCAGCCCCGAGCAGCAGGCGCTCTACCTCCCCCATCTCGCGACCGGCGAATGGACCGGCACGATGAACCTCACCGAGCCGCAGGCGGGCTCCGACGTCGGCGCGTTGCGTGCGACGGCGACGCCTCTCGGTGACGGCAAGTGGAGCATCAAGGGCACCAAGATCTACATCTCGTTCGGCGATCACGACATGGCGCCGAACATCGTCCACCTCGTCCTTGCGCGGACGCCGGGCGCACCCGCCGGCACCAAGGGCATCTCGCTGTTCCTCGTCCCCAAATACCGCCTCAACGAAGACGGCACCCCGGGCGACTTCAACGACGTCCGCGTCGTCTCGATCGAGCACAAGATGGGCCTCCACGCCTCGCCGACCTGCGTGCTGAGCTTCGGCGATAACGACGATTGCATCGGCGAACTGATCGGTGCCGAGCTCGGCGGCATCCGCGCGATGTTCACGATGATGAACAATGCGCGGTTGAACGTCGGCCTCCAGGGCGTCCAGGTCGCCGAGGGCGCGACGCAGGGCGCGGTAGCCTATGCGCTCGACCGCGTCCAGTCCGCCCGCGCCGGTTCGCCGAACAAGGAGTCGGTCAAGATCGTCGAGCATCCCGACGTCCGCCGCATGCTCATGCGGATGAAGGCGCAGACCCAGGCGGCCCGTGCGCTGGTCTATTACGCGGCAGGACAGGTCGATCGCGCCAATCTGGGCGACCACGCCGCGCGCAACCGCCTCGAACTCGTCACCCCGCTCGCCAAGGCGCACGGCACCGATCTTGGCAACGAAGTCGCGTCGCTCGGCATCCAGGTCTACGGCGGCATGGGCTATGTCGAGGAAACCGGCGCCGCGCAGTATTTCCGCGATGCCCGCATCACGCCGATCTACGAGGGCACCAACGGCATCCAGGCGGCGGATCTGGTCGGGCGCAAACTCGGGTTGGATAACGGCGGCGCGTTCGCCGCGCTGATCGCCGACATCCGCGCCGAAGCGAAGGACGAGCGGCTGTTGGCGCTCGTCAATGCCTGCGAAGCGATCGGGCGTAAACTCGCCACCGCGGACGCCGACGACAAGCTGGCGGCAAGCTATCCGTTCCTGACGATGCTGTCGGTCGCGACCTGCGGCTGGCTGATGGAGCGGCAGGGCGGTGTCGCCGGCACCGACGATTTCGGCCGGATGAAAACGGCGGCGGTCCGCTTCTACCTCGACCAGATCGTCCCCGAGGCGATGGGCCTCAACGCGGCCGCCAATGCCAGCGCGGCGGTGCTCTACTCGATCGAGCCGGAACTCTTCGCGGCCTGAGTCAGCCTCTACAAATCCGTCATCCTTATTCGTGAGGATGACGGCCCTCTTTCCCGTTCGCCCTGAGCGAAGTCGAAGGGTGTGCCCCGCGCGCAGATGCTTCGACTTCGCTCAGCACGAACGGGGGGAGGGGGGGCGCCGAGTGCCACATCCGGTCCTCGCCACTCGACTACCCCTCGCGACCAACACTATGGGGAAGCGGCAGTAAGGGAGCCCTCCGACCGATGTTCGACCTCGACGCCTATCTCCTCCGTGTCGCCATGCCCGCGCGGCCGACGCTCGACTCGATCGGCCTCGGTCGCCTCCAGCACGCGCACCGTCTCGCCATCCCATTCGAGGATCTCGACGTCGTCCTCGGCCGCGGCATCGCGATCGATAGCGCGTCAGTCTTCGCCAAACTCGTGACCGCACGCCGCGGCGGCTATTGCTTCGAGCATAACCGCCTGTTCCTCGACGCCCTCGCCGAGCTCGGCTTCACCGCCCGCCCGTTGCTCGCGCGCGTCTGGATCGCGGCGACCGACGTGCCACCGCTCACCCACACCTTCGCGCTGGTGACGATCGACGGGCAGGACTGGATCGCCGACACCGGCTTCGGCGGCAGTTATACGCCGGTCCTCCCGCTCGCCGACGGCGCCGAGGCGACCGCACCCGATGGCGCGCGCTTCCGCCTGGAATCGACCGAAAGCGGCTGGATGCTGCTCCGCGACGGCGATCCCATGACCACCGATGGTCGCGGCTCGGGCGAGGGGTTCCAGCCGCAATACAGCTTCACGCTCGCGCAAGTGTTCGACGCGGATCTCGCGCTGTCGAACCACTGGACCTCGACCGCCCCGTCCAGCCGCTTCACGCACACGCCAATCGCCAGCATCGTCCTGCCCAACGGCTTCGCCTCGCTGATCGGGCGCAACTACCGCCGGCGTTCGGGCACCGACACGACCGTCGGCGAGATCACCGACCCGCGCGTGTACCGCATCCGCATTAGCCTGTTGTTTGGGATCGACCTGAGCGTCGAGGATGTCGCCGCGCTGGGGATTTTCTGAAGCTTGGGTCCAGGCTCAGGGGTCCCGAGCCCCGAGGCCCAAGCATAAAGTCCCCCCCACTCCCGTTCGTGCTGAGTAGAGACCGAGTAGCTTCGAAGAAGCGTATCGAGGGCTCGTATCGAAGCATGGGTTCCGCACGCCAACCTGTCCTTCGATACGTCCTCTCGATACGCGGCTTCGCCGCTACTCGATGACTACTCAGGACGAACGGGGGAGGGGCAGCACGAACGCAGGGGCAGGGGGCAGGAGAACGCGAAGGGCATCGCTAGCGACCAAAATTAGGCCCGCTCACGCTCCAGCAGATCATGCGCATCGAGCCCGAGCAAATCGATATGCCCCAAAATCCTAGGCCACTGCGTCGTCACGAAATTCTCGCGCTCGGCCACCCGCAGCGCTTCCGCCGCGCCCGGCATCACAAACATCCCGACGCCGCGCCGCACCTCGACATACCCATCGTCCTGAAAGCTCTGATACGCCTTGGCGACCGTCAGCGGGTTCGCGCCCTGCTCGGCGGCGAACGCGCGGACCGACGGAAGCTGGTCGCCCGCACGATAATCCCCACGCAAAATCCCCGCGGCGATCGTGCTGCGAAGGCGGATATATACGGGGCTGTCGTCGCTGCTGAGCGCTGTCATGGTGACTTAATACAGTAATTGCGTAGGAAGTCGAGTCCTTAGGAACCCCAATGGCTTACCAGCCGTGCCATATCCGGGCGGGGCCGTTCGTCGAGCGCGCGCGATGGCGTGCCGATGAACATGAAGCCCGCGATCCTTTCCGACGCCGACCCGAACGCATCGCGTACCGTGTCCGAGAACGCCGCCCAGCCGGTCAGCCAGCCGCCCGCGAACCCCTCCGCATGTACCGCATGGAGCAAATTCATGCACGCCGCCCCCGCCGACAACTCCTGCTCCCACACCGGAATCTTGCTCTCTTTCGGCGACGACAGGACGACCACCAAGGTCGGCGCCTGATGCGCGAACTGGTCGAGCGACTCGATCTCCAGCCGTGATGCCTCGGGCCGCTCCGCACGGTACGCGTCGGTGATCAGCGTCGACAGCGCCGCGCGCTGCTCCTCCCCCACGACCACGAACCGCCACGGCGCCAGCTTGCCATGATCGGGCGTCCGCGCTGCGATCTCGAGGATCGTCGCCAGCTGGTAGGAATCGGGGCCGGGCGCGATCAGGTCGCGTGGCTTGCCCGAGCGGCGGGTGGCGAGCAGCGAGAGCGGCGTGGAGCGATCGTTGAGCATGTCCCGCCAGATAGGCCCTGATGTGTGATATTTACAGTCCGGGCTTTGTCGTTAAGTTGCGCGCGATCGAGCGCCCGTCAGCGGCGCACTCATGGAGCATCACCACCACATGGCCAGCGCTATCGCCAAAGCGAGTACAAGCAGCGGCGTTCCCGCCGATGCGAAGACGTTTTTCGGGCACCCGCGCGGGCTGTTCATGCTGTTCTTCGCCGAGCTGTGGGAGCGCTTTTCGTTCTACGGCATGCGCGCGATCCTGGTGCTGTACCTCACCAAGCATTTCCTGTTCGCCGAGCAACCCGCCTACGCGATCTACGGCGCGTATACCTCGCTGGTCTACATCACGCCGATCATCGGCGGCTATCTGTCCGACCGGTTCCTCGGGCCGCGCAAGGCGGTGCTCGCGGGCGGCGTCTTCATCACGCTCGGCCACCTCCTGCTCGCGGTCGTCGAGGCACCGCAGGGCGTGCAGGGCACCGCGCTCAACGGCTTCTATCTCGGCCTCGCCTTCATCATCGTCGGCACCGGCTTCCTGAAGGCGAACATCTCGGTGCTCGTGGGCCAGCTCTATGCGCGCGACGACATGCGGCGCGATGGCGCGTTCTCGATCTTCTACATGGGCATCAACACCGGCGCGTTCGTCGGCCCGATCGCGGTCGGCATCCTCGGCGAGACGGTCGGCTGGTCGTACGGCTTCGGTGCAGCCGGAATCGGCATGGCGCTCGGCCTGGTCGTGTTCGTGCTGTTCCGCCGCGAGCTGCACGGCGTCGGTGAATCCCCCGCGCCGGCAAAGCTCGCCTCGAAGCCGGTCGCCGGCCTGTCGATCGAGTGGTTGATCTATCTCGGCGGGATCGTCGGCGTTGCCGTGTCGTGGTGGCTGGTGCGCAGCCAGGGCGTCGTCGGCACCGCGCTGATCGTCGCGTCGCTTGTCACCGTCGGCTACATCCTGTGGACCGCTGTCGCCAAGCTGCCGCGCGTCGACCGCGACCGGATCTTCGCCGCACTGTTCCTGATCGCGCTCGCGCCATTGTTCTGGGCGCTGTTCGAACAGACCGGCTCGTCGCTCAACCTCTACACCGACCAGGCGGTCGACCGCGTCGTGTTCGGCTGGACTATCCCCGCGTCGGTGTTCCAGTCGGTCAATCCGTTCTTCATCATCACGCTGGCACCGGTGTTCGCGGCGATCTGGACCAAGCTCGGGCGGGCAGGGCGCGAGCCGAGCGCACCGTTCAAGTTCGGCATCGGCCTGATCCTGGTCGGCGCAGGCTTCTTCGTGCTGACGCTCGGTGCGCCGGCGCAGGGCCTGACCCCGGCGATCTTCGTGGTGCTGCTCTACATGCTGCACTCGATGGCCGAGCTCTGCTTCTCGCCGATCGGGCTGTCGTCGATGACGCGGCTGTCGGTGCCGAGCATGACCGGGCTGATGATGGGTACGTGGTTCCTCGCCACCGCAGGCGGCAATTTCCTCGCCGGCCTGATCGCGCAGGCGACCGGCGGCGAGGGCGCGGGCGTCGGTCTGGTGCTCGAAGTGTACGGCCGGATCGGCTGGTTCGCGATCGGCGTCGGCGTGGTCGTGCTGGTGCTCGCGCCGTTCGTCACCAAACTGATGCATCTCGACCAGCTGGGCGCGGTCGATCACGCGATGGCCGGCCAGAACGAACTCGGCGAGCCCGGTGCTGCCGGCCTAGACACTCGCGGCGAGCAGGTGCCGCGAGGCTGAAGCAAATTCCCCTCCCGCTCGCGGGAGGGGCTAGGGGAGGGCGCGACGTACGTACCGGCGTCCGGTGCATGAGGCACCCCTCCCCCGACCCCTCCCGCAGGCGGGAGGGAGAAGTCAGATCCGCGTCATCGACAGCGCCTTCTCGCCATACCGCGGCCCGGCCGTCCCGCCCCGCGGCGCCGCCGCATCCAGCTTCGCCAGATCGTCCGCCGAGAGCGCAACGTCCGCCGCCTTCATGCTGTCCTCCAGCGTAACCCGGCGCTTCGACCCCGGGATCGGCACGATATCGTCGCCCTGCGCCAGCAGCCACGCGAGCGCCACCTGCGCCGGGCTCGCCCCATGCGCATCGGCAATCGACTTCACCACCGCGACCATCTCCATGTTCTTGGCGAAGTTTTCCTCCGAATACCGCGGATCGTTCCGCCGGTAATCGCCCTCGGGCAGATCCGACCGCGCCGTGATCTGCCCGGTCAAAAACCCGCGCCCCAGCGGCGAATACGGCACGAACCCGATCCCGAGCTCGCGACACAGCGGCAGGATCTCGTCCTCGACGTCACGCTCCCAAAGCGAATATTCACTCTGCAGAGCCGCGATCGGATGCGTCGCCGCCGCCCGCCGGATCGTGTCGAGCCCCGCCTCCGACAGCCCGAGATGCCGCACCTTGCCCTCGCGCACGAGCTCGGCCATCGCACCGACCGTCTCCTCGATCGGCACACCCGGATCGACGCGGTGCTGATAGAGCAGATCGATCGTCTCGACCCCCAGCCGCTTCAGCGATCCCTCGCACGCGCGCCGCACATTGGCCGGCGTCGAGTCCACCCCGGTCATGCCATTCTCGTCATAGCGGAAGCCGAACTTGGTCGCGATCACGACGCCGTCGCGCTTTCCCCGGAACGCCTTGCCGAGCAGTTCCTCGTTGACCAGCGGGCCATAGATCTCGGCGGTATCAAACAGCGTCACGCCCAGTTCGATCGCGCGGTGGATCGTGGCGATGCTCTCGTCGGCGTTGGCCTCGCCGTACATGCCCTTGCCGATGCCGGCCATCGGCATGCAGCCGAGACCCAGTGCGGAAACCTCGAATTCAGGGCCGAGCGTGCGATACTTCATGCGGAATCTCCTGAGCGCCGTTCCCGTGATCGGACCGCGCTGCGACGGAGATGGTAACGGCGGTGTCCATCGTCACGTTCCCGACCGTGCGAAACAGGTCGGGTATGGTCTCGACCGCGATGAGCAGACCCAGCACCTCGAGCGGGATGCCCATCGCCAGCGCCACCGGCGCGACCGAGGCGACGAAGCTGATCGTGCCGGGCAGCGAGATCGACCCCATCGTGGTGATCGCCGCAGTCGCCACGCCCGCCGCCATCTGCCCCGGCCCGATCGGCAACCCCAGCCAGTGCGCGACGTACAGCGCCACTGCGAGGTTCATCGCCGGGCTGGTCGCGCGGAACACCGCGACCGACAACGGCAGGACGATCCCGGCGGTGGCGGGCGACGCGCCGAGATCGGTCGACGCCTTCAACATCGCCGGCAACGAGGCGAGCGACGACTGGGTACTGATCGCCACCGCCTGCGCCGGTGCGACCGCGCGCGCGAACCGGCCGAAGCTGACCCGGCCGCCGATCATGCCGATCGGATAGGCGCAGAGCAGGACGATGAAGCCGATCGCCGAGACGCAGACGATATAGTGCAGAAGCGCGCCGAACGCCGCCGTACCGGTGCGCGCGCCGACACCGTAGGCGAGCGCGAAGATGCCGATCGGTGCCAGCTTCAGCACCCATTTGATGATGATCAACAGCGCGTCGACCACCGCCTGGAAGAAGCCGGTCAGCACGCGGCGGCGATCGTCGGGCAGTTTCGTGACCGCAAAGGCGAAGGTCAGCGCAAAGACTGTGAGCGGCAGGAACGAGTCGCTCGACGCGGCGGCGACGATGTTGGTCGGCACGATCGTGTCGAAGAACGCGCCGATCCCCGGCACCGGCCCGACTGGCGCGGCACCCGTCAGCGCGGCGCGCAGTGCGGAACCGAGCGCGTGCGGCAACGGGAAGGCCTCGAGGATCAACGGCATGACCAGCGCGGACATGATCGTCGTGCTCCACAGGATGACGACGATCATCACCATCGCCCGCACGGTGATCCGTCCGGCGCGCGCGGCCTCGGTGGTCGCACCGATCCCGGTCACGAGCAGCCCTACGACGAGCGGCACGATCACCATCTGCAATCCGTGCAGCCACGCCGAGCCGATCGGCTGCGTGACCGCCGTCGCCGCGATTGCATTCGCCGGCGACCAGGCGGCCGCGGCGATGCCGATCGCGATGCCGCCGATCAGGGCTGCAAGAATCCGTGTGGTCTGCGACATGCTCGCCCTTAATGGTCTACCGCGCTATCAAACGCGTCGGACACCGATACGGAACGGACGCGTAACCAATGGCAAGGAAATATTTCGGTACCGATGGCATTCGTGGCGCCACCAACGTCGCGCCGATGACCGCGCAGATGGCGATGAAGGTCGGCATGGCGGCCGGCGCGTATTTCCAGCGCGGCGATCACCGCCACCGCGTCGTGATCGGCAAGGACACGCGGCTGTCGGGCTATATGCTCGAATCCGCGCTGGTCGCGGGCTTCACCAGCGTCGGCATGGACGTCGTGATGGTAGGGCCGATGCCGACGCCGGCGGTGGCGATGCTGACGCAGTCGATGCGCGCGGATATCGGCGTGATGATTTCCGCCAGCCATAACCCTTACGCTGACAACGGCATCAAGCTGTTCGGCCCCGACGGCTACAAGCTGTCCGACGAGGCAGAGGCGGCGATCGAGGCCTTGATCGACGGGGACGTGCCGCTGGTGTCGTCCGCGCAGATCGGCCGTGCCCGCCGGATCGACGACGCGCAGGGCCGCTACATCCACTTCGCCAAGTCGACCTTCCCCGAGAATCTACGCCTCGACGGCATGCGGATCGTGATCGATTGCGCGAACGGCGCCGCCTACAAGGTCGCACCATCTGCTCTGTGGGAGCTCGGCGCGGACGTCGTCGCGATCGGCGTCACGCCCAACGGCACCAACATCAACGACGGCGTCGGCTCGACCGCACCGCAGACGCTCGCCGAGACGGTGGTCGCGAGCGGCGCCGACATCGGCATCGCGCTCGACGGCGACGCCGATCGGCTGATCGTCGTCGATGAGACCGGCACGATCGTCGACGGCGACCAGCTGATGGCGACGATCGCGGCCAGCTGGGCGCGGCAGGGGCGGCTGGCCGGCGGCGGTCTGGTCGCCACCGTGATGTCCAACCTCGGCCTCGAACGCCATCTCGCCGCGCAGGGCCTGGGGCTGGTCCGTACCAAGGTCGGCGACCGTCACGTGCTCGAGAAGATGCGCTCCAGCGGCTATAATGTCGGCGGCGAGCAGTCGGGTCACATCATCCTGTCGGACTATGCGACGACCGGCGACGGACTCGTCGCAGCGCTCCAGATCCTCGCGGAGGTCAAGCGCTCGGGCGCCCCCGCAGGCGAAGTGCTGCACCGCTTCGAGCCGCTGCCGCAGTTGCTCAAGAACGTCCGCTTCGCCGGCGGCAAGCCCCTCGACGACGAGTCGGTGAAGGCGGTGATCGCGCAGGCCGAGGCCGAACTGACTGGCAAGGGGCGGCTCGTCATCCGTCCATCGGGCACCGAACCCGTGATCCGCGTGATGGCCGAAGGCGACGATCTCGGCCAGGTCGAGCGTGTCGTCGACCGGATCTGCGACGCCGTACGAAAGGCTGCCGCCTGATGCTCGAAATGCGCCCCATCTGCGAACGCTGCGCCACCGACCTCCCCGCCGATGCACCCGGCGCGTTCATCTGCTCGTTCGAATGCACCTTCTGCGCGGTATGCGCGGACGCGCTCGACGAGCGATGCCCGAACTGCGGCGGCGAACTGCTGGATCGCCCGACAAGGCTTGGCGAAGCGCCCCCGCAAAAGCCGGGAGCGGGCAGGCGGCACTAGGGGAGGATCGAGGAATGTCGATCGGCTGGAGTCCTACACTGTCCCGCAGCCCAGCGATTATGCCATAGCGATCGTGATGACCGCCAGAATCCTCATCATCGCCGGTTCGGACTCGGGCGGCGGCGCCGGAATCCAGGCGGATATCAAGACCGTGACGATGCTCGGCGGCCACGCGATGACCGCCGTCACCGCGATCACCGCGCAGAACACGCTCGGCGTGCAGGCGGTCCACCAAGTCCCGACCGACATCGTCCTCGCGCAGATCGACTCGGTCGTCTCGGACATCGGCGTGGACGCGGTGAAGATCGGTATGATCGGCTCGGCAGCCACTGCAAACGCCGTAGCCGACCGCCTAGTCAGCTTGTTCTCCCGCGAAGGCGGGAGCCCAGACTGGACTCCCGCCTTCGCGGGAGAACAAGCTAGGCGCATCCCCGTCATCTTCGATCCAGTCATGATCGCCACCAGCGGTTCCATCCTCGCCGACCCTGAGACGATCGCCGCGTTCACCCGCCTCATGCGGATCGCAACCCTCGTAACCCCCAACCTCCCAGAACTCGCAGCCCTCGGCGGCGAGGCCGCAATCCGCGCGCTCGGCACAGCCGTCCTCATAAAAGGCGGCCACGGCGAAGGCCCGCACATCACCGACCGCCTCGTCACCGACGCCGGCGAAACCCGCTGGACCAACCCCCGCATCGACACCCGCCACGCGCACGGCACCGGCTGCACGCTCGCCAGCGGCATCGCCACCGGCCTCGCCCAGGGCATGCCGCTAGACGCCGCGATCGAGCGCGCCATCGCGTTCGTCCGCGCCGCGCTTGCAAACGCACCGGGCCTAGGCGCAGGGCACGGCCCGATGGGGCACGCGCTCGGCACCAGCCCGTTCGACCAGTTGAAAGCCCCCCAATGCCCGGCATGAAACACGAAAAGCTCTGCGTCGGCCCCGTCGCCGGTGTCGACGAAGCTGGCCGCGGACCCCTCGCCGGACCGGTCGTGGCGGCCGCCGTGATCCTGCCGTCAAAAGGCGTCCCCCGCGGCATCGACGACTCCAAAAAGCTCTCCGCCTCGGAACGCGAACGGCTCTGCGCGCGGCTCAAAGGCTGCGCGATCGTCGGCATCGGCATCGTCGAGCCGGAAGAGATCGATACGCTCAACATCTACTGGGCGACGATGAAGGCAATGACCCTCGCCGTCGACGCGCTCGCGGTCGAACTCGGCCACGCGCCCGGCCACGTTCTCGTCGACGGCAACCGCCTGCCGCGCTGGACCTACCCCGCCACGCCGCTGGTCGGCGGCGATGCGAAATCGCTGTCGATCGCCGCCGCCTCGATCGTCGCCAAGCACACCCGCGACCTCATCATGATCGCCGCGGCCGAAATGCACCCCGAATATAACTGGCATTCGAACAAGGGTTACGGCTGCGCGCATCACATGAAGGCACTGCGCGATCACGGCCCCACGCCGATTCACCGCCGCAGTTTCGCCCCCGTCGCCGCCGCCTATCTCGCCCGCGAGGGACTGTTCGCGACGGAAACGACGAGCTGAGTCTTTCGCGCCACACCCCAAGGGCTTGAGCCACGAGTCTCCCACGACTCAACATCTGGGCAACGGCGACTCGATTGGTCGCAGCGACGGAATCGCACCGAAACGCCGTTAACGAATGTTTGCTTGACGGAGTCGGACAATTCCGCCGCTATGGGCACCGATAAGGGGCGGAAATCATGGGTTTGATCGACACGATCGCACGGCCGCGTGCGAAGAAGGCAGCGGAGCCGGCAGTTCAGCCGGTCCTTCCGCTCGACCAGATCCTGCGCGGCGACTGCATCGAGCACATGAAGACGCTCCCGTCGAACTCGATCGACATGATCTTCGCCGACCCCCCGTACAACCTCCAGCTCGGCGGCGAACTCTATCGCCCCGACGGGTCGCACGTCGACGCCGTCACCGACGACTGGGACAAGTTCGACACCTTCGCCGCCTACGACCGCTTCACCCGCGCCTGGCTCAAGGAAGCGCGCCGCATCCTCAAGGACGACGGCTCGCTCTGGGTCATCGGCAGCTACCACAACATCTTCCGCGTCGGCGCCGCGGTGCAGGATCTCGGCTACTGGATCCTCAACGACATCGTCTGGCGCAAGACCAACCCGATGCCCAATTTCCGGGGCACCCGTTTCACCAACGCGCACGAGACGCTGATCTGGGCATCGAAGGGCGAGAAGGCGAAATACCACTTCAACTACCGCGCGATGAAGACGCTCAACGACGAGCTCCAGATGCGCAGCGATTGGGAATTCCCGACCTGCGGCGGCGCTGAGCGACTGAAGAAGAACGGCACCAAGGTCCACCCGACGCAGAAGCCCGAGGCGCTGCTGTACCGGATCCTGCTCGCCTGCACCGAGCCCGGCGACGTCGTGCTCGATCCGTTCTTCGGCACCGGCACCACCGGCGCGGTCGCCAAGCGGCTCGGCCGCAGCTGGATCGGCATCGACCGCGAGGGCGACTACATCGAAGCCGCGCACGAGCGGATTGAGGCCGCGTTGCCGCTCGACGAATCGGCGATCCGCACGATGATGAGCCCGCGCACGCAGCCCAAGGTCGCGTTCGGCGTGTTGGTCGAGAACGCCTATCTCGTCCCCGGCGCGGTGCTGACCGATTCGAAGCGTCGCTGGCGCGCGACGATCCGCGCGGACGGTTCGCTGCTCAGCGACTGCGGCACGATCGGCTCGATCCACAAGCTCGGCTCGACCTTGCAGAACGCCCCGGCCTGCAACGGCTGGAGCTTCTGGCATTACGAAAGCGACAAGGGCCTGAAGCCGATCGACGATCTCCGCCAGACGTATCTGCTGGCGACCACGGTCTGAGCAAAGTTCCGTTCGTGCCGAGTAGAGACCGAGCGTAGTCGAGGGCTCGTATCGAGGTACATGTCCCTCGATACGCCATCTTGCCAAGCTCGATGTCTACTCGGGACGAACGGTGGTTTGAACGAACGGTGGATTTGAGGAAAAGGGGATCATGACCAGCCTCCACCTCCGCCCGACCCAGTTCGTCGACACCCCGATCGGCCACGAAGACGGCAGCGTCGCGCGCCTCGCCGGTGGCCTGCAATGGTTCGCCGCCTACGAAGTGATCGAAGGCCGCACCCGCCGCACGATCCGCGTTGCCGACATCGCAACACTCGGCGAACGCGCCGCGCACCTCCACGCCGCCATCACTTCACCCCGCGCCGCACTCCAGCTCGGCGAGCGCACGCTCCGCTTCGACCAGCCGATCGTCGCCGGCATCCTCAACGTCACCCCCGACAGCTTCTCCGACGGCGGCAAGCATGTCGACGACCCCGCCGCCGCAGCAGCAGCCGGGATCGACATGGCCGCTGCCGGCGCGACGATGATCGACGTCGGCGGGGAATCCACCCGCCCCGGCGCGGCAGCGGTGTGGGAAGGCGACGAGATCACGCGCCTGGTCCCCGTCGTCGAGCGCCTCGCACGCGCCGGCGCGATCGTCTCGGTCGACACGCGCAAGGCCGCCGTCATGGAGGCGACGCTCGCCGCCGGCGCGCACATCGTCAACGACGTCGCCGCGCTCCTCTGGGACGACCGCGCGCTGGATGTCGTCGCAAAAAGCGGCTGCCCGGTCGTGCTGATGCACTCGCCCGACCCGAAAAAGGGCGGACACGGCGACGGCGGCTACACCAACGTCCTGACCGACGTGTTCGACTGGCTCGAAACGCGCATCGCCGCGGTCGTCGCGGGCGGCGTCGATCGATCGCGGATCATGGTCGATCCCGGCATCGGCTTCGGCAAGACGCTGGCGGAGAACCTCGCGCTGCTCAACGGCCTCGCGATCTTCCACGGCCTCGGTTGCCCGATCATGCTCGGCGCAAGCCGCAAACGCCTGATCGGCGCGCTGTCGAACGAGGCACCGGTCGACCAGCGTCTCGCCGGCTCGCTCGCGCTGGCGCTGAAAGGCGCAGAGGCGGGCGTCCAGATTCTGCGCGTCCACGACGTCGCCGAGACGGTCCAGGCGGTGAAGATCTGGCGCGGCCTGCGCGATCAGTCGCTCGTCGGCGGGTAACCGGGGAGGCAAGCCGGGCGGCCGATCATCGCTGCATTGCAGCGAAACGCCTCTTCGCGCATTAAAAGCCCTGTAAACAAGGGAGCTTTCGTTTGATCGTCACTGCTACACCACGCATGAGCCAGATCCTCAGCGAGGTCTGGCGCCCGCTGCTCGGCCTCTTCGTCTGGGACGTGGTCGTCACGATCACCTATTACGTCCTGCCGTTCCACGCGCCGGCCCTACCGCTGACCCTATTCGGTACCGCGCTCGCGCTGTTCCTCGGCTTCCGCGATAACTCGGCGTATCAGCGCTGGTGGGAAAGCCGCGGGCTGTGGGGCCTGATGATCAACGCCTCGCGCAACCTGGCCCGGATGGCGCGCAACATGCTGCCCGAGCCCGAGGGCCATGACATGAAGCGGACCATCGTGCTCCGCCAGATCGCGTATGTGAACGCGCTGCGCTGCCAGTTGCGCAAGCAGCCCGCCCCGCCAGAGGTGCTGCGCTTTTTGTCGAAGGAGGAGGCGTCGTTCGCGCTCGAGCGGACCAACATCGCCAACGGCCTGCTCGACGGCACCGGCCGCCGGATCGACATCGCGCGCCGCAACGGCTGGATCGACACCATCCAGCAGACGCAGTTCGAGGCGATCCTGGTCGACATCGCCAACGCGCAGGGCGGCATGGAGCGGATCAAGAACACGCCGCTGCCCAACCAGTATCGCTTCTTCCCGAGCCTGTTCACGCGGTTGTTCTGCGTGCTGCTGCCGATCGGCCTGGTTGAGACGCTGGGTTACGCGACCCCGGTCGGCTCGACGATCGCCGGCCTGATGTTCCTGGCCGTGCTCCAGATCGGCGACGATCTCGTCGATCCGTTCGCCGACACGATCCACGACGTGCCGCTCAACGCGATGTGCCGCACGATCGAGATCGACCTGCTCCAGGCGATCGGCGATCCGGCGCCAGAGCCGTTGCAGCCCGACAAGGGCGTGCTCTGGTAGGGTGTCGTGTCGGCGCGGTCCCGTGCGGGGTCGCGTTGTAGGGATAGTCTCACCGATCTGGTCGCGTCTCCGATTGATTATCCCGCGGCGCTGATGCCTCCTCTTGGAGGGGGCATCTATGACGATAGCGGATTTGTGGGATGCGTTCTGGCACTGGACGGAGGTGCACCGCGCCGGGGCCTATCTCTTCCGCGGCCAGGCCGAGGATGTTCCGATCCGGCCGAGGATCGGCCGTGCCGAATATGGTTATGCGCTGCCCAAGGAGCGGCAGATGTTCGATGCGTTCAAGCGCGCGGCGCGGCCCTTCGTCCAGATCATGCCGGGGTCGGAGTTCGAATGGCTTGCGCTGGCGCAGCATCATGGACTGCCGACACGGTTGGCCGACTGGTCGACCAGCCCGCTGGTGGCGGCATGGTTCGCGGTCGCGTCGTTCCCGCTCGCCGGGGATGCGGTGATCTATGGTCTCGATCTCTTGCGGGAGGATGTCGAACCCTTCGATCTGTCGACCAATCGCGGTGTGCGCAGCAATAACGGGTTCGCCGGACCGCTTGATATCCGGGAGCACGTCTATCTCATCGAGACACCGGCGGTTTCGTCCCGGATCACGACCCAACGCGGCATCTTCACCCTGCACGGCAATCCAAAGATCCCGCTGGATATCCCGGAGAATGACCGGTTCATCATTCCTCAATGCCTCAGGGAGCATTTTCAGGCACGACTGCTGGACTTGGGGATCGATGCGTCCCACATCTATCCAGACCTTGATGGGCTGTGCAAGGCGCTCGACTGGCGCCTGCGAACCGGCAAGCCCTTTTCGGCGATTGCGTGATGGAGAACGTCATGAGCGGTATCGAAATACCAGGCACCGATCTCGCCAGCGGCTCCGATGCATTGCCTTGGCAGCGCCCCGCCATCGTCGATGCGGTTGGTCAGGCGATCGAACAGGAACTGGCGCGGTTCGGCAAGGAGGCCGTCGTCAAGTCGGTGCGGTTTATCCCCTCTACGCTTTCGACCAAACTCAACGGCGATCTCCAGATGATCGCGAACACGATCGTCGAGGTGAAAGGTGCGATTCCGGGTCGTTCGGAAGTGCTCGAATCGGTCGTGACGATCGATCCGACCGACGCGAACGGGTTGCGGGATGTTTCGACCCATTCGCTGCAACGGCGCGCGTTCGCCTGATTCCGCGCGACGATCCAGCAATGCTCACGCGGCGTTGTCGATCCCCAGGTCGCTGAGCTTGCGGTACAGCGTCGAGCGGCCGATCCCCAGCCGCCGCGCGACTTCGGTCATGCGGCCGCGATAATGGCCGATCGCCAGGCGGATCACGTCGGCTTCGATCTCCTCGAGCGCGCGCAGATTGCCGTCGGGACGGAACAACGTGACGCCGCCACCGCCTGCGGCCACGGTCGCGGGCCCACGCTGGCGGTTGCCGAGCGCGGCGATCTGCGGGAAATCCTCCTCGGTCAGCGCGGCGCCTTCGCACAGCACGGCGGCGCGGAAGAGCGCGTTCTGCAACTGGCGGACGTTGCCGGGCCAGTCGTAATGCACCAGCAGCTTCAGCGCCGCGTCGGTGATCCCGAGCGGGCGCAACCCCGGTTGCTCGGCGATCCGCGCGAGCAGATGGCGGGCGAGCGCGGGGATGTCGCCGGTGCGTTCGCGTAAAGGGGGGATCGTCACCTGCACCGCGTTCAGCCGGTAATACAGGTCTTCGCGAAACCGCCCCGCCTCGACCTCGTCGAGCAGCCTTTGGTTGGTCGCGGCGATCACCCGGACGTCGACGTCGCGCGCATGCCGCGCGCCGATCGGCTGGACCTCGCCGGTGTGGAGCAGATGGAGCAGCTTGGCCTGCGCCTCCAGTGGCATCTCGCCGATCTCGTCGAGGAACAGCGTGCCGCCATCGGCATCGTGGAACCGGCCGATCTTGCGTTCGAACGCGCCGGTGAACGCGCCCTCCTCGTGCCCGAACAGTTCCGATTCGATCAGGTTGGCGGGCATCGCCGCGCAATTGACGGTGATCATCGGTTTCTTGGCGCGCGGCGAGGCGGCGTGGATCGCCTCGGCGACGACTGCCTTGCCGACCCCGCTCTCGCCCTCGACCAGCACCGCGACGCGCGCGCGGGCCGCCTTGGCCGCGATCGCCAATGCGGCACGGAAATCGGGGGAGGATCCGACGATCTCGTCGAACGCGAGCAGCGCGGGGATCTTTTCGGTGAGCGGGCGCAGTTCGCCCGCGGCGGTGCCGGCGATCGCCGCCTCCAGCGCGGCGAGCACGCGGTCGGGCGCGAGCGGCTTGACCAGGAAATCGGTGGCGCCCGCGCGCATCGCGCTGACCGCATGCGCGACCGAGCCATTGGCGGTGAGCATCAGGATAGGCAGCGCGGGGCGACGGTCGCGCAGTTCGGCGATCAGCGTGGTCGCGTCGCCATCGGGGGCGGAATGATCGAGCAGGATCGCGTCGAGCTGCATTCCGTCCTGCGTGCCGAGCGTGGCGATCGCCATCTCGCCATCGGTCGCGAACACCGCGCGCCAACCGCCACGCGCAGCAAGCGCGGCGACCAGCCGGCGCTGTGCGGGCTCGTCGTCGATCAGCAATACTAGGCGCTGGCCGTTACGCGTCATGGCGAATCCTGTCCCGTTCCGGCACGTGCAATAGCGTGGCCAAGTAAAGGTCGCCTTAAATGTCGCGCTTGGCGATCCCCGATGTGCGGGTTAAGGTCGGCCACATAGAGGATGGCACTCACAGGATTGGGGCACGAACCATGGCCGGCAACGGGGACATGAAGGCGCATGTGGCGACCTATTCGAGCGTGACGGGGATGATGAAATGGGGCTCGGTCGGGTGCGCGCTGGTCGTCGCGCTCGTCATCTGGCTGATCTCGTAACACGATGAAGATCGCCGTCCTGAAAGAGCAAGCGGACGGCGAGCGGCGGGTTTCCGCGACGCCGGAAACGGTGAAGAAGTTCATCGCGCTGGGGGCAACGCTGGCGGTGGAGGCAGGGGCGGGCGAGACCGCCTCGATCGCCGACGCCGCCTATGCGGACGCCGGCGCGTCGGTCGGCGATCGTGCGGCGACCTTGGCGGGGGCGGACATAGTGCTCGGCGTGCAGGGCCCCGACGCGGCGTCGCTGGCCGGTGTCGCACCGGGCGCATGGATCGTCGCCAGCCTCAATCCCTTTGCAGAGCGTGCCCGGACCGAGGCCTACGCCGCGGCCGGCTACGAAGCACTGGCGATGGAGTTCATGCCGCGCATCACGCGCGCGCAGTCGATGGACATCCTGTCGTCGCAGTCGAACCTCTCGGGCTACAAGGCGGTGCTCGACGCCGCCGCCGAATATGGTCGCGCCTTCCCGATGATGATGACCGCGGCGGGCACGATCTCCGCGGCCAAGGCGTTCGTGATGGGCGTCGGCGTGGCGGGCTTGCAGGCGATCGCGACCGCACGGCGGCTCGGCGCGCAGGTGTCGGCGACCGACGTGCGCGCCGCGACCCGCGAGCAGATCCAGTCGCTCGGCGCCAAACCGATCTTCGTCGAGAACGTCGCCGGCATCGAAGGCGAGGGGACGGGCGGCTATGCCGGCGAGATGTCCCCCGAATACCAGGCCGCGCAGGCCGAGCTCGTCTCGGGGCACATCGCCAAGCAGGACATCGTCATCACCACCGCCCTCATTCCGGGCCGTGCCGCACCGCGCCTGATCACGGCGGCGCAGGTCGCGAGCATGAAGCCGGGCTCGGTAATCGTCGATCTCGCGGTCGAGCAGGGCGGCAACGTCGAGGGCTCGGTCGCGGGCGAAGTGGTCGTCGTGAACGGCGTCAAGATCGTCGGCCACCGCAACGTGCCGTCGCGCCTCGCCACGGACGCCAGCGCCTTGTTCGCGCGCAACCTCTACAATTTCCTCAACGCCTTCTGGGACAAGGAGGCGGGCAAACCCGTGCTCGACGCAGAAATCGGCGACGCGATCCGCCTCACCCAGGGCGGCAAGATCGTGAACCCAAGGCTGCTGTCTTGATCAGGGGAGCGTGACGCGTGGCGATCGGCTTCTCGATGCGATGCGGGCAAATCCGCGCGACTGGCGAATCCAGGATGTCGTCGCGGTGTGTGCAGGGGCGGGGATCGCTTGCAGCCCGCCACGCAACGGCTCACACTACAAGGTGAAGCATGAAAGCCAGATCGAGATCCTGACGATCCCCGCGCACCGACCGATCAAGCCGGTCTACATCCGCGATCTCATCAGGTTCATCGATGCGGTGCGGAGAACGGAACGATGAACCCGCAGGATTATGAAGTCGTGATCAGGCCGCTGTCGCCTGCCGATGGCGGGGGATATCTGGCGGTTGTCCCGGCGCTGCCCGGCTGTAAATCCGACGGCGACACGCCGCAGGACGCGCTTGCAAACGCCTATGACGCGATCGCCTGCTGGATCGAAGCCGCCGAAGACATGGGGCGTACCATACCCGCCGCAGCCCGCGCCGCGGCTTGAAGGAATCGGAGACCGAATAATGGACTTTATCGCGATCCTGTCGATCTTCGTGCTGGCGTGTTTCGTCGGGTATTTCGTGGTGTGGGCGGTCACGCCCGCGCTGCACACGCCGCTGATGGCGGTGACCAACGCGATCTCGAGCGTGATCATCGTCGGCGCGCTGATCGCCGCCGCGGCGCCGACTGTCCTGGGGGCGATCGGTGCCGGATCGGGCGTGGCGAAGGCGCTAGGCCTGATCGCCGTCGTGCTGGCGAGCATCAACATCTTCGGTGGCTTTGCGGTCACCGCGCGGATGCTGGCGATGTACAAGAAGAAGGAACGGCCGGTCGCCAAGCCCTGAGGCCGTCACCCCAGCGAACGCTGGGGTCTCGTGCCGCGGGGACGCGTGCGACTACCGGGAGATACCAGCGTTCGCTGGCATGACGGCAAGGGGATGGAATGGAACACGCACTGACGGTCAGCCCCTGGGCATCGCTCGCCTATCTGGTCGCGGGGGTGTGTTTCATCCTCGCGTTGCGCGGGTTGTCGAGCCCCGCGTCGAGCCAGCGCGGCAATCGTTTCGGCATCATCGGCATGACGATCGCGGTGGTCACGACGCTGGTGACGCATGTGCCGATCCGCATGAATGGCTGCCCGTTGGGCATTGGCCGTTGCGCAATCCTCGATCGTCCCGTTGTCGATTGGCTGACCGTCGTCGAAATCCTCGCAGCCATCGCCATCGGCGCGGCAATCGGCATCGGCACCGCACGCCGCATTGCGATGACCGCGATGCCGCAGCTCGTCGCCGCCTTCCATTCGCTCGTCGGCCTCGCCGCGGTGCTGGTCGGTATCGCCGCCTATCTCAATCCGCAGGCGTTCGGCATCTCCGACCTCGTCATTCCGCTTATCGGCCAGCCCTTCGCGGTCATCCACCCGGTCAGCCGGATCGAACTCGGCCTCGGCGTCGCGATCGGCGCGATCACCTTCTCGGGCTCGGTCATCGCGTTCCTGAAGCTCAACGGCAACATGGGCGGCAAGCCGATCATGCTGCCCGGCCGCCACGTCATCAACATCGCGCTGCTCGCCGGCATCCTCGGCCTGATCGCCTATTTCGTCACCGATCAGTCGGCGTGGATCTTCTGGACGATAACGTTGCTCAGCTTCGTCATCGGCTTCCTGCTGATCGTCCCGATCGGCGGCGCGGACATGCCGGTGGTGGTCAGCATGCTCAATTCTTATTCGGGCTGGGCCGCGGCGGCGATGGGCTTCACGCTGCACAACAGCGCGATGATCATCACCGGCGCGCTGGTCGGCAGCTCGGGCGCGATCCTCAGCTACATCATGTGCCGCGCGATGAACCGCAGTTTCATCAGCGTGATCGCGGGCGGCTTCGGCCAGTCCTCGGACGCCGGCGGACCCGCGGCCGCCAGCGACCGCCCGTGGAAGCGCGGCTCCGCAGAGGACGCCGCGTTCCTCATGAGCCAGGCCGAGCAAGTCATCATCGTCCCCGGCTACGGCATGGCGGTCGCGCAGGCGCAGCACGTCCTGCGCGAGATGGGCGACAAGCTGAAGGCGGAGGGCGTCCGCGTGAAATACGCGATCCACCCAGTCGCGGGGCGTATGCCCGGGCACATGAACGTGCTGCTGGCCGAGGCGAACGTGCCCTATGACGACGTGTTCGAGCTCGAGGATATCAACAGCGAGTTCGCACAGACCGACGTCGCCTTCGTGATCGGCGCCAACGACGTGACCAACCCCGCCGCCAAGACCGACAAGTCCTCGCCGATCTACGGCATGCCCGTGCTCGACGTCGAAAAGGCGAAGACCGTGCTGTTCATCAAGCGATCGATGGGCGGCGTCGGTTATGCCGGTGTCGATAACGACCTGTTCTACCGTGACAATACGATGATGTTGCTCGCGGATGCGAAGAAGATGGTCGAGGATATCGTCAAGGCGCTCGACTAGGCGCTAGGTTACGCCACGCGCAGGACGTTCCCAACTCCAACGGAACTCGATCCAGTTCGGGTGTAACTCTTGCGCTGACACAGGTTAGTCTCCGTATCACAACGGAGACCGTGATGACCCGACCGGACGGCCTGCCCGATACCGCCAAGTACGATACCGCCGATTACGATACGGGGATCGACGCGGTCCTCATCGCCGCGCCCAGTGCGCCGGACCGGCTTGCCGTCGCGCTCGCCGCGTTGCGCGGTCGGATCGTCAGGCGGCTCGACTGGCACGCGGCATTCGGCGATCACCCGACGCCGCAGGTGATCGTCGTCGAGGTCGCCGGGGTCGATCCCGCGCTGCTCGCCGACCGCCTGCCCGTCATCGTCGACCAGGCGGCAGCGTTGCAGGCGGGGCTTGTGGTGGCGCTGGGTGTTGACGAAATCGACGTGGTCGCGGCGGCCACGCTCGGCGGCAGCACCCGGTTGCTCGTCGATCCCACCGTCGGCGATTGCGTCGCGGCGATCGTGGTCGCCGCCGAGGCCGCGCGCATGCCCGCAGGGGTGTTCGACGTCACGCGTGAGAGCGACGGCACGCGGCTGGAACGCCTGAACACCGAGGTTGCGCGGATCGCCGAGGCGCTCGCGCGGCTGACGCGCGCGGAGATCGACGATGATAGCCCCGCCACGCCGATCGTCGGCGACCGGACGAACCGCTACGGCACGCCGCCGTCCCTGGCCGAGCCGAGCGCCGCCGACGTCCGCAGGGCGATCCGCGCGCGACGGCTGCGCGATCAGTTCTTCGGCACCGCGCTGTTCGAGGATCCGGGGTGGGACATGCTGCTCGATCTCTACGCCGCCGAACTCGAGCGTGGTCGCGTGTCGGTGTCCAGCCTGTGCATCGCCGCCGCGGTCGCGCCGACCACCGCGCTGCGCTGGATCGCGCGCATGACCGACACAGGCTTGTTCGAACGCCGCCCCGATCTGGTTGACCGGCGGCGCGCGTTCATGGTGCTCTCCGATCGCGCGAGCGAGGCGATGCGCGGCTATATCGTGGCTACCAGGGGCGCCGACCTGCGGATTCCGTGACGGTCCGCGCCCTTTTAGCTTGCCCCGGCCGCCCGGCTTTGGCATCGCACCCCAACCCGAGAGGGGGCGATTAGCTCAGTTGGTAGAGCGTCTCGTTTACACCGAGAATGTCGGCGGTTCGAGCCCGTCATCGCCCACCACCTTCCTACAGTTCGCGGACCAGCCGCATAGCGACCGCGATCCAGGCCGGGCCTGCTATGGCCAGCGGCTGCGTGCCTGCGCCCGGCGGCAATACCGTCACGCCGCCGTCGAATCCTGTAAGGCGCCCGAACGCGAACCGCCCAGCCGGTTGCGGGACGAGCACGTCGCGGTTGAGCGCGGTGGCGAAGCCCTCCGGCGCCAGCATCGCGCACCAGATCACGTCGCCCGCGCGGTAATCGCCGATCCCGCCCGCCACCGTCACGGCGATTTGTCCGGGAGCGACCTGGGGCGGGGGCACGGTCGTGGTCCGGCGCGGCGCGTGGACGCCGCGGCCGTCGAGGATCGCGGTGACGGGCAGGTCGGCGCGGTCGGGCAACCTCACGAGATCGCCCGCCTCGACGCCCAGCGCCGCGGCGATCCGGTTCAGCCAGCCGACCGATACGGTCCGCGTGCCCGTCTCGAGCCGGCCGATCGTCTGCGCGGTCGTCGGCGGGACACAGCGCCGCGCGACATCCTCCAGCGTCAGGCCCTTGGCGCGGCGGACTTCGCGAATGGCAGTGATCATTGCACCGGGATCATCGAAAGGCTCCAAACCAGATGGGTTATTCCTCTGTCCTACAACCATGCCGATATGGCAACCGGCACTATCGACGTGGAGCGACAACGGGAGACGGCGGATGCGCGAGCTGGTGGAACGATCGATCGATTCGGAGGGCGTTCCGCAGCCATCGGGGGCGCGGCGCGGGCGAATGGTCACGGTGAATCTGGCCGAATCGCCGCTCGGTTGGCTGCGGTCGCGCGGGCTGGTCGACGCGCGGCAGTTCGCAGCGGGCGAACAATTGCGCGCCGACTACGAACGCGCCTCGATCGCGCCGGGCGTGACGATGCGCTGGGCCGAGCGGGTCGACGGGGGCGGGCATGACGGCCTGGATCCAACGTCCGCGCAGATCGCCGCGAAATGCCGGTTCGACACCGCGATCGCGGCGGTGGGGCCAGGGCTTGCGGATATCCTGTGGCGCGTGGTCTGCGCGGGGGAGGGACTGCCCGCCGCAGAAAAGGCGCTGCACTGGCCAGCGCGGGCAGGGCGACTGGTCCTGACGCTCGCGCTCGACCGCCTGGCCGCGCATTACGGGATTGGTTAGGCGCTCGCATTGGCGCGTCTGCGTGACTAGATGTCGGGCATGCGCTTCGACCTCATCAAATGCCACGGCTCCGGCAACGACTTCCCCCTGATCGACGCGCGGGCGTCGACGCTGGACGACGCAACCTGGGCGACCGTCGCGCGCGCGCTTGCAGATCGCGACGGACCGGTCGGCGGCGATGGCCTGTTACTGCTCACCGGCGGCGACGAGAGCCACGCCTTCGGCATGCGGATGTTCAATTCCGACGGCAGCGAGTCCGAAACCTGCCTTAACGGCCTGCGATGCGTCGCGCGCGCCGGGTTCGCGGCGACCGGCACGGAAACCGCGACGGCGTTGCTCAAGACCAGCGATGCGATCGTCGTGCACGACGCCGACATCGCGCCCGGCGTGTTCACCGTGCGCGAGATCGCAGGGCCAGCGTCGCTCGACGTCACCGCATGGCCGGTGGACATCGGCGCGGATCGCATTGTCGACGCACCGATCGCCGGCTTGCCGACTACCCGTGCGTTCACCGCCGTGGCGATGCCGAACCCCCATCTCGTGACGTTCGTGGACGCGATCGACGAAGCCGAACTCGTCCGCGTCGGCGAGGCGTGCGAGGCCGCCCCCGACTGGCTTCCCAACCGCGCGAACGTCAGCTTCGTCGAGGTCCGGGGCGCGAATCTGTTCGTCCGCACTTTCGAGCGCGGGGTCGGGCTCACCAACAGTTGCGGCAGCGCGATGGCGGCGTCGACCTATGCCGCGTGCCTGACCGGGCGGATCGCCTACGACACGCCGACCACCGTCTTCAACAAGGGCGGCCTCGTCCGCGCCGAGGCGAGCGAGGCGGCGATGGTCACGCTGTCGGGTAATGCCACGTTCGAATGGCGCGGCTCGGTCGACGTCGATCTGGCGACGGCGACCGCCAGCGACCTGACGATCACGCAGCGCAACGACGACGAAATCGCAGCCTGGGCGGGGCTTCTCGCGACGATCTGAAGCCGCGCTGCATCCTTCTGCAAACGCGCCCGTATCTCCCCGCAGAAGCGTCGGACGACCGGCGCAGTGCAGGAGAGAGAGCCGTCATGAATCACGTGTTCCGTACCGCCATCGTCGCCGCCGCCGTCGCGATCAGCGGCAGCGCCATCGTCGCCGCGCAGACCAACCCGATGGTCGGCGGTGCCGCAATGTATCCGACCAAGACGATCGTCGAAAACGCGGTCAATTCGAAGGATCACACCACGCTGGTCGCCGCGGTCAAGGCTGCCGGCCTGGTCGAGACGCTCTCGGGCCCGGGTCCGTTCACCGTGTTCGCGCCGACCAACGCCGCGTTCAAGAAGCTGCCCGCCGGCACCGTCGACACGCTGCTCAAGCCCGAGAACAAGGCGCAGCTGTCGGCCGTGCTGACCTATCACGTCGTCCCCGGCACGATCACCGCCGCCGACATCGCCACCAAGGCGAAGGCGAACGGCGGCACCGCGACCTACACGACCGTGCAGGGCGAGCCGCTGATGTTCAAGAAGGTCGGCACCGGCTGGGGCATCATGGACGGCAAGGGCCACAAGGGCCGCGTCACGATCGCCAACGTCATGCAGTCGAACGGCGTGATCCACGTCATCGACACGGTGATGCTGCCGTAATCGCGCATCCCGCGAGATAGCTGCCTCGCGTCCCCCCCCGCGAGGCAGTGTCGTCGGGCCCGCTGCCGAAAGGTGGCGGGCCCGATTGCGTTTGAGGTTACTCTCCTCCCCTGTGAGGGGAGGGGTGGTGCGCTATCGAGGGGGCGATACCCCTCCGTCAGCCAAGCGGCTGCCACCTCCCCTTGCAGGGGAGGATACACGGTCAGCCGATCAGCAGCCCCGCGAGCGCCGCCGACATCAGGTTGGCGAGACTGCCCGCGGCCAGCGCACGCAAGCCGAGTTTAGCGATCATCGGCCGCTGGTTCGGTGCCAAGCTGCCGGTCACCGCCATCTGGATCGCGATCGACGAGAAGTTCGCGAACCCACACAGCGAGAAGGTGATGACCGCGATCGTCCGCGCGCTCAGGCCCTGTTGCGTACCGAGCGAGATATACGCGACGAATTCGTTCAGCACGATCTTCTGCCCGAACAGCCCGCCGGCGATCCCCGCCTCGCTCCACGGCACGTTGAGCAGGAACATGATCGGCGCGAAGACATAGCCGAGCAGCCCCTGGAAGCTCAGTCCCGGCAGCCCGATCATGTTGCCAAGCCCGCCGAGCAGCCCGTTGGCCAACGCCACCAGCGCCACGAACGCCAGCACCATCGCGCCGACCGCAACCGCCAGCCGCACGCCGGTCTGCGCGCCCTGGGCGGCGGCCATGATCAAATTGGCGGGCTTTTCCTCGTCATGCGTGGCTTGCGGCATCGGCTCGCCCGCGCCCGATTCCCCCGGCTGGTCGCCGAGCGCCAGTTCGCCCTCGGGCGGCATGACGCGGTCGGGCATGATGATCTTCGCCATCAGGATACCGCCCGGCGCCGCCATGAAGCTCGCCGCCAGCAGATAATCGATCCGGATGCCCATCGACGCATACGCCGCGAGGATCGTCCCCGCGACGCCGGCCATGCCGCTGGTCATCACGGTGAACAATTGCGCCGGGGTCAGCCCCGCCAGATACGGCCGGATGACGAGCGGCGATTCGCTCTGCCCGACGAAGATGTTCGCCGCCGCGCACAAGGATTCGACCTTCGACACGCCGATGACCTTCTCGATCCCGCCGCCGACCCAGCGCACCACCAGCTGCATGATGCCGAGATAATAGAGGATCGAGACGAGGCTCGCGAAGAAGATGATCACCGGCAGCGCGGCGATCGCAAAGCTCTGCCCGCCGATCTCGGGCGTCGCCATCTTGCCGAACAGGAATTCGGTGCCCTTTTGCGAATAGCCGAGCAGATTGGCGACCCCGCCCGACATGCTGCCCAGCACGACCTTGCCGATGCTCGAATACAGCACGAGCACCGCGATCCCGACCTGCAATGCGAACGCGGCGCCGACGATGCGCAGGCGGATCGCGCGGCGATCGCTCGACAGCAGCACCGCGATGCCGAGGATGACGGCGATGCCAGCAAGGCCGATGACTAGTCTTTCCATGGACGCCCTGCATTTTTGACTGACACGCGCCGCCCCCCGGCCGCGCAAGCGACCGACATGACACGCGCGCGGCGTGCTCGCCAGTCTTTATGATGGGGAGGTCATTTGACGGCGCGCGCGATTCCGCTAGCGTCCCGAGCGATGGATAAGCCTCCCCCTAGCAATCAGGCAGCCGCGTTCCCGCGTTCGCTCTTCGTTTTCTCGGTCCTGTACGGCGGCATGGTGTGCATCGCCGGCGTGTTGGGGGTGAAGCAGGTCGCGCTCGGCCCGCTCGCGGTCGAGGCGGGGATCTTCGGCTTCCTGCTGCTGGTGGTGCTGAGCAGCGCGATTTCCGAGCTGCACGGCCAGAAGACCGCGACGTTCCTGGTGCGCTTGGGCTTCATCCCGCTGCTGGTGTCGGCGGCGCTGATCCATCTCGTGCTGGCGCTGCCGCACGATCCGGGCATGTACCCGCCCGCGGTCGACGCGTTCCCGATCGTCGTCGGCCAGAGCTCGCGGATGATGATCGCGGGGCTGATCTCCTACGGCATCTCGCAGACGCTCAACGTGCTGATCTTCTCGAAGCTGTCGGGACAGGTCGGCAGCGGCGAGGG
Source organism: Sphingomonas sp. 4RDLI-65 (assembly GCF_049472435.1). Classification (NCBI taxonomy): domain Bacteria; kingdom Pseudomonadati; phylum Pseudomonadota; class Alphaproteobacteria; order Sphingomonadales; family Sphingomonadaceae; genus Sphingomonas; species Sphingomonas sp. 4RDLI-65. The sequence goes on along the minus strand of NZ_JBCEBT010000002.1, from coordinate 127,519 downwards.
CAAGCTGGTGTGGCTGCGCGGCATGATCGCGAGCATCATCTCGCAGATCATCGACACGATCCTGTTCATCACCATCTCGTTCCTGGGTGAGCGGCCGATCCTCGGGCTGATGGAGGGGCAGATGCTGACCAAGGTCGTGCTGTCGATCGTGCTGGTACCGTTCCTGATCACGTTCTTCGTGCGATTGGGCCGCCGGCTGGACCGGGCATAATGTTAGATTTTTCCGTTCGTGCCGAGTAGAGACCGAGCCTGTCGAGGGCTCGTATCGAGGTACAGGTCTCTCGATACGCCATCTCGACAAGCGCTCGATGGCTACTCGAGACGAACGGAAGTCAGTTGACCGATCACACGCCCGATCCCGCCCTGCTCGCCAAGGCGGAAACGCTCACCGAGGCGCTGCCGTATCTTCAGCGCTATGCCGGCAAGACGTTCGTCGTGAAATACGGCGGCCACGCGATGGGCGACCCCGAGCTGCAGCGCGATTTCGCCGAGGACATGGTGCTGCTCAAGGCGGTCGGCATCAACCCGGTCGTCGTCCACGGCGGCGGCCCGCAGATCGGCGCGATGCTCAAGCGATTGGGCGTCGAATCGCGCTTCGTCGACGGCCTGCGCGTCACCGATGCCGAGACCGCGCAGATCGCCGAAATGGTCCTCGCCGGCTCGATCAACAAGGAAATCGTCGGCTGGATCGGCCAGGCCGGCGGCCGCGCGGTCGGTATCTCGGGCAAGGACGCCGGCCTCGTCCTCGCGCAGAAAGTCGGTCACGGCCGCGAGCCCGACAAGCTCCAGGGGATCGAGCGTCACGTCGACCTCGGCTTCGTCGGCGAGCCGATCGCGGTCGATCGGACGATCCTCGACACGCTGATCGCCGCCGACATCATCCCGGTAATCGCCCCGATCGGCATCGGCGCCGATGGCCACACCTACAACATCAACGCCGACACGATGGCCGGCGCGATTGCGGCTGCAATGGGCGCGGCGCGGTTCTTCCTGCTGACCGATATCGTTGGTGTGCTCGACAAGCAGGGCGAATTGCTGACCGACCTCGACCCCGCGCGGATCGCCGAACTCCGCGCCGACGGCACGGTGACCGGCGGCATGATCCCGAAGCTCGACACCTGCGTCGCAGCGGTCGAATCGGGCGTCGATGCCGCGGTGATCATCGACGGCCGCGTGCCGCATGCCATGCTGCTGGAGATCTTTACCAAGCAGGGGGCCGGTACGCTGGTCAGCGCCAACGGGCGTTCGCGGTAGAGGGAAGCAGGACCATCTTTCGCCAATCCTCCCCTTGCAGGGGAGGTGGCAGCGCGCAGCGCTGACGGAGGGGTGACCCGCTCTCGATAGGGCGATACCCCTCCGTCGCTGCGCGCCACCTCCCCTGCCAGGGGAGGATGAAGGCGGTAAACATCGTCACGACCCAGGGCTTCTCGTTCTTCCCCCGCCCCCTTATATCGGCAACACACCAGCGGAGACCCTTGCCTTGATCGCCCTTCTTCAGATCGTCCAGTTGCTGCTCAACCTCGTCTGGTGGGTCATCGTCATCCAGGCGGTGCTGTCGTGGCTGATCGCGTTCAACGTCATCAACACGCACAGCGATTTCGTCCGCACGGTCTGGAACGCGCTGCAGAAGATCACCGAGCCGCTCTATCGCCCGATCCGCCGCATCCTCCCCGATTTCGGCGCGCTCGATCTGTCGCCGCTGGTCGTGCTGCTGATCCTCTACATCCTGACCAACATCGTCATCCCGAACATCGCGCAGAACTACCTCGTCGCAGCCTATTGAGGGGCTTATTGATCGGGCCGGCAGCCTGGCGCGCGGTCAATGACGGCCTAGCGATCGCCGTCCGGGTAACCCCGCGCGGCGGTCGCGACGCACTCGCCGCCGGAACGCCTGAACATTTCGCCGCGCGACTGGCAGCCGCCCCCGTCGATGGCGCCGCGAACGCCGGCCTGGTCGCGCTCGTCGCCAAGACCTTCGGCGTACCCAAGCGCGCAGTAACGATCATCGCCGGCGACACTGCCCGCCTGAAGCGCCTGCACATCGCCGGCGACTCCACTACGCTGGCGGAAATCGCCGCTGCGCTCTATGGGCCGCGGGCATGAGCGCGACCATCATCGACGGCAAGGCCTTCGCAGCCGGCCTCCGGGCCCGTATCGCAGACGGCGTCACCGCCTTCAGGGCGCAGGCGGGCCGCGCGCCCGGCCTCGCCGTGGTGCTGGTCGGCGAGGACCCCGCCTCGAACGTCTATGTCCGCTCGAAGGGCAGGGCGACGCGCGAGGCCGGGATGGAAAGCATCGAGCACCGGCTCCCCGCCGACGTGCCCGCCGAAGACCTGCTCGCGCTGGTCGCGACGCTCAACGCCGACCCGACGATCGACGGTATCCTCGTCCAGTTGCCGCTGCCGAAGCATATCGACGAGCAGACGGTGATCGCCGCGATCGATCCCGACAAGGACGTCGACGGCTTCCACCCGATCAACGCCGGCCGCCTCGCGACCGGTCTGCCCGGCTTCGTCCCCTGCACGCCGTATGGCTGCGTCATGCTGTTGAAGAGCGTGCTGCCGAGCTTGAGCGGTTTGGAAGCGGTCGTCGTCGGCCGCTCCAACATCGTCGGCAAGCCGATGGCGCAATTGCTGCTCCGTGAAAGCTGCACCGTCACAATCGTCCATAGCCGCACGCAGGACGTGCCCGCACACATCCGCCGCGCCGACATCGTCGTGGCCGCGGTCGGCATCCCGCAGATGATCAAGGGCGACTGGCTCAAGCCCGGCGCGACCGTCATCGACGTCGGCATCAACCGCACCGACGCCGGCCTCGTCGGCGACGTCGATTTCGCCAGCGCGGTGGAGGTCGCGGGGGCGATCACGCCGGTGCCGGGCGGCGTCGGGCCGATGACGATCGCGTGCCTGCTGCGTAACACATTGGTCTCGGCAGGACGTCGCGAAGGCGTCGCGATCGAGGAGTCGGGCCTGTGATCGAACTCTACATCTCGTCGCTGATCACGTTCTTCGTGGTCATCGATCCGCCCGGCTGCGCACCGATCTATGCTGGCCTCTCGGCGAGCGCCTCGTCCCTCCAGAAGCGCGCGATGGCGATCCGCGCGGTCGGCGTTTCCGCGCTGATCCTGTTCGTCTTCGCGCTGTTCGGCGAGGCGTTGCTCAAGGGGCTGGGGATCAGCCTCGCCAGCTTCCGCATCGCCGGCGGCATCATGCTGTTCCTGATCGCGCTGGAAATGGTGTTCGAAAAGCGCACCGAACGCCGCGAGGACCGCGCCGCCAAGGTCGCGAACGATCCCGAGGTCGAGGACGTCTCGATCTTCCCGATGGCGATGCCGATGATCGCCGGCCCGGGCTCGATCGCGTCGGTGATGCTGTTGATGAGCCGCAACAGCGGGATCGAGCGCTCGGCGGTCGTGCTGGCGGCGATGGTCACGATCCTGCTGCTGACGCTGGTCGCACTGCTCGCGGCGGGGCCGATCATGCGGATCCTCGGCGCCAAGATCGAGGCGGTGATCACGCGCCTGCTCGGCGTGCTGCTGGCGGCGCTGGCCGTGCAGTTCGTACTCGACGGCCTGTCGGTGGTGCTGCGCTAACTGCCGTAACTCTGGCCGTCATCCCCGCGCTGGCCGTCATCCCCGCGAAGGCGGGGACCCATACTGGCTGATCGTGCGATCTATCACTGACGTCGTAGGATATGGGTCCCCGCCTCCGCGGGGATGACGGCGTTGAAGGTCAGTCCACCTTGAACAACCGCAGCGGAGACTTCGCCGGCAGCGGCAGAGGCGTCAGCCAAGCCGGCACCTCGTTCTTCGCCAGCTCGGCGTAGAACCCCTTGGGGCTGCGCGCCTTGTAGTTGGTCGATTCCGCCGCGTTCGGGCACAGCAGCAGCATCGTCGCGCCGTGCCGCTTGATGATCGCATGCGCCTGGTCCGGCGTCCCCCCGAACGCATGCTGCACGTCGAGGATCGCGTCGCCGTTACGGTGATACGGCCCAGCGATCGCATCGTGATGCGTGATCGTGATCAGCCGCGGTCCCATGTCGACGAAGGTGAACACCGTCTGCGCGGGATATTTGTTCAGCGCGAGCAGCACGGTTGTCCGCAGGCAGTTGCCCGTCGCCATGTTGACGCGCTTTTCATACGGCTTCGGCCGGTCGATCGGGAAATACTGGATCAGCATCCCGGCAAACAGCCCCGACACGATCAGGAACGCGCCGACCGTCCCCAGCACGCGCACCGCCACCGACCGGTTGCCGAGTAGCCGCGGCAGGATCAGCCACCCGAGCGCAGTTGCCCCCGGAATCGCCAGTAACTGCGCCGCCGGCCCCGCGCGGACCTGCCACAACAGCATCGCACACGCGAACGCGGTGAACAGCGCCACCGCTGCCCAGCCGACCGCACGGTCGTCGCGACGCGCACGCCAGGCCGCGAGGATCGCCCCGATCAGCCCGATGATCGGCAGCGTCGCCAGCGCGAACCCGACCCGGAAACTATGCTTGTAGATGGGCTTGGCTTCGCGGACATTGTCCAGCCAGTTGCGCTGCAGCTCGGGCGAAATGCCCTCGGGCCGCCCCAGGCACTGCGGAAACACCAACGCGAATCCAGCAACGATCGCCGCACCCGCAACGACCGCCAGCGCCAGCCGAGCCCCCCGCGAAGCCGGCCCGAACCGCGCGAGCAGAAACAACAACATCCCCGCCGCAATCATCACGCTCAACCACACGGGCGTCAACGCATCGCACCGCATCCCCTGGTTGGCGTTCGACGCGAACAGCGCGAACCCCAGCGTGCTGCCGCCGCCGAGCGTCAGCGCATAGATCGACAACCGCTCGGCCTCGGTGCGGTCCCACACCCAGCGCAAGGCGATGATCGCCCCCGCCATCGCCGCATACGGCAACAGTTCGAGCCCGATCGACAGCGACACTGCGCTCGCGAGCCCGACCATCGCGCCACCACGCCGGCCATTCGCATCGCACAGTCCCGCGACCGTCAGGCTCAGCATGGCGAGCTGCCAGCCGTGATGATCGATGCGCTCGGGCATGAACATCAGCATCGTGCCGGTCGCGCCGACCATGATCACGACCGCCAAAGGCCACGCATACGGGCTGATCAGCCGCCGCACGGTCGCACCGATGCCGAGCATCGCGATCGACAGCGGCAACAGCGGCGCGATCCCGCAGGCGAGCCGCTCCGCCCAGCTGTTGGTGGTGAACAGCCGGAAGAACAGGATCAGCCCCGCGATCGGGAGGTCGACGATGCGGCTCCAGTGGATGTCGAAGCCGACCGGCGGGTTCAGCCGGTAGTTGCGCAGATCATACCAGCCCTGGCCGTCGAGCAGCGCGCGGACCTGCATCAGCCGCATGTTGTCGTCGGTATCGCCGAGCGACAGCCAGCGGATCTGCCCCCAGCGATCGAACATCGACCAAGCCGCCACCGCCACCCACGCGAGCAGCGTCAGCGCGATCCAATGCCGGTCGAGTGCGTCGAGCAGCGTGTTCCGCGGCGTCGACTGCTCGGGGGGTGGTGCCTGATCCAAAACGCTTTCCTCCAGCCCACACGCACTCTAGATGCGCGGGCATATCTAACGCGTCGCTCTATCGCGGTGTTGGTAAAGAACAAGGCGGGCATGCAGGCGATTTGGCGACAGGTTGAGCAGATGCGGTCGAGCGGCGTGCTCGGCCAGCTCGTGCGCTTCGGCATCGCCGGCGGGATTTCCAGCGTCGTGTATTCGCTCGTCTACCTGCCGCTGACCGCGTACGTCTTCCCGCCCCGCCAGGCGGTGGCTGCGGTGCCGTTCGCATTTGTCGTCGCGGTGGTGGTAGGCTTCTTCCTGCACAGCCGCTGGAGCTTCAAGGGGCACGCCAAGGAACCGGGGGCAGGGCGGCATTTCAAGTTCGTGATCGTTCAGGCCGCGGGGCTGAGTCTCAACGCGGTCATCACCTGGATCGGCACCGCGCTGCTTCATCTGCACCCGTGGATCCCGCTGATTCCCGCCGTCTTCCTTGCCGCGATCGTGACGTTCGTGCTCAACCGTCTCTGGGTTTTCAACTGAAATGGCCGACAAGTAATGGACCGCATCGTCTACGACCGGATGGCCGCCCACGATTCCACCCACTGGTGGTACCGCGCCCGCCGCGACATCCTCGCCGATTACCTGACCCGCTACGGCGCGTTGCCGAAGGATGCGAAGATCCTCGAGATCGGCTGCGGCACCGGGCATAACCTGCCGATGCTGGCCGAGTTCGGCGAGATCGACGCGATCGAGATCGACCCCGCCGCACGCGAGATCGCCAGCGAGCGGCTCGGCAAGCCGGTCGGCGCGGCGCCCTTGCCCGAACTCCCCGGCGTGCCGCGGAAGCATTACGACCTGATCGCGGTGCTCGACGTGGTCGAGCATATCGAGGACGATGTCGCCGCGCTGAAGGCGATGGCGGATTGCCTTGCACCCGGTGGCAAGATCCTGATCGCCGTGCCTGCGCATGCGTGGCTGTGGAGCGCGCATGACGTCGTGAACCATCACCATCGTCGCTACTCGAAGGCGACGTTGAAGTCGGCGATCGAGACCGCGGGTTTGAAGCCGGAGAAGCTTGGATATTTCAACTCGCTGCTGTTCCCGCTGGCGGCGGCGGCGCGGATTGCCGGGCGAATGACCGGTCGTGACGACAGCGACGATTCGCCGCCGCCGAAGCTGGTCAATGCGCTGTTCGAGAAGATCTTCCGGCTTGAGCGGCATCTGGTCGGACGTATGCCAATGACGCCGGGGGTTTCGATCGTGACGCTGGCAGTGCCGCGGTAACCCTCCTCGTCCCTCCCCTTGCAGGGGAGGTGTCGCGTAGCGACGGAGGGGTGACGTCCTATCGAGAGCAGGTCACCCCTCCGTCAGCGCTGCGCGCTGCCACCTCCCCTGCAAGGGGAGGATGGGCGGTAAATTCGGTGCGGGCGGCACAGTGGCGAGCGTCTTGGATTTGCGAGTAGAAAGCACCACCCAGGCGAAGGCCGGGGCCCAATTGGGCGATGTGGCCAATTGAGGTTCGCGCTCCGTTACCGCGACCTTTCCAATTGGGCCCGGGCCTTCGCCGGGATGGTGTGAGGATCGGGGTAGGCGGTGTTCGTCAGTCTACGCGGATTGGTGGCGACGTGTCAGGCAACCGCACCACGTCCACCGGCTCCGCACGAAACCCCAAGGTCGCCTTGCCCTGGATCGGGCCGGCGACGTCCGCGACGATATACAGCGGCCGCCGCTTCGACTCGACGTATAACCGCCCGAGATATTCCCCGATCATCCCCAGCACGAACATCTGCACCGCGCCCAGGAACACGGTCACGAGCATCGTCGAGGTCCAGCCCTGCACCGCGCTCCCCGACAGCCAACCGATCGCAATATACACGAACAGCAGCAGCGACACCCCGGTCAGCGCGAGCCCGGCATGGCTAGCGAACCGCAACGGTGCGGTGGAGAAGCCGGTGACAGCGTCGAACGCGAGGCGGATCATCTTTGCCAGCGGGTAGTTCGTCTCGCCGGCCAGTCGCTCGGCGCGGTCGTAGGGGAAGGGGACCTGGCGGAAGCCGATCCAGGCGACCATGCCGCGGATGAAGCGGGCCTGTTCGGGGAGCGACAGGAACGCATCCAGCGCCCGCCGGCTCATCAGGCGGAAATCGCCGGTGTCGAGCGGGATCGGCGTCTCGGTCATCCGTGTCAGCAGGCGGTAGAACGCGGCGGCGGTGGCTTTCTTGAAGACCGTTTCGCCCGCGCGCTGGCGGCGCACTGCGTAGACCACGTCGGCCTGACTCGCCGCCATTGCCGCGCGCATGTCGGACAGGAGTTCGGGCGGGTCCTGGAGATCGGCGTCGATGATCAGGATCTGCTCGCCGGCGCAAAGGTCGAGGCCGGCGGTGAGCGCCAGCTGGTGCCCGTGGTTGCGCGAGAGGTTGATCGCGACCAGCCGAGGATCGGCAGCGGCGAGGCGCTGCATCACGGGCCAGCTGTCGTCGCGCGAGCCGTCGTTGATCAGGACGATTTCGTAATTGTCGCCGACCGCAACCTTTGCCGCGCCGGAAATGCGCGCGTGCAGGATGTCGAGGCACGCCGCCTCGTTATAGCAGGGGACGACGATCGATAACGCGGGACGGTTCATCCGCGCCGTTTAGCGTCAATGGGAGTTGTAGGCAGCAATAATCAACAAACTCTACACCCGCTCCACGGTATGCACCGCATCCGCCGCGCGCAGCCCCGCCATCAGCCGCATCAACTGCTGCACGTCGTGCACCTCGACATCGATCTCGTTGGTGTGAAAGCTCTTGTCGCGCGTATCGAGCCGCAGGTTGATGATGTTGGCCTTGTGCCCGCCGATGATCGTCGAGACGATGCCGAGCGAGCCCGGCTCGTTCTTCACCATCACCGAAATCCGCGCGACCGCACCCTCGGTCTCGTCGCCCCACGCCACGTCGACCCAGTCGGTCTCGTTCTCGGAGCGTTCGGCAAGCTCGGCGAGCACGCGGCAGTCGATCGCATGCACCTCGATGCCCGCATCCGGCCGGCGCAACCCGACGATCCGGTCGCCCGGCACCGGATGGCAGCACGTGGCGAGGTCGTAGGCGACGCCGGGGGTCAACCCCTTGATGGAGATCGCGCTCGATTGCGGCGCCAGCGCATGCGTCACGTCCGCACCGGCCGAGCCCGGCATCAACGCCTCCATCACCGCCGCATCGGACAAGGTCCGCCGCGCGATCGCGACCATCAGCGACGATTCGTCGGGCAGCTTCAGCCGCTTGAGCGCATGGCTCAGCGCATCGGTGCCGATCTGCGCGGGCAGGCGGGTGACAATATCCTCGTACAAGGTCTGGCCGAGCGCGGTCTGCTCGACGCGCTCCTTCTGACGCAGATGGCGACGGATCGCGGCGAGCGCTTTGCCGGTCGTTGCGACGTTGAGCCATTGCGGCTGCGGCGACTGGCCCTTCGAGCGCAGGATCTGCACTTGATCACCGTTCTCGATCACCGTCGACAGCGGCACGACGCGACCGTTCACCTTCGCGCCGACCGCCTGATCGCCGAGATCGGTGTGCACAGCATAGGCGAAGTCGATCGAAGTCGCGCCCTTGGGCAGCTGGATCAGCTCGCCCTTCGGCGTGAACGCGAAGATGCGATCGGTGTACATCGCCATCCGCGTGTGTTCGAGCAGCTCTTCCGGGCTCTCGGCGGTGTCGAGGATCTCCACCAGGTCACGAATCCAGCTCACTTGGCGGTCGCTGCCGTTGATCTGCTGTTTGTACGCCCAGTGCGCCGCCAGCCCGAACTCGGCCTGTGCATGCATATCAGCCGTGCGGATCTGGATCTCGATCCGCGCGCTGTCCGCGTGGATCACCGACGTGTGCAGCGAACGATAACCGTTGCGCTTGGGCGTCGAGATGTAATCCTTGAATCGGCCCGGCACCATCGGCCAGCGCTGGTGGATGATCCCGAGCACCCGGTAGCAATCCTCCTCGGTCGGGACGATCGCGCGGAACGCCATCACGTCGGAGAGTTGTTCGAAGCTGATGTGGCGTTCGGACATCTTTCGGAAGATCGAATAGGGGTGTTTTTCGCGCCCCGAGATTTCCGCCTCGACCCCGGCGCGAGACAGGACCAGCTTCAGCCCGGAGGCGATCTTGGCGATGCGATCGCCGTCGCCTTTCTTCAGCTGTTCGAGGCGGCGGTTGATCGATTCGGAGGCTTCGGGCTCGAGCTGTTCGAACGCGAGCGACTGCATCTCGCGCATGAACTCGTACATGCCGATCCGCTCCGCGAGCGGCGCGTAGATGTCCATCGTCTCCTTGGCGATGCGACGGCGCTTCTCGGGCTTGGCGATGTGATGCAGCGTCCGCATGTTGTGCAGACGGTCTGCGAGCTTCACCAGCAGCACGCGGATGTCGTCGGACATCGCGAGCAGGAATTTGCGCAGATTCTCCGCGGCGCGCTCGTTCTCGGTCTGCGCCTCGATCTTCGAAAGCTTCGTCACGCCGTCGACTAGCCGCGCGACCGAGGCGCCGAACAGCCGCTCGATCTCCTCGGGCGTCGCGACCGTATCCTCGATCGTGTCGTGGAGGATCGCGGTGGCGATCGTCTCGGCATCGAGATGCAGGTCGGTGAGGATGCCCGCCACCTCGATAGGGTGGCTGAAATATGGATCGCCGCTCGCGCGCTTTTGCGACCCGTGCGCCTGCATCGAGAAGACATAGGCGCGGTTCAGCATCGCCTCGTCGGCGTCGGGATCGTAGTCGAGGACGCGATCGACCAGTTCATATTGGCGCAGCACCCGCCATAGATGGGGCCGGGCAGGGACTTTTGGCAACAAAAAGCGTCGCATCACTGTGATCTAGTGGTTGCGTCAGCCATTCGTGGGCGGCGCATAATGTAGGATAAGCGGGGCATTTCGCTTCTGCGGGTTATGCGGTACGTTCGCGGCGGGTGAGGATGACGTGATGGGCAAGTTGCGCGAACCATTACTGGAATGCAGCCTGCCCGCCGCACTGGAGGCGATGGGCGAGCGCTGGTCGTTCCTGATCCTGCGCGCGGCGTTCAACGGCCTGCATCATTTCGAGGAGTTCCAGTCGGAACTGGGGATTGCGCGGAATATCCTGGCGAATCGGCTGGCGCGGCTGGTCGAGCACGGGATCCTGGAGCGACAGCCTATCCCGGAGGATCGGCGCAAGATCGCCTATGGCCTGACCGACAAGGGCTTCGCGCTGCTGCCGACGATGATCGCGCTCCGGCAATGGGGCGAGCGGTGGGAGACGTGCGTGCCGGCGTTCCCGATTTTGGTCGACGAACGCGATCGGCGGCCGTTGCAGCCGGTCTCGGTGCGGGCGCATGACGGGCGGGTGCTGGGGAAGGGGGACCTGATCTGGGCGCTGCCTGGGGAAGTTGCGGGCGTGGAGGCTGAGGTGGCGGCCGAGGCGGCGGAGTAGGCCCCTTCTGCTCCCCTCCCTGGAAGGGAGGGGCTGGGGGTGGGTCGGCTTGGGGCTGGTGCGGCGCTTTCCCAATTGGCCGACCCACCCCCTACCCCTCCCTTTCAGGGAGGGGGGACTGTTGTGTTAGCGGGTCGGTAGCGCTTCGAGGACCGTGCGGATCGTGTCTGGCAGAGCTACCGGGCGGCCGGTTTCCAGGTCGACGTGGACGCTGACCATCGTGATCACCGTGTGCAGATCGCCCGTCTCTGCGTGGGCGAGTTCGAAGCGTTTGGTCAGGCTCGAATTGCCGAGCTTCTCGATCCGCACGAACGCTTCGACCGTATCCCCCAAGCGGAATGGCTTGAGGTAATCGATCTCCGTCCGGCGCACGTTGAACTCGGTGGTCGGCCACACATCCGGCAGCGCCTCCGCGATCCCGGTCCATTCCCAGAACTCGGTGACCGCGACGTCGGCATATTCGAGATAGCGCGAATTGAAGACGATCTTCTGGCCGTCGATCTCGGCGTAGCGCACGCGGAATCGCGTCGAGAAGGCGAAGCCCGGCCGCATGTCAGAAGATCAGCTTCACACCGACCAGCGCCAGCACGGTCGCGAGCACCGGCACCAGCACCCGGTCCGAGACACGCGTCGCGATCAGGCTACCGACGATGATGCCGGGGATCGAGCCGATCAGCAGCGACACCAGCAGGTCTACGTCCACCGAGCCGAGGATCCAGTGACCGATTCCGCCGAGCAGCGTTAGCGGCACGGCGTGCGCGATGTCCGAGCCGACAAGCCGGTTGATCGGCAGTTTCGGGTAGAGGATCAACAGCGCGGTCATGCCCAGCGCGCCGGCACCTACCGAGGTCAACGAGACTAGCACGCCAAGGACTGCGCCGAGGAGGATCGTCAGCATCGCCTGGCGTTCGCCGCCGACGGTGCCGATCCGTGGGGTCAGCCACGCGACGATCTTGCCGCGGAAGAACGTCGCGACCGCCGACAGGATCAGCGTCACGCCCAGCACCGCGGTGATCGCGTGGCCGGTGTCGGACGATTTCTCGCCGAGATGGTTGAGCACGAGCAACGTCGCGATCGCCGCGGGGACGCTGCCGGTGGCGAGCCGGCGGACGACGCGCCAGTCGACCGTGCCGCGCCAGCCATGCACCGTCGTCCCGACCGTCTTGGTCGCCGACGCGTAGAGCAGGTCGGTGCCGACCGCGGTGGCGGGGTGGAAGCCGAAGACGAGCACCAGCAGCGGCGTCATCAGCGATCCGCCGCCGACACCCGTCAGCCCGACGATAAGGCCGACGAGCACGCCGGCCACCGAATATAACAGGTTGATATCCACGTGGGCGGTTAGCCGGCGCCACGCGCGGGCGTGTTGACGCCCATCGACTGGAGATATTTCTTCACGTTGCGCGCCGCCTGGCGGAGCCGCTGTTCGTTCTCGACCATCGCGATCCTCACATAGCCCTCGCCGTTTTCGCCGTAGCCCACCCCTGGGGCCACCGCGACATGCGCGTGAGTCAGCAATTGTTTGGTGAACTCAAGGCTACCTAAATGCGCGAGTGCGGGAGGTAGCGGGGCCCAGGCGAACATCGAAGCGCGGGGGCTGGGAATATCCCAACCGGCGCGACCGAAGCTCTCGACCAATACGTCGCGACGCTTGTGATAGAGCTGGCGGTTGCGCTCGACGATGTCCTGCGGGCCGTTGAGCGCGGCGCAGGCGGCGGCCTGGATCGGCGTGAACGCGCCGTAATCGAGGTACGACTTCACGCGAGTCATCGCCGCGATCAGCGTCTTGTTGCCGACCCCGAAGCCCATCCGCCAGCCGGCCATCGAATAGGTCTTGCTGAGCGAGGTAAACTCGATCGCGACGTCCTTCGCGCCCGGCACCTGGAGGATCGAGGGGGTCGGCTTGCCGTCGAAATACAGCTCCGAATAAGCGAGGTCGGAGATCACCCATAGCTTGTGCTTCTTCGCGAACGCGACGACGCGCTCGTAGAAGGCGAGGTCGACGACCTCGGCGGTCGGGTTCGACGGATAGCCCATCACCAGCACCGACGGCGCGGGCACGGTGAACGCCATCGCGCGCTCGAGGCTCTCGAAATACGCCTCGTCCGGCGTGGTCGGCACCGCGCGGATCGTCGCGCCGGCGATGATGAAGCCGAAGGTGTGGATCGGATAGGACGGGTTGGGCGCGAGCACGACGTCGCCAGGCGCGGTGATCGCGGTGGCCAGACTCGCAAGGCCTTCCTTCGAACCCATCGTCACCACGACCTCGGTCTCGGGATCGACATCGACGCCAAACCGCCGGCCGTAATAGTTCGCCTGGGCCTTGCGCAGGCCTGGAATGCCCTTCGACTGCGAATAGCCGTGCGCGCTGGGTTTGCGCGCGACTTCGACGAGCTTCTCGATGACGTGCTCGGGGGGCGGCAGGTCGGGATTGCCCATGCCGAGATCGATGATGTCCTCCCCGCCCGCGCGCGCCGCCGCCCGCATCGCGTTCACTTCGGCGATGACGTAGGGGGGCAAGCGTTTGATGCGGTAGAAGTCTTCGGACATGATCGGCCTCATGTTGGAGGAGCGGGTGCTGTACCGCAGGTGAGGGGAGGCGTCACCCCAATCCCCAATTGCCGTCACCCAGCGAAAGCTGGGGTATCCCGGTTCGCTTCAAGTCGATCCTCCCCCGCCAGGGGGAGGTGGCACCGAAGGTGACGGAGGGGGAGGGAGGCGCCACCTCCGTTCCGTGTCCTCCCCCTCCGTCTGGCAAGGGCCAGCCACCTCCCCCTGGCGGGGGAGGATCGTCGGGCTCTGGCGATGCGGTCACGCTTCCGCTCGACCCACACCTGCGTTAAGCTCCGGAAAAAGCAGAGGACGTCATGGCCGAAACTCCTCCTACTCCGAGCCTGCCCGATCTCCAGCACTGGACCTGGGTGATGGGGCGTGCGCAGCAGATGATGATGGAACAGGGGCTCGCGGCGATGCAGGCCAAGCCCGAGGGTATTCCCGCGATTCCCGGCTTCACCGACCCCGCCACGCTGGAGCGCGCGCGCGATTTCTGGACTGAGAGCCTGACGCTGTGGCAGCGGTTTCTCGATCCCGCCAAGGCGCCCGAGCCTGCCCCCGTCACCGACAAGCGTTTCAAGGCGCCGCAGTGGCGCGAACCCGTGTTCGACCTGATCCGCCAAAGCTACGAACTCATTGGCGACCACATGCTCCGCGGCGTCGAGGCGGTCGATGGCCTCGACCCGAAGCAGAAGGAGCAGTTGCGGTTCGCGACCAAGGGGTTCGTCGACGCAATGAGCCCGACCAATTTCGCGCTGACCAACCCGCAGGTGATCGAGAAGACGATCGAGACGCGCGGCGAGAATCTGCTCAAGGGCTTGCAGAACATGATGGCGGATCTTGCCCGCGGGCAGGTGACGCACACGCCGGAGGGCGCGTTCGAGCTCGGGCGTAACCTGGCGATGACGCCGGGCAAGGTCGTCAAGCGCACGCCGCTCTACGAACTGATCCAGTACAGCCCGACCACCGAGAAGGTGCTGGCGACGCCGCTGGTCATCTTTCCGCCGTGGATCAACCGGTTCTACATCCTCGACTTGACGCCCGAGAAGAGCTTCATCCGCTGGGCGGTCGAGCAGGGCATCACCGTGTTCATGGTGTCGTGGAAGTCGGCCGACGCAAGCATGAGAGACGTGGTCTGGGACGATTATATCGCCGCGCAGATCGACGCGATCGACACGGTGCGGACTGCGCTGAAGGTGCCGGCGGTGCACACGATCGGCTATTGCGTGGCGGGGACGACGCTGGCGGCGACGCTTGCGCTGCTAGCGGCGCGCGGCGAGGCGGCGAAGGTCGCGAGCGCGACGTTCTTCACGGCGCAGGTCGATTTCGCGCAGGCGGGCGAGCTGCAGCATTTCATCGATGACGAGCAGTTGAAGATGGTCGCGTCGCTGTCGCCCGAGGGGTTCCTCGACGGGCGCTACATGGCGACGACGTTCAACCTGTTGCGCGGGCGCGACCTGATCTGGAACTATGTCACGCAGAATTACCTGCTCGGGCAGGATTACGTGCCGTTCGACCTGCTCCATTGGAACGGCGACACCACCAATCTGCCGGCGAAATGGCATCTGAGCTATCTGACCGATCTCTACCGCGACAATCTGCTGGTCACGGGCACGATGACGGTGGACGGGACGCCGATCGACCTCACCAAGGTGACGACACCCGCTTACGTTCAGGCGGGGCGCGAGGACCATATCGCGCCGGCCGAGAGCGTGTGGAAGCTGACCCAGCTGTTCGCCGGACCGTTGAAGTTCGTGCTGGCGGGGTCGGGCCACATCGCCGGAGTCGTGAACCCGCCGGCTGCGGGCAAGTATCAGTTTTGGACCAATCCCTCGCCGCATACGACGCTCGACGACTTCGTTGCAGGGGCTACCGAGACCAAGGGAAGCTGGTGGCCAGACTGGGTCGAATGGGTGCGCGCGATCGATCCGAAAACCGTGGCAGCCAAAGGGGTTAGGCATCCCGGCAAGGGGTCTCTCGCGGCGCTCGGCGATGCCCCCGGTGAGTACGTCAAAAGCCGGTAGCGCTACCTTCCGTTAACGTCATGGTGCAGTGCACAATTTCGTTGTGCGACGCCGCGAATCGTGTATCAAGGACCACGACATAACTCCGAAGAGAGGTGCGTGGATGGTGGATATCGTGAAACGGACGGCCAAGGCCGGTTCGAAGCCTGTCGCCACCGCGAAGGCTCCTCGGACCGTCGCCAAGCCGGCTCAACCGGCACCCAAGCCGGTCGCCAAGACGCCGGCGATCGACACACCTCCCGCGGCTGCTTTTGTATCGCCGCAACCGGACACTCCCGCCCCGATTCTGGCCGTCGCGCCGTCGGGGATCCCAGCTAGTGAAACTCTAGCCAGCGAACCAAAGGACGCCACGATGGACACGATCCAGAGCATCACCGAGAAGACCAAGGCCCTGTTCACCAACGGGTTCAGCGGCACCACCACCAGCGAGTTCAGCGAGCAGGCCAAGGGCGCGATGGAGAAGTCGGCGAAGATGGTGGAGGACATGACCGCATTCGGCAAGGGCAACATCGAGGCGCTGGTCGAATCGTCGAAGATCGCCGCGAAGAACGTCGAAGCGCTCGGCCATGAAGCCGCCGAATACGCCAAGACCTCGTTCGAGAGCGCGACCGAAGCCGCCAAGACGCTCGCCGCCGCCAAGTCGCCGACCGATTTCATGAAGCTCCAGGGCGATTATGCGCGCACCGCGTTCGACACGATGATCGCCGAAGGCTCGCGCTCGACTGAGCGGATGCTCAAGATGTTCGGCGAGTTCGCGCAGCCGATCTCGAACCGCGTTGCGGTCGCGACCGACAAGATGAAGATCTCGGCATAAGTCGATAGCGCCACGCCTTCGGGCGGTGCGACGAGAAGGGGGCGGCCGTCATGCGACGGTCGCCCCCTTTTTCGTTTGTGGATTTCGCGCGGATTTCGCATGGGGTGTGCGGGCGCCCCCTTGCCCTTGCCCCCCGGCATGCCATATTTTGGCAGCATGGTGTTGACCCCCGAAATGAAGCTGGCCGTAATGATGGCCGAGCGCCGCGACGATGGTGGCGAGGATGGCAATGACGGCACCGGTGCCGGCATCGCGACCAAAACGCGTGCCAAGACCAAACAACCGACGCCGTACCGCGTGCTGATGCTCAACGACGATTATACGCCGATGGAGTTCGTCGTGCTGTGTCTCCAGCGCTTCTTCCGCATGGACATGGAGGCCGCGACGCGCGTGATGCTGCACGTCCATCAGAAGGGCGTCGGGGTCTGCGGGACGTTCAGCTACGAGGTCGCCGAGACCAAGGTGTCGCAGGTCATGGATTTCGCCCGCCAGAACCAGCATCCGCTGCAATGCACGCTCGAAAAGGCGTGAGCCTGACGCTTTGAGTTACTCCTCCCCCGCAAGGGGGAGATGGCATCGAAGGTGACGGAGGGGAGGTAAGCGCCAACCTTGGTTCCGTATCTGCCCCCTCCGTCTGGCAAGAGCCAGCCACCTCCCCCTGGCGGGGGAGGATCGAGATAATCGCCTACCGCGCGGGTGGCAGCCAGCGCAGGTCCAGCCGATCGAACCGATCGATATAATTCGCCGCCTGCGCCAGCATTGCCTCGTTGAGCAACGTCACGCGACCAGCCTCGCGCCGGATCAGCCCATCCTCTTCCAGCTGTCGCAGCATCCGGTTGACGTGCACCGCGGTGAGCCCGGTGGCATCGCCGATCTCCTCCTGCGTCAGCCCGAGCGTAAAGCTGTTGCCCATCGCCCGGTCGCGCATCCGCATCCGGTTGCGCATCTCGATCAGCAACGCCGCGATCCGCGCCTTGGCCGAGGTGCGACCCAGCGCGGCGAGCCGGTCGGTCAGCGCCACCTTCTCCATCTGGTTCATCACCATGATGATCGCCGACAGCCGCGGATGATCGGTGACGAGCGCAGTCATCGCCGAGCGATCGAACGCGCACACCGTGCAGTCGGTCAGCGCGACCACCGTCTCGGGCGAATCGCGATAAACCAGCGCGGACACCGCCAGCATGTCGCCGGCATAAAGGAAGCGGAGGATCTGGCGGCTGCCGTCGTCGAGCAGCACATAGCTCATCGCCATGCCGCGTTGCAGAATGAAGAGTTCGGCCTGCGGATCGTTTTCGCGCACGAGGACGGCACCGCGACGCAAGTCGCGCGGGCGGTCCTCCAACCGCGCTAGCGCAGCCTTTTCGTTCATCGACAAGTCGATGAGATCGCCGACGCGGTCGGCGAAGCAGCTGTCCGGCACTCTATAATGGTCCCCAATGTTAGAGAACCACAGAGCAAAGCTAGGATTTCCGTGCATTAAAGTCGATCAAGCAGGGGGCGTTAGCGCCAGAGAGGGGGCGGCGGGGGCCAACGCGGGACTTGTCCTCGACCAGCGTCCACCTGTCGCCGGATCATCGCGCGGCCCTTGCGTAGAACGCCAGTGGCGATAGACACCCGGGATGGACCGTATTCTCATTCGCGGCGGCAATCGCCTGTCCGGGCGCCTGCCCATTTCCGGTGCGAAGAACGCCGCGCTCACGCTGATGCCGTGCGCGCTGCTGACCGAAGAACCGCTGACGCTGCGCAACCTGCCGCGGCTGGCGGATGTCGACGGCTTTGGCCATCTGCTCAACCAGCTTGGCGCGTCGACCGCGATCCAGGGCACGCGGCCCGAGGATTTCGGCCGGGTGATGACGATCCGCGCGGGCAACCTCACCTCGACCGAGGCACCCTACGACATCGTTCGGAAGATGCGCGCGTCGATCCTGGTGCTCGGGCCGCTGCTCGGGCGTGGTGGCGAGGCGACGGTGTCGCTCCCGGGTGGCTGCGCGATCGGCAATCGTCCGATCGACCTGCATCTGCGCGCACTTGAGGCGATCGGTGCCGAACTCGAGATGGCCGCGGGCTATGTGAAGGCGATCGCGCCGGGTGGCCGCCTGCCGGGCGGCCGCTTCCGCTTCCCGATCGTGTCGGTCGGCGCGACCGAGAACGTCGTTATGGCGGCGGTGCTCGCCAAGGGGACGAGCGTGATCGAGAACGCTGCACGCGAGCCCGAGATCGTCGACCTCTGCAACTGCCTCGTCGCGATGGGCGCGTCGATCGACGGGATCGGCACCGAGACGCTGACGATCGAAGGCCGCGACCGATTGCACGGCGCGACCTATGCGGTGATGCCCGACCGGATCGAGGCGGGCAGTTACGCGTGCGCCGCGGCGATCACCGGCGGCGACCTGGAGCTGGTCGGCGTGGATGTCGCCGACATGGGCGCAACGTTCGATGCGCTGGTCGAGGCCGGCGTGTCGGTGACGCCGACCAAGGACGGCGTGCGTGTCGCGTCGGACGGCGTGCTGAAGCCGCTGACGCTGTCGACCGCGCCATATCCCGGGTTTGCGACGGACATGCAGGCGCAGTTCATGGCGATGCTGTGCAAGGCGGACGGCGCGAGCGTGCTGACCGAGACGATCTTCGAGAACCGCTATATGCACGTGCCGGAACTGGCGCGGATGGGCGCGGATATCCAGGTGCGCGGGCGGACCGCGGTGGTGCGTGGCGTCGACAAGCTGGTCGGGGCGCAAGTTATGGCGACCGACTTGCGCGCGTCGATGAGCTTGATCCTGGCGGGGCTTGCGGCGGATGGCGAGACGTCTGTGGGCCGGGTGTATCACCTCGACCGCGGGTATGAGCGGTTGGAAGAGAAGCTGAGCGCGGTCGGTGCGGATATCGAGCGCGCTAGCGACGGGTGAGTGGGACCTTCCCACCACCCCGGCGAGGGCCGGGGGCCAATTGGAAAGGTCGTCCTGATACGCGCTTAGAGCTGTTGCTAAGCGGTTCCCCCGCGAAAGCGGGGGCCCAGGATCAAGCAAGACTGTCGGTGGTAATCCGGTAGACCTCTACTCAGCGCCGCCGGCAAAGCCGCCGTCGGACGGGTTCGGCCTAGCCGACCCGCCGGCCGTGCCGGGCGCTGCCCGCTTCGCATTGCTCGCGGGCATCGGCTGCGCTGTGCGCTGCCTGCGCCCGTCAGTACATGTGCTGCCCGCCATTGATGCTCAGCGTCGACCCGGTCACGAACCCGCCCTCTTCCGAGCAAAGAAACGCTACCCCGCGTGCAATCTCGTTAGCCTGACCCAGCCGCCCGACCGGGATTTTCGCGACGATCTTTTCCAGCACGTCGGCCGGCACCGCCGCGACCATGTCCGTATCGATATACCCCGGCGCGATCGCGTTGACCGTTACGCCCGCCCGCGCGCCCTCTTGCGCCAACGCCTTCGTGAACCCGTGGATGCCCGACTTCGCCGCAGCATAGTTCACCTGGCCGTATTGCCCAGCCTGCCCGTTGATTGAGCCGATGTTGACGATCCGCCCCCATTTGCGCGTGCGCATGCCGGGAAACACCGCCTTGGCCATGTTGAAACACCCGCCAAGATTGGTGTCCATTACCTCTTTCCAATCCTGGTACGTCATCTTCAGGATGGTGCCGTCGCGGGTGATGCCGGCGTTGTTCACGACGATATCGACATCACCCAGATCGGCGGCGACCTGCGCGCAGCCGGCCTGGCACGCGTCGTAGTCGGCGACGTCCCACTTGTACGCCTTGATCCCGGTGCGCTCGGTAAACTCGCGCGCCCGCTCGTCGTTGCCGGCATAGGTTGCCGCGACGGTCAGGCCCATCTCCTGCAATGCTAGGCTGATCGCTTCGCCGATTCCGCGCGTACCACCGGTTACAATTGCCACGCGTGCCATCAGTCTCTCCTCGGTTCAGCCTTTTGCCGGAGGCTAGACAGCCCGCACCCAACCTTCAAGCTCGCGCGCCAAAATGCTGCGCAGCATTTCGACGCCGACCGGGCTGTCGTTAAGGCAGGGGACATAGGCGAAGTGCGTCCCGCCAGCCTCTTCGAAGCTCTCGCGCCCGCGGATCGACAGCTCCTCCAGAGTCTCCAGGCAATCGGCGGAAAAGCCCGGCGCGAAGATCGCCACCTTGGTCTTGCCGGCCTTGGCAAGCGCGACGAGCGTCTCGTCAGTCGCCGGCCCCAGCCACTTCTGCGGCCCGAACCGCGACTGGAACGCGATCGTCAGCTGGCGGCCCATCCGCTCGCCAAGCAACCGCGCGGTCTTCTGGCAGTGGCAGTGATAGGGATCGCCCTGCTGCAACGTCCGCTTCGGCATCCCGTGGAAGCTGGCGACGATCGCGTCGGGGGTGAAATCCAACGCCGCGAGGCCCTCTTCGAGCGAGGCCTTCAGCGCGTCGATATAGAGCGTGTCGTCATAGTAAGGCGGCAACGTGCGGATCGCCGGCTGCCAGCGCAGCCCGGCGAGATGCTTGAACGCCTTGTCGTTCGCGGTCGCGGTCGTTGCTGCGCAATATTGCGGGTAGAGCGGCGCGAGCAGGATGCGCTCGCACCCCGCCGCTTTCATCGCGGTCAGCCGGTCCGAAATCGATGGATTGCCGTAGCGCATCGCCCAATCGACCAGCACTTCCGGTCCGAACGCATCCTTCAGCGCCTCCGCCTGCAACCGGGTGATCGCGGCGAGCGGCGAGCCATCCTCGCGCCACACCTGCGCATAGGCGTGCGCTGACTTTTTCGGGCGCGTGTTGAGGATGATGCCGCGCAATATCGGCTGCCACGCGATCTGCGGGATCTCGACGACGCGCGAATCGGACAGGAACTCGCCGAGATAGCGCTTCACCGATTTCGCATCGGGGCCATCGGGCGTGCCGAGGTTCATCAGCAGCACGCCGATGCGGGGCTTGGGAATCGGGGGGTGATCGGGAGGCAGGGTCATGGCGCTGGTCTTAAAGGCAAATTGCGGATGCGGAAGCCCGTTGACGCATAGAGCGCATTGGCGATCGCCGGCGCGACCGCGGGGACGCCGAGTTCGCTTACGCCACCGGGGGCTTCGTCGCTGCGGATGATCTCGACGGTGATGTCGGGGGTGTCGGCGAGGCGGGGCAGGGCGATCGTGTCGAACCCGCGTGCGTCGGCGAGGCCGCGGGTGAAGCCGGTGGAGGCTCCGAGTGCGGAAGCCATGCCGAAGATCAGCCCGCCCTCGATCTGCTGGCGGACGATGTCGGGGTTGATCTGCGCGCCGCAGTCGACCGCGGCGACCAGCCGGTCGACGACCGGGCGCTGGCCCGCGCCCATGTGCGCCTCGGCCATCACGGCGATGTAGCTGCCTCGGAACGCGTGGCCTGCGATGCCTTGGCCGCTGCCGGCGACGCCGCCGTTCCAGCCACCGAGCGCAGCCGCGGTCGACAGGCAGCGCGCGAGTCGCGGTTCGCCGCCGAGCATGCCGATGCGGAACGACATCGGTTCGGACTGGGCCGTGCGCGCCAGTTCGTCGAGGAAGCATTCGGTGAAGAACGTGGTGTAGCCGTGTGCGCCGCCGCGGAGGTGGCCGGTAGGTATGCCGATCTCGGCCGGGTGGTGGTCGATCGCATAGGCTGGGATGCGATAGGCGGGCGTTGCACCCGCCACGGCGTAGCGGTCGCCCTTCGTGCCGATCAGCGCGGCTTCGGTGGCGAGTCCTGGCATCATGCGGCGGGCCATCTCGGCGCCGGTGGAGGGGGCTGCGATGTTTGCGGACCAGCCCATGATCGCGCCGTTGGGGGCGAGCCGTGCGGCCATCTTCGCGACTGCGGGCGGGCGATAGCGATCGTGGAGCGAGTCTTCGCCGCGCGACCAGACGAGGCTGACCGGGCGTCTCAGCTTTACCGCGAGCACCGCCGCCTGTTCTGCGACGTCGGGTTCGAGCGCGGCGCCGAACGATCCGCCGATCAGCATCGGGTGGACGACGACGGCATCCTCGCTGAGACCCGCGGCGCGCGCCGCAGCCGATCGTGCGAGCCCCGGTGCTTGCGTCGCCAGCCAGAGTTCGAGCCGGCCGTTCGAGAAGGAAGCCGTCGCGCTGCGCGTCTCGATCGCTGCGTGCAGGCCTAGCCCTGCACGGTAGGTCGCTGTGACGAGCTTGGCGCCTTGGAAGGTTGCGGCGACGTCGCCCGTCTCAGCCATTCGCGTGCCCGGTCGCGTAAGCGCCGCATCCAGTGCAGCGCCGATCGACTTGGTATCGGGCAGGGGGGCGTCGTTCTCGAACCGCGGCGCGAGCGCATCGAGCGCCTTCTGCGCCGCCCACCACGTCGTCGCCACCGCGGCCACCCAACGCGGGTTCTCGACGATCGAGAGCACGCCGCGGATGCGGTCGGCGGCGGCACGGTCGACCTTTTTCAGGCGACCGCCGACCGGGCCCTGGCGGATCGCGGCGTGGACCATGTCGGCGAGGCGGACGTCGCCAGCGAAGTTCGCCGAACCGTCGACCTTCGCTGGCGTGTCGAGTCGGGGGACCGATTTGCCGACCAGCTTGCCTGCGCCCTGGATGCCGAGCGGGAGGGGATCGGGGAGAGTGAACTTCGCGGCTTCCTCGGCCAGTTCAGCGAAGCGGATGCGCTTGCCGCCGTAGGTACAGAAGCCGGCGTCGACGTTGACCTGGGTCCAGTCGGCGTCCCAGCGCTTGGCCGCCGCCATGCAGAGCAGTGCGCGGGCGCCCGCGCCGGCTTCGCGACAGGCTTGTTCGAACATCCGGATCGAACTCGATCCGCCGGTGAGCATCGGTGGCTGTACGATGCCGTCCGGGAGGCGGTCGAACAGGCCTTCGAACAGGTCGTGCGTGGCGATTCCGTTGGCGTAGAGCGGGTTGAGGGGGGCGGGCTCGACGCCGATCGTGCGCCAGTCCGCGCCGAGTTCGTCGGCGACGATCTGGGGGAGGGTCGTGTAGACGCCCTGGCCGTGTTCGACCTGTGGGACGGCGACGGTGACGTGGCCGTCGGTGCCGATCTTGAGCCAGGCGCCGAACGCGGTTTCGCCGGGGTTCGCGACGAGATTGGGGGCGTAGGTGCGCGGCCATAGACCCCAGGCTACGACGAGCCCGATCCCCGCGCCGCCGCCGACTAAAATCTCACGCCTGCTAATCATGAGGTGGCTCTAATCCTTCTCCCCCACGGGGAGAAGGTGGCGCGGAGTCACGTCTATCTTCCCTCGTCATCCTGACGAAAGTCAGGACCCAGAGCCAAGCAGCTGTGCCTCCCCGTTATCCTGGGTCCTGACTTTCGTCAGGATGACAGAAATGGGAGACCGCTTATCCCACAAATTCAGGCCATCGCTCGGTACGTTGCCTTGAGCGAGACCTTGTCGATCTTCTCCGTTCCGAGTCTCGGCAGCGGGGAGTCCGAAATCCAAATCCGCTGCGGTATCTTGAACGCGGCGATGTGCTGGTGGAGGAACGCGGTCAGGTCGTCCGCGGTCAGCGTCTCGCCGTCCTGCGGGACGACAACCGCGCCGGGCACCTCGCCGAACCGCTCGTCCGCCAGCCCGAAGACCGCGGCCTCCGCGACCGCCGGATGCTCGTACAACGCCGCCTCGACCTCCTGGCACGAGATGTTCTCGCCGCCGCGGATGATGATGTCCTTTTTGCGGTCGACGATGAACAGATAGCCGTCTTCGTCGAGATAGCCGATGTCGCCGGTCCGGAAATAGCCGTCGGTGGTGAACGCCGCGGCGGTTGCGTCGGGGCGGTTCCAATATTCCTTGAAGTTGCAGATCGAGCGGATGCAGACCTCGCCGCGCTGGCCCTGGTCGACCGGGTGGCCCGCGTCGTCGAGAATCGCGAGGTCGACCAAAGGCGCGCCGGGGCGGCCCGCGGAATTGGGCTTGGCGAGGTAGTTGCCGCGCCAGTTGCCGGTGCCGACCGCGTTGGTCTCGGTCAGGCCGTAACCGATCAGCGGCGCGCTTCCGCCCATTTCCTCGTCGATCCGGCGGACGTGGTCGACCGGGCGCGGCGCGCCACCCGCGGCGAAATCGGTGACGGTCGAGAGGTCGTACTTCGCGCGGTCCGGGTGGTTGAGGATCTCGAAGCTCATCAAGGGCACGCCGACGAAATAGGTCACGCCCTCCGCCTCGATCAGCCGCATCGCCTCGCCCGCATCCCATTTGGGCATGAGCACCAGCTTGCGGCCCATCGCGAAGCTCTGGAGGAAGACCGGCACTTCGCCGGTGATGTGGAACAGCGGGATCGTCAGCAGCGTGACCGGTTGGCCGACCGGCGGATTGCCTTGCGCGGTGGCGATGCCGACCATCATCATCGCCTGGCCAAGATAGTTGAAGATGCTCTGCACGATAGCGCGATGCTCGGAGAGCGCGCCCTTCGACTGTCCAGTTGAGCCGCTCGTGAACAGGATCGTCGCGTGATCTTCCGGCCCGAGCCGTGGTAGGTCGGCGGTGTGATCGTCCTTTGCGAATACGGCTGCGAGGGCGGTGTCGAGCGCCCGCGAATCGTCGATCTCCACCACCGGCGCCGCCAAGCCTGTGATCTGCGCCAGTCGCTTCACCCGCGGCGGATCGGCGAACACTAGCGCGCAATCGACCTCGCCGATCGCCGTCTCCAGCTCCTCCGCCTGCCACCAGCCGTTGAGCAGGGTCGCGACGCCGCCGGCCATGATGATGCCCATGTAGAGTATGATCCACGACGGCGAATTGCGCATGGCGATGCCGACTCGGTCGCCTTTCGCGATGCCGTACCCGCCGATCAGGGCACGGGCGGTGCTCTCGGCCGCCGCGTAGACTTCGCCGAAGGTTAGCCGCTCGTCGCCGGAGACGAGGAAGACGGCGTCGCGGTGCTCGTTGGCGTAGTGCGCAAAATAATAGCTGAGTGCGGGGGGCGCGGCGGCGATCGTCGGCAGCGTGACTCCGAACCGCTCGGCCGACCCGAGCGGCAGCATGCCGTCGGGCGCGGTCAGCGCGGCCATCGTCGAATCCATAGCTACGTCTAGCTCGGTCCGCATATCGCTCTCCTACTTGGTCTTATCGTTATCGGTCTTTATGCAGGGGCGAACGCGTGGGGAAAAGCCTTTGATCCTGTCGACCATCACCGCCGCTGCGGGCGCCGTAGCGCCTGCCGTCGGCAGTCACATCCGCTTCGAGGATTTGGGGCTTCACCCCGACGTCTTCTCGATCGGCTTCTTCACGCTCCGGTGGTATAGTCTTGCCTATATCGGCGGCATCCTGCTCGGCTGGTGGTATCTGCTGAAGCTGCTCGCGCAGCCCGGTGCGCCGATGGCGCGGCGGCATGCCGACGACCTGGTGTTCTACGCGACGCTCGGCATCATCCTCGGCGGGCGGCTCGGTTACGTGATCTTCTACGCACCCGAGATGTTCCTGCATCCGCTGCGGATCTTCCGGCTCTGGGACGGCGGGATGTCGTTCCACGGCGGGGTGATTGGCACGTCGATCGGGCTGATCCTGTTCGCGCGGAAACATCAGCTCAACTGGTTGCGCGTGCACGATTATATCGCATGCTGCGTACCCTTCGGGCTGTTTTTCGGGCGGCTCGCGAACTTCGTCAACGGCGAGCTCTGGGGCAAGCCGACCAATGTCGCCTGGGGAATCATCTTCGAGCGCACCGTGCCGTTCGGCATGGTCGAGCCGGCGCGTCACCCGAGCCAGCTGTACGAGGCAGGGCTGGAAGGCATCCTCCTGTTCGCGCTGCTTTGGTTCGCGTTCTGGAAGACCAAGGCGCGGTATGATCCGGGCAAGCTCGTCGGGTTGTTCGTGCTGGGGTACGGTCTTGCGCGGTTCACGGTGGAGTTCTTCCGCGAGCCGGATTCGCAACTGCGGGCGTTTGCCGAGCATACCGGTCTGCACATGGGGCAGTGGTTGTGCGTGCCGATGATCATTGGCGGCGGGTATCTGGTGGCGACGGCGGCCAAGCGCCGCGTGCGGGTCGAGTCGATCGCGGGGACGGCGAGCGTCGCTTAACGCCCCTCCCGCTTGCGGGAGGGGTTGGGGGAGGGCATGGCCGCAAATGTCATGGCCAACGATAATCCAGCCCCTCCCCTAACCCCTCCCGCAAGCGGAAGGGGAATCGAAGCAGCCCTTCCCGAACGGCTTGCCCGAGCTATTGCGCTCGCGGGACCGATCCCCGTTGCGCAGTATATGGCGGCGGCCAACGCGCACTATTATGCGACGCGTGATCCGTTGGGGGCTGCGGGGGACTTCACGACCGCGCCTGAGATCAGCCAGATGTTTGGCGAGCTCATCGGCCTCTGGTGCGCCGACCTGTGGGACCGAGCCGGGCGCCCGGACGTGGCGTGGGTCGAACTCGGGCCGGGCCGGGGGACGCTGGCCGCCGATGCGGGGCGCGCGATGGAGAAGGCCGGGCTTATGCCGTCCGTGCATTTCGTCGAAACCAGTCCGGCGCTGCGGAAGGCGCAGGCCGAACGCGTGCCCGCCGCCATCTGGCACGACGCGATCGACACGCTGCCGACCGATCGCCCGCTGATCGTCGTCGCCAACGAGTTCTTCGACGCGCTGCCGATCCGGCAGATCGTCAAGCGCGAGCAGTGGCACGAACGGCTCGTCGCCGCGCAGGACCTGCTGTTCCTGCCGATCGCGGGCAAGCCGCTGCCCGACGCGGTGATCCCAGAACCGTTCCGCGATGCCCCCGCCGGTTCGATCCTCGAGACGTCGCCCGCCTCCGTCACCATCGTTCGCGGCCTCGCCAAGCGCATCGCCGCGCAGGGCGGCGCGTTGATCGTGGTCGACTATGGCTATGAAGGCCCGGCACTCGGCGACAGCTTGCAGGCGGTGCGCGGCCATGCGTTCGCCAATCCGTTCGAGGCACCCGGCGAGCATGACCTGACCGCGCATGTTGACTTCACTACGCTCGCCGCCGCCGCGCAGACCGAGGGGGCGGTCGCCTGGGCCCCGGTGAGCCAGCGCGATCTGCTCGGTGCGCTCGGGATCGACCCGCGGACGTCGGCGCTCGCCAAGGCGTCGCCCGCGCGGGCCGAGTCATTGGCTACGGATCGGAGGCGGTTGATGGACGACATGGGTGTTCTCTTCAAAGCGCTGGCGGTTACCGCGCCCAATTGGCCAACCCCGTCGGCGTTTGCATGATCGCCTATCGCGATGCCGTGCCCGCCGATGGCGCAGAACTGGCCGCGATGGCGAAGCGGTCGTTCACCGATACGTTCGGCACGCTGTACCGCCCCGAAGACCTTGCCACGTTTCTCGACCAGACGTTTGGGGCGACGGGGCTGCCAGCGCAACTGTCCTACCCCGTCTACACGGTCCGCGTTGCCGTGGACGATGCTGGTGGGATCGTCGGGTTTGCTAAGATCGGGCCTGTCGCGTTTCCGGGCGAGTGGCCTGAGACCGCGATCGAACTTCACCAGCTTTATGTGCGCGGCGATCAGCATGGCGCGGGCGTCGGGCCTGCGCTGATGGATTGGGTGATCGATGCCGCACATGCGGATGGCCGGACGGAACTGGTCCTCAGCGTGTATGTGGATAACGCGCGCGCGATCCGGTTCTACCAGCGCTACGGCTTTGTGGAGATCGGGCGGTATGTGTTCATGGTCGGCGAGCAGCCGGATGATGACCGAATCATGCGGCTGGTGCTGTGATGATCGTTAGTGCATCGAATCGGTACCACCCTGGCGGAGGCCGGGGCCCAATTGGCAAGGTCGTGGTAACGATGCGCAGTTCTCCGTCAGCGGCGTTTCCCATTTGGGCCCCGGCCTTCGCCGGGGTGAATCTATGGGGAGGGCGGTTGATATGACCATCGACGTCATCCGCGCGAAGGCGCTCGGCGATATTCCCCACGGCTTTCTCGACCGTCGCGGGGGCGTCTCGACCGGCGCGTATGCGAGCCTCAACGTCGGCATCGGCTCCGACGACGATGCGGCGAACATCGCCGAGAATCGCCGCCGTGCGACCGAGGTAGTCCTGCCGGGTGCGAAACTCGTCGGGCTGTATCAAGTCCATTCCGCCGACGCGGTCACCGTGATCGAGCCGTTCGACGATGCGATCCGCCCGCATGCCGATGCGCTGGTAACCAACCGCCCGGGCCTCGCGCTTGGTATCCTCACTGCCGATTGCGCGCCCGTCCTGTTTTCCGACGCGCAAGCCGGTATCGTCGCCGCGGCCCATGCCGGTTGGAAAGGCGCGCTGGGCGGCGTCACCGATGCGACGATCCTGGCGATGGAAGCGATCGGTGCACACCGCGACCGGATCGTCGCCGCGGTCGGGCCGTGCATCGCGCGCGCCAGTTATGAGGTGGACGACGCCTTCATCCGCCGGTTCTGCGAGGCGGATCCGGAGAATGAACGCTTCTTCGCCGACGGCCGTGCGGACCATTATCAGTTCGATCTCGAAGCCTATGTCGTCAGCCGTCTAGCGATCGCCGGGATCGGCCGGATCGAGGCGCTGGGGCTCGATACCTACATCGATGACGAGCGCTTCTTCAGCTATCGGCGCGCGACTCATAGCGGCGAACCCTCTTATGGGCGCCAGATCAGCATCATCGGGCTGTAACGGGGGCTGTAACGGCTCCCAAAGCCCGCGTCGGTCGTTTAGGCTTCGCAAATCGGTCCGCGCCAGACGGGCCAGGCAGGAGTTTATTGATGTCCGATACCTCGAATACCGCCGGTGCCGTACCCGCTGAAACCGAAGCAGACCTGACCGGAGTCGCGGCACGCGTTGCGCCGAAGCCGTCAATTGGCGAGATCGGTGGGCGCAAGCTGAAGCCGTCGACGCTGATGATGGGCCACGGTTATGACCCCGCTTTGTCGGAAGGTTCGCTGAAGCCGCCGATCTTCCTCACCTCGACGTTCGTTTTCCCCAACGCGGCGGCGGGCAAGCGCCACTTCGAGGGCGTCACTGGCAAGCGGCCGGGTGGCGCCGAGGGCCTCGTCTATTCGCGCTTCAATGGGCCGAACCAGGAGATCCTCGAGGATCGCCTCGGCGTGTGGGAAGAGGCGGAGGACGCGCTTGCCTTCTCGTCGGGCATGTCGGCGATCGCCACGCTGTTCCTTGCAATGGTCAAGCCGGGTGACACGATCGTCCATTCCGGGCCGTTGTACGCAGCGACCGAGACGCTGATCGGTCGCGTGCTCGGCAAGTTCGGGGTGAAGTGGCTCGACTTCCCGGCGGGGGCTACGCGCGAGGAGATCGACGCGGTGATGACCGAGGCGGCGACCGGCAACGTCGCGCTGATCTATCTGGAAAGCCCGGCGAACCCGACCAACGCGCTGGTCGACGTCGAAGCGGTCGCGGCTAGCCGTGACGCCATCTTCAAGGGGGAAAAGCCGCCGATCGCGATCGACAACACGTTTCTGGGGCCGCTGTGGTTCCAGCCGCTCAAGCATGGCGCGGATATCGTCGTCTACTCGCTGACGAAATATGTCGGTGGGCATTCCGATCTCGTCGCGGGCGGCGTGCTCGGCACGAAGGAGCATATCAACACGATCCGGACGATGCGGAACACGATCGGGACGATCACCGATCCGAACACCGCGTGGATGCTGCTGCGGTCGCTGGAGACCTTGGAACTGCGGATGAGCCGTGCGGGCGAGAATGCGGCGAAGGTCTGCGGTTTCCTCCGCCATCATCCGAAGGTCGAGCGGGTCGCGTATCTCGGTTTTCTCGAGGACGAGCCTGGCATGGAGCGGCAGGCGGACATCTATCGGCGCCATTGCACCGGTGGCGGCTCGACCTTCTCGTTGTACCTCAAGGGCGGCGAGCGCGAGAGCTTTGCGTTCCTCGATGCGCTGAAGATCGCCAAGCTGGCAGTGTCGCTGGGCGGGACCGAGACGTTGGCGAGCCATCCTGCGGGCATGACGCATCTGTCGGTGCCCGACGCGCGGAAGCAGGCGCTGGGGATTACGGACAACCTCGTCCGGATCTCGATCGGGGTGGAGGATCCGGACGATCTGATCACCGATTTCGAGCAGGCGCTGGAGACGATCTGACTCTCAAAGGGCATCTGCCGCTCCTTGTTCGCCCGCGAAGGGTCTCCCTTCAAAGTAATACTTTGAAGGGGCCCTGACGGCGGGAGCCCAGTATGGGTCCCCGCCTTCGCGGGGGAAACATGCTGCTTTCTGGTTTTGGGGTGAAGTCTGCCTCCCGACGCGCTAGCACCCGCTAATGCCGATCTTTACCCCCATCCCGCAGCACGAGTTCGTCGCCGCGATTCATGTCCTCGCTGCCAAGCTGGTCGAGGACACCGCGTGGAAGCCCAATTTCATCATCGGCATCGGTCGCGGCGGGCTCGTGCCGGCGGTGTTTCTCAGCCACGCTATCGGCCTGCCGACGCTGTCGGTCGATTATTCGAGCCAGGTGAAGGACTTCGCCGACGAGCCGCTGATCAAGCTCGCCGCGCGCACCCGCGAGGGCGAGCGGCTGCTGTTTCTCGACGACATCAACGATTCGGGGCGGACCATTACGCATCTGCGCGGGGCGCTTGCCGCCGCGGGAGCCGTGGAAGGATCGGTGCGGTTTGCGATGCTGATCGACAATGTCAGCTCGGCGGAGAGGATCGAGTATAGCGCACGGGTCATCGACCGGACCGTGACGAAGGACTGGTTCGTGTTTCCGTGGGAAGCGGTCGCGCCGGCTTCTGCGATCGCGGAGGATGCGGCCGAGGTGCCTGAGCGAATCGCTTAGGCGGCAGACGAACAAAGGGCCGGTTTCCGAACGGGAAACCGGCCCTCGCCCTCGATACGCTACGCGAGGGAACTGGGAAACTGGTGGGCTTCAGCCGGGCACGACGTCGGCAAAGCCGTCGTTGGTTGGGTCAGGCTAGGCCTGCCCGCCGTCCGTGCTGGCGCTTGCTCGCTTTCGCTTGCAGCGGACCGGGCGTTGCCGGGCTTAGCGCCGGCAATACCGGGGGTTATCCGACTTATCGATCGCGTTGCCGGCGAGGCCACCGCCCGCTGCGCCAAGTACTGCGCCGAGCGTACGATCACCGCGACCGGCGATGGTGTGGCCGAGCAGACCGCCGGCGAGCGCGCCGATGACCGTGCCACCGGTGTTGTCGCAACCGCGACGGTTGCGCGCGTTGTAGCGACGGTCGTTGCCACGATATTCGCGGTAGCCCCGGTCGTCGCCACGGTACCCGCGATAGCCATTGTTCTGATAGCCATCGTAGCCACGCTCGTAGCGCGAGCCATAACGCTGCGCTTCGGCGGCGGCCGGGGCGAGGGCGGTTGCACCCAATGCGAGGACACTGGCGGCGAGGGTAAAAGTCTTGAACATCGTGCGTCTCCCGTTGGGGATTTCGGCGGCGGCGTCGGCCGTGCTTCCATCCTCGATAAGACGCTTATGAGCGATTCGCATTGAGCCGAGCCTGAATGCGACCGTTATCCGCCGTTCATGCTTCCGTGCGCGTCACGAGCCCCTATGAGGGCGCGATGCGGCGCCTGCTCACCATCCTGTTCGTCGGCGTCAGCGTCTGCGCGATCGTGCCGACCTGGTCGGGGGAGGCGCGGCTCGACCTGCTCGGCAAGCGGGCACAGCTTACCGCGACGCGGGTGATGCTCGATCGGACGAATCCGCGACATGTCCGGGTCGGGGGGCTGACCTATCTTGGCGGCGTGGCGCTCGCCAGCCGCGACCGGGCGTTCGGCGGGTTCTCGTCGCTCGACGTTACTGCCGCGGTCACCGGGAACCGATTCACGCTGCTCAGCGATGGCGGCAATGTCGTCCAGTTCGACATGGGGCCGAACTGGCGCCCGCACCGCATCGCCTTCACCAACCTGCCCGCCGGCCCCGGCATCGGCTGGGAGAAGCGCGACCGCGACAGCGAATCGATGGCGATCGATCCGAAGACGGGCAAGATCTGGGTCGGCTTCGAGGACAGCAATTCGATCTGGCGCTATTCGCCCGGGTTCGCGCGGTACGAAGCGCGAGCGAATCCCGAGGCGATGCACAAATGGCCGGCGAACGGCGGCCCCGAATCGCTGGCCCACCTGCCCGACGGTCGATTCGTCGTCATCAGCGAGGAAGCGCATGCGCATCGACCGGATTGGACCGGGTCGGAGGAGGAGCGACTGCACACGCGCCAGGCGCTGATCTTCGCGGGCGATCCCATCGGTGCGGCGCCACCGTCGCGCTTCGCCTACGAGCCTTATGGCCGGTATGATCCCGCGGATGTCACGGCATTGCCGAATGGCGATCTGCTGGTGCTCGACCGTGGGTTCCGCCTGCCGTTTACGTTCTCGGCACGGATATCGCGGGTCGCAGCGCAGGACGTGGCAGCAGGGCGAATCGCCAAAGGGCGATTGATCGCAACGATCGACGCGCCGCTGATCCACGATAATTTCGAAGGGATCGACACGACGGAGGAGAATGGCGCGACGATCGTCTGGATGGTGTCGGACGACAACCAGATGTTTCTGCAGCGTACGCTGCTGCTGAAGTTTCGGCTGGATCGCTAGGTCTACAAACGCCGACGGCCCGCCCTGCGAGGTGCAGGGCGGGCCGCGGTGATCGCAGTATGACGTCGCTGTTAGGCAGCGACGGCCGAGGCTGCGATCTTCTTGACGACTTCGCGCTTCAGGCGGCGAACGCGGAGCGACAGCTTGTCGTCCGAGACCTTCACCAGCCAGTTGTCGAGGCCGCCATTGTGCTCGACGGTGCGCAGGCCGTGCGTCGAGACGCGCAGCTTGACGCCCTTCTCGAGCGAATCGGAGAGCAGCGTGACGTTCTGCAGGTTCGGCAGGAACGTGCGCTTGGTCTTGTTGTTGGCGTGGGAGACGTTGTTCCCGACCATCCGGCCCTTGCCGGTCAGTTCGCAGATGCGCGACATGTGATTACCTATTCAAGTGTCGGGAGAACCCCGGAAAGGCGCGCGAATAGCTGGCACGCCGGCTTTCGTCAACCGATTCACGCAATGCGGGTCTTGCGACCGACCCGAAACGCGTCTTGCAACCGGCTGCGTTCGCGGACGTTGTTACGCTATCGAACTGTTCAAGAAAAGGGGATGTCCTATGCGTACGCTCTTGTCGCTGCTCGCAATCGTCGTGCTGGTCGTGGTCGGCCTGATGTATTTCGGGATCATCAACGTCGATCAGACCCGCCAGGGCGTCGTCCAGGCGCCGAAGTTCCAGGCCGACGTTGCCAAGGTCACGCTGGGCACCGAGAACAAGACCGTGGCCGTGCCGACGATCAACGTCGAGAAGCCGGCCAACAGCCAGGCGCCGAACTGAGCTTTACGGAACGCGGGCGGCGGGGCAGGGCCTGAGGCCATGTTCCCCGTCCCCGAACCCATGCGCCGCGCGCTCGACGCGGCACGCGATGCGGCGCTGGCTGGGGAAGTCCCGGTTGGCGCCGTTGTCGTGAAGGACGGCGTTATTATCGCGGTGGGCGCCAATGCGCCGCGGGCGTTGTGCGACCCGACCGCGCATGCCGAGATCCAGGCGATTCGCGCGGCGGCGTTGGCGTTGGGCAGCGATCGGCTCGAAGGTTGCGATCTATGGGTGACGCTCGAGCCTTGCGCGATGTGTGCCGGGGCGATCGCGCATTCCCGGATCGCGCGGCTCTATTATGGGGCGCCCGATGCGAAGGGCGGGGCGGTGGAGCACGGACCGCGGTTTTTTGGTCAGCCGACGTGCCATCATCGGCCCGAGATCTACCCGGGAATTGCCGAGACCGAGGCGGCGAGGATCCTGCGGCAGTTCTTCGCGAACCGTCGGTAGGTCACCTCGGTCGCGCTCGGCCTCACGCCCCCTTCCCATTTCGCCCTGAGCGAAGTTGAAGGGTGTGCCCCAAGTGAAGGTGCTTCGACTTCGCTCAGCACGAACGGGAAAGGGGTGTGGCTTTCCGATCTCCCCGAGAGCGTTACCCCTCCAGGCTCTTCGAAGCCTGCTCGAACAAGTCCTTCGATAGCCCCGGCGTCCGCACGATCCGCTCAAGTTCCGCGCGCATCAGCCCAGCGCGCGCTGCATCGAACCGGCGCCAGCGACCCAGCGGCGGCAGGAGCTTCGCCGCGGTCTGCGGGTTCAGGCGGTCGAGTGCGATCAACTGGTCCGCGAGGAAGCGATAGCCACTCCCGTCGGCGTTATTGAACGCCCGCTGGTTCGCGCCGAACGCGCCGATCAGCGAGCGGGCGCGGTTGGGGTTGGTCAGGGTGAAGTCGGCATGCTCGACAAGCGCGGCAACGATCGCGCCGGTATCGTCGCGCGACGACTGCGCCTGCGCCTGGAACCACTTGTCCAGCACCAGCGGATTGTCGCAATATTGGCTGTAGAAGATGTCGAGCGCGGTGGTGCGGATGTCGGATGTGCTGCTCACCAGTGTCGTCAGCGCGCCCATACGGTCGGTCATGTTGTCCGCCGAATCGACCTGCGCGAAGGTGAGATTTGCCGCATCCGCCGCGCCGCTCGCCGCGATATAGCCGAGCGCGACCGACCGCAGGCGACGCAGGCCCTTGCCCTCCGGCGTATAGGCGTAGGACTGGCCCTCACCCCGCGCGTAAGCCTGACGCCACTGCGTTTCGAGCTGCGTCCCTAGGTCGCGGCGCAGCGCCTCGCGGGCGCGGAAGATTTCCTCGGGATCGACGACGGCCATCTGGTCGCCGATGAAGCTCTCCGACGGCAGCAACACCGCCTCTGCGACGAACGCCAGATCGAGATCGGTGTCGGCGAGCGTGTTCGCCACCGCAGCGATCACGCCTTCGTGATCCACGCGCCCCTCGACCGACGCGACCAGCGTATCGAGCATCAACTGCTGCATCGCCTCGTAGCGCGCGAACGGATCGTCGTCGTGCGCGCTGAGGAAGGCGAGATCGGCGGCGGTGCGGTCGCTCTCGACCACCACGGGGGCGGAGAAGCCGCGGTTGATCGACAGCACCGCACGTTCGACGAGGCCCTCGAACACGATCGTGTCGAGCGTATCGTCGAACAGGACGAGGCGCTCGTCGGTCAGTGGCGTGCCCGACTCCGCGCCGAACAGCTTGATCCGCAACGGCAGGACCATTGGCGATTTCACCGGTTGGCCCGGTGTGGCTGGCACCTGCTGCGCGAGCTGCAACGTCGCGCGGTCGCCGTCCTGCGAGAGGCTGGCGGAAACGCGCGGCGTGCCAGCTTGCGAATACCAGAGGCGGAACTTGGTGAGATCGACCTTGCCGCCTTCCTCCATCGACGTGACGAAATCCTCGCAGGTGGCCGCGGTGCCGTCGTAGCGATCGAAATACAGGTCGGTGCCGGCGCGGAAGCCCTGCGGTCCGAGGATCGCGGCCATCATCCGGATCAGCTCGGCGCCCTTGTTGTAGATCGTGGCGGTGTAGAAGTTCGAGATCTCCTGGTAGGATTCCGGGCGTACCGGATGCGCGAGCGGGCCCGAATCCTCGGGGAATTGCGAGGCGCGCAGGCCACGGACGTCCTCGATGCGCTTGACCGCGCGCGAACCCTGGTCGGCGGAAAACCCCTGGTCGCGGTAGACCGTGAAGCCTTCCTTCAACGACAGTTGGAACCAGTCGCGGCAGGTGATCCGGTTGCCCGACCAATTGTGGAAATATTCGTGCGCGACGACCGCGGCGATCGCGTCATAGTCGTAATCGGTCGCGGTATCCGGGTCGGCCAGGATGTAGCGCGAGTTGAAAATGTTGAGGCCCTTGTTCTCCATCGCGCCGAAGTTGAAATCGTCGACCGCGACGATGTTGAACACGTCCAGGTCGTACTCGCGGCCGTAGGTCGTCTCGTCCCACGCCATCGCGAGTTCGAGCGCCTTGAGCGCGTGGTCGGTCTTGGGCAGGTCGGCTTCACGCACCCAGATGCCGAGCGACACCTCGCGGCCCGACATCGTCGTGAAGCTGCTGCGGTTGACCGCGAGATCGCCCGCGACCAATGCGAAGAGGTAGGAGGGCTTGGGGAACGGGTCGTGCCAGGTCGCCCAGTGGCGGCCGCCGTCGAGGTCGCCCTGCGCGACCGGATCGCCGTTCGCTAGCAACACCGGGAAGTGCTTCTTGTCCGCGGTCATCTTGACCGAATAGGCGCTGAGCACGTCGGGACGGTCGGGGAAATAGGTGATGCGGCGGAACCCTTCCGCCTCGCACTGGGTGCAGAGATTGCCGCCCGACGCATAGAGCCCCATCAATTGCGTGTTGCGATCGGGGGCGATCTCGACCTGCGTCTCGACGACGTGCGCGTTGCCGGCGAGCGGAATGACGAGCTGTTCGCCGTCGATCCGCCAGTCATTGATCGCGACGCTGTCAACCGTGACCGACAGCGGTTTCTGGCCCGCGCCGTCGAGCCGCAGCGGTGCGACGTGATCGCCGTTGCGCGTGACCAACAGCGTTGCCGTGACTCGCGTGGTGGACGGATCGAGGTCGAACTCCAGTTTCGTCTCGGGGACCAGCCACTCGGGCGGGGTATACTCCTCGCGGCGAATGACGAGCGGGTGGGCGAGACTGTTGTGGATGTCGAGCATATGCTTGCGAATATAGGGCAGCGGCCGTCTATCGCCAGCCAAAGCTTGCGCAGGTGTCGGTGCATGCTACGCCGCTGCAACACGTTCCCTTTGCAAGGATTTCCGGATGTATCGTCCTCTCGGCGCGCTCGCGGTGCTCGCGCTTTCTACGTCTGCGCTGGCTCAGACTGCGCCCGTTACGGCTCCGAATATTGCCGAGTTGAACGCCAAGCTCGCAGCCCCGCTGCCCGCCGATCAGGCGGCGATGAAGGCGCACGTGCTGTTCCTCGCGTCGGATGCGATGAAGGGGCGTGAGGCTGGCAGCCCTGAGTTCGATATCGCTGCGCAGTATGTCGCCGCGCAATTCTATGCGGCTGGGCTTCGCCCCGGTGGCGATCAGGGCGGCTATCTCCAGAAGGTGCCGCTGGTCAGCTACAAGGCGGCGAGCAAGGGCGACTTCGTCTGGACCGGGCGCGGGGCCGCGCAGCCGCTCGTGTTCGGTCAGGATTACGTGCCTGCCGCGAACGGCGCGAAGGCGGAGACCAGCGTTTCGGCGCCCGTCGTGTTCGTCGGCTACGGCATCGAAGCGCCGCAATATGGCCAGGACGATTACAAGGGCGTCGACGTGCGCGGCAAGATCGTCGCCCTTTTCGGTAGCGTGCCGACGCGGTTCGCCGGCGAGGAGCGCGCGTTCTTCGGGTCGGCCAGCACCAAGACGCGGATCGCCGAGGCCAAGGGCGCGGTGGGCGTGATCCTGCTCGAAAGCCCGCGCTCCGCCAAGGTTCGGACGTTCGCCAAGACGGCCGAGTTCTATGCGACGCCGCGGATGACGTGGGCGAACCCCGATGGCACTGGCAAGGTCGATGCGCCCGGGGCGCCGTCGCTCGGGACGGTCAGCATGGTCGGCGCGGCCAAGCTGTTCGCCGGTGCGAAGACGCCTTGGAGTCGGATCGTCAAGCAGGCGGACAGCGACAACGCAAAGTTCAAGTCGATGCCGCTGGTCGGCACGCTCACCGTCGCGACCAAGACAAGCTTTGTGCCCGCCGCCAGCAGCAACGTCGTCGGCGTGATCCCCGGCAGCGATCCGGTGGTCGGCAAGGAGGTCGTCGTGCTGTCGGCGCATCTCGATCACATCGGCATCACGAAGCCGGTAAAGGGCGACGCGCTGAACAACGGCGCGCTCGACAATGCGATCGGTATCGCCAGCCTGATCGAGGAGGCCAGGCGTTTCACGGCCAGTGGGCAGGGGCCCAAGCGCACGATCATGTTCCTGGCGGTCACCGGCGAGGAGAAGGGGCTGGTCGGTAGCGATTACTTCACCAACCACCCGACCGTGCCGCTGACCTCGATCGTCGCGGACGTGAACCTCGACATGCCGATCCTGACCTACAAGTTCGAGGACATGGTCGTGTTCGGCGCCGAGCGTTCGACGATCGGCCCGATCGTGCAGAAGGCGGTGGCGGCGATCGGCGTCGGCCTGTCGCCCGATCCGATGCCGGAGGAAGGCATCTTCGTCCGCTCGGATCACTTCCGTTTCGTCCAGAAGGGCATCCCTTCGGTGTTCCTGTGGCCTGGTCAGAAGGGGCCGGGCAAGGCGGCGGTCGCGTATTTCATGGCGAACAATTATCATAAGCCGTCGGACGACCTGACGCAGCCGATTCTGTGGGATCAGGGCGTGCGGTTCGTCGATGCGAACTACCGGATCGCGCGCGAGATCGCCGACGGCGCGCAGCGGCCGGTGTGGAATGCGGGCGACTATTTCGGGACGTTGTATAAGGGGCCAATGGCTGGCGCGGCGGTCGCGCCATGAGCCGGCTGCTGGTCTTCGGTCTCGGCTACACCGCTTCCCGACTTGCCGCGCGGCTCGCAGCGGATGGCTGGCATGTCGTCGGCATGACGCGGGACGGGCGCGGCGATACGCTCCGGTTCGACGATACGGACGCGGTGACGGCTGAGATTGCTGCGGCGACGCATATCCTGTCGTCGGTGCCGCCCGAGCATGAGGCGGACCCCGTGCTCGGGCGCTACGGTTCGCTGTTACCGCGGATGCGCGCGTGGATCGGGTATCTGTCGTCGACCGGGGTGTACGGCGATGCGCAGGGCGCGTGGGTGGACGAGACTGCGCCGATCGGTGGTGGTCGCCGGAGCGCGCGAGCGGCGGCGGATGCGGACTGGCTGGCCATTGGTGCGCGAACGTTCCGGTTGCCAGGGATCTATGGGCCGGGACGGTCGCCGCTCGACCGGGTGCGCGACGGCAAGGCGCACCGGATCGATCGACCGGGGCAGGTGTTCAGCCGCGCGCATGTCGACGATATCGTCTCCGGCGTGATCGCCGGGTTCGATGCGCCGGCGGGGGCGTATAACATTGCCGACGATGTCCCCGCGTCGCAGAACGACGTTGTGGCGTTCGCGGCGATGCTGCTGGGGATGCCCGCGCCGCCGTTCGTGACGCTCGAGGAACTCTCGGCGATGGGGCGCGGCTTCTATAACGAGAACCGGCGGGTGGCGAACGGCAAGGCGAAGCGGGTGCTCGGCTGGGCACCCGCCTGGCCCGACTACCGTGCCGGCCTGCGTGCGCTGAGCGCGATGACGAGCCCGATGCCGGACAATATCGCGCCGGCAACCGCCAGGGTCGACCAGTGATAGCGCTCGAAGATCGTCGATAGCAGCATCGCGATCACCGGCACGATCACGCCCGAATAGGCCGCCTTCGCCGGGCCGATCGCGCGGATGACGTTGAAATACAGCGGGAAGGCGAGCGCCGACGCGAACACGCCGAGATAGAGGATGCCCGCGACATAGCCGAAACGCGGCTCGAACACCGGCGGCCCGGTGGTGATCCACGCGAACGCCGCATCGAGACACGCGCCGATCAGCATCGCGATCGCGAGCGTCGGTGCCATCGGATAGCGCTTCGCGAACGCGCTGCCCTGGATGACGTTGGCGACCGACGCCGCCATCACGCCGCACAGCGTCAGGACGATGCCGATCGTCGCGGAGCGGGGGCCGTGTGGATCGACGTGTGCTTCGTTGATGAACAGGAGGGCGACGCCGGCCATCGCCACTGCGCAGCCGACCATAAGCTGTCGTCCGAGGCGTTGCTTCAGGAAGATTCGGCCGAAAATCGCGTTGGGGACTAGCAGGAGCGCGAACACCACCGCCACCAGCCCCGACGTCACATAATGTTCGGCGCGGTAGACGAAGTTGAAGTTGAGCGTGAACAGCGCGATGCCGATCACTGCCGCAAATGCGTAGCCGCGGGCGTCGAACTTGAAGCTCTCGCGCTTGATGCTCGCGTAGATCGCCATGGCGATGCCGGCGACGAGGAAGCGGTAGCTGATCGACCAGCTCGGCGGGACGACCGCGATCTGGTCGCGGATGACGAGCCAGGTCGAGCCCCAGATCAGCGTGACGATGCCGAACGGGATCAGCACGGCCGCGCGGGTCGACTGGGGAGGATCGGTTGGACCGGGAGTCATAACTCCCGGATCGCATCGGCGAGCAGGGCGACCGCGTCTGCGGGGCTGTCCCAGGCTGTAACGAGCCGGATTTCACCGGCCGCCCAGTCGTAGAAGTCGAAGCCTTTCGCGCGGAGGGCTGCGGCTTCATCCGGCGTCGCGCGGAGGAAGACCTCGTTTGCCTCGACCGGGTGGACGAGGCGGTTGCCGGCCGCGGCGGCGAGCTTGGCGGCGGCGTCGTTCGCGGCCTTGGCGTTGGCGAGCCAGAGGTCGTTCTCGAGCATCGCGAGGATCTGCGCAGCGAGGTAGCGGCCCTTCGACAACAATAGCCCGGCGCGCTTGCGGCGGTATTGCGTGACGGCGGCGAGGTCGGGCTTGAAGAAGACCAGTGCCTCCGCGCTCATCGCGCCGTTCTTGACGAAGCCGAAGCTCAGCGCGTCGACTCCAGCGCGCCACGTCATCTCGGCGGGGGAGCAGCCGGCGCGTGCCATCGCGTTGGCGAAGCGCGCGCCGTCCATGTGGAAGCCGAGCCCGCGGTCCCTGGCCAGCGCGCCGATCTCCGCGACCTCGTGGGGCTGGTAGACGCGGCCGTATTCGGTGGCGTTGGTGATCGAGATCGCGTGCGGCTGGACGCGGTGGACGTCGTCGGCGATCGCGTCGATGACGGTGCGGATCGTGTCGGGCGTCATCTTGGCGCCGTCGCCGTCGGCCAGGAACAGCTTGGCGCCGTGGGTGTAGAATTCGGGCGCGCCGCCCTCGTCGTTCTGGATGTGCGCGTCGCGGTGGCAGACGATGCCGCCGTGCGGGGGGCAGAGGGCTGCGAGCGCTAGGCAGTTGGCGGCGGTGCCGGTGGGGACCCAGAGGACGGCGACCTGGGTTTCGAAGAGGTCCGACAGGCGGCCGTCGAGCTGCTGGCTCCACGCGTCGCCGGCATAGGCGGTGTCGAGCGTGTCGGCGGCGGCGATCGCGGCCATGACGTGCGAGTGGATCGTGGCGGCGTTGTCGGAGAAGAAGCGCATGGGGAGGACATGCTGCGATGCGGTGGTGGCGTCAACGGGGGCTTCCGGTTGAGTTGCGACTCCACGCTTTTACTCTTCCACCCCGGCGGAGGCCGGGGCCCAATTGGGGGCGGTAAGTGGCGAAGGACCGCGCGTAGTTACTGCGACCTTTCCAATTGGGCCCCGGCCTCCGCCGGGGTGGTTAGAAGTTGCCGGGGTGGTTAGAAATGGCCGGGGTGGTGGTCAGTCTCCAGATAGCGCCGATCGCCGAACTACTGCCCCTCGTCAGGCCCTTGTTCTTCTTCCGGCGGCCTCCGGTCATCCCGGGGGGGCGGGCCTTCTTCGCGGTCGCGGCGGGAGGGGCCGACGGAGATGGTGCCGTCCTCGCCCATCTTCAGGTTGAAGCCGAGGCCTTCGATTTCGCCGCCCAGCGGCAGCATCGCATTGTCTTGGTCGTCCGACGGCAGCGCATCCGGGTCGACTTCCTCGACTGCCGGGGCAGGGGCCGCGACCGGTGCGATGCCCAGCGCGCTCTGCATGAAGTCGCGCCAGATTCGTGCGGGGATGCCGCCGCCCGACAGGCCGGGGTTGGAGGAATTGTCGTCGTTGCCGACCCATACGCCGACCACCAGATCGCGCGCGAAGCCGACGAACAGCGCGTCCTTGTTGTCCGACGTCGTGCCGGTCTTGCCGAACGCGTCGACCGTCAGGTTCGCGCCGCGGCCGGTGCCGGTGCGGATCGAGGCGGCGAGCAGGTCGAGCATCTCGTCGTGGATCTTGCTCGGCATCTCGGTCGCGCCGCCGGTCAGCGACTGGTACCAGCCCTTCTCGCGGACGTCGGCGAGGCCGCGCGGCTGGACCGGATATTGCTCGCGCGCGATCGCGGCATAGGCGGCGGTCAGTTCGAGCAGCGATACGGTCGAGGTGCCTAGGCCGATCGTCGCCTCACTCGGGATCGGCGTCGAGATGCCGAGATCGCGCGCCGCCTTGATCACCGCCTTTACGCCGACCTGTTGCGTGAGCCGTGCCGCGGCGACGTTGGACGAGCGCGCGAAGGCCTGGCGCAACGTGATCGTGCCCTGATAGCGGCCGTCGCTGTTCTTTGGGGTCCAGTCGCCGATCGTTACCGGGCGGTCTTCGATCGTCGAATCGGGCGTCATGCCCTGACGCATCGCGGCGAGGTAGACGAACAGCTTGAAGGTCGAGCCGGGCTGACGGCGTGCTTGCGTCGCGCGGTTGAAGGGGCTTTTCGCGTAGTTCTTGCCGCCGACCATCGCGACGACCCGGCCGTCGGGACGCATCGCGACCAGCGCGACCTGTGCTTCACGCAGGCCGGCGCGCGCGACGGTGCGCTCGGCGGCGCGTTGCAGGCGGGGATCGAGCGTCGTCTGGACGGTCGCCTCGGTCTTGATCTCGCCCGCCTGGTCGCGCGCTTCGGGCAGGATCCAGTCGGCGAAATAGGTGCCGTTGGGGAGCTGCGACGGGCGGCTGCCGAGCACGCGCTGCGGCTGGACCGCGTCGCCTTCCGCCTTGGTGAGGAAGCCGGCGTCGACCATCGCGCCGACCACGACGGCTTCCCGCTTGCGCGCGCCTTCGAGGTTGGAAGTGGGGGCGAGGCGGGACGGGGCCTTGACCAGTCCGGCGAGCATCGCCGCTTGGCCCACGTTCAGCTTGTCGGGGGTGCGGCCGAAATAATGCTTGGCGGCCGCGCTGATCCCGTAGGTGTTGTCGCCGAAATAGACGTTCGAGAGATAGCGCGAGAGGATTTCGTCCTTCGACAGCCATGCCTCGAGCCAGAAGGCGATCATCGCCTCGCGGATTTTTCGCGTCGCGGTGCGATCCGAATCGAGGAAGGCGTTCTTCGCAAGCTGCTGCGTGATGGTCGAGCCACCCTGGCGCACCCCGCCCGAGCCTAGGTTTGCCCAGGCTGCGCGGGCGATGCCGCGCGGATCGATGCCCCAGTGCGAATAGAATCGCCGGTCTTCGATCGCGAGGAACGCCTGCGTCACGTGCGGCGGGAGCTTGGCCGCGTCGACCGACTTGCCGATGATCGCGCCGCGACGGGCGATCGGCGTGCCGTCGTCCGCGGTCAGCGTGATCGAGGGCGGCGTCGGCGGCTGGAGCGACTTGGACAAGGGTGCGGTGATCGCCAGCCAGATGATCGCGATCACCAGCAGGACGATGCCGATGCCGAAGCCGCGCAGGATCCAGCGGCCGATCGGGCGCTTGCGCCGCGGTACGCGCGCGGCGGCGTAGGGCGGCAGCGCGTCGCGGTCGCCATACGGCTCGGGCTCGTCGCCGTCGCGCTCGCGATCGTATTTCTGGCGGAGGCGTTCGCGTTCGGTGATCAGCCGCTCGCGCTCATACGCATAGGGCTCGCGGTCGCCGCTTGAGCTGGAACGGGTGGTGTCGAAGGGATCGGGGCGCATCGGTCGTTCCAGCGGGTCGGCCAAGCGGCGGACATCGGGTGTATTATCGTTCTATGACAGCTCGGGCAA
Organism: Sphingomonas sp. 4RDLI-65; assembly: GCF_049472435.1. Classification (NCBI taxonomy): domain Bacteria; kingdom Pseudomonadati; phylum Pseudomonadota; class Alphaproteobacteria; order Sphingomonadales; family Sphingomonadaceae; genus Sphingomonas; species Sphingomonas sp. 4RDLI-65. The sequence continues at coordinate 83,842 of NZ_JBCEBT010000002.1, read as the reverse complement.
GCGTATGTGCACGCGCCCGGCCTTTGCGCATGCTTAACGTGTACAGGGGCTTAGCGACAGCGCCGGTGTGATCGGTGCGCGAAGACGTGTCGAACGGCGGTTGTCATCGCACCGGGAAACGGGGAAGAGCGATGCCATGACGTTCGAACAGGATGAACCCGTGGCCGCTTCCGATACTCTTCCCCCCGCCTTGCCGCTGGTCGTCGGTATCGGCGGCACGATCGGCGGCGTGTCGTCGACCGAGCGCGCACTCCGGATCGCGCTCGATGCGGTCGAGAAACAGGGCTATCGCACGCAGATGTTCGGCGGCGCCGACATGGCCCGCCTGCCGCTCTACGACCCGAAGGCGACGACGCGCACGCCCGACGAACAGGCGTTCGTGGCGGCGGTGCGCGAGGCGTCGGCGGTGATCATCGCGAGTCCCGGCTATCACGGCAGCATCTCGGGCGTGGTGAAGAACGCGCTCGACCTGCTCGAGGAGACTGCGCGCGATCCCGAGCGGCCGTATCTGGCGGACATGCCGGTCGGGCTGATCGCCACGGCGTATGGCTGGCAGGCGACCGGGAGCACGATCGCGGCGCTGCGCTCGATCGTCCATGCGCTGCGCGGGTGGCCGACGCCGTTTGCGGCGGCGATCAATACGCAGGTGACCAAGTTCGACGACGAGGGCGGGGCGAACGATCCTGCGGTGATCGAGCAGCTGCGGCTGGTGGGGCGCCAGGTCGCTCGGTTCGCGCCGCTGTCGGAGCCGGCGAACTAACGGCGACTCCTTCGATCCTCCCCCGCAAGGGGGAGGTGTCGCGACGCGACGGAGGGGTATCGCCCTGCTGAGAGCGGGTCACCCCTCCGTCTGGCAAGGGCCAGCCACCTCCCCTTTCAGGGGAGGATTACCCGGTCGTTACTTCAGGCCGCCGCCCAGCGAGCGGTAGAGTTCGACCGCGTTGGTATCGCGCACCAGTCGCGTCGCCAGCAGGCTCTGCTGCGCGGTGTAGAGCGAGCGTTGCGAATCGAGCGTGTTGAGGAACGGATCGATCCCGGCGCGGAAGCGGAGTTCCGACAGCTTGAACGCGCCCGCCGCGTTATCGCGCAGCGAGGTCTGTGCCTCGAGCTGGCCATTGATCGTGCCGCGCCGCGCCAGGGCATCGGCGACCTCGCGGAAGCCGGTCTGGACGCTCTTCTCATACGTCGCCAGCATCGCGTCGCGCGTCGCCTTGGCGTAGTTGAGATTGCCCTTGTTGCGGCCGAAATCGAAGATCGGCTGGGTGATCGTCGGCGCGACCGACCATTGCTGGCTGCCGCTGCCGAACAGGTTCGACAGGCCGAGGCTGAGCGTGCCGAACGCCGCGGTGAGCGAGATGTTCGGGAAGAACGCCGCGCGGGCCGCACCGATATTGGCGTTCGCCGCGATCAGGTTATGCTCGGCGGCGGCGACGTCGGGACGGCGCAACAGCACTTCGGACGACAAATTGGCGGGAAGATTCTCCAGCGTCGGCGTCTTGTCCGGCATCCGCATCGGGAGAAGATCCTGCGTCACCGTCGTGCCGGCGAGCAGGTTCAACGCGTTCTGGTCCTGCGCGATGAGCGTGGTCGCATCGGCGATGTCCGAGCGGGCCTGATCGTAGGTCGTGCGCGCCTGGCGGACCTCGAGTTCGGAGGCGATGCCGATGCGGAAGCGGTCCTGCGTGAGCTTCAGCGTCTGGCCGAATGCGCGTTCGGTATCCTGGGCGATCTTGAGGCGATCCTGGTCCGCGGCCATCGACAGCCACGCGGTCGCAGTCTCGGCGATCAGCGAGACCTGTGCGGCGTTGCGGTTTTCCTCGGCGGCGAAATACGCCTCCTGCTGCGCCTGGGTCAGGTTGCGGATGCGGCCGAAGAGATCGATCTCCCACGCGGAGACGCCGACGGTCGCGGAATAGATGTCGAAGCGACCTGCGCCTGCCGCCGCGCCGCCGCCCGCGCCGGCGCCGATCGCACCGACCGGGGACTTCTGATACGTTGCGCTGCCGGTGCCGCCGATCGTCGGGAACAGATCGGCGCGCTGGACGCGGTATTGCGCGCGCGCCTGGGCGACGTTGGCGACCGCGATGCGGACGTCGCGATTGTTGTCGAGCGCGAGACGGATCACGCCGCGCAGGCGATCGTCGGTGAAGAACGCCTCCCACGCGGTGTCGGCGGGCACGATCGCGCTGGCCGCATCGCCCGCCGCATACGCGGGGCCGGTCGGTCCGGTCGGCGCCACGGGAAGCTCCGGCCGGACGTATTTGGGGGCCAGGTTACAGCCGGCGAGCGTGAGCCCGGCGGCAAAGGTGAGCGCGGTGCGGCTGGAGAGCTTGAGCATGGACATCTGGATCAGGCCTCCTGCGGCCGCTGGTCGTGGGGCGGCGTGGTCGTGCCGTCACGGTTGTCATCATCATGCGCACGGTCGTTCCGCGTGTCCGCCTTGTCCTGCTTGAAGACGCGCTTCACGAGCAGGAAGAACAGCGGCACGAAGAAGATCGCGAGGACGGTCGCGGACAGCATGCCGCCGACCACCGCCCAGCCGATCGCGTTCTGGCCGCCGGCGCCGGCACCGCTCGACAGTGCGAGCGGCAACACGCCGAAGATGAACGCGAACGACGTCATCAGGATCGGGCGAAGGCGAAGCTTCGCCGCCTCGACCGCGGCATCGGCCGCGTTCATCCCGTCGCCCATCTTCTCCTCGGCGAACTCCACGATCAGGATCGCGTTCTTCGCCGCCACGCCGATCGTCGTGATCAGCCCGACCTGGAGGTAGATGTCGTTGTTCAGGCCGAAGATCATCGCCGCGGCGACCGCGCCGAGGACGCCGAGCGGCACCACCAGCAGGACGGCGATCGGGATCGACCAGCTCTCGTACAGCGCGGCAAGGCAGAGGAACACGATCAGCAGCGACAGCGCATAGACCGTGGTCGACTGGCCGGCGGACAGGTTTTCCTCGTAGCTGAGGCCGGTCCATTCATAGCCGATGCCGGGGGGCAGCTTGGCCGCCATCTCCTCCATCGCCTTGATCGCGGTGCCGCTGCTGACGCCCGGTGCCGGCGAGCCCATGATCTCGAACGAGGCTACGCCGTTATAGCGTTCGAGTCGTGATGGGCCGTACTGCCACTGCGTCGTCGAGAAGGACGAGAACGGTGCCATCGCACCGCTGGTGGTGCCGCGGACGTAGAAGTTGCCGAGATCGGCAGGCGAGGTACGGAACGGTGCGTCGGCCTGGACATACACCTTCTTCACGCGACCACGGTCGATGAAGTCGTTGATGTAGGCGCCACCGAACGCGGTGCTGACGGTGGTGTTGATGTCCGCCTGGCTGAGGCCGAGTGCGCCTGCTTCGGCCTGGTCGACGTTCAGTTTCAGCTGTGGCGCATCCTCCAGGCCGTTCGGGCGGACCTGCATCAGGCGCTTGTCCTGGCTGGCCATGCCGAGCAGCATGTTGCGCGCCTCGAGCAGCTTCTCGTGCCCGACGCCGGCATTGTCCTTCAGCATGAAGTCGAAGCCGTTGGCGTTGCCGAGTTCCTGCACGGCGGGCGGCACGAAGCCGATCACCATGCCGGCGCGGATCCCGGCGAGCGCCTGGTTGGCGCGCGCGGCGACCGCGGCGACGGTGTTCTCGGCACCGCTACGATCCTCCCACGGCTTCAGCTGGATGAAGGCGAGGCCGACATTCTGGCCCTGGCCGACGAAGCCGAAGCCGCTGATCGTGAAGATGCCCGCGACGTTGGCCTTCTCGTCGACGAGGAAGTGATCGCGCAGCTTGTCCATCGTCCGCGCGGTTTCCTCCATCGGCGTGCCCGTAGGCATCGAGACCTGGGCGAACATCAGCCCCTGATCTTCCTCGGGGAGGAAGCCCGACGGCAGGCGCACGAAGATGAAGGCCATCGCGACGACGATCACGGCATAGACCAGCATCGTGCGGACCCAGCCTTTCTCGACGCGGCGCAGGCCGTTGCCGTATTTGCCGACGCCCTTGTCGAAGGTGCGGTTGAACCAGCCGAAAAAGCCCTTCTTCTCGCCGTGATCCTGCTTCGACGGCTTCAGGATGGTGGCGCAGAGCGCGGGCGTGAGGATCAACGCGACCAGCACCGAGAGCACCATCGACGACACGATCGTGATCGAGAACTGGCGGAAGATCACGCCGGTCGAGCCGCTGAAGAACGCCATCGGCAGGAACACCGCCGACAGCACCAGGCCGATACCGACCAGCGCGCCGCTGATCTCGTCCATCGACTTCTTGGCGGCTTCCTTCGGCGAAAGTCCCTCTTCCTGGATCAGTCGCTCGACGTTCTCGACGACGACGATCGCGTCATCGACGAGCAGGCCGATCGCCAGCACCATGCCGAACAGGGTCAGCGTGTTGATCGTGAACCCGGCCGCGTACAGCACGCCGAGCGAGCCCAGCAGCACCACCGGCACCGCGATCGTCGGGATCAGCGTGGCGCGGAAATTCTGAAGGAACAGGAACATCACGAGGAAGACGAGGACGATCGCCTCGACCAGCGTATGGACGACCTGCTCGACCGACAGCCGCACGAAGGTCGAGTTATCGACCGGGAACGCGACCTTGACGTCGGACGGGAACTGCTTGGCGATCCGGTTCACCTCGGCCTTGACCAGCTTGACGGTGTCGAGCGCGTTCGCGCCCGGCGCCAGCTTCACGCCGAAGCCTGCCGCCTGCTTGCCGTTGTAGCGTGCCTGGAAGCTGTAGTTTTCCGAGCCCATCTCGACACGGGCGACGTCGGCCAGCTTGACGGTCGCGCCGCTGGTTGCCGACCGGACGATGATCGCGCGGAACTGTTCGGGCGTCTGCAACCGCGACTGTGCGGTGACGGTGGCGTTGAGCGACTGGCCCTTCACCGCCGGCAGACTGCCGACCTGACCCGCCGAAACCTGGGCGTTCTGCGCGGTCAGCGCCGACGTGATGTCGGTGACGGTGACGCCGAGGTTCGACATCTTGAAGGGATCGACCCAGATGCGCATCGAATATTGCGCGCCGAACACCTGCGTGTCGCCGACGCCCTTGATGCGGCTGAGCGGATCCTGGAGCTTCGAGGCGATCATGTCGCCGAGATCGACCTGATCGTGCGCGCCATTCTCGGAATAGGCGGCGATCACGAGCAGGAAGTTGGCGGTCGCCTTGGTCACGCGAAGACCGGCCTGCTGGACTTCCTGCGGCAACAACGGCGTCGCCTGCTGCAGCTTGTTCTGCACCTGGACCTGCGCGATGTCGGGATCGGTACCCTGCTCGAAGGTGAGCGTGATCGCGAGGTTGCCCGAGCCGTCCGAAGTCGAGGCGAAGTAGCGAAGGTTGTCGATCCCCTTCATCTGCTGCTCGATGATCTGTGTCGTGGTGTTCTCGAGCGTCTGCGCGTCGGCGCCCGGATAGGACGTCGCGACCGTCACCTTGGGGGCGGCGATCTCAGGGAACTGGGCGATCGGCAGCTGACGGATCGCGAGGATACCCGCCAGCATCAGGATGATGGCGATAACCCATGCGAAGATGGGTCGATCGATGAAATAGCGTGACATGGGCGGTTACTTCCCGGCCTGCGCGGAGGTGTTGCCGGCTGCGGGATCGCCGCCCGCTGCGGCGCCACCGGGGGCAGCGCCGGGCGCACCGGCGGGCTTGCCGACCTGCTGCGGGGCAGCGGGCTTGACGGTCGAGCCGGGGCGCAGGTTGAGCAGCCCCTCGACGATCAGCTTGTCGCCTGGCTTCAGGCCGCTGGTGACGATCCACTTGTCGCCGATCACGCGGTCGGTCGTGACGTTACGCTGTTCGACCTTGTTCTGCGCGTTGACGACCAAAGCGGTCGCACCGCCGCGCGGATCGCGCGTGATGCCCGCGGTGGGCGCCATGATCGCGTTGCGCCGGGTGCCCTCGACCAGTTTCGCACGGACGTACATGCCCGGCAGCAACAGACCGTTGGGGTTGGGGAAGCTCGCACGCAGCGTGACCGCGCCTGTGGTCTGGTCGACCGTGACTTCGGAGAATTGCAGGCGGCCCTCGATCGGATAGGTGCTGCCGTTGGGAAGGATCAGCTGGACGCGCGCGCTGCCGTCGCCGCGGGTCACGCCGCCGGTCGCCATCGCCTGCTTGAGATCGAGCAGCTGGGCTGCCGACTGCACGACGTCGACATAGACGGTGTTGGTGCGCTGGATCGTCGCGAGCGGATCGGTCTGGCCGGTCTGGACGAGCGCGCCGACGGTCACGAGCGACCGGCCGATGCGGCCCGAGATCGGCGCCTTGATGCGGGTGAAGCCGAGGTTGACGCGGGCCGACTGGACCGCCGCCTGCTGCGCTGCAACATTGGCGCGCGCCTGCTGGGCGGATGCGGTGGCGTTGTCCGCCTCCTGCTTGCTGACCGCGTTGAGCGCGACGAGCTGGCCGTAGCGCTGGGCCTGGAGGCGGGTCGCGTTGATCTGCGACTGGGCGGCGCCGAGCTGGCCCTGCGCACTGGCGAGAGCCGCGCGGTAAGGCGCGTCCTCGATCGCGTAGAGAACCTGGCCCTTGCTGACCATCGCACCCTCGGTGAAGAGGCGATCGCGGACCACGCCGCTGACCTGCGGACGCACTTCGGACGTCTCTACGGCAGCGATACGCCCTGGCAGTTCGGACGTGAGCACGACCGGCTCCTCGCCGACGGTGACGACACCGACGGTCGGCGTCGGCGGCGGCGGTGGCGCCTCTTCCTTGCTGCACGCCGTCATTAGCGCCAGCGCGACTAGGGCTACCGATCCCTTGAGGTTCAATCGCTGCATGTTGAGCATCCCGACGTTCGTGCAGATAGGTTGACCGGAATGAACGTTCATTCCGCTTGCTTGGCCGCTAGGATTGTGCGACCGGCGGGTCAACCAAAAAACGCATCGGGTATTTAATTTTGAGTGCAGTGCAGCATGAATTGGGTAGCCGGGAGCGCATCGTTGGCGCCGCCCGGCATCTGTTTGCGACTCAAGGGTTTCATCAGACCCCGATGTCCGAACTGGCTGTCGCTGCAGGGGTTTCGGTCGGTCAGATCTATCGCCTGTTCACGGGCAAGAACGCCGTCATCCAGGCAATCGTCCTGGAGGACGCCGCGGCGAAGATGGCCGAATTGCAGACGATGAACGACTCGGTAAAATGCGAGGGATTGTCGATCGAGGAGGGGTTCATCGAACTCGCGCGGCGCGCGCTGTCGAAGGGCGACGAGGCGTTGTCGTTCGAGATCATGGCGGAGGCGCACCGCAACACCGACGTCGCCGATACGATCGCCGAGCTGTGCCGCGGCTTTCGCCAGATGATCCGCGAACTCGCCTGCGTCGCCAATCCGGACTTGCAGGAGAACGAGCTGGAAGGGGCGGAGGAACTGATCCTCGCGTTCATGTTCGGGCTCGGCCACCGCACGCTGTCGCGGCCGCGGCTGTCGGAGGACGAGACCGCGCGGTTGACGGGGCGGATGATCCTGGCGGCTGTGCGTGCGCTTTAGGATAGAGCCGTTCGTGCTGAGTAGCGACCGAGTAGCTTCGCAGAAGCGTATCGAGGGCGCGTATCGAAGCATCGGTTTCGCGCGCTAACCTGTCCTTCGATACGCCCTCTCGATACGCGGCCATGCCGCTACTCGATGGCTACTCAGGACGAACGGTAGAAAGCACGAAAGGCGGATCAGTCCGTCTAGCTTGCGCCTTCTACCGTACCGCCGCGCGGAGGGTGGCGCGGACGCCGGTGTGGGCCGGGTCGTATTCGACGATCGTCTGGAGGCATTGCGCCATCGCCTTGATCAGCTTCGTGCCGAGGCCGGTGCCGCGCGGCGTCGCGTCTTCGGGGATGCCGCAGCCATCGTCTTCGACCGCCAGCAGGAAGATGTCGTCGTCGATCCGGCGCAGCGCGACGCGGACTTCGCCGCCGCCGGTCGGGTAGGCGTATTTGCAGGCGTTGGTGACGAGTTCGGTGACGATCACGCCAAGCGATACCGCGCGGTCCGTCGGCAGGCGGATCGGCTCGGCGGCAAGGCTGAGCGCGCGCGGGAGGGCGTCGGTCGACCAGGTCTCGGCGAGTTCGTCGACCAGCGCGCCTAGATATTCCTGCATGTCGACGCTCTCGACGTCGTTGCTGGTGTAGAGCCGGCGGTGGACCTGCGCGATCGCCTGGATGCGGCGTTGCGTGTCTTCGAGCGCTTCGCGGGCGGACGGATCGGTGAGTGCGGTCGCCTGGAGGCGGACCATCGCCGAGACGAGTTGCAGCGAGTTGGCGACGCGGTGGTTGACCTCACCGAGCAGCGCCTCGAGTCGCGCGTTGCTGGCGCGGAGATCGGCTTCGGCGGACGCCTTTTCCTGTTCGAGCAGCGCGCGCGCGCGAACCTGCGCGAACGAGGCGGCGAGCAGGTCGAAGAAATCCTCGCCGACGGTCTTCACGACGTAATCCGACGCGCCGGCCTTCAATGCGGCGACGGCGATGCGGCCTTCCTCGGAACCGGTGACGTACACGATCGGCGGGTGATCGGGCAGGCGGCGGAGTGCTTCGAGCGTTTCCAGGCCGTCCATGCCGGGCATGTAGTGATCGACCGCGATCAGGTCGAAGCGCTCGGCGGCGGCCTTGACCACGCCCTCGGCACCGGTCTCGGCGACGGTCATGCGGTAGCCGCGGCGTTCGAGCGCACGCGCCGCCAGCCGCCGGATGCCGGCGTCGTCGTCGATGTAGAGGACGCTTGGCTCGCTCACTCGGCGTCGGGAACCTGGATCACCGAGAGGAACAGCCCGAGCTGGCGGATCGCCTGCGCGAAGCTCTCATAGTTCACCGGCTTGGTGATGTAGACGTTGCAGCCGAGATCGTAGCAGCGCTCGATCTCGATCTTGTCGTCGGTGGTGGTCAGCACGACGACCGGCGTGCGCTTGAGCGGGCTGCCCTCCGCCTTGATCCGCGCCAGGATATCGGTGCCGCTCATGTCGGGCAGGTTGAGATCGAGCAGGATCATCGCCGGGCCGCTTTTCGCCGGGCCGTCGACCGCGTTGAACAGGAAGTCGAGCGCGGTGGTGCCGTCGGTGAAGTGCTTGATGTCGTTCAGGATGCCGGCGCGACGGATGTTCTTTTCGATCAGCCGGGCATGGCCCTCGTCGTCCTCGATCATGACGATCCCGACGGTCTGGTGCTGGTTCATGCCTTGATGTCCTGAATCGTCAGTTCGGTGGGAAGATTGAGGCGGAAGGTGGCACCGTCGCCGAGCGTCGACTGCACGTCGATCGTGCCGCCGAGACGATAGGCCAGCGCGCGGACATGCGCGAGTCCGATGCCTTCGCCGGGCTGATCCTGCGCGCCCGACCGGCGGAACAGGTCGAACACGCGCTGGTGATCGCGCGGATCGATGCCGCGGCCATTGTCGACCACCGACAGGATCACGCGGTTGCGTTCCTTGTGCCCCCTTACGACGATCTCGCCGGGGCGGCCGGGTTTCAGATACTTGGTGGCGTTCTCGATCAGGTTCGACAGGATCTGTTCGAGCGCGAGGCGATCGGTGACGACCGCCGGGATCGGCCGCTCGACGCGCACGACTGCGCCGCGATCGTCGATCACGTGCTGGATCGACCCGATGATCGTGTCGACCAGTTGCGCGGGGTCGACATGCTCGGGTGCGATCGTGCGACGGCCTTCGCGCGACAGCTTGAGGATGGCGTTGATCAGCCGGTCCATCTTCTGCGTCGAGGTGCGAATGAAGCCGATCGCCTCGGGCAGGTCCTCGCGCGCCGCCAGCCGGGCGTCCTCGGTCAGGATGTGCGGCGCCTCGGCCTCGGCGCGATCGACCAGTTCGGCGAGCGGCCCGGCGGCGGTGGCGAGTTCGGCGGTGAAGCCCATCACGTTGACCAGCGGCGAGCGCAGGTCGTGGCTGACTATATAGGCGAAGCGCTGGATTTCCTCGTTCGCGCGGCTGAGGTCGGCGGTGCGCTCCGTCACCTGCTCCTCGAGCGTCTCGTTGAGATCGCGCAGGCTGTCGCGCGAGGTGGCGAGATCGGCGGTGTAGCGGCGGATCACCAGGATCGCGAGGATCGCGACCACCAGCAGCAGCGCGGCGGCGAGCCCGGCGACCGAGAGGAATAGCGCGCTGGTCTGTTGCTGGCGTCCGCTGCGGATCGCGAGCAGGCGGACCTCGTCGGCGGCCATCGCCTGCAATCGGTAGCGGATGCCGCGCATCAGCGGCACGCTGGCATCGACCGCGAACCGGCGCTGGGCCTCGGCGATCCGGCCGCCTGTGACCAGCGCCATCGACTGCGCCCTGAGCGCGCGCAACCGGATGAAGCGCGGCTCGATCAGGTCGAGCCGTGCGATCTGGTTGGGATTGTCGGCGGTGAGGCGGCGCAGCGTGGCGATCGACGGTGCGAGGTTGCCCGCGCTCCGGGCGTAAGCATCGGAGAACAGGGGCATCCCGGTGAGGAGGTAGCCGCGCCGCGCCGTCTCCGACTGCTCCATCTGGCTATGCAGCGTGGCGACCGCCTGGCGGACGTCCTGGGTGTGGAGGATCTCGGCTGTATAGGTGCGGTTGCGGACCGTGATCCAGCCGATCGCGATCGCCGCAGCCGCCAGCGCGACGAAACCGAGCGTCATGAAGGCGACCAGCCACCGCGCGACCCGACCTTCGGACGAGGGCAAATTCAAGCGTACGCGCACCATGGACTCGCGCTGTAAGGGAGTGCCGATCGTTACACCAGCGATACTGCCTTGCCGCAGAGCAATCGGGGGGGATCAAGTTTTACAGCAACAGGTCCTGCGCGCTGGCCTTGCCGACGCGGCCGCCGCCGCTGCGGCGGTCCATCTCGTGGTTGGCGGTGAAGCGGATGTCGGGGTCGCGGTCGGTCATGAACGCCATCAAGGTCTCGTGATCGAGCTCGGACCATTCCTTGCCGCGGTCGGGGCCGTAGCGCACGCGCGGGATGAGGCCGGGATCACGCGACCATTCGAGCAGTTGCGCAAGGCTCGCCTCGTTGAGCATGTCGCGGAGGTGGAACGCGGTGACGTAGGCGTCGGGGAACGCGCGGTGTGCGGGCAGGCCGCGCTCGTGCTCCATGCCGTGGGGTTTGCGCCAGTAGCGCAGCACCTGGTTCGAGAAGCTCGGGCTGTCGGGCCAGAGCCGGAGCGCGCATTTCCAGGTGCAGATCCATTCGGCATCGCGGGTGAGCGCGGGCGTGCAGAATTTCTGCTCGAAATCGGCGCGGTGTGCCGCGAGCGCCAGCCGGCGCGGCCAGGGGTCTAGCACCTGGCGGGCGCAGTCGTGCCAATACGGCGCGTCGGCGACATGCTCGTCAAGGATGTGGTGGATCGCCTGCGTGATCGGCGGGATCAGCCGGCCGGGATTGACCAGCAGGCTGCCGCCTTCGCCGTAGATTTCCCAGCGGCCGTCTTCGCCGAGCGCGACGTCCTGCCAGCCAATTTCGCAGACGCCGTGTGCGGGCGGGGCCGAGCCGGTGGTCTCCAGGTCGACGACCCGGATCATCTGCGGCTGGGGTTTGGGCTTGGGGTAGGGGGGCGCCATGCCCGCCATGTGGGGACAAAAGCGCGCTTAATCCAGCGCGTATACGTCGTCCACGTCGAGTTCGCGGACACCGCGACGTTGGCGGGCGCGATCGACGAGTTTGCGCAGGCCCTCGCGGCGGTCGCGCGCCATCGGGATGTCGCGGAGGATGAACTCGCCGCCCGCGGTCGTGCGTTCAGTGGAGGTGAGCGTGATCGTGCCGATGTCGGTCATCTGGTTGAGCAGCGAATAGCCGAGGCGGACGTCCTTGATCCGATAGAGCTCGATCTCGTCGATCGTCTTGAACAGTATGCCGCGTCTGATGATCAGGCGCTGGTCGGTGATCTCGTAGGAGGCGCTACGGTTTTTCAGCCAGCGGATGCCGATGAGGACGAAGCCGACGCCGATCAGGCAGGTGAGGAGGGTGCCCCAACCGGCGAAGCTGCCGAGGAGCCAGCGGCGCGTGCTGGAGCGGAATTCGTCGACTGGGCGCTCCATTTGGGGGACTCCTTGGGGTGGTGGCGGGACGGTAGGCTGGGGCGATGGCGTGTCAATCATGTGTGGCTGTCGCCCTTAAACGGGCGCCATTCCCTGCCGTGTCGTCATCCCCGCGAAGGCGGGGATCCATATGCTCCGGACGGTTGCGATTCTCTTGCGAGGCTAGCCAGTCTGGGTTCCCGCCTCCGCGGGAATGACGGGGTGGCGCAGCCACTAGGTTGGTGCTCCATTCTGCGGGCAACCTTTCAACCTGCACCACCCCGGCGGAGGCCGGGGCCCAATTGGGTGACGTTGCTAACGATGGGTAGCTCCCCGTTATATCCACCTTTCCAATTGGGCCCCGGCCTTCGCCGGGGTGGTATTCTATTGAGCCGACGTTGTGCGGGTCACGCCACTCGCTGCGAGTTGCGCGTCGACCTCCGCGAGCAGCGTATCGAGCGCCGCCTGATCCTTCGCCTCCGCGCGTACCGTCAGCATCGCCTGCGTGTTCGAAGCGCGGAGGAGCCACCAGCCTCCCGTGGTCGTTACCCGCGCACCATCGGTGAGGTTCATCTCCGCGCCCTCCGACTTCAACCGCGCGATCACCTCGTCGACCACCGCGAATTTCCGCGTGTCCTCGACCGGAAAGCGCAGGTCCGGCGTTGCCACCAGCGCCGGCATCGCGTCGTGCAATTCCGTCAGCGAGCGGCCCGACAGATGTACTGCGCGGATCAGCCGCACCGCCGCGTATTGCGCGTCGTCGAAGCCGTAATATTCGCCGGCGAAGAACAGGTGGCCGCTGAGTTCGCCTCCCAAGGGCGCACCGGTGCGGGTCATTGCTGTCTTCATCAGGCTGTGGCCAGTGGGGGCCATCACCGGTTCGCCGCCCAGCTCGATGATTCGGTCGAACAGCGCTTGGCTCGACTTCACGTCGGCGACGATGGGCGCGCCGGGGTGCTCGCGCAGCGCAGGTTCGACCAATATGGAGAGAATCTGGTCGCCCCATATCACCCTTCCCAGCCCGTCGACCGCACCGATCCGGTCGCCGTCGCCGTCGAAGGCCAGTCCGAAATCGAGCTTCTTCTCCGCGACCAGACGTTTCAGATCGGCGAGGTTCGATTCTTCGGTGGGATCGGGATGATGGTTGGGGAAATTGCCGTCGACTTCGGCGAAGATCACATGATGCTCACCCGGCAGCAGTTGGACGAGCTTCTCGATCACTGGGCCGGCGGCGCCGTTGCCGGTGTCCCAGCCGATCCGGTATGCGCCGCCGGCATAACCCGCCATCAGGCGGGCGACATAGGCGTCGAGAACGTCCGCGGTCGTGACTTCGCCCGCGCCTTCGCTCCAGGCACCAGACGCGGCGAGCGTGGCGAGGCCCTGGATGTCGTCGCCGAAAAATGGCGCGTGGGCGTGCACCATCTTGAAGCCGTTATACTCGGGGGGATTGTGGCTGCCGGTTATCTGGATGCCGCCATCCACTTCTAGCGTGGCCTCGGCGTAATAGAGCATTGGCGAGGTACTGAGGCCGATCCGGACGACGTCGACGCCGCCGGCTGCGAGGCCGGCGACAAGCGCTGCTTCGAGTTCGGGGGAGGAGTTGCGGCCGTCATACCCTACGACCACGCGGTGGCCGCCAGCCGCGCGGATGCGGGTGGCGAAGCCGCGGCCGATCGCGGTGGCGTCGGCGGGGCCGAGCGCTTTGCCGACGATCCCGCGGATGTCGTATTCACGGAGCGAGGTCGGGTCGAACTGGTGGGTCATGGGCCTCTCGCTAGTCGTAGTGGTGCGGGAATAGCGCCCTACCACCGTCACCCCGGACTTGTTCCGGGGGCCACGGTGCCGCGAACTCACGACTATCGAGTGTGCGGAACGGTGGATGCCGGAACGAGCCCGGCATGACGGGGGGCTAGCGCGCGCGCTTCAGCAACAGGTCGCGCGCGGCGTTTACGCGGCGGGTCAGGTCGGTGGAGCCGCCGCGGTCGGGGTGGACGGAGGCGATCAGGCGGCGGTGGGCGCTGCGGATCGCGTCGGCGTTTGCGGTGCTGTCGATGCCGAGGATCGAGCGCGCTTCCGCTTCATCCGTCACCACACGCCGTTCAGATTTGGGTTTCGGCTTCGGGCGCAGGTAATGCCACGCCGCCCAGATAAACAGCGCGGCGACGATCCACTTCACGCAGCCACGTCCGGTGCGCGTTCGGCGACCACGTCCGGCAGTTGCAACGCGGCCATCATCTCGCGCAGTTCCTGACGCGCGGCGACGTGCGCGAGCCCCATGCTGCCGAACGCCTTGGCGTCGATCATCGTCAGGCCGGCGGGGAACATTTCGCGGTAGATCACGCGCTCGCCGAGCCCCGGGATGATCCGGAAGCCGACGCGCTTGGCCAGTTGCGCGAGTGCATCCGACACGCGGCGCATGTTGCGCGCCTCGATGTGCTGGAGGCGGTTGCGCAGGACGACCCAGTCGATCGTGGTGCCGTCGGCGCGTGCGCGCTGTTTCCGTGCGTCCCAGATCAGTTCGGAATAGAAGCTCGGTCGGGTCACCTGATACGTCTCGGGGTCGACCTGGCCGATCAGGTCGAAGTCGACAAAGCTGTCGTTCATCGGCGTGACCAAGGTGTTGGCCAGCGCCGCTGCGGTGCGCGCGAACGGATCGTCGCGGCCGGGCGTGTCGACGACGAGGAAGTCCGAGCCTTCGCACAGCGAGTGCCACAGGTCCTCGAACTGGTCTTCGCTCTGCTCCGACAGCGTCGCGTGGCGCGGCATCGGCAGGACCGAGCCGTTGCGCTTCATCGTCTCGGCGCGGTTGTCGAGATAGCGGCCGACGGTGCGCTGGCGGTGGTCGAGATCGAGACACGCGACGCGCGCACCCTTGGCGGCGAGCGCGATCGCGACGTGCACCGCGGTCGTCGACTTGCCGGTGCCGCCCTTCTCGTTGGCGAACACGATGACGTGCGTCGATACCGACGGGGCAACGTGTGGCGATGCGGGGGTCTGTTCGGGGCCCGTGGCCAACGCGCGTTTCCTTATTGATCGAGACTGTCACCCTTCATAGAAGCCGCGACCGCACTTATCGAGTAGGAGTTTCACGTGGACACCGTCCGGGACCTGAATGCGTTGCGCGCGAGCGTCGCCGCCTTTCGTGCGGCGGGGCAGCGCGTTGCGCTCGTCCCGACGATGGGCGCGCTCCATGCCGGCCATGTCGCGCTGATCGAGGCGGCGAAGCGGCCGGGGACGAAGGTGGTCGCGTCGATCTTCGTGAACCCGACGCAGTTCGGCCCGAACGAGGATCTGTCGCGCTATCCGCGGCGCGAGATGGCCGATATCCGCATGCTCAACGAGGCCGGGTGCGACCTGCTCTGGCTGCCGTCGGTCGAGACGATGTATCCCGATGGGTTCGCGAGCATGGTGCGCGTCTCGGGGGTGAGCGACGGGTTCGACGGTGCCTCGCGGCCGGGTCATTTCGACGGCGTCGCGACGGTCGTGTCGAAGCTGTTCAACCAGGTCGGGCCCGACGCGGCGTATTTCGGTGAGAAGGATTACCAGCAGCTGGCGGTGATCCGGCGGTTCGTCGCCGATCTCGACTTCGCGATCGATATCGTCGGGGTACCGACGCAGCGTGACGACGACGGCTTGGCGATGTCGTCGCGCAACATCTATCTCGACGACGAGCAGCGCAAGCAGGCTATCGCCTTGCCGCGCGCTCTGGGTGTTGCGGCGCGGGCGATCGCGAAGGGCGAGGATGTGGAGTCGGTGCTGGATGACGCGCGGACGACGTTGGTCGGGGCGGGGTTCACGATCGATTATGTCGCGTTGGCGGATGCCGAGACGCTGGCGGAGAACCCGGCGGCGGATCGCCCGCGGCGGTTGCTGGCGGCGGCGCGGATGGGCGCGACGCGGTTGATCGATAACATCGCGATAGACAGCCCGGGCGAGTTGTAAAAAACGAGCGTTAACCCATTAACCATTTCGTAGTCGGAATCGCCGCAGTCTGTCCTCACGAACATTGGGGGCAAGACCATGGGCAGCAATCTCAAGAACGCTAATTTTACGATCGAACGCCGTCTGGCGGATGCCGCACGCGGCGACGACCGGGCGTGTTACGATCTGGGGATGGTGTATTCGACGGGGACGTCGGGCGTCGTGCTCGACCTGATCGAGGCGCATAAGTGGTTCAACCTGGCGGCGGTGTCGGGGAACATCGCCGCGCAGGAATGCCGCGCGGAGATCGCCGAGGACATGACCGCGCGGGAGATTTCTGTGGCGCAGCGCGCTGCGCGGGACTGGATGCAGCTGACGCAACGCCGGGCTGCTTGAGCTGAAAACTCCCTTTCCGCTTGCGGGAGGGGTTGGGGGAGGGGATCACCACAAACGTCGCGTTCGTGGGGTATTTCGGTCCCTCCCCTAGCCCCTCCCGCAAGCGGGAGGGGAATTAGGCTTCCGCTTTCTTCTTTGGCGCGGCTTTCTGGGCGGGGGCCTTTTTGGCCGGGGCCTTCTTGGCTGGAGCCTTCGCCTCGGTCGCGTCCTTGGCCACTGGCGTCTTGGCCGGCGCCTTCTTTGCCGCCGGCTTCTTGGCAGGGGCTTTCTTTTTCTTCGTTGCCGGAGCCGCCGCCGCGCGGGCGTCGATCAAGGACGCCGCTTCTTCGAGCGTCAGCTGATCCTTCTCGATCGACTTGGGCAGCGTCGCGTTGGTCGTGCCGTCGGTGACGTAAGGACCGTAACGCCCCTCCATCAGCTTGATCTCCGCCTCGGTGCGCGGGTGATTGCCGAGCACCTTGAGCGGCGCCTGAGCCCCACGTGCGGTGCGACCGCCGCCAGCCGCCGCTTCGGCGAGCTTCACGACCGCCGCATTCATGCCCGTCTCGAACACGTCCGCCGTGGTCTGGAGCCGCGCATATTTCCCCGCATGCTTCAGATACGGACCGAACTTGCCGATCGTCGAGATGATCGGTTCGCCGGTCTCGGGGTGGTTGCCGACCGTCCGCGGGAGCGACAGCAGCTTGACCGCCCATTCGAGGTTCAACTCGCCGATATCCTTCGGGATCGACGCCATCTTGCGATCTTCGCCCTCGCCGATCTGCAGATACGGCCCGAAGCGTCCCGATTTGCGCTCGATCGGCTGGCCCGTGTCGGGATGCGTGCCGAGCGTCGACGGGCCGGTATCCGCCTCGGCGTCGCCACCGGGCTGCGCGAAGCGGCGCGTGTATTTGCACTCGGGATAGTTCGAGCAGGCGATGAACGCGCCGAACTTGCCACCGCGCAACGCGAGCTGGCCCTCGCCGCAGTTCGGGCAGAGGCGGGGATCGCCGCCGTCAGCCTTGGCGGGGAACAGATACGGCGCGAGGAAGGTGTCGAGTTCGGCGGTGATGGCGGAGGGTTGCTGCTCCATCACCTCGTTGGTGCGCGGCTTGAAATCGCGCCAGAACGCGTCGAGCACCGACTGCCATTGCGCGCGACCGCCCGAGACGTCGTCGAGTTCCTCCTCCAGCTCCGCGGTGTAGTCGTAGCCGACATATTTCTCGAAGAAGCGTTCGAGGAACGCCGTCACCAGCCGGCCGGATTCCTCGGCGAAGAACCGGTTCTTCTCGATCCGGACATAGGCGCGGTCCTTCAGCGTCTTGATGATCGAGGCGTAGGTGGACGGGCGGCCGATGCCGAGCTCCTCCATGCGCTTGACCAGCGAGGCTTCGGAGAAGCGTGGCGGCGGCTGGGTGAAATGCTGCTCGGCGTCGACCTTCTTCTTGGCGGGCGCATCGCCTTCGCGCATTCGCGGCAGGCGGCGGGCGTCCTCGTCGGCCGAGTCATCCGACCCTTCCTCGTACAAAGCGAGGTAGCCGGGGAAGAGCACGACCTGGCCGGTTGCGCGCAAAATATTGCGGCCGGTGCCGTCGGCCATCTCGACCGTGGTGCGCTCCATGCGGGCGGACGCCATCTGGCTGGCGAGCGCGCGCTTGAAGATCAGGTCGTAGAGGCGCGCGTGGTCGCCACCCCCGGCCTTGTCCTTGCCGAAGTCGGTCGGGCGGATCGCTTCGTGTGCTTCCTGCGCGTTCTTCGCCTTCGACTGATATTGGCGGGGCTTGTCGGGGACATAGCTCGCGTCGAAGCGGTTCGCGACGGCCAGACGCGCGGCCGAAATCGCGCTGCTATCCATCTGCACGCCGTCGGTGCGCATGTAGGTGATCGCACCGTCCTCATAGAGGCCCTGCGCGATCCGCATCGTGTGATCGGCGGAGAAACCGAGTTTCCGCGAGGCTTCCTGCTGGAGCGTCGACGTCGTGAACGGCGGCGGCGGGTTGCGACCGGCGGGCTTGGTCTCGACCGACTGGACCGAGAAATTGCCGTCGAGCACCGCCTGCTTGGCGCGCAGGGCATCGCCCTCGTTGCCGATCGAGAGGCGGTCGAGCTTGTTGCCTTCGAACTGCGTCAGGCGCGACGTGAAGGCGGTGCCGTCATGCTCCATATCGGCGGTGACGGACCAATATTCCTGCGGCTTGAAGACGTCGATCTCGCGCTCGCGCTGGACGATCAGGCGGAGCGACACCGATTGGACGCGACCGGCGGACTTGGCGCCGGGCAGCTTGCGCCACAGCACCGGCGAGAGCGTGAAGCCGACGAGATAATCGAGCGCACGGCGGGCGCGATAGGCATCGATCAGGTCGTCGTCCAACTCGCGCGGGTTCTTCATCGCCTCGGTGACGGTGGCCTTGGTGATCGCGTTGAAGGTGACGCGCTCGACCTCCTTGGGGAGTGCCTTCCGTGCGCGCAGCACTTCGCGGACGTGCCACGAGATCGCCTCGCCCTCGCGATCCGGATCGGTCGCGAGGATCAGGCGGTCGGCGAGCTTGGCGAGATCGGTGATCGCCTTCAGCTGCTTCGACTTGTCCGCGTAATTCTCCCACGTCATCGCGAAGGCATCGTCGGGATCGACCGAGCCGTCCTTGGGCGGCAGATCGCGGACGTGGCCGTAGCTGGCCAGGACGCGGTAATCGCTGCCCAGATACTTCTCGATGGTTTTGGCCTTGGCAGGCGATTCGACGATGACAAGCTGCATGGGGAAACCGGGGTCCTTACGTGTACGCGTACGAGGGTGACGGCGTCGGGGCGGTGCCGTCAACCCGGAGAGGGTTCAAGTTCGACCGACGCGAGATGCGACCATCGGCCCGGGTTTTCCAGAGGGGGCGGGCTTTCCCGGGGGAATTGTGCACAGGGCGGGCGTGAAGGGCGGGGTATTTCCCGGATTATGAACAGGTTGGGTGCGCCCTATCGATGTCGGCATGATGACAGCAAAACTTCCCCGACCATCGTCTTCGATCGAAACAGGCGCGGAGATCGTTACAATTGCGGTCGCCCGAATATCCAGTCCAGCGACCGATGCCCCGGCTCATCCGCATGATTTCCGTCCGGCACCATGGCTTCCGAAACGCGACATGTGTTTCCGTCAGGGGCTTGCGGTGCAGCGGGATCATGACGCTTTGCTGCCGGGGGGCGGGGGTGAGAGCATCGTATCAGCTCGGGATCATCGCGCGTGACCCGGCATGACCTTGCCGTCGCGAAATGGAAGTGTTCGTTCCTCGCGAAGAAGATCGTCATTCTCCGCCAGTCGGCTGCGGAGCCGCATGTCCTTGCGTTGATAGCCTTGCATCAGAGCGAACTGGATATGTTGCTGGCGGCGATCGCGAAGACGCATGATGCCAAGGAGTGGGCGGCGAATTGGGGCGCGGCGAATACGCAGACGGACGAGCGTCAGGCTTGTGGCACTGCGATCGGCGCCAAGCAGGACCTTGCGGGATGATCCGGGGGTAAGAGGATTCCCGCCGGACTAGACCAGGCTCGCTCGGCCGCCGGCGTGGCGCTCCAGCCGGCCGCCGAGTTCGAGTTCGAGCAATACCGTGTGCACGACCGCCGGGCTCAGGCGCGACTGGCGGATGAGTTCGTCGATCGCGACGGGGACGGGGCCGAGCAGGTCCAGGATCCGGCGGCGGTCGGCGTCGGTGGCGTCCTCCGGGGGCGTGGCAGCGTAGGCCTCGATCGGGGAGCGGACCGAGCGGGGGTCGAACGGGCGGATCTGCTCGAGGATGTCGGCGGCGGACTGCACCAGGGTTGCGCCTTCGCGGATCAGCAGGTTGCAGCCTTGCGCGCGGGGATCGAGCGGGCTGCCGGGGACGGCCATGACTTCGCGGCCGGATTCGTTGGCGAGACGCGCGGTGATCAGCGAGCCGGATTTGGGGACGGCCTCGACGACCACGGTGCCGATCGCGAGGCCGGCGATGATGCGGTTGCGCGAGGGGAAGTTGCGCGCCTTGGGCTCGGTGCCGGGGGGCTGTTCGGCGAGGAGGACGCCTTCGGTGGCGATGCGCTCCTGCAGCGCGGTGTTGTCGGGCGGGTAGGCGATGTCGATGCCGCTGGCGATGACGCCGATCGTGGCGCCGCTGGAGCCTGCGCCGAGAGCGCCGATGTGCGCGGCGGTGTCGATCCCGCGGGCTAGGCCGGAGACGATCGTCGTGCCTTCTTCGGCGAGTTGCAGTGCCAATTGTCTTGCGAAGCGGCAGGCGGCGGCGGACGCGTTGCGCGCGCCTACCATGGCTATGCAGGGGCGGGTGGCGTGGGTGAGGTCACCGCGGAAGATGAGGGCCGGCGGGGCGGTCTCGATTTCGGCGAGGAGGCGGGGGTAGTCGGGGTCGTCGAGGAAGAGGTAGCGCGCGCCGAGCTTTGCGGTAGCGGCGATTTCGCGTTCTGCGAGCGCTGCGTCGGCGATCCTGGGGCTGCGTCCGCCGCCACGTTGGGCGAGCATCGGGAGCGCGTCGATGGCGGCGTCGGCGCTGCCGAAGCGGGCGATGAGCTGGCGATAGGTGACCGGTCCGATCCCGGTCGTGCGGATGAGCCGAAGTCTTGAGACCGTCGGGTCAGCCACTCGTTTTCCGGCTGGAACCGATCCGCGGTTCGGTGCCCGAGAACAGGCGCTCGACGTTCTCGCGGTGCTTCCACAGGACGATCAGCGCGAGCGCGAGGAGTAGCAGGACGAGGTCGAAACGGCCGAACAGTGCTGCGGCAAACGGCGCGCTAAGCGCGGCGGCCATGCCGGCGACCGAGGAGATTCGCAGGCCCGCGAGCAGGCCCAGCCAGACGATCGCGTAGACCAGCCCGAGCGGCCAGTGGAGTGCGACGACGATTCCCATCAGCGTGGCGACGCCCTTGCCGCCCTTGAATTTGAGCCAGACGGGGTAGCAATGGCCGATGAACGCACCGGCGGCGGCGAGGAGAGCGTTGCCCGGGAACAGGTGCGCGACCAGCAGCACGGCGACCGCGCCCTTGGCCATGTCGAGCAGCAGCGTGGCGGCGGCGAGGCCCTTCCGCCCGGTGCGCAGGACGTTGGTGGCGCCGATGTTGCCCGAGCCGATCGTGCGCAGATCGCCTGCACCGCCCAGCCGAGTCAGGATGACGCCGAACGGGATCGAGCCGAGCAGATAGCTCAGCACGAGCGATAGCGTGGGCGCGACCCAGAGAATTTCCGTCTGCAAGTATGTCCCCCGTTCTGGCGGCACTTATAGGCCACGTGGGGCGGACGGCAAATGGCGTGAGTTGGGGCGTTCTGTCGTGATCTCCCGTTCCTTGCCATCCCCGCGCCGTCATCCCCGCGCAGGCGGGGATCCATTTTCTCCAACGTGGGCGATTATGCCGTTGGCTTTGCCACTATGGGTCCCCGCCTCCGCGGGATGACGATCGGATGTGTGCATTGGAAGCTTCGAAGGCTTCGATCCAGCAACACATGCTTGTCGAGGGCGTTGGTATGGCTAAGGCGGACCACATGGACACGCGCCCTATCCTGTTCTTCGATTCCGGTGTCGGTGGGCTGTCGATCGTCGGACCGGCGCGCGCTGCGCTTCCGGATGCGCCATTCGTCTATGCCGCCGACTCGGCCGGGTTTCCGTACGGGACCAAGAGCGAGGCGGAGATTGCGGCGCGGGTGCCGGTGCTGCTGGGGCGGTTGGCGGAGCGGTATCGGCCGCGGTTGATCGTGATCGCGTGCAATACCGCGTCGACGATCGCGTTGCCGGTGGTGCGCGCGGCGCTCGATTTGCCGGTGGTCGGGACGGTGCCGGCGATCAAGCCCGCCGCGCTGCTGTCGAAGACGCGGACGATCGGTGTGCTGGGGACCGAGGCGACTGTGCGGCAAGCCTATGTCGATGATCTCGCAGCGAGGTTCGCGGGCGATTGCACGGTGCTGCGCTACGGATCGGCGGCTTTGGTCGAAATGGCGGAGGCGAAATTGCACGGGCGAGTGGTGGCGCCGGAGCGCTATGCGGCGGTGTTGGACGGGTTGTTCTCGCAAGCCGGCGGGGAGCGAATCGACGTGATCGTCAACGCCTGCACGCATTTCCCCTTGGTCGAGGCGGAGCTGGCCAGGGCGGCGCCCGGCGTGCGGTTCGTCGACGGCGGTCCCGGGATCGCGCGGCGGATCGTTCACCTGATGCAGGGCGAATCATGGTCGGGCGCGGGCGAGGGTGTTGCTGTGTTCACGCGGTTGGGCGACGACGAACGCGCGCTCGGACCGGCGTTAGCGGCGCGCGGGTTTGGCAGGATCGAGCAGCTTTAGGCGTTAACCTGGGACACTATGGCACCTTGCGTCGTGGGCGCATCGTGGCAATGTGCACCCCGGATGAGGAAAGCGATCACCGTAAGAGCGGTATTGCGCTGGAAACGAGTGAAAGCGAGGCGTAGTGCCCAAGCCTATGATTACCAACGGCATCACGGCAACGGATTCCACCTTGGGTCCGCGAGTCGATTATTCGCGCGTGTTCACGCAGGCGATCGACCGGTTGCATGCCGAGGGCCGCTACCGCGTGTTCATCGACATCCTTCGCAACAAGGGCGCATTCCCCAACGCGCGCTGTTTCGCCGGGCATAACGGGCCGAAGCCGATCACGGTGTGGTGCTCGAACGATTACCTCGCGATGGGCCAGCACCCGAAGGTGATCGCGGCGATGGAAGAGGCGTTGCACGACGTCGGCGCGGGCTCGGGCGGCACGCGCAACATCGGCGGCAATACGCATTACCATGTCGATCTGGAGGGCGAACTCGCCGACCTGCACGGCAAGGAAGCGGCTTTGCTGTTTACGAGCGGGTATGTCTCGAACGAGGCTACGCTGGCGACCTTGGCGAAGGTACTGCCGGGCTGCATCATCTTTTCCGATGAGCTGAACCACGCGTCGATGATCGCGGGGATTCGCAACTCGGGGTGCGAGAAGCGCGTGTTCCGCCACAACGATCTCGCGCATCTCGAAGAGTTGCTGGCCGCGGAGGACCCCGCCGTGCCGAAGCTGATCGCGTTCGAGAGCGTGTATTCGATGGAGGGCGACATCGCGCCGATCTCCGCAGTATGTGACCTCGCCGACCGGTACAACGCGCTGACCTATTGCGACGAAGTCCATGCTGTCGGGATGTACGGCGCGCGCGGCGGCGGGATTTCGGAGCGGGACGAAGTCGCGCACCGGATCACGATTCTCGAGGGGACGCTGGGCAAGGCGTTCGGCGTGATGGGGGGCTATATCGCCGCCGATCGCACGATCGTCGACGTCATCCGCTCCTATGCGCCGGGGTTCATCTTCACGACCTCGCTGTCGCCGGTGCTGGTCGCGGGCGTTCTCGCGAGCGTTCGGCATCTGAAGGCGTCGAGCGTCGAGCGCGAGGGGCAGCAGGCTTCCGCGGCGATGCTGAAGGCGATGCTGAAGGACGCCGGGCTGCCGGTGATGATCGGCGATACGCATATTGTGCCGCTGATGGTCGGCGATCCGGTCAAGGCGAAGAAGATCAGCGACGTGCTGCTCGCCGAATACGGCGTTTATGTTCAGCCGATCAATTACCCGACCGTGCCGCGCGGCACTGAGCGGCTGCGGTTCACGCCGGGCCCCGCGCATACCGAGGCGATGATGCGCGAACTGACCGATGCGCTGGTGGAGATCTGGAGCCGGCTGGACTTGCGCAAGGCGGCTTGAGGTTCAGTCGACGACGATGTCGATGTTCAACTCGGGGATCGCGATAGGCTGGCCGAACGGGATCAGCCGTTTGTCCTCGTAATCACCAGAGCGGGGCTTGGCCATCACGTGCGTCCGGCGCGCGTTGATATCGACGACCCAATAATGCGGCACGAACGCCTCGGCATAGTCGCTCCGCTTGGCGCCGAGATCGAGCGCGAGGCTCGTATCGGCGATCTCGACCGCGAGGAACAGCGCAACGCGGTCGAACAAGGTCGCGCGCAGATCGGGATCGCGAAGCACCGCGACGTCCGGTTCGCGCAGCGTGTCGGCGGTCAGGCGGACGGTCGGCTCCTGCCCGACAATCCATTCGGTGCCGAGCGCGGCGAAGGCGGATTGCAATCGCAGGAACGCGATGCGCTGCGCGTTCCAGTGCGGTACGTTTGCCGGTGACATCCGCATAATCTCCCCGTTGACCAGTTCGACCTTGCCCAGCCAGTCGGCTATCGGCGGATGACGGACGAGTTCCATGAACTCGGCGGTAGTGAATCGCGCAGGCCCGGAAGCCAGCTGGGTGATGTGCTCGGCGACGCTCATGGCATCGGTATAGCATTTCCGCGCACGCGCGTCACAGTATAGCCGCCAGTAACGTCAGGACGCCCAGGCCAAGTGACAAAGGTATGCGCAGTGCCATCCAGCCGGGCGGAGCGATGCCAACACGGACGAGCGCGCGGTCGACGAGCAATGCACCGATCAGGCTGATACCGAGCACCACCAGCGACGGGCCGGGCCAGCGTAGGCCGACCATCCAGGGCCAGGCGGTGACCAGCGCGATCAGCGAGGGGGCGACGCTTGCGAACCAGAGCCAGCGCGGCGGCGAGTCGGTGCGTGCGGCGAGGCCCCACCAGAGGCCGCCGAGGAAGCTCAGGATGATCGCGGCATAGGCGTAGGCGATCGCCAGCGCGGAATAGCGGCTTTGCGGATCGCCGCTCAGGATCAGCGCCACTGCCCCGAGCTGTGGCAGTAGGCCGCTCAGGCCGAGCAGGCGCGCGATCGGCGGGATGCCGCCGCTGGCGGCGGGTCGCACGGCCATCAAAGGGGCATCACACGGGCATCAGACGCGGGCGACCACGCCGGTGGCGACGACCGGGCCGGTCGGCAGGCCGGTTGGCGAGCCGCCGAGCGGTTCGACCGAGATCGCGAGCGTTGCGCCGGGAGCGATGCGACCGCGGTCGACGCCCTTTGGTGCCAGCACGGTCGGACGTCCCGACAGCAGGCCGAGCGAGTGCGGTACGCCGTCGCCGCCGATCACCCAGAGTTCCGCGACCCGCGCGTTCGGTACGCCGGGACCTGCCGCGACGCGGAGCGCGCCGTTGGCGGGATCATAGACCGCGGCGACCGGCGACTTCGCATCGCCGAGCATCGCCACAAGCACGCTCGTCGGGCGCGGAACCGGGGTCGGTTGCGACACGGGCACGGTCGGCTCGGGGCGGAGCATGACGAACAGGAGCAGGCACGCCGCGATCGCACTCGTGAAGGCAGCAAGCGCTGGCCACGGGAAGCGGCTGACCTTGGCGGGCCCCGTCGTGCCGATCGTCGTGGTGCCGATCGACACGCCGTCGAGGCTGGCTTCGATCCGTGCGGCGATGTGAGACGGCGCGGCGCGCTCGGGCCACAGGTCGAACAAAACGGCCAGGCGCGACCGCCACCATTCGACCTGCGCGGCGAAACCGGGTTCGGCGAGAACGCGGCGCAGTGCTACACCGCGCTCTTCGCCTTCGAGCAGGCCGAGCGCGAGTTCGGCGGCCGCCACATCCTCGGGGACGCCGGTATCTGTGGTCGGATCAACCACCGAGGCATTCCTTAAGGCGTGCGAGGCCGCGGCGGACCCAACTCTTCATCGTGCCCAGCGGCACGGCGCGCTTCACTGCCAGTTCGGCGTAGGTGACGCCGTCGAAGAACGCGGTGCGGATCGCGTCGCGCTGCTGCGGTTCGAGGCCGTCGAGGCACTCGATCAGTTCGCGCGACGATTCGCTGGCGAGTAACGCCGCTTCGGCACCCTCGCCGGGATCGGCGATGTCGGGCGCGTCGTCGAGCGGGCTGGTGCGTCGTACGCCCTGCGCGCGCTGCCAATCGATGGCGCGGTTGCGCGCGATCGTCGCCAACCAGGTTATCGGGCTCGCGCGGCCGGGTTCCCAGGCACCGGCGCGTTTCCAGATCGTGAGATAGACCTCGTGCAGCACATCCTCCGCGGCTTGGGCGTTGCCGCAGATACGGTGGGTGATGCCGAAAAGCTTCGCGCTGGTCAGCGAATAGAGTTCGCGAAACGCGTCGCGGTCCTCTTGCCCGGTGCGCAGGAGCACCTCGGAGAGATGCGCGCGCGCCGCGTCCGCATTTGAAAAGGCCATGGTCACGATCCGGAACCTAGCGGCTAAGTCGCTCGCGGCAATAGCCTTCGCCGGGCTTTACGGTGAGGCAGTCGGTTTTGCCGGAGAGATATTTCAGCCCGGTCGCGTCGCCGTTGGTCGGGCGCAGGGTTTCGCGGATGCCGTTGCGATCGAAGAGTATAGTGTCGCCCGTGGCGGTGCCGTCGAACTTGCCCTTGTTGTCGAGGTCCCATTGCATCGTCAGATCGTAGTGACCGGGCGCGCCGGCGTGGGCGATGTCGAGGACCATGCCCTCCACCCCGATCCAGCGGCCGGCATAGTCGCGCGGTGCCGGTGCGGTCGCCTTGCGCTCGACCGACCCTGCCGACGTCATGTTGCCGTCGCTGCTGGTGTCGGGGGCGGGGCCCGAGCAGGCGGTCAGCGCGACGGCGGCAAGCAGGGTGAGGGCTTTCATGGATGTCTCCTTCACGGTCTGCGTTCAGTGCAGATCTCGGTCTTCCCTCTTAGCGCGTCATCCTGACGAAAGTCAGGACCCAGAGCTACGGGTGATGCGCTATGTTACCCTTGGATCACCCTGGCTCCTGACTTTCGTCAGGACGACGCAGCCGCCGCGAACAGGTGTGGCAAATTCCGGCTCGGGTGGGTAAGGGGCTGGGCACTCGATCCCCCGTCACAGGATTACGCCAGGTGCGCATCGCCATCGCGTCCGATCACGCCGCCGTTTCGTTGAAAGCGGTGCTCGCCGCCTGGCTGCGGGAGATGGGGCATGATGTGCTCGACCTTGGCCCTGAAGGCACCGCCAGCGTCGATTATCCTGACTATGGGTTCAAGCTTGCCGCAGCGATCGCCGACGGTAGCGCCGACCGCGGTATAGCACTGTGCGGCTCGGGGATCGGCATATCGATCGCCGCCAACCGTAACCCCGCCTGCCGCTGCGCACTCGTCTCCGAACCGTTGTCGGCGAGCCTCGCGCGCATCCACAACGACGCCAACGCCATCGCGATGGGCGCCCGCCTGATCGGCGAGGAAATGGCCAAGGCGTGCGTCGAAGCATTTCTCACCGCCGATTTCGCCGGCGGCCGTCATCAACTCCGTGTCGACAAACTTTCCACAAAGGTCCCCGCATGAGCACTCAGCCCCGCGAACTCCACGACGTCCAGCCTGACGGCTTTTTCACGCGCGGTCTGGCCGATGCTGACGCCGCCGTGTTTGCGGGCGTCGCCGCCGAACTGGAACGCGAGCAGACGCAGATCGAGTTGATCGCGTCCGAGAATATCGTCTCGAAGGCGGTGCTCGAGGCGCAGGGCTCGGTGTTTACGAACAAGTACGCGGAAGGGTATCCGGGCAAGCGCTACTACCAGGGCTGCGCGCCGTCGGACACGGTCGAGACGCTCGCGATCGAGCGCGCCAAGCAGATCTTCGGCTGCGGGTTCGTCAACGTGCAGCCGCATTCGGGCGCGCAGGCGAACGGCGCGGTGATGCTGGCGCTGGTCAAGCCCGGCGACACGATCCTCGGCATGAGCCTCGATGCGGGCGGTCACCTGACGCATGGCGCGAAGCCGGCGATGTCGGGCAAGTGGTTCAACGCGATCCAGTACGGCGTCGATGCGACCACGCACCTGATCGACTACGACCAGGTCGAGGCGCTGGCGGTCGAGCATCAGCCCAAGTTGATCATCGCGGGCGGTTCGGCCTATCCGCGCACGATCGACTTCGCGCGCTTCCGGGCGATCGCGGACAAGGTCGGCGCGTATTTCATGGTCGACATGGCGCATTTCGCTGGGATCGTCGCGGCGGGCCTGCACCCGACGCCGTTCGGTCACGCGCATGTCGTCACGACCACCACGCACAAGACGCTGCGGGGTCCGCGCGGCGGCATGATCATGACCAATGACGAGGCGCTGGCGAAGAAGTTCAACTCGGCGGTGTTTCCGGGCCTTCAGGGCGGGCCGCTGATGCACGTGATCGCGGCGAAGGCGGTCGCGTTCGGCGAGGCGCTCCAGCCTGACTTCAAGAGCTACATTGCCGCGGTCGTCGAGAACGCCAAGGTGCTGGCGGCAACGCTCAAGGAGCGCGGCTCGGACGTCGTCTCGGGCGGCACCGACACGCATCTCGCGCTGATCGACCTTACCCCGCTGGGCATCACCGGCCGCGATGCGGACGAGGCGCTGGAGCGGGCGGGGATCACCTGCAACAAGAACGGCATCCCCAACGATCCGCTGCCGCCGGTCAAGACCAGCGGCATCCGCGTCGGCTCGCCAGCGGGGACGACGCGTGGCTTCGGCCCGGCGGAGTTCCGCGAGATCGGCAACATGGTCGCCGACGTGCTGGACGGCCTCGCGAAAAAGGGCGAGCATGGGGACCCGGAAGTCGAGGCGGACGTTCGGACGCGTGTTCGTGCACTGTGCGCGCGCTTCCCGATCTATCAAGGATAAGACATGTCGAAGATCGATGACATCCAGAACGACATCAAGGCGACCCCCGGCCTCGGCAAGAGCATGGCCAAGTGGAGCGCACTCGGCGCGGTCGTGGCGATTCCCGTGCCGGTGATCGGCCCGATCTTCGGCGCACTCGCGGGCGCGGGCTACGCCTATTACAAGGGCAAGAAGAAGATCTGAATGCGCTGCCCCTTCTGCGGACATGAAGACAGCCAGGTAAAGGACAGCCGCCCCACCGAAGACGGGGCGGCGATCCGACGCCGGCGCCAATGCGAAGGCTGCGCCGCGCGTTTCACGACGTTCGAGCGGATCCAGTTGCGCGAGCTGTTCGTCTTGAAGAGCGAGGGGCGGCGGGAGCCGTTCGATCGCGAGAAACTGCTGCGGTCGCTGTCGATTGCGACCAGGAAGCGGGCTATCGAGGCTGGGCGGATCGAGAAGCTGGTGAGCGGGATCCAGCGGCGGCTGGAGACGCTGGGCGAGAATGACGTCACGTCGAAGCGGATCGGCGAGATGGTGATGGACGGGCTCAAGGGGCTCGATTCGGTCGCGTATATCCGGTTTGCGAGTGTGTATCGGGATTTTAGCGAGGCGAAGGACTTCGAGGCTTTTGCCGGGAGTGTGGAGGAGGTTGGGCGCGAGGGGTGATCCGGGCCTGTCCTTCGATACGCGCTCTCGACTTCGCTCGATCGCTACTCGGGACGAACGGAGTAGGCGAACAGTTTGAGGGCAGTAGATTGGGGTGAGGCCCGTCCCCCAATCGACGAGTCCGCAACCACACCCAGCTACGTCATCGCGCCGGTCACCCCTCACTTCCGTTCGTCCCGAGTAGACGTCGAGCTTGTCGAGACGGCGTATCGAGGGATAAGCCCCACCCATGACATTCTGGGCCTATGTGGTGCGCTGCGCCGACGACAGTTATTACACCGGACACACGGACGATCTGGAACGAAGGATCGGCCAGCACAATCTCGGCGAGATCGCGGGGTATACGCAGACGCGGCGTC
This sequence comes from Sphingomonas sp. 4RDLI-65, assembly GCF_049472435.1. Classification (NCBI taxonomy): domain Bacteria; kingdom Pseudomonadati; phylum Pseudomonadota; class Alphaproteobacteria; order Sphingomonadales; family Sphingomonadaceae; genus Sphingomonas; species Sphingomonas sp. 4RDLI-65. The sequence goes on along the minus strand of NZ_JBCEBT010000002.1, from coordinate 54,078 downwards.
CGGTGACACTGATGTGGAGCCAGGAATTCCCTTCGCGGCAGGAAGCTCTGGCGGCCGAATTCCAGGTGAAGGACTGGTCGAGGAAGAAGAAGGAAGCGCTGTTCCGCGACGATTGGGCGGCGGTGTCGGCAGCAGCTAGGAAGCCTGAGGGTTCGGAACCTGTCCCTCGATACGAGGCCTCGACAAGCTCGACCTCTACTCGGGACGAACGGGATGGGGGAGGCGAACAGGCTGGTATGGGCCAGGACGCGGCGGTCGGCGCCTCGACCCCACCCCCCGTCATCGTCCTGGTCCGCCCCCAACTCGGCGAGAACATCGGCAAGGCCGCGCGCGCCATGCTTAACTTCGGGCTCACCGAAATGCGTCTCGTGTCCCCCCGCGACGGCTGGCCCAACCCCTCCGCCGGTCCTGCGGCGAGCGGCGCCGACATCGTCCTCCAAAACGCGAAGGTCTACGACAGCGTCGCCGCGGCGACCGCCGACTGCGCGCAGGTGTTCGCCACCACGGTGCGCAAGCGCGGCGTCACCAAGCCGGTCGTGACCCCCGAACAGGCCGCGACCGAGATCCACGCCGCGCCCGGCCGCTCCGCGATCCTGTTCGGACCCGAGCGCTCCGGCCTCGAAACCGACGACGTCGCGGTCGCGCGGACGATCATTACCGTGCCGATCAATCCGGAGTTCGGCTCGCTCAACCTTGCCCAGGCGGTGATCCTGGTCGCCTACGAATGGTCGAAGGGCCTCACCGCCGAGCGCGAGCTGTCGCAGCCGTCGATCAACCCGATCATGCCGCCTGCGCCGCAGGAAGAGCTCGACGGGATGATCGGGCAGCTCGATGCGATGCTGATGGGGGCGGGGTTCTTCCACCTGCCCGACAAGATGCAATCGACGCGGCGGACTCTCCGCACGCTGCTGACCAAGCCGGGCTGGTCGAGCCAGGAGATCCGGACTCTTCGCGGGGTGCTGTCGTCGTTGGGGGGGAAGAAGCCGCGAGCCTAGCGCCGGTCGAAGGCGGCGAGTTCGTAGGCGATCGAGGCTTCGACCAGGCGTTCCCACAGATCCGCGACCACGGCCTCCGGCACCCCAAGCCTCACTGCCTCGGCCCGCGCATTGTCGATCACCTGCGTCTTCCGACCCTCGTCGCGGACGTGCCCGCGTTCCGGCTTAATGCGCGCGGCGGCGTCCATGTAGGCGAAGCGCTTGGCGAGCAGCGCGATCAGGTCGCGGTCGAGCGCGTCGACGCCTGCGCGGACCTCGGTCATGGTGGTGCAATCGGGGCCGGATAGGATGGTCATGCGCGCCTCTTGCCGAGCCTCCCGCTACCTGTCCAGCATGACCGCCGAGCTTGACTCTGGCGCCCCCTCCGTCTAGGCGCCCGCCTTCGCAATGGCCCTGCACCCCGGTGAAGCGGTGGCCCTGCCCTGTCACGTACAGCAAGCAGAGCGATACCGGGACCAACGTTGTTTGCATTTGCAAAGGTTATATTATGTCGAAGCGTCAAAGCGCGAAGTACAAGCTCGATCGCCGGATGGGCGAGAACATCTGGGGTCGTCCCAAGTCGCCGGTCAACAAGCGCGAATACGGCCCGGGCCAGCACGGCCAGCGCCGCAAGGGCAAGGTCAGCGATTTCGGTATCCAGCTGCGCGCCAAGCAGAAGCTCAAGGGCTATTATGGCGACGTGACTGAGAAGCAGTTCCGCGCGTGCTACCACGAGGCTGCGCGTCTGAAGGGCGATACCTCGCAGAACCTGATCGGCCTGCTCGAGCAGCGCCTCGACATGATCGTCTACCGCGCCAAGTTCGCGCCGACGATCTTCGCGGCTCGCCAGATCGTCTCGCACGGCCACATCCGCGTCAACGGCGTGAAGTGCAACATCGCCTCGCGTCGCTGCTTCGTCGGCGACGAGATCACGCTGGGTTCGAAGGCGCAGGAAATGGCGCTGGTCATGGAAGCGCAGAGCCTCGCCGAGCGCGAGATCCCCGACTACGTCGCCACCGACGGCGCGGCCAAGGTCACCTTCACGCGCGTCCCGACGCTCGACGAGGTTCCTTATCCGGTGAAGATGGAGCCGAATCTGGTCGTCGAGTTCTACTCGCGCTGATTTGATTTCCTCCCGTTCGTCCTGAGTAGCCGTCGAGTAGCGGCGCAGCCGCGTATCGAGATGGCGTATCGAAGGACAGGTTGGCGCGTACCACCTGTGCTTCGATACGAGCCCTCGATACGGCGCCTTCGGCACCTACTCGGTCTCTACTCAGCACGAACGGTAAGGTTGTGAAGGGCGGTCCTGCGGGGCCGCCCTTTTTCGTTGCCCATTTCGCCTCGTGGACATGGGCCCCCGGCTTTGCCAGAACGCGCGCAACCAAATGGGGAAATGACCATGCGCGCTGCCATCCTGTCTCTGTTGCTGCTGGGGACCGCCGCGTCCGCGCAGACCACGCCTGCCATCTCGGTCGAGACGCTGAAGACCGTTACGCAGGTTCTCTCGTCCGACGCGTATGAAGGTCGCGCGCCGACCACGCCCGCCGAGGCGAAGACGGTCGCGTATATCGTCGACCGGATGAAGGCGGCGGGGCTGAAGCCCGGCAACAAGGGGTCGTGGACGCAGGACGTGCCGATGGTGCAGATCACCGCGGGTAACGTGCAGCCGTACAGGTTCACCGGCGGCAAGACCCCCGTCAGCCTGAACTTCCGGACCGACATGGTCGCGGGCACCTACCGCGTCGTGCCGAAGGTCTCGGTGGCGAACAGCGACGTCGTGTTCGTTGGCTACGGAATCACCGCGCCCGAGAAGGGCTGGGATGACTATGCCGGCGTCGACGTGAAGGGGAAGACGGTGGTCATCCTCATCAACGATGCCGACTGGCAGACGATGTCGCGCGAGGGGCCTTTCGAGGGGCGCGCGATGACGTGGTACGGGCGCTGGCCGTACAAGTTCGAGAATGCGGCGAAGCACGGCGCGGCGGCGGCGATCATCGTTCATGATACCGAGCCGGCGGCCTATCCGTGGGCGGTGGTGCAGTCGTCCTGGACCGGGCCGCAGCTCGAGCTGGACGAGAAGGGCGATCATCTCGACCAGTCGCAGATCGTCGGCTGGATGCAGAAGCCCGCTGCCGAGCGCGTGTTCGCGAGCGCGGGCAAGGATTACGCGACTCTGGCGGCGGCGGCCAAGGTGAAGGGGTTCAAGGCGGTGCCGCTCGGGCTGAAGCTGTCCGGCGGGTTCGACAACACGATCAAGCGGCAGGCGTCGAAGAACGTCATCGGCGTACTGCCGGGCACTGCTGCTCCGAACGATTACGTGATGTATTCGGCTCATTGGGATCATCTCGGGCGCTGCGACGCGGTCGATGGCGATGACATCTGCAATGGCGCTGCGGACAACGCGACCGGTGTTGCCGGGTTGGTGGCCTTGGCCGAGGCTCAGGTGAAGGCGGGGCCGGCAAAGCGCTCGATCGCGTTCCTGGCGGTGACTGCAGAGGAATCGGGCCTGCTCGGCTCGCGCTATTATGCCGAGCATCCGATCTATCCGCTCGCGCATACCGTCGGCGGGGTGAACATGGACGTGCTGAACGTCGATGGTCGGGCGAAGGATTTCGTCCTCACCGGTGCGGGCAAGTCGGAGATCGAAGATCTTGTGAAGCCGTTCGTCGCCGCCGAGGGCCGCGTGATCGGTGTCGAGGCGAACCCGGAACGCGGCGGCTATTACCGGTCGGATCACTTCAGCTTTGCCAAGCTCGGCGTGCCGATGCTGGATGGCGGCAGCGGTGAGGATCTGGTCGTTGGTGGCACCGCGGCAGGGCATGCCGCGCGCGAGGATTATGTCGCGCACCGCTATCACAAGCCGGCGGACGAATATGACGCGAAATGGGACTGGTCGGGTGCGGTCGAGGATCTGACGATCTATTACGGGCTTGGGCGCAAGCTCGCGGACGATACCGGTCTGTGGCCGAACTGGTATAAGACCGCCGAATTCCGCGGCATCCGTGACCGCGATCGCGCAGGAGCCAAGTAATTGACCACGACCGTTTCTACCCCCGCCGAATGGGCGCATCACAAGGCCGTCTGGATCGGCTTTCCGAGCCATGCGGACCTGTGGCTGGAGGATCTGGAGCCTGCGCGGGACGAGGTCGTCGCGTTTGCCAAGGCGGTGCATGCCGAGGGGCGGGGCGAGACGGTGATCCTGGTCGCGGCCGATGTCGGGTCGGCGACGACGGCCAAGCGGCTCGCGCCGTTCGCGCAGGTGGTGATGGAGCCGTTCGGCGATATCTGGCTGCGCGATACCGCGCCGATCATCGTCGGCGACGGGACCGCGCGGGACTTCCGGTTCAATGGGTGGGGCGGGAAGTACGACCTGCCGGGTGACGACACGATCGGGCAGCGGCTGGCGGCGAGCCGGCACAAGCGGGTCGAGGCGTGCGACTGGGTGCTCGAGGGCGGCGCGATCGATGGCGATGGCACCGGGACGGTCGTGACTACTCAGCAGTGCCTGCTCAACCGCAACCGCAATCCGTCGCTGACCAAGGCGGAGATCGAGGCGCGGTTGGCGTCCGACTTGGGGTACACCCGCGTGGTGTGGCTGGGCGACGGGCTGGTCAACGATCATACCGACGGCCATGTCGACAACCTCGCCCGGTTCGTTGGCGAGGGACGCGTGGCGATCCCCAAGGCGACCGACAACGATCCGAACTGGCAGGTCTACCAGAACGCGGCGCGGGACGCCGAGGCGGCCGGGCTGGAGGTCGTGACGATCCCGTCACCGGGGCGCGTGCTGCGCGACGAGGAGGTCGTGCCGGCGAGCTACATGAACTTCTATATCGGTAACGCCGCGGTGGTGGTGCCGTTGTACGGCGCGGAGAACGATCAGGCGGCGGTGGTTGCGATCCAGGCACTGTTCCCGGACCGCGAGGTTGTGGGGCAGCGGGCGGATCATATCCTGACGGGGGGCGGGAGCTTCCACTGCATCTCGCAGCAGATTCCTGGGTAAACACCCACATCCGTTCGTCCCGAGTAGCGGTCGAGTAGCTCCGTAAGGAGCGTATCGAGACGGCGTATCGAAGGACAGGTTGGCGCGCGGAACCTGTACCTCGATACGAGCCCTCGATACGCCCAAGCGGGCTACTCGGTCTCTACTCCGCACGAACGGTGATGGGTGTTGCCGTGTTTCCCGTCCCTTGAATCAACCACCACCCCGGCGAAGGCCGGGGCCCAATTGGGGGACGTAGCCAACGGAGGGCGCACCTTCGTTACGCCGACCTTTCCAGTTGGGCCCCGGCCTTCGCCGGGGTGGTGGCTAGGTGGGGAAGCTCAGCGGCTCCAGCGGGCCCAGATCGCGGTGGGGAGGGTGAGCCCGCGCGCTTCTTCGCGGACGCCGAGTTCGCCGACTTCGACCTTGCCGGGGAGATCGGCGAACACCTGGTTCAGCAATTCCCCGATCGCCAGCGCGGACATCCGCACCGCGTAGACCGTCAGGAACAGGAACCGCGAGTTCTCGTCGAGCAGCTTCCGGCAGTCGGCGATCAGCTTCGGCAGGTCTTCTTCCAGCCGCCAGACCTCGCCTTCAGGCCCACGCCCGTATTTCGGCGGATCGAGCAAAATCCCGTCATACCGCCGCCCGCGCCGAACCTCGCGCGCGACGAACTTCGCCGCATCATCCGTCATCCAGCGGATCGGCGCGTCGGCCATGCCCGACAGTTTCGCATTGGCCTTGGCCGCCTCGACCGACTTCTTGGAGGCGTCGACATGGACCATGCGGACGCCCTTGGTCGCCATCGCGAGCGTGCCGACGCCGGTATAGCCGAACAGGTTCATGCATTCGGGGCTGTCGAGCCCCGCCACGCGCTCGCGCATCCAGCTCCACACCGGCGCCATGTCGGGGAAGAAACCGAGGTGACGGAACGGGGTGGTCTGCGCGGTGTACGACACCTCGTTCCACTTGAGCGTCCAGCCTTCGCGGGGCACGGGCTCGGAGAATTCCCAGCGGCCGCCGCCGTCCTCGTCCGAGCCGGGGACGAATTCGCCCTGCGCCTGCCAGTCGGTCGATGCGGGTGCCCACATCGCCTGCGGTTCGGGGCGGATGAAGCGGAAGCGGCCATAGCGTTCGAGCTTCTTGCCGTGGCCGGAGTCGATCAGGCCGTAATCCGCCCAGGGTTCGCCGATGAGGGTTTCGAGTGTCATGCCGACGGCTTCGCGCGCTCGGTGATGTAGGCGGTGATCGCTTCGAAGGTCGCCGGCAACGTGGCGTAGCGTTCCTCGCGGTCGAACAGGTCGCCGACGCGGGTTGGCAGCGAGGGGCGGACACCGGTGGCGCGCTCGACCGCGTCGCCGAACTTGGCGGGGTGCGCGGTGGCGAGCGTCACGATCGGCACGCCGGCTGGGACTTCGGTACGCAGCGCGGCGGCGAGGCCGATCGCGGTATGCGGGTCGATGACTTGCCCGGCATGCTCGTGCGCCCAGCGCATCGCCAGCGTCATGTCGTCGAGGTCGATGCGCTCGCTCTGGAAGAGGGCGGAGGCGCCTTGCGATTGCGCATTGGTGAGGCGCATTGCTCCCGAGGATTCGAAGCCGGCCATCTGTGCGGCGAGCGCTGCGCCGTCACGATCGCCGAGATCGAACAACAGGCGCTCGAAGTTCGAACTCACCTGGATGTCCATCGAGGGGGTCGGGGTCTGCTGGACGCCGCCCTTCGAATAATCGCCGGTGCTGAGCGCGCGGTGGAGGATGTCGTTGACGTTGGTCGCGACGACCAGCTTGGCGACGGGGAGCCCCATCTTCGCCGCGACATAGCCCGCGAAGACATCGCCGAAATTGCCGGTCGGGACCGCGAACGCGACCTCGCGATCGGGCGCGCCGAGGCGGACGGCGGCGTAGAAGAAATATACCACCTGCGCCATCAGGCGGGCCCAGTTGATCGAGTTCACCGCGGACAGCGCGAACTTGGTCGAGAAGGCGCGGTCATTGAACATCGCCTTCACGAGCGCCTGCGCGTCGTCGAAGCTGCCTTCGATGGCGATATTGTAGACGTTGGGGCTGAGCACCGTGGTCATCTGCCGGCGCTGCACGTCGGAGATGCGGCCGACCGGGTGGAGCATGAAGATGTCGATGCCCTCGCGGCCCGCGACCGCGTCGATCGCGGCGGAGCCGGTGTCGCCGCTGGTCGCGCCGACGATCGTCAGGCGCTTGGTCGTGCCGGCGAGGAAGCGTTCGAAGAACAGCCCGAGCAGCTGGAGCGCGACATCCTTGAACGCGAGCGTCGGGCCGTGGAACAGTTCTAGGAGCCATTGGTCGTGGTCGAGCTGGACCAGCGGGACGACCGCGGCGTGGGAGAAGCGGCCGTATGCCTGATCGCAGAGTGCCTTCAGCTCCTCGCGCGTCATTGCGTCGCCGACGAACGGGGCCATCACCGCGACTGCGGTGTCGACATAGGAGAGCCCGGCGAGCGCGGCGATCTCGTCGCGGGTCATCGTCGGCCATGCCTCGGGGAGGTAGAGACCGCCATCCGAGGCGAGGCCGGCGAGCGTCGCCGCTTCGAAATCGAGGACAGGGGCCGAGCCGCGGGTGCTGATGTAACGCATGGCCAAGCCGGTTAGCGGGGCGCGGCTTTCGACACAACCTTACCGCGCTTGGCTATCGCCAGGACATAAATGATCGCGGCGATGGCGGCGAAGAAGAACCATTGGCCGGCATAGGCGAGGTGATTGTTCGGGACCGTGGCGATGTCGGGCTTGCCGTTAGGGCTGAGCCCGGCTTGCGGGGTATCCGCGACCAGCATCAAGCGTTGCGGCGTGTGATCGAACAGCGATCTGATCAGCGAGCGGCCGTCGGGCGCGTGGGTGATGTAGCCGGAGACTTCGCCGCCGAGCCATGTGACCTTGGCCATCGGATCGCGGGTGGTGCCGAGCTGGACGATCATGCCGGGGCCTTCCGCGCCGGTCCGGCACTCGGCGATCGCGCGGAAGCCGGATTTGCCGGCGCCGGCGAGTTTTATCTCGGTCGGCTGGAGGCAGAGGCCCGAGGCGCGGCGGAACAGGAGAGTCTCGTCGGGCAGGCGCGGGAAAGCCATTGGCGGCTTGACGGGGTTGGCGGCGAGCTGGGCGAGGAACGCTTCCTTTTTGGGGAGGCGGTCGAGGAGTTGCCACAGGCCGAGGCCGATCATCGCCGCGATTGCTAGCGTGACGAGGATCGTTGGAATGACGGGGATGCGTCTGGTCACGGGTCGATTCGGCCTTCGCGGGCTGCGTTGCGGTATTCGGCGGACATGAGGGCGCCCTTGGCCGCTCTTAGGGATAGCACGACGCCGCCGGCGGTGAAGGGGATCCAGATCAGCATGTGCAGCCAGAGCGGCGGGTGGACCTTGAGTTCGAGCGTGATCGCGAGGATCACGACGAGGGCGCCTAGGATCAGGGTGAGGAAGGCGGCAGGGCCGTCGCCGACGTTGAACTTGGTGAAGTCGAGGCCGCAATTTGGGCAGCGGTCGGCGAAGTTGGACCATTTGGCGAAGAGGGTGGGCTTGCCGCAGCGGGGGCAGAGGCCTTTCAGCGCGACCTGGGTGATCGTGGGGGCGGCGGCGAGGGGGTAGGGGTCTTCGGTCATGCGGTCAGCGCTTCCCTTCATGTTTCCCCGCGAAGGCGGGGATCCAGACTGGGCTCCCGCCTTCGCGGGAGAACAAGGGGAGGAGGACCACCTGCTTGTCAGTTACCACCCCGGCGGAGGCCGGGGCCCAATTGGGGGACGTCGCCAACGTAGGGCTGCGCTTCGTTACTGCGACCTTCCCAATTGGGCCCCGGCCTGCGCCGGGGTGGTCACCATAAACTAGTCGATCGAGCCTCACCCCCCGTGGACGGGGGCGCCCCAGCCGCCCCAGACGTAGACGGTGACGAACAGGAACAGCCACACGACGTCGACAAAATGCCAGTACCAGGCCGCCGCTTCGAAGCCGAAATGCTGCTTCGGCGTAAAGTCGCCGCGGTAGGCGCGGACCAGGCAGACGATCAGGAAGATCGTGCCGATCAGCACATGGAAACCGTGGAAGCCGGTCGCCATGAAGAACGATGCGCCGTAGTTGATACCCTTAAACGGGAACGGTGCGTGGACGTACTCGTATGCCTGGATCGAGCTGAACAGCGCGCCGAGGATCACGGTGAGCCACAGGCCCTTCAGCACGCCGTCGCGGTTGCCGACGCCGATCAGGCCCCACAGCCCGGTCTTCTCGCCGCCGCGCTGGTTGTGGATCAGTGCATGATGCGCCCAGGTCACCGTGGTGCCCGAGGTCAGCAGGATCAGCGTGTTGAGCAGCGGCAGTTCGAACGGGTTGATCACCGTCAGGCCCTTCGGCGGCCACTGCGCGACGATCGCCGCGCCGCCTTCCACCGCCCGCGTGACGCTGCCGTCGGCATAGGTCATCGCGGTCGGGAACAGCGAGAAGTCGAAGAACGCCCAGAACCAGCCGACGAAGAACATCACTTCGGAGGCGATGAACAGGATCATGCCGTAGCGGAAATGGAGCTGCACGACCGGCGTGTGATCGCCCGCATGCGCTTCCTTGATGACCTGCGCCCACCAGCTGTAGAAGGTGAAGAGCAGCCCGGTGAGGCCGATGAAGAAGATCCAGCCGCCGCCGTTCGGCTTGTCGATATGGCCGCCGTGCATCCACATGATGCCGCCGACCGCCATGATCAGCGCCGAGAACGAGCCGACCAGCGGCCAGATGCTCGGCGGCAGGATGTGGTAATCATGGTTCTTGGCGCCGGCCATCGGTACTCCCCTATGTTCTTTGGCAGCGTTCTAGCTGGCTGTTTTCGCAGAATCCACCGGGTAAAACGTGTAGCTGAGCGTGATCGTCTGGATATCGGCCGCGTCGGGGTCGGTCAGGATCTTCGGATCGACGAAGAAGATCACCGGCATCCGCGCGGTTTCGCCGGGCTTGAGCGTCTGCTGCGTGAAGCAGAAACACTGGATCTTGGTGAAATACTTGCCGGCCTGCGCGGGCTGGACGTTGAACGTCGCGGTGCCGGTGAGCGGCTTGTTCGACGTGTTCGTGGCGGTGAAGAACGCCATGTCGCGCGCGCCGATGTCGATCGTGTCGGAGCGATTTTCGGGGGCGAACTTCCACGGCAGCTTGGGGCTGACGTTGGTGTCGAAGTCGATCTTGATCTGGTGATTGACCGCGCCGGGGGCGACGAGCCCGCGCTGGGTCGTGCCGTTGAGGCCGGTGACCGAGCAGAACAGCCGGTAGAGCGGCACGCTGGCCCAGGCGAGCCCGGTCATGAAACAGATGAAGAGCACCGCGAGCGCCGCGGTGCGGTTGGTGCGCGACATGGCCTTCCAGCCCGCCATCAGTGCGGCATCCCTGCGCGGATCTTGGCGATCGAAATCGCGAAGACGAGGATGACGAACGCGCCGAGCAGCAGTGCCATCACGCGGGCGCGACCGCGCTGGCGGCTGCGGATCAGGTCGGGATCGGGCAGGCTCATGCGAACCACCGGTCGACGACCAGCGCGCCGAACATCACGAACAGATACAGGATCGAGTATTTGAACAAGGCCTTCTCCGGTTTCATCGCATCGTCGGCGTGGGTTGTGCGCTTGGCGACACGGACGGCGAGAAGCGCGAACCAGCCGGTGAGCAGGACCGCCGCGACGCCGTAGATCGCACCGGTAAGCCCGAGCGGCCAGGGCAGGATAGCGACCGCTGCCATCGGGATCGTGTAGAGCCCGATCTGGGTTCGCGTGGTCCGCTCGCCCGACACCACGGGGAGCATCGGCACGCCCGCGGCGGCGTAATCGCTCTTCATGAACAGCGCGAGCGCCCAGAAATGCGGCGGCGTCCAGAGAAACACGAACAGGAACAGCAGGACGGGGAGCAGCGCGATGTCGCCGGTCGCCGCGGCCCAGCCGATCAGCGGCGGGAACGCGCCGGCTGCACCGCCGATGACGATGTTCTGAGGCGTACGGCGCTTCAGCCAGACGGTGTAGATCAGCACGTAGAACAAGATCGAGACGGTCAGGATCGCCGCGGCGACCGCGTTGACCGCGAATCCCATGAACAGCACCGAGAACGCGCCGAGCCCGACGCCGAAATGCAGCGCGGCTTGGCGTTCCATGCGGCCATCGGGAAGCGGGCGCTTCTGCGTGCGGCGCATGACTGCGTCGATGTCCGACTCGTACCATTGGTTGAGCGCACCCGCCGCGCCGGCGCCGAGCGCGATGCAGAGGATCGCGGTGAAGCCGATCACCGGGTGCACGCCGACAGGGGCGGCGAGCATGCCGCAGAGGCCGGTGAAGACGACGAGCGTCATCACGCGCGGCTTGGTCAGCGCCAGGAAATCGCGCCAATGCGCCGGTGGCAGGAGGGGAGTTGCGGGAGTCATGGTTCGGGTACGCTATACGCGTTGGAAAGGCTTGAGGAAAGCGGTGTGGCTTGGTGGAGGCGCGCGTGATCTTGGTTATGCGGTTGCCTACCACCGTCACCCCAGCGAACGCTGGGGTCTCCCGCGTTGTGCGTGACGGGAGTCCCACGATGAGACCCCAGCTTTCGCCGTGGTGACGGAGGGGGGCAAGTGAGTTCCTCCTGCTTCCTTGTTCTCCCGCGAAGGCGGGAGCCCAGGCTGGGTCCTCGCCTTCGCGGGGAAACATAAAGTAGGGCTCGGGGCTGCTACATAAACCAAAAACGCCCCGGGTTTCCCCGAGGCGTTCTCTGTGCTTGGCTGGCCCGACACGGGAGTAAATCCCGTGTCGTCGGACGCGGCGTTGCCGCGCCGGCCGGGCGGGGGCCTGATGGCCCCGATCCGCCTCAATCTATCCGCGGCAGCGTCTCGAACTGATGGTACGGCGGTGGCGAGGAGATCGTCCACTCCAGCGTCGTCGCGCCATCGCCCCAGGGGTTGTCGCCTGCCGGCTTGCCCGCGACCATCGACCAGATCAGGTTGACGAAGAACACCACCATGCCCGCGGCCATGATCATGTAGCCGACCGAGGCGACCGTGTTCCAATGCTCGTATTGCGGCGTGTAGTCCGGGATACGGCGCGGCATGCCCTGGAGGCCCAGGAAATGCATTGGGAAGAACATCACGTTCACGCCGACGAAGAACACCCAGAAGTGCAGCTGCCCCAGGAACTCGTTGTACATCTTGCCGGTCATCTTCGGGAACCAATAGTAGAACCCGGCGAACAGCGAGAAGACCGCGCCCAGCGACAGCACATAGTGGAAATGCGCCACCACGTAATAGGTGTCCTGCATGTAATCGTCGATGCCGCCGTTCGCGAGCACCACGCCGGTCACGCCGCCGACGGTGAACATGAAGATGAAGCCGATCGACCACACCATCGGCGTCTTGAAGGTGAGCGAACCGCCCCACATCGTCGCGATCCACGAGAAGATCTTGATGCCGGTCGGCACCGCGATGACCATCGTCGCCGCGGTGAAGTACATCTTGGTGTTCACCGACAGACCCGTGGTGAACATGTGGTGCGCCCACACGACGAACCCGACCACGCCGATCGCGACCATCGCGTACGCCATGCCGAGATAGCCGAAGACCGGCTTGCGGCTGAACGTCGAGATGATCTGGCTGACGATGCCGAAGCCCGGCAGGATCATGATGTAGACTTCGGGATGGCCGAAGAACCAGAACAGATGCTGGTACAGGACGGGGTCGCCGCCGCCGGCCGGATCGAAGAAGGTCGTGCCGAAGTTGCGATCGGTCAGCAGCATCGTGATTGCGGCTGCGAGCACCGGCAGCGCCAGGAGCAGCAGGAACGCGGTGACGAGCATCGACCACACGAACAGCGGCATCTTGTGCAGCGTCATGCCCGGCGCACGCATGTTGAAGATCGTCGTGATGAAGTTGATCGCGCCGAGGATCGACGACGCACCCGCGAGATGCAGCGCGAGGATCGCCATGTCGGTCGACGGCCCGGGCTCGCCGTATGTCGAGAGCGGGGCGTAGAGCGTCCAGCCATTACCTGCGCCGCCGAAGAACGGCGAGGCCAGAAGCAGCGTGAAGGCGGGGATCAGCAGCCAGAACGACACGTTGTTCATGCGCGGGAACGCCATGTCCGGCGCACCGATCATGATCGGCACGAACCAGTTGCCGAAGCCACCGACCATCGCCGGCATAACCATGAAGAACACCATGATCAGGCCGTGCGCGGTGATCAACACGTTCCAGAGATGAAGCGATTCGTCGAGGCTGGCGGGGCCGCCGTGGAGCATGCTCGCCCAGCCCTGGAGGTACTGGATGCCGGGATGTGCGAGCTCGGCGCGCATGAGCCCCGAGACCGAACCGCCGATGATCCCCGCGACGATCGCGAAGATCAGGTACAGCGTGCCGATGTCCTTATGGTTGGTCGACATGAACCAACGCGCAAAGAAACCCGGTTTGTGATCGGTGTCGTGGTGGTCGTGCGATTCGTGCGCGACGAACGCCGACGGATGGAGAGCGGTGTCGGTCATCTTACTGTCCCGCGTTGCCGGCGCCGGCCGGGTTTGAGGTGGCGCCCTGCGTCGTCGCGGGGGCTGCGGTAGTTACGTTTTCCACGGGTCCGGTGGCGTTGGCGGTTTCCGCGGCCTCCTCGACCTTCGCCGCGGAGCCATCGGCGCCGGGCTGCGGGATGACCTTGTCGGATGCCTTGCCGGGGGTCGGCATCGTGCCGCCCTTGGCCTTGACCCAGGCTGCGTATTCGGCGGGCGGAACCGCTTCGACCGCGATCGGCATATAGCCGTGGCGCGCGCCGCACAGTTCCGAGCACTGGCCGAAATACAGGCCGGGCTTGTCGATCGTGAAGCTGGTCTCGTTCAGGCGACCCGGGATCGCGTCGAGCTTGATCCAGAACGCCGGGACCGCCCAGCTGTGGATCACGTCGTTCGACGTCGTGATCAGGCGGATCGGCACGCCGACGGGGAGGACGATGCGGTTGTCGGTGGCGAGCAGCTTGGGGCCGTCGGCATCGGTGCGGCCACGCTCGCCCGCGGCGACGTCAGCCTTTTCCTTCAGCATGTTGGCGGTGATCTCGAAGCCGCCATTGTCCGGATATTGGTAGGTCCAATACCATTGGTTGCCGATCGCCTTCAGTGTCACGGCCCCCGACGGCGCCGGCTTGAACTGCGCCTGGAGCAGGCCGATCGACGGGACCGCGATCAGGACGAGGATCACGACCGGCGCGAGCGTCCAGAGGATCTCGATCGCGGTGTTGTGGCTGGTCTTCGATGCGACCGGGTTGCGCGCCTTGCGGTAGCGGAACGACACCCAGAAGAGGAGCGCGAGGACGAACAGCGAGATGATCGTGATCGTCGGCACCAGGATCGAATTGTGCATCCAGTGCGCGAACTGGCCGTTCTTGGTCACCTGCGGCTGGAGGCCGAACAGACCGTCGGTCGGCTGGCCGATCATCGGCTTGACCGTCATCGCGGGCGCACCGTCCATCGCGAGCTCGGGACTGGACGGGTTGGCGGTCGGCGTAGCGGCCGATGTGGTCGGCGCGGTGTTCGACACACCGGCCGGAGCGGCGGCGGCCTGTGGTGTGGGCGTGGCAGCCGGCTGGGCCGCATGCCCGGCGACACCACCGAGACTCGCCAGTGCGAGCCCCGCTGCCATCGCAAATCCTCTCATCCCCATCTTGCGCATCGTTTTTCTTGACCCCGGTTTATAGCGAACCCGATTCCGGACGCGCGGATGTCTGCTTATCATTTGGCAGGAGCTATACCCAGCGGGGGGGCTCGCCTCAAGCATTGTCTCACCTTGAGCGCCAGCTGGCCCGATCCAGACACTCCGTCATGCCGGGCTTGTTCCGGCATCCACCGCTCCGCAAGCCCGAGAGGATTGGGTTTGCGGAACCGTGGACCCCGGAACGAGCCCGGGGTGACGGAGTGGGTGGGGAGCGTAGGTGTACTTCTGCGCCGGTAGTCGTTGCGTGCGGTTTCGCGCGCTCGTATCAGCGCGGGCAGACCATTTGGAGCGATGACCCGCGATGACCGAAGACGACGTGCTCGCCGAATTCCGCGCTGCCGAAGCGTTGCTCGAAGGGCATTTCATCCTGTCCTCCGGCCTGCGCAGTTCGCGCTATCTCCAATGCGCGCGGGTGTTGATGGACCCGGCGCGTGGTGCTCGGTTGTCGGAAGCGCTGGTGGCGTCGATCCCGGCGGAGTTGCGCGCGCAGATCGATATCGTGGTCTCGCCGGCGATGGGCGGCGTCATCGCCGGCCACGAAATGGGCCGCGCGCTTGGTGTCGAGGCGGTATTCCTCGAACGCCCGGACGGCGTGTTCGAACTCCGCCGCGGGTTCCGACTTTCGCCTGGCCAGCGCGTGTTGATGATGGAGGACGTCGTGACCACCGGGCTGTCGTCGCGCGAGGCGATCGCGGCGATCGGGCGTGCGGGCGGCGTGACCGTCGCGGCGGCGGCTCTGGTCGATCGCTCGAATGGGACGGCGGATCTGGGCGTGCCGTTCTTCCCGCTGATCCGGCTCGACGTGCCGACCTATCCGGCGGACGCCTTGCCGCGCGAACTGGCGGCGATCCCCGCGATCAAGCCCGGCAGCAGGGCTGCGGCATGAGCCCCCTCGGCAACGACCACCTGCGCCTTGGGGTGAACATCGATCACGTCGCAACGGTGCGCAACGCGCGGGGGGCGGGGTATCCCGATCCGGTGCGCGCGGCGCTGGTCGCGGCGGCAGCGGGGGCGGACGGGATTACCGCACATTTGCGCGAGGACCGGCGGCATATTACGGACGACGACATCGCGCGGTTGTCGGCCGAGCTGACGATCCCGCTGAACCTGGAGATGGCGGCGACCGACGAGATGCTCGGCATCGCGCTGCGCCACAAGCCGCACGCCGCGTGCATCGTGCCCGAAAAGCGCGAGGAACTGACGACCGAGGGCGGGCTCGACGTTGCCGGGCATTACGACCGGATGGCGCGGCTGGTCGACGCGCTGGCGGGAGCGGACATCCGGGTGTCACTGTTCATCGAACCGGACGCGCGGCAGATCGAGGCGGCGGTGCGGCTCAAGGTGCCGGTGATCGAACTGCACACCGGGCTGTATGCGGAACTGTCGGGCGATGCGCGGACGGTGGAGCTGCGGCGGCTGACGGATGCGGCGGCGCTGGCGGCGAAGAACGGTATTGAGGTGCATGCGGGGCATGGGCTGACGTATGACAACGTTGCGCCGATTGCGGCTATCCGGCAGGTTCGGGAGCTGAACATCGGGCATTTCCTGGTCGGGGAGTCGCTGTTCGTCGGGCTTGGCGAGGCGGTTCGGCTGATGCGCGAGGCTATGGATGCGGCGCGGTAAGGAGGCAGTTTTGTTCGCGCAGAGGCGCAGAGGCGCGGAGCAGAAGAGCGCGCTGGTCCGAGGCCGGATTGTCTCGCTGCCTAACTCGATCTTGCCGCTCTTGCGGCCTTCATACTCTCCGCGCCTCTGCGCCTCTGCGCGCAAATCTAACTTTGTCTTCCGACCCCAGGCCGTGTCGTGATTATCGGGCTCGGGTCCGACTTGTGTAATATCGAGCGGATCGCGGCGTCGGTGGAGCGGTTTGGGGAGCGGTTCGAGCAGCGGGTTTTTACCGATGTCGAGCGGGCGAAGGCGGCGCGGCGGCCTTTTACCAAGGCGGGGACGCTGGCCAAGCGGTTCGCGGCCAAGGAGGCGTTTTCGAAGGCGGTGGGGACCGGGTTTCGCGCGGGCGTGTTCATGCGCGATATTGGCGTCGTGAACGCACCGAGTGGCGCGCCGACGCTGGCGTTGACCGGGGGGGCCAAAGCGAGGCTTGACGCGTTGACCCCCGAAGGCCACGTCGCGCGCGTGCATTTGACGATGACCGATGATCATCCGTGGGCGCAGGCCTTTGTGATCATCGAAGCTATACCTCTGATATCCCCGGACATGCGCCAGGATACGAATCGATGAAGGACGCGGCGTTGGACGGCAACGAGTTCCAGGAAAAGCCCCTCGCGCAGGCCACTGCGGTCGATCCCGCGCCCTCGGTCACCACGACCCCCGAAACTAGTTCCGAGACTGGCCGCCGCCGCGGCACCGACTGGTGGGGCGAGGTGAAGGGCATATTCTGGCTGATCCTGGTCGTGCTCGGCTTCCACAGCTTCATCGCCAAGCCCTTCTATATCCCCAGCGAATCGATGCTGCCGGGCCTGCGTATCGGCGACCGGCTGGTGGTGACCAAGTTCGCGTATGGCTGGTCGTTCGTGTCGCCGACGATCCCCAACCCGGTCGCGATTTTCAAGGGCGTGGTGCTGCGCCAGCAGGAAGATAGCTGGAGCGTGTCGCTGCCGTTTATCCACGGCCGGTTGTTCGGCTCGCTGCCGACGCGCGGCGACGTGGTGATCGTGACGCCGCCGGGGACGCATAACGACTATATCAAGCGCGTCATCGGGCTGCCCGGCGACAGACTGGCCGTGCGCGGCGGAATCGTGTTCCTAAACGGCGTCGCGGTGAAGCGGGGCCCGCTGCATGACACGCTGATCCCGGTCGACACCAACAGCCCGTGCAGCGAGATCGACTATCCCGGCGCGCGCGAGACGCTGCCCGACGGTCGCGAGATGTGCCGCCTGCCGACTTATACCGAGACGCTGCCGAATGGCCGCCGCTACGAGACGGTGGATCTGGAGCCGGACAGTCAGGGCGATAATTTCGCGGAGATCACGATTCCCGCGAACCATGTCTTCCTGATGGGCGACAATCGCGACCGCTCCGCCGACAGCCGGTTCGCGTTGAGCCAGCTTGGGCTTGGCGGACCGGTGCCGTATGAAAATCTCGGCGGGCGTGCGGAGTTCATCACCTTCAGCCTCGACGGCGATGCGACGTTCAATCCGCTGAGCTGGTGGAGTTCGCTGCGCTCGGATCGTGCCGGCACCTCGCTGCACCCTGCCAAGGTCAACTGAGATGGCCGGCGATAAGGCCGTCACCGAGCTCAGCCCGGTCGAGATGCGCGATCCGTTCCTGCGCAAGGAACTGAAGCGCGCGGTGATCTGGCTCGGGCTGGCGTGCGTCATCGCGTTGCTGATCGTGCTGGTGCAGCCGTTGCTGATCATCTTTGCGGGCGTCGTGTTTGCGGCGCTGCTCGATGGCGGCGTGCGGTTGCTCGGGCGGGTCCTGCCGATCGGGCGCGGCTGGCGGTTGCTGATCGTCGTGCTGCTGACGTTCGCGTTCCTGGTCGGCACGTTCATCCTGACCGGGGTGCAGGTGACCGAACAGGTGACGCAGCTGCGCTCGACGCTGGAATCGCAGGCCAATCGCTTCACTACCTATCTGAGCGCGCAGGGGCTGATGCCGGGCGCGTCGGACGTCAACGGGATCGTCAAGCAGGCGCTGGGCTCGGTCGGGCGGGTGACGTCGTGGGTCGGCACCGCGATCGGCGCGCTGACCAGCATGTTCATGATCCTGATCCTCGGGCTGTTCATCGCGATGGACCCGGGGACGTATTCGCGCGGGCTCCAGTGGATGGTGCCGGTCGACCTGCGACCGGAGTTCGCCAAGACGCTGGTCAAGATGGGCGAGACGTTGCGCAAGCTGCTCGCCGGGCGGTTGCTCGGGATGGCGGTCGAGGGTGTCGCGAGCGGGATCGCGCTGGCGGTCGGTGGCGTGCCTATGGCGATGCTGCTCGGGATTATCGCGGGTATCCTGGCGTTCATTCCGAACGTCGGCGCGATCGTGACGGGCGTGCTGATGGTCGCGGTCGGGTTCAGCGCGGGCGTCGATACGGGGTATTGGGCGATCGGGACGTACCTCGTGGTGCAGACGATCGACGGGTATGTGATCGTGCCGATGGTGGCGAAGCGTACGGTGGATTTGCCGCCGGTGTTGACCTTGGGTGCGCAGATTTTGGCGAGCGCGCTGTTCGGGATTTTGGGGCTGGCGCTGGCTGATCCGATGACCGCGATGTTGAAGACCGCGCTTGAGCGGCGGTCGGAGCGGGAAGAGGAGAAGGTGGAGGCGGGTGAAGGGGCTGCCGCTACTGCGTGACTGCCTGTCCGGTTGGCGCGCGCAACCGTTCCGCCCTCCGGTGGGGGGCCGCACCCTCGTTCTACAATTGTCGTGGGATAGAGCTCACTATCCGTCATCCCCGCGGACGCGGGGACCCATATCCTCCGAGGTTTGCCAGTATGGGTCCCCGCGTCCGCGGGGATGACGGGGGTGAGGGCCGGGGACGTCAATGTGGAAGGTAATCGGTAGGAAAGTTACCGCCTTACCAATTGGTCGAAGAGTGCGAGGTAGCGCCCCGCCGAGTCCGCACCGGGCTGCGGGACCGCCTCCGGTCGCTGCGCAGTCGGCGCTAGCCATGCATCCAACGCTGCGATCAGCCCTGCCGCATCGTCCCTCGCGGCGATCGTACCGCGATCCGCGCGGTCGATGATCTCCGCTACCGCCGCGCTCGAGTCGGTCGAAATCACCGGCGTGCCAACCGACAGCGCCTCGCGCAACACGCCGGGCACACCTTCATAGTCCGAGGTGAGCACGACCACCTGCGCGCGGGCCATGACCGGCAGCGGGTCGGTGCTGTGCCCGAGCAAGCGAACACGATTTCCCAAACCGAGCGCGCGAATGTGCGTTTCGATCGCTCCCCGCTCGTCGCCTTCGCCGAGGATCACCAGCGGAATGGTCCGGTCCGCCAGCAGCGGGAGAGCGGCGATCAGGCGGTCCCAGCGTTTCTGCGGTTCGAGCCGCCCCACGCCGAGGATGTAACGCGCGGGCAAATCCGGCGTCTCGCCCGGGATCGGCATCGCCGGCGGGTTCGGGATGATGCTCGTGCGGCCGACCATGCGCGTCGCCCGCGCCGCCTCGTCCGCCGTCGCGGGCGTCATCGCGACGAGGTGATCGAGGAAGCCTCCGTGCCGTGCCAGCCAGATTTGGTGCGCGGCGTGCATCAGCGGACCGTGATCGGCGCGCGCGGGGGCGTTGGACATCTTGGCGACGATTGGCGGACAGGCTTTGGCCAGCCGAAGCCGGGTCCAAGCCGCGATGCCGGTATAGAAATTGCCGGGGCAGAAGATCACGTCCGGTGCGAGGCGGCGGATGACCTTCGGCAGTGCCAGCAGCCGCGAGGGCGAAACGATCTCAAGCCCCTCCGGCAGTTCTGCCGCCAGCGGCCCGGCAATATCCTCGATCGCCAGCGTCACGCGTCGCCCCTCCGCCAGCCAGCCGCGCGCGAGGCGCAGTTGCGCGCGTTCGACCCCGCCGCCGCGCAGGTCTTCGGCATAGGTCAGGATGTGCCGCGCGGTCGGTGGTCCGCTCAGGAGTGACATATGGGGGTCATCATGATGCGCGATTGATAGAGCGGAGATCGCGATCGAATGAAACCGACTTTACGTGCACGCGTACCGACGGGCGGCTATTGGGCCGATCGAGGGGCGACGGAATGGCTTGAGGACCGGCGATTGAACATGCGTGCGAAAACGGCTGACTCGGAAGGCTATGCGGATATCGCACGTGCGGGGCTCGAGCCGCTGAAGACGATCGGCAGCCGCTGGCCGGCGATCATCGGTGCGGTGCTGACGCTGGCGATGATTGCCGGGCTGGGGCGCGAACTGTTGGGCCACGGGCTGGCCGGACTCACGCGCTCGGTGCCGCACGATCCGCGCTTTTACCTGTGTTTCGCGCTGCTCTACATGTCGCCGCCGACTGGGGATTACG
Source organism: Sphingomonas sp. 4RDLI-65 (assembly GCF_049472435.1). Taxonomy (NCBI): domain Bacteria; kingdom Pseudomonadati; phylum Pseudomonadota; class Alphaproteobacteria; order Sphingomonadales; family Sphingomonadaceae; genus Sphingomonas; species Sphingomonas sp. 4RDLI-65. The sequence goes on along the minus strand of NZ_JBCEBT010000002.1, from coordinate 33,450 downwards.
TGATCTTCCGCCGGCTGTGGGGCATCCCGCTCGGTGGCCTGGTCGCGCTGATCAAGAAGCGGATCGCGAACGAAGTGGTGTTCGGGTACTCGGGCGACGCGTATTTCTATGCCTGGGCGCGGGCGAAGGCGCGGATGGTGGCGTCGCCGTTCGGTGCAGTGAAGGACGTCACGATATTGTCGGCGATCGCGGGGAATGCGATCACGCTGTTGCTGGTGGCGATCGCGTTGCCGCTCGGTCGGCACCTGCTGACGCATGATCAGTTTCGGACGGTGCTGGGGTCGGCGGGCGTGACGTTGCTGATCTCGCTGCCGTTCCTGATCTTCTCGCGCCGCGTGTTCTCGTTGCCACGGGCGAAATTGTGGTGGGTGTTCGGGATCCACTGCATCCGGTTGCTGTGCGGTTCGGTGCTGATCGCGTTCGCCTGGCATTTCGCGTTGCCGGAGGTGCCGGTCGGGATGTGGCTGTTCCTCGCGGCCGGGCGCCTGCTGGTGTCGCGGCTGCCGCTGGTGCCGAACAAGGACCTGCTGTTCGCCAACGTCGCGATCCTGTTGATCGGGCAGGATCAGGCGCTGTCGGAATTGATCGCGTTTACGGCGGCGTTGACGTTGCTGGTGCATGTGGGGTTGATCGTGGCGTTCGGAGCCCACGCCATTGCAGAGAGAAGTCGCGCATGATTCGATTGGCCATCGCGGGCGCGCTCATGTTGGCAAGCCCCGCGAGTGCGGAAATGCTCGGCAGTGATGCGGCGGCGTGTCGGCCCGGCGCCGGATCGAATGGAGGCCCCGCGATCGCGGCCGAGATCACCGGGTTGAAGGACCGCACGGGCGAACTGAAGCTCGAACTCTATCCCGGCGAGGAGGCCGATTTCCTGAAGGACGATCGCGCGCTGATCGCGGCGGGCAAGACGTTTCGGCGGGTGAGCGTGCCGACTCCTGCGGCCGGACCGACGACGATGTGCATCCGGGTGCCGCGGCCGGGCCGCTATGCGCTGTTGCTGACGCATAACCGCGACGGGAAGAACAAGTTCAGCTTCTGGTCGGATGGGGCCGGGTTTGCGAGCAATGTGAAGCTGGGACGGTCGCGGCCCAAGGTCGAGCAGGCGCTGGTCGAGGTGGGGGGCGGCGTGACGACGGTGCGGATCACTGCGCAATATCTGCGCGGGCTCGGCGGGTTCGGGCCTATCACGCCATGAGAATGGTCCCGTGAGAATCGTCCCGTGAGAATCGTCCCATGAGAATCGTCCCATGAGAATCGTCGACGTCAACGAGTTCTACTCGCCGACCGGTGGCGGGGTGCGGACCTATGTCGATCGGAAAATGGGCATCATGGCGGACATGGGCCATGAACTGATCGTCGTCGCGCCGGGACGGGAGGACCGCGTCGAGGAGCGGCCGGGCGGCGGGCGGATCATTTACCTCAAGTCGCCGGGGATGCCGTTCGATCGCAACTACGGGTTGTTCTGGGATGAGCGTGCGATTCACCGCGTGCTCGACGATCTCGATCCCGACGTGGTCGAATGCTGCTCGCCGTGGCGGCCGGCGTGGTTCGTCGGCGACTGGGAGGGACGCGCGGTGAAGTCGTTCTTCATGCACAACGACAATATCGCGGCCTATGCGCAGCGCTGGTTCGCGGGGGTTGCGAGCCATGACCGGATCGAGCGTGGGTTCGCCTGGTATTCTCGGTACATGAACCGTTTCCTCGAAAAATACGACGTCGTCGTCACCAATGGCCCGGCCTTAGAGAAGCGGTTGCGCGTGCGTGGCGTCCGGATCGATGCGGCGATGCCGCTGGGGATCGAGCGCGGGCATTTCTCGCCTGACCTGCGCGATACGCGGTTGAGGGCGGCGTTGCTGCGGCAGTGCGGATTGCCCGAGGACGGCATGCTGTTGCTCGGGCTCGGGCGGCATCACGGCGAGAAGCGCTGGCCTTTGGTAGTCGATGCGGTGGCGTGCGCTGGGGCGACTCTGCCGGTCGGGCTGATCCTGATCGGTGCGGGGGCACAGACCAAGGCGATCCAGCGGCGGATCGGTGGGTCGCCGCATATTCGGATGTTCGCGCCGGTGTATGACCGCGAGCGGCTCGCGCGGATCATGGCGAGTTGCGATGCGCTGATCCACGGGTCGGAGGCCGAGCCGTTCGGGCTGGTCGCGTCGGAGGCGATGGCGTCGGGCCTGCCGCTGATCGTGCCGGATACGGGCGGGTGCGCCGAAGTCGCGGACCGCCATGCGAGCGAGCTTTATGCGGCGCGCGATGCGGAGAGTGCGGCGGCGGCGATCGGGCGGTTGTTCGCGCGCGATCCCGCGTTGCTCAGGCGGGCGGCGGCGGTGGCGGCGCGGCATGTGCGCAGCGACCGCGAGCATGCGGTCGAGCTCATGGACTATTATGCGGGGCTGGTCGCGGCGAAGCAGGGGTGTGGGCTGGCGGCCTGAACGCGGTGAAGCGCGTGCCGGGGATCGGGATCGGATCGTAACCGGCTTTGATCGCTGCGGTGGCGAGGGCGCGGTCGAGGCTGGCGTCGCCGCTGGTCGCGGGGCTTTCGCCGCCGGTGAGGATCGTCGATCCGTCGAGGTTTACGCGTGCTCGCGATATCAGGTGGAGCGCGTGTTCCTGGGATGCGGCTAGCAGGTGCGTGCTGCGGAAATAGAACGGGCCGGTCGCGAAGGCGGGGTCCGGCAGGCGATTCGCTGCGGGCAGGATTTGCGGGGAGAGCGTTGCGATCGGGCCTTCGATCCCGTGTCGGTCGAGCGTGCGGCCGACCGCTTGGCCTTCGCGGAGGGCCTGGTTTAGCGAGAGGCCGTCCGAATCCGCCAGGGCTGCGGCGGAGGGGGCGAGGCCGGCGGTGGCGAAGATCGCGACGGCGATCCGCCACGCGCGGCTCGGGGGCGGGATCAGCGACAGGCGGACGAACAGGGCTGGCAAGGCTGGGAGGAGATATTGCCGCCAGGTCGGGAACGGCAGGAGCGCGGCGATCAGGCCCGCGAGGATCAGCCAATCGAGCAGGTCTACCGTGCGGCGTCGCCATGCGTCGCGCGCGACCAGCGCTAGCGCGGGCAGGGCTGCGCCTAGTGCGAGGAACTTCAGCGTGTCGATCGCCTTGGCGGGGAGCGACATCTTCCACGGGCGGAGCGCGTAATATTCGGCGGGGCCGCGCGCCGGGAAGGTGAAGGTGCCGAACACGAATCCGGCCGGGCTGCTGACATAGGTCCAGGCTACGAAGGCGATAACCGGGAGCGTGCCGAGCAGGACCGCGGCGGGGCGATGGCGGCGGTCGACCAGCGCGTAGAGGCCGTATGCCAACGCGGGGAACGCGTAGGAGATTTTTGCGGCGGCAGCGCTGGCTAGGAGCAGGCCGGCTAACGCTGCGGTGGCGCGCGTCGTCGCGGGGCGGACGATTAGCGGAAGGGCTGCGGCGAGCAGCGCGGCGGGGAGCGCGTCGTTGCGGGCCGTGCCGATGCTGAAGAGGAAGATGTCGCAGGTTGCGAACAGTGCGGCGCAGGTGAGGGCGGCCTTGGGTTTGGCGCCGAGGGTGCGGGCGGCGGTGTGAGCGCAGGCGATCGTCGCGACGCCGAGCAGGGCGTTGAGGATGCGGAGGGCTGGCCAGGTCCAGGTGCCGGCTAGGGCTGCGATGGGGGCGAATAGGTAGGGCTGGAGCGGGGTCTGGAGGTAGGCGAAGTCCCGGTAGGGGAGGAGGCCGTGGGCGGTTAGCGCGGCGGCGGCGACGTATTGGGATTCGTCGTGGTCTACTGGGCGGAGGAGGGCGAGGGTGGTGAAGAGGATCGCCAGCGCTACGAGCATCAGAAGAGTGTTCACCCGCGAAGGCGGGTGCCCAGACTGTTCACCCGCCTTCGCGGGTGAACATGGTTGGGGAGCGGTGTGCTCCATTACTCAGCACCACCCCGGCGGAGGCCGGGGCCCAATTGGGGAACGGTTATGATTGAGGGTGGCGCTCCGTTACCTTGACCTTCCCAATTGGGCCCCGGCCTTCGCCGAGGTGGAGGGGAAGGGGCCACGGGTCAGGCTTTTACCGCAGTCAGGAAATAGTCGAGGCTTGTCGAATCGCTCAGCGTGAACCCCGTCGCCGGCGAAAAGCTCAGCCCCCGCGTATCCGTCACGCGGAGACCTGCGTCCTTCAGCAGCGCAGTCAGTTCCTCGGGGGTGAGGAACTTGTTCCAGTCGTGCGTGCCCTTGGGAATGACGCCGGCACCTTCCGCCACGGTGATCATCGCCAATCGCGACAACGGCGTGCGGTTGGGCGTCGACAGGATCAGCAACCCGCCCTCCGCCAGCGTCCGCGCCAAGCCCCGCACGAAGCCGGCGGGGTCGCTGACATGCTCGATCACCTCCAGGCTGGTGACGAGATCGAACTGGCCGACCAGCCCTTCGACTCCCCCCGCCCGGTAATCGATCGCCAGCCCGCTCTGTGCCGCATGTATCTCTGCAACAGCGATATTCTCGGGCGCCGCATCGATCCCCGTCACCGCCGCACCAAGCCGGGCGAGCGGTTCGCACAGAAGGCCTGCGCCGCAGCCAACGTCGAGCGCGGTCTTCCCCGCCAGCGGCGTGAAGGTCGCACCATCGCCCCCCCAATGCGCATCCACCTGCTCGCGGATATAGCGCAGCCGTGGCGGGTTGAGCTTGTGGAGCGGGGCCGACGAGCCCTTCGGGTCCCACCAGTCCTTTGCCATGGTGCCGAAATGCGCGGCCTCGCGCGGATCGATTGTTGCGCCGTTTACGGTGTCACTTGCCAGTATCATGCGCGCTACCTATCAGGGCCGCCGCTTCGACCCAAAGGGATTTGCGCTGCCAATGGCCCGTATCGTGATGAAATTCGGCGGGACGTCGATGGCTGGGATCGAGCGGATCCGCAACGTCGCCGCGCGCGTGAAGCGCGAAGTCGACGCCGGAAACCAGGTCGCCGTCGTCGTCTCCGCGATGGCGGGCGAGACCGACCGGCTGGTCGGCTTTTGCCGCGAGGCGTCGTCGCTGTACGACGCAAAGGAATATGACGTCGTCGTCTCGGCCGGCGAGCAGATCACGAGCGGACTGCTCGCGATCGCGCTCCAGGCGGCGGGCTGCAAGGCCAGGTCGTGGCTTGGTTGGCAGCTGCCGATCAACACGTCGGACGCGCACGGTTCGGCCCGCATCGGCGAGATCGACACGGTCGCACTCGATGCGAGTCTCGCGGACGGCGTCGTCGCCGTGATCCCCGGTTTCCAGGGCGTCGCGGACGGCCAGCGCGTGACCACCTTGGGCCGCGGTGGCTCGGATACGTCGGCAGTGGCGATGGCGGCGGCGATGAAGGCCGACCGCTGCGACATCTATACCGACGTCGACGGCGTTTATACGACCGATCCCAGGATCGTGCCCCGTGCGCGGAAACTGAGCAAGGTCACGTACGAAGAGATGCTGGAACTCGCCAGCGTCGGTGCCAAGGTGTTGCAGACACGGTCTGTCGGCCTGGCGATGAAAGAGAATGTGCGGGTACGCGTGCTGTCTTCGTTCGAGGACGGCGACACCAATGACGGACATCGTGGCACGTTGATCGTGGGCGAAGAGGAAATCGACGATATGGAACGCCAGCTCATCACCGGCATCGCGCACGACAAGAACGAGGCGAAGATCACCCTGACGCAGGTCAGCGATCGGCCCGGCTCGGTCGCGGCGATCTTCGCGCCACTCGCGGATGCGGGGATCAACGTCGACATGATCGTACAGAACGTCGCGCATTCGACCGGCTCTACGGACGTGACGTTCACGGTGCCGGCGGCGGATCTGGCGCGCTCGCTCGACGTGCTCGACAAGGCGAAGGACGCGATCGGGTTTGCGACGATCGTGCATGATACGCGTGTGGCCAAGGTGTCCGTCGTTGGTGTCGGCATGCGCAGTCATGCGGGCGTGGCGGCGACGATGTTCACGACGCTCGGCGAGCGCGGCATCAACATCCAGGCGATCGCGACGTCGGAAATCAAGGTCAGCGTGCTGATCGAAGAGGATTATACCGAGCTGGCGGTGCGCGTGCTGCACACGGCGTACGGGCTCGATGCCGAGGATGCGGCGTAAAACTCTTCCCTCCCGCTTGCGGGAGGGGTCGGGGGAGGGCTAGGCGATCGTGATGACCGATATGTCCGCGCCTCAGGCACACCCCTCCCCCGACCCCTCCCGCAAGACGGGAGGGGAGCAGAGGCTGCAACGCCGGATGGCGCGCGGCGCCGCGTTCCTCGGGTCGGAGGTCGCGATTCTCGGCGGCGCGATGTCCTGGGTGAGCGAGCGTCACCTCGTCTCGGCGATCTCGAACGCGGGCGGGTTCGGGGTGATCGCGTGCGGGGCGATGACGCCTGCGCTGCTCGATACCGAGATCGCCGCGACCAAGGCGATGACGGACAAGCCGTTCGGCGTGAACCTGATCACGATGCACCCCGACCTGTTCGAACTGATCGCGGTCTGCGCCAAGCACAAGGTGGGGCATGTCGTGCTCGCGGGTGGCCTGCCGCCCAAGGGTAGCATCGAGGCGATCAAGGAAACCGGCGCGAAACTGATCGCGTTCTCGCCGGCGCTCGCGCTCGCGAAGAAGCTGATCCGCAGCGGCGTCGATGCGCTGGTGATCGAGGGCATGGAAGCCGGCGGGCATATCGGCCCGGTCTCGACCAGCGTGCTCGCGCAGGAGATGCTGCCGGAGATCGCCGAGCAGGTGCCTGTGTTCGTCGCCGGCGGGATCGGTCGTGGCGAGGCGATCGCGGGGTATCTGGACATGGGTGCGGCGGGCGTCCAGCTCGGCACGCTGTTCGTGTGCGCGACCGAATCGATCGCGCATGCCAACTTCAAGAAGGCGTTCATCCGCGCGTCGGCGCGCGATGCGATCGCCAGCGTGCAGATCGATGCGCGGCTTCCGGTGATCCCGGTGCGCGCGCTGAAGAATGCGTCGAGCGAGTTGTTTACCGCGAAGCAGCGTGAGGTTGCGGGGCATCTCGACGGCGGCCGCGTGGAAATGGCCGAGGCGCAGTTGCAGATCGAGCATTACTGGGCGGGTGCGCTGCGCCGCGCGGTGATCGATGGTGATGTCGAGCATGGCTCGGTGATGGCGGGCCAGTCGGTCGGCATGGTCAAGCGCGAGGAGCCGGTGGCGGACATCATCGGCGGCCTGATGGCGCAGGCTGCGGCAGCGCTGGAAGCGCGCGCGGTTTGATTTCTTGCCCTCCCCCGGTGGGGGAGGTGGCAGCCCGCTTGGGCTGACGGAGGGGTTGCCTGCTGTCGAGAGGGTGTCACCCCTCCGTCTGGCAAGCGCCAGCCACCTCCCCTTGCAGGGGAGGATTGCAGAGCACGCGTGTATTACGCTCGGTGATGCCTCGCTCCTAAACCTTCATCCAGCACCACCCCGGCGAAGGCCGGGGCCCAATTGGGGGACGTTGCTGATCCACGTGGCGTTCCGTTACTGCTACCTTTCCAATTGGGCCCCGGCCTCCGCCGGGGTGGACTAGTCGAGCGCCACCACCCCCAACCCCGCCCTCTCTCCACTCACCGCAAAGCGCGTACGGCTTACGTCTCGTTAACCTAATCCCCGCCATAGAGTGTCCCGTCGGGGGACGTTACGAGGTGTTGCGATGAGTCGTCGGTTTGCTTTGCTGTCCGTTACCGCGCTGGGCCTGTTGGCCGGCTGCACGTCGAAGCCGCGGACCGTCGCGCAGGTCGCGCCGCCCGTCATCATGGTGCCGGTGCCCGCGCCGACGATGCCGAAGGGCGCGTCGCCGACCATCGTCATCCCGGTCGCGCTGGCCGACGGCACCTATCCTACGCCGAATCGCAACCTGACCACGTCCGCCAAGGTCTGGCATCTCCGTGCCGCGCTCAACGTCGCAGCGCTTGCTTGCCGTGGACCGCAGGAGTTGACGATCGTCGCAGGCTATAACGCGCTGCTCTCGGCGCAGAAGCCGGTGCTCGCCAAGGCCGAGGCGACCTATGCCAGCGAATACAAGTCGGGCGGCGGCGACTGGCAGGATCGCTACGACGATTCGATGACGCGGCTGTACAACTTCTTCTCGCAGTCGCCCGCGCGCGACGGATTTTGCGCGGCGGCGGGCACGGTACTCGCGCAAAGCACAGGTCTGACGGCCGAGGCATTGCCGGCATTCGCGGCGCAGAATTTGCCCGTGCTCGAGCGGCCCTTCACCGATTTCTACCGTGCGGTCGACGCGTGGCGCGGTCGCACCGTGCTGCCGGTCCAGCCGCAACTGGCCGCGTCGCGCCAATATGCGTCGAACATGCCGGCGCAGACGATCACGCAGGCGCGGCTCCAGCCGATCTCGCAGCCGGTGCCGCCCGCGCAGCCTCGCCTGAAGCTCGACGCCAGCGTCTTCCAGTAGGCGCGTTGCGATTCTCCCCCGCCAAGGGAGGATCGTCAGGTCTGCCACGTCTGCCCGGCGCGTTCTTTCAGCAAAGCTTGGCTTCCCTGCGAAGACTGGGTTAACAGCCGCGGGAATGGCAGAGGTTTCCGACCAGCCGGCCGCGGGCCGCTTCGACGGGCGCGAGCACCGGTTTCCGGTGCGCGTGTATTTCGAGGACACCGACCTGTCGGGCGCGGTCTATCACGCCAATTACCTGCGCTACATGGAGCGCGCCCGGTCGGACATGCTGCGGGTCGGCGGGATCGACCAGCGCGCGGCGTTCGAGGCGGGCGAGGGCTCCTACGCTATCGCCAGCGTCACCATCCGTTATGCCGCGCCCGCCAGGCTCGACGACGCGCTGCTGGTCGTCTCGCGGATCGTGCAAGTGCGCGCGGCCGGGGTCGCCATTCATCAAAGGGTCATGCGCGACGGGCTTGTCTTGGCCGAGGCGGACATTGTGGCGGCGTTGGTCGCTCCCAATGGTCGCCCACGCCGCCAGCCGCGCGCATGGATCGATATCTACGAACGCCTAGTCTGGCAGGGGGAAGCATGAATCCGGTGTTGACTATGGATAGCGCGACGCTGTCGCCGATCCACTTGTTCCTCCAGGCCGACTGGGTGGTGAAGGGCGTGATGATCGGGCTGTTGCTCGCCAGCATCTGGACCTGGGCGCTGATCGTGGCGTTCTGGCGGCGGATCGGCAAGACGCGCAAGGGCATGACCCGGTTCGAGCGCGATTTCTGGAAGGCCGAGGATATCGACGTCTTCTACAAGGCGGAGGGCGAGAACGACCTGCCGTCGGCGCGCGTGTTCGCCGCCGGCGTGACCGAGTGGCGGCGCTCCACCGCGGGTGGCACGATCGACAAGAGCGGCACGCGCGAGCGGCTGGCGACCACGATGGGCGCAGCGGTGGCGGGCGAGATCGACAAGCTGTCGGATCGGCTGAACGTGCTGGCGACGGTCGGCTCGGTCGCGCCGTTCGTCGGGCTGTTCGGCACGGTGTGGGGCATCATGCGGAGCTTCACGAGCATTGCCGCCGCGCAGAACACGTCGCTGGCGGTGGTGGCGCCGGGCATTGCGGAGGCTTTGTTCGCGACCGCGATCGGGCTGTTCGCGGCAATCCCCGCGGTGATCGCGTACAACCGGTTTTCGCATGGGATCAACCGGATCGAGGCGAGCCTCAACCGGTTTGCGGACGGCTTCCACACGACCCTGTCGCGCCAACTGGACGGCTCGCGATGAGCGGCCTTCTTATTCCCCTTCCGCTTGCGGGAGGGGTTAGGGGAGGGGCTTCTATCTCTTCCTCGTACGGTTATCGTGGCACTGCCCTCCCCCGACCCCTCCCGCGAGCGGGAGGGGAGTAAGATGGCGATGAACCTTCCTTCTTCGCGTGGGCGTGGGCGGCGCGCGCCGATGGCGGATATCAATGTCACGCCGCTGGTCGACGTGATGCTGGTGTTGCTGATCATCTTCATGGTGACCGCGCCGCTGATGACCGCGGGCGTGCCGGTGAACCTGCCCGACGCACGCGCGAAAGCGCTCGACCAGGAGCAGAAGCCCGTCGAGATCTCGATGGACGAGACCGGCGCGCTGTTCATCGACAAGGATCAGGTGACCGACGATGCGCTGCCGATCCGGCTCGCGTCGATCGCCGCCAGCCGCGCGGTCGGCGATGAGCCGCAGGTGCTGCTGCGCGCGGATCGGAAGCTCGATTACGGCCGCGTGATGCGCGTGATGGGCGAACTCAACCGCGCCGGGCTGAACCGCGTCGCGCTGGTGACCGTCGAGGGCAATCAGAACTAATGGTACTCGGCTGATGGATCGCTCGGAGAAGATCGGCTTAGGCGTTGCCGTCGTCGGGCATGTCGTGCTGTTCGGCCTGTTGTCGCTCGGCTTTCTCAGCGCGCCCGAACCGCCGAAGATCCAGCAGCAGCCGATCGACGTGAGCCTGGTGCCCGACGTCGCGCTGGAGGCGACCGCGCCGCAATCGACCGAGGCGCCCGCGCAGTCGATCGCACCGGACGAAGGCGCGCCCGAGGATGCCGCGCCGCCTGCTCCGCAAGAGGCCGAGCCCGAGCCTAAGCCCGATCCCGTGCCGCCTGCGCCGCAGCCTAAGCCTGCGCCACCGAAACCTACGCCCAAGCCACAACCGGCGCCCGAACCCGCGCCCAAGCCGCAGCCTAAACCCAAACCTGCGCCACCAAAGCCTGCCGCCAAGCCGGCTCCGGTTGCGAAGCCTGTGGTGAAGCCGCAGCCCAAGCCGACCAAGGCGCCACCGACCAAGTCCGCGCCGGCGAAATCGGCACCTGCGAAGACCGCGACGAAATCGAAGGATACGGCTGCCAAGTCGTCGTCCAGCGCGGCTAAGCCCGCCAAGCCGTCCTCGACCAAGGGCAGCGGCTCGACCGCTGAGGCCAAGACCTCGCGTCCGCGCGGCTCGCGGCTCGGCGATAATTTCCTGAAGGGGCTGTCGGCCGATCCATCGCCGAGCAAGTCGGAAGCGCCCAAGGCGGCCAAGCTTGGCGCACAGGCGGCGGCGAATATCGGCTCGGCGATCCTGCGTCAGGTGCAGCCCTGCGCGAACCGCCAGGTCACGCCGGGGCCGGGCGCCGAGCGGATCCGCGTGACGATCAACCTGAAGCTCAACCGCGACGGCACGCTGAAGTCGCGGCCGACGATCAGCGGTCATGCCGGCGTCGACGACGACAACCGACGCTATGTCGACCGCGTCGACGATCTGGCGATCGCGACCTTTGTCGGCTGTTCGCCGCTACGCGGTTTGCCCGACGACCTGTATGACGTGCAGAACGGCTGGAGCAATTTCAGCCTGCGCTACAAACTTCCCGGCTGAGGATGTCCGTTATGACTCGATCGATCCTGGGGTTTTTCCCTTCGCGCCAGCTTTTACCAGTTGAGAAACACCACCCCGGCGAAGGCCGGGGCCCAATTGGGAAGGTCGATGTAATGGTGCGCAACGCTCTTTCAGCGCCGTCCCCCAATTGGGCCCCGGCCTGCGCCGGGGTGGTGTTGGGTGGGCGTAGGGCTCGATCGATTCTCGCGTCGGTCGGGTTGATGGCATTCGTCTCCGGTGCCGCCTATGCGCAGGACGCTCCGGCGCCGGCACCTCAGCAAGCCCCGGCCGACCCAGCAGCGCCGGCCCCCACAGGCGATCAGTCGGGCGGGCTCGTGGTCGACGTCACCGGCGGTATCTCCGCGCCGATGCCGATCGCGATTCCGGTGATGCCGACCGCCGCAGTGGTGTCGACGCCGGCAGGCTCGACCGACGTGCTCGGCCGCCAGCTCGCCGATATCGTCACCAACGACCTGCGCAATTCCGGCCTGTTCACGCCGCTATCCCCCGGCCAGCTTCGCCCGGTCAGCTTTCCCGAAGTCACCGCGCCCGGGTTCGACTATTGGGGCAGCACCGGCGCACAGGCGCTGGTGCAGGGGTTCATTCGCGCCAATGGCGACGGCAATCTGACCGTCGGCTGCTACCTCTACGACGTGTCGTCGAAGGCCGAGCTGACGCGGACCGGCTTCGTCGTGCCGCCGTCGGACTGGCGTCGCGCGGGGCATAAGTGCGCGGATATGGTCTACACCCGCCTCACCGGCGAAGGCGCGTATTTCGACAGCCGCGTCGTCTATGTGTCCGAGACCGGCCCCAAGGGGCGCCGGATCAAGCGGCTCGCGATCATGGACCAGGACGGCGCCAATCACCGCTTCCTGACCAACGGCCAGTCGATCGTGCTGACGCCGCGGTTCGCGCCGAACCAGCAGTCGATCGTGTACATGAGCTATCTCAACAATCGCCCGGCGATCTATGTCTACGACATCGGCTCGGGCAAGCAGCGGCTGGTGGTGGCGAACGCGAACCTGACGTTTGCGCCGCGCTTCTCGCCCGATGGGCGCAACATCCTGTTCTCCATGGCGCAGGGCGGGAATACCGACGTGTACCGCGTGTCGTCGCAGGGTGGCACGCCGCAGCGTCTGACCAATTCGCCGGGGATCGATACCGGCGGCAGCTATTCGCCGGATGGCTCGAAGATCGTGTTCGAGAGCGATCGCTCGGGCGGCCAGCAAATCTACGTGATGAACGCGGACGGCTCGAATCAGCAGCGGATCAGCTTCGGCGGCGGGCGGTATGCGACGCCGGTGTGGAGCCCGCGCGGCGACCTGATCGCGTTCACCAAGCTCGGCGGCGGCTTCCGGATCGGCATCATGAGCCCGAGCGGCGGCGGCGAGAAACTGCTGACCAACGACTGGCAGGACGAGGGGCCGAGCTGGTCGCCTAATGGTCGCGTGATCAATTTCTATCGCTCGGGACGCGGCAGCGGCGGCAAGGCGGACCTCTGGTCGGTCGACCTGACCGGCGTGAACGAGCGGAAGATCCCGACGCCGCTCGACGGCTCGGATCCGGCATGGGGCCCCTTGCGGCCCTGAACCTGCTATGGGGGCATAACGGGGAAACGTGATTTTCTACGGGAGACTATCTATGTCGAAGCTTTCCAACATCTTGCTGGCGTGTACCGCGCTGATCGCCGTTTCGGGTTGCGCGAAGAAGCGTCCCGCCGTGCTGCCGCCCGCGCCGGTCGACAACAACGCGCCGGTCGATCCCAATGCGGGGATGAACAACGGCAATGTCGGCGGCGCGATCGTGCCGGGGTCGGATGCCGACTTCCAGCGCTCGGTCAGCTCGAACACGGTGAATTTCGGTCTCGACATGTACGACATCGATCCGACCGCACGCGCGATCCTCGACAGCCAGGCGCAGTGGCTGGCGAAGTTCCCGAACCAGCGCATCACGATCGAAGGCCATGCCGACGAGCGCGGCACGCGCGAGTATAACCTCGCGCTCGGCGATCGCCGTGCCAACGCGACCAAGAACTATCTGGCCGCGAAGGGCGTGTCGTCGTCGCGGATGACGACGATCAGCTACGGCAAGGAGCGCCCGGTGGCGATGGGCTCGGACGACCAGAGCTGGGCGGCGAACCGTCGTGCGGTCACGGTGGTGCTGAACTAATCTTACTTGTCCCTCTCCCCTGCGGGGAGAGGGAAGGAGGAGCTCTTGCGACGGAAGGGTGAGGGGCCGTTGGGATTCGCGTCCTGAGCCTCACGCCCCTCACCCTCCCACACGCAAGCGCGTGCGGGCCCCTCCCTCTCCCCGGAGGGGAGAGGGGTTTTACCCCAGCGCCTTGTCGAGCAGTTTTGCCAGGCGAATACCGCCGCGGCGGATTTCCTCGCGTGACACCGGCACCATCTTCGCGATCGTCGCGTCGTCCATCTTCACCCGCGCCGGGACCGTACCGCACGCGTCCCCGCCTAGCGCTGCCGCATACGCCTCATGCGAGGCTGCCCAAGATTCGCGGCTCCAGTCGACGACCGTTCCCGCGCCGATCTTCGCCCGCTCGGCCGCCGGATAGCGCCGCACCAGCGACGGCGGCGTCGAGATCGCACGCTCGGCGAGCGGGCCATCCCAGATCGAATGCAGATTGAACCGCGCGGGGCCGTAGATGCCGTAATCCGCCTTCACGTCGTTGCCGCCCTTGTCGTTGCGATCGCCCGCGTGAAGGGGCTGGTGCAGATCGCCGACGAAGTGGATCAGGAACGCCAGCGCCTGGACTCGGTCCTTGGGCGACGTGGAACGATCGCGCAGGAGTTTCACGTCGCGGTCGATCTGGACCGACACGCAATTGCCGTCCTTGCACGAAGGTGTCAGGTCGAACGGCGCGCAGACGTCGGCATCCTGGAAATGCCAGGTGTATGCGAATCCGAAGCGCGACTTGCCGGCGGCATTCTTCAGCGGCTTGATGCAGTCTGCCCAAACGCTCGCCTCTTCGATTGTGCCAGCGGGGCACTCAGGCGTGTCGAGCAGCGCCTGTTGCGCGAGCAGTCGCCGGATCGCGACCTTGGTCTTGGGTGTGACGTTGGCATAGGCGATCTGCGCGACGGTCTGGTGGCCGTACTCCCAGAACGCGGTGGCAGGGGAGGCGAGGCCGAGCAGAGCCGCGGCGGCGAGGAGATAGCGCTTCATACCGGCTCGTTAGCGTAGATCGCGACCGTCCGGCTACCCTCGGACGAGGCCGTCCCGCGATACATGCCGACGGTGTTGAACCCCCAAGCCATGTCGCCATCCGGCCCCGCGACGATCACCCCGCCGGTGCCGCCGAGCGCCTTCACTTCGGCAAGCACCGCGTCGGCGGCGACTTGCAGCGATTCACCTGAGAGGCGGACACGCGCGGCAATCTCATGCCCAACGCCGACGCGGAGGAAGAACTCGCCCGAGCCGGTGCACGATACCGCACACGCGCGGTCGTCGGCGAAAGTGCCTGCGCCGATCACGGGCGTATCGCCGATCCGGCCCCAGCGCTTGCCCGTGACCCCGCCGGTCGAGGTGGCGGCGGCGACATGGCCGTGCGTGTCGCAGGCGACCGCGCCGACCGTGCCGTATTTCATGTCGACGTCGAACCCGCCGCCGTCCGCCTGGAACTCCGCGAACTGTCGTCGGCGTTCGTCGGTCCCGAACCAGTCCGCATCCGCCTTCGGCAATCTACGATCGCGCGAGAACGCATCGGCACCGGCTCCGGCAAGAAAGACGTGGCGGCCGTCGTCGAGGATCGCGCGGGCGAGGCCCACCGGATTGCGCGTAGCGGTGGCTGCGGCGACGGCGCCGGCTGCGCGGGTGCGGCCGTCCATGATCGCGGCGTCGAGTTCCAGCGTGCCGTCATGCGTGAACACCGCGCCGCGCCCCGAGTTGAAGTGCGGGTCGTCCTCCAGCACGCGCACGGCGGCCTCGACCGCATCCAGCGCGCTGCCGCCGTCCGCCAGCACCTTCGACCCAACATTGAGCGCACGAGACAACCCTGCTCTCGCGCCTGCATCCTGTTCGGGCGAAACCATCTCGCTGTCGAGTTTGCCGGCGCCGCCGTGGATGACGAGGGTCCAGGTCATGTCTTGTCTTTCATAGGTCGGAGGCCGATCAGCGGGCGGAGCGGGGCGATGCTGCGGCCGATCACGTAGAAGGCGATGCAGCCGATCGTCGTCGCGGCGAGCAGGCACGTGAACTCCGCCCAGCCCGGCAGGCCGGCGGGGAGCAGCGCGTACATGACGAGGACGATGATCGTCTGGTGGATCAGGTAGAACGGGAATACCGCCTCGGTCAGCACGCGGCGCCAGCGATGGTCGCGGTTCCAATAGCGTTCGGCGATCCCGATCAGCGCGACGATCGCCCCCCACTGCTCGACCGCGTGCGCGATGCCGTAGGGTGTGTAGACCCAGCGCGGCGTCACCACGTCCGCCGGCCAGCGGAGCTCGACGCCGATAATGCAGAGATAGCCGAGCAGCGCCGCGATCGCGCCGACTTTCCACCAGCGCGCGATCGCTGCCATCGCCGGCTCGGACCGCGCGAGGCCGAAGCCGAACAGGAAGGCGGGGAAATAGGTGACGTGTGCGATCCAGTCGCCCCACAGCGCCTGCGTCTCGCCGACCATGCGCAGCCACCAGGCATGGACGAACACGAGCCATGCGATCGGGAGCAGGACGACAGCGATACCGTCGAGAAAGGTGGCGCCGAAAACCCGGTCGAACCCGCGTTGCAGCCAGTCGCCGCGGACGACGATCAGCCCGAGCGTCAGGAGGGTCGTGTAGACCCAGAGATAGACGACGAACCAGAGGTGGTTCCAGGTCGGCAGCGACAGCCCGGCGAGCTTGCCGAAGCGGAAATAATCGTGTGTCCAGAAGGTCCAGTAGCTGCCCGCATAGCCATGCTTGGTGATCAGCTCGACCCAGGGTTGCGGCGGTACGATCACCGCGATGCCGAACAGCAAAGGCACGAGCAACCGGTTGCAGCGATTGGCGAAGAACCCGGCGGTGCTGTTCGATCGGGCGAGCAGCGCGCGGCTGGCATAGCCCGAGACGACGAACAGCAGCGTCAGGCGCCACGCGTTGCTGGCGAGCATCGGCAGGCGCACCCAGTCCTCGACATGGAGCGACTTTACGTGGAAGTTCCACGGCACGAAGACCATGCCGATATGGTAGAGGATCAGCAACGCGAACGCACCGATCCGCAGCCAGTCCATGCCGAAATGCCGGTTCATCGCGCGGCCCTACGGGGCGGGGGGCGGGGCCGCAAGCGCTGGACGGGCGGAGTGGTGTTTGGGGCCGGTCGGTATTTCTGTGATCCTCCCCCGCCAGGGGGAGACGGCTGGCGCTTACCAGACGGAGGGGGAGGATACGGAGCAGAGGTTTCCCTTTCCTCCCCCTCCGTCACCTTCGGTGCCACCTCCCTCTAGCGGGGGAGGATCGCGAAGCTTTGACTCTATTCCAGGCGGTCCGCGCGCCCTTGTTCTCCCGCGAAGGCGGGAGCCCAGTCTGGATCCCCGCCTTCGCGGGGAAACACGCTTTCTGAACGCGAAGAAGCGCTAAACTGCCGGTTATCGATCTCTCGTCACGCCTTGATGCGCGGTGCACCCATGAAGTCGCGCTTGCCGATCGGTACGCCCTGCGCGCGGAGGATCGCGTAGGCCGTCGTGGCGTGGAAATAGAAGTTCGGCTGCGAGAACGAGAGGAGGAAGTTCGCGCCGGTGAACGGCATGGTGAAGGTGCCGAACTCGAATTTCGTGTCGTTGTCGGCGAGCGCGTCGAACGCCTCCCGGTCGATCGCTTCCAGCGTGGCGATCGCATCGCGCAGGACGGCGTGAAGCCCCGCGAAATCGGTCGGCCAAGCTGATCGATCGGGCGAGAAGGTGCCGCAGCGCACGCCTTCGATCCCGCCGACCGAATGCGCCGCGCAGGATTTCACCTGATAGCCGAACGGCAGCATGTCGTCGGCGAGCTTTGCATCGATCAGGACTGCGGGTTCAATACCGCGTTCGGCCGCGAACGCTTCCGCCTTGTCGAGCAGTGCGTCGACCGCACGGAGAATCTGGAGGTTCGAGGGGATCGTCGCATCGTACAGGGACAGGGTCATCGCGTTCGCTCCTAAAGCCGTGCGCCGCTATGACCGACGTTTGGCATACCCGCCAGCGATGTTCCGTTCCACCGCGCAAGTCGCTATATAGGCCTCGAACTCCCGAGGAATCTCCATGTCCCTTCGTCCCTGGCGCGATATCACCCGCCGCAAGAGCCGCCAGATCATGGTCGGCAACGTCCCCGTCGGCGGCGACGCGCCGGTCACGGTGCAGACGATGACCAACACGCCGACCGACGACGTCCGCGCGACGGTTGACCAGATCCGGCGTTGCGAAGAGGCGGGCGTCGACATCATCCGCGTCAGCTGCCCCGACGTCGAATCGACCACCGCGCTGAAGCAGATCGTTCGCGCCAGCCGCGTGCCGATCGTCGCGGACATCCATTTCCACTACAAGCGCGCGCTCGAAGCGGCGGACGCGGGCGCGGCGTGCCTGCGGATCAATCCGGGCAATATCGGCTCGGCGTCGCGCGTGAAGGAAGTCGTCGACGCAGCGAAGTCCAATGGCTGCGCGATCCGGATCGGCGTCAATGGCGGCTCGCTCGAGCGGCATCTGCTCGAGAAATACGGCGAGCCTTGCCCCGATGCGCTGGTCGAGTCGGCGATGGATCACATCAAGCTGTTGCAGGACCACGACTTTCACGAGTTCAAGGTCGCGGTGAAGGCGTCCGACCTGTTTCTCGCGGTGGCGGCCTACCAGCAGTTGGCGGAACAGGTCGATTGCCCGCTGCATCTCGGCATCACCGAGGCGGGCGGGTTCGTCGGCGGCACCGTCAAGTCGGCGATCGGGATGGGGAGTCTGCTCTGGTACGGCATCGGCGACACGATTCGCGTGTCGCTGTCGGCCGAGCCGGAAGAGGAAGTCCGCGTCGGCTTCGAGATCCTCAAGTCGCTCGGCATCCGCAACCGCGGCGTCCGCGTCGTGTCGTGCCCGTCGTGTGCCCGCCAGGGCTTCGACGTGATCCGCACCGTGCAGGCGCTGGAGGAGCGATTGCAGCACATCCGCACGCCGATGTCCCTGTCGGTGCTCGGCTGCGTCGTGAACGGCCCCGGCGAAGCGCGCGAGACCGACATCGGGATCACCGGTGGCGGCAACGGCAAGCACATGGTGTACCTCTCGGGCGTCACCGACCACCATGTCCAGGATGCCGATATGGTCGACCACATCGTCCGGCTGGTCGAGGCCAAGGCGGCCGAGATCGAAGCGGCCGACGAGGCGATGGCTGCGCTGGTGCCGGTGGCGGCGGAATAGGGGCCACCCACTTCGTTCTGTCATCCTGACGAAAGTCAGGATCCAGGGTCACGTACGCGGACCTCAATGGCTCTGGATCCTGATTTTCGTCAGGATGACGAAGAATCGTACGCAGGCTTTTTCTCGTTCTCCCGGGAGCGCGGGAGCCGAGAGTAACAGGCGCTGACGGTTGTGGCTCCTGGACCCCCGCCTTCGCGGGGGAACAGCTTTAGTTCGATTCGACATCCACAGTTGTCGAAGTTTGCCGATCCTCCCCCGTCAGGGGGAGGTAGCGCCAAAGGCGTCGGAGGGGGCGGACACGGAACGAACGTTTCGCTTGCCTCCCCCTCCGTCTGGCAAGTGCCAGCCACCTCCCCCTGGCGGGGGAGGATCGGCACATCGATGATGATCCTTTCGAGCCACGCGCGGTGACTTGCGCAGCGCGCGGCGATGGCGTGCCGGTTCGATGCGGCGTATGGGATATGCATGATGATGGCCGCCGATCTTGATGTCCTGACCGCGCTGGATCACGCCGCGCCGCCCGGGCCTTGGTACGTGCGGGCCATGGATGACGACAATGCAACGTGCGCGACTGCTGTCGCCACGAAGCCCAACACGTCCGGCGACAATGACGATCTTTCCGGTTCGACCTATCATGGCGTGGTAGCGGCAACCTCGATTCAGCATCACGACTATGTCGTTCCCGCCGATGGACGGTCGCACGAAAATGCTGCGCTGATCGCGGCCGTACGGACGGCGCTTCCCGAATTGCTTCGATTGGCGCGGATCGGTGCGGCAGCCGATCGCGCCTGATATCCGCCTGTTCCGATGACCTCTCGCACCGTTTCGCCCGCCCTGGCCTTCGCGATCGCCGCGCTCGGCATCGGCCTGTTCTCGATGATGGACGCGGTGATGAAGTCGCTCGTCCTGGCGATCGGCGTCTATAATGCGCTGCTGTGGCGGCAGATGATCAGCGTCGGCCTCGGTGCGGTCGCGTGGAAGCTCGGGAAGAGCGGGCGGCCGAGCGGGCGGGCGCTCAAGCTCCATCTGGCGCGCGGGCTGGTGACGACGGCGATGGCGGTGCTCTTCTTCTGGGGGCTGGCACGCGTGCCGATGGCGCAGGCGATTTCGCTGACCTACATCGCGCCGATTCTCGCTCTGCTTCTCGCGGCGGTCACGTTGGGTGAGCGGGTCGGGTGGAAGACGTTGGTCGCCTCGATCGCGGCGCTTGGCGGTGTGCTGGTGGTGATGATCGGGCAAGGGCGCGAGGTGCCGGGGCCCGAGACGTTTCATGGCACGCTCGCGATCCTCGGCTCGGCGGTGCTGTATGCGGTGAACCTGGTGATCGCGCGGTTGCAGAGCCAGGCGGCGCGGCCGGGAGAGATCGCGTTCTTCCAGGCGTTGGTGATCACTGCCACGCTGACGCTGGCGGCGCCTTGGCTGGCGGTGGTGCCCGAGACGGTTCAGTGGCCCAAGCTCGTGCTCGCCGCGGGGCTCGCTACCGCGTCGTTGTGGCTGCTTGGCTGGGCCTATGCTCACGGCGATACAGGATTTCTTGCGACGACCGAATACACCTCGTTCGTCTATGCGGCCGGCTTGGGTTTTCTCGTATTCGGCGAGCGGGTATCGGCGTTCACGCTGGCGGGCGCGGCGATCATCGTCGTCGCGTGCCTGTACGCGGCGCGGCGGCGTGACATCGCGCAGAGTTCGATCGAGGCTAGTGCATGACCCATATCCGTTCCGCTGTCCGCGCCGATGTCGGCACGATCCTGCGCTTCGTCCGCGAACTCGCCGCGTTCGAGCGCGAACCGGATGCGGTCGAGGCTACCGAGCCGATGCTGGCGGAGGCGCTGTTCGGGGTACAGCCGGCGGCGGAGGCTCTGATCGCGGAAAGCGAGCATGGCCCGCTCGGGTTCGCGCTGTTCTTCCACAATTTCTCGACGTGGACGGGCAAGCGCGGGCTGTATCTCGAGGATCTCTACGTGACGCCGGACGCGCGCGGGCAGGGGGTCGGCAGCGCGTTGCTGGCGCATCTGGCCGGCGTGGCGCTCGATCGCGGGTGCGCGCGGTTCGAATGGTCGGTGCTCGACTGGAATGCCGACGCGATCGCGTTCTATCGGAAGGTTGGCGCGGTCGGGATGGAGGACTGGACGATCCAGCGGATGTCGGGGGATGCGCTGGTTAGGCTGGCGGGGCGGTAAGTGGGCCACCGCCGCACCGAACCGGTCCCTTCAGATACTACCTCCCCGGCGCAGGCCGGGGCCCAATTGGGGGCCAGAGGTAACGATGGATAGTCCTCCGTTACTTCGACCTTTCCACTTGGACCCCGGCCTGCGCCGGGGGGGGATTTCGGCAATAGACCGTCAGACGTCAGATCAACGCCCTGCGGTGTCGTCCGCGTTCATCGGCTCTTCGCCCTTGGCCTTCTCGGCGTTGTAGCGCTCGATCGCCTCGATCGTGACGCGCTTGGCTTCGTCGGCGTCACCCCACTTGCCGACGCGAACCCACTTCGTCTTCTCCAGGTCCTTGTAGTGCGTGAAGAAATGCTCGATCTGCTCGAACACGATCTCGGGCATGTCGCCGCGCTCGCCGATGTTCGCATAGTACGGGAACACCGCATCGACCGGCACGCAGACGAGCTTCTCGTCGCCGCCGGCCTCGTCTTCCAGGTTCAGCACCGCGATCGGCCGCGCACGGACGACGCAGCCGGGGATGAACGGCGAACGCGCGATCACCAGCGCGTCGAGCGGATCTCCATCGGGGCTGAGCGTGTGCGGCACGAAGCCGTAGTTCGCGGGGTAACGCATCGGCGTGTGCAGGATGCGATCGACGAACAGCGCGCCGCTGGCCTTGTCGAACTCGTACTTCACGGGCTCGCCGCCGGTCGGGACTTCGATGATGACGTTGAGGTCTTCCGGCGGGTTCTTGCCGGTCGGGATGAGATCGATACGCATGGCGGTCCTTTCAGAATATGACGGTGCCGGCGCTCCTCGTGTGGAGAGCGGCCGGCACCGGTAGATCAGTGGCTGGTCAGCGCGGGCTCAGCAGCTTGTCCAGCCCGCCTTCACCTGTACCGACCTTCTGGAGCCGCGGATAGCGCGGGCCGTCGTGGTAATCGAGCGAGATGTCACGGAATCGGTCGTTGTTCTTTACAGTAAGCCGGATCGGCTCCTTCGTACCCTTCGCCGCAAGGATCGCCGCCTTCAGCCGGTCCGCTGAATAGGCCTCCGCGTTGACCGCCTCGATCTCGGTGCCGACGTCGATCCCGGCCTTGAACGCGGGGCTGCCCCAGATCGACGAGGTGACTACGCCCTCCTTGTTGATCACCATGCCCAGCGAATAGCTGACGTCGGTGCCGCGGGTCTTCTCTGCCTGCTTGAGGTACGGGCTCTGCTCGGGGCCGTAGACCAGCTTGTAGCCGTTCATCGCGAAGCCGTTGATCGGCGCGGGCTTGCCCGTCTCGGTCAGGCGCGTGTTCAGGAACGTCGCCCAGTCATAGGGGACGATGCCGTTGAGCGTCTTGGCCACGTCGGCGAAGGTGTAGGTAAGCTCGCCGTAATCGCCGTCGCGGACGCCGAAGAACGCCTTGGCGAAATCGTCGATCGACTTGGTCCCGTTCGACTTCTGGCGGAGCATCGCGTCGACCTCCATCCAGACCATCAGGCCCTCGTTGTAATAATCCTCCGAGCGCTGCCAGCTGGTCCAGCCCTTGGGACGGCGCGCCGAGATGACGGGATCGTTGGTGGTGTCGATCAGCGGGCGCCACTGGCGACCGGGTGCGGTGTCGTAGATGCCGAGGATCGAGGCATAGCCGTCGAGCGTGTCCTGCTTGCTGACGAGTCCCGAACGCGCCTGGAGCACATAGCCCCAGAACTGCGTCTGGCCTTCGTAGACCCACAACAGTGAATCGCGCATCGGCGTGCGGAAATCGGGCGTCCACAGGTCGGCGCCGCGGCGGAACTTGCCGTCCCAGCTGTGCGTGAACTCGTGCGGCAGCAGATTGCGCGCGGCGGCGCCGGTTTCCCATTCGGTGAAATAGCCGGGGCGGACGCCGTTCTCGGAACTGCGATGATGCTCCAGGCCGATTCCGCCGAGCTGATCGGTGATCGACAGCAGGAATTCGTAGTGATCGTAATGCTGCGCGCCGAAGGTCTTGGCGGCCTGGTCGACGAGGCGCTTGTGCGCATCGATCTGCGCAGGGGTGGCCGCGAGCTGGTCGGGACTGTCGGCGAAGACGTTGAGATCGACGCGGGGGGAGAGCGGCCAGACCTTGCCGTATTTGCCCGCGAGCGTCGGCGAGTCGACGAGGATCTCGTAGTTGGTGGTGTCGTAGCTGTAGGTCGAGCCCGACACCTTCGCCGGCACCGCGCCCGCCGCGGTCCAGCCGGTCGGGTAGGTGACGGTCATCTTGATCGGGATCTGGCGGGTGAAATAGCCGGCCGGATAGAGGCTGACGAGATTCGGCTCGAGGCTGACCATCGTCGGCGTCATCACCACACGGCCCTGGTCGGGCTTGGTGGCGGAGATGAACTGGAATTCGGCGACTACGGTCTTCGCGCCGGTCGGCACGTCGATGTGGAACGCGAACACGTCGACCGGATCGCGCGTCCAGGGAAGGATCTTGCCATTCGCGCGGATCACGAGGCCCGCGAGCTTCTCGATCTCGCCGCGGGGGGAATGCGCGCCGGGCAGCCATTTCGGGAAGAGCAGCGCCATCGGCCCGGACTTGGCGACCGGGATCGTCTCCTTCACGCGAAAGATGCCGCGCTCGGTATCGGTCGCGTCGACGTCGAGTAGCAGCGTGCCGGGATAGGGCGTGTCGACTGCGTCGGGGATGGTGTCGACGAACGGCACTGGCTGCGGCGCGGTGTTGCCGGCGGGGACCTGCGCAAATGCCGGGGCGGCGGACGCGAGCAGGGATGCGACGAGAAGCTTGCGGATCAAGGAAGGGCCTTCCGGCTGAGAGACGATGACCCGAGGTGTAATCGCGATAAAGGGCAGCCGTCCAGTCCTTTACGGGGCGCGCTCAGCTGCTCCCGAGCACGTTGATCGTGAACGCCAGCACGCCGATGTTGAACACGAACGCCGCCATGCACTGGCCGAGCGCCGCCTTGCGCACGCGGCGCGAGGTGATCTGCACGTCCGAGGTCTGGAACGTCATGCCGAGCGTGAACGCGAAATAGGCGAAGTCCCAGTAATCGGGCTCGTCGCAGCTCGGGAAATCGAGGCCTTTCGCATCCTTCCCGTCGGCATCATCGACGTAAAACAGATGCGCGTAGTGCAGCGTGTAGATCATGTTCGAGAACAGCCACGCGAGCGCCAGCGTCGCGATCGTCAGCGTAATTCCGACCGCGTCGTTCTTGCCCTGCAATTCCTTCGCCACCGCGACCAGGATCACCAGCATGATCGTCCCGCTGAACCCGAGCAGCACCGCGCGGTTGGCGTCGTTCTCTTCCGCCGCGCGGCGCATCCGGGCGGCGGTGGCGTTGCGGAACAAGGTCGAGACCGCGATCAGGAACACGATTGCGGCGACGTCGAACGCGGCCATCGTGCCGCGGCCGAGTCCCAACCGCGGGATCAGCGCGACGAGACCGATCGCGAACACCAGCACGAACAGGATGAAGCGCGGTGGGGCCACGCGTTGCCCGAGGCCCCAATATCTGGCTTTTTCCGTCATGCCACAGCGCTAGCGCTTCGCGGGCACGTCGCCTAGATACGCGCGCATCATGGCCAAGACAGAAACCCCCCGTTTACAGACCCCACGCCGCATCCGTGGTACCCAGGACATTTTCGGCGACGAGCAGCGCCGGTTCGCGCACGTCCTGTCGACGTTCGAACGCGTGCGGGCGCTGTATTGCTTCCAGCGGATCGATATCCCGGTGTTCGAGTCGACGGCGGTGTTCGCGCGATCGCTCGGCGAGACGACCGATGTCGTGTCGAAGGAAATGTACACGTTCGAGGATCGCGGCGGGGATTCGCTCACGCTCCGCCCGGAGTTCACCGCAGGCATCGCGCGGGCCTACCTTACCGAGGGCTGGCAGCAGTTCGCACCGCTGAAGCTGACCACCAGCGGACCGGTGTTCCGCTACGAGCGCCCGCAAAAGGGGCGCTTCCGCCAGTTCCACCAGATCGACGCCGAGGTGATCGGCGCGGCCGAGCCGGCGGCGGACGTCGAACTGCTCGTGCTGGCGGACCAGCTGTTGCGCGAGCTCGGCATTTCCGAGGGCGTGACGTTGCAGCTCAACACGCTGGGCGACGCGGCGACGCGTGATGCGTGGCGCGAGGCGCTGGTGGCGCATTTCGAGGCGCATCGCGGGGAATTGTCCGAGGACAGCCTGACCCGGCTCGAGAAGAACCCGATGCGGATCCTCGACTCGAAGGACCCGCGCGACCGTCCGATCGCCGACAGCGCGCCGGATATCGATGCGTATCTGACCGACGAGGCGCGCGCGTTCTTCGAGGCGGTTACGGCCGGTCTCGATGCGGCGGGCGTTGCGTGGGAGCGCAATGCGCGGCTGGTACGCGGGCTCGATTACTACCGCCACACCGCGTTTGAGTTCGTGACCGATCGGTTGGGCTCGCAGGGAACTGTGCTGGCGGGCGGCCGGTACGACGGGCTGATCGGCTCGCTCGGCGGGCCGGAGACCGCGGGCGTGGGTTGGGCTGCAGGTGTCGAGCGTCTGGCTATGCTGATCGATGAGCCAACGGCGCCCGAGGTCGACGTCGCGGTTGTTGCAGAGGCCCAAGAGTTTGAGTCGGCGGCTACTAAGCTGACGGCAGCACTTCGGCGAGCAGGCTTTACCGTGGAGGCGAGTGTCACCGGAAACCCGAAAAAGCGGTACGAGAAGGCGCTTAGGACGAACCCGGCCTACGCTATTTCATTGTCTCGCAGAGACGGTCTCGTGAGCGTTGGCGAACGTGGCTTACGAGCTAAATTCCAGCCGGATCAGTTCAGGGCGATCATCGATTCGGCTACCGGCGGTCTTGAATGACCCAGATCTCCCCCGACCGCATCCGCGCGATCGAGGCTCGGCGTGACGAGCTGCAAGCCCTGATGTCGACCGGCGATCTCCCCTCGGATCGCTTCGTCGCGGTGTCGAAGGAATATGCCGAGCTCGAACCTGTCGCGCAGGCCGCCACCGAAGTGCGGCGACTACGGCAGGAGGCGGAGAGCCTGGCGTTCATGGCCGAGGATGCCGACGACGAACTCCGCGCGATGGCGTCGGACGAGCTGCACGAGAACCGCACGCTGCTCGAGACCGCCGATCGCAAGCTCGCGCTCGCTTTGTTGCCGCGCGACTCCGCCGACGAGCGCTCGGCGATGCTGGAAGTCCGCGCGGGCACTGGTGGCGACGAGGCGGCGCTGTTCGCGGGCGACCTGTTCCGGATGTACCAGCGCTATGCCGAATCGCAGGGCTGGCGGGTCGAGATGATCTCTGGTTCGTCGTCCGACGCGGGCGGCTTCAAGGAAGTCGTCGCCAGCGTCACCGGGCAGGGCGTGTTCGCCAAGTTGAAGTTCGAAAGCGGCGTCCACCGCGTCCAGCGCGTGCCCACCACCGAGGCGGGCGGCCGGATCCACACCTCGGCGGCGACCGTCGCGGTGCTGCCCGAGGCGGAGGAGGTCGACGTCAAGATCGACGACAAGGATCTGCGCATCGACGTCTATCGCTCGTCGGGGCCGGGGGGGCAGTCGGTCAATACGACGGACTCCGCGGTGCGGATCGTGCATATCCCGACCGGGTTGACCGTGATCCAGCAGGACGAGAAGTCGCAGCACAAGAACAAGGCAAAGGCCCTCCGCGTGCTCAGGACGCGGCTGTACGAGGCGGAACGCGACCGGTTGCATGCCGAGCGGGCGGGCGCGCGGAAGTCGATGGTCGGCTCGGGCGATCGTTCGGAGCGGATCCGCACGTACAACTTCCCGCAAGGACGCGTGACCGATCACCGCATCAACCTGACGCTGCACCGCCTGCCGGAGATCGTCGCGGGGGAAATGGACGAACTGATCGGCGCGCTGGTGGCGCAGGACGAGGCGGACCGCTTGGCGCAGCTGGATGGGTGAGCCGTCCTACTTCCCCCCCTCCCGCMNGCGGSTGGTTCCAGGCTGGCGGTGCGTTCGGGTCTTTCAAACCATCGCAACTGGTGTGTCCGCGGTGAGCGCGTGCCCACCCCCCAACCCCCTCCCGCAAGCGGGCGGGGGGGTAAGTGCGGCCGTCGCCACCGCCGCCGCGCAGTTCGCGTTTTCCGCCACCCCCCGCCTCGACGCGGAACTCCTCATGGCGCACGCACTCGGCGTCGAGCGTAACGCGATCCTCCTCGACCCGACCCGCTACACTCTCCCCGACACCTTCGCCGCGCTCGTCGAACGCCGCCTCAATCACGAGCCGATCGCTTACATCACCGGTACCCGCGGCTTCTGGTCGATCGATCTCGCCGTCGGCCCCGGCGCGCTCGTCCCGCGCGCCGACAGCGAAACCCTCCTGATCGCGGCCCAAACGCACTTCGCCGGCCGCGCCCCCGCCACCGTGCTCGACCTCGGCACCGGCCCCGGCACGCTGCTCCTCGCCGCGCTCGACGAATGGCCCGCGCAAGGCCTCGGCGTCGACTATTCGCCCCAAGCGCTCGGCTACGCCCGCGCCAACGCCGCCACCCTCGGCATGACCGACCGCGCCCGCTTCATCCGCGGGAGTTGGGCGAGCGCGATCGCCGGTCAGTTCGACCTCATCCTCGCCAACCCGCCCTATATCGCCACCGACGAGCAACTCCCGGCCGAAGTCCACAACCACGAACCGCACACAGCGCTGTTCGCCGGCCGCGACGGTCTCGACGACTACCGCATCCTTGCCGAGCAACTCCCCGCGCTGATCGCCCCCGGTGGCGCCGCCGTCATCGAGATCGGATCGACGCAAGCCACCTCCGTCACCGCACTGCTCGAAGCGCAGGGTTTGCACGTCGCGCTGCACCACGACTATGGAAACAACCCCCGTGCGCTGGTCGCGACGACAGGAATACGGCGCTAACCGGCAGTTTTCGCTTGTAGTATGGCCTTTCCGCCCGCTATCACGCGGGCAGGGGCACGCACTCTCGACGATTGGTCGGTTTAGAGCGATGACCCGCATCCTTCGCTTTGAGGTCGCTGCAGTCCGGCGGCCCTGGCAAGTTCGACGCACCGATCTCGTTTAGATCGTCGGTGCGCGGCGGGGGGTTTGCACCGCATTTCGGAGCACGACCAGATTTTGGTTCGACGACTGAGGACACAAGCTTGATCAACAACCGGCAAGCCGGCCGCCGTCGCGGTCGTGGCAACAATAATAATGGCGGCGGTGGCGGTGGTGGCGGTCAACGCCAGGGCGGCGGCGGTGGCCAGGGTGGTCGCGATACCGGCAACCGCATCGACAGCCGCGCGCGCGGCAACGCGAGCCAGCTGTACGAGAAGTACAAGAACCTCGCGCGCGACGCGCAGCAGCAGGGCGATCGCGTCAACATCGAATATTACCTTCAGTTCGCGGATCATTATTTCCGCGTGCTGAGCGAGACGCGCGCACGGTTCGAAGAGAGCCAGCCGCAGGCGCAGCAGCAGCCACGTCGTCAGCAGCCGTTCGATCTCGACGGCGACGACGATTACGGCGACGAGGGCGAACCGATCCGTTCGGGCGAGCAGCAGGGTGGCCAGGCTTCCGGCGAGCAAGGCAACCAGCCGCGCGGCGAGCAGCAGAACGGCCAGTACCAGAACGCGCCCCGCCAGAATCGCGACAATCAGAATCGTGAAGATCGTCCACAGCGCGAAGAGCGTCCGCGGTATGAGAATAATCGCTACGAAGGCCAGCGGAGCGAGGCTCAGCCGCGTAACGACGGACAGCGCGAGGATCGCGT
>NZ_JBCEBT010000013.1:0-35844 GCF_049472435.1 Sphingomonas sp. 4RDLI-65 | reverse complement strand
CAATACCGTCTCCAATACCAACATCCCGATCTCGCCGCCTGACATCTGCCAAGCGGACAGCCTTAGACCAACGGAATGAGGGGTCCTTTTTCGACGCCGATCACCCCGCTACCGGGGTCCTTTTTCCACGCCGATCCACAATGACTGGCCATTAACTCAAGAGCAGTTCGGAGATGCGACCGGACTGACTGCGGTCCATGTCAATAGAATGATCAAGGCCCTGCGTGACGAGGGCGTTATCCTGTCATCGAAGAACAAGATCAAAATAAGTGATTGGCCCAGGCTTGCCAAAATAGCTGACTTCACGCGGGGCTATCTACACATGTCAGGGGATGTTAAAATAATATGATCGTTGGACCCCGATAAGTAAATGAATCGGTACGCGGTCGTGAAGGCCTGATCACGCGATTCTGACGGTCGTGCGCAACAGGTTGTGGCCGATAGCGATGAAAATCAAGTAATGTCGATACGAATTCTGGTGGCTGTTGGCGTTTCAGGAGGCCGAGAACATCCAGGATCCCTTTGCGGAGAATTTTGCTCGATACATCGCTTGGTCGGCGGCATTCAATACCTGTTCTATATCTTTTCCGGTTGCTGCGCCCAGGCTACACGTAGACTTCCATCCGGATTCTTTCATCGCGGCAATAAGAGTCCGGTGTATTGCGCCCGTTATCCGTTCCGCTGCCGCGCCGTCCCGTATGGCGAGGCAAAAGGCAAATTCGTCGCCCCCCAGTCTGGCGGTAACGTCGTAGGGGCGAACTGCTGAACTAAGAGCCTGGGCGACGAGGCTCAGCACCTGATCGCCTGCGGCATGGCCGTGGCGATCATTCACTTCTTTGAAGTCGTCGAGATCGATGATTCCACACAGCAAAAGGCGATTATCCCGCAGGGCTGACAGTTCGAGACGTTTGCACTCGCGCTGAAACGACCTGCGGTTTCCCAGCCCTGTAAGAGGGTCGATCTGTGCGTTCGCACGCTCTCGGTCAAATGCGCGACGGAATGCGCCGACAAGCAAAATGATGAATATGACGCTGAACGTCCTCATTCCAGCGTTCCAAACGGCAGTCGTCGTTGGGATGGACGAAGCTTGCGCGGAAAGGCCGTCACCAAAGCCATTTAGGTGCAACGTAAGGACAACGGTGATCACGCCCCCGGTCAGACCCGCCAACCTTCCGAAGCACCAAGTCGCTAGGCATAACGGCAAGAGATAGAGCGAGTTGAGGGAGAAATGCGGTCCCGTCATACCGTCCAAAATCATCAGCCCAGCCCACACGGCGATGATCCAGGCGGCCGCTGTCGACGCATCTAAATCGGCAGATCTTCGCAACACGGATTCAAGAGGCGTCGATTGTTGAGGCCTGTGTCGTTGTACCGGATGATAGGGCGGGGGCATTGAACATCTCGTCTACACGGCGGAGATGACACCGACCAGCGGGCTTACCCTGTCTGCGAACACCATCGAGAACGGCAAGGCGAGATCTGCAAGGCTTGGGCTTGACCGGCCGGACAATTGCGATGAGCGGTTCGAGGCCCGGTCGCGCGGGCGACCGGTCAACGCGTTTTGCCCCCGTGGTTCGCAACTACCGATAGTCCATGGCGCGATAATCTGCCCCGGTCGGTGCCTTGGGGCCGCTCTAGGACTTGGCTGTTCTAGAGATCGAATGCCGCCGACACCCTGATCGTGCGAGCCGCGCCGACATAGAGGGTCGTGCCACCTGTCGCCCAATATCGTTTGTCGGTCAGATTATCCCCGTTCACGCGCAGAGTCAGTGTCCTGCCGTCCTCGAGTGGGACACGGTAACTGGCGCCTGCACTGAAGGTCACGAAACCGGGCAGGCGCGCCAGGTTGACGGCGTCTGCGAAGCGGGCGCCGGTGTAATAGGCACCGGCATTGATCGCGAAGCGATCCCATGCGGGGGGGCGGTATTGGACGAAAGCCGAACCCGACCAGCGGGGCGCGTTGAGCACGCGTTTGCCGTCGAGCGAGGCCGATCCGGTCCGCTTCTGGACGGCGTCGAGATACTGACCAGTAAGCGACACATCGAATCCATGGCCGATCGCGCCGAGGATCGAGCCTTCGATACCCCGATGATTGGCGCGGCCATTGGCGACATAGACGTTGGTCGCATCGGTGTAGGCGAGCGCACGGTCTATATCGAACCACGACAGCGAGGCCGTGGCGCCCAGGATCGTGGCGCGCGCACCGATTTCCCATTGGCGACTGCGCGCCGGTCCCAGCGTCTCCCCGACGTTCGCTGTTCCGTCCGGTGCAACGCCAGCGCTTTCGAGGCCCTGAATGTACGAGGCATACAGGCTGGTCGCTGCGGTCGGGTGCAGGATCAGCGCGGCCGTAGGCGTGATGGCATGAGTCGTATAGTCGGCGCCGCTGGCCCGCGTCCGGTAGCTGACGCCGCGGACGCCGCCGATGATGTCGATGCTCTTGCCGAGTGACATGACGTCCATGACGTAGGCGCCGGTGTCGTTCACCGTGTTACCGCGGTTTATGGCGCGCGAGGCGACCACCAGGCTGGACAGATCGACCGTCACCGGGTCGTAGAGGTTCTGCGTGACCGCCGCATATCTCACCTGTTGCTGGTCGCCCCGGTATTGCCGTGTCGTTGCCACGCCGACCAGAAGGTCGTGATCGACCGGCCCGGTCGCGAACGTCCCCGCCAGTTCGCCCCGGATGTAGCGGTTCTGCCAGAACTGGCCAGGTGTATCCGTCAGCGTGAGACGCCCGGCGCCGGTCGCGAGATTGATCGTGCCGAGCGTCGCGATCATGCGATCCCGGTACGCGTTGGCGATGCCGCCTTCGACACGCGCGGACCAGCCGGGTGAGATTTGGTAGTCGGCACGGGCAACCATGTTCAGGCCTTGCGTCGTGAAAGGCGCGCCATCGGGTGCATAGCGTTGCCGCGGCGAGGGGACCGGGGGCAAGGTTATGGCGCCGCCCACTGCAGCGGGGAGCGTGATGCCGCCCGGTTCCTCGCCCTTGCGACGATAATATTCGGCGTCGGCATGAAGCGTGAGGCGGTCACTTGCGGCCCAGTCGAGCGCGCCGCTCAACACCTGCCGGTCGCCGCCGACGCCATCGGTGGTGGATCGCGTGCGCGCCGAGAAGGCGTTGACCCGCAGCCCGAGCTGCTTCTCGCTGCCGAAGCGCCGGCCGATGTCCACGCCGCCGCCAACGCCGCCCTCGCTGTCGCCGATCCCGTAGGCGACGGTCACATCGCGTGCGCCAGCGCGCTTGGTCACGAGATTGACGACGCCCGACGGCGTCGCGATGCCATAGTACAGCGCAGACGCCCCTTTGAGCAGTTCAACCCGCTCCTTGTCTTCCAATGGCATCGGCGCAAAGTTGACGATCGGCAGGCCGCCGTTCAGCCGGTAATTGGTTTGGGCATCGATCGCGATGCCCCGCGCCAGGAAGGTGTTGCTGTTGAACGGGCTGGTTGTCTGCTGCGTCACGCCAGGTGTGTTGCGCAGCGCATCGTCCAGGCCCAGCGCGCCCTGATCGTTCAAAAGCGTGCGGTCCACGACGTTGACCGTCGCGGGCGTGTCGAGCACGCTGCGATTGCGGAACGCGCCGACCTGAACGGTGTCGACGCCATAGCTGGGCACCGCCCCCGTGACCACGATCTCCTCGTCGAGCGCGCGTTCTCTTTGGGGCGCCTGTTGTTCCGATGTGGCAGGTGCAGCGCTGCTGGCCGCTGCGGCAGCGAGCATGAAGGAGAGCATCGGAACCCTTTTCTATTGGACTGCCCCGCGGCTAGCGTGTTTGCGAATGCCTATCAATAGCAGGCCGCGGAAAGGGTGATGTGGAGCGTGGCAGTTGCCGTCCGGCCTCGTGAACCGCTCGGTCGCCAGCCGACCTCGGTGCGCGCCGACAGGGGCATGCACCTTCTCATCGGCGTGCCCCTCAACGAAGGTGTGCCACCGAGCAGGAGCGTCTCACGCAAGGTGAGCGCGGTGTTTCGCGGATCAGCTATCGCATAGCGGGGGAAGGCTGAAGGTCTCTCCGACCTAGATCTCGACTCCCAGGCGGATCGATACGGTGCGCGCCGCGCCGGGATAGTTGGTCGTGCGTGCGACCGGCTGCTCGATATAAAATGTGTCCGCGACGTTCCGGACGATCAGGCCGACGCGATAGCGATCGGCGATCCGGTAGTCGGCGGTCAGGTCGACGCGCGTATAGCCGGGGATGCTGTAGGTGTTGGCAAGATCGCCCTCGCGCTTGCCGACCCGTGTCGCACCGGCGCCCAGCATGACACCTGCCAGCGGGCCACTGGCGACGCGATAGGTGGTCCACAGGCTCGCGCTGAACTCGGGTACCCCGCGCAGGCGGTTGCCGACCGCGATCACGCTGTCGCGAGTCACCGTCGCATCGAGATAGCCGGCGCTGGCGATCATTCGCCAGCCCGGCAGGATCTCGCCGCTGAGGTCGATCTCGGCGCCGCGCACGCGCTGCTGCCCGGTCACCACGACGAAGCCGCTATTGTCCGGGTCGGCGCTCGACACGTTGTTCTTGGTGATGTCGAACACCGCGGCGGTGGCGATCAGGCGGCCGTCCGCCGGGGTCAGCTTGACGCCGGCCTCGTACTGGCGACCGGTTTCGGGCGGGGCCGAGCCGCCGCCGAAGAGGCTGGCGCTCCGTGGCCGGAACGAGGTCGACCAGTTGCCGTAGATCGCAAGCACCGGGTGCGGATGCCAAACGAGCCCGAGCCGCGGCGACGCGCGCCGGCCGTTTTCGACGGTGCGGACGCCGTTGTCGACGGTCGTCTGGTCGACATCGTCCCAGCGCACGCCGGCGAGGATGTCGATCGTAGCGTCGATGCCGATCTGGTCCTGGACATAGCCCGCCCGGTAGCGCGCATCGACCGCGATCGTCCGTGCCGGTACGAATGCGCCGGGTTGCGCGCCCTGGACCGGGTCGGCGATGCTGATCCGCGCCAGCGTCGCGCGCGCTTCGCTGGTGTCGCGGCGGGCGTCGACATATTCGAAACCGGCGAGCATCAGATGATTCAGCGGACCGGTGCGGAAGCGGACCAGTGCCTCGGTCTGGCTGGTGGTTGCGGAGACCTGCTGGACCTGCTTGACGCCGCGGCGCAGGACGAACAGTCCATCGGTGCTGAGACCGGTAAAGTCGGCGAAGGTCCGGCCGCTGTCGCCCGACTGGCGCGACACGATCTGGCGCAGCGTTAACCAGTCAGTCACGTCGTGCTCGATGCGACCCCGGATGGTGTGCGAGCGCCCGTAATTTTTCGACCATTGCTCGCCAAAGCTTCGCCCGACCGGCCCCGCCACGGTGTTGCCGACGACTACCAGCCCGCGGTCGCCGGGGCTGGTCTGGAAGGTATAGTCATAGTCGATATCGGCGCGCGTTTTCGTACCGGGACGCCATGCGAGCGTCGGCGCGAAGAAGATACGGGCACCGTCCGCCTGGAAATCGCGAAAGCTGCCGGTCTCCTGCCCCGCCATGCTGACGCGCGCGGCGAGCGTGTCGGTGAGCGGCCCCGTCACCGACAGCTGTCCTCGCCGCAACCCGAAATCATTGACCTGCACCGCCGCCTCGAGCCCGAAGCTTTGCGAGGGGCGGCGGGTGACGATGTTGATCGTGCCACCCGGCTCGCCGCGCCCGTAAAGTACCGATGCGGGGCCCTTCAACACCTCGACCTGTGCGACGTTGGCGAGATCGCGGACCGTCTCGGTGAAATTCTGCGCCGGGCTGAGCAGGATGCCGTCGATCGCGTAGGAGTTCACCTCGAACCCGCGCACCATGAACAGCTCGGAGCGGTTGCCCTGCGTGCCGCCCTGCTGGACGTTCGAGACGTTGGCGACCGCATCGCCCAGCCGCGTGATCTGCTGTTCGTCGATCACTTCGCGCGGGATCACCTGGATCGCCTGCGGGATATCCTCGATCCGTGTCTGCGTGCGGGTGGCCCCGGCCGCCTGCTCGGGACGGACGCTGTGGCGGCGCCCGGTGACGAGGATCTCGTCGAGCAGCGATCCGTCCTGCCCCGCGACGGGCATGGGGGCGAGCGCAGCAAGGAAACTCGAGGCGAGCAGCGCATGACGGACGTGCATCAATAGATATCCCGACGGTACAAGGAGGTGGCGATCATCGTCTCGACACGGTCGTCGCCGAGGATCGCCCGGAGTGCGGCATCGACTTCGCTCGCCATCCCGGCGAGACTGCCGCAAACGTAGAACGCGGCGCCGCGGTCCGCCCACTCGACGATCGCGGACGCGTTCTCGGAGAGCAGGTGCTGGACGTACCGACCGCACCCTGCGTCGCGCGAGAAGGCGCGATCGATCCGGGCGAGCGTGCCGCGGCCGAGCAGCACACCCAGTTCGTCCGCGAACGGCCGGTCATGGTCTGCGCTGCGTTCGCCGTAGAGCAGCCAGGCGGGGCCGCCACCGGTCCGCGCACGGTCGCGCAGATGCGCCATCAGTCCGGCGAGGCCGGTGCCGTTGCCGATCAGCACGAGTGGCGTGGCCGGGTCCTCCGGCGCGGCGAACCCGGGGTTCGCGCGGACGCGAAC
The DNA here is from genome assembly GCF_049472435.1 of Sphingomonas sp. 4RDLI-65. Taxonomy (NCBI): domain Bacteria; kingdom Pseudomonadati; phylum Pseudomonadota; class Alphaproteobacteria; order Sphingomonadales; family Sphingomonadaceae; genus Sphingomonas; species Sphingomonas sp. 4RDLI-65. The sequence continues at coordinate 29,302 of NZ_JBCEBT010000013.1, read as the reverse complement.
CGGGATCGGATCGCCGATCGCCGCGATCTTCGTGAGCCAGCCCGAGCCGATGCCCAGCCCGCCATCCGCCGCAGGACATTGCCGCACGAGGAGCTCGACCACCCCGGACGTTGCGATCGATGCCACCGAATAATCGCGGTGCGGCAGCGGTTTCAGTGCCGAGGGATCGAACATACCAGTCTCCGGCAGGATCGCGGTGGCGAGCGCGTCGCGCAACGCGGCATCGTCGGTCGCATCGCAGGCGGCGAGCACGCGGTCGATCCGCGCGGGATCGTGGCGCGGCTGGATTTCGGCGATCGCGCCGGGTGCCCAGTCGGCGTCGGCCGGCGGGGCTAGTACGACGCGGTAGACCGGTGCACCCGGACTGCCCGGATTGACCAGCGTCCGCTCGACCAGCGGCCACGGCGCATAGGCAGCCGGCTGCCAGTCGGGCTGTTGAGTATCGGCACCGATCGCGTGCAGCTGTTGCTGCCAGTGCCGTTCGCCATCGGCGTCGTCGCCATCGAGCTCGACCAGGTCGAACAGCCGCCGCGCGCCGCCGGCATGCAGCCACGCATCGACGCGGTGGCCAAAGGCACAGAAATCGGCATATTCGCGGTCGCCGAGCGCGAGTACCGCATAATCGACACCGGAGAGGTCGGCCGGGGTCGCCATGACCGAGCGCTCGAACGCGCGCGCCAAGTCTGGCGCATCGCCCTCGCCATAGGTGGCGACCACGAACAACACGGTGCCGGCGGCGCGCAGGTCGGCCAGCGATACCGCCGCCATTGCGCGAACCGTCGCCCGGGGGAACGCAGCTGCGCTCAACCGGGCGAGCCGCTCCGCGGTCCCGGTCTGCGAGGCATGGACGACGAGGACGCCCGTCCCGTCCTCCGCCTGCCCGGACGGCGTGACCGCGGCCAGCGCCCGCTTGTTGCGTCGGCGCGCGAGATACAGCAGCAGCCCGGTCACCGTGAACAACGGCATCGTCAGGCTGGTGAGGAACAATGCGATCCGCCCCGGTAGCCCGAAAAAGGCGCCGGTGTGGATCGGATAGATGTTCGTTGCGATCGTCTCGCCGGTGCTGCGATCGGCATAGCGATCCGTCTTGACCAGTGCGCCGGTGACGGCATCGAAGCGCAGTTCGTCCGTCATCCGGTCGAATCGCGCCCCTTGCGGCAGGACGCGCATCGTCACCGGCTTGTCCCCGGTCGACAGCGTGACGACGACCCGGTCGTACCGCGCGCCCTCGCTGCGCAGGAAGCTGGCCCAGGCCGGCGCGATGGGCAGCGATGGACCGGTCGGCGCATCCTCATTGCGGCGTTCGGCGGGCGCGCTCTTGCCGGTCAGCGCGTAGCGTACGCCCTCGCGGTACCAGCCATAGGACCACCACAGCCCGGTCAGCGCGCTCAGCAGGTAGAAGGCGAGCATCCACCCGCCGATGACTGCGTGCAGCGCGCGGTACAGATTGCGCCCGGTCTTGCGCAGGTCGAGCACGAACCACGCGCGCCAGTCGAGCGGATGACGGGGCCACCGCAGATACAGTCCGGACAGCGCGAAGAAGATCAGCGCGATCGCCGAGAAGCCGGTGATCTGTCGGCCGATGCCGTTTCCTGCGCCCGGCAGCGCCAGCCAGCGGTGCAGATCCTGGATCGTGCGGAAAACGCCCGCCCCGGTCGCCTTGCCAAGCAAATCGCCGGTGCGCGGATCGATATAGCTGCGATCACCCCGCCGCTGGCCCTTCTCGGGCATGAAATGCACGGCGGCGGCACGCGCGGGATCGCGCTCGATCGTCACGTCCTGCACGCGGGCGCCGTTGCGCTGATACGATGCCGCCGCCACCAGCGCGTCGGGCGAGAGACGGCTGTCGGCAGCCTCTCCGGCAGCTGCTCCGACAGGCAAAGCGAGCGTGACGACGCCCGGACTGAGCGCCGCCATGATCTCGTCTTCGAACGCCATCGCGGCACCCGTCACGCCCATAAGCGCAAGAACGAAGCCGGCCGTGATTCCGAGAAACCAGTGAAGCTGGAACAACGCGCGTCGCGTTGTCATCGGTTGGACCGCTGATGGAAACGATATTGCTGCATGGGCCCCCCGGTGTGTCGAGCCCGCTACCAGTTATTGAGATTAATTCGCAAGTGCAATCTGGAGGGTGGGAGCGCCATTCGCCGGGGATTCGTCGATGGCATCGACGTCATGACGGATCAACAAGCCGCCCCAGGCACTGGTCAGCAAGCCGGACGCAACGATGCGATGCGTCCGGCAATCTCGATCCCGTGATGCGGATGACACCTCTCGAGCCCGCAACCCTGGGCCCTGCAGCGACGGGGGTTGGGCGATCTGGGCGAAATGGTTTGCACAGGCCCATCCACGTCCGAGAAAGGCTTGCCGGGTGCGACATTGTGCGCAAAATTACCGCATGATCGTATCGTCTGTCGCCGTCCCGAAGATTCTTGGTCTGGCCTCGACCCATGCCGCCGCAGTCCTCGATCTCTACCGGGCGGCGGCGTCTGTCGAAGGTGCGGGCTTGGCGCGCACGCCAGACGAGATGACCATCGGCTATGTCGAAGCCTTCCTGGATCGTGCAGCCCATGGCGGGATATCGCTCGGAGCGTACCTTGAGGATCGGCTTGTCGGCGAAGTGCACGCCGTCCGATTGGGGCCACGCCAGTTCGATCATGTCCTCGGCGATCTGACCATTGCCGTTCATCCTGTTGCACAGGGATTGGGCATCGGATCGGCCTTGTTCGCGGCGCTTTTCGAGCGCGCTTCGTCGCTGGAGCCCGCGGTCACGCGGATAGAATTGACCGCACGATCCGGGAATGTGGGGGCGCTTCGTCTCTACGAGCGGCTCGGCTTCGCGGCCGAAGGCCGGTTGATCGGTCGCGTCCGGCGACCCGATGGCAGCATCGAAGACGACATACCCATGGCGCGCGAGCTCTCGTAGGCCGGTCCTCGATCAGTTCGTGGGATAGTCGTCCTGATGGTAGCACCTGGGATTGCTCAACCACGCCTTGACGGCGGACTCGCGCCATCCCGCGCAGCGCTCGCTGATCGCGATTTGCTGCGGGAAGGTGCGCGCCTGAATCTTGCGGTAGAGCGTCGATCGGCTGAGACCGGTGCGGTCCAGCACGGTCTTGATCCTGAGGATGCGATCGGGTTCGTCGGTCATGATGCCTCACTCCGTTGCGGCTGGTGTCGGGAGGGCTGAGCAAGGCGTCTCAACGTCTGGCGGGCAATGGGCTGAGACGTGGTGCACGCTCTATCCAGCCCGAAAGCGCCGAACAGGTCCCATAAATTTGGCGCACAGGACGTCCCCGCGCAGGCGCGGGGCGCGCTCTATTCCGCTGCCGCTCCACCGAGCCGCCTGACGGCGTCTCGTCGGCAAAGCCGTCACGATCGCTCACGCTTGGTCGGGCGTTGCCCGACATGCGGACGCCCGCGCTGCGCACGGCCGGCGTGGCGCTACCGCGCGTCGGATAGCGGGGGTAGGCGTCGCTGCCCTTAGTCCCGCCGCGGCTGGTCGCAAGCCGGCGTTGCCGGCTCCTTCATTGCATTACGGCCCTTCGGGTGCTGCCCGCCGCTCCAGCGGGACTGCCGGTTCGCTCCTGCCGCCTACCCCCGCCATTCCGGCGCCGGTTGCGGTTCTGAAGGAGTGAGGAAATGGCAAAGGACATCGCGACCAAAACCACCGGCACGCTCTACGCCGAGGTCACCGACCGGATCATCGCGCAGCTGGAGGCGGGGCGGGTGCCGTGGGTGCAACCATGGGACGGGTCGAAACTGGAAAGCGGACTGCCGCGCAACGCCGGGACCGGACGGCGCTATTCGGGGATCAACGTTCTGATCCTGTGGGCGACTGTGTTCGAGCGTGGATTCGGGACGCAGGGGTGGCTGACCTACAAACAGGCGCAGGCGCTGGGCGGCAATGTGCGGAAAGGCGAGACCGGCACGACCATCTGTTACGCCGACCGCTTCACACCCAAGGACGAGCGCGACAAACCCATTACCGAAGCCAGCGACGAGCATCGCCGGCAGGTGGCGTTTCTCAAGCGGTTCACCGTCTTCAATGTCGACCAGTGCGAGGGGCTGCCCGATGCGCTGTCGGTCGGCGGCGGGGCGTTCCTGGGCGAGCGCGAGACGATCGAGTGCGCGGAGGCGCTGATGGCCGCGACCCGCGCGCAAATCGGTATCGGCGGCGACAAGGCGTTCTACATGCCGACGGCGGATCGCATCCAGCTGCCCCCACAGCAGGTTTTCCATGATCAGGTGAATTACTACCGCACCGCGTTGCATGAGCTTGGCCACTGGACCGGACATCCGAGCCGGCTCGACCGTGACCAAAAGGCACCGCGGCGCAGTGCCTCCTATGCCCGGGAGGAGCTTGTCGCCGAGATGTGCAGTGCGTTCACCTGCGCAGAACTGGGTATCGTGCCAACCGTCCGTCATGCCGATTACATCGGCGCATGGCTGGAGGTGCTGCGCGAGGACTCGCGGGCGATCTTCCGCGCCGCCAGTCAGGCCAGCAAGGCGGCCGACTATCTGCTCGCGTTCCGTGTCGACGGTGGCGACGATGCGGGGCAGGAGATGGCGGCATGACCGACCGTCCCGAAGAGATGGAGGCGCGTGCGAAACGCGCCTTCGAGCGGTCGACCGATCCCGCGCCCGGCGACTATCATGGGCCCGTGCATCCGGACGAATTGGCAAGGATGGAACGCGCGCTGCTGTCGCTGTCGCGAACGACACGGGAGATATTCCTCGCGGTCCGGCTCGACGGTTACAGCTACGATCACATCGCCAAGGTGACCGGGCTCAGCCAGCGTCAGGTCGCGCGGCGGATGCGGACGGCGATCCGCCGTCTCGGTCGCTACAGGCGTGGCGATGAGCGCCCCGAATGGCAGGTGCGGTTGCAGCGATGGCGTCGATACTGGCCGCGTTGATGCGTAGGACAGGCCTGCCCCGCACAGTGCCGGCAAGCCTGTGCTTTGCCGCTCCCGCTCGCTAGGGTTGCCCGGACATGCGCGATACGCTCGATCATCTTCCCAAATCCAAGCAGCGTGAGCTCGCCCACGTCGTGCGTGTGCTGTTTGAGGAGTTCGACGCCGCGCACGCGACGACGACGACCAAATGGAAGAAGCAGGGCCGCATCGCGAAGCTCGTCCTGTACGGTTCCTATGCGCGGGGCGACTGGGTCGATGATCCGGTGGGTGGCTATGCTTCGGATTATGACATCCTCGTCGTCGTCAACGACGAGCGATTAGCCGACTTCGAATTTTGGTCGGCAGCCGAGGACCGGCTGATGCGCGACACGACCATCAACAATTCGCTGTCCGCGCCGGTCAGTCTCATCGTGCACAGTCTGTCGGACGTGAACCAGCAGCTCGAAAAAGGGCGCCCGTTCTTCGTCGATATCGTGCGGCAGGGGATCGCACTCTATGACGCTGAGGGCTTCTGTTTTGCCGCGCCACGGTGCTTGCCGCTCGAAGACGCGCGGGCGGAGGCGCAGGCCTATTTCGATGAGTGGTTCCCAAGCGCCGCCAGCTTTGCGCGGAATGCCGGCTACGCAGTACGAGATGGGGACACAAAGCTTGCGGCGTTCCTATTTCATCAAGCCGCTGAGCGCTTCTATCACTGCACGCTGCTGGTCCTGACGCTCTACAGCCCGAAGTCGCACCGGCTGAATTTCCTGCGGTCGCAGTGCGAGCAGATCGCGCCATCGCTCATCGCCGCGTGGCCACGCGACGACCGCTTCGCACGGCGCTGTTTCGAACTGCTGCGCCAAGCTTATGTGAACGCGCGCTATTCACCGCATTACGAGATCACGCCCGAGGAACTGGCATGGCTCGGCATGCACGTCGCCGAGTTGCAGATCCTCGTCGACGCCGTCTGCCAGAAGCGGCTCGCGCCCGGCGATTGATATCGCCGGGCGCTCGCGGATCATTCGACGGCGTCAGCCTTGGCCGCACGCTTGCGCGGCGCGGGCTTGGCGTCCGTAGCAGGGGCAGTTTTGGTGCCAGGCTTGCGGCCGAGTCCGATCTTCTTTGCCATCGCGCGGCGGCTTTCCGAATAGCTCTCGGCCACCATCGGATAATCAGCCTTGAGGTTGTACCGGACGCGATACTCTTCCGGCGTCAGGCCATGGGTAGACAGATGACGACGCAGCGTCTTGTACGGCTTGCCGTCGATCATCGAGATGATGTGGTCCTTCGACGCGAGCGACTTACGCGCGGTAACCGCAGGCGTGAACTCCTGCGCCGGTTCTTCGCTCGCCACGTCGCTGGTGCCGCTACCGTTCAGATCGCTGACAGTCTTGAACATGGTCTGCAGGAAGGCCGGAACATCGTCGGCGGACACACGGCTATTAGGGTTACCGAGCCAGGCAATGGTCAGTTCGGTCGCGAGTTCGACGGCATTCACAGAAGTTTCTTCGGTCATGGAAGTTCCAGCATCGGGGGAAAGGAAATGGGCGCGCGCATTAGAGGCGTCTCGCTCGCGCACCCAATCGATCAACATCAGATAAAGTTCAATAGTCGATGCTGTCATGTGCCTGTGTCGGTTCTGGACTCTGAGCAAAGGCTCGACGACCACGACGCTGCCATAACAGCAGGATCTGATCGCGATCTGGACCACGTAACTTTGCGGCACATTCGTTGAGCAGACCGAAGATCACGGCGCGATCATCATCGGCCAGTTCGATCAAGCCGGCCTTTGCAACAAGTCCGCCAAGCTCGATCAGATGCTTGGTTCGTTCGCGCCGCTTCACGATCCAGTTGCGCATGTCATTGCGGCTTCGTGTCGCCAGCAGCCGATGCCTGGCCGCCATCGTTCGACGTTCCGCGGCTCGCGATGCGGTCAGCTTTGCGAGCAGATCCGCGTGCCGGGTTTTGAAAGAAGGCAGCACCCCGGTGTCGCCACCCCTCACGGATCGCGGGGTCCTTCGTTTCCACCGCGGACAGCAACGCGCCGGCCAGTTCTTCGATCGACAACGTATCGGCGCCGGTGGTGACGATCAGCGTGCCGAGCTGCGTCAGTCGGGCGCTGCGTAACTGCTTGGCTTTGTCGTCGAGCGCCTTCAGTTCCGAATCATAGTCACGGGGTTTGCGCATGGTGACGTCCCCAATTGCGGGTTGAGGGTGCCTCAGTTAGTGGTGCAGTCGATTAGCGTAAATACAGTGAAACGGCGTGGGACGAAGTCGTCCCGAGATAGATGAAATCTTCGAAGGGCGCGCTTATACGTCGTGCCGACGTCGCTTGTGTGGTGTAGATAGATTGCCGTCATGGCGATCTACCATTTCTCGGCAAAGATGATCTCGCGAGCAAACGGATCGAGCGCGCTCGCCGCGGCGGCGTATCGTTCGGCGTCGCGGCTGCGCGATGAACGGCTCGACCGCGCCCACGACTTTTCGAACAAGGCCGGCGTCGTCCATTCCGAAGTGATGCTGCCCGCTGGCGCTCCTGAGCATCTGCGTGATCGCGAGCGGCTGTGGAATGAGGTCGAGGCGGTAGAGATCCGTAAGGACGCGCAGCTGGCTCGCGAAGTCGAGTTCGCGCTGCCCCGCGAGCTGGATCAGGCGGAAGGCATTCGGCTGGCGCGCGAGTTCGTGAAAGCCGAGTTCGTCGATCGCGGCATGATCGCCGATCTCAACGTGCATTGGGACATCGGCGCAGACGGCATGCCGAAGCCGCATGCCCATGTGATGCTCACCACCCGCAGCGTCGGCGAGGAGGGGTTCGGTCCGAAGGTGCGCGACTGGAACCGGACCGATCTTCTCGAGCGCTGGCGCGAGTCCTGGGGCGAACACGTCAACCGTCGGCTGGCCGAATTGGATATCGATGCGCGTGTCGATCACCGGTCATTCGAGCGACAGGGTATCGACCTCGAACCCCAGCACAAGATCGGCCCCGCCGCATCGTGCCGACCGGGGCAGGGGCTGGCAAGCGAGCGGTTCGACGAACATGTCGAGATCGCCCGTTCCAACGGCGACAGGATCATCGCTCAGCCGGGGATCGCGCTGGACGCGATCACACGAACGCAGGCGACCTTCACGCGTCGTGACCTGGCGATGTTCGTCCACCGCCATAGCGACGGCAAGGACCAGTTCGACGCCGCGCTGGCGGCGGTTCACGCCAGTCCGGACATCGTCGCGCTCGGCAAGGATGGGCGCGGCGACGACCGCTTCACCAGCCGCGATATGATCGAGACTGAACAGCGGCTCGAGAACGCGACGGTTCGGCTGGACGCGAGCCGGCGGCACGGTGTCGACGAGCAGCACCGCAAGATCGCGCTGGTCCGCGCCGAAATGCGCGGGATGGTCCTGTCGGCCGAACAGCGCAGCGCCTTCGATCATGTGACGAATGCCAAAGGTGTCAGTGTCGTCGTCGGCTATGCCGGTACCGGCAAGTCGGCGATGCTCGGCGTTGCGCGCGAGGCCTGGGAGAGTGCCGGCTTTACCGTTCGCGGTGCCGCGCTGTCCGGCATTGCCGCCGAGAATCTCGAGGGCGGATCGGGTATCGCCTCGCGAACGATCGCGAGCCTCGAACATCAATGGAAGCAGGATCGCGAACTTCTCACATCGCGCGATGTGCTCGTGGTCGACGAGGCGGGAATGGTCGGCACCCGGCAGATGGAACGCGTTATCGCCGAAGCCGAGAAGCGCGGTGCCAAGGTCGTGCTGGTCGGTGACCCCGAACAGCTCCAGGCGATCGAAGCGGGGGCGGCATTCCGGTCTGTTGCCGAGCGTCATGGCAGCGTCGAGATCACTGACATTCGCCGTCAGCGTGAGGACTGGCAGCGCATGGCTACACGCCAGCTGGCAACCGAGCGAACCGGTGAGGCGGTGCGGGCCTATGAGGAGCACGGCCATGTCCACGTCGCCGAAACCCGCGATCACGCGCGGGCCGATCTGATCGATCGCTGGGAACGCGACCGCATGGCTGCGCCGAGCGCATCGCGCATGATCCTTACCCACACCAACGACGAGGTGCAGGCACTGAACGATGTCGCGCGGCAGCGGCTTCGCCTTGCCGGTGCGTTGGGCGAGGACGTCACGATCCAGACCGAGCGTGGCGCTCGCGCGTTCGCCAAAGGCGACCGCGTCATGTTCCTGCAGAATGAACGCGGTCTCGGTGTGAAGAACGGATCGCTGGGCACCGTCGAGACTGTCACGACCGCCCGCATGGCGGTGATGCTCGATGATGGTCGCCATGTCGCGTTCGACATCAAGGAGTATGCTCAGATCAATCACGGCTACGCCGCGACTGTGCACAAGTCGCAGGGCGTGACGGTCGACCGCGTGCATGTGCTCGCCACGCCTGGTCTCGACCGGCATGCTGCCTATGTCGCGCTGTCGCGGCATCGCGACAGCGTCGACCTTCATTATGGCCGTGACGACTTCGCCGATCAGGGCAGACTCATGCGCCCGCTGTCGCGTGAACGCACGAAGGACATGGCATCGGATTACACGCGCGACTTGGGCGATCGACGGCAAATCCAGTTGCCGGATCGGACGATCGAGACCGCGCGCTCGGCGCCGGCCCGCGATCCGTTTGCTGGCCTCGACCTACGTTCGGTATCGCCTAAGCCGGTTCCGATTCCGTCAGCGCCGAACCGCGCAGCAAATCTTCCTGATGCTGTCATCCGACATGGTCGTATCGTCAGGACAATGCGCTCTACCCATGCCGTGGGCGACGCCTACACCATAGAGCAAAGGGCCAAGCTTGCCGCCAGCCGCGCGTCGCTCGACGCCATCGTGGCGCATGGTGCGCGCGATCTGGAAGCGGCGATGACGGTCGACACGCGGCTTGTCCACGAAGCGGCGGAAGGCAGGACCAACGCGGTGATCCGCGCCATGCAACTGGAGACGGAAATTCGCGAAGATCCGACGCGCCGCGCCGACGTCTTCGTCCAGCGCTGGCAGGGGCTTGAGCGGCAGCGTCGTGCGCTGAGAATCTACCATGAAGACACGAAGGTTCGGGCCGTCGAGAACACGATGCTCGGCATGGCGAAAAGCCTCGAGCGCGACCCACAGGTAGAGTCCATCCTGCGCAATCGGAAGATCCAGCTGGGATTGGGAGCGACCGGCGGTGCGAGTGTCGGCCGGGAACTGGCGGATATGATTGGGCGCGGACGTAGCCGCGGGTTAGGTATTGGGATGTGAAATCTGTACGCCGGAGTCTCCCGCTGGTATTGCGCGGCCTTCCCGTCCAACAGAGCGGGCGTGCGATCGGTCTCAGGATCAGGTATTGCCGGTAGCAGACCGGCCGTTATCAAGGTGATTCTGGTGGAAAGCGGCCTGTCCGCTTTAAGAAGGCGATCTCCTTAAGCGGCCGCTCGTTCATTTAATCGGGCAGGGGCTAATTGGCCGGTTTCTAGTGAAGGCACGATCCCGGTTCGTGGGAAGGTGAGTGCGGCTTGGTTGAGATGAAAGGACGCGTGCTGCGTGGCTTGAACGCGACGACAAGCAAGAAAAGCTTCCGAGTTTCCATCAGAAGGAGCACTACGATGACTATTTTCATACCGGCTGTCACTGTCAGCCCGCTAAGCCAGCGTCTTAGCGACGAGATGGATACCGGGGCGGCGAAGTCCGATCGACCAGCAGAGCGAACATTGTATCCGTCTGATTCTGCATGGTCCCGATGCCCGCTGCAGACGACGACCATCGAAATAACACTTTATGCTCCAGTGATCGTCCAAGACTTCTGGCTCGTGCCTGGATCAGGGTAGGCCTTTAGCTTGCACGATTCGAAGTGACGCATCAGGGGGCGCGCCTTCGGCCACCTTGCGGTCGATCATCGTCGTTTCCTTCCAATGTGAAGCAATTGGGCTCCGTGGCCCGTTCATGTCGCGCCGGAGTAACCCCCACCGTATTCCGGCCGGCCCGTTCTTGGATCTCGCCAGGGGCGGGCCGTTACGGGAGGGACAACTGAGGCTCGAGGCGGGTAGTACTCGTCGGACACGTTGCGACCGACCGGTCCGCGCAGTTTCCCCGTCGAGGCAGGTCGTTATTCGGATGGCAATCTATCGCTGCGAGACAGACCGGGAGGCACTGACCTGCTGCCCGTTTCCTGGACCGTTTTGAGCTGGAAAATTCCAGTTTAGGATTGAGGGTCAGGTGATGGAGTGATCGATGAAGAGATCGAAGTTCAGCGAGGCGCAGATCGCGTTCGTGTTGAAAGAAGCCGAGGGTGGCATGACGATCGGTGAGGTCTGTCGGAAGGCGGGAATCAGCGACGCGACATTCTACGCCTGGCGCAAGAAGTATGCGGGGCTGATGCCATCCGAGATGCGACGGCTGCGGCAGCTTGAGGATGAGAACGCGAAGCTCAAGCGGCTGGTCGCGGATCTCAGCCTGGACAAGGCGATGTTGCAGGATGTCGTCTCGCGAAAGCTCTGAGGCCTGATCGGCGGCGCCAGCTCGTCGATGATGTTCGAACTACCTGGGCCGTCAGTATCCGACGGGCGTGCAGTGTGCTTCGGGCGGAACGATCGAGCTACCACTATCGTGGTTGCCGCGCGGATCAGGCCGACCTCAAGAAGCGGATGCGGGAGATTGCTGAGACGCGCGTGCGATACGGCTATCGGCGTATCCATGTGCTGCTCCGGCGAGAGGGCTGGGACGTGAATGCGAAGCGAGTCTATCGTCTTTACAAGGAGTTGGGGCTGCAGCTGCGCCAAAAGCCGCCGAAGCGTCGGGTGAAAGCGAAGCTGAGAGAAGGCCGCTGCGCGGCGTCGTGTTCGAATGAAGTATGGGCCATGGACTTCGTCCATGACCAGCTCGCTACCGGATCAAAGCTCCGCATCCTGACGGTGATCGACACGTTCAGCAGGTTCTCGCCGGCGGTGGTGCCGCGGTTCAGTTTCCGAGCGCCGGACGTGATCGAGGTACTGGACCGCGTTTGTGGCGAGGTTGGCTATCCAGCCTCGATACGGGTCGACCAGGGCAGCGAGTTCGTCTCCCGAGACCTCGACCTGTGGGCGTACATGAGGGGTGTAATACTGGACTTCTCGCGGCCCGGCACACCGACGGACAACGCGTTCATCGAGAGCTTCAACGGCAAGTTCCGGGCGGAGTGCCTGAACCAGCACTGGTTCATGAGCCTCGACGACGCGGTCGGAAAATGCGAGACTTGGCGTAGAGACTATAACGAGGTGCGACCACATAGCGCGATCGGCAATAAGCCGCCGATATCGTTGGTGAACCCGTCAGCGGCACATGGCCCGCCGCAGCCGGGAGGAACGGGATAACGCCAGCCGGGTGGTCCAAGATCGGGTAGCAGCTCAAACAACGGTCGGTCTCTGGTTGCAGCTGGATGAAAGGCGGGGGTCACGTCACCTCAAGCGTGAGCGCACCCGGCGGCGCACCCATAAAACGCAAGAAGAATCCCGGCAGACGTGTTCGATTGCATCGAGATGTTCTACAACCCGATCCGCAAGCATGTCAGGAAGGGGATGCTGTTGCCCGTCGAGTTCGAACGGCGGCAGGCTTTGATGGCTCAAGGCGCCTAAAAAACAAGGGGCTATTTACTTTACCATTCTACAGCACGCTCGGGTTCTCGTACATAACCTGTCCGGCAAATACGATCGCGCGCCTCCGAGCTACGCCGTGGCCACCAAGTTCCGTGCCCTCATCTTTGGTAGATGAAGACCCACTGTTTCGATAGCTTGAAGCTCGTTCTCAAGTTGCAGCAGCGCCTTTTTCAGCGTGTTGGCAACGTTCGAATGATCACCCTCTTCTGTGATCCGCAGAGCCTCTATAGCCAGGAATCTGATTGACCGCAGTCGGGCAATCGCTTGCGCTCGTTCCACCATTCAGAATGACTGCCCGCGGAATTACTGTGACGCTATCCGGAAAGAACCCGGATTGATCGGTAGAAATAGCCACTGCAGTTCTGCCGCTTGTGGAGGATGCCCAAGCACCCGGTCGCTTGGCTGCCCGCGTTTGATCGCCCCCAAACGACCGGCCTTGGCCCCTCCCCAGTCCGCGAAGACACTTCGTAATTGGGAACGAACGAGTGAACAACGCTACGATCTCTAATCCTGCGATCAAGGCACCCCAATTCGACAAAGCGCGCCTTCGTGACGTTATCAGGTATCAGTCAATTAATGACCAAATTTACCACCGATAAATAATCCAATCACGCTTTACTCAATATTGGTAATACACTACGCGCTGTTGCACAGTCTGTCGTTTGAAGAATATCAACTCACCAAAAGTTTGGCAGGATCTATCATTTTTTTAGTACGCACTTCATCTGATTTACAATAACTGCTCGACTTTACAATTAATCGAAGACTGAGATCGTTCGTCTATCTCATTCAACATTCGGCACATCCAAACCACTGAATTTATCTGATATCAAAGCCACCGGTCTGATTGTTGACATTAACCGCTGATACCATACGGTCTTTTAGGAAACGCGCTTGCAACAACACTTCCTCTATTGCCGCCATGCCCGAACCTGATAGCGTTAGCTCGTCGTCTAAGTTGCCATCGCCGTCACCGATAATCAGACCTACGACTGACAGATGCCTAAGCCAACGAGACATTACGTTTGCTGGCGTCTCACTTCGCTCTGCGGCGATCCTGCCGGTTATCGGGGCACCTTCGGCGTCAGCGACAAAAACCTCTAGCAGCAGCTCCCACGCGGGCTCCCCAAAGATATCGGATGACAAAGCTCGCGCACGGTAACGGCGGAATGAAAGGATTGCGCTAGCAAGCTGCGCGGCCTCCTCGTTACCCTTCATGTATCACTCCCAGCTCGTTGGCTGCGATAACGAACCTATTCCGTAGCGGAAGGCAAGTCCTGTGACATTTCAACGATCTCATTTATTCGGCTGAGCGCCTGTGAAAGCCAAGCGCCGAGAACGAATTCCTGCTGAGCGTCTGCGAACGCGATCATACCCTCAAGCTGCCCGGCGAACGCACGTGGTTCCATTTTATCCATCATTTCACCCTCGACTCGCGCAGCGGATTTTCGCGGAAGTGTGATATGGCTAGCATCGACGCCACGGCAGTAGCTAGGTTAAACCCCCTTAAAAATGTGTCATTCTGGGAAACCAACGTATGTTGTAGCCACTGCAACGATGCCCTCGGTTGACCGATACTTCGGTGAAAGCAGAGGGGACGACATAGCGTCTGCTCTCGAACGACAAGTTGAAGCATCGAACAGCACGGCCAACGTGCTGGGACGATCGGCCCGACGCCCCCACCCCGCCCAAGTTACTAGATCTTGTTATTCGCACCGCGCAGTGCCGAGATATCAAACGAGTTGATCCAGATTGAGATGGTCCGGGCGGCTGGAACATTGCCTGCTCGTGCCTGTTCGACTTGCAGCTGTGGGTCGTACATGCCGCAGCATTCTCAGGAGAATGTCATGACTAAGCTTCTTACGCTCGCAGCCATGATCGCACTGCCAGCCGTCGCAGCTTTCGCACAGGCGCCAATGGACGCCCCGACCTACGTAATGAAGGCAGGGGCCGGCGATCAATATGAAATCCAGTCTAGCCGTTTGGTGCTCGCATCGACAAAGAACGCAAAATTGCGATCGTTCGCGACGATGATGGTCGCCGACCATACCAAGTCAACCGCGGATGTGAAGGCTGCCGCGACGCGCGCCGGCCTGCATCCCGCGCCGCCCAAGCTCGATGCGATGGGCACCAAGAACGTCGCGGCCTTGCGCGCAACCACCGGGAGTGCGCGCGACCGGTTGTACGTTGAACAGCAGAAGGGCGCGCATCAGCGCGCGCTGATGCTGCACCAGACCTATGCGCAGACCGGAACGGCGGCACCGCTCAAGTCGACCGCGGCTTCGATCGCGCCGGCCTTGCAGACCCATATCGGCGAACTGTCGTCGATGTGACCCAAACGCGCGGCGGCCAGCTACCGCACCTGCACGCCGGCCCACGTTGCGTGTGAGACCTGGCGCTGGTCGAAACCGAAGGAGATTCGACGTGAATGACACCAATGACCATGGCGACGACGCACCGCCGAGCACGTGGAAACACGGCGATCCGCTCGCCGCGAGTAACATCCCCGAGCGCAAGGGCGACTCCATCGTTGCTCGCGCTGTGACGATCAACCGGCCCGTCGCCGAGGTGTTCGCATATTTCCGAGACTTCACGAACCTGCCAACGTTCATGGAGAATGTCGAACGGATCGATAAGCTCGACGATGCGCGGTCGCACTGGGTGGTGAAGGCCCCGGCGGGCAAGACGGTTGAGTGGGATGCCGTCATCACCGACGAAAAGGCGGATCGCTTGCTCGCATGGACCTCCGAGCGTGGCGCTGACGTTGCTAATAGCGGTCGCGTGGAGTTTCGTGATGCGGGTGCGCGCGGAACGGTCGTCGTCGCGACGATCATCTATGATCTACCGGGCAGCATCGTTGGCAAACTAATCGCCAAGATGTTCCAGCGCGAACCCGCGATACAGGCGCGCCGGGACCTGCGCCGTTTCAAGCAATTGATGGAAACCGGCGAAATCGCGACCGCAGCGATGAACCGCAAGCAACGCGAAGGGGAGATGGCCTGATGCGCGCTCTGGCATGGCACGGTAAGCACGACGTCCGCGTCGACACGGTCGACGACCCCGAAATCGTTAACCCCCGCGACTGCATCATCAAGGTCACCGCGACTGCGATCTGCGGCTCCGACTTGCATTTGTACGACGGCTATATCCCGACGATGCAGGCGGGCGACATCCTCGGTCACGAATTCATGGGCGAAGTCGTCGAGGTCGGCGTGAAGTCGACGCTGAAGAAGGGCCAGAAGGTCGTCGTGCCGTTCACGATCGCGTGCGGCAGCTGTTATCACTGCGGTAAGCATCAATATTCCGCATGCGACAACGGCCTGCCCGCCGACAATCAGGACATCGCGCAGGAGCTCTATGGCCAGCCGATGGCCGGCCTGTTCGGCTATAGCCACATGACGGGGGGCTATGCGGGCGGCCAGGCGGAATATGTCCGTGTGCCGTTCAGCGACGTCGGCCCGATCGTCATTCCCGACGGCGTCGAGGACGAGAAGGTGCTGTTCCTATCGGACATCCTCCCGACCGGTTGGATGGCGGCGGAAAACGCGCAGATCGAGCCGGGTGACACCGTCGCGGTCTGGGGTTGCGGGCCGGTCGGGCTGTTCGCGGTGCAGTCGGCGTTCCTGATGGGCGCCGAGCGCGTCATCGCGATCGACCATTTCCCGCATCGCCTCGACCTCGCCAAGAAGTTCGGCGCGGAGACGATCAATTACGAGGAAAGCGCGGTCTACGAGGCGTTGATGGTGATGACCGGCGGGATCGGCCCCGATGCGGTGATCGACAGCGTCGGGCTGGAGGCACACGGCTTCTTCGTCGACAACGTGCTCGACCAGATCAAGGCGTCGACCTTCCTCGGCACCGACCGCGCGCATTCGATCCGCCAGGCGATCATCGCGTGTCGCAAGGGCGGGCGCGTGTCGATGCCGGCCGTCTATGGCGGCTTCATCGACAAGTTCCCGCTCGGTGCGCTGATGGAGAAGGGGCTGACGCTCAAGACCGGCCAGACGCACGTCCAGCATTACATGCCCGCGCTGCTCAACGCTATCATGGAGGGCAAGATCGACACGACCTTCCTGATCTCGCACCGGATGGACCTGGAGGACGCCCCCAAGGGCTACGACATGTTCAAGAACAACCAGAACGAAGTGACCAAGGTCGTGCTCAAGCCTGGGTTCAATTGAGAGGATTTGACGACATGGCCGATAAATTCGCAATTATCACCGGCGCCTCGACGGGCATCGGTTTCGAACTCGCCACGCTCGCGGCAAAGGATGGTTACGACATCCTCGTCGTCGCCAACGAAGCGCTGATCCAGTCCGCTGCCGCCGACTTCAAGCAGTTCGGCACCGATGTCGCCGCGGTCGAGGCGGACCTGTCGACGATCGAGGGCGTCGACGCGCTGCTCGCCGCGACGGGCGGGCGGAAGATCGATGTGTTGTGTGCCAATGCCGGCCACGGCCTCGGCCACGGTTTTCTTGACCAGACGGTCGACGACTGGCGCAACGTGATCGACACCAACATCACCGGTACGCTGTACCTGATCCAGAAGGTGATGCCGGCGATGGTCGCGCGTAACGACGGCAAGGTGCTCGTGACCGGGTCGGTCGCAGGCTACATCCCCGGCGCGTTCCAGGCGGTCTACAACGGCTCGAAGGCGTTTATCGACAGCTTCACCGAGGCACTGCGCAACGAGATCAAGGACGCGGATGGCGTCACGCTGACGACGCTGATGCCGGGGCCGGTCGACACCGAATTCTTCGACCGCGCGGACATGAACGACACGTCGGTCGGCGCGGATCCGAACAAGCGCGATCCGGCCGACGTCGCCAAGGACGGCTGGGATGCGCTGATGAGCGGGAAGGCGTCGGTCTTCTCGGGCTTCATGACGAAGGTCCAGGGCGTGCTCGCCAACGTCATCCCGGGCTCGGTGCTCGCCGAACAGCATCGGAAGATGGCCGAGCCGGGCAGCGCCAAGGACTGATCGGCGGATCGCTAAACGGTCTTGCAATGCTCGGTGGTGCCCAGCCTCGATAGGATTGGGCACCACGTCGATGAGGGGGAAATTACAGATGGCGGCACCGTTGACGGCTCGGCGATCGGTCGTCGTCATCAGCGACTGGGTCGATGGCCAACATCCTGGATACGATCGCCCGTCATCTGCCATGCTGCCAACACACGCGACCACTCCGGAAAGCCAGCCGTGGATCGGCGATCTCGTCCCCATTGACGTGACGGGCGGGTATCTGGAGCGACTACCCCTCGCGCTGGTCGCTGCCGGCATCGTCGATCAAGCCGAGATCTGGCATCACTGGCGCGGCGAGGACGAGCCTCCATTCCGCAGGAACAACGCGGTTCTGGCGCGCCGCGCCTTCCGGATCGACGACGAGCATGCCCCCTTTTCCTCGTCGCAGATGAATGCGTTCATCGAAGCGTTCGGCGCGCCGCATATCCTCGTTGTGTTCGGCTTGGGTGTCGCGCCCGACCTGCTCGAACTCTGCGCGAACAGCGTCATTCTCTACAATTCGATCGACGCGCCATCGCTGCGCGTACCTCGGCAAGTCAGCGAGCATTTCGATCTCGTCCTGACCGGCGCGCAGTGGCAGTCGGACGAAGTCGAGGCTCGCCACCCCGGCATGCGCACCGCGATCCTGCCGGTCGGTCCCGAATTCGCCGCGGCCGACCAGTTTCGTCCGCTCGACACGCCCAAGGATGTCGACCTGATCTATGTCGCCGCCGCGCAACCCTATAAGCGCCATGACATCCTGTTCGACGCCCTAGCGCAACTTCCACGCGACGTCCGCGCGCTCTGCGTGTTCGGATACGGCGAGGATGCCGACGCACTTCGCCGCCGCGCGCGAGACCAGAACCTCTCGATCGAATTTGTGGGACCGCCCGGCGTGCCTATCGAAGAGGTCAACCGCCTGATGAACCACGCCAGGTTCGGCGTCGTCTGCGGCATCGACGACGGCGCGCCGGCGATCCTCACCGAATACATGCTCGCTGGCCTGCCCGTACTCGCCAACGCCGAATTACGCTGCGGATTGCAGTTCATCCTGCCCGAGACCGGCATGACGGCTTCGACGAACGGGTTTGCCGATGCAATTCTTACAATGCGCAAAACCTACGAAGAATTTCGGCCCCGCCAGGCCGTGTTGGAACGTTGGACATGGCAGCATAGCATTGTGCGTTTGAGGGCAATTATCCAGCAAATACATGATGCAAAGCAATGACATTTACATAGTCAGGTTTGAGGTGTGGGCTTAGGTTCGATCGACAACGCGGATAACCGCGGATTTGCGGATTGGAAGAGCGTGCACGGTACCGGACCTATTCTCACGCCCTCGAAGTCCGACGATGCCGCCCCGCCGCCGTTGATCTGCTTCTCGCATCTCCGCTGGGATTTCGTCACGCAGCGCCCGCAACATCTGATGAAACGGTTCGCGCAAAGTCAGAGCGTGTTCGTCTGGGAAGAACACATCTCCTGCGATCACCCGCTGCCCTTCCTCGAGCACCACCCGTTTCCCGCCGATAACGTGATCGCGTTGCGTCCCCGCCTCCCGCATTGGTGGAACGCCGAGCAGGTTGAGGCGGGGTTGCGGCTGCTGCTCGACATGCTGGTCGCGACGAGCATTCGCGCCAAGCCCGTCCTCTGGTTCTACACGCCGATGATGCTCCCGTTCGCCGAGCATCTGGACGCCGCCGCGGTCGTCTACGACTGCATGGACGAACTGTCCGCGTTCCGCTTCGCCGACCCCGCCTTGCTCGACCGCGAAGCCAGGCTGCTCACGCGCGCCGACCTTGTCTTCACCGGCGGCTACAGCCTCTACGAGTTCAAGCGCGGCCGTCACCGCGACGTCCACGCCTTTCCTTCCGCCGTCGACGTCGCACACTTCGCCCAAGCGCGCACTGGCAACATTGAACCCGAAGACCAGCGCCATATCTCCGGCCAGAAACTCGGCTTCTTCGGCGTCATCGACGAACGCATCGATCTCGCATTGCTCGACGCGGTCGCCGCTGAGCGGCCCTACTGGTCGTTCGTGATGATCGGCCCGGTCGTGAAGATCGACCCCGCGCACCTGCCACGCCGCGCCAACATCCACTGGCTCGGCGGCCGCGGCTACAACGAACTCCCCGCCTATCTCTCGGGCTGGGACGTCGCGCTGATGCCGTTCGCGATCAACGCCGCGACGCGCTTCATCAGCCCGACCAAGACGCCCGAATATCTCGCCGGCGGCCTGCCCGTCGTCTCGACGCCGATCGTCGACGTGATCCGCCACTACGGTGACGCAGCGGCGGTCGCGATCGCCGCCGACGCACCCGCGTTCGTCGCGGCGTGCGAGGCCGCGCTCGCGCTTCCTCGCGAAGGCGCATGGCGCGACGAAGCCGATCGCCTTCTCGCTGAGCAATCCTGGGACCGCACGCAAACCGCCATGGCCACCGAGATCGACCGCGTCCTCCACGCGAAACGCACCTTCCGCGCCGCCCCGAAGCGCGAACGCTACGACACGCTGATCGTCGGCGCGGGGTTCGCCGGCGCGGTCCTAGCCGAGCGGCTCGCAGCGGACAGGGGCCAGCGCGTCCTCGTCGTCGACCGCCGCCCGCACATCGGCGGCAACGCCTATGACGAGCATGACGCGGCGGGCGTGCTTATCCACCGCTACGGCCCGCACATCTTCCACACCAATTCCGCGGACGTGTTCGACTATCTGTCGCGCTTCACCGCATGGCGCCCGTACGAACACCGCGTGCTCGCCAGCGTCGACGACAAGCTCGTCCCGATGCCGATCAACCGCACCACGCTCAACGAACTCTACGGCTTGTCGCTCGAGAACGACCCGGACGCCGCCGCCTTCCTCGCCAGCCGCGCGGAATCGGTCGAGGACATCCGCACCTCCGAGGACGTCGTCGTCGCCGCGGTCGGCCGCGATCTCTACGAGACGTTCTTCCGCGGCTACACGCGGAAACAATGGGGCCTCGACCCATCCGAACTCGACCGCGCCGTCACCGCGCGCGTGCCGACCCGCACCTCGACCGACGACCGCTATTTCACCGACAAGTTCCAGGCGATGCCGGCGAACGGCTACACCCGGATGTTCGAGGCGATGCTCGATCACCCCGGCATCACGCTCGATCTCGGCGTGGAATACCGCGACGTGATCGACCGCGTCGACGTCGACCACATCGTCTTTACCGGCCCGATCGACGAATATTTCGACTTCCGCTTCGGCAAGCTTCCCTATCGCAGCCTCCAGTTCCGGCACGAGACGCACGACGTCGGGCAGTTCCAGCCGGTCGCGGTCGTCAACTATCCGGATGAGGCCGTGCCGCAGACGCGCATCACGGAATACAAGCACCTCACCGGCCAGCTCCATGCGAAGACCAGCATCAGCTACGAATTCCCGAGCGCGGAGGGTGACCCGTATTACCCGATCCCCCGCCCCGAAAACCAGGCGCTGTTTAAACGCTACGAGGCACTCGCCGACGCGGAGGAAGGCGTGACCTTCGTCGGCCGGCTCGCGACGTATCGCTACTACAATATGGACCAGGTCGTCGGCCAGGCGCTCGCTACCTATCGCCGCATGGTCGCGAAATCTGCCGTCCTCGAAACCCCCGTGATGGCCGCCGAATGACCCGTATCTGCCTGCTGACCGACAGCATTGCCCCGTCCGGCGTCGGCGCGCACATGATGACGCTCGCCGAAGGATTGGGCGGAGACGAGATCGTCCTCGCCGCGCGTCCCGGCACCGGCCTGCTCGAACACGCCGCCGCCAAGGGTTATGCGGTGAAAGCGCTCGACGACGATGCAGGCCTCGCGCGCTGGCTCGACCGCGCCGCGCCCGACATCGTCCACGTTCATGCCGGCATCGGCTGGGAAGGCCATGCAGCCGTCCGCGCCGTGCACGCCGCCGGCGTTCCGGTTATCCGCACCGAACACCTCCCCTACCTCCTCACCGACCCCGCGCAGCGCGACGAGCACCGCGACACCTCGGCCGCGCTCGCACGCCTGATCTGCGTCTCGGACGCGGTCGGTGACAGCCACCGCGCAGCCGGTATCGATCCCGCCCTCATCGCAACGATCCACAACGGCGTCGGCGCGCACAAACCCTCGCGCTCGCGCGAAGCCCTCCGCAGCGAATGGGGCGTCGGCAATGCCCCCGTCCTCCTGATGGTCGCGCGCTTCGCCGAGCAAAAGGGCCACGCGCTCCTGCTCGACGCGCTGCCGGCAATCCGCGCTGCACATCCGGAGGTGATCGTGCTGCTCGCCGGCGAAGGCCCCCTTCTTACCCAGACCGCACGCGCGATCGCCGCGAAGGGACTAGCCGGCACCGTCCGCATGCTCGGCACCCGCAGCGATGTCGCCGACCTGATGACGCTCGCCGACCTGCTAGCCCTGCCGTCCGCATTCGAAGGCCTGCCGCTGGTCGCGCTCGAAGCGATGGCCGCCGGCCTCCCCGTCGTCGCCACCGTCGCGCCCGGCAATGCCGAAGCGATCGAGGACGGCGTCACCGGTCGCCTGACCGCCGCCGACCCGGCCAGTTTCGCCGATGCCGTCGTCACGTTGCTCGCTGACCGCGACCGCCTGAAAACGATGGCCAGCGCGTCGATCGAACGCCAGCAGGACCTATTCTCGGCCGATCGCATGATCGCAGACACGCGCGCGGTCTACGCCGCCGTGCAAGACCAAAACACAAAGGGAGACGGCGTGGAGCGGACACGGATCGGGTTTATTGGCGCGGGCGGTATCGCCAATCGCCATTTCGGCGTGCTGGAGCAGTTCGACGACGTCGCGATCGTCGCGGTCGCCGACGTCGACATGGCGCGCGCGACGGAGGCCGCTGCCCGCTTCGGCGCGCGCGCGTTCGACGACGCGTCCGCAATGCTGGCGGCGGTCGAGCTCGACGCGCTCTACATCTGCGTGCCGCCGTTCGCGCACGGCGAACCCGAACGCCTCGCGATCGAGCACAAGCTCCCCTTCTTCGTCGAAAAGCCCGTCGCGCTCGATCTCGGCACCGCGGAGGACGTCGCAGCCGCGGTCGACCGGCTCGGCCTCGTCACCGCGGTCGGCTATCACTGGCGCTATCTCGACACGGTGGACGAGGTGAAGGCGCTGCTCTCCGCGACCCCCGCCCGCCTGCTGTCGGGCTATTGGCTCGACTCCACGCCGCCGCCACGCTGGTGGTGGAAGAAGGACGCATCGGGCGGACAAATGCTCGAACAGACGACGCATCTCGTCGATCTTGCGCGCTATCTCGTTGGCGACGTCGTCCGCGTCTACGGCCAGTCGGCCCACATCGACCGCGCCGCCTTCCCCGGCCTCGACGTCGCGACAACCAGCACCGCGATGCTCACCTTCGCCAGCGGCGCGATCGCCAACTTCGCCTCGACCTGCCTGCTGAACTGGAACCACCGCGTCGGCCTGCACCTGTTCGGCGAAGGACTTGCCATTGAACTCACCGACCGCGACGTGATGATCGACATCGGCCGCGGTCGTCCGGTCCGCGGCACCGGCAGCGATCCGGTCGTGCTGGAGGATCGCGACTTCATCGACGCGGTCCGCGGGGGCGAAAACCGCATCCGCTGCCCCTACCCCGCCGCGCTCGAAACGCTCCGCCTGGCGCTGGCGATCGAACGCTCCGCTGTCGAAGGGCGCGCGATCGACGTCCGTGAACGGGAGGTCGCGCATGTCTGAGTGGCGCCACGTCCGTTCGCTCGGCGTCGAACGTCCCGGCCAGGCCTATTTCTTCGGCTATGACGAGGCACCTCCGGGCGACGGCCAGGTCCGCCTAGACCTGCTCTACACTGGGTTCTCCGCCGGGACCGAACTTACCTTCGTCAAGAACAGCAACCCGTATCTTCACTCGCGCTGGGATGCAGGCCGCGGCGTCTTCGTCCCCGGCGAGGCGAGCGCGCACTATCCCGTGCCGTTCCTCGGCTACATGGAATGCGCGCGCGTCAGCGACAGCCGGGTCGACGATTTCGCGAACGGCGACGTCGTCGGCACGGTGTTCGGGCACAAGACCGGCCACACCGCGGATCCATTCAACGATTTGCTGATCAAACTCCCGCCCGAGCTCGATCCGATCCTCGGCATCTATATCGGCCAGATGGGTCCGATCGCCGCCAACGGCATTCTTTACGCAGACGTGGAGCTGCTCGGACCCAACGTGGTAAACCTAGGCGACGGCATCCGCGGCCGCCCCGCTTTGGTGATCGGCGCGGGCATCGTCGGCATGTTGACCGCGCTATTCGCGCAAGCCGCCGGCGCGAGCGAAGTCGTGATCGCCGACCCGTCGCCCTTCCGCCGCCTCCGCGCCGAATGCCTCGGCATCACCGCGATGACCGAAGACCAGGCCTGGGCGCATGCCAAGGCACGCTGGCTCCACGGTGGCGACGATCGCGGTGCGGACGTCGTGTTCCAGACCCGCGCCGACGCCGCCAGCCTCCACGCCGCGATGCGCGCGCTGAGGCCGCAGGGCACGGTGATCGACCTCGCTTTCTACCAGGGCGGCGCGGATCGGCTCAGGCTCGGCGAGGAGTTCCACCACAACGGCCTCAACCTCCGCTGCGCGCAGATCAACCGCGTCCCGCGCGGGCTCGGTTTCCAATGGGACCGCCGCCGCCTCGCCAACGAGACGGTGAAGCTGTTGCTCGACCGCGGCCCCGAGATCCGCGCGCAACTCATCACGCACGTCGTGCCCTATGACGACGCCCCCGCCTTCATCGCACGGCTGGTCGGCGAGCGGCCCGAATTCCTCCAGATCGTCTTCAAGGTCGGCGATTGAGTACCGCACTCACTGCCGACGCCCGCCCGATCCGCATCCTGTTCGTCTTCGCCTGGCTCGTCGTCGGCGGCGAGGAGACGGAGGTGCGACTGCTCGCCCAGGCGCTGGACCCGACGCGCTACCGGATCGAGGTCGTCGCCTGCTTCCGAAAAGACGGCATGCCCGAGCAGACGCACGCGCAATTGGAAGCGATTGGCGTCCCCGTAGACCGCACGCCCTACGCGCTCGGCTTCGACGAGACCGTCGCCTACCTCGCTAGCAAGCTACCCGCGTACGACGTCGTCGTCTCGTGCCAGAACGTCGCGGACATCTATCCCGCGCTCGAACGCATGCACCTCCGCCCGCCATTGATAGAGCATGGCGGCTTGGTCTCCGAAGCGCTCGCCGGTCCGAAGCATTTCACCGCGCGCTATGTTGGCGTCTGCGCCTCGATCCGCGACGCCGCCGCGAGCCGGATGCCCGGCCGCGAACACCACGCGATCGAAATCCCGTCGATGGTCGACACGCGCGCCTTCGACCTTGCGCGTCGCGCCCCCGTGCGTGCGACACTCGGCATCGCCGAAGACGTACCGCTGATCGGTTGGCTAGGCCGGCTTGACCCGAAGAAGCGCGTCGAGGATTTCATCGAAGCCGCCGCGCTCGTCCACGCTCGCCACCCGCGCGCGCGCTTCGTCGTAATCGGCGGCCTCGATGCCTTCATCCCCGAATACGCCGCCGCCCTCCGCAACCGCGCGCATGCACTCGGCCTCGACACCGCCCTGACCTTCCTCGGCGACCGCGACGACGTGCCCGACCTGCTCGCCGCGCTCAACATCTTCGTCTGGCTCTCGCGCGGCGAAGGCATGCCGCACGTTATCGCCGAAGCTGGCGCCGCACGCCTCCCCGTCATAGCAACGCAAGACAACGGCTCCGAACAACAGATCGTTGACGGGGTCAGCGGCCTGTTCGTGCCCCACGAAGACCCGCACGCGGTCGCTGCTGCGATCGCAAAACTGCTTCAGGACGCGGCACTTCGAAAACGCCTCGGCACCGCCCTCCGCACCAAGGTCGACAGCGAGTATGCCGTCGCCGCCGTCGTCCCCCGCTGGGAAACCCTGTTTGCCGAAGTCCTATCCGACCGACCGCCGCTACCTCGCCCGACCGGCCTCTTCCGAAGCTTCCTGCAAGGCGGTTTCGAATCCTCGACGCACCGCCGCGCGCACGACCGCAAGCGCGTCGACGTCATCGCCGCCAGCCATCACGACACCCTTGCTGCACATGATTACAGCGAACTTGCCAAGCTCGGCATCCTGACGGTCCGCGACGGCCTGCGCTGGCATCTGATCGAGCGCGAACCCGGCCGCTACGACTTGTCCAGCCTCGACCGCCAGCTAGCAGCCGCCAAGGCGATCGGCACCGAAGTCATCTGGGACCTGCTCCATTACGGCTGGCCCGACGACATCGATATCTGGACGCCCGCCTTCGTCACGCGCTTCGCCGCCTTCGCCGCAGCCGCCGCGCGCCACATCGGCCCGGCCGCACCCGGCGAGACCCGCTTCTATGCCCCGGTCAACGAGATCTCGTTCTTCGCCTGGGGCGGCGGCGATGCAGCCTATCTCAACCCGTTCGCACGCGGGCGCGGCTACGAACTCAAGGTACAACTCGCGCGTGCCTCGATCGCCGCGATGGAAGCGATCCTCGCAATCGACCCCGCCGCGAGGTTCGTTCACGCCGACCCGGTCATCAACGTCATCAGCGACCCCGCCCGCCCGAACGACGCCCCCGCCGCCGAAGGCCACCGCCTCGCGCTATACCAGGCCTGGGACATGATCGCGGGGAGGGCATGGCCGCAGATCGGCGGCCACTCAGCGCTGCTAGATATCGTCGGCGTCAATTTCTACCACAACAACCAGTGGATCCACGGCGGCCCACCGCTCGCATACGATCACCCCCTAAGCCGGCCGCTCCACGCGATCCTCGCCGACTCGTACGCGCGCTACGGCCGCCCAATTTTTATCGCCGAGACCGGTATCGAGGGCAGCGCCCGCCCTGCTTGGCTTCGTATGATCCTCCGCGAGGTAAAGATTGCTCAATCGCTAGGCGTACCGGTCGAGGGCGTATGCCTCTATCCGATCCTCGACCATCCCGGCTGGGACGACGACCGATACTGCCCCAACGGTCTGCTCGCCTGCTCGCCGATCGTGAGCAACCGTATAGCGCATGCCGCCCTTGCGGACATCATTCGGACTTGGTCACTCGAAGGACGTCGGGATAGCGTCTGAACAACAGCACGTGCGTACTGGCGAAGCAAACGGTGAATGGCACCTGATGACGATTGGCAACGAAGAACTGAGCCGTGTGGCAGGCATATCGCGCATTCTGCCGCCAGCGGCTCAAATAGCGCGACTGCCTCTTCCACGACGCTGGGCTTCGGAAGCCCCGTACGCGAGAGCTACTTCGCGGATCATTGCTACACGCCAGCCGGGAAGTTCGCGATCGACAGTGCGGCGCTCATGATCGATCTCCCCGAGAAACGAAGGACGCAGCCCCCGCGCGCAGCTCATCGCACCAGTCGGTGGAGCGAGCGCATTGCTGCTGGCGGCAGGCTGGACGCCACGATGACCTAGGGCCAACTACGCTGATCACCTGGGGGCAGGAGCCAGAAATCGTGTTCAAAACCATGTGGAATATGCCCGCCAAGCTGATGCGAGAATCCGCGGACAACGACGCCAGGGATCTTAACGAGAACAAGCCCATCGCGAGCGGGTCGCTAGAGCAGATGGTCGAAGCATTCAGCGAGTACGATGCTAGCGAAGCCGAGCGCTTGATCATCAAATGCGCAGGGCGGGACCGGCCGATCACATCGCTCGAAATTCGAGACCTTCGGCAGGTTGCGGCCTGAATTAGAACTATGTTCGAACCGTATTGCCGTGGATCATTGTTGCGTCGTCGTTCCAGCCTTACAGTTCCCCCCTCAACCAATTTGAGGGGGGAACCGACATGGACATTCCGTGGAACGAGAGCGCGACGCTGACCCGTTCAGTAAGCCACACCGAAACAGACGAGCCTTCGCGAGAGATTCTATTCGAGGGACCTTTGCATCAGGTTGTCAATAAAATCGCAGGCATGTCGTCTGATGCACGGAAGGGCTTCTCGATCTCGCTGCCCGATCGTCAGGTCCGTCCCCATACGTACGACAGCCACGCGCTGCGGGCATTGATCGATGATCCGTTCCGGCCCCGCCGATAGATCAAGAAGGGTGCACTGGAAACCGATGGACTGCGCGTTACCGGCAGCACACACTCCGTCGGCGAGTATATGACATGGCGGCTACGGCCGGCCGTTCACGCGCGGGGGCCAGAGGCACCGTAAGCGTGGCCTGAAGGCCACCTTTTAGACGGGTCGGTCTAAACAGCGCCGGGTCTGCCAAATGCGATAACAAGCGTCACAAACAGTTCGCTTCTTGTCATCATATTGATGTAGATTAGGAGACCGGCGCGTCGACCGGATACTAATTCCGAGAGCTCCGAAATTGATAAACAGCCACGAATGTTTAATCCGACAGTTGAGCGCACAAGGTGACCTTTCACTGGAGGATCAGCGTGCGATTTCTTCAATTTCCATGACCTTACGATCCTTCACCTCCGGTGACTATATCGGAAGGGAGGGTAAGTCAGTTTCGACATGCGCGATACTCATTCGGGGCTTCGCGGTCCGGCAAAAATTAACACTTTTAGGCGCCCGCCAAATCGTATCGCTGCACGGTCCCGGCGACGCGCTAAATTTTCAGAATGCGTTTCTAGAATTTCCCGATTATGACATTCTCTCAATCGAGGATTGCGTAGTCTCTTTTTTCGATGCCTCAGCAATTAGAGTCTTGGCGGCTGAACGTCCGGCAGTTGCCTATTCGTTATTAATAAGAGCTTTTACCGAAGCCTCGACAGCTCGCGAATGGATGCTCAACATGGGACGACGAAGTGCTCGAACGAGGCTCGCACACTTCCTTTGTGAGTACTTAAACTGCATAAGTTTGCGGCGGCATCCCGCCGACGGAAAATATGAACTACGGCTAACCCAAGAGCAAATTGCCGATGCGACCGGAATGACCGCCGTTCATGTCAATCGCATGCTCAAAGCCCTACAATCAGAAAAATTGATCAAGCAGCTGGGTCGTTTTATAAGCGTGCCAAACATGGCGGCTCTAATGGACGCTGGGGAATATAATCCGCGTTACCTTTACCTACCGCAAGCTAACTGTTAGAACGCCGGCATTAGGTGCTCGAAATGCTGTTAATTCCTAGCACATCGGTAACATGACAAAAGTTTACTGATGCAGCGGCCAGCCTGCCCGGAAAACTGCTGGGAAAAACGGATAGGCTGACCGCCTTGGTAGCTCGTGCGTCGAGCCTCGCGACGGATTAACGTGGGAGCGAAACCGCGCCGCGGACTGGCAGGTACGAAAACCTGTCCAAAGCAGACGCACATCGCAAAAAAAGATCACGGACCCTCTGCAAAGTGGATCGAAGGTCTGCGCCCTGTGCAAGTTCGCTAAGCTGAATAGCGGATGACAAGATCGTGCCCTCCCTTTGCGGGGGGGGGGCGCCAGGCAGGGCACGGGCACGCTCCCCGAACGCATACGCGAGGTCTGTACTGACCTGCTCCCCGTTTTCAGGCCGCTGATAACTTAGCTTCGGTGTCCATGAGCTGCTACCCGATCTTGGACCACCCGGCTGGCGTTATCCCGTTCCTCCCGGCTGCGGCGGGCCATGTGCCGCTGACGGGTTCACCAACGATATCGGCGGCTTATTGCCGATCGCGCTATGTGGTCGCACCTCGTTATAGTCTCTACGCCAAGTCTCGCATTTTCCGACCGCGTCGTCGAGGCTCATGAACCAGTGCTGGTTCAGGCACTCCGCCCGGAACTTGCCGTTGAAGCTCTCGATGAACGCGTTGTCCGTCGGTGTGCCGGGCCGCGAGAAGTCCAGTATTACACCCCTCATGTACGCCCACAGGTCGAGGTCTCGGGAGACGAACT
>NZ_JBCEBT010000012.1:0-70298 GCF_049472435.1 Sphingomonas sp. 4RDLI-65 | reverse complement strand
GAGGGGTCGGGGGAGGGGCTCGCCTCAGACGCGGCGGTGGTGGTTGTGTCAGGCCCTCCCCCGACCCCTCCCGCGAGCGGGAGGGGAGCAGAAGCAGAAGTGACTATTCCCTCTTCCACCAGCCAGCGCGCGAGTTTCGCTACGCGGTCGACCTTGTCGGCTACGGTGCCGAGCTTTTCGTGGAAGACGATCTTCGACAGCTTCTCCGCCTGCTCTTCGAGCGGGACGTTGCGGTCGGTGTCGTAGAAGAACTTCGCGTCCGACAAGCGTGCCGCGAGAACCTTGCGATTGCCCTCGACGATGCTCGCACCGCCGTCTTTCGCGTCGATGTTAGCGGTACAGACGAACGCGTTCGCGAGCTTTCCGTCGGCGCCGCGGCAGACGAAATATTTCTGGTTCACGCGCGCCGTCAGCTGGATCACCTCGGGGGGCACGTCGAGAAACGCGGGGTCGAACTGGCCTAGCAGGGGAATTGGCCATTCCGTCAGGCCGGCATTCTCGGCGACGAGGCCCTCGTCCTCGATCAGTTCGAGCCCGGCCTGTGCGGCGGCTTCGCGGGCGTGGTCGCGGATCAGCGTGGCGCGTTCGTCGTGGTCGACGATGACGTGGCAGGCGCGCAGCTTCTCGACATAGTCGTGCGCGCCGCCGATCGTGATCTGGTACGGGTGGTGGAAGCGGTGGCCGAGCGTGGCGGCGCCGCTGGCGATCCCGGCGATCTCGAACGGGACGATCTCTTCGCCGAGCAGCGCAACGATGCCTTGCAGCGGGCGGACCCAGCGAAGCGATTCGGTGCTGGCGGAGGCATCGCCCCAGCGCATCGACTTCGGCCACGGGAACGCGCGGACGATCGCGGGGATCGCGTCGGCGAGCACGGCTGCGGTGGCGCGGCCGGGCTTCTCGGTGACCGCGAACAGCGTGCCGTTGCGGTCTATCAGTTGCTCGCGGGTGAGGCCGGTTTTGCGGAGGAAGCCTTCGAGCGCCTGGGGGGGGGCGGAGGTCTTGGGGCCCTTGGTTTCCTCGGAGACGGCGGCGGTCTCGAGCGGCAGGTCGCGCGCGATCAGCGTCAGGCGGCGCGGGGTCGCGTAGGTGACGATCGCGCTGGTGGCGATCCCGGCCTTGGCGAGCTCGGCGGTGAACAGCCTGGCGAGATCGTCACGCGCCTTTGCCTGCATCCGGGCGGGGATTTCTTCGGAGCGGAGTTCGAGAAGGAAGTCGGTCATTTGGGTTCGCACGCGAAGAAGGGAGAAGGGGTTTCGCGCAGAGGCGCAGAGGCGCGGGGGAGAAGGGTAGAAAAGAAGGTTGGAGCGGTTGCGCTGCGCGCGGCCAAGTGACGCCGCAGGCGTCTTTCACCATGCCGAAGCCGGATTGCAGGTCGATATGCCGACTCCACCTCCTTCTGCTCCGCGCCTCTGCGCCTCTGCGCGCAAAACCCTTCTTGTACACGCACAGACATCATGCCGCCCATCCGTGCTTGTCCATCCAGGCTGCGCAGGCGCCTTTGGCGAGGTCGCGGACGCGGCCCATGTAGGCTTGGCGTTCGGCTACCGAGATTACGCCGCGGGCTTGCAACAGGTTGAAGATGTGGCTGGCTTTGATCGCCTGCTCGTACGCTGGGATTGGGAGTTTGGCGGAGAGGCTGTTCTCGCATTCGGCTACGTGCTTGCGGAACTGGTCGAAGAGCGAGTCCGTGTCGGCGATCTCGAAGTTCCACTTCGACATCTCCTGCTCG
Organism: Sphingomonas sp. 4RDLI-65; assembly: GCF_049472435.1. NCBI lineage: Bacteria > Pseudomonadati > Pseudomonadota > Alphaproteobacteria > Sphingomonadales > Sphingomonadaceae > Sphingomonas > Sphingomonas sp. 4RDLI-65. The sequence continues at coordinate 68,569 of NZ_JBCEBT010000012.1, read as the reverse complement.
TTCTCCAGGAACACGTCGCCGTACGTCACGCCGGCATCGTTGAACGCCAGGTCATACACCGAGTCCTTGTCCTGGATGTACATCGCGAGCCGCTCCAGCCCGTAGGTGAGTTCGCCGGCGACGGGCTTCATGTCGAAGCCGCCCATCTGCTGGAAATAGGTGAACTGGGTCACCTCCATGCCGTCGCACCAGACCTCCCAGCCGAGACCCCAGGCGCCGAGCGTGGGGCTCTCCCAGTCGTCTTCGACGAAGCGGATGTCGTGTTTCAGCATGTCGATGCCGATCGCGGCCAGGCTGCCGAGGTAGAGTTCCTGGAGGTTGGCGGGGCTCGGCTTCAGGATGACCTGATACTGGTAGTAATGCTGGAGCCGGTTGGGGTTCTCACCGTAGCGGCCGTCGGTCGGGCGGCGGCAGGGCTGGACGAACGCGGCGTTCCACGGCTTCGGCCCGAGCGCGCGGAGCGTCGTGGCGGTGTGGAAGGTGCCCGCGCCCATTTCCATGTCGTAGGGCTGCAGGATCAGGCATCCGTGTTCGCTCCAGTAATCGTGGAGCGTCAGGATCATGCGCTGGAAGCTAAGGGGCTTTGTCACGGGCTGGGTCACGCGCGGGCTTTGGCGGATGGGGGTGCGGGAGGCAAGTGGTGCGTTTGCGCGGGGCACCCTACATGGGCTGCACCAACGATAAGGATGCCCTCCCCTTGAAGCTGTTCTCGAAGATCGTCTCGTTCCGATCCGCGCTCTCCGCCATCGCGATGGCGTTCGCTCTGCCCGCCTGTGCGCAGGTTGCTCCCAAGCCCGCGCAGGCCGCGAACGATGCCGATCCGGCGCTGTGGGTGGTGAAGGACAAGGACACGACGATCTACCTGTTCGGGACGATCCATGTGCTGAAACCCGGCATGACGTGGTTCGACGAGGCGGTGAAGACCGCATTCGATCGCTCGCAGCAGGTGGTGCTGGAGCTGGTGATGCCGGATGCTGCCAAGATGCAGTCGCTGGTGATGGCGACCGGCGTGGCGAAGGACGGCCCGACGCTGACCGAGCAGCTGCCGGCGGACAAGCGTGCGGCGTATGCCAAGGCGGTGACCGATCTGGGCTTGCCGGCGAATGCGTTCGATCGGTTCAAGCCGTGGCTGGCGGCGACCAACCTGTCGATCGCGCCTTTGTCTAAGCTTGGGTATGATGCGGCGAACGGGCCCGAGCAGGTGATTACGGCGGCGGCTAAGGCTGCGGGGAAGCCGGTTACGGGTCTGGAGACGGCGGAGCAGCAGCTGGGGTATTTCGGCGGGTTGTCGCAGAAGGCGCAGATCCAGTTTCTGGGGAGCACGATCGACGAGTTGCCGAAGCTGGAGACGACGATGGCGACTATGGTCGACGAGTGGGCGAAGGGCGATCCCGAGGCTTTGGCGCGCGAGATGAACGACAGCTTGAAGGATTCGCCCGAGGTGGCGAAGGTGTTGCTGGTGGATCGTAACGCGCGCTGGGCGGAGTGGGTCGCGAACCGCATGAAGTCGCCGGGGACTGTGTTTGTTGCGGTCGGCGCTGGGCATCTTGCGGGCAAGGACAGCGTCCAGGCGCAGTTGGCTAAGCTTGGGGTGAAGGCCGAGCGGGTACAGTATTGAGCTGCCCGAGTCCCTCTCCCCTCGGGGAGAGGGAGGGAGGAGCACTTGCGACGGAAGGGTGAGGGGGAGTTGGGATAACCGTCCCGAGCCCCACTCCCCTCACCCTCCCACACGCAAGAGCGTGCGGGCCCCTCCCTCTCCCCGGAGGGGCGAGGGTTCAGGTTTAGTTGATTTAAACTCAGCTTTCCGCTATGCGCCCGCGCTTCCGGTCCATGGTCATCCCTGGAGGCGTGGGCGGGAAGGACAACAAACGAGTTTCGGAGAATACAGATGAGCGACCAGTTGACGCTCGCAGCCGAGACGCGTGACCGGGTTGGCAAGGGAGCCTCCCGGGCGCTGCGTCGTGATGGCCGCGTGCCTGCCGTGATCTACGGCCTGAACAAGGAACCGATGTCGGTTCACCTCGAGGAAAAGGCGCTGATGAAGGCGCTGATGACCGGCCACTTCATGAATTCGGTCGTGATGGTCAACGGCGTGCGCACGCTGCCGAAGGACGTCTCGTTCCACCCGGTTTCGGATCGCCCGATCCATGTCGACTTCCTGCGCATCGGCGCACACTCGACGGTGACGGTTGCCGTTCCTGTCGTGTTCACCGACGAAGACGACGCACCGGGCATCAAGAAGGGCAAGGGTGTTCTGAACATCACGCGCCACGAGATCGAGCTGGTCGTCGACGCTTCGGACATCCCGAGCGAGATCACGATTTCACTCGCGGGCAAGGAAATCGGCGATTCGATCCACATCAGCGACGTGAAGCTGCCCAAGGGCGCGACGCCCGCGATCGACGACCGCGACTTCGCGATCGCCACGATCGTGCCGCCGACCGTGCCGACCGTCGAGGACGAGATCCTCGAGGCTGAGGTTGCCGAAGCACAGGCTGCCGAGGCTGCTGCCGAGGACGAGCCGGCCGTTGAGCCGAACGACGACAACAACGACGACGACAAGATCACGCCGCAGAAGAAGGACTGAGGGTTCAGCCCTTCGTCTTAGGATGATCTGGCGGGCGGGATGGCGACAAGCTTTCCCGCCCGTTTCGTTTTATGGGGCTGCCCCTTACTGTTCCCTCGCGAACGCGGGGGTCCAGGATCAAGTAGCACCATCGCCCGTTACCCTGGGCTCCTGCGTTCGCAGGAGAACACGGTTACGTGGCCGACGCGGTCTTTTGGAGAATCACACGTGCAGATCTGGGCGGGACTCGGCAATCCGGGGGCGCAATATGCGATGCACCGGCACAATGTCGGGTTCATGGTCGCCGACGCGATCGCCGAGGTGCACGGCTTCGGCGCGGTCAAGAAGCAGTTCCAGGGCTGGACGCAGGAGGGCCGGATCGGGTCGGAGCGTATCCTGCTGCTGAAGCCTGCGACCTTCATGAACGAGAGCGGCCGCGCGATCGGCGAGGCGCTGCGGTTCTACAAGCTCGGCGTCGAGGCGCTGACGGTGTTCCACGACGAACTCGATATCGCGCCGTTCCGCGTGAAGGTGAAGACCGGCGGCGGGACCGCGGGGCATAACGGGCTGCGCTCGACCGACCAGCATCTGGGGCCGGAGTTTCGCCGCGTGCGGCTGGGGATCGGGCATCCGGGGCACAAGGATCGCGTCACCGGGTACGTGCTCGGCAATTACGCGAAGGCCGAGATCGAGCCGTTGTCCGACATGCTCGGCGCGGTGGCGGCGGAGGCCAAGTGGCTGGCGGAGGGCGACGACGTCCGCTTCATGAACGATGTCGCGTTGAGGATGCAGCCATGACCACCCGTTCCTTGTTTGCCACGCGGTTCTACGAGGCCGATCTCGGCGACGACGATCTGGTCGAGGAACTGGAGGATGCCGCGCTCGAACTGGCGAAGGCCGATCGCGCCGGGGTCGCGTGGTCGAAGGCGCATGGGTATCGCGGGTATACGTCGTATGCGTCGCTGAACGACCTGCCACTCCGCGATCCGCGGTTCGGGGATCTGGTGCGGCTGCTGAACAAACATGTCGCGCAGTTTGCGAAGGACTGCGCGTTCGATCTTGGCGGGCGGAAGTTGAAGCTCGATAGCCTGTGGGTGAACGTCTTGAAGCCGGGTGGCGCGCATTCGGGGCATATCCATCCGCATAGCGTCGTGTCGGGGACGATGTACGTGGCGATTCCCGAGGGGGCTGGGGCGCTGAAGCTGGAGGATCCGCGGTTGCCGATGATGATGGCGGCGCCGACGCGGTTGGAGGATGCGGCGGAGGATCTGCGGACGTTCGTTTATGCGGAGCCTAAGGCGGGGAGTGTGTTTTTGTGGGAGAGCTGGTTGCGGCATGAGGTCGTGCCGAATGCTGCCAAGGGCGAGCGGATCAGTATTAGTTTCAACTATCGGTGGTGAGCGGGGCGCAGAGCAGGTCTGCGTGAGGGTGCCACCCCGGCGTAGGCCGGGGCCCAATTGGGAAACGTCGTAACGGAAGACCGCGTGTCATCACGTCTGCCTTCCCATTTGGGCCCCGGCCTTCGCCGGGGTGGTGGTATTGGTACGGGAGTGTGTTCGCACCGACTTTTACCCCCTCCCCTTTAGGGGAGGGAGCAGGCGGGACGGCGCACGTGATGCGCCGCTCCCTGCCCGGTCAGGCGGTCTTCATCGAGGCCATGTCGATGACGAAGCGGTACTTTACGTCGCTCTTCACCATGCGCTGATACGAGGGTTCGATCTCGTCCATGCGGATCATCTCGATGTCCGATACCAGGCCGTGCTCGTTGCAGAAATCGAGCATCTCCTGCGTTTCGGCGATGCCGCCGATCAGCGAGCCGGCGATCGCGCGGCGCTTGAAGATCAGGTTGCCAACCGAGGGCGACGGATGCGCGTGCTCCGGCACGCCGACCAGCGTCATCGTACCGTCGCGCTTCAGCAGCGCGGTGAAGGTGTCGAGGTTGTGGCTCGCCGCGACGGTGTTCAGGATGAAGTCGAAGCTGTTGGCGTGTTCGGCCATCGCGGCCTCGTCCTTCGACACGATCAGGTCCTTGGCGCCGAGACGCTTGGCGTCGTCGCGCTTGTTCGGCGAGGTCGAGAAGACATAGACTTCGGCGCCCATCGCGTTGGCGATCTTGACGCCCATGTGACCGAGACCGCCCAGGCCAACGATGCCGACCTTCTGGCCGGGTCCGACCTTCCAGTGCTTGAGCGGCGAATAGGTGGTGATGCCGGCGCAGAGCAGCGGCGCGACCGCGGCGAGATCGGCTTCGGGGTGCGAGACCTTCAGCACGAAGCCTTCGTCGACGACGATCTTGTCCGAATAGCCGCCGAAGGTGTGGCCGCCGAGTATGGGATCGGGGCCGTTATAGGTGCCGACCATTCCGGTCGTCTCGCAATATTGCTCTTCGCCGTCCTTGCACGACGGGCATTCGCCACAGCTGTCGACCATGCAGCCGACACCGACGGTGTCGCCGACCTTGAACTTGGTGACGTCGCTGCCGACGGCGGTGACGCGGCCGACGATCTCGTGGCCGGGGACGCACGGGTAAAGCGTGCCTTCCCACTCGCCCTTGGCGGTGTGGAGGTCGGAATGGCAGACGCCGCAGAACGCGATGTCGATCGCGACGTCGGTCTTGCCGGGCTCGCGGCGCTCGAAGCTGAACGGGGCGAGCGGGGTTTTGGGGGATTGCGCGGCGTAGCCGTGGGCGGTCGTGGTCATGAAGTTCCTGGAATATCTGGAGAGACGACCATCATAACCGTCGAGCCCTGGCTTCTCTACCGACCGGTATGATTATTTTGCTGCACTGCGGCAATCGAGTGGGTCGATCAGGCCCAGCATCGAGCGTGCACACCACCCCGGCGGAGGCCGGGGCCCAATTGGAAAGGTGGATTTGACCACGCGCAGACCTTCATCAGCTAGGCCTTCCCAATTGGGCCCCGGCCTTCGCCGGGGTGGTGAAGATAATTGGACTGGCGCCCAATGATGCGCGCAGGCGTCCTCGCTGGCCTTCCGCACCGCCCTGCCCTAAAGCGCGGCCACATTCTTACACCCCAATCTCAAACTAAAGGCATATCATGGGTTTTCGCTGCGGCATCGTGGGGCTGCCGAACGTCGGCAAGTCCACTCTCTTCAACGCGCTGACCGAGACGGCCGCGGCGCAGGCGGCGAATTATCCGTTCTGCACGATCGAGCCGAACGTCGGTAACGTCGGCGTGCCCGACAAGCGGCTCGACGCGCTGGCGAAGATCGCCGGATCGCAGAAGATCATCGAGACGCAGCTTGGCTTCGTCGACATCGCCGGCCTCGTGCGCGGCGCGTCGAAGGGCGAAGGGCTCGGCAACCAGTTCCTCGGCAACATCCGCGAGGTCGACGCGATCGTCCACGTGCTGCGCTGCTTCGAGGACGGCGACGTGACGCATGTCGACAACAAGGTCGATCCGATCGCGGATGCCGAGACGGTCGACACCGAGCTGATGCTGAGCGATCTCGAAAGCCTCGAGAAGCGCGTCCCGAACCTCGCCAAGAAGGGCATGCAGGGCGACAAGGAAGCCAAGATCGGCGCCGCCGTGCTCGGCCAGGCGCTCGAACTGCTCCGCGAGGGCAAGCCCGCGCGACTGACCGTGCCGAAGGACGAGGACGAGGCGCGCGTGTTTGCGCAGGCGCAGTTGCTGACCGCGAAACCCGTGCTGTACGTGTGCAACGTCGACGAGGGCGATGCGGCGAACGGCAATGCGCTGTCGGCGCGGGTGTTCGAGAAGGCGAAGGCCGAGGGCGCCGAGGCGGTCGTGGTGTCGGCGGCGATCGAGGCGGAAATCGCGACGATGCCGGCCGAGGATCGCGGCGAGTTTCTCGGCGAGCTGGGGCTGGAGGAGACCGGCCTCGCGCGCGTCATTACCGCCGGGTACAAGCTGTTGCACTTGCTTACGTTCTTCACGGTCGGCCCGAAGGAAGCGCGTGCCTGGACCGTCCACGAGGGGGCGACCGCACCGCAGGCGGCGGGCGAGATCCACGGCGATTTCGAAAAGGGCTTCATCCGCGCCGAGACGATCGCGTTCGACGACTTCATCGCGCTGGGTGGGGAATCGAAGGCGCGCGAGGCGGGCAAGCTGCGCGCGGAAGGCAAGGCGTACGTCGTGCACGACGGCGACGTGATGCACTTCCTCCACAGCTGATCGGCGCGCGATGGGCGGCGCTCAGCGATAGGGTTCGCAGGCGATCCCGTCATTGTCGCCGTCCATGCCGGGACGATATCCCGGCTGGCCGCGATACAGCGGTGCGGCGCCCGCTGCGCGTACCTGGCGGCAGCCGCTGTAGAAGACCGAGCTTTCCGAGCCGGTGGCCGAACGACTGGCGGGCGGCGCAGAGCCATAGGCCGACCGGACGACGTTATAGGGGGCCGTATCGCGCGCCGGCGGGGATTCGGGCAATCCGGAGCTGGTCGGTTCGTGGTCGATGACAGGCGCCGCTATCTCGACCGGATCGGCCGTTACCGCCTCGCTCGACGCTTCGACGGACGCGGGAGCCGGTGCCGCCATGACCCACACGCCCGCGAACACCAGCGCCGAGGCGAGGGCCGTCCCCGCGATAAACGATCGTTCCATGCGTCATCATAGCGCCGCGCGTGTTGACGAAAGCTTAGCGGCGATCGGTGTCGGGGGTTGGCCCCGTCGGCCGGGCATGGGTATAGACGCGATACCCGGTCCGGTGCGGCATCCAGGCCTGCCGATGCCAGGATGGCCGGTACCGGACGGAGGCGTTGGTTGACGGGTGAGACCATGAAGCGCCGCATACGACGGATCACGCGGGTAATCTCGCTGCGAACCCGCGGCATGACGCTGGCGATGCTGGCGAGTTGCGGCATGCTGGCGGGCTGCGATCGGCGGCCCGATACCGGTGCGGTGATCGTCAGCGCGATTGGCGCCGCACCGCGCGTTGCCGATGCGAGCCGCGTCGCGCTCGACATGCCGACCCGGCTGATGATGGACTCGACCGCGCAGGGGCTCGTGCGGTTCGATGCGGCGGGGCAGATCGAGCCCGGGCTGGCCGAACGCTGGATCGTGATCGACGGCGGCATGAGCTATATCTTCCGCCTGCGCGAGGGCGATTGGGGGGATGGCACGCCGGTCACCGCGGACCAGGTGGTGACGATGCTGGATCGACAGATCGGGCCGGGATCGCGCAACCCGCTCGCGCCGTACCTGACCGCGATCGACGAGATCGTGGTGATGACGCCGCAGGTGATCGAGGTGCGGTTGTCACGCCCGCGCCCGGACCTGCTGAAGCTGTTCGCGCAACCCGAGCTGGCGCTGTTGCGACTGCGCCCATCGGGCGGCACGGGTCCGTTCCGCGTCGTGCACCGCGGCCGTGCGCCGTTGCTGCGGCCCGCGTTCGATCCCGGGCAGGCCGATCCCGACGACCAGCGCGAGGCCAGACCGCAGGAGGACGTCCGGCTGATCGGCGAACGCGCCGCGCGGGCGATCGCTCGCTTTGCCAATAGAGACTCGGATCTGGTCGCGGGGGGCAGCTTCGCCGACTGGCCGCTGCTGGCGACGACCAATATCGCGCCCGCCAATATCCGCATCGACCCCGCCGCCGGGCTGTTCGGGCTGGCGATCGTTCGCCGTGAGGGCTTCCTGGCCGAAGCGGAAAACCGCGCGGCGGTGGCGGGCGCGATCGACCGGACCGCGCTGACCGCCGCGATCGCCCCCGCCTGGGAGCCGGCGGATCGTATCCTGCCGGACATCCTCGATTCCGCGTCGCTGCCGCAGGTGCCGGCCTGGACGTTGCTGACACAGGACGAGCGTCGGATCGCCGCCCGCCGACGGGTCGCGGCCTGGACGGGTGGACCGATCGACATGCGGATCGCGTTGCCCGCCGGTCCGGGCGCGACGCTGGTCTATGCGCAGGTCGCAGCCTCGCTGGTCGCGATCGGGATCACGCCGATGCGCGTCGCGATGAACGATGCCGCCGCCGACCTGAAGCTGGTCGATGCGGTGGCGCCGTACGACAGCGCGCGCTGGTACCTGGCCGCCGCGTGCATGGTGTGCGGCGAGGCTGCGCACGCCGCGCTGGAGGCCGCGCGCGAGGCACCGACGCTGGCCGAGCGCGGCCAGCGGATCGCCGCGGCGGATACGGCGATGCGCGAGGATTCGGCGTTCATACCGCTGGCCCGGCCGCTGCGCTGGTCGCTGGTCTCGCCGCGGCTGCAGCAATGGCAGCCCAACACGCGGGCGTGGCACCCGTTGAACCGGCTGCGCGCCGACACCAACTGATGCTCATGACCACACGCCCTACCCGCCTCGCCTCCGGGCTGAGTTTCGAGTCCCTGCCGATCGGCCGCGATGCACTGTCGGTGCGGCGCCGCGTGGAGGCGATGGAGCGGGTGATGGAGGGGCTGTTCACGATCCCCGGCACCAACCGCAAGGTCGGCATGGACGTGGTGCTCGACATCATTCCGTTTGCGGGCAGCACGATCGCCGCGGCGGTCGGCACGTGGATGGTGTGGGAAGCGCGCAACATCGGCATGTCGAAGCTGCAGATGACGCGCATGTTCGGCAATGTCGGGGTCGACTGGGCGCTCGGGATGATCCCGTTCGTCGGCGCGGTCCCCGATTTCTTCTTCCGCTCGAACACCCGCAACCTGCGGATCATCAAGAAGCACCTCGACAAGCATCATCCGTCGACGACGACGCTGGAAGGGTAAGACGGCCTTCTCCTGATCCTCCCCCGCCAGGGGGAGGATCAGGAGGTGCCCTACCGGCTTCCGCGCCAGATCTGGAGCGGGGCGGTCGGCGCGAGGCCGCCCTGGTGGACCGGGCAGCGGCGATAGCGGAAGCGGCGGTCGAGGCAGATCCAGACCTCGTCGAGCCAGCCCTGCTTCGTCGCCGTGACGCGCATCATGTCCGGTTTCAGCCCCGGATTCACGCTCGCCATCGCCGCGGCAAAGCGCGCGGCCGTCAGCGGCGTGCGCGATAACGCATCCATGTCGGGATAACGCACCTTGCCGTACAGCCCCGCCGACTGGTTGAAATACTTGGCCGGGCGGTAGCCGGGCATGCAGGTGCCGTGCTTCGCCCATTCATGCTGGAGCAGCTGCGCCGACGGTGTCGTGCAGAGATGCGCGCGGATCACCGGGGGCGGTACGAAATCCGCCGCGCGACAATATTGCGGCCAGTCCTTGCCGACGCCGTCGGGCCACAGCCCGTGCAGCGTGAAGCCGAACCGATTGCCGGCACCGCACTGGAACTGGGACCCGGTCCGCGCCCCGTTGTCGCGGCAATATTGCGGCGTCCAGCTGATCGCGAGCGTATAGCTGCCGATCGGGATATCGCGCTTCGGCTGGCTCTCAGACGGCAGGTCGGGGCGGACGCGCTCGACCGTCGCGGGGGTCGAGCATTGATACGCCTGCGCATGCCCGACTGCGGGCAACGCGAGCGCCGTTACGGCGAGGGTCAGTCTAGAAAGCATGCGGCATATCCTCGTCGCTGTCGTCGTCGTCCGGCAGTTCGCCGAACCAGAGTTTCGCATCGGGTTTGAACAGTTGGAGCGCGCCGACGATATACAGGACGCTGGCGCCGACCGACAGAAGCAGGGTCGCCGTACTCGCCGCACGGCCGAGCGCGAGCGTACCGAGCGACAGCAGGACGCTCAACGCGCCGAACGCCGCAAAGACGACGACCACCCATTTCGCGGGTAGGCTGGGCGCGCGCGCCGTGAAATACCAGAGGAGCAGGTTGATCGCGATGCCGAACGCCTGGACCGTCGGCAGCAGCCAGACCGCGTTCGCCAACAACGGGTTCGCACCGAGGATCGCGGTCCGCTGCGTCCAGCTCATCGCCGACACGATCAGCCCGAGCGCGAACGACGCGAGGTACAATCTCTCATATCGTATGATGGATGTCGGCCTGATCATGCTCATCGTCCCCTGCCCACAGGCCGCCCTCGAACCCAAGCGATCGGTACGCCGTCAAACCGTCGCGAAGTCCAGGCCTATATCCGCCGCCGGCGCGGACTGCGTCAAGCGGCCGACCGAGACATAGGTGACCCCGGTCTCGGCGATCGCGCGGATGGTGTCGAGGTTGACGCCGCCCGACGCCTCGGTCGGCACGCGGCCGCCGACCAGCGCGACCGCCTCGCGCAGCATTGCCGGCGGCATGTTGTCGAGCAGGAGATGCGTCGCGCCTGCGGTCAGCGCGGGAGCGATCTGGTCGATCCGGTCGACCTCGACGATGATGTGCGCGATCCCCGCATCCTTCGCACGCCGCACCGCCTCGCCGACGCCGCCGGCGACCGCGACGTGATTGTCCTTGATCATCGCCGCATCCCAAAGCCCCATGCGGTGGTTCTGCGCGCCGCCCATCCGGGTCGCGTATTTCTCCAGCACGCGCAGGCCGGGGATGGTCTTGCGCGTGTCGAGCAGGATCGCGCCGGTGCCGGCGATCGCATCGACATACGCCCGCGTCATCGTCGCGATCCCCGACAGATGCTGCACCGTGTTGAGCGCGGATCGTTCGGCGGTGAGCAGTGCCCGCCCTGCCCCTTCGAGCCGCAGCAGTTCGGTGCCCGCGGCAACCGTATCGCCGTCCTGGACGAGACGCTCGATCGTCACAGCGGGATCGAGCGCGCGAAAGAACGCCTCGGCCAAGTCGAGCCCGGCGACGACGATCGGATCGCGACTGTCCATCACGCCGGTGAACCGCGCGTCGGCGGGGATCACCGCAGCGGAGGTGATATCGCCGATCGTGCCGAGATCCTCGGCGAGTGTCGCCGCGACGAACGCCTCGATATCGAAGGATGCCGGTATGCCGGGCGATCCGGGCCTTGCTGCGTTCACCTGAAGTCTCCCGGACTATGCCAACCCGTCATGGCAGTGCCGGTGCCAAAAAACGTCGCATGGGGACAGCGAATTCACAATGCCGCCGAGCGAACGAAAAATAATTTAGAGGCGCGGGAACCAAATGCATCGAGGTCGGTTGCGTGTTCGAGACCCAAGGGAAAATCGATGCCTGTCAAGACGATCGCCGATACCGCACGCCTGAACGCCTTGCTCGACGAAGCGCTTGCGCTCGCCGATGCGCTCCAGCTGCCGATCGCTGCGATCCATATCGACCAGGCACTGGCGCATCTTGGCGAAGATACGCCCGCAGCGTGAGATTGCGGGGACGGGGCACGTACCCGTCCGACATTTCCTGACTTACCAGCACCAATATCCTAATCCTCCCCCTCGCGAGGGAGGACCGTTGGGTTTACCGCGCGCCCAGATCGCCCTTGCCGACGGTGTTCGAGGCCATTTCCAGCATCCGGTCGAGGCTCTTTTTCGCCTGGAGCCGAAGCCCCTCCTCGATCTCGATCCGCGGCGCCAGATCGCGTAGCGCGACGTACAGCTTTTCGAGCGTGTTGAGCGCCATGTACGGGCAGATGTTGCAGTTGCAGTTGCCGTCCGCGCCCGGCGCACCGATGAAGCGCTTGTTCGGCAGCGCCTTTTCCATCTGGTGGATGATGTGCGGCTCGGTCGCGACGATCAGCGTGTCGCCCGGCATCGCCAGCGCGTAATCAAGGATGCCGCGCGTCGAGCCGACATAATCCGCGTGGTCGAGGATGATCGGCGGGCATTCGGGATGCGCCACCACAGGCGCGCCCAGATGCTGCGCCTTGAGCTTCATCAGTTCGGTCTCGCTGAACGCCTCGTGGACGATACAGACGCCCGGCCACAGCAGCATGTCGCGACCAGTCTTCCGCGCGAGATAGCCGCCGAGATTGCGGTCGGGGCCGAAGATGATCTTCTGGTCGAGCGGGATCTGCGCGAGGATCGTGTCCGCCGACGACGAGGTGACGATGATGTCGGAGAGCGCCTTCACCTCGGTCGAGCAGTTGATGTAGGTCAGCGCGATGTGATCGGGATGCTTCGCACGGAACGCGGCGAACTGCTCGGGCGGACAACTGTCTTCCAGGCTGCACCCGGCGTCCATGTCGGGCAGCACGACGATCTTGTCGGGCGAGAGGATCTTGGCGGTTTCGGCCATGAAGCGCACGCCGCAGAACGCGATGACGTCGGCGTCGGTGGCCGCCGCCTTGCGCGACAGATCGAGGCTGTCGCCGACGAAATCGGCGAGATCCTGAAGCTCGGGCTTCTGGTAATAATGCGCGAGGATGACGGCGTTCTTCTCCTTGCGGAGGCGCTCGATCTCGGCGCGGATGTCGATGCCGGCGAAGTTCTGGTTCAATTCCATGGTCGTATCCCGAGTTTAGCTCGCGTTCCCTAGCACGTCCTGCAGCGAGCGCGAGGTGTCCCAGCGTTCGGTGCTCGCGGTCGGCTCGTCGGCGAAGCGAACCGCGACGGTCGCATCGATCCCGGCGGCACGCAGCGGCATCGCGAAACTGCGCTCCACGGCACGCCGGGTTGCGTCGCGCGCGAGCTTGATCATCGCCGGCTCGCGTGCCTGGCGGATCAGCTCGATCTGGCCGGCGCGACGGTTGGCGGCGTCGAGGCGCTTCTCGGCGTCGGTGAAGGTGGTCAACACGCCACCCGAGCCATATTCGCGAACCGCGGTCAGATCGACCTGCGGGCCATCAGCCTCGACCGCAGGCAGGCGCACCGACAAGGTCTTGGTGGTGCCATCCCACGCGACGTCGGCTTGCGTGAGCTTGGCCATGTCGACGTCGTAGCGCACCATGCCGGGCATGATCAGCGTCTTCTCGGTGGTGAAGCCCAATTGCGACTGCCTCGACGTGACGACCGCGACATAGCGCGCGGCGAACGCGGAGAGCCGGTTCTGCTCACGCAGGCCCTGGAGGCTGGCGCTGGCGATCGTCGTCGGATCGGGCGTCAACCGGTCGCTGACATAGCGCTGCACGCCCCACAGCGCGAGCAGACCGGCAAGGATCAAGATGACGACCACGCCGACCGCCTTTGCGAGGAAGGGGCCCAGGCCCGATTTGGGTGCGGGGGTCAGGTCGTCCGCCATGTCTCGCTTTCCTCGATCACCAGTCCGCGGGTTTGCAGGTCGTAGAGATGCGCCAGCACCGATCGCGCGGCGGCGGGCACGAGGCGCGCGTCGAGCCCCACATACATGCGATCGACCAGCGCGGGGATCGTCCGCGCGGCCTCGCGGAGCAGCCGGAGGATCTGCCCCTCGCGCTGCTTGCGATGGCCGAGCATGCCGCGGACGAGGCGTTGCGGCTTTTTCACCGCCTCGCCGTGGCCGGGATAATAGATGCGGTCGTCGCGACGCATGAGTTTTTCGAGGCTCGCCATGTACGCCGTCATGTCGCCATCGGGCGGCGAGACGATCGTCGTCGACCAGCCCATGACATGATCGCCGGAGAACAGCGCGTTCGTATCGGTCAGCGCGAAGGCGAGATGGTTCGAGGTGTGGCCGGGCGTCGCGATCGCCTCCAGGGTCCAGCCGTCACCGCGGATCGCGTCACCTTCGGCAAGGACCCGATCGGGGACGTAGTCGGCGTCGAACGACGCGTCCGCGCGCGCGCCCGCGTCGTCGAGATCAAAGGGGGCGGCGCCAACTATCGGGGCGCCGGTGAGCGCCTTGAGCGGGCGCGTGGCGGGGCTGTGATCGCGGTGATGGTGCGTGACGACGATCGCGGTCACCGGGCGGCCGTCGATCGCGCGGACTAGCGCGTCGAGATGCGCGGGATCGTCGGGACCGGGATCGATCACGGCCAGATCGGTGGTACCAACGATGTGCGTCTGCGTGCCGGTATACGTATACGGCGACGGATTGGGCGCGAGCACGCGAACGACGAGCGGCTCGAGCTGGATCGGGATACCGGTCGGATGCTCAGCCATGGACGCGAGATGGCGGCTTCATGGGGCGATGGCAAGACCCTCGGCAATTCGGCCGATTGTCGCCGTTCTTTACAAGTCGGCAACGCCTGAAATCGGCGTTAACTATCGAGGCGCCCACAAATCCGCGGCGATCGGAACTTGGCACGCAGGATGCAATGTGTGGGATGTCACCGAACGTACCCACGTTCATGCAGGGTGGATCGACCGCTTCCTTCCGGTCTCGCGTCGATCCACCCTCCCCGGTGTCATTTTCAAATCGAGTCGCGCGGCTTTTCGAGCCGTCTCCCCAGCGGAAGCTGGGGTATCCCTCGATGCAGATGTCGTCCGCCACACGATGAGACCCCAGCTTTCGCTGGGGTGACGGTGGAGACAGCTGGGGTGACGGTGGAAAAAACGGGACGCTATGAGGCTCGACCCTCAGTTCGCCTTCTGCGTCTCGAACAACTGCTTCAGCTCACCGCTCTCGTACATCTCCATCATGATGTCAGAGCCGCCGACGAACTCGCCGTCGACATAGAGCTGCGGGATGGTCGGCCAGTCCGAATAGGCCTTGATGCCCTGGCGGATGCCCTGGTCCTGGAGCACGTCGACGCTCTCGAATTCGACCTCGAGATGGTTGAGAATCGCGATCGCGCGGCTCGAGAAGCCGCACTGCGGGAACAGCGGGCTGCCCTTCATGAACAGGACGACGGGGCTCGCTTTCACGAGAGCGTCGATGCGGGCGTTGGAATCGTCGGTCATTGGTAGGTCCTCAGGAAATTGCGGTGGTAAGCTGAAGGGCGTGCAGGACGCCGCCCATGCGCCCGCCGAGCGCGGCGTAGACGGCCTGATGCTGCTTCACGCGGCTGAGGCCGGCAAAGCTCGCGGCGGTCACCTTGGCGGCATAATGATCGCCGTCGCCCGCGAGATCGGTAATCTCGACCTGGGCATCGGGAATTGCGTCGCGGATCATCGTCGCGATGTCGTCGGCAGCCATCGGCATATCAGTGCGACTCCAGCAACTGGCGACGTGCCTCGATCATCTGCTGCGCGAGCGCGCGGCGGACGGTGGCTTCGTCGTGATCGAGCCCAGCGGCGGTCAGGTCGCCGACCAGTTTGCGCACGACGTCATCGTCGCCGCCGCCTTCCATGTCGGCATGGACGAGCGCGGTGGCATAGGCGTCGGTCTCTTCCGGCGTCAGCGCCATCTCGTGCGCGGCCCACGCCCCGAGCAGGCGATTGCGGCGTGCGGTGATCCGGAACGCCATCTCCTCCTCGCGCGCGAAATGCGCCTCGCTGGCGCGTTCGCGATCCTCGAAAATGGTCATTGCGCGGGTCCCCGTTCAGTCTCGTATTCGTCCCTGAGATAGGTCGCCGACCGCCCGCGCGCAATATTCCGCGAATCCTTACAAAAAACGGTGGAACAAAGGCGAGATCGTAATCATATATAAGTCAGTCACGTGACAAATTGCACGGACAGGAGAGCGATCATGGCAAGCATAACGGCATCCTCGAACGTCCCACCGCCACAGGCGGCACAGCAAAGCTCGGAGCCGAAATTCGTCCAGGGGCTGGCATATGGCCTGCTCGTGTCGATGTTGATCTGGGCGATCATCGCCCTGGCGATCTACCAGCTGGTCTGACCGGACCGTAGGTCGGCTGGGCTCAGCCGACCTCCACCACGAGTTTGCCGATGGCGCCGCGTGCCGCCATCTTGGCGATCGCCTTGCCACCGTCTTCGAACGCGAAAACTTCCGTCACGCGCGGCGCGATCTTTCCCTTCGCCCACAGATCGAACAGCGTCTCGATATGTGCCTGATTCGCCTTTGGATCGCGTGCCGCGAACGCGCCCCAGAAAACGCCGCAGACGTCGCAGCTTTTTAGCAGCGTGAGGTTGAGCGGGAGTTTTGGGATGCCGGCGGGGAAGCCGACGACGAGGTACTTGCCCTCCCATGCGATAGATCGCAGGGCGGGTTCCGCGTAATCGCCGCCGACCGGATCGTAGATCACATGCGCGCCGTCGCGACCGACTGCCGCCTTGAACTGCTCGGCGAGGGCCTTCGACTGGTCCTTGTCGAACGGGGCACGCGCGTAGATCAGCGTGTCGTCGGCGCCAGCGGATTTGGCGGCGGCGGCTTTTTCCTCGGACGAGACGGCGGCGACGACCTTCGCGCCGAACGCCTTGCCGAGCTCGATCGCCGCGAGGCCTACCCCGCCGGCCGCGCCTAGGACGAGCAACGTCTGCCCCGCCTGGATGTGGCCGCGGTCGAGAAGTGCGTGGATCGTCGTGCCGTAGGTGAGGATCAGCGAGGCGCCCTCGGCGAAGCTGCGGCCTTCGGGGAGGCGGTAGAGCTTGGCGGGGTCGGCGATGACCTGCTCGCACAGCCCGCCGTGGCCGAGCATCGCGATGACGCGGTCGCCGATCTCCCAGCCTGTGACACCCTCGCCGATCGACGCGATCGTGCCGGCGATCTCGCCGCCCGGTGCGAACGGGCGCTGCGGCTTGAACTGGTATTTGTCCTCGATGATCAGGACGTCGGGGAAGTTGATCGCGCAGGCCTTGACCGCGACGACCACCTGTCCGGGGCCAGCCACCAGATCGGGCAGCTCGACCATTTCCAGAGTTTCAGGTCCGCCGACTGCCTTCGACACCAATGCTCGCATACCCGCTCTCCACCGTCATCCAGGGGCGATTCGATGCGACCGCCTCCTCGAAATTTGAAATCTGGGTATCCCTTGCCAGCGTCAGGCCGACTTCGTCCAGCCCTTCCATCAGGCACTGACGGCGGAATGCGTCCAGTTCGAAGGTGAAGCGGTCCTGGAACGGGGTGGTGACGGTCATCGTCTCGAGGTCGACGGTGACGATCTGGTCCTTGGCGACTTCCAGCAGACGATCGATCGCTTCCTGGGGAAGCACGACCGGGACGATGCCATTCTTGAACGCGTTGCCCGAGAAGATGTCGGAGAAACTCGGCGCGATCACCGCGGTGATGCCCATATCGGCGAGTGCCCAAGCGGCGTGCTCGCGGCTGGAACCGCAGCCGAAATTATCGCCGGCAATGAGGATCGGCGATCCGGCATAGCGCGGATCGTCGAAGATGTTGGCAGGGTCGGCACGCACAGTCTCGAACGCGCCGCGGCCGAGGCCGGTGCGCGTGATCGTCTTCAGCCAATGCGCCGGGATGATGACGTCGGTGTCGATGTTCTTCGCGCCCCAAGGATAGGCGCGGCCCGAGACGGTCGTGACGGGGGTCATCGCTGTTCCGTGTGCTCCGGGACAACACGCGCCGATGCGACATAGGCCGCGACGCCGCTGAGCATTGCGCCAGCCGCCAGCAGTACGAAAACCTTCTTCATGTTCTTGCCCCCATCAACTCTCTGACGTCGCTCAGCTTGCCGGTTACCGCCGCTGCCGCCGCCATCGCGGGTGATACCAGATGCGTGCGCGCTCCGGGACCCTGTCGGCCAACGAAATTACGGTTCGACGTGGAAGCGCAACGCTCCCCCGCAGGGACTTTGTCCGGGTTCATCGCGAGGCACATCGAACAGCCCGGTTCGCGCCATTCGAACCCGGCGGTGATGAAGATCCGATCGAGCCCCTCGGCTTCCGCCTGGCGCTTCACCAGGCCAGAGCCGGGGACGACGAGCGCGCGGACACCGGTTGCGACATGGCGGCCATCGGCGATCGCTGCGGCGGCGCGGAGGTCCTCGATGCGGCTGTTGGTGCAGCTGCCGATGAAGACGTGCTGGATCGGCACGTCGCGCATCGCGGTGCCGGCGGTGAGGCCCATGTAATCGAGCGACTTCTGTGCCGCTGCCTGCTTGGCGGGATCGGCGAAGCTCGATGGTTCGGGGACCACGCCGGTGATCGGCACGACGTCCTCGGGGCTGGTGCCCCAGGTGAGACCCGGGGCGATATCGGCGGCGTCGAGCACGACGGACTTGTCGTATTTCGCGCCTGGATCGGTCGCGAGGCTGCGCCACCAGGCGACCGCGCGGTCCCAATGCTCGCCGGTGGGGGCCATCGGGCGGCCCTTGAGATACGCGAAGGTCGTGTCGTCGGGCGCGATGAGGCCGGCGCGGGCACCCGCCTCGATCGACATGTTGGCGATCGTCAGGCGGCCTTCGATCGACATGTTGCGGATCACGCTGCCGGTGAATTCGATGACGTGGCCGGTGCCGCCCGCCGCGCCGATCTTGCCGATGATCGCGAGGATGACGTCCTTCGGGCTGACGCCGAAGCCGAGTTCGCCGTCGACGCGGACTTCCATCGTCTTGGCCTGCGACAACAGCAGCGTCTGCGTGGCGAGGACATGCTCGACCTCGCTGGTGCCGATCCCGAACGCGAGCGCGCCGAGTGCGCCGTGCGCCGACGTGTGGCTGTCGCCGCAGACCAGCGTCGTGCCGGGCAGCGTGAAGCCCTGCTCGGGGCCGACGACGTGGACGATGCCCTGCTCGGCGGCGGTCGCGTCGATATAGTCGATGCCGAACTCGGACGTGTTGCGGCGGAGCGCGTCGAGCTGTTGCGCGCTCTCGGGATCGGCGATCGGCAGGACGCGGCCGGCGGCGTCTTTGCGCGCTGTGGTCGGGAGGTTATGATCGGGGACGGCTAGCGTCAGGTCGGGGCGGCGGACCTTGCGGCCTGCCACGCGGAGACCTTCGAAGGCCTGTGGGCTGGTGACTTCGTGGACGAGGTGGCGGTCGATGTAGATCAGGCAGGTGCCGTCGTCGCGGCGTTCGACGACATGCGCCGCCCAGATCTTTTCGTACAAGGTTTGTGGAGTGGCCATGATGCTGGCGCGTTAACCGAAAAGGGGTGCGAGGTCGAGGTTCGATGTAATTTTCGGTCGTTGGGACCTGAAAAGCGTATTGGCGGCATTGCCCCATCCGCTCTGTCACCCCGGACCTGTTCCGGGGTCCACCGTCCCGCACGCTCGACGCCGTAGATAGTGCGGCACCGTGGATGCCGGAACAAGCCCGGCATGACGGGGGAGAAAGACTGACGGGGGTCGCGTCGGCCGGACTGGCTACCGCGCAGGCATCGCAACATGGAGGAACGCGACGCTGTCGGCCAGTACCGGCGCCTTGCCGCGGAACGGCTTCGACAGCGCCATCGCGACGTTCTCGTGGCTGAGGCCGGGATAGTCGATGTGCGTTACCGGCGCGCCGAGCGACTTCAGCCGCGCGGTGAGGTTGATCGCGTTGTGGGGCTTTACCTGCGTGTCGTCGCCCGCGGTGATCAGCAGCATCGGCGGCGCGTCCGCCCGTGCAAAGTGGATCGGCTGGGTCATCACCGGGTCGGCAGCGCCCTGCATCGCGTCGATCGCGCGCTTGGCGGTGAAGGGGTAGAAGTCGTACGGACCGCACAGGCCGACCGCGGCCTTGATGATGCGAGGGTCGACGCCCTCCGCCTTCAGCCAGCGCTGGTCGAGCGTCAGCATCGCGACGGTGTAGGCGCCTGCGGAATGGCCGGCGACGGCGATCCGGTTCGGGTCGCCGCCCGACTGCGCGATGTGGTCGCGCGTCCATTTCACCGCTTCGGCGCCATCCTGGAGGAAGGCGGGGAAACGCACGTCGGGCACCTTGCGGTAATCGGGCATGACGACGACGTAGCCCGCCTTCGCATAGGCCCGCGCCGCGAACGCGTAGGCGCCGCGCGAGCCGTGGACCCAGCCGCCGCCGTACCAGAAGATCAGCACCGGCAGGCCGGTCTTCGCGCCACCGGAGGGACGCCACACGTCGAGCTTCTGGCCGTGCGTGCCGAACGGGACGCCTTCCCTCACCCGCGCAGTGCCGCGACCGCCGCCCATCACGCCGTCGAGCACGCTGAGCGTGCCGGGGCCTGCGGTGAACGCCGTGCCCGCGATCAGGATCACGATCAGCGCGATGACGATGGCGGCGCGTTTCATCAGGCGGTGTAGTGCGCCGTCGTCTTCGCAGCGACCTCGTCCGCGGTCACACCGGGCGCGAGTTCGACCAGCTTGAACGGGCTGTCGTGATCGGGGCGCTGGAACACGGCCAGGTCGGTCACGATCATGTCGACGACGTTCTTGCCGGTCAGCGGCAGCGTGCAGGACGGGATGAACTTCGGCGTCCCGTCCTTGGCGGTGTGGTCCATCACGACGATGATCTGCTTGACCCCTGCGACGAGGTCCATCGCGCCGCCCATGCCCTTGATCATCTTGCCGGGGATCATCCAGTTGGCGATGTCGCCGCCTTCGCTGACCTCCATCGCACCGAGCACCGTGAGATCGATATGGCCGCCGCGGATCATCGCGAAGCTGTCCGACGAGCTGAAATACACCGACGAGGGGAGTTCGCTGATCGTCTGCTTGCCGGCGTTGATCAGGTCGGCGTCTTCCTCGCCCGCGTAAGGGAACGGGCCGATCCCGAGCATGCCGTTCTCCGACTGGAGCGTGACGGTCATGCCCTCGGGGATGTTGTTCGCGACCAGCGTCGGGATACCGATGCCGAGATTGACGTAATAGCCGTCCTTCAGTTCCTTGGCGGCGCGCGCGGCCATCTGGTTACGGTCCCAGGGCATCAGTTGATCGTTCCTTCCTGGATGGTGGTGATGGTCGTGAATTGTTCGCGGAGCTCGGTGCCGACGCCGTCGACGATCGCCTGCAATGCGGCATCTTCGTCGAGGCCCCAGGTGCCCGCATAGGCGCGCGCGGCATGGCGGATCGTGTCGGCGAGGAGGTAGCCGAACACGGTCGGGTCCTCGAGGATGCCCGCGTCGATCAGGACGTTGCTACCGGCGGCGCTGGTGATCCAGATGCGCGCGACCTCGACCGATTCGCCGGTGAGTTTTGCGCCCTTGTCGAGCGCGATCGCGTTGGGATGATCGGCCATTAGCGTACGCCTCCAGTCGGGGCCCAGCGGACTGCTGGCGGGAACACCTCGTCGCGGTTGCCCTTCAGCGCGGTGCCGTAGACGGGGTTGGGCAGCACGAACCACCCTGCGCCCCATTTCGCCGTGATCGCGGGCGACTGGACGGCGACGCGGCGCGCGGCGGGGGTCTGGCCGGCGTTGAAGAGGTCGCTGAAGTCGCCGAGCTGGTCGCCGCCCATCGCTACGACGCAGTATTTCGCGGCGATCGTCGCGCGGCGGCCGTCCTTCTTCGAGCCTGTTGCATCGTCGCCGGCGAGGAACAGCGTTTCGCCGTGGCGGGCTGGGCCGATGCCAGCGGCTTCGATCGTGGCCTCAGTCTGTGCGGCGTTGGCGGCGGAGCGGTTGGTGTTGAAGATGACCGTGACGCCCATCGCGCGGAGGGCGGTGAGCGCGGCGAGGGCGCCTGGGACGGGGGCGACCTGCTTGACGCCAGTGCGCTCCCACTCCTGCCAGCGAGGATCGGACCAGGGTTGGCCGGAGGACGCGTCGTATTCGAAGCCGAGGTTGAGGAGGACGGTCTCATCGACATCGAACACCGCGGCCTTTGGCTTGGTGCCGCAGGTGGTGAAGGTCGGCGCGGCGAGCGAGGCGCCTTGTGCGAGCACGACGGAGGTTGGGGTGCGTTGTGCACGGACGTAGCCGACCAGCGCGTTCCAGGCCTGGATGCTGACCGCTGCGGCTTCGCCCGAGGCGTAGAGATACTGCATACCGGCGGGGACACCGTTCACGGTGATGGGCGCGGTAACGCTTGGCGAAGACGCGATCGAGGTCGGCGCCGATACGCTGACGCAGCCTTGCAAAACCAGTGCCCCTGCGAACGCAGGGGCCCAGGATACCGTCCGTAGCGCTCGTGACCCTGGGCTCCTGCGTGCGCAGGAGAACGGCAGAGCGTTCATGCCGCCGCGCGCTCGCGGACGGTGCGGAATTCGATCTGCTTGTCGTACGGCGAGCCGACGATCATCCGCTTCACGTAGATGCCCGGCAGGTGGATCGTGTCGGGATCGAGACTGCCGACGGGGACGATCTCCTCGACCTCGGCGACGCAGATTTTCCCTGCCGTTGCCATCGGCTGGTTGAAGTTGCGCGCGGTCTTGCGGAAGATGAGGTTGCCGCTCTCGTCCGCCTTCCAGCCCTTGATGATCGCGAGATCGACACGGATGCCGCGTTCGAGGATGTACTCCTCGCCGTCGAAGGTCTTCACTTCCTTGCCCTCGGCGACCAGCGTGCCGACGCCGGTCTTGGTGTAGAAGCCGGGGATGCCTGCGCCCCCTGCCCGGCAGCGTTCGGCGAGCGTGCCCTGTGGACAGAACTCGACCTCGAGTTCGCCGCTGAGATATTGCCGCTCGAACTCCTTGTTCTCGCCGACATAGGACGAGATCATCTTCTTCACCTGGCGCGAGCGGAGCAGCTTGCCGAGGCCCTGCCCGTCGATCCCGGCATTGTTGCTGGCGATCGTCAGGTCCTTGACGCCCGACGCCTCGATCGCGTCGATCAGCCGTTCGGGAATGCCGCACAGCCCGAACCCGCCCGCACAGATCGTCATGCCGTCGAACAGCACGCCTTCGAGTGCCGTCGCCGCATCGGTGTAGCGCTTGTTCGCCATGCATCCTCCTCAAATCCTGGTCACCGCATAAGGCGCCGCCAATCGCTCGGCAACGTCGCTGCGCACGACAGTTCAGTATGCGAGCATCAGGCCAGGGCGCTTCCACCGTGTCTTGACCAGCCGGCCGCTGCCCGAGCAGGTTATGTACGCGTCCATGCCGTCCGCGCCGCCCCAGCAGATGTTGGTGGTGAAGACGTCGTCGGTGGCGACGAACTCGACCAGTTCTCCGCCGGGCGAGATGACACTGATCCCGCATTCGCCGATCGTCGCGACGCAGATGTTGCCGCACGCCTCGACGCCGAGCGAATCGAAGAACTTGTAGCCGGCGGGGCGGTAGAGCGGCGTGCCCGCGGCGCTGGCGACTTTGCCCGGTGTGACGACGTCGAACGCCATCAGGCGGCAGGTGTAGGTTTCCGCTGCGTACAACGTCTTGCCGTCGGGCGAGAGGCCGATGCCGTTGGGGTTTTCGCTCGGGAAGATGACTTCTTCCAGATGGCTGCCATCGGCTTTGGCGTAGAAGATGCCGGTGATGTCGCGGGCCCGGTCGCGCGATTTGCCGTGGTCGGTGAACCAGAAGCCGCCATGCGAATCGAAGACGATGTCGTTGGGACCTCGCAGCGAACAGCCGAAATCGCCGTCCTTGTAGAGGATCTCGACCGCGCCGGTGGCGATGTCGATCCGCTCGATACGGCCGGCCGAATAGTCGTCCGGCTGGCCGTGCGGGGTGAGGAAGCCGTTGGTTTCGCGCCATGCAAAGCCGCCATTGTTGCAGCAATAGAGCTTGCCGTCGGGGCCGATTGCCAGGCCGTTGGGGCCGCCGCCGGGCTCGGCGACCGTCGACTTGGTGCCGTCAGGGGCGATGCGAGTGATGCGGCCCGCCTCTATCTCGACGAGGATGATGCTGCCGTCGGGCATCGCCACCGGGCCTTCGGGAAAACGCAGGCCGTCGGCGACGGTGGTGAAGTCGGTCATGATCCTCTCCGGGCGAGTCGGGTTGGTCCCGGCTTCGACGCCAGCGTAACCGTTTCTCGACTTCGCGCACAACGGACGGCAGGATGCGTCGATGATCACACCACGCACCGGCGGCCGTATCCTGGTCGACCAACTCGTCGCACAGGGCTGCGACCGGATCTTCACCGTGCCGGGGGAGAGCTTCCTGGCGGTGCTCGACGCGCTGCACGACACGCCCGCGATCGACCTCGTCGTGTGCCGGCAAGAGGGCGGCGTCGGGTTCATGGCGTGCGCGGACGGGACGCTGACGCACCGGCCGGGGGTGGCGTTCGTGACCCGCGGGCCGGGCGCGACCAACGCGTCGATCGGCGTGCACGTCGCGATGCAGGATTCGCAGCCGATGATCCTGTTCGTGGGCGATATCGACCGCGGCACGCGCGATCGAGAGGCGTTCCAGGAGATTGATTTCCAGGCGATGTTCGCGCCGATCGCCAAGTGGGCGGCACGGATCGACGATGCGCGGCGGATCCCGGAATATGTCGCGCGCGCCTATGCGACGGCGATGTCGGGGCGGCCGGGGCCGGTGGTGCTGGCGTTGCCCGAGGACATGCTGCTGGACATCGTCGACGCGGTCGATCGGCCGCGGGTCGAGCGGGTGGCGCAAGGGTGTGATGCCGATACGATGGATTTGCTCGCCGATCTGCTGACGACTGCCGAGCGGCCCGTGGCGATCGTCGGCGGTGCGGGCTGGGATGTCGCGGCGTCGGGGGCGTTCTCGACATGGGCGGATCGTAACGGGATCCCGGTGGCGGCGGCGTTTCGGCGGCAGGATGCTATTCCGAACGACTGCCCGGTTTGGGCGGGGAACCTTGGGTATGGGCCCAATCCGAAGCTGGTCGAGCGGGTCAAAGCGGCGGATCTGCTGCTGGTCGTCGGGCCGCGGCTGGGGGAGGCGACGACCGATGGCTATGCGCTGATTACACCCGATCATCCGGGGCAGCGGCTGATCCATGTGTATCCCGATCCGGACGAGTTGCACCGGGCGTACCGCGCGGATGTGGCCGTGTGTGCGGGGATGGCGGAGTTTGCGGAGGCGTTGCTGGTGGTCGACCTGCCGCCGCGGAGTGCTGGGGCGGAGGCACATGCGGAGTGGCTGGAATGGTCTACGCCGGCGCCGCGCGATCTGGCGATGGACCTCGGGCCGTGCGTCGCGGCGATGCGCGAGCGGCTGCCGGCGGATGCGGTCATCTGCAACGGGGCGGGGAATTACTCGGGGTGGTGGCATCGCTACTGGGCGTATGCTGGGCCGGGGACGCAGCTTGCGCCGACCGCCGGGGCGATGGGGTATGGCGTGCCGGCGGCGGTGGCCGCTTCTTTGCGTCATCCGGAGCGGACGGTCGTGGCGCTGGCCGGGGACGGGTGTTTTTTGATGAACGGGCAGGAACTCGCGACCGCGGTAGCGCATGGCGCGGACATGCTGGTGGTGGTCGTGGATAACGGCAATTATGGCACGATCCGTATGCATCAGGAGCGGGAGTATCCGGGGCGGGTTTCGGGGACCGGGTTGCGGAACCCGGACTTTGCCGCGCTGGGGCGGGCTTATGGGTGCTGGGCGGAGACTGTTTCTCGGACCGAGGATTTTGCCGGGGCGCTGGACCGGGCGATGTCTCGGTCCGGGGTGCGGTTGCTGCACCTGGTGACGGATATCGAGGCGATTACTGCCGGGACTACGCTGGCGAAGGTGCGTGGCGGCTGATCTTTTCGAGACCACCCAATGAGAAACACCACCCCGGCGAAGGCCGGGGCCCAATTGGGGGACGGTGATGATGAAGGGCAGTCCTTCGTTACTCCGGACGTGCCAATTGGGCCCCGGCCTTCGCCGGGGTGGAGGTAATGGTAGCGAGTGACTTCATCAGCGCAGCCACTGTTCCCCCGCGAAGGCGGGGGTCCAGGAGCAAAGGCAGCTAGCGATACTTAGCTGTGCCCCCGCGTCCGCGGGGGAACATTGCTTGGGGTTTAGCGTATGACGGCGGCGAGTTTCAGGCGCCCGCCGCCTCCAGCTTTGCCCGCACAGCCGCGACTGCTTCCGCGGCCTTGTCGCCTTCAGGCCCACCGCCCTGAGCCATATCAGGCCGACCACCGCCGCCCTGCCCGCCCAGCGTCGCCACCGCGATCTTGAGCAGGTCGACTGCGTTGTGGCTGGCCACCAAGTCCGCGGTCACGCCAACCGCGACCGAGGCGCGGCCGTCGTTGATCGCTACCATCACCGCGATGCCCGAGCCGAGGCGCTGCTTGGCTTCGTCGACCGCGCCGCGCAGGCCCTTGGCTTCGAAGTCGTTGAGCACCTGGCCGATGAACGCTACGCCGCCGACCTGCTCCGGGCCTGCCGCCTCGCCCGAGCCACCGCCGCCGAGCGCCAGCGCCTTCTTCGCGTCGGCGAGTTCGCGTTCGAGGCGGCGGCGGTCTTCAAGCAGGGACGCAACGCGTGCCGGGACCTCGTCGGGGGTCGACTTCAGTACCGCGGCCGCCTCGC
Organism: Sphingomonas sp. 4RDLI-65; assembly: GCF_049472435.1. Lineage (NCBI taxonomy): Bacteria > Pseudomonadati > Pseudomonadota > Alphaproteobacteria > Sphingomonadales > Sphingomonadaceae > Sphingomonas > Sphingomonas sp. 4RDLI-65. Next base: position 42,258 of record NZ_JBCEBT010000012.1, on the reverse strand, counting down.
GCAGGCGATCGTCACGGCTGGTCAGATACGCGCGCGCGGCTTCGCCGGTGAGCGCTTCGACACGGCGAATGCCGCTTGAGACCGCGCCCTCGCCGACGACCTTGAACAGGCCGATGTCGCCGAGCGCGTTGACGTGCGTGCCGCCGCAGAGCTCGATCGAATAGGTGCCGTCCTCGGTCGAGCCCATCGACACGACACGCACCTCGTCGCCGTATTTCTCGCCGAACAGCGCCATCGCGCCCATCGCAATCGCGTCGTCGGGGGTCATCAACAGCGTCGTGACGGCGCCGTTGCCGCGGACCTGCGCGTTCACGTCGGCCTCGACCTGCGCGATGTCGGCGGGGGTCATCGCGACCGGCTGCGAGAAGTCGAAGCGCAGGCGGTCGGGGGCTACAAGGCTCCCCTTCTGCGCGACGTGCGTGCCGAGGCGTTCGCGGAGGGCCTCGTGCAGGAGGTGCGTCGCGGAGTGGTTGGCGCGGATCTGCGCGCGGCGGGCGACGTCGATCTGGAGCTTGACCGGGTCGCCGACCTTGATCTCGCCGGCGTCGACGATCGCGTGGTGGACGAACACGCGGCCGAGTTGCTTCGACGTCTCGGTGACGTTCGCGTGCAGGCCGGTGTCGTTCGAGATGTGGCCGGCATCGCCGACCTGCCCACCACTTTCGCCATAGAACGGCGTCTGGTTGACGACGATCGCGACCGTGTCGCCGGTGGTCGCGTGGTCGACGCGCGCGCCGTCCTTGACCAGCGCGACGACCTCACCCTCGCCGGTATCCGATGCGTAGCCGAGGAACTCCGTGCCGCCGGTCTGCTCGACGATGTCGAACCAGATGTCGTCCGAGGCCTTCGCGCCCGAGCCCTTCCAGGCGGCGCGGGCGGCGCGCTTCTGCTCGGCCATCGCGGTGTCGAAGCCTGCGCGGTCGACCGCGATGTTGCGTTCACGCAGCGCGTCCTCGGTCAGGTCGTACGGGAAGCCGTAGGTGTCGTAGAGCTTGAACGCGACGTCGCCCGCCAGCGTACCGTCGGTCATCCCGGTGGTCGCCTCGTCGAGCAGCTTCAGCCCCTTGTCGAGCGTCTGGCGGAAGCGCGTTTCCTCCTGCTGCAACGTCGCTTCGATCAGCGGACGTGCACGCGCCAGCTCGGGATAGGCGGCGCCCATCTCGGTGACAAGCGCGGGGACGAGGCGGTGCATCAGCGGCTGCTTGGCGCCAAGGATATGCGCGTGGCGCATCGCGCGGCGCATGATCCGGCGGAGCACGTAGCCGCGGCCTTCGCTGGCGGGCAGCACGCCGTCTGCGATCAGGAAGCCCGCGGTGCGCAGGTGATCGGCGATCACGCGGTGGCTGGCAGTGTTGGCGCCGTCGGTGGCGGTGTGCGTCAGCGCGCCGGAGGCGGCGATCAGCGCCTTGAACGTGTCGGTGTCGTAATTGTCGGTGACGCCCTGCATGACCGCGGCGATGCGCTCGAGACCCATGCCGGTGTCGATCGAGGGTTTGGGCAGGTTGCCGACGATCTCGGCGTTCTCCTGCTCATATTGCATGAACACGAGGTTCCAGATCTCGACGAAGCGATCGCCGTCCTCGTCGGGGGAGCCTGGAGGGCCGCCGAAAATGTGGTCGCCGTGGTCGTAGAAGATCTCCGAGCACGGCCCGCACGGCCCGTTGTCGCCCATCGACCAGAAATTGTCCTTGGTCGGAATGCGGATGATGCGGTGATCGGGGAGGCCGGCGACCTTCTTCCAGAGGTCGAACGCCTCGTCGTCGGTGTGATAGACGGTGGCGGTCAATTTGTCGGGCGACAGGCCCCATTCGCGCGTGAGCAGCGTCCAGGCGTGGACGATCGCCTGTTCCTTGAAATAATCGCCGAAAGAGAAATTGCCGAGCATTTCGAAGAAGGTGTGGTGGCGCGCGGTGTAGCCGACATTGTCGAGATCATTGTGCTTGCCGCCGGCGCGGACGCATTTCTGGGACGAGGTGGCGGTCGTGTAGGGGCGCGATTCCAGGCCGGTGAAGACGTTCTTGAACGGCACCATCCCGGCGTTGACGAACATCAGCGTCGGGTCGTTCTGCGGCACGAGCGGTGCAGAGGGTACGATCTGGTGCCCCTGCGATCCGAAATAGTCGAGGAAGCCGCGGCGGATGTCGTTCGTCGATGTCATGCGGCGGGACTTAGGCGAGCGGGGCGGTTCGCTCAAGTCGGGTGTGGCGCTCGCCTCGCACGCATCGCATTGAAACGAAGATAGCTTGTTTCTCCGCGAAGGCGGGGACCCAGACTGGGCTCCCGCCTTCGCGGGAGAACAAGGAAGCGGGGGCTGCGGTTCGGTAAGAACTGCCACCCCACAACGAGACCACCCCGGCGAAGGCCGGGGCCCAATTGGAAAGGTGTAAATAATGGATCGCGGTGCTTCGTTATCGCCGTCCCCCAATTGGGCCCCGGCCTTCGCCGGGGTGGTGGAGTGCGCGGTGAGCGGATCTGTCCCAAATCAGCTTACCCCAACGGCACATCCAGCGACTTGGGCGGTTCGCTGAACCATTTCGGCCCCGTGTCAGTCATGTGGAAGCAATCCTCGATGCGGATGCCGTATTTGCCGGGAATGTAGATGCCCGGCTCGTCGGAGAAGCACATGCCCGCCGCCAGCTTCGTCGTCTCGCCGCGGACGAGGTTGACGGGTTCGTGGCCGTCCATGCCGATGCCGTGGCCGGTGCGGTGCGACAGGCCGGGGAGTTTGTAGCCGGGGCCGTAGCCTAGCGTTTCGTAATGCCGCCGCACCGCGTCGTCGACGCTGCCCGCGGTCGCGCCGATCCGGGCGGCGGCGAACGCGATCTGCTGGCCGCGAGCGACCTGGTCCCAGGTCTTGCGCTGGTCGGCGGTCGCGGTGCCGTGGACCCAGGTGCGCGAGATGTCGGACTGATAGCCCTGCACGGTGCAGCCGCAGTCCATCAGCACGACTTGGCCGTCGGCGACGCGGTGGATCTCGCGACTGCCGTGTGGATAGGCGGACGCCTCGCCGATCAACGCAAGCGCGAACTCGGGCGCGCCGCCGAGCTTCTTGGTTGCAGCGTTCATCAGCGCGCCGATCTCGGGGCCGGTCATGCCCTTCTCGACTCGCGCATAGGTCCAGCGATAGGCGGCGAGCGTGACCTCGGTCGCCGCCTGCATCAGCGCGATCTCGGCGGGCGTCTTGATCATCCGGCAGGCGCGGACGACGGGGTCGGCGGAGACGATCTTCGCCTCAGGAAGCACGCGCTGGAGACCGGCATAAGCGAAATAGCGCACTTCCGCCTCCAGCCCGATCGGCCGCGTGGCGAGCTTCCGGTCGCGCAGGAAACCCGCGACCACGGCGAGCGGGTTCTCGTCCTCCTGCCACACGCGGACCTCGGCGGGGACGGCGAGTGTCTCGCGCACCGACGGCTCCTCGAAGAACGGCGTGACGATGCACGGCTCGCCCTCGACCGGGAGGATCGCCAGCGTCAGCCGCTCGCTCGTGTGCCAACGGACGCCGGTGAAGTAGATCAACGACGATCCCGGCTCGATCAGCACTGCGCCGATGCCCGCCGTCTTCATCAGCGATTGCGCGCGCACTAGCCTCGCGGCGCGTTCGGCAGCGTCGATCGGCTTGGTCGTGCCGGTGATGTCGGACAGCGCCGAGAGGTCAGGCTCGGCGGCGCGCAGGATCGCGGGGATCGACAGTAGCGGGGCCGCGATCGCGAGGCCGATCAGGTCGCGGCGCGAGGGACCGAAGGCGGATTTACGGGGTGTGGTCGACATCGCCAGACGATAGGGTCCTTGACCCGGGCGCCGCAATCCCCTTCCCTGTCGGCACTTCTCGGGAGCGATTAATGGCCAAGCGGCTAACCTATTACATCTTGTTCGGCCTCGTCGCGGGGATGGTCGTCGGCTGGATCCTGAACGCGTCGATCGACGACGGCACGGCCGAGTCCGCCGCGCGGTTGAAGGACATCGCCGGCTATTTCTCGATCGTGACGTCGCTGTTCCTGCGGCTGATCAAGATGATCATCGCGCCGTTGGTGTTCTCGACGCTGGTCGTCGGGATCGCGCATATGGGCGACACCGGCGCGCTCGGGCGGGTGGGTTTGCGAAGCCTCGGGTGGTTCATCTGCGCGAGTCTGTTGTCGCTCACCCTGGGCATGATCCTGGTCAATGTGTTGCAGCCGGGCGTCGGGCTCGAACTCGCGATCCCGCCGGCGACCGCGTCGAGCGGCGTCGATGCTGCGGCGTTCGATCTCGCCAAATTCATCTCGCATATCGTCCCCGATTCGATGATCGCAGCGATGGCGAGCAACGAGATCCTGCAGATCGTCGTGTTCTCGGTGTTCGTCGGCGTCGCGATCACCGCGGTCGGCGAGAAGGCCGCGCCGCTGGTCAAGGCGATCGAGGCGCTGGTCGCGGTGATGCTCCAGATCACCAATTACGTGATGCGGTTCGCGCCGTTCGCGGTGTTCGCGGCGGTAACCGCGACGCTCGCCGAGCGGGGGCCGACCATTCTCGGCCAGCTCGGCTATTTCATGCTGACCTTCTATATCGGCCTTGCGCTGCTGTGGGCGATGCTGATCGGGATCGCGTTCCTGCTGATCGGGCCGCGAACGCGGTTGCTGGTGCGCTATATCCGCGATCCGCTGATCCTGGCGTTCTCGGCGGCGTCGTCGGAGGCGGCGTATCCGCGGACGCTGGAGGCGCTCGATCGGTTCGGCGTGCCGCCGCGGATCGCGAGCTTCGTGCTGCCGCTCGGCTATTCGTTCAACCTCGACGGGTCGATGATGTACATGACGTTCGCGTCGCTGTTCATCGCGCAGGCGTACGGCATCGACATGCCGATCGGGCAGCAGATCGCGATGCTGCTCGTGCTGATGGTGACGTCTAAGGGGATTGCGGGGGTCCCTCGCGCGTCGCTGGTGGTGATCGCGGGGACGCTGTCGATGTTCAAGATTCCGGAGGCTGGGATCTTGCTGATCCTGGCGGTGGATCACTTCTTGGATATGGGGCGCTCGGCGACGAACGTGATCGGCAATGCGGTGGCGGCGACCGTGGTGGCGAAATGGGAGGGCGGACTCGACGAGCGCGAGCCGGCGGACCGGGATTTCCCGCATGCGCCTACTGGGCATGGGCCGAAGGTGGATGTGGATAGTTACGAGAAGATCGGGCCGGGGCAGGCTTGAGGTTGGACGGCGATGTTGAACCGATGACGTCTCGAGGATGCCCCTCCACGCTGGCGGTTTAATAGAGAAGTACCGCCCCGGCGAAGGCCGGGGTCCAATTGGGGGACGCTATGGTGACCGCCGCACCTCGTTACTCCAACCTTTCCAATTGGGCCCCGGCCTTCGCCGGGGTGGTGTTTAGGGGAAGGTTGCGTTCTCAGCCTCGATGCGGTTTCTGATCTGAAGCCTTCAAGCGTAGGCGTAGGGGCCGCCTTTCTTGAGGCCCGCTTGATACGCCGGCCGCGCGTGGACCTTGGCGAGCCAGGCGATCGTTGCGGGGCGGGACTCGTCGAGGCCGCCGCGGCTGCGCGCGGCTTCCAAGGGAAAGCTCATCATGATGTCGGCGGCGGTCATCTCGTTGCCGGCGAACCAGGGGCGTTGCGACAGTTCGGATTCAACATAGTCGAGATGGACGTCGATCATCGGCTGGATCTTCTTCACCGCGACCTTGCCCATGATCGGGATGCGCGCGAGGACGAGCTTCAACAGCAGCGGCGGCATCATCGAGCCTTCGGCATAGTGGAGCCAGAAGCGGTAGCGGAGCGCGTCGGCGCGGTTGGCGGGGGCGCCGAGTTTGCCGTCCGCCTTGTCGACGAGATATTCGACGATCGCGCCGGTTTCGGCGACCACCTGACCGTCATCTTCGATCACCGGCGACTTGCCGAGCGGGTGGACCCGCTTGAGTTCGGGCGGGGCGAGCATGGTCTGCTCGTTCCGCTCGTAGCGTTTGATTTCGTAGGGAAGACCGAGTTCCTCGAGCATCCACAGGATCCGCTGCGATCGTGAGTTTTCGAGGTGGTGGACGATGATCATGCGGGCTCCCCCTGGTTTATTCGGCCGATTTGCGCGCGGTCCAGATCCAGGCGGCGGCGGGGAATTCCACCGTGTCGCCGTTGCTATGACGCGCGCAGACTTCGGTGAGACGCGCGATGTGGCGCTCGCGTTCCTCCGGGGCGGCGTCGCGGATTGCGGAGGCGGCGGGGCCAATGCGGCGAAAATAGTCGACCGCGTCCGTGACGGAGTCGCTGCCCTCGCCTGCGCGGTAGGCGAAGTCGATACGCTGGGGCGCAGCGGCGTGCCAGCCGGAGGTCGCGAGAATATCGGCAACATAGCGGGGATCGGCGAAGGCGAACGGGCCTGGGGTGATCGACGTTGGAGCGTCCGCGTCGCCGCCCGTTGCGATGATGGTTTCGGTGGCCCAGCGATTGGCGGCGCGTTCGGCGAAACAGGAAAAGACGAGCGATGCGTCGGGGGCGGCGGCTTCGGCGAGTGTGGCGAAGGCGGCTGTGGGGTTGGTGAAGAACATGACGCCGTGGCGCGAGACGTAGAGATCGACGGAGGCATGGCTCGGGGCGACGACGGTGATGTCGGCGCATTCGAAGCTGGCGTTGGCTTGAGCTTCGGCGCGGTGTTTGGCGATCTCGATCAGGTTTGGCGAGAGATCTATGCCGGTTACGGTCGTGGTAGGGAGAGCCTGGGCCGTGGCCAGCGTAGTGGCACCGGCGCCGCAGCCTATGTCGATGATCTTTCGAGTTCGGAGGGGAGCGGTGGCGAGGATAGCTGCGTTCAAATGCGGGGTCAGGTTGGTGAAGCTGCGGTCAGTTCTGCGCCATTCCGCGGCCCAGACGTCGCCTATTCTGCCGGTCCAGTCGTAGGCGGTGGTCATGGGTTGGGGTGCCTCATGGTCGGATCTGGGGACGTCGGTTCTGGGTGAGATATAGACGTTCGCGTGGGATTGGCGTTGGGTATTTGAAGGCTTCGTCGAGCCCGTTGCGTTCTCTGCGCGGCAGTGTGAGCGCCATGCAGCGGTCTGCAATTCCTTGTTTCCCCGCGAAGGCGGGGATCCAGACTGGGCTCCCGCCTTCGCGGGAGAACAAGGGGGCAGGTGCTGCGGTTCGATGGGAGCCGCCACTCTGGCGGAGGCCGGGGCCCAACTGGGAGCCGATCGTAACTAAAGATCGCGTTCCGTTATTGCCACCTTTCCAACTGGGCCCCGGCCTTCGCCGGGGTGGAATGTTGGGATGGTGCGGTGCGGTGCCTACATAGAGATCCTACGCCGGCACAAAGCCGATGCCGACGTCGATGAAAGCCCGATGCCGCCCCGGCCCCTGCACGATCAACCGCGTGCCCTCACCCTCCCATTGCGAGAGCAATGGGTCCCTCCCTCTCCCCGGAGGGAGAGGGTAAAGAAGATCAGGCGTCGTCTTCGGCGTCGGGGCCGGCCATCATTTCCTCGGCGACCTTGTCGGTGCGCGCGCGGATCTGCTTTTCGAGGCGGTCGGCGGTTTCGGGGTTGTCTTTCAGGAAGGTCTTCGAGTTCTCGCGACCTTGGCCGAGACGCACGCTGTCGTAGCTGAACCAGGCGCCGGACTTCTCGACGAGCCCGGCCTTCACGCCGAGATCGAGGATCTCGCCGAGCTTCGAGACGCCCTGCCCGTACATGATGTCGAACTCGACCTGCTTGAACGGCGGTGCGACCTTGTTCTTTACGACCTTCACGCGCGTCTGGTTGCCGGTCACTTCCTCGCCGGCCTTGATCGCGCCGATGCGGCGGATGTCGAGGCGGACCGAGGCGTAGAACTTCAACGCGTTGCCGCCCGTCGTCGTCTCGGGGTTGCCGTACATCACGCCGATCTTCATGCGGAGCTGGTTGATGAAGATCACCATGCAGCGCGAGCGGCTGATCGAGCCGGTCAGCTTGCGCAGCGACTGCGACATGAGACGCGCCTGGAGGCCGACATGGCTGTCGCCCATCTCGCCTTCGATTTCGGCGCGCGGCACGAGCGCTGCGACCGAGTCGACCACGAGCACGTCGATCGCGTTCGAGCGGACCAGCGTGTCGACGATCTCGAGCGCCTGCTCGCCGGTGTCGGGCTGCGAGACGATCAGTTCGTCGATGTTGACGCCGAGCTTCTTGGCGTAGACCGGGTCGAGCGCATGCTCGGCATCGACGAACGCCGCGGTGCCGCCGCCCTTCTGCGCTTCGGCGATCACATGGAGCGCGAGCGTGGTCTTGCCCGACGATTCCGGACCGTAGATCTCGATCACGCGGCCGCGCGGCAGGCCGCCGACGCCGAGCGCGATGTCGAGCCCGAGCGAGCCGGTCGAGATGACCTCGACCTGCATGGTTTCCTTCGAGCCGAGGCGCATCGCCGAGCCCTTGCCGAACGCGCGGTCGATCTGCGCGAGCGCGGCGTCGAGCGCCTTCTGGCGGTCGTTGGTTGCGGTTGCCATGCCGGTGTCGATCACTTTCAGATTAGCGGCCATTGATAAGCTCCCATCGCTAAAGCAAGCGCGCGTGCCATTCAACGCGTCAAACCCATGTATTCTCTTTGTTCTTGTGGAACAAGTGGGGAACGGCGGATTTATGGGGAAAGATTTGGGGTTTGGTCGGGGGTCGCGGAGGGGCTGGGCACGGCGCCGCGAAATCGGCCGCCTTAAGATATGATCGGTCGTCGTCCTCGCGCAGGCGTGGATCCATAGCCTGAAGGGCCAGCGATCCTATTGCTACGCCAACCAGTATGGGTTCCCGCCTCCGCGGGAATGACGGGGTGGGGGGGGACTTTTGATCGAGATCGGCTCAATCTTTATCCGGGCCGGGCTTTTTAGGGGCCGCGTTTTATCAGGCGAGCGTCGTTGCGAGGATCCACCAACCGCGGGCTTGCGCGGCGATTGCGGCGGTGTCTCTGGCCTGGGGGGTTTCGAACAGGGCGAAGCAGGTGGCGCCGGAGCCGGACATTCTGGACAGGAGGACGCCGTGCGCCGCGCCGAGGAGCGCGCGGACCTGGGCGATTTCGGGGGCCAGCGCCAGCGCGGGGGGCTCGAGGTCGTTGCGGCCGGCTTTGGCGCGATCGAGGAGGGCGCCTTCGGGGATCGGGCCTCGGTCCTGGCCGTCCCAAGTCTTGAAGACGGCGGCTGTGGAGACGGCTACGCCCGGGTTTACGAGAAGCAGTGGCGTGCCGGGCAGGCCTTCGAGAGTGGTCAGGGTGTCGCCTTTGCCGGTGCCGAGCGTGGTGCGGTTGGCGAGGCAGGCGGGGACGTCTGCGCCGAGCTTTGCGGCGATTTCGTGGAGGCGGGGGTCGGTTGACGTGACGCCGTGGAGGCGGGCCAGCGCGCGGAGCGTGGCGGCGGCGTCGGCCGAGCCTCCGCCTATGCCCGAGGCGATCGGGAGGTGCTTTTCGAGTGTTAGCGCGTGGTGGGTGCTTGGGGCGAATGCGGTGGTGAAGGCGTCTGCGGCAGCGGTTACGAGATTGCCTTGCCAGGGGGCGGCGCCTGGAGCGGCGTTGGGCGAGCCGTGCGCGTCTTCATTGTCGGCTCCCAATTGGGCCCCGGCCTTCGCCGGGGTGGTGCTGGGGGTCGGGGTAGTGCTCTGGGGGGGTAGGAGAGCCGCGGCGAACGGGCCGGTTATGGTGAGGCAGTTGGCCTCGGCGGGTTCTACCGTGATCAGGTCGCCGCCGGTGGCGAAGGCGAAGAGGGTTTCGAGGTCGTGGTAGCCGTCGGGGCGGCGGCGGCGAACGTGGAGCGCCAGATTGATCTTGGCGGGTGCGGGTTCTGTGATGGTGGGCATTGCGAGTCTCGGGGTTTGATTTCGGGCCGGTTGTTTCCCGCGGCTTAGCCAAGAAGTGCCCGTCATCCCAGCGCACGCTGGGATCTCGTGGTTTGGCAGGCGTTGCGTGCCTCGTGGGATCCCCCAGCTTTCGCCGCGGTGACGGACGCCGGAGGGGAACGATTGAGAAGGTCCGCCATGCTGCAAATTACAACGCGTGCCCTCACCCTTCCCACCCGGCTTTGCCGAGCGGGCCCCTTCCCTCTCCCCTTCAGGGAGAGGGTGGTAAGGTCAGCGCTTGGCTTTTGGGGGGAGGCCGTTGGCGATCTTTGCGGTTAAGCGTGCGGTTTCGGTGGGTTCGGCGGTGAGGAGCGCGGCGCGCCAGGCGTAGCGGGCTTCGTAGTTTCGGCCGATACTCCAATAGGCGTCGCCGAGATGGTCGCCGATCTCGGTATTGGCGGGTTCGCCCTGCGCGGCGCGTTCGAGCAGGGGGAGCGCGCGCGCCGTGTCGCCCGACAGATGATACGCCCAGCCCAGCGAGTCGATGATCGAGGCGTTGGTGGGGTCGAGGTGGCTGGCGCGCTCCAAAAGCTTTATCGAGGCGGGGATGTCGTCGCCGTGCTCGACCTGCGCGAAGCCGAGATAGTTGAGTGCGAGCGGTTGCGCGGGCCCGCGGGCGACCGCTTTTTCGAGCGCGGCGCGGGCTTCGGGCCAGCGGCCGGCCTGGTCGAGCGCGCCGCCATATTGCAGCCATGCGCCCCAACTGCCGCCGGTCTCGCCGTCCGCGGCGATGATGCGCTGGTACCAGGTCGCGGCTTCGGCGGGGTTGCCGGTGGTCAGGAGCAGGTCGGCGTAGCGTTGCCAGTCGGCGGCGTCCGCGCCCTGCTGGTCGACGCGATTCTTGGCCGCCGCAAGCGCTTCGCCGTCGCGGTCGGCGTTGGCGAGGATGTCGATCCGTTCGGCAGCCGCGGCGACCGCGAACGGGCTCTTCGGACCGACCTGGGCGAGGACGACGAGCGCACGGTCGACCAGCATGTTGCGGGCCAGCGCGTGGGCGAGGAGGATGCGGGCGCGGTCGTAGCCGGGATCGGCGCGCAGCGATGCCTGGGCCAGTGCGATCGACAGCGGCGAGGGTTCGCCGAGCGCGAGGTCGCTGGCGAGGTGCGCGAGCAGGCGCGAGACGCCGATCGCGAGCGGCTGCTTGGCGGGTGCCTTGGCGATCAGGTCGCGGGTTTCGGTGGCGAAGCGGCTGGCGACCGGGTCCTTCGCGGCGGTGGCGAGCGCGGGGCCAGGATCGCGGCCTTCGCCGTGCGCGACCCAGGCGTAGAGCGAAGGTGCGAGGACGACGAGCGGCCCGGTGGCGAGGGTGCCGATCGCAGCGTCGGCAGCCTTGGTATCGTTCGCGCGCGCGGCGTCGGCGAGTGGCAGGAGCGCGGCATCGGCGGGAGCAACACCGGCCTTGTTCAGGACGGCGACGGCGCGCGTGGCGAGCGGCATGTCGCCGGCCTCCAGCGCCTCGCGGTAGGCGCGGATCGCAATGACGGGATCGGCGGGCGATGCCGCCAGCACCTTGGTATAGCTGGCGGCGGCGAGGTCCGGTCGCCCTGCGGCATCGGCGACACGCGCCTTCAGATAGGCGGGGAGATCACCCGCTCCCGCCGTGGCGCCGGCCGTTGCGGGCGCCGCCAGGACGAGACCGAGTGCGAAGAATACGGGCTTACATGTTGGGATAATTGGGGCCTCCGCCGCCCTCGGGTACGACCCAGTTGATGTTCTGGGTGGGGTCCTTGATGTCGCAGGTCTTGCAGTGGACGCAGTTCTGCGCGTTGATGACGAACTTGGGGTCGCCCTCTTCTACACCCACAACCTCGTAAACGCCGGCCGGGCAATAGCGTTGCGCGGGCTCGTCGTACATCGGCAGGTTGTAGGCGATCGGTACCGCCGGGTCCTTGAGCGTCAGGTGGACCGGCTGGTCCTCCTCGTGGTTTGTGTTCGAGATGAACACCGACGACAGGCGATCGAAGGTCAGCACGCCGTCGGCCTTGGGATAGACGATCGGCTTGACGAGATCCTTGCGCCAGAGGCTCTCGTGGTCGGGATGATGGTGCATCGTGAAGGGCACCTTGATCCCCAGATGCTCAAGCCACATCGTGATGCCGGCGAGCCCGGAACCGATCAGGTCGCCGAACTTCTTGACCAGCGGCACGACGTTGCGGACGACCGACAGCTCCTTCTTGACCCACGACTTCTCGAACGCCTCGGGATAGGCGGCGAGTTCGTCGTGGCCGCGCTGCGATACGATCGCCTCGACCGCGGCTTCGGCGGCCATCATGCCGGACTTCATCGCGGTATGCGTGCCCTTGATCCGTGGCACGTTGAGGAAACCGGCGCTGTCGCCGATGAGGGCCGCGCCGGGCATGACCAGCTTGGGGATCGACTGAAGCCCGCCGTCGCTGATCGCGCGCGCGCCGTAGCTGACGCGCTTGGCGCCCTTCAGCAGCGCGGCGATCTCGGGGTGCGTCTTCCAGCGCTGCATCTCGTGGAACGGCGAGAGATGCGGGTTGGTGTAGTTGAGCCACGTGACGAAGCCGATCGAGACCTGGCCGTTCGCCTGGTGATAGATCCAGCCGCCGCCGTTCGAGCCTTCGGTCTCGGACAGCGGCCAGCCCTGCGTGTGGATCACGCGACCGGGGACGTGGAGTTCGGGATCGATGTCCCAGAGCTCCTTGATGCCGAGGCCGTAGACCTGCGGATCGCTGTCCTTGTCGAGCGCGAACGTCCGGATCAGCTCCTTGGTGAGGTGACCGCGGCAACCCTCGGAGAAGAAGGTGTATTTGGCGTGGAGTTCAAGACCCGGGGTGTAGTCGCCCTTGTGCGTGCCGTCGCGCGCGACGCCCATGTCGCCGGTCGCGACGCCCTTGACCGAACCGTCCTCGTTGAACAGGATTTCGGCGGCGGCGAAGCCTGGGAAGATCTCGACGCCGAGTTCCTCCGCCTTGCCCGCGAGCCAGCGGCAGAGGTTGCCGAGCGAGCCCGTGTACGTGCCCTTGTTGTGCAGGAACGACGGCGTGACGAAGTGCGGCATCTCGCTCTTCTTCGTCTTGCTGAGGATCCAGTGGTGGTTCTCGGTCACCGGCACCTCGGCAAGCGGGCAACCGTCCTCGCGCCAGTTCGGCAGAAGTTCGTCGAGGCTCTTCGGGTCGATGACCGCGCCGGAGAGGATGTGCGCGCCGACTTCGGAGCCCTTTTCGAGCACGCAGACGCTGATCTCGGCGTCCTTCTCGGCCGCCAATTGTTTGAGACGGATCGCTGCCGAAAGCCCCGCCGGACCTGCGCCGACGATCACCACATCATAGGGCATCGATTCACGTGTCGTCATCATCGTCTCCCGGGGGATGTCCCCTCTTTGCCGAGCTTTACGACCCGGCCCCTCGTTCGGGCTCGGGCCGGGACCGTCTTGTCCATTTAGGCGATTGCGCGAGTTGACCGCCACGTCAACCGTGCAGCATAGGTTACCCTGTGGGGGCGGACCAAACCATCGACTGGCGAAACGCCGCGGCGAGTGCGCTCGACTGGTGGCACGAGGCTGGCGTCGACACGCTGGTCGACGACGCGCCGCGCGACTGGTTTGCGGCGCCGGAGCCGCTTGTCGTGCCCGCCGCAACACCTGTTGCGCCGGTCGTAGCACCGTCCGCGATGCCGCTTTTGCTTTCCGACTTCCTCAACTGGCGGAGCAGTGCGGAGGTTCCCGAAGCGGACTGGAGCGGGGTTTCGCTGGCCGCTAGCGGGCCCGCTGACGCTACGGTCATGGTGCTTGTCGATTGCCCGGACCGCGACGACGGCGATGCGGGAGCGTTGCTGAGTGGGGCGTCGGGTCGGCTACTCGACAAGATGCTCGCGGCGATCGGCTTGACCCGCGACGAAGTGCACCTTGCAGCGGTCTGCGCGAAGCGGCCGACGGCGGGGCGGATTCACAGCGATGTCGAGGAGCGGCTCGCGGAAATCGCCAAGCATCACATCGGTTTGGTTGCGCCCGAGCGGCTGCTGCTGCTGGGCAATGCGGCGAGCCGTGCGATCCTCGGGACGGAATTACAGGCGGCGCGCGGGCGTTTACACGGGTTTAACCATAAGACCGGAGAAACGGGTATCGGTTCCACGGCTGTGGTCGCGAGCTTCCATCCGCGGTTCCTGATCGAGAAGCCGGCGGCCAAGGCCGAGGCCTGGAAGGATTTGCAGATGCTGATGGGCGGACAGATGTCGCAAAAGGGCGCGGAATGATTCGGACTCTGGCTATCGTATTGGGCTTGAGCGCCCTCCCCCTCCCTGCGTTCGCGGCGACCGCTGCGGGCGAGCCCGGCGCCGATGCGCGGCTCGGGACGACGCAACTGGTCGGCGCGCCGACGCTGGAGCAGATTCCGGACCAGCTCGATGCGGGCCAGCGTGAAGCCTACAAGACGGTGTTCGCAGCGATCCGCGACGGCAAGTGGACCGACGCGCAGATCGGGCTCGACACGATGAAGCCCGGCCCGCTGCACGCGATCGCGCGCGCGGAAATGTATACCGCGAAGGGTTCGCCCCGGATCGAGATGGAGCCGCTCGTCGCGCTGCTCAACGAAGCGCCCGAGTTGCCCGAGGCCGAACAGATTTCACGGCTGGCCAAGGTGCGCGGGGCGGTCGACCTGCCCCCCCTGCCCGCCGCACAGCGACTGATCTGGCAGGATGGCGCGCCGCGTCGCGTCCGCGCCAAGAGCCTGCAGGGCGACCTGATCGCCGCAGATCTCGCGCTCAAGATGCAGCCCTACGTCAAGGCGGACATGGGCCGCGAGGCGCAGTCGCTGCTCGAAAGCACGCCGGGGCTGACGCCCGAGGCGCTGACCGAGTGGCAGCAGAAGATCGCGTGGATCTATTTCCTCCAGGGCGACGACGTGAACGCGCGCGTGATGGCAGCGAAGGCGCAGGACGGCGTCGGCGACTGGGCGGTCCAGGGTCGCTGGGTCGGGGCGCTGTCGGCGTGGCGGCAGAACGACTGCGCGAATGCCGAGACCGGGTTCGAGGGCGTCGCGGCACGTGCCGGCGACGTCGATCTCCGTGCGGCGGCTTTGTACTGGGCGTCGCGTGCGGACATGGTGTGTTCGCGGCCCGACAAGATCGAGGGTCGGCTGAAGGCGGCGGCGCAGTTCGGCGAGAGCTTCTACGGCCAGCTTGCGCGCCAGCAGCTCGCGATGAAGGACAAGGGCACGTCGGTCGGTGGCCTCGTCGCCAGCGACTGGAAGGTCGTCGGCAAGCGTCCGAACGTTCGCGTCGCTGCCGCCTTGGTCGAGGTCGGCGAGACCGATCTGGCCGATACCGTGATCCGCCAGCAGGCGAAGATCGGCGATCCGCGCGAGTTCGGCAATCTGGTCCGCGTGGCGGAAGCGTTGAGCCTGCCGGCGACCACGGTGTGGCTCGCGCATAATTGCCCGCAGGGGATCACGTCGACCGCCGAAGCGCGCTATCCGACGCCGAACTGGACACCCGACAGCGGCTGGCACATCGACAAGGCGCTGGTCTATGCGCACACGCTTGAGGAGTCGCGGTTCCGCAACACCGTGAAGAGCCCGGCCGGCGCGTATGGCCTGATGCAGATCATGCCCGCCGCCGCGACCGACTTCGCGCGCGAGCGCGGCACTTCGATCGACATGAAGGCGCTGACCAAGCCGTCGACCAACATGGATATCGGCCAGCGTCATCTGGAGCGGCTGCGCGACATGGCGGGCGTCACCGGCGGGCTGCTGCCGAAGGTGATCGCCGCGTATAATGCGGGGCCGCGACCGGTCGGCGACTGGAACGCGATCGTCCACGATAACGGCGATCCGCTGATGTATATCGAGAGCATTCCGTATTGGGAGACGCGTGGCTACGTGACCACCGTGCTGCGCAATTACTGGATGTACGAGGCGCAGGGCGGCAAGAAGGCCTCGGTCAGCCGCAACGCACTCGCACAGGGCATGTGGCCGCGTTTCCCCGGCCTGCCGGGCGCGACCGCGGTGCGGATGGCGGCCAAGCCTTACACGCAATACCAGGCGAGCACGGTGCCCTTGCAGGCGACCGTCGCGGTAAATGCCAGCGTCGGGCCACGGTCCACGACCATCACGCGGACGGACTGAGCGTCATGCCGATCGACGAAAGCCGGATTTTCCTGCCGGTCCGTATCGCCGTGCTCACCGTGTCGGACACGCGCGGGCTGGCCGAGGATCGCTCGGGCGACACCCTCGTCGCGCGACTGACCGAAGCCGGCCACGTGCTCGCCGACCGGCGGATCGAGAAGGACGATGTCGAGACGATCGTCTCGCGCCTTCACGCGTGGATCGGCGATCCGGAAGTCGACTGCGTTATCACCACCGGCGGCACCGGCGTGACGGGCCGCGACGTGACCCCCGAGGCGATCGAACAGGTCGCGGAGAAGATGATACCTGGGTTTGGCGAACTCTTCCGCATGCTGAGCTACCAGACGATCGGCACCTCGACGGTGCAGTCGCGCGCGTGCGCCTGCGTGTCGCACGGCACCTATATCTTTGCGCTGCCGGGCTCGACGGGTGCGGTGAAGGACGGCTGGGACGGGATCCTGCGCGACCAGCTCGACAGCCGCCACCGGCCATGCAACTTCGTCGAACTGATGCCGCGGCTGCTGGAGCGGTAAAAACGCCAATTCGGCGCGGTTCGCACCAATTGATGGTGGGAACCACGTCATTACGGCGTCGCCAACTGCCGACCGGCCCTATTAAAATACCTCGTTACAATAGGCAGTTACGGCAACTGCTGCACTGTATTATATAACTGGCACACTCGATGCATTGGTCCTCATGCCGCCCGACCGGGCTGCTTCGACACCAATCATGCGAAGGACGCCGTCATGCCATCGATCATCCTGAACCTCGCCGCCGCCACCGCCCTCATCGCCGGCGCGCCGGTGCTCGCCGCCTCCGCATCGCCGACCAAGACCGTGCTCAAATACGATGCGAAGAGCGGGAAATATTGCATGACAGATCCCGCCGTCACCGGCAGCCGCCTCGAGCGGATCACCTGCAAGACGGCAACGCAGTGGAGCGCCGAGGGGCTCGACATGCCGAAGGCGACGATGCTCGCGCAGAAGTGACGCGGTGCGCTGCGGGACGACATCCTGGTGTCGCCCCGCCCCGCAAACGCCCTCCCTCAGCCGCGCAACGCCCGCCCTGCGATCGCATCCAGCTTGGCGACCAACGCCGGATCCCGCGCGTCACGCGCGGTAATGATGGCGCTGTCGAGGCCCGTGTCGATCGGCGAGGCCTCACGTTCCGCCGGTAGCGCGCGAAGCAACGCCATCACCATCGCGCGCGCCTTGGCCGCGTTTGCACCGAGCTGCGCGATCACCTGCGCGACGTCGACGCCGGCTTCGTCCTCGCGCCAGCAATCGTAATCGGTCACCATGCCGACCAGTGCGTAAGGAAGCTCCGCCTCTCGCGCGAGTTTCGCCTCGGGCATCGCGGTCATGCCGATCACGTCGCAGCCCCATTGCCGGTAGAGCCGGCTTTCCGCGCGCGTCGAGAATTGCGGGCCTTCCATCGCCAGATACGTGCCGCGGTCGTCGATCTGCGCGCCGGCTTCGCGCGCTGCGTCCGCCGCATAGCGCGAGAGCCGCGGACAGACCGGGTCGGCCATCGAGACGTGCGCGACCAGGCCGGTGCCGAAGAAGCTCGATGGGCGGCCCTTGGTACGGTCGATGATCTGGTCGACGATTGTGAAGCTGCCGGGCGGGCGAGCCTCCAACAGCGAGCCGACCGACGACACGGCGAGCACGTCGGTCACGCCGAGGCGTTTTAGCGCATCGATGTTCGCGCGCGCGTTCAACGCGGACGGGGAAATGCGATGGCCTCGACCATGCCGCGGCAGGAACGCGACGCCGACATGGCCGACACGACCGGTGTAGATCGCGTCGGACGGCTCACCCCAGGGCGTCTCGACGGTTTGCCAGCGACCGTCCTCGATGCCGTCGACCGCGTACAGCCCCGAGCCGCCGATGATGCCGATCGTCCAGCCGGTCATTCGGCGAGTGCTCTTGGCCGCGCGTAGACGAAGTAGATCACCAGTCCGAGCAGGTTCCAGAGCCCGAAATACAGCTGCGTCTTCGAGGGCAGGCTGAAGAACAGATACAGGCAGCCGAGGATGCCTATCGTGCCGACCAGCGTCGCGGCCGGTGCGCGGAACGTCCGGATCGCGTCGGGTGCGCGGCGACGCATCACCAGCATGCACGCACACACCGCGACGAACGCGGCGAGCGTGCCCGCGTTGGCGAGCGCGGCGATCTCGGCGAGCGGCAACAGGCCGGCGATCACCGCGACGATCGCCGCGGTGATCCAGGTGATCCGAACGGGGGCGCCCCGCCGCGAGACCTTGGCGAGGCTCAGGGGGAGCAGTCCGTCGCGGGCCATCGTGAAGAAGATCCGGCTCTGGCCAAACAGGAACGCGAGCAGCACGGTCGGGAGCGCGATCACCGCGGAGGCGCCGAGGAAGGTCGCGAACCCGGGCCGGCCGATCTCGCGCAGAATCAGCGCGAGCGGCTCGGCGCTGCCGGCGAACTTCGTGTACGACAGCGCGCCGACTGCGGCGACCGCGACGAGAATATAGATCGCGATGCACGCGACCATCGACCCGACGATGCCGATCGCGAGATCGCGGCCGGGGTTCTTGGTTTCCTCCGCCGCGGTGGAGATCGCGTCGAAGCCGTAGAACGCGAAGAAGATGATCGCCGCCGCGGCCATGACGCCGCGTTCGGCGCCGTCGGGCTGGACGGCCTTGGGGAAGCCGTAGGGCATGAACGGGTGCAGGTTGGCGCTGTTGAAGTAATGCAGCGTGATGAACACGAACACGGCCAGCGCGATCATCTTCACCCCGACGAGGACCGCGTTCAGCGTGGCGCTCTCGCGCGTACCGAACGACAGCAGCCCAGCGACGACGGCGATGATGAACACGGCGGGCAGGTTGACGTAGCCGCCAAGCTCGGGACCCCGGGTCATTGCGACGAATACTGCTGGATCGATCGGTAGCCAATGTTGCAGCAACGGCGTCGCATAGCCCGACCAGCCGACTGCGACGGTCGACACGACGAGAGAATATTCCAGGATCAGCGACCAGCCGATCACCCAGGCGATCAGCTCGCCGAGCACGACATAGCTGTAGGTGTAGGCGCTGCCCGAGGCCGGGATCATCGTCGCCATCTCGGCATAAGCGAGCGCCGCGCAAGCACAGATCCCGCCGGCGATGACGAACGACAGGATCACCGCGGGTCCGGCGAGCCCCGCGCCGACGCCGATCAGCGTCAGGATGCCGGTGCCGACAATCCCGCCTACACCCATCGCGACGAGATGCGGCCACGACAAGGTCCGCGCGAGTTGGTGCTCGGGCGGCTGCTCGGTGACGATTTTTCGGCGAAACAGACTGGCCACTTATATCCCCTCTTCTTTGGCGCGGGGAGTGGCACAGGAGGGCGGCGGGGGGCAAGTTCGCTACTCGCCCTCACCCTCCGTCATGCCGGGCTCGTTCCGGCATCCACGGTTCCGTACATCCGAGAAGTCCGAGTTCGCGGAACGGTGGACCCCGGAACCAGTCCGGGGTGACGGAGTGGGTTTGGATCGGTCACGATCCGATCGCAAAGCGAAGGGCTTCGTCCGAACGGTAGCTGCCCCCTTGTTCTCCCGCGAAGGCGGGAGCCCAGTCTGGGTCCCCGCCTTCGCGGGAGAACAAGCTACCTTACGGCAATCCTTAAACGGTGAAGCTCTCGCCGCACCCGCACGCACCCTTGGCGTTGGGGTTCTGGAACACGAAGCCAGCGGTGAAGTCGTCCTCGACCCAGTCCATCGTCGACCCGATCAGGTACAGGATCGACCCGCCGTCGACGAACAAGGTGCCGCCGGGCGTATCGATGCGCTCGTCGAACGGCTTCGCCTCGGTAACGTAGTCGACCGAATAGGCCAGCCCCGAACACCCGCGCTTGGGCGTCGACAGCTTCACGCCGATCGCGTCCGCCGGCGCGCGCGCCATCAGGTCGGCGATCCGCGCATGCGCCGTCGCCGTGAGGTTCAGCGCCGCCGGCCGTGCTCGCAATGTCGTCGCCATGTCTTCTTCCTTCCCCCCTCCCGCAAGCGGGAGGGGCCGGGGGTGGGCTCCCGGCAAGCCACTCATAACCGTCGTTCGCGAGGTGAGCGCGAGCCCACCCCCTGCCCCCTCCCGCTCGCGGGAGGGGAAGCAGAAGTTACAGCATACCCAGCTCTAGCTTAGCCTCGTCCGACATCTTCTGCGGATCCCAGGGCGGATCCCAGACCAGGTTCACTTCCGCGAACCCGACCCCAGGCACCGACCCGACGCGCATCTCGACCTCCGCCGGCATCGACTCCGCGACAGGACAGTTCGGCGTGGTCAGCGTCATCGCCACCACCGCATGCCCGTCCTCGGTCACCTCGACGCCGTAGATCAGCCCCAGGTCATAGATGTTCACCGGGATCTCGGGATCGTAGATCTCCTTCAGCGCATCGATGATCGCATCGTACACCGCACCGCCGGGCTCGCCGGGCGAATCCACCTGCGGCTTCTGCGCCAGAAACCCGGCAAGATAATCGCGCTTGCGCTCCGCATCGGAGTCCGTCTCCATGACGACGCGCGCCTTGGGCGGCGATGCGACTGCATCCACTTCCTCGATCTCGAACCGATCGCTCATCCGAATATCCTCGTTACTCGCTCGATACCGCGCACCAGCGCCTCGACGTCCGCCGGCCCGTTATACACGCCGAAGCTCGCACGTGCCGTCGCCTCGACGCCCAGCGCCTCCATCAACGGTTGCGCGCAGTGATGCCCGGCACGGATCGCGACGCGCTCCTCGTCCAATATGGTGCCGATGTCGTGCGGATGAACCCCTTCGATCGTAAAGCTCACGATCCCCGCCGAGTTCGACGGGCCATACAGACGCACTGAATTGATCCCCGACAGCGCGTCACGCGTCGCCGTCACCAGCGCCGTCTCGTGCGCGTGGATCGCGTCGAGCCCGATGCTCTCGACATAGTCGATCGCCGCATGCAGTCCGAGTGCGCCGACGATATGCGGCGTGCCCGCCTCGAACCGCCCCGGCGGCGGCGCGTAGGTGGTCCTGGCGAACGACACCTTGTCGATCATCGACCCGCCCCCCTGGTAGGGCGGCATCGCGTCGAGCAACTCGGGTTTGGCCCACAGCACGCCGATCCCGGTCGGGCCGTAGAGCTTGTGCCCGGAGAAGACGTAGAAATCGCAGCCGATCGCCTTCACGTCGACCGCAATCCGCGGCACCGATTGGCAGCCGTCGAGGAGGATCTTCGCGCCGACCGAATGCGCGATCTCGGTTGCGCGCTTCGCGTCGAGCACCGAGCCGAGCACGTTCGAGACATGCCCGAGCGCGACCAGCTTGTGCGCCGGCGTGATCATCGCCTCCATCGCGTCGAGATCGATGCGGTGGTCGGGGGTGAGCGGGATCACGTCGATCGCCGCGCCGACGCGTTCGGCGACCATCTGCCACGGCACGATGTTCGAGTGATGCTCCAGCAGCGACAGCAGGATGCGGTCGCCCGCCTTCAACTGCTCGCCGACCCAGCATTGCGCGACAAGGTTGATGCCTTCGGTGGCGCCGCGGACGAACACGACCTCGTCGGGCGAGCCGGCGCCGATGAACCGCGCGACGGCTTTCCGCGCGGCCTCATAGGCCACCGTCATGTCGGCCGAGCGCTGGTACACGCCGCGATGCACGGTGGCGTAGGTCTCGCCATACGCACGCGTGATCGCGTCGACCACGACCTGCGGCTTCTGCGCGGTCGCGGCGGTGTCGAGATACGCCCAACCCTCGGGGATCGCAGGGAAATCCGAGAGCCGGTCGAGCGCATCCTCTCCGGCACGGGGAGGGGGACCGCGACGCGAAGCGGCGGGGTGGAGGGGGGCTTCCACAGACGCGACGCCCAGTGGAGAGCCCCCTCCACCAGCTGCGCTGGTCCCCCTCCCCGTGCCGGGGAGGATTTGCGTCACGCCGTTCACAACGCCCGCTCCAACCACGCATCCGCATCCGCCACTAACGCCTCGCGCACCGTCTCGTCCGCAATCTGCACGAACGCATCGCCGACGAACGCCCGCGTGAGCAGCGCCTGTGCCTTGGCATGCGGGATGCCGCGGCTCTGCATATAGAACAGCGCGCGCTGGTCGAGTTCGCCAACCGTCGCGCCGTGCGCACACTTCACGTCGTCGGCAAAAATCTCCAGCTCGGGCTTCAAATTGACCGTAGCGGTCCGCTGCAACAGCAACCCGCGCAACGACTGCACCCCGTCGGTCTTCTGCGCATCGCGCGCCACCTCGACCCGCGCCGCAAGGCTCGCGGTTGACTTGTCCGCAGCCACCGCACGCCAGATCTGCTTGCTCTGCCCGTTCAGCGCCGCATGCCGCACCGACACCGCGCACTCCTGCCGCTGGTCGTTCCGCGTCAGCAAAGCGCCGCCATATTCGGCAAACGCATCGTCACCCGACACGGTAATCGCGCCATCGACCCGCGTCCCGGCATCGCCCGCGCCAAGCACGGTCACGATCAGGCTAGCCTCCGCACCGATCTCGACCTCGTCGCGCAACGACACGAAACCATCGGCCTGAAGCAACCGCAATGCACGCGCCAGCTTCGCACCCTTGCCGAGCGACATCCGCGTCGACCGGTTCGACCAACCAGCCCCGACATAGGTCTCAACCACCGACGCGCTCGCGCCGGCGACGAGAACGATCTCCGCAGGAAGCTGATTGTCGCCACCCGTGGCGATGTGGACGATCTGGATCAGTTCGGCCGTCGCATCCGCCTCGACCCGCAACGACCAGCCCATGCCAGTCGTCCGACGCCCGAGCGCGTGCGATCCGCCGTCGATCGGTACGATCGTGACGTGCCGCAGGTCGCTGCGACCTTCGTCGAGCACGCCATCGACGAACACCGCCCGTGCACCCGGCAAGTCGAGAAACCACTCGCCAGCATCCAGCGCAACGCCGCGCGGCAGTTCAGCCGCCGCCGCGATCGCCGCCGGATCACCCCAGCGCCAGGACTCCTCACGCGTCGAGGGAAGTTGGAGAACCGCGGTCATCGCACGTGCTCACTCGAAAAGAAGAAAAGTGGTTCGCGCAGAGGCGCAGAGGCGCAGAGAAGAGGAGAAGAACCGCCCATCAGGGCATTGATCTCACGGTCAACAATGGGTCGCGGGAGCACCGTCTTCGCGATGGCATCTCCGCGCCTCTGCGCCTCTGCGCGAACAAACTTCTTCCTGCCTGCGGCGCCGATAGACATCACGCCGCGATCCCCACATAGCCTTCGCTCTCGAGCTGCTTGGCGAGATCCTTGCCGCCCGAGCGGACGATGCGGCCGTCGGCAAGGACGTGGACGAAGTCCGGCTCCACGTAATCGAGCAGCCGCTGGTAATGCGTGATCAGCAGCACGGCCTTGTCGGGCGCACGCATGATGCGGTTGATGCCGTCGCCGACGACGCGCAGCGCATCGATGTCCAGCCCCGAATCGGTCTCGTCGAGGATCGCGAACTTCGGGTTGACGATGCCCATCTGGACCATCTCGTTGCGCTTCTTCTCGCCACCCGAAAAGCCGACGTTCACCGGCCGCTTGAGCATGTCGTAATCCATGCCGAGCAGATCCGCCTGCCCGCGCGCGAGCTTCAGAAACTCGCCACCCGACAAAGGCTTCTCGTCCCGCGTCGCGCGCTGCGCATTGAGCGCCTCGCGGAGGAACTGGACGTTCGACACGCCGGGGATCTCGACCGGATACTGGAAGCCGAGGAACACGCCCGCCGCGGCGCGCTCATGCGCCTCCAGTTCGAGCAGGTCGACGCCGTCAAACGTCACCGAGCCCGCCGTGATCTCATAGCCGGGCCGCCCGCCGAGCACATAGCCCAGCGTCGACTTGCCCGCCCCGTTCGGCCCCATGATCGCGTGCACCTCGCCCGCGTTCACTTCGAGCGACAGGCCCTTGAGGATTTCCTTGCCGTCGATCTCGGCGTGAAGGTTTTCAATTTTCAGCACGTTAAATAGCCCTACCGCGAACAGTTATGCTTTGGATGATGTCGTGTCCGCTGTTGAATAAAAAATGGCGAACCGCAGTCACTTTGAATTCAACCTTCGTTCCATGAACGTAGTTACATTCAACGACGTCCCCGGTTCGCGGAAGAACGGTCAGGTTATCAATTTCCATTGATGTAAATTCGCCATCAATCTCGATCTCAAACCGGACGCTCAAATTTTCGGTTTCTGACATCACCCCACCGAGCCTTCCAACGAAATTCCCAGCAGCTTCTGCGCTTCGACCGCGAACTCCATCGGCAGCTGCTGCAACACCTCCCGCGCGAAGCCGTTCACGATCAGCGCGACCGCCGCCTCCTGGTCCAGCCCGCGCGACATCGCGTAGAACAGCTGGTCCTCGGAGATCTTCGACGTCGTCGCCTCATGCTCGATCTGCGCCGACGGGTTGCGGACCTCGATATACGGCACGGTATGCGCGCCGCACTGGTCTCCCAGCAGCAGGCTGTCGCACTGCGTGAAGTTCCGGACGCCCTCCGCGGTCGGCGCGACGCGCACCAGCCCGCGGTACGTGTTGTCCGAACGCCCGGCCGAAATCCCCTTCGACACGATCGTGGATCGCGTGTTCTTGCCGAGGTGGATCATCTTCGTGCCGGTATCGGCCTGCTGGCGATTGTTCGTCACCGCGACCGAATAGAACTCGCCGACCGAGCCATCGCCGAGCAACACGCACGACGGGTATTTCCACGTGATCGCGCTGCCGGTCTCGACCTGGGTCCAGCTGACCTTCGAGTTCTTGCCCTGGCACAGCGCGCGCTTGGTGACGAAGTTATAGATCCCGCCGACGCCGTTCTCGTCGCCCGGATACCAGTTCTGCACGGTCGAATATTTGATCTCGGCATCGTCGAGCACGACCAGTTCGACCACGGCGGCATGCAGCTGGTTCTCGTCGCGCATCGGCGCGGTGCAGCCTTCGAGATACGAGACGTACGACCCCTTGTCGGCAACGATCAGCGTCCGCTCG
Source organism: Sphingomonas sp. 4RDLI-65 (assembly GCF_049472435.1). Lineage (NCBI taxonomy): Bacteria > Pseudomonadati > Pseudomonadota > Alphaproteobacteria > Sphingomonadales > Sphingomonadaceae > Sphingomonas > Sphingomonas sp. 4RDLI-65. The sequence continues at coordinate 17,393 of NZ_JBCEBT010000012.1, read as the reverse complement.
AACTGCCCGGTATTCTCGGCGTTGATGCGGAAGTACGTCGACAGCTCCATCGGGCAGCGCACACCCTCCGGGATGTAGACGAACGTGCCGTCGGAGAAGACCGCCGAGTTCAGCGTCGCGAAATAGTTATCACGCTGCGGCACGACCTTGCCGAGCCATTTCCGGACGAGATCGGGATATTCCTTGATCGCCTCGGAGATCGAGCGGAAGATCACGCCCGCGGCCTCCAATTCCTTGCGGAACGTGGTCGCGACCGAGACGCTGTCGAACACCGCATCCACCGCGACGCGCCGCTTGGGCGTGCCGTCCTCGTTCAGCGGATCCTCGACCACGCCCGCCAGCATCTTCTGCTCGCCGATCGGAATGCCGAGCTTCTCGTAGACGCGCAGGATCTCCGGATCGACCTCGTCGAGTGAGCCGAGCTTCGGCTTCGCCTTGGGCTCCGCGTAATAATACGCGTCCTGGTAATCGATCGGCGGCACGTTGAGCTTCGACCAGTCGGGCGCCTCCATCGTCTGCCACAACGCGAACGCCTTCAGCCGCCAGTCGAGCATCCACTGCGGCTCGCCCTTCTTGGCGGAAATGAAGCGCACCGTGTCTTCCGACAGACCTTTCGGCGCGAATTCCTGTTCGATGTCCGAGGAGAAACCCCACTCGTACGTCTTGTTCGCGGCGGCATAGGCCTCTGCGTTCCGGGTAGCCATCATTCCATCTCCGCCGCAACGCGGCTCTCAAAAAACTCTGCGATCTCTGCGCCTCTGCGCGAACAAGAATCTTTGCGCGCAGAGGCGCAGAGATCGCGGAGGAAGGGGTAAGCTGCGCGCGTCATGCGGGCACCTGTAAAACCGGGGCTTGCGAAAGGCTGGCGAGCGACACACCGGCAAGCGCACCGCGGACCGCGCCGTTGACGGCGTTCCAGTGCGGCTTCACCTTGCACGTCTGCTCGACGCAGCAATCCTGCGATGCGCCATCGACGCACGAGGTCAGCGCGATCGGCCCCTCGACCGCCTCGATGATGTCGGCGAGCGAGATCATCGCGGGCGGGCGCGACAGGCGGAAGCCGCCCCCAGTGCCGCGCGTGCTCTCGATCAGCCCTGCGGCGGATAGCCGGCTCACCAGCTTCTGCACGGTCGGCAGTGGCACGCCGGTCTCCTCGGCGAGCAGCGTCGCGTTCAGCCGCGCGATACCGCCGCAATGACGCGCCGCGGCGCTCATCATCACGACCGCATAGTCGGCAAGGCTGGAAAGACGCATGGTGGCTTAGGAGTCCAATCGGACCGATATGATCCGATTGGACAAATGGGCTTTGTGCAGTGCATCGTCAACCCGCAGAGCCATGCTAACGACTCGCAACTGGAGCGCGGTTTTGCGCGGGATTTTGACCTGCGCGCTAACCGATGCGAAGAGCGCGCATGGCCTTCTACCACCCGATCCTCTTCCGCCTCGACGCCGAGCGCGCGCATACCCTCACCATCGCCGCGCTCGGCGCATGGGGGAAGGCCGGCACGCCGCTCGCCCCCAGCGTGCCGCGGCTCGCGACGACGGTGGCGGGGATCGCCTTCCCTAACCCTGTCGGACTGGCGGCAGGCGTCGATAAGGATGGGCGTGCGATCGACGGGTTCTTTGGGTTGGGGCTGGGCAGCGTCGAGATCGGCACGCTCACGCCGCTCGCGCAGCCCGGCAACCCCAAGCCCCGCATCTTCCGCCTTCCCGAAGACCGTGCAGTCATCAACCGCCTCGGCTTCAACAATGGTGGCCTCGACGCGGCACTCGCCCGAGTGTGTTCACCCGCGAAGGCGGGTGCCCAGTCTGGGTCACCGCCTTCGCGGGGAAACAAGGTGCTCGGCATCAACGTCGGGGCGAACAAGGACGCGACCGATCGCACCGCCGACTACGTCCACGGCGTAACCCGAGCGGCACCCCACGCCGATTACATCACCATCAACATCAGCTCCCCGAACACCCCCGGCCTGCGCGATCTCCAGCACGGTGCAGCGCTCCGCGACCTCCTCGCCGCCTGCACCGGCGCCAAGGGCACGACGCCAATCTTCCTCAAGGTCGCCCCCGACCTCGAACCCGCCGACATCGACGACATCGCCCGCGCCGCGCTCGACAACCGGATCGACGCGCTGATCGTCAACAATACGACGATCTCTCGCCCTGGATTGCGCTCGGCCAACGCCAAGGAAACCGGCGGCCTCTCCGGCGCGCCGCTAGCCCCGCTGGCCCGCCAGCGCCTGGCCGACTTCCGCAAGGCCACCGGCGCAGCGATCCCACTAATCTCGGTCGGCGGGATCGACAGCGGCGCCGAAGCCTATGCCCGCCTCCGCGCCGGCGCGAGCCTCGTCCAGCTCTACACCGCTTTGGTGTACGAGGGGCCAGGCCTCCCCGCCCGCATCCTGCGCGAACTGGATGCGCTGCTGACCCGAGACGGCATCGCCTCGGTCGCCAATGCGGTAGGGACAGACGCTTAACGATCCTCCCCCGCCAGGGGGAGGTGGCTGGCGCTTGCCAGACGGAGGGGGAGGAAAGGGAACCTCTGCGCCGTATCCTCCCCCTCCGTCGCCTTCGGCGCCACCTCCCCCTGGCGGGGGAGGATCGCAAGGGCGCGAGACCGCTTGCCTCATATCCGAACCGCGCTAGGCTCGCGCTCGATGAAGATCTCCCTCCTAGCGCTCGCCCTTCTCGCCCCCGCCGCTGCCGAGGCACGCCAACCGGCCCTTGCCCCGGCAAAAGAGCAAGGCATGGTCAGCGCCGCAGACCCCCGCGCGGCCGCCGCCGGCGTCGAGATTCTCCGTGCCGGCGGCAGCGCCACCGACGCGGCGATCGCCACCATGCTCGCCCTCAACGTCGTCGAGCCGCAAAGCTCCGGCATCGGCGGCGGCAGCTTCTGGATTTCCCACGCCGCGGGCGGCACGCTCAACACGATCGACGCGCGCGAAGAGGCCCCCGCCGCTGCCGATGCGCGCTGGTTCTACGCGCCCGACGGCACGCCGCTCAGCCATTCGGACGCAGTACCCGGCGGCCGCAGCGTCGGGATTCCCGGCGCACTCCGCGGCATGGCGCTCGCGCACCGCGCGTCAGGCAAGCTTTCCTGGGCGCAACTGTTCGCCCCCGCGATCCGCTTGGCGACGAACGGTTTCCAGGCCTCCCCCCGCCTCGTCAACGGCATGAAGGCGTATGGCGACCACATCACGCCCGAGACGCGGAAACTCTTCTCCGCCCCCGACGGCTCGCCGGTGACGATCGGCGCCATCATCAAGAATCCGGAGCAGGCCGCGCTCCTCCAGCGCATCGCCACCCGCGGTCCGGACAGCTTCTACGTCGGTCCTGAGGCGCAGAAGATCGTCACCGCGGTCAACACCGCCGCGCGCAATCCGTCGAAGATGACGCTGGGCGATCTCGCCAGCTACGACGCCAAGTCGCGGCCGCCGGTCTGCGTCAAATACCGCGTCTACCGCGTGTGTGGCATGGGCCCGCCCTCGTCCGGCGGCATCACCGTGCTGATGATCCTGAAGCAGCTCGAACGCTTCGACATGGGCAAGCTCGGCAAGGACAGCGCCCAAGCCTGGCATCTGTTCGCCGAATCCTCGCGCCTCGCTTATGCCGACCGCGACTTGTACGTCGGCGATCCCGATTTCGTCCGCGTGCCGGTGCAGGGCATGCTCGACCCCGCCTATCTCGCCAAACGCTCGGCGCTGATCTCGCCGACCACGACGATGGCGAACGTGTCGGCCGGTTCGCCCCCCGGCGCCCCTGCCCGCGTCCGCGCACCGGTCAGCGAAGTCGCAGGCACGACCGACATTGCCACCGTCGATGCGCTCGGCAACGTCGTCGAGGTCACGACCACCGTGGAGGGCTATTTCGGCTCTGGTCTGACGGTCGATGGCACCGTGCTGAACAACCAGCTCACCGACTTCGATATCGTCCCCGAGAAGGACGGCGCGCTCGTCGCCAACCGTGTCGAGGGCGGCAAGCGACCGCGCAGCTCGATGTCGCCTACCATCGTCTACGGCCCCGACGGCAAAGTTCGCCTTGCAGTCGGCGCGGCAGGCGGTTCAACGATCATCGCGCAGGTGGCCAAGGCGATCGTCGGCGTGGTCGACTGGAAACTGTCCGCGCAGGACTCGATCGCGCTGGGGCTGCTCTATGCGCCCGGCCACGTTGCCGCTGTCGAAAAGGGCACGGAGCGCGAGGCGATGGTGCCGGCGTTGCAGGCGCTCGGCGAGACCGTCCAGGTCGCGGCGCTCGGCCTCAAGGCAAACGCGATCGAGCGCGTAGGCGGCAAATGGGTCGGCGCTGCGGACCCTCGCAGCGAAGGTGTCGCTATCAGCCAGGACGGTACCGTCACCCAGATCGTACGCGTCGGCACCCTCCAGCGCGCGCCGGAATAATTCTCTCCGTCACCCCGGACTTGTTCCGGGGTCCACGGTCCCGCATCATTCAAGGCCGGAGAGTGCGTGGAACGGTGGATGCCGGAACAAGCCCGGCATGACGGGGGAGATCCAACGCGGTATAGCCCGCTACAAAGCCGTCGTAAGACCAGCCGCATGAATGCCGGTCAGAGAGCAGTTCAGGAGAGACAATGGCCCGCCAGCTCGAACGCTTCCCGAACCTCGTCACGATGTTCTTCACGCGCGCCGCGGAGAAGGGCGACGCCCCGTTCCTGTGGACCAAGACCAGCGGTACCTGGGTCGCCACAAGCTGGGCCGAAGCCGCGCGCCAGGTCGCCAGCCTCGCCACCGCCCTAACCACGATCGGCCTGAAGCGCGGCGACCGCGTGATGCTGGTCAGCGAGAACCGGCCGGAATGGTGCCTTAGCGACCTCGCGATCATGGCGGCAGGGTGCATTACCGTGCCGACCTACGTCACCAACACCGAACGCGATCACCTGCATATCATCGAGAATGCGGGCGCCTGCGCGATCATCGTCTCGACCGCCAAGCTCGCGAAAACGCTGCTTCCCGCAGTGATTCGTTCGAACCAGGCGCAGACCGTCATCGGGCTCGAGGACATGAAGGTCCCTGCTTCGATCGACTTCCACAACTGGCACGCACTGATCGCCGCGCACCCGACCGCGCCCGAAACCGCCGCCGCCCGCGCCGACTTCGCCCGCGAAGACCTCGCTTGCATCATCTACACGAGCGGTACCGGCGGCGCGCCGCGGGGCGTCATGCAGCACCACGGCGCGATCCTCCACAATTGCGCCGGCTGCGCGAGCGTGATCTCGGAGGATTTCGGCTGGGACGACGAGGTCTTCCTCTCGTTCCTACCCTTGAGCCACGCCTACGAACACACCGGCGGGCAGCATTTCCCGATCTCGCTCGGCGGCCAGATCTACTACGCGGAAGGCCTCGAAAAGCTCGCCGCCAATATCGAGGAGACGCGCCCGACGATCATGTTCGTCGTCCCCCGCCTGTTCGAAGTCCTCCGCACGCGCATATCCAAGACGATAGAGAAACAGGGCGGCGCTTCGGCCTATCTCCTCGCCCGCGCGCTCGACATCGGCGGCAAGCGCTACGCCGGCCGCCTCCGCCTGATCGACCGACCGATGCAGGCCGCCGTCGCGACCCTCTTCAAGCCCAAGATCTCGAAGAAGTTCGGTGGCCGGCTGAAGGCGATGATCTCGGGCGGCGCGCCGCTCAACCCTGAGGTCGGCCTGTTCTTCGAAGCGCTCGGCCTCACCTTCCTGCAAGGCTATGGGCAGACCGAAGCCGCGCCGGTCATCTCGTGCAACCGCCCGAAGGCCGGCGTCCGGATGGATTCGGTTGGCCCGGCGCTCAACGACACCGAGGTCCGGATCGCCGAGGACGGCGAGATCCTGGTGCGCGGCGAACTCGTCATGCACGGCTATTGGCGCAACGACGCCGAGACCGCCAAGGTGCTGAAGGATGGCTGGCTCCACACCGGCGACATCGGCGAGATCGACGACCGCGGGCGGATCCGCATCACCGACCGCAAGAAGGACCTGATCATCAACGACAAGGGCGAGAACGTCGCGCCCCAGAAGGTCGAGGGCATGCTGACGCTACAGCCCGAGATCGCGCAGGCGATGATCGCGGGCGACAAGCGGCCGTACATGGTCGCGCTGATCGCGCCCGATCCCGAGTGGACGCAGGAATGGTGCGCGGCCAACGGCGATGCGTGCAGCTTCGCGCGGCTGGCGGAGAACAGCGAGTTCCGGACTGCGCTGGGCGCGGCGGTCGAGCGGGTGAACAAGGAGCTGACGGTGACTGAACGGATCCGGCGGTTCGTGCTGGCGGATGGGCCGTTCACGATCGAGAACGAGCAGTTGACGCCGAGTTTGAAGATCCGGCGGCATGTGTTGAAGCAGGTTTATGGGGAACGGCTGGACGGTTTGTATGGCGGTTGAGGATGGGAGTTACCCCGACCGGTAGCTACGCCACCCCGGCGGAGGCCGGGGCCCAATTGGAAAGGTCGCGGTAACGAAGCGCGAACCTCCGTTAGCACCGTCCCCCAATTGGGCCCCGGCCTTCGCCGGGGTGGTGTTAGTGTTGTAGTGGCGGCCGTACGCACTCCCTTGTTCTCCCGCGAAGGCGGGAGTCCAGTCTGGGTCCCCGCCTTCGCGGGGAAACACTCTTTATTCGTGATTTACAGCGCTTCCATGCGGCGGCGGGCTTCGGCGGCTATGGCTTTTCGGTCGCCATACTCCGCGGGGTCGAACGGTTCGGCAAAGTGCAGCGTCGGTACGAACGTGCCTTTACGCCTCAATACGCGTGCCGCGTGATGTTGGCCGAGTTCGTCGCCCACCCAGGCCAGTTCGTGCGTCGCCGCACCATAGTCGATCCGCACCGGCTGCACCTTCACGCCGGGCGGCGGCGGATCGAGCGCGGCGAGCAGCGCGGCCTTGAACGGGAGTAGCGTCACGCCGTCCCCCGTCGTGCCCTCGGGAAACAGCGTCACCGGCCAGTCCTGCGCGAGCGTATCGCGGACCTGTGCGATCTGATCGGTCACCGCCATGCGGTCTGCGCGGCTCACGAAGATGGTGTGGTTGAGCGTGCAGAGCCAACCGACCAGCGGGGCGGTGCGGAGTTCGGATTTGGCGACGAACGCGGTGCCGGTCGCGCCGGACAGGAGGAGGATGTCGATCCAGCTCAGGTGGTTCGAGACGAAGACGACGTGGTGACGCAGGGGCTTGCCGACCACCCGAACCCGCGCGCCAACGATCCGCGCGACCAGCCCCAGAAAGCGCGGCGGCCATGGCGACTTTCGCCCGAACAGCCGCCACATCGCATGCAACGGCAGCGCCAGGATCACCGCGAGCAGCAATGCCGCCAGCCGCGCGCCAAGGCGGATGCCGCCGATCGCGTCAGTCCTTGCGGGCGAGCGCGACGCCGTAGAGTTCCATGCGGTGATCGACCAGCCGGAAGCCGAGCTTCTCCGCGATCGCCTTCTGCAACTGCTCGAGCTCGGGATCGACGAATTCGATCACCTTGCCGCTCTCGACGTCGATCAAATGATCGTGATGCGCCTCGGGCGCAGGCTCGTAACGCGCGCGGCCGTCGCCGAAATCGTGGCGGTCGAGGATGCCGGCTTCCTCGAACAATCGAACGGTGCGGTACACGGTCGCGATCGAGATGCCGGGGTCGATCTGCGATGCGCGCTCATAGACCTTCTCGACGTCGGGATGGTCGTCCGCCTCCGACAGCACGCGCGCGATGACGCGGCGCTGCTCGGTGATGCGCAGGCCCTTCTCGTTGCAGAGTGCTTCCAGATCGATCTTGCGCGGCATGATGTGTTCCCTCGTTGCACCCCATGTAGGACGTTCGCGCTGTTGCGAAAAGGGATAGTGACTCGCAATAAGGCTTAGCTGTTGATATCTTTCGAATATGTATGTGCGTCATACGCGACGCCGGTCTTGCCGCGGTAATAGGCGCGGCGCTCGCCGACCTTGGTGAAGCCGTGGGCGCCGTACATCTTGACCGCGTCGTTGCCGGCCCGGACTTCGAGATGGAGCTTGGCGATGTTGCCGACCGAGCAGTCGGTGATCGCGGCGCGGATCAGCGCGGTGCCGACGCCGCGGCGACGATAATCGGGTGCGACCGCGATCAGGAGCAATTCGGCTTCGTCGGCGACCGACCGGGTCATCGTGAAGCCGGCGGGGACGTCGTCGACGAAGGCGAGCGTCAGGTGAACGCCGGTGAGCGCCAGCACGCCGAGCGATTGGCTACGCGTCCACGCCTCGCCGTAGCGCGGGTCGAACGCATCGGTCATCAGCGCGTCGACGATCGCGAGATCGCGTGCGTCCCCGGTGCGAAGCGTGACGGCACGCGTGGCGGCTTGGCGCGTGGCCATTATTTCGGCACCGACGGCTTGGCGTCGGGTGCGCGGCCGTAGATCGGGCTTGGCGGCAGCGCGGTCAGTTCCGCGGGGAGCAGGATTGCGGAGGCTGCGTCGGGCAGCGCTTCGGTGAGGTCGAGCACCCCTTCGAACTGGGCTTCCAATGCAGCGAGCCAGCGGACGCCGTTGCCGACCGCGCGTCGCCCCGCCAGCGCGGCGAGCGCGGCGGCGGGCTTCAGCGATACCATGTCGGATCGCGGCGACAGATCGGCGGCAAAGGCCTGCATGAAGACCTCGCCATGCCCGCCTTCCATGACGACCGCAATATCGTGGGTTGCTCGGTCCGAAAAACCGGCGGCGGCGACAAGGGGGAGAGAGGAAAAGCCAGCGATCTCCGCACCCCAGCCGAGCGCCAGGCCGCGGGCGGCCGCGATACCGACACGGACGCCGGTGAAGCTGCCGGGGCCGCAATCGACCAGGATTTTGTCTGCTCGGCCACCTTCCGGAAGCTCGGCGATCATCGGGATGAGCCGCTCGGCATGACCGCGACCGACGACTTCGTGCGCGCGGGCGATGATGGCGCCGGACTCGATCAGCGCAACCGAGCAGGCGGTGGTGGATGTCTCGATGACTAAAGTGCGCATGACTTCTTACCCTCTCCCCTCAGGGGAGAGGGTAGGGTGAGGGGCGCCGCGAGCGCTGCCCTTACCAACCGCCCCTCACCCCGACCCTCTCCCCGCAAGGGAGAGGGAGCAGGTCCCTCCCAATCAAGCGATACTGTTGAACTTCGCGAAGTCGGGGCGCGGCGAGCGGGCGTAGATCGTCGCGGGATCGCCGTGCCCGAGCGTCGAGATGAAGTTCGTCCGCACCGCCGGCGTATCTTGAAAGAACGCCGCGTCGACCTTGCCCGCGTCGAAGCCAGACATCGGCCCGGTATCGAGCCCGAGCATCCGCGCGGCGATAATGAAATACGCACCCTGCAACGACGAGTTCCGGAAAGCCGAGGCCTCGCGCAGTTCGGCGTTGCCGTCGAACCACGACTTCGCATCGGCGTGCGGGAACAACTCGGGGAGATGTTCGTGGAAATTGGTGTCCATGCCGATGATCACCGACACGGGCGCGTTGAGGATCTTCGGCTTGTTTTGCGCGCTGCAGGCGTCGGCGAGCTTCTGCTTGGCCTCGTCGCTGGTCACCCAGATCAGGCGCGCGGGAAGCTGGTTAGCCGAGGTCGGGCCCCACTTCATCAGGTCCCAGATCGCGTGCAGTTCGGACTCGGCGACCGGCTGGTCGGTATAGCCGTTATAGCTGCGCGCTTCGCGGAAGACGGTATCCAGTACGGCGTCGTCGAGTTTCTCGCGCATCAAACGGCTCTCACTTCGGTGACTTCGGGGACGTAATATTTCAGCAGCTGCTCGATGCCATTCTTGAGCGTCGCGCTCGACGACGGGCAGCCGGCGCAGGCGCCCTGCAATTGGAGGAACACCTTGCCCTTGTCGAAGCCGCGATAGACGATGTCGCCGCCGTCGTTCGCCACCGCCGGACGGACGCGCGTTTCGATCAGTTCACGAATTTGCGCGACGATGTCGGCATCGGCGGGATCGTCCGACAGCGCGGGCTCGTCGGAGGGCACCGAGAAGCCGGCGCGCGCAGGCTTGAACAGTGGCATCGCGGCGGAGAAGTGATCGAGCAGGATCGCTAGCACGTCGGGCTTGAGGTCCGACCAGGCGGTGCCCGGCGCGGCGGTGACCGAGACGAAATCGCGGCCGAAGAACACGCCGGTGACGTCGCCGAGACCGAAGATCGCATCGGCGAGCGAACTGGCCTCGGCTTCCTCAGGCGTGGCGAAGTCGCGCGTACCGGCTTCCATGACGGTGCGTCCCGGCAGGAACTTCAACGTCGACGGGTTTGGAGTGGATTCCGTTTCGATGAGCATGAGGGGCATGTGGCCCGGCGGGGTCGGCGGATCAAGCGCGGAACGGGAAACGGATTCTTTCCGGGGGTGTGGAGGGGCTCAACCTCGAGAAGAAAATTGTTCTCCCGCGAAGGCGGGAGCCCAGACTGGGCCCCCGCCTTCGCGGGGGAACATCCTAGAGGGAACGCAACAGTCAGACGTCGAGCTGTTTCACTGCGGCGTTCCAGCTGCCGATGTTGCGGACCGCGTCCTGAACGAAGGCGGAGCGGCGGACGATGCCGAGGAACAGGTCGGCGATCCACTTGCCCGGGTTGCGTAACGGGCGTTCGAACTGGATCAGCAACACCACGCGGGTGCCGCACGTGTCGTTCCACACCTCGTGCTGATACGTGTCGTCGAACACCAGGGTCTCACCCTCGGCCCAGCGCACCACGCGGTCGTGGACGCGCATACGCACGTCGCCGTCGCGCGGCACGATCAGGCCGAGGTGGCAGGTGATCAGCCCTTTGGTCACGCCGCGATGCTCGGGGATGTGCGTGCCGGGCGCGAGGATCGAGAAGAACGCGCTGTTGAGGCCGGGGATGCGTGCGACCGCCGCCGCGGTGTGTGGGCAGCGCGCGAGGCTCTCCTCGATCGGATAGCCGTAGCCGTAGAGGAAGAACGAGCGCCATTTGTCGATCTCGGCGATCGAGCGGTGATCGGGCGAGATCGTCGCGAGGCTGGGCGATGCCTCGCCCTGGAGCGCGACGTGGACCGCCTCGTCGCGGATCGCGGCCCAGTTATCGCGCAGGCCCGCGGTCCAGGCGAAATCGCGGACGTCGAGCACCGGATCGTTCGACACCAGCGAGGACGACGCGATCATCCGGTCGAATACGCCGCGCAAATGCTTGCCGACGCGGATGATCAGCGGGCGGTTGGTGTCGGCGACCATCGGCGCGCCGGGCCGGGGTGCGCCGGAGATGACGTTCAGATCGGGCACGCGGGCGCTGCGCCGTACCGCCGGCTCGCCCAAATCCCGCCACATTGAAGACTGCCCCAATTCGTGGCCCAGTTCGTGCCCCAGTTCGGCTTCGACCGTCATTGCTACCCTGCATCCCTGCGCGTCGCCCGCGCCGATCCCCTTGTTCCTCCACGACATACCGCGGGTGTTGGACGAAATGATGGCAGCCGCGACCACCCTCTGTGGTGCGACGCTGGCCCTCTATGGTGCGACGCTGGCGAAGCGCGCGCGGGGACGCTACAGATGCGCCATGGTATCCTTATCGCGCCTGTATCGCGCTCCCGTCCTGCTCCCCGTCATCCTCGGCCTCGCTATCCCGGCGAGCGGCCAGATGGCGACGCAACCGGTCGCCTCGACGCCTGCAAAAGAAGCACCGACGCTTCCCGAGCTGACCGGGATCGATACGACCGCATGGCTGTATAAGGGCAGCGATCTTACGCGGGACCCCGAGTGGAAGTTCGGCACGCTGCCCAACGGCATGCGCTTTGCGGTGCGCAAGAACGGCGTGCCGCCTGGCCAGGTGTCGGTGCGCGTGCGGATCGACGCAGGCTCGCTGAACGAGACCGACAGCGAACGCGGATTCGCGCATTTCATCGAGCATCTCTCGTTCCGCGGCTCCGAATATGTGCCGGACGGTGAGGCCAAGCGCGTCTGGCAGCGGTTCGGCGCGACCTTCGGCTCGGACACCAACGCGCAGACCACGCCGACCTCGACCACGTTCAAGCTCGACCTTCCGTCGGCGACCGAGGCAGGGCTCGACGAGAGTTTGAAGATCATGTCGGGCATGATGGAGAAGCCGACGATCACCGACGCATCGGTCGCCGCCGAACGTCCTATCGTGCTCGCCGAACAGCGCGAGCAGCCGGGGCCGCAGGTGCGCTTCGGCGATGCGATCCGCTCGACCTTCTTTGCCGGGCAGCCGCTCGCGGATCGCTCGCCGATCGGTAATATCAAGACGCTGGAGGCGGCGACCGGCGCCACGGTGAAGGCGTTCCACGACCGCTGGTATCGGCCCGAGAACACCGTCGTCATCATTTCGGGCGACATGGATCCGGCACTGTTCGGGCGGCTGATCGTCAAGAACTTCGCCGACTGGAAACGCACCGACCCGGTCACGCCTGCGCCCGATTTCGGCAAGCCCGACCCGAAGGCGCCGGTCTCCGCGACGATCGCCGAGCCGGCGATACCGGCGGTGGTGACGCTCGGCGTGGTGCGGCCTTGGGAGTATAAGGACGACACCGCGATTATGAACCAGAAGCGGCTGGTCGATGTGCTCGCCACCCGCCTGATCAGCCGGCGTCTGGAAACGCGCGCGCGGGCGGGCGGCAGTTACCTGCAAGCCGGCGTATCGATCGACGACGTCTCGCGTTCGGCCAACCTCACCAGCGTCAACATCGTACCGATCGGGACCGACTGGGAGGCGGCGTTGAAAGACGTCCGCGCGGTGATCGCCGACGCGCAGACCAACGCGCCGAGCCAGGCCGAGGTCGACCGCGAATACGCCGATTTCGACACCATCATGCGGACCAGCGTCGAGACTGCGCGTGTCGAGGCGGGCGCCAAGCAGGCGGACGACATGGTCGGCGCGCTCGACATCCGTGAGACGGTGGCGGGGCCTGAGACCTCGTACAAGATTTTGCAGGACGCCAAGGCGAAAGGCATGTTCACGCCCGCCACGCTGCTCGCGTCGAGCAAGGCGATCTTCGAAGGCACCGCAACGCGCGCCTTGGTGAATACGCAGACGCCCGATGCGGGGGCTGCGAACAAGCTGGCGACGGCGCTCAAGGCGGACGTTTCGGGGCTGGCGGGCAAGCGTCGCGCGCAGGCTGCGGTCGACTTCTCGAAGCTGCCGTCGCTCGGCACGCCGGGCAAGGTCGCCAGCCGCGAGAAGATCGCCGCGTTCGACATGGAGCAGGTGAACTTCGTCAACGGCACGCGCGTGCTGCTGTTCCCGAACGCCGGCGAAACGGGGCGCGTGTATGTGCGCGTGCGGTTCGGCGGCGGCTATACCGCGATCCCGTCGAACCGGCCGACCCCGGCGTGGGCGGGTGATCTCGCGCTGGTCGCAGGGGGTATCGGCAAGCTCGACCAGGGCGATCTCGATCAGTTGACCGCCGGGCGCCGGATCGGGCTCGATTTCGGGATCGACGACGATGCGTTCACGCTCGGCGCGATCACGTCGCCGGCGGATTATTCGGACCAGTTGCGGCTGATGGCATCGAAGCTGGCGTTCCCGGCTTGGGATCCCGCTCCGATCGCGCGCGCTCGGGTGGCGGCACTCGCCGGGTTCGCAGGGTATGATTCGTCGCCCGACGGCGTGTTGTCGCGTGATCTCGAAGGGCTGCTCCGCGCGGGCGATCCGCGCTGGGGGACGCCGTCGAAGGATACGGTCGAGGCGCTGAATGCGAAGGACTTCCGGGCGTTCTGGGAACCGATCCTGAAGACCGGGCCGATCGAGGTCTCGATCTTCGGCGACGTGAAGACAGAAGAGGCGATCGCCGCGGTCGCCAAGTCGTTCGGGGCGATGAAGCCGCGGACGGCGGTGTCGACGGTCGGTGCGCCGGTCGGCTTCCCCGCGCACAACACGACCCCGGTGATGCGTGCGCATACCGGGCCCGAGAACCAGGCGGCGGCGGTGATCGCCTGGCCGACCGGTGGCGGGATCGACAATATCGTCGAGGCGCGGCGTCTCGACGTGCTGGCGCAGGTGTTCAGCGATCGGCTGTTCGAGCGACTGCGGCAGGCGGCGGGCGCGAGCTACAGCCCCAACGTGTCGAGCCAGTGGCCGGTGGGGATGGCGACGGGCGGCCGGATGGTCGCGATCGGTCAGGTGGCGCCGGACAAGGTGGCGTTCTTCTTCCAAATCGCGCGGCAGATTGCGGCGGAGCTGGTGTCCACGCCGATCGCGGCGGACGAGCTCGACCGGATCAAGAAGCCGATGGGGCAGTATATCCTGCGCGCCTCGACCGGGAACCAGTTCTGGTTGCAGCAGCTTGGCGGGGCAACGTTCGATCCGCGCCGGATCGCGGCGACGCAGCGGATCGCTTCGGACTTGGTGGCCACCACGCCGGTCGAGTTGCAGGCGACCGCGGCGAAGTATCTGCGGCCGGAGAAGGACTGGACGATGGCGGTCGTGCCGGCGGCTGCGAAGAAGTGATCACTTAACCCCTCTCCCCTCGGGGGAGAGGGAAGGAGGAGCCGCTTGGCGACGGGAGGGTGAGGGCACGTGTCTTGGCGGGCGTGCCCTCACCCTCCCACCCGCAAGCGCGGGCGGGCCCCTCCCTCTCCCCGTACGGGAGAGGGGTTCGAGAGCCCCCTCCCCCCGGCCCCGCAAATTTGGTAGGGCCCCCGGCATGTCCCCTCCCAAAACCTTCCACGTAAAGTCGTTCGGCTGCCAGATGAACGTCTATGACGGCGAGCGCATGGCCGAGCTGATGGCCGCGCAGGGCCTCACCCAGGCCGACGCGGTCGACGCTGATGTCGTCGTCCTCAACACGTGTCACATCCGCGAACGCGCCACCGAAAAGGTCTATTCGGACATCGGTCGGCTGCGGAAGGACCAGCGTCGCAAGTCGGGCAAGACGCCGATGATCGCGGTCGCCGGCTGCGTCGCGCAGGCCGAGGGCGAGGAGATCTTCACCCGCGCCAAGGTCGACATCGTCGTCGGCCCGCAGGCCTATCATAATTTGCCAGACCTCGTCGCGAAGGCCGCCGCGGGGACGCCGTCACTCGACACCGACATGCCGCTGCTGTCGAAATTCGGCGCGCTGCCGGCGCGGCGGAAGGTCGCGCCCTCGGCGTTCCTCACCGTGCAGGAAGGGTGTGATAAATTCTGCACCTATTGCGTCGTCCCCTACACGCGCGGCGCGGAGATCAGCCGCCCGTTCGCAGCGATCGTCGATGAGGCGAAGGCGCTGGTCGATGCCGGCGCGCGCGAGATCACGTTGCTCGGCCAGAACGTCAACGCGTGGTCGGAGAATGAGCGCGGGCTGCACGACCTGATCCGCGACCTCGACCGCATCCCCGGCCTTGCGCGGATCCGCTACACCACCAGCCACCCCAACGACATGACGCAGGGCCTGATCGACGCGCACCGCGACATCGAGAGCCTGATGCCCTTCCTCCACCTCCCCGTGCAGGCCGGCAGCGACCGTGTACTGAAGGCGATGAACCGGAGCCACACCCGTGACTCCTATCTCCGCCTGCTCGACCGCGTCCGCGCA
The DNA here is from genome assembly GCF_049472435.1 of Sphingomonas sp. 4RDLI-65. Taxonomy (NCBI): domain Bacteria; kingdom Pseudomonadati; phylum Pseudomonadota; class Alphaproteobacteria; order Sphingomonadales; family Sphingomonadaceae; genus Sphingomonas; species Sphingomonas sp. 4RDLI-65. Next base: position 1,957 of record NZ_JBCEBT010000012.1, on the reverse strand, counting down.
GTCCGCCCCGACATCGCGCTGTCGGGCGACTTCATCGTCGGCTTTCCCGGCGAGACCGACGCCGAGTTCGAGGACACGCTGAGCCTCGTCGACGCCGTCGGCTATGCGCAGGCGTACAGCTTCAAATACAGCCCCCGCCCCGGCACGCCTGCGGCATCGATCGTCGAGCAGGTCCCGGAATCGGTGATGGACGAACGCCTCCAGCGCCTCCAGGCCGCGCTCAACCGCGACCAGCACGCGTTCAATGCCGCTACCGTCGGGCGGACATGTACCGTCCTGCTCGAACGGACCGGCAAGCTCCCCGGCCAGCTGATCGGCAAGTCGCCGTGGCTGCAATCGGTCCACCTGATTGGTGACCATGCGATCGGCGATCTTGTCAAGGTGACGCTCGCGGCTGCTGGACCCAATTCCCTGACCGGGATCGAGCGGGTGCGCGAGGCTGCCTGATACCGTCCAATTGACACCACCCCGGCGAAGGCCGGGGCCCAATTGGGGGACGGAAATAACGGCGGACGATCCCTCGTTACATCGACCTTTCCAATTGGGCCCCGGCCTTCGCCGGGGTGGTACGAGTTTTCGCTGCGATTACCGTGCCATACTCGACATTCCGCTCATTTGCGTGCGGCTTGCTTAAGCCCCCGGGCAATGACACCCGACGTTCCCGCGCTCCACAAAAGATTCCTCTGTCCTACACCCCGACCACCTGTCACACTCGTCTGCGATGCAGATGCGCCCGTGCGATCCGATGCTCTTCCACCCCGCCGTCGCGGCGCTGGTTGAAGGTCGCCGCCCCGCTCCTCATCTTCCTTTCAAAGGTTACGGTTCGACGCTTCCAGGCGTAACCTTTGACACCCTGAAAGGACCGTATGAGCCGTAAACCCGTTCCCGCCCAGTCCGGTGACCGCGCCCGTGTCGAGCTGCTGTTCGACAAGCCCCAGCTCCTCGTCCGGCTCTTCGGCCAGTACGATCAGAATTTGGTGGCGCTCGAAAACCGCCTCGGCGTCTACATCACCGCGCGAGGGAACAAGATCGGCCTGGAGGGCACCGCCGAACAGGTCGCCAAGGCGCGCGACGTGCTCCACGATCTCTATGCGCGGATCCAGCGCGGCGAGGATGTCGATACCGGCCTCGTCGATGCGTCGATCGCGATGGCGGACGAGCCGGTGTTGGCCGGCATCATCCGCGCCGATGCAGGCGGTGGTGCCGCCCCGCCGATCATGATCCGGACGCGGAAGAAGACGATCGTGCCGCGCACGCCGGCACAGGCGCACTACATGCGCGAGCTGGCCAACAACGACATGATCTTCGCGCTCGGGCCGGCAGGCACGGGCAAGACCTACGTCGCGGTCGCGCAGGCGGTGCAGCAGCTCATCACCGGCAGCGTCCAGCGGCTGATCCTGTCGCGGCCCGCGGTCGAGGCGGGCGAGCGGCTGGGCTTCCTGCCCGGCGACATGAAGGAGAAGGTCGATCCGTATCTGCGTCCGCTGTACGATGCGCTGTACGACTGTCTCCCCGCCGAGCAGGTCGAGCGGCGGATCGCCAGCGGCGAGATCGAGGTCGCGCCGATCGCCTTCATGCGCGGCCGGACGCTGGCGGATGCGTTCGTGATCCTCGACGAGGCGCAAAACACCACGCCCGCGCAGATGAAGATGTTCCTGACGCGCTTCGGCCAGAACAGCCGCATGGTGATCTGCGGCGATCCCAAGCAGGTGGATATCCCTGGGGGCGTGGCCGCGTCTGGGCTGGGGGATGCGGTGCGGCGACTGGAGGGGCTCGAGAGCATCTCGATGTGCCGCTTCACCGTCGGCGACGTGGTCAGGCATCCGATCGTCGGGCGCGTCGTCGAGGCGTATGAGGGCAAGGACGAGGCGTAACGGGAGCGGGAACCCCTCCTCTTCGGGGGAGGGATCCGGGGGGCATAGCCGCAAGCGTCGCGGTTGCGGCTATGSCCCACCCC